>CAWDSL010000001.1:0-3526 GCA_963805015.1 uncultured bacterium
CCTGCCAGACGCTCCTGCCCGCGGGCATGGAGCTCACCGAGAAGGAAGTCTGCCCCTTCTGCGGCGCGGCCCGCAAGGTCGAGATCCCGCTCTGCGAGCACTGCGGCGACCGCGTCGGGCTCAAGATCAAGTACACCCCGATGGAGTGCATCCAGAAGGGCTACACCTACTCCATCCCTCTCAAGCTCAAGGTCCAGCTCGTGTCCTGGGAGAAGGACCCCACGACCAAGGCCAAGCGGCTCAAGCACATCAAGCAGCAGGAAGTCTATTTCGGCGACATCCCGCTCATGACCGAGAAGGGCACGTTCATCTTCAACGGCATCGAGCGCGTCGTCGTCAGCCAGCTCCAGCGCTCGCCCGGCGTGTTCTTCCGCCAGGCCGAGTCCAAGGGTTTCTTCATCGCCAAGATCATCCCGTACCGCGGCGCCTGGGTCGAGTTCGAGCACGACGCCAAGAACCTGATCTGGGTCCGCCTCGACCGCAAGAAAAAGTTCCTGGCCAGCGTCTTCCTCCGGGCCCTGGGCTTCGGCACGGACGAGGATATCCTCAAGCTCTTCCATAGGGTCTACAAGGTCGTCGCCGAGGACGGGAAGCTGTTCTGGGAGGTCTCGGACAGCCTGGTCGGGAAGTCCCCGGCCGACGACGTCACCGACGCCAAGGGCCGCAAGGTCCTGGCGCCGGCCAAGAAGAAGATCACCCCCGAGGTCCTGGCCGCGCTCAAGGCCGCCGGCGTCACGCGCGTTCCGCTCCTGAAGAAGGAGCTCCTGGGCGCCTACAGCCTGGTCGGGATCAAGGGCAAGGTCCGGGTCAACGAGCCCATCGAGGAGATGCACCTGGACCTCCTGGCCGGCCGGGGAGAGCCCTTCGAGGTCTTCTACCCCGAGGACGACCGGGCCGGGCTCATCTGGAGCACGACGCTCAAGAAGGACCTCCGCAAGGACCAGCCCCAGGCCCTCGGCGAGATCTACCGCAAGCTGAGGCCGGGCGAGCCCCACACCCAGGAGAGCGCCCACAATCTCTTCCACGGCCTGTTCTTCAATCCCCAGAAGTACAACTTCTCCCGCATCGGCCGGCTCAAGTACAACATCAAGCTCGGCCTGGAGACGGCCCTCGAGGACAAGACGCTGGCCCCCAAGGACTACGTCGAGGTCCTCAAGTACCTCCTCAACCTCCGCTTCGGCGAGGGGATGGTCGACGACATCGACCACCTCGGCAACCGCCGGGTCCGGTCGGTCGGCGAGCTCGTCGAGAACGCCTTCCGCATCGGCCTGACCCGGATGGAGCGGACGATCAAGGAGAAGATGACCATCACCGCGGACCTGGCGGCGGCCATGCCCCAGGACCTCATCAACTCCAAGCCGGTCATCGCCGCGCTCAAGGAGTTCTTCGGCAGCTCGCAGCTCTCCCAGTTCATGGACCAGATCAACGCCCTGGCCGAGATCACGCACAAGCGCCGCCTCTCGGCCCTCGGCCCCGGCGGCCTCAGCCGCGAGCGGGCCGGCTTCGAGGTCCGCGACATCCAGACCTCGCACTACGGCCGGATCTGCCCGGTCGAGACGCCGGAAGGCCCGAACATCGGCCTCATCTCCTCGCTCAGCTGCTTCGCCCGGGTCAACGAGTACGGCTTCATCGAGACGCCCTACCGCAAGGTCGAGAACGGGCGGATCATCGACTTCGTCAAGGTCCTCCACCCCGGGACGAGCGACTACAAGATCGGCGACATCGTCAAGAAGGACGAGATGGCCAAGGCCGTCGACAAGCTCAAGGAACAGAAGGCCCGGCAGCTGCCGTCCGTCGAGCCCTACTGCTATTACCTGACCGCCTGGGAGGAAGAGAAGCACAACATCGCCCAGGCCAACGCCCCGGTCGACGAGCGCGGCCGGTTCCAGAACGACCTCGTCAGCGCCCGCGAGCGCGGCAACTTCAAGAACATCCCCCGCGAGCAGATCCACTACATCGACGTCTCCCCGAAACAGCTCGTCTCCCTGTCCGCCGCCCTCATCCCGTTCCTCGAGCACGACGACGCCAACCGGGCCCTGATGGGCTCGAACATGCAGCGCCAGGCCGTGCCCCTCATCCGGCCGGAGGCCCCCCTCATCGGCACGGGCATCGAGGGACTGGTCGCCGAGGGCTCCGGCGACGTCGTCGTCTGCCGCCGGGCCGGCGTCGTCGAGTTCGTCGACGCCGAGCGGATCATCATCCGGGTGGACGAGAAGGAGGCCGGCCGCAGCTGGGACGTCGGCACGGACCTCTACCCGCTGGTCAAGTTCCTGCGGACCAACCAGAACACCTCGACCAATCACCGGCCCATCGTCCGGAAGGGGGACAAGGTCTCCCGCGGCCAGGTGCTGGCCGACAGCTCCTGTACGGACGGCGGCGAGCTGGCCCTCGGCCGCAACGTCCTCTGCGCCTTCATGCCCTGGCGCGGCTATAACTTCGAGGACGCCATCATCGTCAGCGAAAAGCTCATCAAGCAGGACATCTTCACCTCGCTCCACATCGTCGAAGAGACCATCGAGGCCCGCGACACCAAGCTCGGCCCCGAGGAGATCACCCGCGATATCCCCAACGTCCCCGAGAATTTGCTCCGCAACCTCGACGAGAACGGCATCGTCCGCATCGGCGCCCACGTCAAGTCGGGCGACATCCTCGTCGGCAAGGTCGCCCCGAAGGGGGAGACCCAGCTGTCGCCGGAAGAGAAGCTGCTCAAGGCGATCTTCGGCGAGAAGGCCCTCGACGTCAAGGACGCCTCCCTCTACTGCTCGCCCGGCGTCGAAGGCACGATCATCGACGTCCGCATCTTCTCCCGCCGCGGCATCGAGAAGGGGCCGCGGGCCAAGGCCATCGAGAAGGACGAGATCGCGACCCTCAAGCGCGACCTCGACGCCGAGATCGAGATCCTGGAGAACGAGAAGTGGGAGAAGGTCCGGGCCCTGCTCAAGGGCTCGGTCGTCGAGAAGAGCCAGAAGGCCGGCGGACAGACCCTGGAGAAGGGGACCAAGCTGACCGAGAAGGTCCTGGAAAGCCTGGACTTCGACGATGCCCAGAAGCTCAAGCTCAACGACGACGAGGACCGCGACCGCGAGATCAAGGACCTCGACAAAAAGGCCAAGCGCCAGGTCGAAGCCCTGCGCGCGGTCTTCAAGGACAAGGTCGACAACCTCAAGAAGGGCGACGAGCTGGCCCCCGGGGTCATCCAGGCCATCAAGGTCTTTATCGCCATGAAGCGGAAGCTGTCGGTCGGCGACAAGGTCTCCGGCCGCCACGGCAACAAGGGCATCGTCGCCAAGATCGTGCCCGAGGAGGACATGCCCCGGCTGCCCGACGGGCTGCCCGTCGAGATCGTCCTCAACCCGCTCGGCGTCCCGTCCCGCATGAACGTCGGCCAGATCCTCGAGACGCACGCCGGCTGGGCCTCCCGGACCCTCGGCACCTGGATGTCGACCCCGGTCTTCGACGGGGCCAGCGAGAAGGAGATCAAGCTGCTGCTGAAGAAGGCCGGCCTGCCCGAGAGCGGCAAGACGCT
>CAWDSL010000002.1:0-5340 GCA_963805015.1 uncultured bacterium
TGGAGAAAAAGGGCCAGAAGGGGGAGGGGCGCATCTTCGGCAGGCCCGAGGAGGCCCTCCTCGCCCTGGAGTCCGGCGATATCTCGCTCCAGAGCATCATCAAGCTGCGCTTCTCCGGGCCGTTCATGAACCTGGCCACGTATTACGACGACCAGGGCGTCATGACCTGCCCCGTCCAGGAGTTCAAGAACGAGCTCGTCGAGACGACGCCCGGCCGGATCATCTTCAACGGCGTCCTGCCCAAGGGCTTCCCCTTCGTCAACGGGATGATCCGCAAGAAGGGCATGGAGAACCTGGTCTTCTACACCTACCTCAAGGCCGGCCTCAAGCCCACGGTCATCATCCTCGACGCCATGAAGGAGCTCGGCTTCAAGTACGCCACACGGGCCGGGTTCTCGCTGGGCATCGATGATTTCGTCATCCCGGCGAGAAGAAAGCCCTCGTCGAAAAAGCCGAACGAGATGTCCAGGGGATCGAGAAGCAGTATCAGGACGGGATCATCTCCTCGGGCGAACGCTTCAACCGCGTCGTCGAGATCTGGGGCACGGTCACCGAGAGCGTTTCCAAGGCCATGATCGACGAGATGAAGAAGATCAGCCTCGAGGGCAAGGAGCTCAACCCGCTCTACGTCATGTCCGACTCCGGGTCCCGAGGCAACAGGCAGCAGATCCGCCAGCTGGCGGGCATGCGCGGCCTGATGTCAAAGCCCTCGGGCGAGATCCTGGAGACGCCCATCGTCGCCAACCTGCGCGAGGGCCTGAACGTCCTCCAGTACTTCATCTCGACCCACGGCGCCCGCAAGGGCTTGGCCGATACGGCCCTCAAGACGGCCAATTCCGGCTACCTCACCCGCAAGCTCGTCGACGTCTGCCAGGAGGTCGTGGTCGACGAGCACGACTGCGGCACGCTCAAGGGCATCAACGTCTCGGCCATCGTCGAGAACGGCGAGATCATCGAGCCCTTCATCGACCGGATCGTCGGCCGGATCGCCCTCGAGCGGGTCGTCCACCCCGACACCGGCGAGACGATCGTCGACATGAACGAGGAGATCACCGAGAAGGTCGCCCAGGAGTACCAGAACCTGGGCATCGAGCGGGTCAAGATCCGCTCGGTCCTGAGCTGCGAGTCCAAGCGGGGCATCTGTCAGCTCTGCTACGGCCGCTCGCCGGCCTCGGGCAAGATGGTCGAGCTGGGCGAGGCCTGCGGCATCGTCGCGGCCCAGTCGATCGGCGAGCCGGGCACCCAGCTGACCATGCGGACCTTCCACGTCGGCGGCATCGCCATGGGCGGCGCCGAGCGGTCCAAGATCGAGGCCAAGAACGAGGGCCTCCTCAAGTTCAACAACCTCAAGTCGGTCACCAACAAGGACGGCGCGCTCATCGTCGTCAACCGGAGCGCCAACATCGCCGTCCTCGACCACCGCGGCCGCGAGGTCGAGCATTACCAGGTGCCCTACGGCGCCCGGATCCTCGTCCCGGAGGGCCAGGAGGTCAAGTCCCGCCAGGCCTTCGCCGAGTGGGACCCCTTCAACACCTACATCCTGACCGAGGAGACGGGGACCGTCCGCTTCCACGACGTCGTCCTGGGCATCAGCATGGAGGAGGTCCAGGACGAGTTCACGGGCCTCATCACCCAGGTCATCATCGATCCCAAGGACGAGAAGCTCCAGCCCCAGATCGAGATCCTCGACGCCAAGAGGGTCGACGACAAGGGCCGGCCCGTCGTCCTGAGGAAATACTTCCTGCCCTCGGGGGCCAACCTCGAGATCAAGGACGAAGCCCGGGTCTTCGCCGGCGAAGTCATGGCCAAGATCCCCCGCGAGGCGGCCCGCACCAAGGACATCACGGGCGGCCTGCCCCGGGCCGAGGAGCTGTTCGAGGCCCGGCGGCCGAAGCTGCCGGCCGTCATCTCGGAGATCGACGGGACCGTCCAGATCGGCGGTCTCGTCCGCGGTTACCGCAAGATCACCGTCAAGAACGAGCGCGGCGGAGAGAAGGAATACCTCATCCCCAAGGGCGCCCATCTGAGCGTCTCCGACGGGGAGCGCATCCGGGCCGGCGACGCCCTCATGGACGGGCCGGTCAATCCCCACGACATCCTCCGGGTCCTCGGGGAGAAGGAGCTGGCCGAGTACCTCCTCAAGGAGGTCCAGGCGGTCTACCGGCTCCAGGGCGTCGCCATCAACGACAAGCATATCGAGACGATCATCCGGATGATGCTCCGCTGGGTCAAGGTCGAGGAGGTCGGGGACACCGACTTCCTGGTCGACGAGCAGGTCGACAAGTTCGTCTTCCAGTCGGAGAACGAGAAGATCATGAAGAAGGGCGGCAAGCCGGCCAAGGCCCGGCCGCTGCTCCTGGGGATCACCAAGAGCGCCCTGAGCACGGACAGCTTCATCTCGGCCGCTTCCTTCCAGGAGACGACCCGGGTCCTGACCGAGGCCAGCCTGTACGGCAAGGTCGATTACCTCCGGCGCCTCAAGGAGAACATCATCATGGGGCGGCTCATCCCGGCCGGCACCGGGTACAAGCACTACCGCAACGTCGAGCTCAAGGAAGAGATGCAGCCGCTCCTCCCCGATAAGGAAGAGGAGGAGGTCCTCCCGGACGTCTGAGGGCCGAGGGGACCTGAAAAGCGTCAAAAATCTTGACAGAGAGGCCTGATTTTGCTATTATCCGTCCATTCGTCTCGGGCTATCCCCCTGGGGATGAATAAAATTTACATTCGGAATTCTGTGTAGAGGAGTATTTTTCATTGCCGACCGTAAACCAACTCGTTCGGAAAGGCCGAACCCCCAAGAAATATAAGAGTAAATCTCCGGCCCTCGACTCCTGTCCGCAGAAGCGGGGCGTCTGCACCCGGGTGTTCACGACCACGCCCAAGAAGCCGAACTCGGCCATGCGCAAGGTCGCCCGGGTCAGGCTGACCAACAACATCGAGGTCACGGGGTACATCCCGGGCATCGGCCACAACCTTCAGGAGCACTCGATCGTCATGATCCGGGGAGGCCGCATCAAGGACCTGCCCGGCGTCCGCTACCACATCGTCCGCGGCAAGCTCGACGCCGAAGGGGTGCAGAACCGCTGCAAGGCGCGGTCCCGGTATGGGGCGAAGAAACCGAAAGAGAAGCGGGCGGCGGCCTAGCCAGGAGCACATCCCATGCCGAGACGCGGAACTATCAAGAAGCGCAAAGCGCCGGTCGATTCCCTGTACGGGAGCACGGTGGTCGCCCGGTTCATCAACCTGTTCCTCCGCAAGGGGAAGAAGACGACGGCCGAACGGGTCGTCTACGGGACCATGGACATGCTCAAGGCCAAGACCAAAGAGGATCCCCTCAAGATCCTGGAGAAGGCCCTGGAGAACGTCCGGCCCTTCCTCGAGACGAAATCGCGGCGGGTCGGCGGCGCCAACTACCAGGTGCCCATCGAGGTCGCGCCGGGGCGGTCCTACTCGCTGGGTTTCCGCTGGCTGCTCAAGTATGCCAAGGAGCGCGGCGGCAAGAGCATGCCCGAGAAGCTCTCCGCCGAGATCCTCGACGCGATCAACAACCGCGGCGGCGCGGTCAAGAAGCGCGAGGACACCCACAAGATGGCGGAGGCCAACCGGGCCTTCGCCCACTACAAGTGGTAGTCTTGAGAAGAGAGCTCGGTCTGTGATCTGGCGCGATATGGAGCGAAGGATTTATGCGGTCATACCCGATCGAGAGAGTACGGAACATCGGTATCATGGCCCATATCGACGCCGGGAAGACGACGACGACCGAGCGGATGCTCTTTTATACGGGTATGACCTACAAGATGGGCGAGGTGGACGACGGGACGGCCGTGATGGATTGGATGGTCCAGGAGCAGGAGCGCGGGATCACCATCACCTCGGCCGCCACGACGTGCGCCTGGCGTGACCACCGTATCAATATCATTGATACGCCGGGTCACGTGGATTTTACCGCGGAGGTCGAGCGCTCCTTACGAGTGCTCGACGGCGCGATAGCCATACTGTGTGGAGTTGGCGGCGTCGAACCGCAGTCCGAGACAGTGTGGCGCCAGGCCGATACGTACCGGGTCCCGCGGATCGTGTTCATCAACAAGATGGACAGGGTCGGGGCCGACCCGGAACGGGCTGTCCTCCAGTTGAGGACGCGGGTGGCGGCCAAGCCTCTGCCGATCCAGATTCCCCTGGGTAGGGAAGACGGATTCCGCGGCGTCGTCGACCTCATCGAACGCAAGGTCTACGACTGGGGTCAGAGACATCCTGGGGACGGATTATACCGTCCGCGAGGTCGCGGAGGAGGACCGCGAGGAAGTCGACAGGAAACGACAGGACATGCTGGAAATGCTGAGTGAACACGACGACAGCCTGATGCAGAAGTATCTCGACGGTGTCGAGGTCTCTGCCGAAGAGCTGCGGAGCGCCGTCCGCCGGGCGACCCTCGCCCTGGAGGTCGTCCCCGTCCTCTACGGGGCCTCCTTCCGGAACAAGGGCGTGCAGCCGCTGCTCGACGCCGTCGTCGACTACCTGCCGTCGCCCGCCGACATCCGTCCGGTCGCCGGCCACCACCCCCAGACCCAGGCCGAGGAGACCCGGACCGCCTCGGACGAGGCGCCGTTCTCCGGCCTGGTCTTCAAGATCGCCAACGACCCCTTCCTCGGCAGCCTGGCCTACTTCCGGGTCTACTCCGGCAAGGCCAAGATCGGGCAGGCCGTCTACAACTCGACCAAGGGCGAAGAGGAGAAGCTCTCCCGCCTCCTCGAGATGCACGCCAACAAGAGGAAAGAGGTCAAGGAGGTCTTCGCCGGCGACATCGCCGCCATGGGCTCGATGAAGAGCATCTCGACCGGGGACACGCTCTGCCTCAAGAGCCATCCGATCGTCCTCGAGTCCATCCGCTTCCCCGAGCCGGTCATTGCGGCGACGATCGAGCCCAAGACCAAGGCCGACCACCCCAAGCTGGCGGCGACCCTGGCCAAGCTCGTCCGCGAGGACCCCACCCTCAAGGTCAGCCAGGACCCCATGACCGGCCAGACCCTGCTCCGGGCGATGGGCGAGCTCCACCTCGAGATCGTCATGGACCGGATGGAGCGCGAGTTCGGGGTCAAGGCGAACTTGGGCAAGCCCCAGGTGGCCTACAAGGAAACCATCCAAGCCGCGGCCGAGGGCGAGGGCAAGTACGTCCGCCAGGCCGGGGGCGAGGGCCTCGGACGGCCACTGCGTCCTGCGCTCATGGAGCCGCTCGGGCGCGGCCGCGGCTTCGAGTTCGTGGACGCCACCCGGGGCGGCGTCGTCCCGCGGGAGTTCGTCGGCGACGTCGAGAACGGCGTCCGCGAGGCCCTCGAGGCCGGC
>CAWDSL010000003.1:0-65977 GCA_963805015.1 uncultured bacterium
CCCAGTCGACCTTGCTGATGCTCGTCTCGGCCTTCGCCGGCTACGAGCTGACGATGTCCGCCTACCGCGAGGCCGTCGAGGAGCGCTACCGCTTCTTCTCGTACGGCGACTGCATGCTCATCCTCTGATCGAGGGCCGCGGGGCGCGTTAACGCCCGACGGTCTCGACCGCGCCCGCGAGCTTCACGGTCCCCTTGATGACCGGCCGGTCGCCGGCCGGTGAAGTCGGCGTCGACGGAGAGCGTATGCCTGCCTTTTTGCAGGAGCGGCAGGCTCTGGCCGACCTCGACCGTCCCGGTCTTCCGGCCCTTCTCGTCGTAGAGGATCATCGTGCCGGAGCCGTCCCAGACCAGGGATTGACCCTTCTTCAGGGCGGCGGGGACCGTCACCGTGAAGAACCGGTCGATCTCGATCGTGAGGTCCTTCGCTTCCGCCCCGTCCCCCGTGAGCAACAGGTGCAGGTGGAGCGGCTGGGGCCCGAAGGCGTTCTCGAAGCTCCATTCCGAAGAGGCCGGCTCCCCCGGCTGCCGCATCTTCTTGGCGTGCTCGAATGGGAACTTGTCGAAGGACTGCAGGGCCCACTGCCTCTCGCCCGTTCTCTCCAGGTGGAAATCCCTCTCCGGGTCCTTGAGCCGCGTCCGCTGCCCGTCGCTGAAGACGCCGAGGCCCTTGGCCTCCTCCCAGGTCCGGATGGCGGCGATGATGGCGTCCGTCCCGGGGTTCTTCTCGAAGGACTCGGGGTCGGCGACGAAGGCGTAGCCGGCCCGGTAGCCCGCGGCCCGGGCCAGCATCCACTCGATGTCCTCCAGGCGCGTGTCGGGCGTCATCAGGAACCAGCCGAGCATGTTGGGCAGGTAGTTGCGCTCGAGGAACGGCTGGTGCTTGAAGCGCTGCTCGGACTGGCTCTCCCGGAAGCTCGCGTACCAGGGCTCGCCCCAATTGATGTAGCTGTTCATGTGCCAGTAGAAATGGCCGATGTTGCTCGAGCCGTTGACGACCAGGTGGTCGACCTGCCCGAGGAAGGCCTCGACGAAGTGATCGTGGCCGTAGTCGCCCCGGCCGAGATAGCAGGTCCCCTCGTGGCCGTCGAAATCCATATGCGAGACGCCCGTCTCGTCGAAGAAGGCGGCCAGGTTCCCGATCAGCCGCTCCTGCATCGGCCAATCGGGGAACAGCGTCTTGTAGGGATGGTCCATGAGCTTCCGGGCGTCCTCGCCCTTGGCATGCGGAGCGGCTACGGTCCCGAAAGCCCCCCGGACGCAGTCCGTCAGCGTATACGGGCCCTCGCCGGCGACGGCCCGGTAGCGGACGATCTCCGTGCCGAGGAGGACGCCGTTGAGCGTGGACTCCTGGCGGAAATAGTCCCCGCGGTCCACCGTGATCTCGGTCGCGGCCGCGTCGACGCCCGCGACCAGCTTGGCCGTCCCGGCGGCCATCAGCCCCCGGTTGGCGGAGGTCGTCACGAAGGGATCGTTCGTGGTGATGAAGTTCGTCAGCGTATGGGCCCCCATCCGGATGCCTTTGGCCCGGGCTTTCTCCACGCAGCGCCTCATCCCTTCGCGCCCGTTCGGGAACAGGTCCTCCAGGAGGTCGAAGTGCCCCCAGGTCCTGAAGGGGCCGCTGTGGTAGAGCGAGTAGAAGCCGAGCCTCGCGGCGTACTCCAGCATCTCGTCGACGTTCTTTTCGCCGAAGTTGGCGATGAGATAGGGCCGGCCCGTGGCGCCCGAGGTCTTGATCCATTCTCCGTCGATCATGGGATGCGGCAGCCCCTCGGCCAGCTCGATCCTGCCGATCAGGGGCAACACCGCGTCGGGCGCCGCGCCGAAGACGGCCAGGGCGCTCCCCTCCAGTGTGAACCCCTCGAGGGCCTTGACCGGGACGTTCTTGTGCTGGTTCCAGACGGTGATGACCCGGTCCCGGGCCTGGTTGACGCAGAAGGCCTGGAGGCTGGAGCCGAATCCTTCCGGGTCGCGGTGGTCGTCCCGCCGGTCGTCCCCTCTTCGTTGACCAGCTGACCGCCGCACGTCTTGGCGTTCAGCGTCTGGATCCCGACGGCGAAGCCGGCGTCGCGGACGACCCCGACGACCTCGCCGATGGTCTCCCCGATCGTCGTCCGGATCGGCCCCCACAGCACGGCCTCGATGCTCTCGGAGCGCAGGGCTTTGACCAGCTCGAAGCGGAGGTAGTCCGCCTTACGCGCGACCCGGACCCGGAGCTCGATCCCGCCCTCGAAGGCGAAGGTCCAGGCGTCCTGGCCCGTCCGCAATCCCGTCGGCTCGAGCTCCCGTCCGCCGCTCTTGACCCGGACCAGGTATCCGGGGCGGCCCGCCGGGGCGTGATCCCGGCCGCTCCGGGGATCGACGAGCTTGACGATCGCCCCGCGGCCGTCGACCTCCAGCCGCAGTCCCGCGGTCTCCAGGACGTTCTGCGCCGCCGTTCGGGAAACCAGTCCGAGCCCCAGAAGAAGGACGGGAACGAACTTGGCGCCCGATGTCATGCTCGACCTCCTCGTCTTGTTCGCGGTTTTCCCGATGTTATCATATTTCGCGCGGCCCGGGCTTCCCCCGCTTTGACATTATTTTTCCTTCTGAATTATCATAGGCGCAGGATACAGATGGACAAACGGGAGCGGATCGCCAGGGCCGTCGAGGACCGCCGCGCGGAGATCCTCGATCTCAGCCGGCGCATCCACGCGGATCCCGAACTGGCTTTCGAGGAGCACCGGACCTCGCGCCTCCTCCGGGAGGTCCTGGCGGCCGGCGGCTTCTCCGTCACGGAGAACCTCTCGTCCCTGCCGACGGCCTTCCGGGCGGTCCATCGAGGCTCCGCCGACGGGCCGCGGATCACCTTCACCGCCGAGATGGACGCCCTGCCCGGGCTGGGACACGCCTGCGGCCACAACATCATCGGCGCGGCCGGGACCTATGCCGCGATCGTCCTCGCCTCTGTCCTCGGCCCGGGGACGGCCGGGACCGTCGAGGTCGTCGGCACGCCGGCCGAAGAGAAGGGCAGCGGCAAGGTTCGCCTCGTAGAGGACGGGGTGTTCGCGACGTCCGCCGCCGTCCTCCAGGTCCATCCTCACTCGCTGGACACGGTCATCTGCCAGGCCCTGGCCCGCCGGACGCTCCTCGTCGAGTTCTTCGGAAAGAAAGCCCACGCCGCGGCCGCGCCCGGGGCCGGGGCCAACGCCCTCGACGCCCTCGTCCTCTTCTACCATTCCGCCGCCCTGCCGCGGACGAAGCTGGCCGCGGGCACCCTCTTCCATGGGATCGTCGAAGCCGGCGGCGAAGCGCCGAACATCATCCCCGATTACGCCCGGGGCCGTTTCTCTCTGCGAGCCGACACCAGGGCCAAGCTCGAGCGTCTCGTCGCGAGCGTTCGGACGCTGGCCGAAGACGCCGCCGCGGCGACCGGCTGCCGGGCCCAAGTCACCGAGCCCGGGCCCGCGGTGACGACCTTCCGCCGCAACGCCGCGCTGGAAGACCTCTTCGCCGGCCTGTTCGAGGAGCGCGGCCGCAGCGAGCCCCGGAAGGTCCGCGAGTCCTACGGCTCGACCGACCTGGCCAACGTCTCTTGGGTCGTCCCAACGATCGAGCCGATGATCAAGACGAGCGACTCCCCCATCCACACCGAGGCCTTTGCGGCGGCCGCGGCCGGCGAAGGCGGCCAGCGCGCCCTCCTCGACGGGGTTTACTTCCTGGCCCGCGCCGGCTACGATCTGCTCACGGAGCCCGGCCTTCTCGACAATGTCCGCAGGGACTTCGAGGCGTCCGGCGCCGAACCCGATCCGGCCGCCGGATGAGCCCTTCCTAACGACATGCACAGCCTTCTGGACGTCCTCGGCGAGAATCGCGACGGGCGCGTCGTCCTCACCGACTCCGGCCTGGGCGGGCTCTCCATCTGCGCCGGTCTCGAGAGCCGCCTGCGCGGGAGCCGCGGCGGCCGGACGATCGATCTGGTCTATGTCAACGCCTGGCCGGACGACGCCCACGGCTACAACGACCTCCCCGACGCCTCATCGCGGGCGGCCGTCCTCGACCGGGCCCTGGCCGCCATGGTCCGCTACCGGCCGGACCTCGTCGTCATCGCCTGCAACACGCTCTCGGTCCTCTACGAGCGGACGGCGTTCGCCCGGTCGCCCATCGTCCCGGTGGCCGGCATCGTCGACGAAGGCGTCGGTCTCTTCGCGCGGGCCCTGGACAGCGATCCCCATGCTTCCCTCCTCCTCTTCGGGACCAAAACGACGATCGAATCGGGGGAGCACGTCCGCCGTTTGGACACGCCTGGGCATCGACGCTCGCCGTATCCGCGCCGCCGCCTGCCCCGGCCTGGCCGGCGCCATCGACAAGGACCCGGACTCCCCCGCCTTGGCCGGGCTCGTCGACGAATGCGTCTCGCGGGCGCTCAGCGGCGCCGTGATCGAAGGGCCGCTTTTCGCCGGGCTCGCCTGCACCCACTACGCTTACGTGGCCGGCCTGTTCCGGCGGTCTCTCCGACGGCTCGCCGGGACCCGCGTCGAAGTCCTCGATCCCAACGAGCGCCTGGTCGAGGCCCTCGCGGCCGGGATGGCAGGGCCCGCCGCGGACACCGGCGCGACGGCCGTGACGGTGGAGGTCGTTTCCAAAGTGGCGCTCGCCGAGCCCCAGCGCCGGGCCGTGGCCCGCCGGCTCGAGCCGGTCTCGCCCGCGACCGCGCGGGCGCTCATGGATTACACGCACATCCCCACGCTGTTCTGAGGAGATCGAACATGAAGATCCTGCTGCTGACCGGCCCCGGCGGAGACGCCCAGGGCTGGGGAGACATGAAGGTCACGGAATCCATGCGCCAGGCCGCTGAATCCCTCGGCCACCCGGCCCGGATCGCCTATGTCGCCGACGAGGCCGAATTCTTCCGTCTGGTCGACAAGCCCGATTTCGACATCGTCTGGAGCGCCCTCTACCACATCACGCCGAACGAGGCCTTCATCGGCCGCAACGCCGAGGGCCTCTGGGTCGCCGACGTGTTCGACCAGCGGAAGATCCCCTACATCGGATCCGACAGCCGGACGATGAAGGCCATGATCGACAAGTTCCGGACCCACGAGATCCTGGCCGCCGGCGGCGTGGCCGTCCCCTCGCACGTCCTCCTCCACTCGGGGGACGACGCCGCGGCCGTCACCTATCCCGCGTTCGTCAAGCCCATCTGCGAATCGCGCTCGGTCGGCATCTCCGACGAGAGCGTCGTCCACGACGAGGAGGAGCTTCGGCGGCGCATCGCCTTCATCGAGAAGGAGTTCGACGAGCCGGCCCTGGTCGAGGAGTTCCTGCCCGGCGACGAGTATACGGCCCTCGTCCTCGGGAACGGGAAGACGCGCGAGGTCCTGCCGGGGTTGGTCACCGTCGAGGACAGCCATTTCCGGAACTACCGCATCCTGCGGAGCGACCTCCGGGGCGTCGGCCTGACCCGCATCAGCCTGGCCGGGGCCCGGACCGAGGAAGCCAAAGCGCTCGGCGATGCGGCGGCCGAAGCCATGGGCTGCCTCGACCACATCCGCATCGACATGCGTGTCGACCGGACCGGCAAGCTCCGCATCATCGAGGTCAACGGCATCCCCGGGCTCAAGCCGCACAAGAGCTGGTCGCCCCAGATCTACACGCTCTACCATGGCTCGCCGCTCGGCGAGGACGAGGATTACCGCCGGCTCATCGGGGCGATCCTCGGGTCGGCCGGCCGGCGCTACGGCTTCTGAGCCGGGCCGGCGGGGACGGCCCGTGTGAACCACTCCCGGACGATCCGTGTCAGGGAGGACGGGACGGGCGCTTTCCTGTCGGACATGAACCGGGTCAGCGCGTCCCTCCACAGCTCCGTGTGCTGGAGAGTGGTGATCCGGTTGCGGAACATGGCCGCTCCCTTCCGGGGCTCCACATCCATCTTCTCGAGGATGCCGAGGACCTCTGTCTTGAAACCCCCGGGCCCGTAATAGGCCAGGTAGGCCTGCCAGGCCTCTTCCACTCCCGCGGCGGTCCGGAGCGGCCGCGAGATCCGGTCGAGCTTGGCGCGGAAGCCGGCCGCCTCGCTCGTCGCGAGCGGCCTCAGGCCCGTCTCCGAGATCCGGTAGGGGTGGACGATGTGGGAGACCAGCCGGCCGTCGCGGACGCCGAGCTCGAGGGCGAAGCCCGTCTTGCGGTGATAGAGCTCCGAAAGCTGGTAGAAGACGAAGTTGCCCAGGCTATAGGCGATGAGCCGGCCCTGGCGCGTCTCCATCCCTTGGGGGACGTGGGGGTGATGGCCGGCGACGACGTCCGCGCCCGCGTCGCTGAGGGCCCGGTAGGCCGCGACGATATAGGGCGGCGGGAAAGGGATGTATTCGAGGCCGGCGTGGGCGACGACGACGACGAAATCGCCGCGCTTCTTGGCCTTCCGGACGAGCCCGGTGAGCTTCTCGATCTCCCAGCCGCAGACGCCGGGCCCGCCGCGAGAGGCCGTCAGGTCCTCCCCTTCCCCGAAATTGAGGACCGTGATCCGCGTCCCCCGCACGGTGACGGATAGGGGCGCGATCGCTTCATCGAAGGACAGCCCGGCCCCGACGGTCCGGACGCCGCTCCCGCGAAGGACGTTGAGCGTTTCGCGGAAGCCCGCGAGGCCGTAGTCGAAGACATGGTTGTTGGCGAGGCAGGCCACTTCGAAAGGCACGGCCGTGAGGCCGGAAACGTGCCGCGGGAGTCCCTTGAAGACCGCGCCGCTCTTCCAGACGGGCCGGCGGGCCGCCGTCAGCGCGCACTCGCAGTTGACGATCCTGAGATCGGCCGCCCGGAGCACCGGCAAAAGGCCGCCGTAGGCCGCCTCGGGGTCCGTCCGGACGACGGGTTCGAGGGCCCGGATGGGCGCCCAGTCGCCGGCGACGACGATCGAGAGCGGCCGCGTCATTTCATCCGCCCGGCGATCTCCCCGGCGTGGGCCTTGATGAGGGCCAGGGTCGTGGCGTCGGTATCGTAGACCGAGTACCAACCGGCCGGTTCGTGGGGCGGATCGCCGACCCAGGACATGCCGGGCCGAGCCTCGCCCGCCCAGGCCCAGAAGTTGTCGCCCTGGACCGGGCCGCCGGACGCGATCGACTCCGCGACGAGCTGGAAAAGGGCCGCGTAATAGAGGTCCTTCGTCGTCGTCGGCGAGGCCGGATCGAGGGTATTCCTCCGGGGCAGCCATTCCCGGGCCAGCCCGAACTCCTCTAGGACGAGAGGCTTGCCTATCTCCGCCGCCTCCTTCTCATGCTTCCGGAAATAGGCCGCGGCCAGCGGCTCGGCGGCTTTATAGGTCGAAGGCTTCTTCGGATCGTACCAGCCCCAGTTCTGGGGCCAGATGTGAACGGTGGCGTAATCGATGCCGGGCGCGCTGTGGGTCCTGACGAAATCCTGGGCCGGCTCTCCGGGCGGCGCGCCCTCGGAACCCGTCGTGACCAGGTGGTTCGGATCGAGCGACTTGATGTAGGCCGACGTCTCGTCGATCCAGCTCTGCGGGTAGCGTCGCGGCTCGTTCCCGAGCTCCCAGGAGAAGACGGCCGGGTCGTCCCGGTACTTGAGGCGGGTGTAGGGATTGGTGCGGTTGACGACCATGGCGATGTGGTCGCGGAACCAGTCCTGGCATTCCGGGTAGGTGTAGAACCGGGCCGAATAGGCGATGAATTTCTCGTAATCGCCGGGGTAAGGGATGGGCGCCTGCTCGTGCCAGGAGACGTACTGGGCCATGCCGCCCGACCACTGCCAGAAGTTGTTGAGGACCATAACCGCCCGCATGCCGCGCTTGCCCATCTCGGCCAGCAGGAAGTCGAGGCCGTCGAGGACGCTGCCGTCGTATTCGCCGGGGGCCGTCATCAGGGCCGGGACCATCCGGTGGGGCTCGGTGTTCGGGCCCTCCGAAGAGGCCATCACCCGCAGGTTCGTGACCCCGAGGTCGCGCAGCCTGTCGAGCTCCCTGAGGAGCCGGGGCCGGTCGCCCGCCGGTCCGTCGACGCCGAGGTTCATGCCCTGCCAGAAGTTGGCCCCGACGAAATAGTAGGACTTCCCGGCCAGCGTGAACCGGCCGTTCTCGACCTTCACGAAGGAGGCGGCGGACACGGCCGGCGCGCCCCCCCCGGCGGCGGGCCCGGGAGCTTTGTCGCCCCGGCATCCCCAAACGGCCAGTCCCAAGACGAGAACGAGCAGGACGGTCTTTCGCATGGCGGTCTCTCCCTCCGCGGGCGGATGGGGGAATCATAGACCCCGGCCGCGGAGACTGTCAACCCGAAGTCCGGAGGTCCGGCCTTGACTTGCGGTCCCCGGGCTCATTACACTCGTCCTCCGCGCATCCCTCGGACAGGAGGTCGTCCCATGACCAAGACCGGCACAGCCCGGACCTCGATCGTCTTCGCCTTTCTGGCCACCGCCCTGATGACGGCGGCCTGCTCGAAGTCCCCGGCCGGCCGGACCGCCTCCGGCCCCTCGGTCGTCCCCGCTCCCCTGCGTCTCGAAGCCCGGGCGGGGGCTTTCGTCCTCGGGCCGTCGACGCGGATCGTCGTCCCCGAGGACCAGCCCGGGGCCGTGCCGGTGGCGTCCATGCTAAAGGACCTGCTCGACCGTCCGACCGGTTACGATCTAGCCGTCGAGACCGTCCCGGGCCCCGCGACCGGCGCGACGGTTCCCGCCGGCACGATCGTCCTCCGCCTCGATGGCCCGGAAGAGCGCATGGGACGCGAAGGCTATCTTCTGGAGGTGGGGACAGAAGGGATCCTGCTGCGGGCCGAGGAACCGGCCGGGCTCTTCTACGGCGTACAGACCATTCGTCAGCTCCTGCCGGCCTCCATCGAAAGCCCGGCGGGCGCGGCCGGATCGGGAGCCTGGTCCGTCCCCTGCGTCTCGGTCGAGGACCGGCCGCGGTTCGCCTGGCGCGGGGCCCTGCTCGACTGCGCCCGCCACTTCTTCCCCAAGGAATTCGTCCTGCGCTGGATCGACATCCTGGCGATGCACAAGCTGAACACCTTCCACTGGCACCTGACCGACGACCAGGGCTGGCGCGTCGAGATCAAGAAGTATCCGCGCTTGACGGAAGTCGGCGCCTGGCGGGTCGACCGCGAGGACCAGCACTGGAACGCCCGCGAGCCCCAACGGCCGGGCGAGGCCGCGACCTACGGCGGTTTCTACACCCAGGACGAGATCCGCGAGGTCGTCGCCTACGCCGCGGCCCGCCACATCACCA
Source organism: uncultured bacterium (assembly GCA_963805015.1). Lineage (GTDB taxonomy): Bacteria > Acidobacteriota > Aminicenantia > Aminicenantales > Saccharicenantaceae > RBG-16-66-30. The sequence goes on from CAWDSL010000003.1 coordinate 9,210, forward strand.
TCGTCCCCGAGATCGAGATGCCCGGACACGCCAAGGCGGCCCTCGCCGCTTACCCCGAGCTCTCGTGCACGGGCGGTCCCTTCACCGTGCCGCCGGGCGGCTACTGGCCCATCACCGACGTCTTCTGCCCCGGCGACGACCGGACGTTCGAGTTCCTGGAGAACGTGCTGGCCGAGGTCGTCGAGCTGTTCCCCGGCCCCTTCGTCCACATCGGCGGCGACGAGGTCGACAAGGCCGAATGGAAGCGCTGCCCCGAATGCCTGGCCCGGATCAAGGCCGAAGGGCTCGCCGACGAGAGGGAGCTCCAGAGCTATTTCGTCCGGCGCATCGAGAAGGCCCTGAACGCCATGGGCAAGCGCCTCATCGGCTGGGACGAGATCCTCGAAGGCGGACTGGCGCCGCAGGCCACGGTCATGTCCTGGCGCGGGACCGAGGGCGGCATCGCCGCGGCCAAAGCCGGGCACGACGTCGTTATGTCGCCGACCTCGCACTGCTATATCGATTATTACCAAGGGAGCCCCGCCTACGAGCCCCCGGGGATCGGCGGATATCTGCCGCTTTCGATGGTCTATTCCTTCGAGCCGGTGCCGGACGTCCTGACCGGGGAGGAGGCCAAGCGCGTCCTCGGCGGCCAGGCCAATCTCTGGACCGAGTACGTCGGCGAGGGCCGCCACGCCGAATACATGGCATTGCCGCGGCTGGCGGCGCTGGCCGAGGCGGTCTGGTCGCCGAAAGACCGGCGGGATTGGGACGGATTCGCGAGCCGCGTCCGGGCCCTTTTCCCCCGCTACGAGGCCGCAGGCTTGAACGCGGCCCGGAGCGCCACCATCGTCGCCATCGGAGCCGGCGCCGAACCGGAAGCGAAACGGATCTCCGTGGCTCTGAGGACGGAGATCCCCGGCCTGGACATCCGCTTCACGACGGACGGAACGGATCCCGGCCCCTCGTCGAAGCGCTACCGGAGGCCCTTCGTCATCAAGAGCACGACGCCGATCCGGGCGGCCGCCTTCGAAGGGCGGACGCGGCTCAGCCCGGCCGTGTCGGCCGAGACCTTCGTCGTCCACCGGGCGTCGGGACTGCGGCCCACGCTGACCTCGCCCTTCAGCCCGAAGTACCCGGGCGGCGGCGAGACGGCCCTCACCGACGGCCTGCTCGGCACGAAGGACGGGGGCGACGGCCGCTGGCAGGGATTCGAGGGCGTCGACATCGAGGCCGTCGTCGACCTGGGCCGAACCCGACCGGTTCGCGGCCTGACGATGAGGTCCCTGCAGAATATCAACTCATGGATCTTCCTGCCGACGGCGGTCGAGTTCGCGGTCTCGGAGGACGGCAGGGACTACGAGATCGTGGCCACGGTCGCGAACGACGTCTCGCCGCGCGACGCCGCGGTCGTCATCAAGGAATTCGCCGCCCGGTTCGACAGCCGCCGGGCCCGGTTCGTCCGGGTCCTGGCCCGGTCCCTGGGCGCCGTCCCCGATTGGCACTACGGCGCGGGCGGCAAGGCCTGGCTTTTCGCCGACGAGATCGTCGTCGAATAGACGATCTCCTGGCCCGGCCGCGTCTCGAGGTCGATCATCCCCTGCCGGGGCAGGGCCGCGGACGGGTCAGCGCCGGCGACGACGGCCTCGCGGCCTCCGAAGGGATCGAGGATCCTTAACCGGCCTCCCGCCTTCGAGCGGACCCGGAGCTCGATCACCCGGCTCCCGGTCCAGACCGCGTCCAGCTCGAATCCGCCCCGGGCGCGGAGACCCTTGAAGCTACCGTCGGCCCAGGCCGCGGGAACGGCCGGCAGGACCTGGACGAAGCCACGGTGGGACTGGACGAGCATCTCGGCGATGCCGGCCGCGCCGCCGAAGTTCCCGTCGATCTGGAACGGCGGATGGGTGTCGAAGAGGTTCGTCAGGGTGGACCGGCGCAGGAGGGTCAGGAGGTTTTGGTGGGCCGTCTCGCCTTCGAGCAGCCGGGCGTAGAAGCTTACGATCCAAGCCCGGCTCCAGCCGGTCTGGCCGCCGCCATGCTCGAGCCGCCGGGCGAGCGTCCGCTTGGCCGCCTCGAAGAGCTCGGGCGTCTCCGGCGTGATCTGGGCCAGCGGGTAGAGGGCCAACATATGGGACATGTGGCGGTGCCCCGGCTCGGCCTCGTCGTAGTCCTCGATCCACTCCCGGATGTTGCCGTGCCTTCCGATCCGGAGAGGCGGCAGGCGCTTTTCGAGCTCGTTCAGGCGGGCCGCGAACCCGGCGTCGACGCCCAGGATCGCCGCCGCCCGGACACAATGGTCGAAGAGGGCCCGAGCGATCTCGATATCGATCGTAGCGGCGTAGGTCAGCGATTCGGGCTTGCCCGTCTGCGGATCGAGGTAGGCGTTCTCCGGCGAGTGCGAGGGCGCCGTCACCAGCCGGCCGTCCGGCGTCGGGACGAGGAAGTCCGCGACGAACTCGGCCGAGCCTTTCATGATCGGGTAGGCGACTTCGCGGAGGAAGGCCGTGTCGCCCGTGAACTCGTAGTGATCCCAGAGCGGGAAGGTCATCCACGGCCCGGCCATGGGCGAGACGCCCCAGACGCCGTCGGCGACGCCCGTGCGGCCGAAGGGGTCGGTCAGGTGGTGGAGGGTCCAGCCGCCGGTCCCGTAGGTCCGGCGCGCGGTCACGGCGCCGGGGACGGTCAGGCGTCCGACAAGATCGGCCAGGGGCGCGACGGTCTCCGGCAGATTGGCCACCTCGGCCGGCCAGTAATTCATCTGCAGGTTGATGTTGGTGTGGAAATCGGAATTCCAGGCCGCCTCGAAGTCCTGGTTCCAGATGCCCTGGAGATTGGCGGGAAGGACCGCCGGGCGCCGGGACGAGCCCATGAGCAGGTAGCGGCCGTATTGGAAATACAGGGCGGCCAGGCCGGGGTCATCCGCGCCCGCCTTGACCCGGGCCAGGCGCTCGTCGGTCGGGAGGGCGGCGGCTTCGGGAGAGCCGCCGAGCGCGAGGGCGACGCGGTCGAAGAGCGACCGATGCTCGGCGACATGGCGCGCCAGGAGCTCACGATAAGAATGGCGCCCGGCGCCGGCCAGGGTCGCCGCGGCCTTGGCCGCCGGATCGACGGCGGGATCGAAGTCGAGACGGGCCGGGTCGTAGTCGGTCGCGGCCGCCAGGAGGAGGGTCAGAGCCTTCGCTCCTTCGACCCGGAGCCCGTCGGCGGCCTCTTCGAGCCGTCCTCCGTCGTTAAGGGCCAAAAGCCGCGCGGCGAACCGCATATGCTCGCCCCCGGGCCCGCTCAGGGGGTCGGTCGCGTCGACGATCCGGCCGGAGAGGAGGAGCTCGTTTTCCGAGACCGCCTTCGTCGCGGCGTCCCGCGCCCGGGTCAGTCGGATCGTCCCCGTGATCCGCGCCTCGCGGCCGGCCGAGATCCGGACGACCAGGACGTCGTCGACGGCCGAGGCGAAAACCTCCCGCTCGAGCCTCGCCCCCGCCCCGGTCTCGCAGACGACCGAGGCCAGGCCGTCCCGAAGGTCGAGGGCCCGCTCGTAGCCGGCCCCCGCCCGCGCGTCGTCGAGGTCGATCCGGAGATCGCCGAGGGGCTGATAGGAACGTATCCGCGGCGGCGTCCCGAGCAGGTGCTTTTCGGCCAGGGCCGAAGCTTCGGCATAGCGGCCTTCGAACAACGCCTGGCGTATGAGGGGAAGGTGCTCGAGGGCGCCGGGATTGTTGTTGTCGACGGGGCTCCCCGCCCAGATCGTCTCCTCGTTGAGCTGGAGCGTTTCGCGGCCGGCGAGTCCGTAGACCATGGCCCCGAGCCGGCCGTTGCCTACGGGCAGCGCTTCGTTCCAATCGTTCGCCGGCTGGCGGTACCAGAGCCGGTCGCGCCCGGACGCGGCCCTCGCTTCCGGCCCGCCCGCCGGCCCTGTCCGGCACGAGAATAACGAGGTGAAAAGGACGGCGAAGGCAAGGAACGGGAGGACCGAGCCGAAGCGGGTTTTCATGCGCCCCTTATAGCGCCGCCGGGAAGGGCTGTCAATCCAGCTTTTTCTTGAAGCGGGCGACGCTCAGGCCCAGGATGAGCGTCCCCAGAGCGACGAGGCCGGCGGCCTGGGGCCAAAGCTCGGCCCAGCCCGTCCCCTTGAGCATGATGCCGCGGATGACGACCAGGAAATAGCGAAGGGGGATGACCGTCGTCACGTGCTGAAAGAACGGGGGCATGTTCTCGACGGGGAAGACGAAGCCGCTGAGCATCATCTGGGGCATGATGAAGAACATCGAGGTCAGCATGGCCTGCTGCTGCGTCCGCGAGATCGTCGAGATGAAGAGCCCCGTTCCCAGCGTCGTGAGCATGAAGGCCAGGCACAAGGCCAGGAGCAGGGCCGCGCTCCCCCGGAGGGGAACGCCGAACCACAGCCGGGCCACCCCGAGCACGAAAACCGCGTCGATGAGGCCGATGATGACGAACGGCAGGAGCTTGCCGATGATGAGCTGATGGGGGCGGATGGGCGTCACGATCAGCTGTTCCATCGTGCCCGCTTCCCGCTCCCGGACGATCCCGAGCGAGGCCAGCGTGGTCGTGGTGATCATGAGGATGAGCCCCAGGACCCCGGGGATCATGAAGTTCCGGCTCTTGAGGTCCGGGTTGTACCAGATCCGGAGCTCCGGATTGACGAGGACCGGCTTGAGGCCGCGGCCCTGGGCCCGCTCGAAGGCGTCGAAGACGATCTTCTGGGCGTATCGGGAGGAGATCATCGTCGCATAATTGACCCCGATCGACGCCGACTGGCTCTCCGAGCCGTCGACGATGACCAGGACCGCCGCCGGTCGCCCCGCCGCGAGGCCGTCGCCGAAGCCGCGGGGAACGACCATGGCCATGGTCGCGTCGCCGTTGTCGATGTATCGGTCGATCTCGTCCATCCGCCCGACCCGGACGGCGACGGAGAAGTAGCCGGAGTTGACGAAGTCGTCCAGAAATCCGCGGCTGGCCGCCGACCGGTCCAGGTCGCAGATGACCGTGGGGATGTTCTTGACGTCGAGGTTGGCGGCATACCCGAGGAGGAGGAGCTGGAGGATCGGGGATATGAAGAGGACCGGGAAGAGCTTCGGATCGCGGCGAAGCTGAACGAATTCCTTCCAGAGGATGGACAGGATGGCCTTCACGCCGCCCTCCTCCGCCGCGGCCGCTTCCCCGCCTGGTCCCCCCTGCGGAGCATGGCCACGCTCAGGGCCAGCGTCAGGCCGGCGAAGGCCGCGAGCATCAGCATCTGCTCCCAGAAAGCCGGGAGCCCGGCGCCCTTGATGATGGTGGCCCGGAGGGCGACCAGGAAATACTTGGCCGGGATGAGGTAGGTCACTGCCTGGATGACGACGGGCATGTTCCGGACCGGGAAGACGAAGCCCGAAAGGATGAAGGTCGGCAGGATCGTCGTCAGGATGGACAGGAGGAACGCGACCTGCTGGGTCTCCGTGAAGGCCGAGATCAGGATGCCCTGGGCCAGGCCGGCGACGAGGAACAGGACCATGGCCAGGAGCAGCAAAAGGTAGCTCCCCTTGACCGCGACCCCGAAGAGGACCCAACCCAGCCCGAGGACGAGGTGGGCCGAGGCGAGTGAGATCAGGACGTAGGGCACGAGCTTGCCGACGATGAGCGCCACGGACGGCAGGGGCGAGACGCGGAGCTGTTCCATGGTCCCCCGCTCCTTCTCCCTGACGATGGAAAAGGCCGTCGAAGTGGTCAGGATGACCATGAGGATGAAGGCCATCAGGCCGGGGACGAGGAACTTGGCGCTCCGCAGCTCCGGATTGTACCAGACCCGGACGTCGGTCTTCAGCGGGAAGGTCAGTCCGCCGGCGCCCCGCCGCGCCAGCCCGGCCAGCGTGATGCGCTGCGAATAGCTCTGAAGGATGGAGGCGGCGTAGCCCGCGGCCGTCGTCCCGCTCATGGCGTTCGCGCCGTCGACGAGGAACTGGACCGAAGGGCTCCGCCCGGCCAGAAGATCCTCCGAAAAGCCTTCCGGGATGACCAGGGCCGCGCGGATCTTGTCCCGGGCCATGAGCCCGTCGACGTCGCCGGGCCGGTCGAGCCTCGTCTTGATGTCGAAGTACTCGGTCGCCGCGAACTTGTCGGCGAGCTCCCGGCTCGCCCGGCTGCCGTCCTGGTCGACGACGGCGAGGGGGATGTGCTTGACGTCGAAATTGAGGGCGAAGCCGAACATGAGAAGCAGGAAAGCCGGCAGGAAGACCATGAAGACGAGCGAGCGGCTGTCCCGCCGGATCTGGCGGAGCTCCTTGCGTATGACAGGGCCGACGAACGCGAACGGCGGGGGCTTCATGTCGCGGCCTCCCCGCCCTCCCGGGTCCCGGACTGCTCCTCGATCTTGTGGATGAAGACGTCCTCGAGCGAAGGGACGATCCGGTCGATGCGCTCCGGCGCGATGCCTTCCCGGGCCAGGCGCGCCGAGACCAGCCGGCGGCCCTCCGCTTCGTCGGCGACGCCGACGTGGAGCGCGGTCCCGAAGATCGACGTCTCCAGGACCCAGGGCTCCTTGCGGAGGACTTCGAGGGCGTCGACGGCCCGGTCCGTCGCGACCTCGAGGATGGGATTGCGGATGATCTCCTCCTTGAGCTCGCGCGGACTGCCCCCGGCGACGATCCGCCCGGCGTGGATGAGCCGGATATCGTTGCAGTACTCCGCTTCGTCGAGGTAATGGGTCGTGACGAAGACGGTGACCTTCCGCTCGGAAAGCCCGTTGATGAGCTCCCAGAAGCGCCGGCGGGAGGCCGGGTCGACGCCGCCCGTGGGCTCGTCGAGGAAGACGATCTCGGGCTCATGGAGGACGGCGCAGCCGAGGGCCAGCCGCTGCTTCCAGCCGACGGAGAGCGTCCGGGTCAGGCTCCGTTCCCGTCCCTTGAGCCCGGCCAATTCGAGGACCCAGGGAAGCCGGGCCTGGATGGCCTTGACCGGGAGGCCGTAGACCCCCCCGAAGAAGCGGATGTTCTCGAGGACGGTCAGGTCCTCGTAGAGGGAGAACTTCTGGGACATGTAGCCGATGACCGTTTTCACCTTATCGGGCTCGCGGCCGACGTCGAATCCTCCGACCGTGGCCGTTCCCGAGGTCGGGTCCATGAGGCCGCAGAGCATACGGATGGTCGTCGACTTGCCCGCGCCGTTGGCGCCGAGGAACCCGAAGATGGAACCGCGGCCGACGTCGAAGCTGACGGCATCGACCGCCGTGAAGCCGCCGAATTTCTTCGTCAGCGACCGGACTTCGATCGAACGGTCGGGCATGGCGCTTCTCCCCATCCTTCCCGCCTCAGTCCCCCAGCGCTTTTTCCAGCCTGGCCTGGGCCAGGACCTGGTCGATCGCCGCCTGGGTCCGGCCGAGCTTCGCCTGGAGGAGGGCCATTTCGGCGTCGAGGACGTCGACGCTCAGGGCGATCCCCTGCCGGAACCGCTCATTCGTCACGCGGAGGTTCTCCTCGGCCTGGCCGACGGCCTGCCCGGCGACGCGGACCTTCTCGCCGGCCCGGGCGAGGCTCAGGCGGCACTGCGTGACCTCGAGGACGGCCTGGTCCTCGAGCGCCCGGCGGGCTTCCCGGGCTTGGCCCAACTTGGCTTCGGCCTGCTCTGTCTGGCGCTTCGCCTGACCCCAGTTCCAGACGTCGAAGGACACGGAGACGCCCAGGTCCCAAGTCCCCTTGAACCGGTCGAGCGAGGGCAGGATCCGGGGATTGGGGCGAAGGTAGTAATAATTGCCGGAGAGATAGACCTGGGGAAAGAAGCCGGACCGGGCCGCCTTGACACCCATCTGGGAGGCCTTGATCCTGAACTCGGCCGACCTGATCTCCGGCCGGTTGGCCAGGGCCCTCGCGACCGGGTCCGCCTCACCAAACCCGGCTTCGGCCGGACGCCGGGAAGCCGTGCTTTCGACGGTGGTCGTCAGGTCGACATCCGAGTCGAGCGGCAGGCCGATGAGGCTGGCAAGCGTGGTCAGGGCGACCTCGGACGCGTTGCGGGCGTCGATCCTCAGGATCTCCGCGTTGGAGAGCTCGAGCTCGGTCCGCAGGACGTCGTTCCTGGTCACCAGCCCCTGGTCGAAAAACGCCCTGACGTCCTTGAGGTGCTCGGCGACCTGCCGGACGTTCTCGTCGATGACCTTCTCGAATTCCCTGGCCCGGGCGAGTCCCCAATAGGCTCCTTTGACGGCGTAGGCGAGCTCGGCCCGGCTTTTGGCAAGGTCCTGACCGGCCGCCGCCTCGAGCAGGCGGGCGGAACTCTCCCCCGCTTGGAGGCGAAAGCCCGTGAACAACGGCTGTTGGATGCCCAGACGCAGATTGAAATTGTTGAAGTAGCTCTGCGAAACGACGATCGGGTTGGGCGAGATCGGCAGGGTGACCTGGAAATCCGGCACTTCGCTGAGCCGGGTGTAGCCGCCGCCGAGCTTGAGCGAGGGCAGGCGTCCGGCGGCGATCTCGCGTGATCTGGCCGACGCGGCCTCGAGCTCCAGCCGCGACGCGTGAAGGCCGGGGCTTTTCTCCATCCCGGCGGCAAGGGCCTCTTCCAGGGACAGCGGTCGTCTCTGGGCCCCGGCGGCGAGCGGCAGGGCCAGGACGATGGCGATGGCGACGGACTTTCTAAGCATGACCGGCCTCCGATGGAGCGGATTCGGTGATGGAAATGAAGACGTTCTCGAGGGACGGCGAGAGCCGCCTCTCGGCGACGACCGGGATACCCTCGCCGGCCAAGGCGGCCTCGATGCGAGGGACCTCGCCGTCGGGGTTGTCCACGACGGCGTTCAGCCTGTCCCCGAACAGCTGGACCTCGCGGACCCCGGGGAGCGCTTTCAGGATGCCGAAGGCCCTGCGGATCTCCGGGCAGACGATCTCGACGACCGTGCCCCGCATCAGGCGCTTGACGGCCGCGGGCGTGTCCGCGGCGATGAGCCGTCCTCCGGCCAGGAGCCCGACCCGCGACGAGCGCTCGGCCTCGTCCATGTAGGGCGTGGACATGACGATGGTGACCCCCGCTTTGAGCAGGGCCGAAAGGATGGCCCAGAAGTCCCGCCTCGATACGGGATCGACCCCGGTCGTGGGCTCGTCGAGGAAGATGAGCCGGGGCGTATGGACGAGGGTGCAGGCCAGGGCCAGCTTCTGGCGCATGCCGCCGGAGAGCCGCTCGGCCAGGCGGCCGCGGAAAGGCGCGAGCCGGGTGAATTCCAGCAGCTCTTCGCGGCGCCTGCGGAAGTCGCGGACGAGGTGGATCTCGGCGAAGAACTCGATATTCTCATCGACGGTCAGGTCGCCGTACAAGCTGAACCTCTGGGACAGGTAGCCGATCCTGTTCTTGATCTCCCCGCCCTGCCGGACGACGTCGATGCCCAGGACCGCGGCCTCGCCCGCCGTGGGGGGAAGGAGCCCGCAGAGCATGCGGATCGTCGTCGTCTTGCCGGCTCCGTCCGGTCCGACGAGACAGAACATCTCCCCTTCCCGGACCGAGAGGTCGAGAGAGCGGACGGCCTCGACGGACTCGAAGCGCTTCGAAAGACCGCGGGTCTCGACGGCGAGCGGGCTCATGGCCGGACGCCTCTACCGCGACTCCGGACCGACCCGGACGACGGCGTCGGCGGGCAGGCCCGGCTTGAGGAGGCCCTCCTTGTTCTCGATCTCGACCTTGACCCCGAAGACGAGCTTGACCCGGTCCTCCTTGGTCTGGACGTTCTTGGGGGTGAATTCCGCTTCGGGCGAGATGTACGTGATCTTCCCGGCGAAAGGCCTGTCGGGGAAGGCGTCGATCCTGATCTCGGCGGCGCCGCCGAGCTTGATCCGGCCGATCTCGAGCTCGGTGACATAGATCATGACGTAGACGCTGTCGAGGTCGGCCAGGGTGACCACGGCCGCGCCCGGCGTGACGAGCTCGCCGGCTTCGACGGCCTTGTGGGTGACGATGCCCCCGGCCGGGGCGGTGATCGTGCAGTCGGCGATCGTTTTCACCAAGAGATCGGCGGCGGCCCGGGCCTGGTCCAAGCGGGCCTCGGCGGCCCGGACCTCTTCGGGCCTGGCGAGCTTGCGGACCTTTCTCAGGGCCTCGACGGCGGCGTCGCGCTGGGCCGCGGCGACGGTCAGACGGGCCTCGGCGTCGTCTCTCTGTTTCGAGGTGACGCTCCCCGTCCGGAAGAGCTCTCGCATCCGCGCGGCGTCGTCCTCGGCGACCTTGAGGGACGCCTGGACCTGTTCCAGGACGGCTTCCGCCTGCCGGATGTCCTCGCTCCTCGCGCCCTCGACGAGAAGGGCGAGCTGGGACTCGGCCAACCGGACCCCGGCGTCGGCTTGCCTGAGCTGGATGTCGAGCGTCGCGTGGTCTACGACGGCGATGGTATCGCCCTGAGCGACCCGTGCGCCTTCCTTGTAGGAAAGCGACAGGACCTGGCCGGCGACCTTCGAAGAGACGTTGATCTCGACGGCCTCGATCGTCCCCGACGCGGAGATGACGTCCCGGGCCTTCCCGTTCGAACAGCCCCAGCCGGCCAGGACGGCCAGACCGAGAATAGCCAGCTTGCGTTTCATGATGCGCCCTCCTTGCGGGGCTCGAACAGGGCCGGGGTCGTGGACGAGAAGTCCAGCCGGCCCTTGTCCGTAAGGATACCCTGGAAAAAGACCTTGATGACCGATTCGAAGAGGGCGGCCGGGGACCGTCCGGTGCGGCGGACCTCCGCGGGCGTGACCAGCTGCTGAACGAGGCTGAGGAACATCCGGAGCAGGAGGTCGAGATCGACGTCGGCCCGGAAGTAGCCCTCCCGGCGGCCCGATTCGAGGACGATCCGGAAGTTCTTGAGGATCTTGTCCCGGCGGAAGTCGTGGACTTCCTGCCAGACGGCGGGCGCGGCCCTCTGGAGGTCGCGGGCCAGGACCGGGCCGAACTGGGAGATCTGCCCGGCCAGATAGGCGAGGAGGCGGGCCATCTTCTCGACGAAGCCCAGGGAGCCGTCGCGGAGGAGGCCTTCAACACCCCCCTGGATCTCTTCTATCTTTCCGCGGACGACGGACTCGAGGATGTCGTCCTTGCTCCGGAACGACTTGTAGAGGGTGGCCTTGCTGATGCCGAGCTCCGCCGCGATGTCGTCCGCGGTCGTCCGCAGGAAGCCCCGCTCGAAAAAGAGCGGCCGGGCCGCGGCGACGATGCGGGCCCGGACGGCCTCGTCCCCTTGGCCGCCCAGAGGCTTGGCCCGCTTGGATACTTTGGAAACTCGTATGGTTTTCACAGTTTTCATCATACACCCGGATCCGTGCTTGTCAAGTGCAAAATAGGGTTCCTCTCCCTTTTCCCGGAGTCCTCTCGAGGCGGCGAAGGATGTTGCCTCGAAGATCCCCGTTGCTGGAGGAGGGGACCCGCGCAGCGGGGGGAACCGTGCAAACTGGTTCCCGGGGGGCCGGGGAGCTAGAGGCATATCCCGAGCCAAGCCGGAGAGAGGGAAATCAGGCCTCGATGATCCCCAGCGGAGGGTTCGTCTTCCACCGGCCCCGGGTGAAGTCCGGGATGGCGACCGGCCGGCCTTTGGCCTCGACGCTCCTGACGCTGGCGCCGACGACGGCGCTCCAGGCGGCCGCGTCATAGACGTCCTGGTCGAGCGGTTCGCCCTTCAGTAAGGACTGGATGAGGCGATAGTCCTCGATGTAGTCCATGCCGCCGTGGCCCCTTCCCTCCCCCTTCGACGCGATGGCCTTCCAGAGCGGGTGCTCGAACTCGGCCGCGAACTTCTCGAAATCGTCCCACGCGTGCGGCTTGTCGGCCCGGCCCTCGACGTAGATCCGGTCGGGCCACTTGTGGGCCAAGCCCTTGGTCCCCTGGACCAGGTTGATCCGGGTGTAGGGGCGGGGCAGGTTGGTGTCGTGGATGAGGATGATGGTCTTGCCGAGCTTGGTCTTGATGAGGCTGGTGTTGACGTCGCCGAGGGCGTAGCGCTCCTTGGCCTGCGGCGAGTCCGCCCCGAAGGTCGCCACGGCGTACTCGTGGAGCCCGCGCGACGGCGAGCTCATCGAGACGAGGTAGTCGAAGGCGTCGCCGCGGTTGACGTTCATGCACTGGGCCACGGGCCCCAGGCCGTGCGTCGGATAGAGATTTCCGTTGAGCTTCTCCGCCCAGGCCCGCCGCCACAGCCCCTCGCCCTCTTTCGAGAACTTGACCCCGCGGAGATCGTGAAGGTAGCCGGCCTCGCCGTGGAGGACCTCGCCGAGGACGCCCTTGCGGACGAGGTTGAGGGTCATGAGCTCGATCCGGTCGTAGCAGCAGTTCTCCATCATCTGGCAGTGCTTCCGGTATTTCTCGGCCGCTTCGACCAGGGCCCAACAGTCGTCGATCGACATGGCCGCGGGCACCTCGGTCGCGACGTGCTTGCCCGTCCTCATGGCCGCCAGGCAGACGGGGACGTGCCATTCCCAGGGCGTGGCCGTCATGACCAGGTCGAGGTCCTCGGTGTCGCACATCCGCTCGAAATCCCGAATTCCGCGGCTGTACCCCGTGGGCTCGGCTTGCCCGGCCTCGACGACCCATTTCTGCGCCCGCTCGACGTGGGCCGGCACGATGTCGCAGATGGCCTTGATCTCGACGCCCTCGATGTTGAGATAGTTCTGGACATGGGCCGAGCCCATGCCGCCGACGCCGACGAAACCGACCTTGACGGACTTGAGGGCCGGCGCCTGGAACTGCGACCGGGCTTCGCCGGGAGCCGCGCCGCGGTCCCCGGCCTCGAGTCCCAGCCCGGCCACCGCCGCTCCCAGGCCCGCGGCGGCGCCGATCTTGAGGAAATCGCGGCGGCTCTGGCTCTTCTTCTCTTCGTTCATGGGTCCTCCTGGGAGCGGGATTTCAGATGATAGGTTAAAAGATCTTGACAGAAAGGCCGCCGAGGACCTGGACCCCGCCGATATCGACGGCGGCGGAATAACCGTCCTTCCTCAGGCGCACGAAATCACAGCTCGCATAGGTCACGAAGGACACGGGGCCGGCGACGCGCACGGAAACGCCCAGCAGCACGCGGGGCGCCGTTTTCGTGCCCGAGAAGTCGAGGTCGACCGTCCGCCAGGTCTCCCTGACGCTGTGAAAACCGACGCCCGCCCCGGCCCGGAGGCCGACCGGCCCGAGGTCGAGCTGGTAGAACAGGATGAGCGGCACCGTCTGGCGGCGGAAATCGATGACGTACTCCTCGCTCGCTCCGACGGCGGTCCCGTGGTCGGAGAGATGGCTGAAGCCGGTGGCGAGACCGAACGGTCCCCGGAACTTGAACCATACGTCCCCCGCTACGACAAGGCTCCGGCCGTAGATTTGGTCGTAAAAGTCACCCGACGGGATGAAGCCTCCCGCGGCGGCCGAGACCGTGAGGTCCTGGGCCGCCGAGCTCGCGGCCAGGCCCAGCGCGAGGATCGCCGCGGTCGCGAGGACCAGGCGACGGGCGCTCATGGCCGACCTCCCGGAGCGCGTCCGGCCGATGCGAAGTCGATACTGAAGTCCGCCGGGACGATCTCCGCCGACCGGTTGCTCTCGAGACCGGTCGGGCCGACGGCCGTGACGACGTAGTAATAGGTCCCGCCGGATTCGACCGTCTCGTCCGTGAACCTCCTGTCCTCGATGGGTGCCGTGTTGAGCTTGACGTAGCCGAGGTGCGGCGTCGAGCTCCGGTAGACGTTGTAGCCGGCCGCGTCGGCCTGGGCCGCCCAGCTCAAATGGACGGCGGCCAGCGAGTTGAAGAGCGAACTGTAGACCTCCCAGAGCCCTATCAGTACCGTGGGCGTTCGCGGATAGCCCGCCTTGATGGGCTGGGCCAGCTCGGCCAGGAGCCCCAGAGAAGCCCGCGTGGCGGCGGTGAAGAAATCGGGCTGGAGCTTGTCCAAGGTGTCGGTCGTCTGGTGGTAGTACGGATTCGTCAGGGGTTCGTCCTCGATGGCCAGGAGGGCCGGGTAGTTGTTGTCCCAGAAAGGCGAGTGGTCGGAGTAGACGAACGAGGCGTCGACCGTCTTCGTCCCATCCAGCGGACCGTAGGCCGCGGCCGCCGCGAGATAGAGGTCGGCCATCCAATCCGAGGCCGGATTGACGATGATCTGGAGGTCCTCCGGCATGGTATCGGCATAGGCGATCATGTCGAGGTTGATCACGCCGCGGATGCGCTCGCCGGCCGACCTGGCCGCGGCGGCGTAGGCCCGGCTGCCCCAGAGGCCCCACTCCTCGGCCGAGAAGGCGATGAAGCGCACGGTGTAGTCGAGGTCGTAGGGCGCCAGAACGCGGGCCGCCTCGACGACGGCCGCCGTGCCGCTGGCGTTGTCGTCGGCCCCGGGCGCCAGGGTCTGGCGCGTGGCGGAAGGGGAGGTCGAATCGTAATGGCCGCAGATGATATAAATGTCGTCGGGGAAGGTCTCCCCGGTCTTCTCGGCGACGACATTGCGCGAAGTATAGCCGCCGGCGAAGAGAAACGTCTCGAAGGCGACCTCGTCCAGTCCCAGGCCCGAGAACGTGCTATAAAGGGCCTCCCCGGCAGATTCGCAGTTCGTGGTCGAGGCGTAGCGGGTCTGGAAGTCCTGGAGGCTCTGGACGGTCGCGTTGAGGCTCGTCGACGTCACCAGACCGACCAGGGTCTCGATGAACGGGTCCTGAAGGGCGGCTGCCGCGGGGGCGGCGACGGGCGTTCTCGCCACGGAGGGCACGACGGTCCGCGGCGCGAGCGCCTTGCGCGGCAAGCCGGCCGGCACGGCCTCGGCGGCGTTCCCCGTCTCGGTCCAGAAGACCGCCGTCCCCGGCTCGACGGCGATGGCCCGGCCCGCGGCGCGCAGGGCCGCCAGGGCACCGGGAGGATCCGTCCCGACGACGAGGAGGTCCCGCCGCCCGGCGGTCCGGTCGAGCACCGTGAACCGCACGCCTCTCCTTCGAAGCAGGGCCAGGTCTTCCCGGTCGGCCAGGGCCAGGAGCGCGGTCGCGAGCTCTTGGCGGACATCGACCTGGAGCCGGACGAGGAGGGGCGCCGAGTAGCCGGGACCTTTGGGGATCTTGATGAGCGCGACCGGTCCTTCGATCCTGGGGAAGGCGGATGACGCGAGGAGGAGCCCCGCGGCGAGCAGGACCGCGAGGACCGTGCGGGTGGTCTTCATATCCTTCATTTAATCAGATTTAAGTCCCCCCGGTCAACAGGGTATAATCGGTCCGGAGGCAGCCTATGGCCAAGGAACAAGAACGGCCCGATCCCCGTTTCATGCGGCGGGCCATCCGCGAGGCCCGCAGGAACCTCTCCAGCCCCGACGGCGGGCCGTTCGGGGCCTGCATCGTCAAGGACGGCCGGATCGTCGCCGCGGCCAGGAACACCGTCCTGGCGCACGACGCCACCTGCCACGCCGAGGTCAACGCCATCCGCAAGGCCTCGCAAAAACTCGGGACGTTCGACCTCTCGGACTGCGAGATCTACTCGACGACCGAGCCCTGCCCGATGTGCTTCGGGGCCGTCCATTGGGCCCGGATCGGCCGGGTCTATTACGGCACGGCCATCCGCGACGCGGCCCGGGCCGGCTTCCATGAGCTCGCGATCTCGAACGAGAAGATGAAGACGACTCGGCCGGAGCCGGATCGCGCTCGTCCCGGGTGTCCTCCGCGACGAATGTCTAGAGCTCTTCAAGGCCTGGTCGGCCCTGCCGGCCCGGAAGAGCTATTGACCGGACGCTTGACAGCCTTTCCCCCGTACCTTATAATCACGCGGACATGGACGCCCGTATCGGTCTTCTGAGCCTGCCCGCGGTGCCGTCCTCTCTGCTCTGGAACTGGTGGGCGGACCCAACCGCCCGATAAGTCCGTTCTCCCCGCCCCTCCCCTTTCTTAGGGACAAGCTTGCCCGGCCGCGGGCGATCTTCTCCCTGAACAGAGGCCCCCGCCGGCGACGACGGGACAGGAACCCGTTGAAAGGACAGTGACCGCCATGCGCTTCGCGTCGCGAAAGGACGAATATCTCCCCAAGACCTTCTACAACATCAAGGCCGATCTCCCCGTCCCCCCCAAGCCGCCCCTCCACCCGGGGACGAAAGAGCCTCTCAAGCCCGAAGACCTCGAAGCGATCTTCCCCTCGAGCTTCATCCGCCAGGAGGGCGAAACGGCCCGGGAGGTGCCCATCCCGGAACCCGTCCTCGAGGCTTATGCCGTCTTCCGCCCGACGCCGCTCGTCGAAGCGACGGCCCTGCGAAAGGCCCTGGACACCCCGGCCCGCATCTTCTACAAATACGAGGGCGCCGGGCCCGTCGGCAGCCACAAGACGAACACGGCCCTCATGCAGGCCTACCTGGCCTCGCGGGACGGGATCGAGACCCTGGCCACGGAGACGGGAGCCGGGCAGTGGGGCTCGGCCCTGGCCTACGCCGGCTCGCGCTTCGGGATCGAGACCCGCATCTTCATGGTCCGGTCGAGCTTCCGCCAGAAGCCGGGACGCCGCGTCCTCATGGAGATGTTCGGCGGCCGCGTTCTCGAGAGCCCCAGCCCGACGACGGAGGCCGGCCGCAAGTTCCACGACCGGGACGCCGACCACCCCGGCAGCCTCGGCATCGCCATCTCCGAGGCGGTCGAGGTCGCGGTCCGGACGCCCGGCATCAAGTACGCCCTCGGGTCGGTGCTCGACAGCGTCCTCATGCACCAGACCGTCATCGGCCTCGAGGCCGAGAAGCAGATGGAGGAGCTGGGCGCCGTCCCCGACACCGTCATCGGCTGCGTCGGCGGCGGATCGAACTTCGCCGGCCTGGCCTTCCCCTTTGTCCGGCACGTTCTCGCCGGCGAACGGAAGACCCGCTTCGTTGCCGTCGAGCCGCAGGCCTGCCCCACCCTGACGCGCGGCGAGCTGCGCTACGATTTCGGCGACAGCGTCGGGCTGACCCCTCTCCTCTTCATGCACACGCTGGGTATGGAATTCGTGCCGCCGCCCCTCCACGCCGGCGGGCTGCGCTACCACGGCATGGCCCCGCTCGTCAGCCATCTCGCGGCTTCGGGCCTCGTCGAGCCCGTGGCGGTGACCGAGCAGGCGGTCTTCGACGCGGGCCTGCTGTTCATGAGGACGGAAGGCATCCTGCCGGCGCCGGAATCCGCCCACGCCATCGCCGCCGTCATCGACGAAGCCCTGGCGGCGAAAAGAGAAGGCCGGCCCGGGACGATCCTCTTCAACCTGAGCGGCCACGGTTTCCTCGACCTCGGGGCCTACGCGCGCAACGGCGACGGCCGGGCGGCTTGAGGACGGACCGGCCGCCGCTCGGAGACGCGAAGAACGCATTGCCTGGGGCGGCCGTCTTGTATTAAGGTATCCCGAGATACCATAGGAGGTTCGAACGCCCATGACCAAGAGATTCCCCCTGCCGGTTATCGCCCTTATCATCCTCGCCGTCGTCTCGCTCGGCCCGCTCGCCGGGACCTTATCGGCCCGCGCGGCTGACGCGGACGACCTGGCCGCGAAGATCGACGCCGTGATGTCCGCCGTCTACAAGCCCGGGGAGCCCGGGGCGGCCGTCATCGTCCGCAAGAGCGGCCGGACCGTCTTCCGCAAGGGCTACGGCCTGGCCGACCTCGAGTTCGGCGTCCCTATCGCGCCCGATATGGTCTTCCGCCTGGGCTCGATCACCAAGCAGTTCACGGCCGTCTCCATCCTCCTGCTGGTTCAGGAGGGCAAGCTCGGCCTCCGGGACGAGATCACGAAGTTCCTGCCGGATTACCCGACCCAGGGCCGGACGATCACGGTCGAACACCTCCTGACCCATACGTCCGGGATCCAGAGCTACACGGATATGCCCGAATGGCTGCCGCTCTGGCGCAAGGACATGACCGTCAAGGAGCTCGTCGCCCTGTTCCAGGACAAGCCCATGACCTTCGAGCCCGGCGAGAGCTGGGCCTACAACAATTCCGCCTACGTCCTGCTCGGGGCCATCATCGAGAAGGTCTCGGGCCGGACCTACGAAGCGTTCCTCGAGGAACGCCTGTTCAAGCCCCTGGGCTTGAAGAACACGTTCTACGACCATACGGACCGGATCATCCCCCGCCGGGTCCGTGGCTACGAGCGGGGCGAAGCCGGTTTCGTCAACGCGTCCTACCTCAGCATGACCCAGCCCTACGCGGCGGGCTCGCTCATGTCGACCGTCGACGACCTGGCCGCCTGGAGCGACGCCGTCTTCTCCGGGAAGCTCGTCCGGAAGGAGGGGCTCGCCAAGGCCTTCACGCCCTTCACGCTCGCGAACGGCGAATCGACGGGCTACGGCTACGGCTGGTTCGTCGCCGATTTCTGCCGGTCACCGTTCGATCGAGCACGGCGGCGGCATCAACGGCTTCACCACCTACGAGATGACCTTCCCGGAGGACGGCCTGTTCATCGCCATCCTGACCAACAGCGCCGTCCCGGGCCGCGATCCCGAGCCGCGGGCGGTCGAGATCGCCTGGCGGGCGCTGGGCCTCGCCCCGCCCGAGCGCAGGGCCGTCACCCTCCCGGCCAACGATCTCGAGGCGGTCGCCGGCGTCTATACCGACGCCCGGAAGCAGGAATACTGGTTCAACCGGGAGGGGGCCAAGCTCTTCGCCCAGAGGCAGGGCGGTGCGAAGACCGAGATCTACGCCGCTTCGGCGACGGAGTTCTTCCTCGGGGACAATCCGGCGCGGTTCACGTTCCTCAAGGACGCCGCGGGGCGGGTGACCGGGCTGCGGATCCAGGGCCGGATCGGACCGGCCCAGGTCTTCGCCAGGACCGACAAGCCCCTGCCCGCCGCGAGGAAGGAGATCACCCTCGACCCGAAGCTCTACGACCGTCTGGCCGGGGACTACGAGCTGGCCCCGAACTTCCTCCTCACCATCCTCCGGCGCGGCGACAAGCTCATCTCCCGGGCCACGGGCCAGGCCGAGGTCGAGCTCTTCCCCGAGTCGGAGACCCGGTTCTTCCTGAAGGTCGTCGACGCGGCGGTCGACTTCACCCTCGACGCCTCGGGCCGGGTGACCGGGCTCGTCCTCCATCAGGGAGGCCAGGACCTGCCGGCCCGGAAGATCAAATAGCCCGGGCGGAGGGAACTTCGGGCCGGCGCTTTCCGTATATTCTAGCGAACCGACAATACCACCGCTGGAGGCCAAGCCATGTCTTTGAAAAGAATATACTTGGGCATAGCCGTCCTGGCCCTGGGCGCCATCTTCGTCGCCTGCGACGAGCCTGCGGGCGACTATCGGACCGAAACGAGGTCCGTCGCCCTCGACGGCGCCACCCGGGCCGAGGTCGGCCTGCACATGGGCGCCGGTCGTCTCCGGGTCCGAGGCGCCGACCAGGCCAACCTCCTCGAAGGCTCCTTCGAGTTCAACCGGGACCGCTTCCGTCCCGAGATCGACTATCGGAGCTACGACGGCAAGGGCATCCTCCACGTCCGCCACGCCCGCCGCAGCGGCGTCCCCTTCGGCCGGGTCCGCAACCGCTGGGACCTCGACCTCACCACGTCCGTGCCCCTCGACCTCTCGATCGACCTCGGCGCCGGCGAGAGCGACCTCGACCTCCGCGGCCTGAAGCTCGAGCGCCTCGAGATCGACATGGGCGTCGGCGAGACCAAGCTCGACCTCCGCGGCCCGCGGACGGAGA
Organism: uncultured bacterium; assembly: GCA_963805015.1. Taxonomy (GTDB): domain Bacteria; phylum Acidobacteriota; class Aminicenantia; order Aminicenantales; family Saccharicenantaceae; genus RBG-16-66-30. Next base: position 28,777 of record CAWDSL010000003.1, read on the forward strand.
GCTTCCGGGTCAAGATCGACGGCGGCGTCGGCAGCGGCACGATCTACCTGCCGGCCGAGGTCGGCGTCCGGGTCAAGGTCGACGGCGGCCTGGGCTCCGTCGACGGCCACGGCCTGACCAAGAGCGGCGGGGCCTGGACCAACGAGGCCTACGGCAAGAGCCCCGTCACCATCGAGGTCGACATCGACGCCGGCATCGGCAGTCTCGACCTGCGCTGCGAATCCTCCGAGATCAAGATCTAGATCTCTTCCAGGCGCGCGGTGAAGTGCCGCAGGAACGGCGATTCGCGGACGATCCGCAGCCCCCGGACCTTGTCCCGGTTCGTATGGAGCTCGATGAGCGAATCCGCGACATAGCGCAGGTGCGAAGCCGTGTAGACGCGGCGCGGGATGGCCAGCCGGACGAGCTCGAGCTCGGGATAGATCTCCTGTTTCCCCTTGCCCGTCTTCTGCCCGAACATGACCCCGCCGATCTCGACCGCCCGGATACCGTACTCCCGGTAGAGGGCCACGGTCAGGGCCCACCCGGGGTACTGGGCCCGGCGGAGGTGGGGCAGGAACCGATCGGCCAGGAGGTAGACGGCGTGGCCGCCGAAGGGTTTGAGCACGGGCACGCCCGCCCGGTCGAGGAGCCCGCCGAGGTAGGCCACCTGGGCCGTCCGGTGCTCGAGGTAGTCCTCGTCGAGCACCTCCTTGAGGCCCCGGGCCATGGCCTCGAGGTCGCGGCCGGCCAGGCCGCCGTAGGTCGGGAAGCCCTCGGTGATGATGAGGTTGTTCTTGATCTTCTCGGCCAGGGCGTCGTCGTCGAGGGTGACGAAGCCGCCGATGTTGACCAGGGCGTCCTTCTTGCCGCTCATGGTCGCCCCGTCCGCGTAGGAGAACATCTCCTGGGCGATCTCGAGGACGCTCTTCTTGGCGTAGCCCTTTTCGCGCGTCTTGATGAACCAGGCGTTCTCGGCGAAGCGGCAGGCGTCGAGGAAGAAGGGGATGCCGTGATGGGCGCAGACCTCGCTCGTCTCCTTGATGTTCTTGAGCGACACGGGTTGGCCGCCGCCGCTGTTGTTGGTCACGGTCATCATGACCAGGGGGATCCGTTCCTTGCCCTTCCGTTCGATGAACCTCTTGAGCTTGGCCGTGTCCATGTCGCCCTTGAAAGGCCGGTCCGAATCGGGATCGTAGGCCGGGGCGGCGGCCAGGTCCTCGGCCTTGGCTTCGAGGACCTCGATGTTGGCCCGGGTGGTGTCGAAATGGATGTTGCTCGGGACGTGATCGCCCTTCTTGAGGATCGAGCCGAAGAGGACCCGCTCGGCGGCCCTCCCCTGGTGGGTGGGGATGACGTGGCGGAAACCGAAGATCGTCCGCACGGACTCCTCGAGGTGGTAGAAGTTGCGGGCCCCGGCGTAGGACTCGTCGCCGGTCATGATCCCGGCCCACTGGTCGTCGCTCATGGCCGAAGTGCCGGAGTCGGTGAGAAGGTCGATCGTGACCTTCTCGGCCGGGATGCCGAAGGGATTGAAGCCGGACTGTTTGAGCAGGGTCTCGCGCTCCCGGCGGGACGTCGAGCGCAAGGGCTCGACCATCTTGATGCGGAAGGGCTCCATCGGGGCTTTGAGCTCTGACATGGGTATCCTCTCTCAGAAAGCGGTCAATTTGCGGAACTGGCGGAAGCGGGCCTCGACCAGCCGGGCATCGAGCGTCTCGAGCCGGCCGATGCCGAAATCCTCGATGGCGAACGAAGCCAGGACGCTGCCGTAGACGGCGGCCCGGCGGACGTCCCGGGCGCGGAGCCCGTCGTGGCCGTCGAGATAGCCGAGGAAGCCGCCGGCGAAGCTGTCCCCCGCCCCGGTCGGATCGATGACGTGCTCGCAGGGGTGGGCCAGGACGCCGAAGACCTCGTCGCGGCCGAAGACGAGCGCGCCGTGCTCCCCCTTTTTGAGGAGGACGAGGGACGGGCCGAGCCGCACCAGCGCCCGGCCGGCGGCGACGAGGTTCGATTCCCCGGTGATCAGCCGGGCCTCCTCGTCGTTGGCGAACATGATATCGACCCGGCCGAGCTCCTTGAGAAGGACCTCGCGCTGGGTCTCGATCCACAGGCGGATCGTGTCCATGGCCACAAGGGCCGGCTTACGGAACTGGCTCAGAACGAACTCATGGTGCTCGGGATTGAGGTTGGCCAGGTAGACGATGCGCGAGCCCTTGTAGGGCGCGGGGATCTCCGGCCGGAAATCGGCGAAGACGTTGAGGTCCGTCCGCAGGGTCGTCCGCTTGTTGGGATCGTCCTCGTACTTCCCTTCCCAATGGAAGGTCTTGCCGGCCTTGACCTTGAGCCCCCGCAGGTCGACGCCGCGAGACTTGAGCAGGGCCAGGGTCTTGCGGGGAAAATCGCGGCCGACGACCCCCACGATCCGGGGACGGGTGAAGAAGCTGGCCGCGAGCGAACAGTAGGTGCCCGAGCCGCCGACGATCTTCTCCCGGTCGCCCCAGGGCGTCCGGATGGTGTCGAAGGCGACGGAACCGACGATGACGAGGCTCATGGTGACTCCGGGTTCAGCGCAGGTACTTGCCGACGAGCAGGCCCAGCTTCTTCCTCGTCGCGGCCGGCACGGCGCCGGGCTGGGTGACGATCGTGTTCTCGAGGGACGAACCGCAGGTGCAGCCGCGCGCGCCTTTCTCCCCGAGCGCGAGCAGCGCCTTCCCGAGGACGGCCTTGGCGTTCGCGATGTTGGCGGACAGGTTCTGGAGGACGAGCTCCACGGTGACCGGCTCCTCGGTCTCGTGCCAGACGTCGAAGTCGGTGACCAGGCTGAGCGTCGCGTAACAGATCTCGGCCTCGCGACAGAGCCGGGCCTCGGTCGCGGCGGTCATGCCGATGATGTCCGCGCCCCACGAGCGGTAGGCCAGCGACTCGGCCTTGGTCGAGAAGGCCGGCCCGTCGATACAGAGGTAGGTCCCGCCCTTGTGGACCCGCAGGCCCAGGCCTCGGGCGGCGTCGTGAAGGACCGCGTTGAGTTCGGGGCAGACCGGCTGGGCCAGGCTGACGTGGGCGACGATCCCGCCGCCGAAGAAGGTGTTCGGCCGCCGCGTCCGGTCGAAGAACTGGTCCGGCAGGACGATGTCGCGGGGCGGAACGTGCTCCCGGAGCGAGCCGACGGAGTTGACCGAGATGAGGCGCTCGACCCCTAACTTCTTGAAACCGAATATGTTGGCCCGGTAAGGGACCTCGGCCGGAAGAAGCCGGTGGCCCCGGCCGTGGCGGGCCAGGAAGGCCACCCGGCGGCCGGCGAGCGTCCCGACGACGTAGGGATCGGAAGGCGCGCCGAAGGGCGTCCGCAGCCGGACTTCCGTTCTGTTCGTGAAACCCTCGATCTCGTAGAGCCCGGTCCCGCCCAGGATGCCGATCGAGGCCGAGGGCGGATCGACCTTCTTTATCGCGGCCATGGCATCTCCTCGCCCTGATATACCTTTTTCCCCGAGGCCGAGTCAACTCCCCGCCCTCGTCATTTCGGCGCTCGCGGGTCGTCCGAGCCGCGCGCCGTCTTTGCTTTTTTCGGGGGAAATGGATATCCTAGGATGACCATGAAGTACGTCTATCTCGATGCCTCCTCGGGAGTTAGCGGGGACATGTGCCTCGGCGCCCTGCTCGACCTGGGGATCGATCCGGCCCTTTTCGCGGAGAGGATGGCCGGGCTCCGTTTGCCCGTGGGGATCGCCGTCCGGCGCGTCCGCCGGGGCGGCTTCGCCGCCGTCAAGGTCGACGTCGACGTCCGGCGGCACGATCACGTCGAGCGCAACTTCGCCGACATCGAGAAGATCGTTCTCAAGAGCCGCTTCCGGCCGGCCGTCAAAGAACGGGCCCTGACCGTCTTCAAAAAGCTGTTCGAGGCCGAAGCCAAGGTCCATGGCCGCAGATTCAAAGAAGCCCACCTCCACGAGGCCGGGGCCGACGACGCCCTGGTCGACGTCGTGGGAACGGCCTTCCTCCTCGACGAGCTGGGCGTCGCCGATCTCTATTGCTCGCCTCTCAACGTCGGCTCGGGCTGGGTCGAGACCTCCCACGGCCGCCTGGCCGTCCCGCCGCCGGCCGTCGCCGAGCTCCTGCGGAAAGCCCCGGTCTACGCGGCCTGGGTGGAATCGGAGCTCGTCACCCCGACGGGAGCGGCCATCGTCGCGGCCCTGGCCAAAGGATTCCTGAAGCTCCCCGAGCTCGTCTACGACCGGATCGGCCGGGGCGCCGGGACGAAGGAATTCCCCGGGCTCCCGAACATCCTCAGGGTCTATTACGGCGACGCCGTCGCTTTCGACGCGGAAAAGAGCGTCTTCGTCGTCGAAGCGACGATCGACGACGCGACGCCCCAGCTCCTGGCCCATTTCCTCGAGCGGGCCTTCGAGGTGGGCGCCCTGGACGCCGCTCTCTCCCCCGTCGTCATGAAGAAGAACCGCCTGGGCACGAAGCTCGAGCTCCTGGTGACCGCCGACAGGTTGGACGCGCTCGTCGAGGCCGTCTTCGTCGAGACGACGTCCATCGGCGTCCGCTACTACCCGGTCGGCCGCCGCGTCCTCGACCGGCGTTTCGAAGAGGTCCGCGTCGACGGCGCGAAGGTCGGCCTCAAGGTGGCCTCGCTCGGCGGCCGGACGGTCAACGTCCAGCCCGAATACGACGACCTCCTCGCGGCGGCCCGGAAGACGCGGCGCCCCCTCAAGGAGCTTTCCCACCTGGCCGTCGGCGCCTATGCCGCCCGGAAGCGCGGGACGCGCTAGGCGCGGGCGGCCGGAGCGATAAGGACATCCCATGGACATCAAGAAGATCGAGAAAGGCGTCACGCTCGTCCTCGAGGGCGTCGGGGAGGACCCCCGCCGCGCCGGGATCCGGGCGACCCCCCGCCGCGTGGCCCGGATGTTCGCGGAGATCCTCGGCGGCTCCGAGTTCGAGGCGACGCGGAACCTCCGCGTCATCCAGGACGAGAAGCACGACGAGATGGTCCTCATCAAGAACATCCCCCTCTACTCGATGTGCGAACACCACCTTCTCCCGTTCGCGGGAGTGGCCCACGTGGCCTATATCCCCAAAGCCGGGCGCATCGTCGGACTGAGCAAGATCGCCCGGGTCGTGGAGGCCCTGTCCAGGCGGCTGCAGATCCAGGAGCGGTTGACGAAACAGATCGCCGACCTCATCGACGAGCATCTGCAGCCCCTGGGCGTCATGGTCGTCATCGAGGCCGAGCACATGTGCATGTCGATGCGCGGGGCGAAAAAGCCCAAGTCGATCACGGTGACCTCGGCCGTCCGCGGCTCGTTCCGGAAGAACCCGGCGACGCGGGCCGAGGCCATGATGCTCATCCGAGGAGGACTCCGCAGTGGCAAAGAATTCTAAAAAAACGTTCTATATCACGACCCCGATCTACTACGTCAACGACGTGCCCCACATCGGGCACGCCTACACGACCGTCATCGCCGACGCCCTGGCCCGCTTCCAGAAGCTGGCCGGCAAGGACGTCTTCTTCCTGACGGGGACCGACGAGCACGGCCAGAAGATCGAGAAGGCCGCGGCCGAAAAGGGCCTGACGCCCAAGGCCCTGGCCGACTCCGTCGTCGGCCGGGCCCAGGACCTGTGGAAGGCCCTGGACATCTCGAACGACTTCTTCATCCGGACGACCATGGACTTCCACGAGAAGGGCGTCCAGAAGCTCTTCCAGATGCTCCTCGACAAAGGGGACATCTACAAGGGCGAGTACAAGGGCTGGTACTGCGTTTCCGACGAGAACTTCCTGCCCGACGACGTCGCCGTCGACGCCGACGGGTCGAAGACCTGCCCGGATTGCGGCAAGAAGGCCTCGGTCGTCTCCGAGGAGACCTACTTCTTCCGGCTCTCGGCCTACCAGGACCGGCTCCTGGCCCTCTACGAGGAGCACCCTGAGTTCGTCCGGCCCCAGAGCCGACTCAACGAGGTCTCCAGTTTCGTCCGGGGCGGGCTCAAGGACCTCAGTATCACCAGGACGACGGTCAAGTGGGGCGTCCCGGTCCCGGGCGACCCCAAGCACACCATTTACGTCTGGTTCGACGCCCTCCACAACTACGTCACGGGCATCGGCTACGACTGGAACATGGCGCTCTACGAAAAGTTCTGGCCGGCCGACATCCACCTCGTCGGCAAAGATATTCTCAGGTTCCACGCCGTCTACTGGCCGGCCTTCCTCATGGCTTCCGGACTGCCGCTGCCCCGGACCGTCTACGGCCACGGCTGGTGGCTCCGGGACGACACCAAGATGTCCAAGTCCAAGGGCAACGTCCTCGACCCCCACGTCCTGCTCAAGGTCTTCGGGCCCGATCCCCTGCGCTACTTCCTGCTGCGCGAGATCCCCATCGGCCAGGACGGCAACTTCTCCCACGAGGGTTTTCTCCACCGGGTCAACTCGGACCTGGCCAACGACTTCGGCAACCTCGTCCAGCGGACGCTGACCATGATCGGCAACTACTTCGGCGGCGAGATCACGGCGCCGGGAGAGGAGACGGCCGAGGATGCCCGGATCCGGACGGAATTCGAGGCCCTCAAGGGCCGCGTCTTCGACCTCTATGACGCCTGCACCCTAAACCGGGCCCTCGAGGAGATCTGGGCCTACATCGGACTGGTCAATAAGTATCTGGCCGACCATCAGCCCTGGATCATGGCCAAGGACCCGGCCCAGAAGCCGCGCCTGGCCCGTGTATTGCTCCAGGCCGCGGCGGCCATCCGGGGCGCGAGCTACCTCGTCTTCCCGGTCATGCCCCGGTCGGTCGAGCGCATCTGGGGCTTCCTCAACGAGGCCAAGAAGCCCGCGGACGTCCCTTACGCGGAGATGGCCTTCGAGGGCTTCGGCCCCGGCCGCAAGGTCGGGATGCCGCAGGCGCTCTTCCCGCGGGTCGCCCTGAAGGATTTCCTGGCCGATGACCCGGCGGCGCCGGCCGCCTCGGCCTCCCCCACAACCCCGGCGGTCCAGCCGGATCCGACGAAGGAGGGAATCACGAACATGGACATCGTCACCTACGAGGAATTCAAGAAGATGGACCTGAGGGTCGCCCAGATCCTCGAAGCGGAACGCGTGCCCGGCGCGACCAAGATCCTCAAGCTGAAGATCGACATCGGCACGGAGCAGAGGCAGATGGTGGCCGGAGTGGCCGAGACCTACGCGCCCGAGGACCTCGTCGGCAAGAAGCTCATCGTCATCTGCAACCTCAAGCCCGCGGTCATCCGCGGCATCGAATCGCAGGCCATGCTTCTGGCGGCCATAACCGCAGACAATAAGGCCCTCATCCCCTTCTTCGACCGGGACATCCCGGCCGGCGCGATGGTGAAGTAGGGACCCTTTTCCAGTTCCTGTTTTTGCCCGTTTCAAGCTGAAGGACATCCCGGACGGCTCCCCGAACGTTACATAATATTCGTTCGGTCGGAGTGCCATCTTGTCCAGGACTAGGCCCAGGATAGCTGCCTTACTTTTGGCATCAGTCTTCAGGTCTTGTGCTTTTTCAGCCCTCGGCCCAAGTCCATAGCGGCCGAGCCTTCCTCACGGAACCGAGTAACGGTTGACAAGTTCTTATATAAATTATACTTGACATTGTGTATATTATACTTTACTTATATAAATGACCAATAAGGAGGCTCCAGGCATGAATAAGATCGAAAAAATCTATCGGATGCGAAGAAATGTATTGATCATTGCTTTCGTCTGTTCGATTCTTCTTTTCTTCTGGTACAGCCTGCCGGGCCTGCTCTCAAGAGGAAGGCCTTGGCACTTCTTCGACAGCTTGCCCGTTTCTTTCTTTGCGATCTCGGGCATCATGGCAGCTCTGCTGCTGCTTATTCTCATCACCCGCTACCTTCTTTTCAAAGCGTCCACCCAAAAAGACCCTGCTCTCCGCCCTGCCGTGGATGACGAAAGGGTCAGACAAAGCTGGCTCAAGGCTTATCGTACCGCTTTCTACACCATGGTTGGGATCCACGTTGCCTATTTGTTCCTCGTTTACAAATTCTTTGAGCTGGGCCTCCCTCATGCGGCTTGGTTTTCGTCGACGACAGGGCTAATGGCCTTTTTTGGCGCTGCCCTCTTTTACACGCGCGAGGTGAAGAATGAACAGTCTCAATAAGCTCGAATGGAAGCGAAGGCTAGCTCTGTACGCCATTTTTGTATTCTCGCTTCTGCTCTTCTTGACGTTCTTTCTTCGGAATGCATACTTCTTTTTCCACGTCCACAAGCGCTTTCCTTACGAGAATGCGTTTCTAGTCGCCGGTCTGGTTTTGACCACGGCAATATTCGCGATCGCGGCATGGAGGTGGCTGGCTTTGAGGGCCTTCCTCAAAAGGGACCCCTCGTTAAGGCCGAAGGATGAGCGAGTACGTTTTTCCTGGTTGAAGGCTTACCGTCCGGCCTTTTTCGTCCTGTTCATTGTCCAGCTTCTTGGCAAGATGATCATGTTTATATTTGGTGCCCCATACGAGTTCCCTGTATCGTCTCCATTTTCGCTCAGCGCTGCCCTTATGACTGTCGTTGGTGCCTACCTGTACCATAGTAGAGAGTCGTGTCATGAATGAAGATATCTTAAAGAACAACTTGAGGGTCCTCCGAGCCAAGAGTGATATAAGTCAAGAGGAGTTGGCCGAGAAGGTCAGTGTCACGAGAGTTACGATAAACAATATCGAGAACGGGAAGTGGGTGCCTTCAACTGTACTGGCTCTGAGGATCGCCAGGGTATTTTCCCTGCCTCTCGAAGAAGTATTTTGGCTGGATTAAGACTTCTAATACGGCTTCATCGTCAGGTGCCGCATGAGGATCAAAAATTACTTGACTAACTGACCCTCGAGGCCTCAGGCGCCGAGAAAGGCCCGGACCCGGTCGGCGGGGACCGCCCCTTCCCGGAGGATCCGGGGCTCGCCATGAGCGAGGTCGACGATCGTCGAAGGAAGTCCGCCGGGCGTGCGGCCGCCGTCGATGAGCCATTCGACCTTGTCCCCGACGAGCGCGGCCACTTCGGACGGGTCGGCCAGCTCTTTCTCGCCCGCGAGGTTGGCGCTCGTGGCGGTCAGCGGTTCGGCCAGCTCCCGGACGAGGGCCCTGAGCCAGCCCAGGGGCGGGATCCGGACGGCGACCGTCCGGTCCGGGCCGAGCAGGGAATCCGGCAGGCCCGCGGCGGCCGGCAGGACGAGGGTCAGGGGCCCCGGCCAAAACTCCCCGGCCAGAGCCGTGAAAGGCGCCGGCAGGGCCCTTGTGATCTCCCCGACCATGTCGAGGTCCGAGGCCATGACGGAGAGCGGCTTCGAGCGGTCTCTCCTCTTCAGCCGGTAGACCCGTTCGACGCCCTTCCTCGAGAACGCGGCCGCACCCAGGGCGTAGAAGGTCTCGGTCGGATAGGCGGCCACCGCCCCCCCGAGAAGGGACGCGGCGATCTCGGCCAGGGGCAAGGCCCCGTCGGCCGCCGGGCCGGCTGTGACGACGCGGATTTCGGTCATTGAGCTCTCCCCTGGCGGGATGTTAGCGGGCCGGTGTCCAAATGTCAAACAGGTCCCGGGACGGATCCGGAGGACACCTGACCTGTTTTGGGAACAGGCGGGGGGGGCCGCTCCCCTGATGAGGCCAGGGCCTACCTGGCATATTTTTTGCTATAATGAGCGGTGTATAGGAGGAAAGACATGAAAAAACTGACGGTCATCGCCGCGGCGCTTCTCGTCCTGGTCCCCTCGCTGGCCTTCTCCGACTCGATCTCCCTGCGGTTCGGCTACTACATGCCCCGGGCCCTTTCCAATTCCTACCTCGGCCTTCACCCCGAAAGCCTCTGGACGATCGAGCTCGATCAGATGAGCTTCCCGATGAAGGACTTCCGGGGCGGGATCATGGGCTTCAGCTACGAGTACTTCGTCAGCAAGAACTTCAGCCTGGCCTTCACCCTCGACTCCTTCAACCGGACCCGGATGGGCTATTACAACGATTGGGTCTGGTTCGCCCTCGACGAAGGCGATTTCGCCTTTCCCTACGAGCTCTACGACGGCGACGACATCGTCCATTCCTTCAGCGTCACCACGACGCCCCTGCAGCTCTCCGTCAAGTTCGCCCCGCTCGGCCGCAAGACGAAGATCATCCCCTTCGTCGGCGGCGGCGCCACGCTCAACCTCTGGCGGGTCCGGATGTACGGCGACATGGTCAACTTCGCCGATCCCTGGATCTACACCGACGAGGTGTACGGCGACGTCGACATCTACCCCCTCGAGTCGGTCAACGGCCGCGAGTCGGGAGTGGCCTTCGGCTGGCACGCCTTCGGCGGGATCGAGGTCCCGATCGGCTACCGGGCGACCGTCGGGCTCGAGGCCCGCTGGCATTCGTCCAAGGCCAAGTTCGAGGAGTGGTTCCTCGGCTTCGACGATTTCGAGCTCGGCGGATTGGCCCTCACGGCCGTCTTCAGCTACTGGTTCTGAACTCCGGGATCTCCGAATTCGAACGGGGGCCGGCGCTCGCCGGCCCCTTTTTGTTAGGATCCCTTCTCGAGCCGGATGTTCTGGGTCTTGTCGAAGCGGATGACGAGGCGGCCCCAGACCGAGGCGATCTCGATGCGCCCGGCGAACCGGCAGGGGAACTCGTCCTTCTCGAAGCCGGCCCGGACGTCCTCCCCCGCTTCGAAGAAATCGAGGATGAAGGGCAGCGAAAAGGTCTTTTCCCCGGTCCGCGGCAGGCTCTTGTCCCCCTCGATGGGCCCGGTCAGGACCTCGCGGCCGCTGAAATAGAGGGAGAAGTCGATGGTGTCGACGATGAGCTCGTAGCGGTTGCCGTTCTTGAACCGGGGTTGGAAGACGACGTCGGCCCCGCCGACGGTCAGGTCCTTGACCTTGAGCGGGAGGAGGTCGATCCCGGGGTCCTGGAAGATGGGGAACTCCCCGCTGAAGGCGAATCCGACCTTCTGCTCCCGGTTCCGCTCGTTGCGGAAATACATGTCCCCGACGACGTCGCAGAGGGCCTTGTCCTCGATCGGGCCGAGGGCGGACCGGAGGAGGTCGTAGGAGATCTTGACCGGCAGGGCGATGAGGGTCTGCCCGCCGGCCGGGATGGCGACCGGGGATTCGAGCCCGACCGTCGTGCTGATGTATTCCTGCTGGTCGATGCGGACGCGGTAGCGGTAGCGCACGAGGTCCCGCGGCTTGGCGAAACCGTTGTCGACGGCGACGTGGAACGCCAGGACGAGGCCCGAGGAGCTGAGGTTCTTGATGACCCTCTCCTTGAGGCTCAGGGTGATGTCGTCCCGGGCCGCCGGGGCCGCGGCCAAGGCGCCGCAGAGGCCGAGCGCGGCCGCCAGCGCCGCCGCCCGCCGTATCCGTGTCGTTCTCACTGTCGCTCCAGTCCTTCAGGATACCCGAAAACCCGCCGGCCGACAAGCCGCCGAAGGAGGACGCACCCTTTTTTTACGCGTTGCGGCCGCGTGCAGGCGGCCCTATAATGGGGGTCCATGAGCCCCAAAGGAGGGACCCTATGTTCAGACGCTCCCTGACCGGCTTCGGGACCGTTCTCCTCGCCGCCGCCGTGCTGGCCGTTTCCTGCGGCCCCAAGGACGGGGCGAGGCCGGGAAACGCCCCCGGACAGCCCAAGCACGACACCGCGGTCTACACCAAGGAATCGCCGGCGAGCGCGGAGGCGAGCTTCCTCGCGGTCGATCTCGCCGGTCTCGAGAGGCCTTCGGACCCGCTTGAGTTCACCAAGTTCTTCCATCTGCCGCCCGTCGAGCAAGGCCACACCGGGACCTGCTGGTCGTTCGCCGCCACCTCCCTCCTCGAATCCGAGTTGAGGCGCCAGGGGAAGCCCGAGGTCAAGCTCTCGGAGCTCTTCACCGTCTACTGGGAGTACGTCGAAAAGGCCCGCCGCTTCGTCCGCGAGAAGGGGAATTCCTTCCTGGGCCAGGGCTCGGAGCCCAATTCGGCCCTGGCCCGGATCAAGCAGTACGGCCTCGTCCGCGGCTCCGATTATACCGGCCTCCTCGACGGCCGGACCGCCCACGACCACCGCGGGCTCTTCCGGGAGTTCAAAGAATACCTCTCCGGCCTGGCCACCCGCGGCGATTGGGACGAGGCCCCCGCCCTCCTCGGCGTCAAGGCCATCCTCGACCGGCACCTGGGACGTCCGCCCGACCGGATCGCCGTCGAAGGCCGCTCGCTCACGCCGCTCCAGTACCTGGCCGAGCTCGGGCTCGACCCCGACGACTACGTCGCCTTCGTCAGCTTCCTGTACCTGCCCGTCTACACGAAGGGCGAGTTCAAGGTGCCGGACAACTGGGGACATAGCGCCGACTTCCACAACCTCCCGCTCCACGAGTTCTCGCTGGCCTTCCTCCGGGCCCTGCGCAAAGGTTACACCGCCACCCTGGCCGTCGATTTCTCCGAGCCCGGCTACCTCGGCCTGAGCGACGTGGCCGTGGTGCCCACCTTCGACATCCCGGCGAGCTACATCGATCCGTCGAGCCGCGAGTACCGCTTCACGAGCGGCGCGACCACGGACGACCATGCCGTCCATTGCGTCGGCTATCTCGAATCGGCCAAGGGCAACTGGTTCCTCATCAAGGACTCCTGGGAGAACGCCTGGTGGGGCCAGGCCAAGGGCTATTTCTTCTACCATACCGACTACGTGCGCCTCAAGGCCCTGATGTTCATGGTCCACAAGGACGCCGCCAAGGAGGTCCTGGAGAAGTTCGCCGTCCGCTAGGAACCTGATAGAATAGGGGGCCCATGGCCAGGATCGCGTTCGACTTCGCCGACCGGAAGCTCTTCGTCCGGCTCTTCGGCGGGGACGTCTACGCCGTCGGCGGCTTCGTCCGCGACCTCGTCCTCGGCAGCCCCTCCCCCGACGTCGACCTCCTCGTGGCCCACCACGATCTCGAGACGATCGTCCGCCGTCTCGGGAAGCACGGCCGGGTCGACCTCGTCGGCAAGAGCTTCGGCGTCATCAAGTTCACGGTCAAGGGCCGGACCTACGACGTCGCCCTGCCGCGGACCGACCGGGCGGCGGCCGCCGGGGTGCGCGGCCACAAGGACATCCTGGTCGCCGCCGATCCCGATCTGCCCATCGAGAAGGACCTCGAGCGGCGCGATTTCCGGACCAACAGCATGGCCCTCCGGCTCGAGGACGGGCTGCTCGTCGACCCCTTCGAGGGCCGCAAGGATACGCAGGCGAAAAGGATCCGGCTGACCGATCCCTCCGCTTTCCCCGAAGATCCGTTGCGGGTCGTCCGGGTGGCCCGCTTCGCGTCCGTCCTGGGCTTCAAGGTCGATCCGTCCATCTACCCGCTGGCCCGGGCCGTCGACCTCGCCGGCCTCAGTCTCGAGCGGGTCAACGACGAGATGTTCAAGATCCTCCTCCGCTCGCCTCGGCCCTCGGTCGGCCTGGAGGAGATGTTCCGCCTCGGCGTCCTCGAGCAGTGGTTCCCCGAGCTCCAAGCCCTGGCCCTGGTCATCCAGGATTCGGTCTTCCATCCCGAGACGGACGAGTTCGGCCATCACACGGTCTGGGCCCACACCAAGCTCGCCGCCGATCAGGCCGCCAGGCTGGCGGTGCTCTCGGGACTCGCCGAGCCGAGGAAGCTGGCCCTCGTCCTGGCCGCCCTCTACCACGACCTGGGCAAGGTCTCGACGACCCGCTGGGACTACAAGCGCGGCCGCATGGCCGTGACCTCGCTCGGCCACGACATCCAGAGCGAGCGGGCCGCCCGCCGGGTCCTGGCCCGGTTCAAGGTCCAGACCTGGGCGGGAGTCCCCATCGGGCGCCTCGTTCCCCTGCTCATCCGGAACCACCACCGGGCCGGCGAGCTCTGGACGAACCGCGCGTCGGTGACCAAGAAGGCTTTCAACCGGCTGGCGGCCGACGTCCAGGGCGAGATCGAGCTCCTGGTCCTGCTCGACGCCGCCGACCGGGCCGGTCGCGGCACCCGCCTCGTCCGCGGCCTCGACCGGACGGCCCGCTGGCTGTTCGGGAAGTTCGAGGAGCTGCGGGTCAACCGCGAGACCATCAAGCCCCTGGTCATGGGCCGGGACCTCCTCCGGCTGGGAGTGCCGCCGGGGCCCGGGATGGGCAAGATCCTGGCCAAGCTCTACAAGGCCCAGCTCGACAACGGCTTCGAGACCAAGGCCCAGGGACTCGAAAGGGCCCGCCGCCTGATCGAAAGGAGCGCCCCATGACCGTTCTCGTCGCCGGAGGCGCCGGCTACATCGGCTCGCATACCGCCCGGGAGCTCCGCCGGGAGGGCTTTGACGTCCTCGTCCTCGACAACCTCTCGAGCGGCCGGGCCGAGCTCGTCGGCGATACGCCTCTCGTCCGGGCCGACCTCCTCGACCGGGAGGCCCTGCGACGGGTCTTCCGGGAGCACCGGATCGGGGCCGTCCTCCACTTCGCCTCCCTCATCCAGGTCGGCGAGTCCTTCGCCGATCCCCGGAAATACTACACCCACAACCTGACCACGAGTCTCAACCTCCTCGACGCCATGCTCGAGGCCGGTACCCCCTGCCTCATCTTCTCTTCGACGGCGGCGGTCTACGGCGAACCCCTCGAAACACCCATCCCCGAGTCCCACCCGACCCGCCCGGCCAATCCCTACGGCCGGGCCAAGCTCATGGTCGAGGACATCCTCCGGGATTACGAGAGGGCCCACGGCCTGCGCTCCATCTCCCTCCGCTACTTCAACGCGGCGGGGGCCGATCCCTCCGGGGCTTCGGGCGAGTGCCACGATCCGGAGACCCACCTCGTGCCCAATATCCTGCTCGCCGTCTTGGGCAGGAAGCCCGGCCTCGCCGTCTTCGGGACGGACTTCCCCACCCCGGACGGCACCGCCGTCCGGGACTACATCCACGTCACCGACCTGGCCGACGCCCACGTTCTGGCCCTGAAGAAGCTCCTCGCGGGCGGGGCGGGCGACGTCGTCAACCTGGGCACGGAGCGGGGCCATTCGGTCCTCGAGGTCATCCGCGCGGCCGAGAAGGTCACCGGCCGCCCCGTCCCCTACGAGACCGCTCCGAGACGCCCGGGCGACGTGGCCGTGCTCCTGGCCTCCAAAGCCAAGGCGGAACGGCTCCTCGGGTGGGTGCCGCGCCTGTCCTCTCTCGAGACGATCGTCGATACGGCCTGGAACTGGCATCAAAAGGCCCGCTGAGGCCGTTTTTCTCCCTCCCCCGATTGACGGTCAGCGGCCGCTGTGGTATAAAATACTTTAACAATGAAGCGTGAACGACGCCCGTCCCTGATCCTCTCCCTTCTCCCCCTGGTCTTCCTCTTGGCCTCCTGTTCGTCGGCCCCCAAGGCGGCCAAGACGACGCCCAAGCCGGTCCCCGCCGCGCCTCCGGCCGTAGTCACGGAGCCGCCGGCCGCCGCTCCGATCGTCGCGGAAAAGGCGGAGGACCAACAGGTTAGCCAACCCGAGGCGCAGGAACTCCCGATGCCGCCGAGCGGATCCGAAGCCGTCAAGAAGGACCCTGCCGCCCTCCTGGAAGACGCCTTCGCCGCCTATGAAGAGGCCCAGGACGCCCTGGAACGGGAGGACATGGACGGGGCCCTGGTCAAGCTCGACGAGGCCTACGGCCTGCTCCTCCGGATGTCCGTCCCGCCCGACTCGCCCCTCCTCCAGGAGAAGCGCGACCTCCGCCTCCTCATCGCCCAGCGTATCCAGAAGATCTCGGCCTCCCGGACGACCCTGGCCTCTTCTGTCAACGGCTCCATCCCCCTCGTCGAGAACCAATGGGTGGCTCGGGAGATCAAGTCCTTCCAGACCGTGGAACGGAGGGCCTTCGAGGAGTCCTACCGGCGCTCGGGCCAGTACATGGACATGATCCTGGCCGAGCTCCGCATGGAGGGACTGCCCGAACAGCTGGCCTGGATCCCGATCATCGAGAGCTCCTTCAAGCCGCGGGCCTTGTCCCGGGCCCGGGCCCTGGGCATGTGGCAGTTCATCCGCTCGACCGGCTACCGTTACGGCCTCAAGCAGGACAAGTACGTCGACGAGCGCATGGACCCCCTCAAGGCCACCCGGGCGGCCATCCAGTACATGATCGAGCTCCACGACATGTTCGGCGACTGGACGACGGCCATCGCCGCCTACAACTGCGGCGAGGCGGCCGTCCAGCGCGTCATCCGGGCCCAAAAGGTCGACTACTTCGACAGCTTCTGGGACATCTTCGCCAACCTGCCCTTCGAGACGGCCCGGCATGTGCCCCGGTTCATCGCCACGCTGCTCATCGTCGGCGACCCGGCCAAGTACGGATTCGAGCTGCCCAAGCCCGACCCGCCGGTCGTGTTCGATACCGTCAAGGTCAACGCCGCCGTCAAGCTGGCCACGCTGTCCCAGAACCTCGGGCTCGATCCGGCCGTCCTGGTCGCCCTGAATTCCGAGCTCCGGCACGATTCGACCCCGAACTACCCCTACGACCTCCGCGTCCCCGCGGGCTACGGCGACCAATGCCTGGCCTGCATCGCCTCCCTGCCCCAGTACATCCCGCCCGACGTCGTCACCGACCGGCACACCGTCCGGCCCGGCGACACCCTGGGCGCCATCGCCCGCCGCTACCGGACCTCGGTCGACGGCATCAAGCGCCTGAACGGTCTGCGGTCGAACCTCATCCGGGTCGGCCAGGTCCTCCGCGTGCCCTCACGCGGCGGGGTCGAGACGCCGCCGGCCGCGGCGGTGACGGCCGCCCAGTCCGGCGAGACCGTCACCTACACCGTGCGCAACGGCGACAACCTCTTCCAGATCGCCAAGATCCACCGGACGACCATCGAGGCCATCAAAGCCGCCAATTCCCTCGCCTCGGACATCCTGTTCGTCGGCCAGAAGCTGGTCATCCAGGTCGGCAAGTCCTCCTGACCGGCCGCCTGCCCGGCTCCGTTTGACATCCCCGCGGCCGTTGGGCTAATGTGGACGAAAATGCTCAGGAGGGCCCATGCGCAAGATATCCACGGTAGTCATGATCCTCGTCCTGGCGGTCGCCGCGGCCCTGCCCGCCGCCGCCCAGAGCCGCTTTCCGGCGCTCCTCGACGCCAAGCTCCAGGCCGGCCTCCGGGAGGTCGAAGCGGGGCTCGACGGCGTCCTGGGACTGGCCCTCAAGGACCTCAAGACCGGCAAGACCATCCTCATCAACGAGCGCGAGGTCTTCCCCCAGGCCAGCTCCATCAAGATCGCCGTCCTGTTCGAGATGTTCAAGCAGGCCGAGGAGGGGCGGCTCGACCTCGACGAGTTCCTGACCGTCGACGAGACCAACAAGGTCGCGGGCTCCGGGCGTGCTTTATCACCTCGGCCGGCCCAGTCCCTGACGCTGTCGGTCCGCGACACGGCCGTCCTGATGATCGTCCTGTCGGACAACACGGCCACGAACCTGCTCATCGACAAGGTCGGCCTGGAGGCCGTGAACCGGCGCATGGACACCCTGGGCCTGCGGCAAGACCCGGCTGCGGCGGAAGATGATGGACCTCAAGGCCGCGGCGCGAAGGCCGGGAGAACGTCTCGACCCCCCTGGAGATGATGACGCTGCTCGAGCGGATCTGGAAGGGCGATGTCCTCAAGGAGCCCTTACCGCAAGGACCTCCTGGACATGCTGGCCATCCCCAAGGACAGCCCCCTGCGGTCGGGCGTGCCCGAGGACGTCGAGGTGGCCGAGAAGCCCGGGGAGCTCGAGGCGGTCCGCTGCGATTCGGGCATCGTCATGCTCTCCGGCCGGCCCTACGTCCTCTGCGTCATGACGACCTACCTGAAGCGGGACGCCGACGGCAACCCGGCCATCGCCCGGATCTCGCGGCTCGTCTACGAGCACGTCTCGCGGCTCGAGCGCTCGAGCGAGTACGGCCGGATCGTCTCCGACAAGTAGCGGCGGCCGCTTAGAACAGCTCGCCCTCGACGCCGAGCCCCGGCCCGTCGTCGAGGACGAGCCGGTCCTTGACGGTCCGGACGCCCCGGAACGGATCGTTCGAGATGAGCAGGTTCCCGTCGAGGTCGGCGTAGTCGAAGAGCGAGGCGACGGCCGCGCCGGCCGAGATGCCGAGCGAGCTCTCGATCATGCAGCCGATCATGAGCTTCAGGCCCAGGGCCCGGGCCATGCCGGCCAGCCGGACGGCCTCCTGGACGCCGCCGCACTTCATGAGCTTGACGTTGACGCCGTGGAAGTACGGCGCGATCCGGGGCAGGTCGGAGGGCTGGATGAGGCTCTCGTCGGCGAAGACGGGGATCTTGACCCTCTCCTTGAGCCAGGCGTAATCCTCGAGCTGCGCGGCCGGCAGGGGCTGTTCGACGAGCTCGACGCCCTGGCCGGCCATCCAGTTGATCATCTCCAGGGCCTCCTCCTTGGTCTTCCAGCCCTCGTTGGCGTCCGGCCGCAGGGGCTTGTCGGTGACCGCCCGGATGCCCTCGATGATCTTGCGGTCGTCGGGCGTGCCGACCTTGATCTTGTAGACGCCGAAGTCGGCGCGCGTCCCGGACCTTCTGCTGCATGACCGGCACCTCGTCGATGCCGATGGAGTAGGTCGTCGGTCACGGCCTTGTCCCGGCCGAGGCCGAGGAGCCGCCAGACGGGCACGTCGAGCGTTCGGCCGACCCAGTCCAGGACGGCCATGTCCAGGGCGGCCTTGGCCGCGTGCTCGCCCGGGCCGACGGCCTCGATCTCGCCGAAGCGGACGGCGTATTCGCCGGAGGTCCCGGTCGAGGACCGGCCGGGCCTTCTCGATGAAGGCCGCCGGCGCTCTCGGCCGTCTCGTTGTAGCGGGCGATCGGGGCCGCCTCGCCGAGGCCGGCGAGGCCGTCCCGCTCGATCCGGACGAAGGCGTTGCGCCGGGTCGTCCAGGTCCCCCGCGACAGGCCCCAGGCCTGCCGGAGCTTGAGCTCGAAGATCTTGACCGAGACCCGGGTCGCGCCGGACGCGCCGTTCCAGGCCTCCGGGGTCCGTCGAGCACCGGGTGAGGAGCGAGCCGGCCGCGGCCGCGCCCGCGAGCTTCAGGAATTCCTTGCGTTCCATGGGGGCACCTCTCGGCGCATTATAGCGCTAATGCCGTCCGGAGAAAAAGGGGGTTGTCTCCCCCGCCCATCCCCGCTATCATAGGAGCTTGGATTCTCCCGAGGAGGTCTCCCGATGACCAAGGCCCTGATCGCCGCGATGCTCACCGTCCTCTCCCCCGTCCTCGCCTGCGCCGGCCCCCAGGCCGACGCGCCGGCCGCCGCCGTCGTCCTCAGCACCGTCGAGAACATGCACAGCGGCCCGTCCGCCGACACCGACGTCGTCAGCCAGGCCCTGCTCGGCGACAACGTCAAGGTCCTGAAGCGGGAGAAGAACGCGGAGGGCGTGGAGTGGGCGCGGATCGCGACGCCTGACGCCTACGAGGGCTGGGTCGCCGTTAAGTCCCTGCGCGTTCTCGAGCCGGGGGCCAAGCCGTACGCGTCGTCCGGCAAGGTCTTCGTCGTCTCCTCGCTCTTGGCCAATACCTACCGCGAGGCCGACGTCACCAAGCACAAGCCGCTCAAGGTGGCCCCCATCAGCGCCGTGCTCGAGGTCGTGGCCGAAAAGAGCGAGCGCTGGCTCGAGATCGCTCCTGCCCTGCGGCCACCAGGCTTTCGTCCAGCGCGGCGACGGCGACCTGCGCGAAGCCCCCTGGACCTGGCCGCGGCGCTCCGTCGAGGACACGATCGCCCTGGCCAAACGCTTCCTCGGCCTCCCCTATACCTGGGGCGGGACCTCCCCCCTGGGGCTCGACTGCTCGGGCTTCGTCCAGCTGGTCTACAAGATGAGCGGCGTCCCCATCCTCCGCGACGCCGATATCCAGATGACGAAGAGCGGCCTCGCCGAGGTGCCGAAGGGCCAGGAGAAGCCCGGCGACCTCATCTTCTTCGGCCGGGCCGTCGACCGGATCAGCCACGTCGGCATGATGATCGAGGGAGGCCTCTTTATCAACGCGACCGTCCACGAGCACCCCGTGGTCCGCATCGACGACCTCCGCGAGGCCTACTGGCAGGGCATCTACCAGGCCGCCCGCCGACCTAAGTAAAGGAGAGATTTCTCTCCCATTTCCTGGACTCCCTCTCGAAGAGGCGAGCGGCAGGGAGCGGAGTCTGCGAAGCGACCATCAGTGCCGCCCCGGAGTAGCTCGGAGGGGCGGCGCTGGGAAATATCGGGAAAAGCGCTTTCTAAGATACTCGCAGAAGCCCGGCTCCGAGTCGCTACGCCGTGCTTCTGCCCGGTCCGCTCCCAAGAGTCCGCTTCCCGTTCCCCGGGGGCCGGGGAGCCAGAGGATATCCCCGAGCCATAACACTGGAGAGGGACTTCCCGAAAACTGGAGAAGAAAAAAAAGGCCTCGCGGGAGCGAGGCCCTTCCGGATCTCGTCGAATTACTTCGCGGCGGGCGCAGACTTCTTGGCGTCCTTTTTCTTCTTGACCTTGGCTTTGAACTCGCTGCCGACGAGCTCGAGCATGGCCATGGAGGCGCCGTCGCCCGCCCGGGTGTCGAGCTTGACGATCCGGGTGTAGCCGCCCTGGCGCTCCTTGAACCGCGGCCCGAGGTCGTCGAACAGCTTCTGGACCGCCGACTCCTTGGTCACATAGGCCAGGGCCTGCCGGCGGGCGTGGAGCGTCCCCCGTTTCGCCAGCGTGATCATCTTCTCGGCCACGGGACGGGCCGACCGGGCCTTGGCCAGGGTCGTCCGCACCCGTTCCTTCTCGAGGAAGGAGGTCACGAGGTTGCGCAGGAGCGCCCTGCGGTGGGCCGTGTTCCGGCCGAGCATTCCCTTCTTGACCTGGTGCCTCATGCTTCCGTCTCCTTCTCGGGCGTGCCTGTCTTGATGTCCGCCTGGATCCGCTCGATGAGCCGGGGGTGGAGCTCGATGTTCAGCCCGAGGTTCAGATTGGCCAGGGTCTCCTTGATCTCCGCCAGGGACTTACGGCCGAAATTCTTGGTCTTGAGCAGCTCGTCCTCGGTCTTCTGGACGAGGTCGTAGATCCGCTCGATGCCGGCCGAGCGGAGGCAATTGTTGGAGCGGACCGACAGCTCCAGGTGGTCGATCGTCTTGGCCAGGATGTCGGCCTGGCCGAGGTACGGGATCTCCTTCTTCGACGGCGCGGCCTCGTGCTCGAGCGGCTCGTCGACGACGCTGAGGAAGATGCCCAGGTGGTCGCGCATCATCTTGGCCGCCTGCGACAGGGCGTCCATGGGCCGGATGGCCCCGGTCGTCCAGATCTCCAAGGTCAGGCCTTCGTAGTCGATGCGCTTGCCGACGCGGGCCGGCTCGACCTTGTAGTTGACCTTGAGGACGGGCGAGTGCGAGGAATCGAGCGGGATGTAGTCGAGGCTCTGGTCCTCGTCGAAATTCTGGTCGGCCGGGATGTAGCCGCGGCCGTTCTTGACGACCATCTCCACCTCGAGCGTCCCGTCGGTGTCGAGGGAGGCGATGACGACGTCCTTGTCGAGGATCTCGATCTCGGCGTCGGCGGCGATGTCGGCCGCGGTGACCGTGGCCGGCCCCGTCTTCTTGATGGCCATCCGACGCGGTTCGTCGCCTTGGAGCTTCAGGGAGATGCTCTTGAGGTTGAGGATGATGTCGGTGACATCCTCGACGACGCCCGGAATGGTCGAGAACTCGTGTAGGACGCCGTGGAGGCGGACGGAGGTGATGGCCGCCCCGGTGATCGAGGACAGCAGGATCCGCCGCAGAGCGTTGCCGACGGTCACCCCATAGCCCCGCTCGAACGGCTGGGCCTGGAAGCGGCCGTACTGCCCCGTCAGGGTCTCGAAATCGCACTCCAGATACTTGGGTCTCTGGAAATTCATCTCTGTCATGGCTCTCCCTCCGCTTACTTGGAGTACAGCTCGACGACCAGGTGTTCCTCGACGGGCAGGGTGACGTCCGCGCGCGCGGGCAGCGCCAGGACCCGGCCCTTCAGGTTCTCCCAATCGACCTCGAGCCAGCCCGGAACGGTCTTGGACCGGTTCGAGGCGACCACGGCCTGGATGTCCTCGCTCTTGGCCGAGCGGGGGCGGAAGGCGACGACGTCGCCCGGCTTGACCAGCGCGGAGGCGATGTCGGCCTTATGGTCGTTGATCCGGAAATGCCCGTGGCCGATGAGCTGGCGGGCGTGGCCCCGCGACAGGGAGAAGCCCATCAGGTAAACGACGTTGTCCAGCCGGCGCTCCAGCATGGTCAGCAGGTTCTCGCCGGTGACGCCCTTCTGGCGCTCGGCCCGCTCGAAGAAGAAGTGGAACTGCTCCTCGGACATGCCGTAGAACCTTTTCAGCTTCTGCTTCTCGCGGAGCTGGATGGCATAGCCCAGCACGCGCTTGCGCGACCGGCCGTGCTGGCCCGGCGCGTAGGCCCTCCGTTCCAGGGGGCACTTGTCGGTCAGGCACTTGTGGCCCTTGAAATAGAGCTTGTTCTTCTCGACCCGGCACAGCCGGCAGTCGGCTCCTTGGTATTTCGCCATAGTGCTCTCCTCCCCTGCTCAGACCCGCCGGCGGCGGCGGACGCGACAGCCGTTGTGCGGGATCGGCGTCACGTCCTTGATGGACTTGATCTCGATGCCGGCGGCCTGCATGGCCCGGATGGACGACTCGCGTCCCGCGCCCGGCCCCTTGAGCCGGACGTCGACGTAGCGGACGCCGAACTCCCGGGCCTTGGTCGCGGCGTCCTTGGCCGCCAGCTGGGCGGCGAAGGGCGTGCCCTTGCGGGCGCCCTTGAAGCCGGACGTCCCGGCGCTGGCCCAGACGACGGTCGCGCCGACGTGGTCGGTGATGGTGATGATCGTATTGTTGAAGGTGGACTGAATGTGGGCCACCCCGAATCCGATCTCCTTGCGGGCTTTCTTCTTTTTGGCGGCGGTTTTAGGCGGCATGTGCGCTGGCCCTCCTTACTTTTTCGTCTCTTTGGTCTTCTTGATCCGCTGGCCCTTGGAGCCCTTGCGGGTCCGGGCGTTGGTCTTGGTCCGCTGGCCCCGGACGGGCAGCTTCTTCTTGTGCCGGAGGCCCCGGTAACAGCCGATGTCCACCAGCCTCTTGATGTTCATGGTGACCTCCTTGCGGAGGTCGCCCTCGATCTTCTCCCGTTTCTCGATGATCTGGCGGATCTTGTTGACCTCGTCCTCGGCCAGGGCCTTGACCTTCTTGTTCCGGTCGATCTTGGCCTCGTCGAGGATCTTGCGGCTCTTGGACCGGCCGATGCCGTAGATGTAGGTCAGGCCGACCTCGATCCGCTTTTCGGGGGGGAGCGTGATGCCTGCGATTCGTGCCATGGATACCTCGCTTATCCCTGTTTTTGTTTATGCTTCGGGTTGGAGCAGATGACCCGCACCACGCCCTTGCGCCGGACGATCTTGCAGTTCCGGCAGATCTTCTTCACGGATGCTTTGACTTTCATCGTCCCGTCCTTTTATTTGAATCGATAGGTGATCCGTCCTTTGGTCAGGTCGTAGGGCGACAGCTCCAGCAGGACCCGGTCGCCGGGCAGGATGCGGATGAAGTGCTTGCGCATCTTGCCGGAGATGTGGGCCAGGATGATGTGCTTGTTGGAGAGCTCGACCCGGAACATGGCGTTGGGCAGGGTCTCCAGCACGACGCCCTCGGCCTCGAACATGTCCTGTCTAGGCATGGGGGACCTCCTTGGCCGTCCCGGCCCCCGGCCGGGCGGCGCCCGGCGTCCGGGCGCTGAGGACCTCCGGGCCGTTCTCCGTCATGGCCACGGTGTGCTCATAGTGAGCGGCCAGGCGGCGGTCCCGGGTGACGGCCGTCCAGCCGTCCTCGAGGATCTCGACATCGGGCCCGCCCACGGCGATCATCGGCTCGATGGCCAGGGTCATCCCCGGCTTGATCTTCGGGCCGCGGCCCGGAGCCCCGAAGTTGGGCACCTGGGGCTCCTCGTGGAGCGCCCGGCCGATGCCGTGGCCGACGAACTGCCGGATGACCGAGAAGCCCTCGCTCTCGACCGACTGCTGGATGGCGGCGGAGACGTCGGACAGGCGGTTGCCCTCCTTCATCTGTTCCAGGCCCTTGAAGAAGGACCGCTCGGCCGCGGCGATGAGCCGCAGGGCCTCGGGCAGGGCCCGGCCGACCGGCGCGGTCAGGGCCGAGTCGCTGTAGAAGCCCTCGTAGAGGACGCCGAAGTCCAGGCTGACGATGTCCCCGTCTTGGAGGATGCGGCCCGAGGGGATGCCGTGAATGACCTCCTCGTTGACCGAGATGCAGACCGAGGCCGGGTAACCGCGGTAGCCCTTGAAGGCCGGCACGGCGCCGAGCTCGCGGGTCCGCTTCTCGGCGTAGAGGTCGAGGTCGCGCGTCCGGATGCCGGGCCGGATGAGCGGCTCGATCTCGCCCAGGACGGCCGCGACGATGCGGCTGCTCAGGCGCATGGCCTCGAGCTCGGTCGCGGACTTGAAGGTGATCATCTCAGGCTCTCGAAGACGCGCCGGACCTCGGCGATCACGGCCCCGGCCGCCCCGTCGGCGTCGATCCGGTGCAGGACCCCCCTGGCCTCGTAGCGGGCGACCAGGGGCTCGGTCTTGGCGTGGTGGGTCTTGAGCCGCTCGCGGATGACCTCGGGCGTGTCGTCGGCCCTCTGGACGAGGGCGGCGCCGCAGACGTCGCAGACGCCCGCGGCCCGGGGCGGCTTGTTGACGAGGTGATAGATGGCCTCGCACCGGGGACAGATCCGCCGGTGGGACAGGCGCTCGAGGACGACGGCCTCGGAGACCCGGAGGTCGAAGACGATCTCCGGCCCGGCCGGGCCGAGGGTGTCCAGGCTGTCGGCCTGGGCCAGGTTCCGGGGAAAGCCGTCGAGGACGTAGCCCTCCCGGCAGTCGTCGCGGGCCAGGCGCTCGCGCAGCAGGGCCAGCACGGTCGCGTCATCGACAAGAGCGCCCTTGCCCATCTGGGACGCGGCGACCAGGCCGAGAGCGGTCTTCTCCCGGACGGCTTCCCGAAGCAGATCCCCGGTGGAGATCTTGGGGAACCCGTAGGCCGCGCGCAGGGCCTCGGCCACGGTCCCCTTCCCGCTTCCGGGAGCGCCCAGGAGGATGATCCTCATCCGCGCCTCCCGCGGATGCGGCTGCGGCGCATGAAGCCGTCATAATGGCGCATGACCAGCTGGGCTTCGATCTGCTGCATGGTGTCCATGGCCACGCCGACGACGATGAGGATGGAGGTGCCGCCGAACATGAAGTTGATGCCCAGGCCCTCGGTCATGAACCGGGGCAGGTTCATCTCGAGCCAGGGCCCGATCCAAGGCAGGCCCTGGACCTTGAGGCCGGTGATCAGGAACTCGGGCAGGATGGCCACGGCCGCCAGGTAGAGGGCGCCGGCCAGGGTGATCCGGCTGAGGACGTCGTCGATGTAGTCGGAGGTGGTCTTGCCCGGCCGGATGCCCGGGATGAAACCGCCGTACTTGCGCAGGTTGTCGGCCACGTCGACCGGGATTGAAGATGATCGAGATGTAGAAGTAGGTGAAGAAGATGATGGCCGCGATGTAGACGAGGTTGTAGAGGGGCATGCCCATGCCGAACTGGGCGGCCACCGATTGGACCCAAGGCACCTTGATGAGGTTGGCCAGGGTGGCCGGGATGGTGATGACCGAGGCGGCGAAGATGATCGGGATGACGCCGCCGGTGTTGACCCTGAGCGGCAGGTGCGTGCTCTGGCCGCCGTAGACCTTGCGGCCGACCACGCGCTTGGCGTAGGAGACCGGGATGCGGCGCTGGCCGCGCTCGACGAAGACGATGAAGCCGATGACGGCGACCATCAGGGCGCCCAGGAAGATGATCTTCAGCGGATCCATCGTTCCGGTCCGCAGGCCCCGGGCGAGGCCGACCAGGGAGCTCGGGAAGTCGACGACGATGCCGGCGAAGATGATGAGCGAGATGCCGTTGCCGATGCCCCGCTCCGAGATCTGCTCGCCCAGCCACATGACGAAGACCGTCCCGGTGGTCAGGGTCAGGATGGTCAGCAGCTTGAAGCCCCAGCCCGGATTGAGGACGACCGGGGCCCCGGCGGGCGTCCGCAGGGCCTCGAGGAAGATGGCGATGCCGAAGGCCTGGATGAGGCAGATGACGATCGTGCCGTAGCGGGTGTACTGGGTGATCTTCTTCCGGCCGAGCTCCCCTTCCTTGGACAGGCGCTCGAGGTAGGGCCAGACGACCGTCAGCAGCTGGAGGATGATCGACGCCGAGATGTAGGGCATGATGCCCAGGGCGAAGATGGTCATCCGGGACATGTTCCGCCCGGAGAACAGGTCGATGAAGCCGAGGAGGGAGCCCTTCTGGCTCTGCCAGAACTCGGCCAGCGCCGTGGCGCTCAGGCCCGGGTTGGGGATGACGCCGCCGATCCGGTAGACCGCGAGCAGCAGGAGGGTGAAGATGACCCTCTTGCGCAGCTCGGGGATGCTGAAGATATTGCGGATGCTGTCTAACATTGGCCTTTCCCGATGACGACGGCCTTGCCGCCCTTGGCCTCGATCTTCTTGACGGCCGAGGCGGAGAACTCGTGGGCCCGGACGGTCTTGGCCGAGGCCAGGTCGCCCCGCCCGAGGACCTTGACCCGGTCCGTCGTCTTTCTGGATGAGGCGGTGCTCGGCCATCTCCTTGGGCCCGATCTCCTCCTTGCGGAGCTTGGCCAGGCGGTCCAGGTTGACGACGGCGATCTCCGTCGCGGAAGATGTTGGTGAAGCCGCGCTTGGGGATGCGCCGGGTCAGGGGCATCTGGCCGCCCTCGAAGCCGCGCTTGCGGGAATAGCCGCTGCCCTGGAGCTGGCCCTTGCTGCCGCGGCCGGCGGTCTTGCCCCAGCCGGAGCCGGGGCCGCGCCCCACCCTCTTGCGGTCCTTCCTCGATCCCTGGGCCGGTTTCAGATTGCTGAGGTTCATGGCTTCTCCACCGATTCGACCTTGAGCGGCGTGGACGATCCTGTTGACCATGCCCAGGACCGACGGCGTCTCCTTGAGCACGGCGTCGGAATGGAGCTTGCGCAGTCCCAGGCCCTTGGCCGTCTCCCGCTGGACGGGAGGGTACCCGATGAGGCTGCGGACGAGCGTCACCTTGATGTAACGGTCGCCGGCCGGCGTGATCGGCGCCCTTGGGCGCCTTCGTGGCTTTCTTCGTGACTTCGGTCATAGCGCACTCTTTCGCCTTTCCGCGCATCTTGGCCACGTCCTCGGGGTTCCGGATCCGCCGCAGGGCGTCCAGGGTCGCGTTGGCGACGCTGATGGGGTTGCTGCTGCGGATGGACTTGGTCAGGATGTCCCGGATGCCGGCCAGCTGCATGATGACGCGGACCGCGCCGCCGGCGATGACGCCCGTGCCCTTGGAGGCCGGGCGGAGGACGACCAGGCCGGCCCCGTCGACGCCCTTGACCAGGTGCGGGATGGTCGTGTCGGCCAGGGGCACCCGGATCATGCTCTTGCGGGCCGCCTCGACGCCCTTGGCGATGGCCTGGGGCACCTCGCGGGCCTTGCCCTTGCCGATGCCGACCCGGCCCCGTTCGTCGCCGACGGCCACGAGCGCCGAGAAGCTCAGGTTCTTGCCGCCTTTGACGACCTTGGTGACCCGGCGGATGGAGATGACCTGGTCCTTGAGCTCCATGCCCTCTTCGTCGACGATCCCGACTTTCCTGCTGTGTCTGCGATCATCCACTTTGTTCTCTCCTTGGTCCGCCGTCCGCTCAGAACTGGATGCCTTCCTTGCGGATGGCCTCCGCCAGGGTCTTGATGCGTCCGTGATAGGGGTGGGTCCCCCGGTCGAAGACGACCTTCTCGATCTTGGCCGCCTTGAGGCGCTGGCCCAGCATCTCGCCGAGGAGGCCGCAGGCGTCCTTGTTCTTGGTGCTCTTGGCCTTCTCCCGGAACTCCTTCTCCAGGGTCGACGCGGTCAGGAGCACGGCGCCCTCCCGGTCGTTGATGACCTGGGTGTAGACGTAGGCGTTGCTCTTGAACACGTGGAGCCGGGGCCGCTCGGGCGTCCCCTCGATCCTCTCCCGGATGCGCTTCCGGAGACGGTCGTCCCGGACCTTCTTTTCCTTCGTCTTGTCTTTAAGCACCGGTCACTCCCGCCTTTCGTTCTTTCTTGATCAGTCTCTCGCCGAGGTAGCGGACGCCCTTCTGCTTGTAGGGGTCCGGGATGCGGAGGCTCTTGATGTTGTCGGCCACCTGGCCCACCTTCTGGCGGTCGATGCCGCGGATGGTGAGCAGGGTGGGCTTCTCGGCGACGATCTCGATCCCCTCGGGGATGGCGAACGAGATCGGCCGGGAATAGCCCAGGCTGATCTCGAGCTTGCCCTTATCGACCTTGGCCTTGTAGCCGACGCCGACGATCTCCATCTGCTTGACGTAGCCCTCGGAGACGCCGGCCGACGGCGTTGCGGGCCAGGGCCCGGCCCAGGCCGTGGTCGGCCCGGGTCTGCTGGTTCTCGTCGGACCGGGACAGGGACGAGGGTCTGGCCCTCGAGGGCGGCCGTGATGCCCGGCTGGAGCGGCGAGGACAGCTTGCCCTTCTTCCCCTCGAAATCGATCCGGTCCGGGTGCACCGTGACGGTCACGCCCGCCGGTATCGTGATGGGCTTCTTGCCGACTCTGGACATGGTATGCTCTCCTCGCGCCTACCAGATGCTGCAGAGGACTTCGCCGCCCGCCCCCTGCTCCTCGCAGGACTTGCCGGTCATGACGCCGCGGGACGTCGAGACGACGACCAGGCCCAGGCCGTCGAGGACCTTGGGGACGGAATCCTTGGTGCAGTAGATCCGGCAGCCCGGCTTGCTGACGCGCTTGAGGCCGCTGATGACGCTCCGGTTGTCCTCGGTGTACTTGAGCGTCACGTTGAGGATCCCCTGCTTGCTGTCGTCGATGACCTTGTAGTTCTTGACGTAGCCCTCCTCCTTGAGGATCTTGACGACCTCGATCCCCAGCCGGGAGGACGGGATGTTGACTTCCCGCTTCTTGGACTTCACGCCGTTGCGGATCCGGGTGAGCAGATCTGAAATCGAATCCATGGTTGTTCCTTTCTCCGCCGTCACCAGGACGACTTGGTCACGCCCGGGATCTCGCCCTTGAGGGCCAGCTCGCGGAAGCACAGGCGGCAGAGGTCGAATTTCCGGTAATAGGCCCGGGGGCGGCCGCAGAGCCGACAGCGGCGGCGGACGCGGATCTCGTATTTCGGCTTGCGGATCATCTTGGCCATGCGCGCTGTAGTTGCCATGCGGACCTCTCTTCTCAGGATTCCCGGAACGGCATGCCCAGCCTCTTGAGGAGGGCCAGGGCTTCCTTGTCCGTCCGCGCCGTCGTGACGATGGTGATGTTCATGCCCCGGGGCCGCTCGACCTTGGTGTAGTCGATCTCGGGGAAGACCAGCTGGTCGCGCATCCCCAGGGTGTAGTTGCCCCGGCTGTCGAAGGACGTGGCCGGGACGCCGCGGAAGTCGCGGACCCGCGGCAGGACGATGTTGACCAGCCGGTCGAAGAACTCGTACATCCTCCGGTTGCGGAGGGTGACGTAGCAGGCGATGGGCTGGCCCTTCCTCAGCTTGAAGGCCGAGATGGACTTCTTGGCCCGCCCGACGCCCGGCAGCTGGCCGGTGATCTGGGCGAGCTCGGCCTTGGCCGTGTCCAGGAGCTTGACGTTCTGGATGGCGTCGCCGACGCCGACGTTGACGATGATCTTCTCCAGGCGCGGCACGGCCATGATATTCGTGATGCCGAGCTCCTCCTGGAGCGCGGGGACCACGTCCTTCCGGTACTTCTCGTATAAGCGGCTCATTGGCGCATCCTCACTTCTGCCTTTCGATCAGGGTCTCGCAGCGATGGCAGAGCCGGATCTTGCTGCCGTCCTCGAGCCGGCGGCTCCGGGCCCGGACGCCCTGCCCGCACTCCGAGCAGTAGAGCATGACGTTGGCCACGGCGATCGGGGCTTCCTTCTCCATGACCCCGCCCTGGATGTTCCGGCTGCGGTCGGCCTTGACGAAGTGCTTCGAGAAATTGATCCTCTCGACGATGACCCGGTTGGTCTCGGGGATGAGCTTCAGGACCTTGCCCGTCTTCCCCTTGTCCTTGCCCCGGATGACGACGACGAGGTCGTTCTTCTTGAGCTGGATCTTGTGCATCACAGGACCTCCGGCGCGAGGGAGATGATCTTCATGAACTTCCGCTCCCGGAGCTCGCGTCCGACGGGGCCGAAGACGCGCGTGCCCACGGGCTCGCCCGCCTTGTCGATGATGACCGCGGCGTTGTCCTCGAACCGGATGTAGGAGCCGTCCCTGCGGCGGAGCTCCTTGCGGGTCCGGACGACGACGGCCCGGATGACCTTGCCCTTCTGGACCTTGCTCTCCGGGTCGGCTTCCTTGACGGTCGCGGAGATGACGTCCCCGATGCGGGCCACCCGGCCGACGCTGCCGCCGAGCGGCGTGATCGCCATGATCCGCCGGGCGCCGGAGTTGTCGGCCACCTTGAGCATCGTGCGCATCTGGATCATCGATCTTCTCCCGTCCCGGGCTCGGCCGGCTTCGTCTCCGGGAGCTTAGCCTCCAGCGGGTTGGTCTCGATCGGGGTCGCCGTCAGCTCCGGCGTCAGGCCGACGATCTCGAGGACGCGCCAGCGCTTGGTCTTGCTGATCGGCCGCGTCTCGATGATGCGGACGACGTCGCCGACCTTGCACTTCTCGGTCTCGTCGTGGACGAGGAAGCGTCTGCTTCCTCCGGACGGTCTTCCGGTACAGGGGGTGGCGGACCTGCCGTTCCACCTCGACCGTGACCGTCTTCTTCATCTTCTTGGCGACGACGGTCCCGACCTTGGTCGTCTTCCGTGCTTGTCCTTGGGTGTCCATGGGCTACTCCGTTGCCTTCGGCGCCGGGTCGAGCAGCGTCTTGATGCGGGCGATGTCCCTCTTGACGTTCTTGACCTTCATCGGGCTCTCCAGCTGGCCGAGGGACTTCTGGAAGCGGAGCTTGAAGAGCTGGTCGACGAGCTCCGCCTCCTTGTGCTTCAGCTCGTCGGCCGACATTTCCTTCAGTTCCTTGATCTTCATCTGAGCTCCCTCGCTTCCCGGGAGATGAACCGCGTCTTGATGGGCAGCTTGTGGGCGGCCAGGCGCATGGCCTCGCGGGCCTCTGCGAGGTCGATGCCCTCGAGCTCGAACAGGATCTTGCCCGGGCGGATGACGTCGACCCAGAACTCGGGGTCGCCCTTGCCCTTGCCCATGCGGACCTCGGTCGGCTTCTTGGTGACGGA
This sequence comes from uncultured bacterium, assembly GCA_963805015.1. Lineage (GTDB taxonomy): Bacteria > Acidobacteriota > Aminicenantia > Aminicenantales > Saccharicenantaceae > RBG-16-66-30. The sequence goes on from CAWDSL010000003.1 coordinate 59,976, forward strand.
CTTCCAGGGGAAGGTCCGGATCCACAGCTTGCCCTTCCGCTTCATGTGCCGGGTGATGGTGATGCGGCCGGCCTCGATCTGCCGGGAGGACAGCCAGCCGGGCTCGAGGGCCTGGAGGCCGAACTCGCCGAACGTCAGCGTGCCGCCGCGCAGGGCCTTGCCCCGCATGCGGCCGCGCTGCTGCTTGCGGTATTTGACTTTCGCGGGCATCAACATGGTCAGATCTCCTCGACCTCGGCCATCTGGGAGGTCATCTTGGGCTTTCTCGACGTCGGCCCGGTAGACCCAGACCTTGATGCCGATCTGGCCGTAGGTCGTGAAGGCCTCGGTGAAGGCGAAGTCGATGTCGGCCTTGAGCGTCTGCAGGGGCAGCTGGCCCTTGAGGTACCACTCGGAGCGGGCGATCTCGACGCCGCCGAGACGGCCGGCGCACATGACCTTGATGCCCTTGGCCCCCATCTTGAGGGCGAACTCGACGGCCTTGCGCATGGCCCGGCGGTAGGCGATGCGCTTCTCGAGCTGGACGGCGATGCTCTCGCCGATGAGCAGGGCGTTGAGCTCGGGCTTGTCGACCTCGCGGATGTCGACGTAGACGTCGCGCTTGGCGATCGTCTCCAGGTAGGTCTTGAGGCTCTCGATCTCCTTGCCGCCGCGGCCGATGATGATGCCCGGCCGGGCCGTGTGGATGATGACCCGGATCTTCGGTCCGACGCGCTCGACGTCGACGCCGGCGATGCCGGCGTGGAAGTACTTCTCCTTGATGGCCTTCTTCATCTTCAGGTCTTCGTGGATGAGCCGGGCGTAGTCCGGGCCCTTGGCGAACCAGCGGGACGTCCAGGGCTTGTTGAAGCCGAGCCGGAATCCGTACGGATGCGTTTTCTGTCCCACGTCACTTCCCCTTTTCGCTCAGATAGATGTGGACATGGCTCGTCCGCTTCTGGACGCGGTAGGCCCGCCCCATGGGCGCCGGGCGGATCCGCTTGGCCATGGGGCCGCCGTTGATCTGGATCCGCGAGATGACGAGGGTGTCGACGTCGACGTTGGGCGACGCCTGCTGGGCGTTGGCGATGGCCGAGCGCAGGACCTTCTCGAGGACGGCGCTGATCTTCTTCCGCTCGCTGAAGCGCAGGATGGTCAGGGCCTCGCCGGCGAGCCGGTCGCGGATGAGGTCGGCCACGAGCCGGCTCTTCTGCGGGCTCATCCGGACGTAGCGGGCGACGGCATGGGAGAGATGGCGTCGCGGCGTTCATGGCGTCTTCCCCACCTTCAGCTGCTTGGCCGTCTTGGAGGTGTGGCCCTTGAAGTGCCGGGTCGGGGAGAACTCGCCGAGCTTGTGCCCGACCATGTTCTCGGTGACGAAGACCGGGATGAACTTGCGGCCGTTGTGGACGCCGATGGTCATGCCGACCATCTCGGGGATGATCGTCGACCGGCGGGACCAGGTCTTGATGACCTGGCGCTTGCCCGCGGGCGTCGCCAGGGCCTGGACCTTCTCCAGGAGATGGCCGTCGATGAACGGGCCCTTCTTCAGTGATCTGCTCATGGTTACTTGCTCCTGCGCCGGACGATGAAGGACTGGGTCCGCTTGTTCTGGCGGGTCTTGTAGCCCTTGGTCGGGATGCCTTCGGGGCTGACCGGATGGCGGCCGCCCTTGGCCTTGCCCTCGCCGCCGCCGTGCGGATGGTCGATGGGGTTCATGGCCGTGCCGCGGACGTGGGGCCGGATGCCCAGCCAGCGGCTCCGGCCGGCCTTGCCGATGCTGATGTTGGAATGGTCGAGGTTGCCGATCTGGCCGATCGTCGCCCGGCAGTCGAGGTGGACCTTGCGGATCTCCGACGACGGCAGCCGGACCTGGGCGTAGTCCCCTTCCTTGGCCAGGATCTGGGCGCCCGCCCCGGCCGACTTGGCGACCTGGCCGCCCTTGTCCTTCCGCAGCTCGATGTTGTGGATGACCGTGCCGAGCGGGATGAAGCGCAGGGGCATGGCGTTGCCCGGCAGGATGTCGGCCTGGCGGTCGGTCGAGACGACCTCCTGCCCGACCTGGAGCCCGGCGGGGTAGATGATGTAGCGCCTCTCGCCGTCCCGGTACTTGACGAGGGAGATGAAGGAGGAGCGGTTGGGGTCGTACTCGACGGTCTCGACCTTGCCCGGGATGTCGATCTTGTCCCGCTTGAAGTCGATGACCCGGTAGAGCTGCTTGTGCCCGCCGCCCCGGTTCCGCATGGACAGCCGGCCGCGGCTGTCGCGCCCGCCCGACTTGGACAGGGACACGAGCAGGGGCTTGTAGGGGCCGTCGCCGCTCAGCTCCTCGTAACGGTTGCCCGTCCTGTGCCGCAGGCCGGGCGTCATTGGTCTGTAGGTTTTGATGCCCATGTTACGCCGCCTCGAAGTATTCGATCGGTTTCTCGCCGTCGCGGAGCCGGACGAAGGCCTTCTTCCAGTCCTTCGTCTTGCCCGCGTTCCGGCCGACGCGGCGGACCTTGCCCGTCTTCGATCTGGGTCCGGACCTCGGCGACCTTGGTCTTGAACAGGATGCTCGATGGCCCGCTTGATCTCGATCTTGTTGGCGCTCCGGGCGACCTCGAAGCAGATGACCCCGCTCGTGGCCTTGAGCTGGGTCGTCTTCTCGGTGATGACCGGACGGATGATGATTTTGTGGGGGTCTTTGATCACTTCAGTTTCTCCAGGACGGCCTCGAACGCCCGCCGGCTGAAGACGAGCGACTTGTAGGCGAGGACGTCGTAGATGTTGAGGCCGGTGACGTCGACCGCCTTGACCCGGGGCAGGTTCCGGACGGCCAGGAACAGGTTGGCGTTCTCGGCCAGGTCGACGAGGAGGGCCGAGTCGAGCTTGTAGGCCTTGAGCAGGGCGACGGCCTCCTTGGTCTTGGGCTCCTTGACCTCGAGCTCGCTGGCGACGATGAGCTCCTGGGCGGCGTGCTTGCCGGCCAGGGCCGAGCGGAGGGCGCTCCGCCGGGCCTTCTTCGGCAGCTCGTAGGAATAGTCGCGGGGCTGGGGTCCGAAGACCGTCCCGCCCTTCTTCCAGAGAGGTGAGCGCGTGCTGCCGACGCGGGCCCGGCCGGTGCCCTTCTGCCGCCAGGGCTTCTTGCCGCCGCCGCTGACGAAGGCCCGGGTCTTCGTCGCCGCCGTGCCCTGGCGCTGGTTGGCCCGGTAGTTGAGGACGGCCTCGTAGATGAGGTGGTCCTTGCGCGGCCTGGGAGAAGACGCTCTCCGGCAGGTCCACCTGGGCGGCCGTCTGGCCGCTCCTATCGATGATGTCGAGTTTCGCCATGGTGCCCTCTTCTGCCGTTCACTTCGCCGTCGGCGGAACGAACGACCCTTTCTTGATCAGGACGTAGCCCGCCCTTGGCGCCGGGCACCGCGCCCTTGACGATGAGGAGGTTGTTGTCCTTGTCCGTGGCGACGACCTTGAGGTTGCGGACCGTGATCCGCTCGCTGGCCCATGTGGCCGCCCATGCGCATGCCCTTGACGACGCGCGAGGGGTAGGACGAGGCGCCGATCGAGCCCGGGGCCCGGTGGAACATGGAGCCGTGGGCGGCGTCGCCCCCGGCGAAATGGTGCCGCTTGACGACGCCGGCGAAGCCCTTGCCCTTGCTCGTCCCGACGACGTGGATCGGTCTCGCCGACCTCGAAGATGTCGACGAGGACCTGGTCGCCTTCCTTGACGGCGGCGGGGTCGGAGCAGCCGAACTCCTGGAGCTTCTTGACGACGGGGACGCCCGCCTTCTTGAAGTGCCCGATCTGGGGCTTCAGCGGGCTTGCGGACGGCCCGCTCCTCGACGAAGCCCAGCTGGACGGCCGTGTAGCCGTCCTTCTCCGCCGTCTTCTTCTGGATGACCGTGCAGGGCCCGGCCTTGAGGATGGTGACGGGGACGACGTTGCCGGCGTCGTCGAACTGCTGGCTCATGCCGATCTTCTTGGCGATCAATCCCTGGATCATGGTCACTCTCCCGTCCCGTAGGCCTGGATCTCGACGTCGATCCCGGCCGGCAGGTCGAGCTTCTGGAGCTCCTCGATCGTCTCGTTGTTGTATTCGCTGATGTCGATGAGCCGCTTGTGGATCCGCATCTCGAAGTGCTCGCGCGACTTCTTGTCGACGTGCGGGGAGCGGAGGACGCAGAACTTGTGGATGCGCGTCGGCAGGGGGATGGGGCCGGCGACGCTGGCGCCGGTGCGTTTCGCCTTGACGACGATGTCCTTGACGGACTGGTCCAGCAGGCGGTGGTCGAAGGACTGTAAGCGGATTCTGATTTTTTCCATCGTTCGTTCCTCTGTTCTCCGAATTGCTCTCCCGGGCCCCGCGGCCCGGCGGACCCTCGGCGGCGCTCGCGGTTACTCGATGATCTCGGTGACCGTGCCGGCGCCGACCGTCCGGCCGCCCTCGCGGATGGCGAAGCGCAGGGCCTTCTCCATGGCGACGTCGGTGATCAGCTCGATCTCCAGGTTGATGGAGTCGCCGGGCATGACCATCTCGACGTTGTCGGGCAGCTTGACGGACCCGGTCACGTCGGTCGTCCGGAAGTAGAACTGGGGCCGGTAGCCCTTGAAGAACGGCGTGTGCCGGCCGCCCTCTTCCTTGGTCAGGGCGACGACCGTGGCCCGGAACTTCCGGTGCGGCGTGATCGAGCCGGGCTTGGCCAGGACCTGGCCGCGCTCGACCTCGTCCTTGCCGACGCCGCGGAGCAGGGCCCCGATGTTGTCGCCGGCCTGGGCCTGGTCGAGGAGCTTGCGGAACATCTCGACGCCCGTGACGACGGTCTTGCGGGTCTCGCGGAGCCCGACGATCTCGCACTCGTCGCCGACCTTGACGACGCCGCGCTCGACCCGGCCCGTGACGACGGTGCCGCGGCCGGTGATCGAGAAGACGTCCTCGATGGCCATCTGGAAGGGCTTGTCGACCTCGCGCAGGGGCTCGGGGATGAACTCGTCCAGGGCCTTGACCAGCTCCCAGATGCACTTGGCGCCCTCGCCGGTGCTGTCCTCGGCGGCCTTGGTGGCGCTGCCGCGGATGACCGGGATCTTGTCGCCGGGGAAGTCGTACTTCGACAGCAGCTCGCGGACCTCGAGCTCGACGAGGTCGAGGATCTCGGGGTCGTCGACGAGGTCGCACTTGTTCATGAACACGACGATGGCCGGCACGTTGACCTGGTGGGCGAGCAGGATGTGCTCGCGCGTCTGGGGCATGGGGCCGTCGGCCGCGGACACGACCAGCACGGCGCCGTCCATCTGGGCCGCGCCGGAGATCATGTTCTTGATGTAGTCGGCGTGGCCGGGGCAGTCGATGTGGGCGTAGTGCCGCTTCTCGCTCTCGTACTCGACGTGGCTCAGGGCGACCGTCAGGATCTTGGTCGCGTCCCGGCGGAACATCTTGGCGTCGGCCTTGGCGACGTCGTCATAGCTCTGCGCCTTGGCCAGGCCCTTGGTCGCCAGGACCTTCGTAATGGCGGCCGTCAGCGTCGTCTTGCCGTGGTCGATGTGACCGATCGTCCCGACGTTGACATGGGGCTTCGTTCTCGCAAACTTTTCTTTCGCCATCGCTCACCTCCTGTATGGCTTACGTAGCTCACAGACTCATCCTAGGCGTCGGCCCGGAACGGGGTCCGTCCCTCGATCCGGGCGACGATCTCTTCCTGGACGCCCGCGGGCGTCCGCTCGTACCTTGCGAATTCCATGGCGAAGACGCCCCGGCCCTGGGTCAGGGTCCGGAGCGTCGTCGCGTAGCCGAACATCTCGGCCAGGGGGACATGGATGTCGACGACGCGGGAGCCGCTGCGCATCTCCATGCCCTCGATCTTCCCCCGCCGGGCGTTGATGTCGCCGACGATGTCGCCCAGGTACTCGTCCGGGGCGACGATCTCGAGCTTCATCAGCGGCTCGAGCAGGACCGGGCGCGGCCTTCTTGGCCGCCTCCCGGAAGGCCAGGGAGGCCGCGATCTTGTAGGCGACCGGCGTCGCGTCGACGTCGTGGGTCGACCCGCCGA
>CAWDSL010000004.1:0-37707 GCA_963805015.1 uncultured bacterium
CTTCTTGGCGACCTCGTGGAGATGGTAGCTCGGCAGGCCGAGGTAGTCGACCTGGTAGACCTTGGGGTGCTTTTGGAGCCACTCGGCGACCTTCTGGCAGTTCTGGCTGACGACGTCCATCTTCGAGCGCAGGGTCCGCAGGTCGTTGAGAGCGAAGAGGGCGTTCACCGGGGCGGAGGCCGGCCCGTTGTCCCGGTAGGGCAGGAACTTGACGTATTCGGCGAAGCTGGCCTTGAACAGGGGATGGTCGTTCACGACCTTCGTCGTGATGGGCTTGCGGCTGATGAGCGCCCCGCCGATGGCGAAGCCGCCCGAGGTGATCGACTTGGTCAGAGAATGGACGACGACGTCCGCCCCGTGGGCGATGGGGCGCATCAGGGCCGGCGTCGCGCAGGTGGCGTCGATGATGAGCGGGATGCCCCAGGAGTGGGCCAGGTCGGCGAGCGCCTTGACGTCCGTGAACGACTGCTGCGGGTTCGAGGGCATCTCCATGTAGAGAAAGCGGGTGTCTCCGTCGATATGCGACTTCCAGTCCTCGATGTCCCAGGGGTGCCGGACCCAGCGGCATTCGGCGCCCCGCTCCTTCATCTTGCGCAGGGAGAAATGCTGGAAGGTGCCGCCGTAGACCTGGATGCAGGAGACGAAGTTGATCCGCTCCGGGCCGTCCTTCTGCTTGACCAGGAAAGGATCGACGGCCGACATGATGGCGCTCATGCCCGAGGCGGTGACGCAGCACGATGTGTCGCACCCCGTCCGGTAGCCCTCGAGCAGTGCCAGGACCCACTCGAGGTAGTAGGTCGTCGGATTGGCGATGCGCGTGTAGCACCAGGTCGGGACGAGGTAGGCCAGGGCCGCCTCGAGCTCGTCCGAATCGGCGTAGGCCTGGGACGTCGAGAGGTAGAGGGGCTCGATGATGGCGCCCTGGTTCCGGTTGAGCGCCTCCTCGACCGTGTAGAGGCCGTGCACGGCGACGGTGTCGAAACGCATCGTCTTCATGCGGGCCAGCGCGGCGTCGCGCTCGGCCAGGAGCTTCTGGGCGGCCTCGACGTATTTCATGACGCCGGGGGAATAGTTCGGGGCGGAGCTCATGGGTCCTCCAGTCGGGGTTTAGGCGTAGACGCGGGGGAGAGAGAACGGAAATTATCGTTTATGGCAAACGGCATGACACAGTCGAAACTGCGCCCCTAGCATATAAAGAAGAAGGGCGGCGAGTCAAGCCGCCCGCGGCTAGCAGCGGTGGACGGCCAATATGTCGGATAGTATCGAGAAGCCCGTCTCGATCTTGCCCGCCCCGGCCCCCTGGATGGTGACCTTGCCCATGAGGTCGGTCTGGAGGCTCAGGGCGTTCTGGGCGCCCATGACCCCCGCCAGGGGATCGGAAAGGGGCAGTTTCTGGGGGGAGACGGAGGCCGCGACGGCGCCGTTCTCGCGCTTGGCGTGCCCGATGAGCTTGTAGCGGAAGCCCTGGGCCTTGGCCGTCTCGACATCGGCCTTGGTGATCGCGGAGATGCCCTTGCAAGGGACGTCGGCCGTCTTGAGCGAGCCCCCGAGCAGGACGTTCGACAGGATGACGACCTTGGCCAGGGCGTCGAAGCCCTCGACGTCGGCCGTCGGATCGGCTTCGGCATAGCCCAGCTTCTGGGCCAGGGCCAGGGCCGGGCCGTAGTCCATGCCCTCGGTCTCCATCTTGCTGAGGATGAAGTTGGTCGTCCCGTTGAGGATGCCCTTGACCTCCAGGACCGCGTTGCCGGCCAGGCCGGACTCGGCCAGGTGGAAGACCGGCGTCCCGCTCATGACCGTGCCCTCGATGCGGAATTGCCGGCCGTTCTGACGGGCCAGCTCCCGGATCTCGCGGTAGTGGAGGGCGGCCGGACCCTTGTTCGAGGTGACGACGTGCTTGCCGAGGCGGAGGGCCTTCTTGATGTAGCTCGTGGCCGGCTCCCCGGTCTTGATGTCGGTGTAGGTCATCTCGGCGACGATGCCGGCGTCGGTCCGCTCGATCATGTCCAGCGGGTCGAGGGGATCGGCCTGCCCCGGAAGGGCCTTGGCGTAGGCGGCCAGGGTCTGGCCCTTCCCCAGGACCTCCAGGACGGCGGGGATGTCGATGCCCTCGGGAACGAGGAGCGAACCCTTGAGCTTGTCGGAGATGGCGACGACCTTGGCCTCGAAGCCGAAAGCGTCGCGGAGAAAGGCCTTCTTGTCGTGCAGGATCTGGAGAAGCCCCTGCCCGACGGTGCCGCAGCCGATGAGCGCCAGCTTGTGTTCCATCCGAGTCCTCCTCGTTCCGTAGTGAAAAGAGGATGATAGCAAAATCGGGGACCGGGGGGCAAATTCGGAAAAAAGCATTGTGTCCCCGTTTTGTTGGTGCGAGAATGGGCCCATCGTGCCCGGGCGCGCTCGGCCCGGAGAGGAGGTCCGATGAAAAAAGCCCTTTCGATCCTGGCGGCCGTTTGTCTCGTCGCGTCGCTGGCCGTCGCCGGCCAGGCGCCGGCGAAGAAGCTCAAGGTGTTCGTCTCGGTCGACATGGAAGGCGTCGCCGGGCTCATCCATTGGGACGAAACAGGCTCGGGCGGGCCCGATTATCAGCTCTTCCGGACGATCATGACCGGGGAGGCCAACGCGGCCGTCGCCGGCGCTTTCGAAGCCGGGGCGACCGAGGTCGTCGTCCGCGACGCCCACGACAGCGCCCGGAACATCCTGCCCGACCAGATCGACCCGCGGGCCCGGCTCATCCGGGAGTGGAACGGGCCGCTGAGCATGATGGAAGGCATCGACCGGACGTTCGACGCCGTCGTCTTCGTCGGGTACCACGCCCGGGTGGGGACGCCGAACGCCGTTCTCAAGCACACGATGAGCCTGTCGCTTTTCGACGTCATCCTCAACGGCGTCCGCATGCCCGAAGGCGGCTGGAACGCGGCCATCGCCGGCTATTTCGACGTGCCGGTCATCTTCCTCTCCGGCGATACCGCGATCTGCAAGCAGATCCAGGAGATCATCGGGCCGATCGAGACCGCCGCCGTCAAAGAGGGGATGGGACCCGCGGCCTCCATGATCCACCCTTCCAAGGCCCGGGAGATGATCCAGAACGGCGTCCGGACGGCCCTGAAGAACCTCAAGGCCTATAAGCCCTACAAACCGTCCTCGCCGTACAAGCTCGAGATCGTCTTCGTCGACGAGAACCAGGCCCGCCGGGCCTCCTACATCCCCGGCGCGGACCGGACAGGCGAGCGGTCGGTGGCCTTCACATCGGCCGATTTCATGGACATCGTCAAGTACTTCCGCCTCGCCCGCATCTGAGGATTAATGGGGACGTTTCTATTTATTCCCGCTCGGCTGCCGGGGAATAAATAGAAACGTCCCCATTAATCCCGTCCCCATTGATCAAAAAAAAGGGCCGCCGTCCCGGAGGACGGCGGCCCTTCGCGATGACTCGCTAAGCCGCGCTTACTTGGCGGCCGGAGCAGCGGCCTGCTGCTCCTTGATGAAGTTCTCCAGCCACTCGGTCGTGACGGACTTGGGCCGTTCGATCGGCAGGCCGAGGGCCCGGTCCCAGATGAGCTGGGCCAGGACGCCGAGGGCGCGCGACACGCCGAAGAAGACCGTGTAGAAGTCGAACTGGTTGGCGCCGTAGTAGTAGAGCAGGACGCCGGAGTGAGCGTCGACGTTCGGCCACGGGTTCTTGGTCTTGCCGTGCTTGGTCAGGACGTCGGGCGCGACCTCGTAGATCAGGCTGACGATCTTGAACAGGTCGTAGTCCGGCAGGTGCTTGAGGGCGAACTCGCGCTGGGCGACGTAGCGGGGGTCGGTCTTGCGCAGGACGGCGTGGCCGTAGCCGGGGATGACCCGTCCGCCGTTCAGCGTGTCCCACATGAACTTTTCCATCTGTTCCTTGGTCGGGACGACGCCGCCGAACTCCTTCATGAGGTCCATGATCCAGGCCAGGACTTCCTGGTTGGCCAGGCCGTGCAGCGGGCCCGCCAGGCCGTCCATGCCGGCCGACAGCGAGTAGTAGGCGTCGGACAGGGCCGAGCCGACGAGGTGGGTCGTGTGGGCCGACACATTGCCGCCCTCGTGGTCGCTGTGGATGCAGAGGTAGAGCCGCATGAGCTCCTTGAAGGCGGGGTCGTTGCTGACGCCCAGCATGTGGGCCAGGTTGGCGCCCCAGTCGAGCTTCGGGTCGGGGGCGATGTGCTTGCCGTCGAAGTAGGTCCGGCGGAAGATGTAGGCCGCGATGTTCGGGAGCTTGGCGATGATGTTCATCACGTCATCGAACATGGCGTCCCAGTACTGGTTCTTGGGCATCTTCTCTTTGTAGCGCCGGGCGAACTCCGAGTCCTTCTGGAGCTGCAGGATGGCCAGCGAGAACTGGGTCATCGGGTGCGTGTCCTTGGGGACCGCGTTCAGGACGTCGATGAGGTACTGGGGCAGGACGCTGCGCGACCGCCACTCCTCGGTGATCGCCACGCAGTCCTCGTAGGTCGGGATCTCGCCGAGAAGAAGAAGATAGAAGATGCCCTCGGGCAGGGGCTCGGTGCCGCCGGGGGCCTTGGGCAGCTTGTCCCGGAGCTCGGGAATGGAGTAGCCGCGGAAGCGGATGCCTTCGAACTTGTCGAGGAGCGAGACGTCCCAGAGCATCGAGATGATGTCCCGGGCGCCGCCGACGACCTGTCCGACGTCGACCTTGGACACGTTGACCGTGGCGTGGTCCTTGGCCAGGGCCTTGACCCGGGCCTGCATCGGGCCGACCTTCAGGTAGAATTTCTCTTTCAATGTCGCCATTCCGATAAGACCTCCTGTTTGATGTATTTGAAGGGTGTCTGCCACCCCACAAGGGGCCACATGATAACATGCGACCCGGGGGGTGTCAACCGGAAAGAGTCTTTTATTTCAGCGGCTTACGCGGAACGCGTTGGTCGGCCATGGCGGCCTGCCAGGCGAAGGCCGCCTCGACCACGGCGTTCTTCATCAGGTCCTCGGCGCGCAGGGTGTCGTAGACGTCCATGTTGGTGTGACCGTACGTGCCGCCGATGCGGTCCTGGATGAACTGGAAGCCGGGCAGGCCGGCCTCGTCGAACGAGACGTGGTCTGTGCTGCCGACGCTCTGGATGGAAAGCGCGGTCATCCCGAAGTCCGCGAAGGGCGCCATCCAGGCCTCGAAGAGCCGACGGACCCGCTCGTTGCTCTGGAGGTAGACGCCGCGGAACTGGCCGGCACCGTAGTCCTGGTTGAAGTAGACCGAGAACTTCTCATAGCCGGGCTTCAGGCCGATCTTCGGGTCCTTGGGATCGCCAAAATGGGCGTGGACGTACTCGCGCGAGCCGTGCAGGCCCTGCTCTTCGCCGCCCCAGAAGGCGACCCGGATGGTCCGGCGGGGCTTCGCCCCGATGGCCTTGAGGATGCGGGCGGCCTCGAGGGCCACGGCGCAGCCGGCGGCCGTGTCGCTCGCGCCGGAAGCGCCGTGCCAGCTGTCGAAGTGGGCGCCGAGCATGACCACCTCGTCGCGCAGGTCCGAGCCCGGGATCTCGCCGAGGACGTTCGAGGCCTTCTCGACCTTCTCGCCGACGCGGTTGCGGACCTCGATCTCGATCTTGACGGGCAGGCCGCGCTTGAGGATGCGGACCATCCGGTTGTAGTGCTCGGGCGTCACGGCGATGAGGGGCAGCGTCTTGAGCGTCTTCTCGCGCGACCACTTGTCCTCGTTGGCGCCGGGCCGGGAGAAGGCCCGGACCATGCCGAACTGGCCGCCCTCGCACTGGAGGACGGCCACGGCGCCCTCGGCCCGGAAGAACTCGAGCCGGTCCTCGGCTTTGAGGAGGTCGGGGTTGGGCGCGGGCGGGGGCTGCGGCGTGCGCTGGGGCCGCGGCAGGACCGCTTCCTCCATCTGCCGGAGCTCCTCGGGCGTCAGGCGCGATACGCCCTGGGTCAGGGCGGCCATGTCGAGCGCCAGGGGCGGCGTCGAGAGCACGGCCGCGCCCTTGAGCTTGCCCCGGTAGCGCTCGAGGTCCTTCTTCGTCTGGATGTCCGAGGCGATGACGGCCGGGCAGACGACCTTGCCCTTCGTGCCCGAGGTGTAGGCCAGGGGGTAGCCCATCATCGGCTGGTATTCGGGCTCGAGGAGGTGGAGAGAGAAGTACTCGTTGTCCCAGGCGGCGCCGTAGTCCATGAACGGCTCGATCACGACGTTCTCCAGGCCGAGCGCCTCCATCTTGGCCTTGGCCCAGGCCTGGGCCCGCGTCATGCCCGCGGACAGGGTCAGGCGCGCGCCGAGGACGTCGGTCATGTAGCCGACGATGTCCATGACCTGCGAGCGCTGCAGGCCTTCCTCGCGGATCCTGGCGATCGTGTCCCAATCGACGGCCGGGGCCTGGTCGGATGCGAAAGCGAGGAACGTGCAGGCGAGGGCGAAGGCGGCGGCGACGCGGGCGGTACGGGCGCTCGGCTTCATGGCGGACCTCCTGAACGGCGATGCGCGAAGCCCTATTCTCCACATTCGCCGCCCGCGCCGCAACCAAAAATGGGGGACATGATACCTATTTCCGAATTAATAAATTGGGAAATAGGTATCATGTCCCCGATTTCCCGTGCCTTGCCTTGACTTGGAGAGGGCGGGGCGATATCTTCAACGCGGAAAGTCCGCGGAACGAAAGTCCGGGAGGGAATCATGACCTCATCGATGAAGCGATATGCGGCGCTCGCCTTCGCGGGGATCGTCATCGCCGCGCTGCCGGCCGGCCTCGCGGCCCAGGTCCGCCTGCCCGCCGTCATCGGCGACCACATGGTCGTCCAGCAGGACAAGCCGGTCGCGGTGTGGGGCTGGGCCGCCAAGGGCGAGCCCGTCACGGTTCTCTTCAACGGCCAGGAAAAGAAAATCGTGGCCGGCGAGGACGGCAAGTGGCGCGTCGCCTTCGACCCGGTCAAGGCCGGCGGGCCGGCCCTGGAGATGAACCGTCCGCGGCGCCAAGGGCCCGGCGCTCACCGTCAAGGACATCCTGGTCGGCGAGGTCTGGCTCTGCTCCGGCCAGTCCAACATGGAAATGTCCATGTCCTGGCTCCCGTATCCTTCCCCCGACGCCCTGCGCGCGGACAATCCCAACATGCGCCTGTTCTTCGTCCCCAAGCGGACGGCCGACCGGCCCCAGGACGATGTCGCCGCGAACTGGGAGCCGTCGACGCCGGAAACGGTCCGGACGTTCTCGGCCGTCGCCTACTACTTCGGGCTCGAGCTGCACCGGCGGCTCGGAGTTCCCGTCGGGTTGATCGCCTCCGCCTGGGGCGGCACGGATATCGAGCCGTGGACGCCGCCGATCGGCTTCGCCTCGGTCGCCGACGTCAAGCCCCTGCTCGAAAAGCAGGCCGCGAAGTACGCCGATTACCGGGACGCGCTGGCCAAGGCCCTGCCGGCGTGGGAGGCCTGGATCAAGGACAGCCGCAAGGCCCTGGCCGCCAAGACGGTCCTGCCCGTCCCGCCCGCGCCCCGCCTCCCGGCCAATCCCTACGACAATCCGCAGGCGCCGACGACGCTCTACAACGGCATGATCCACGCCCTAACGCCCTTCGCTATCCGGGGCGCCATCTGGTACCAGGGCGAGAACAACCGCAACGACGGCCTATTCTATGAGAAAAAGATGGAGGCCCTCATCGCCGGCTGGCGGGCGGTCTGGCAGCTCGGCGACTTCCCCTTCTACTATGTCCAGCTCGCGCCCTATAACTATTCATACAACCGTGAGACGCCGGCCGGCGACGTGCCGGACTTCCTGCGCCTGCCCCTGATCTGGGAGGCCCAGAGGAACGCCCTGCGCGTCCCCAATACGGGCATGGCCGTCACGACGGACATCACGGACCTCTACGACATCCACCCGGCCAACAAGCGCGATGTCGGCTACCGGCTGTCGCTCTGGGCGCGGGCCAATGTCTACGGCGAGAAGACGCTCGAATGCTCGGGGCCGCTCTACAGGTCGATGACCGTCGAGGGCTCGATCGTCCGCCTGGCCTTCGACCACGCCGGCGGCGGCCTCGTCACGAACGACGGCCAGGGGCTGAAGTGGTTCGAGATCGCCGGCCAGGACCGGGTCTTCTACAAGGCCGAGGCCGAGATCGCCGGGGACACGGTCGTCGTCTGGAGCCCGCGGGTCGCGTCGCCCAAGGCCGTGCGCCTCGGCTGGCACCAACTGGCCGTGCCCAACCTGGCCAACAAGGAGGGCCTCCCCGCCTCGCCTTTCCGCACCGACAAGTGGTGATTAAATCGGGGACACAATACCTATTCACCAATAAAAAATAGGTGAATAGGTATTGTGTCCCCCTTTTTTTTACTTTTTCCAAATAGGGACGCCGCGGCCGGGGGTCCACGGTGCGCCGGCGGCTTCGAGCTCACCCTGCAGCTTCTTCAGGTCGATGTCGATCGTTTGCCGCATATCCTCGATCAGCTTCCCGAAACCGTCGGCCGCGATGTCGTAGCCGCGCTTGGCCGTCGCGGTGATCGGCCCGGTCGCGTCGAGCTGGACCATGACCCGGTCCATGAGCGACGGCTCCGTCGGCTCCGACCGCATGGCCCGGGTCGGATCGCCGTAGAGGATGGCTAGCTGGGCCTGGATCCGCTTCTCGACGGCCCGGGCCGCCTCGGCTAGCTTGGGGTCGGCCTTGGGCGCGTCGAGGAGGGCTTTCCGGATGTATTTGAGATTGCCCAACGCGTCCTGGGCCGCCGCGCCCGCGCCCATCATGGCCCGCTGCAGCTCGCCCGCTTGCTTCTGGAACGCGAGCAGGGCCGCCTTGTCCTTCTCCGGCAGGCTGGCGAATTCGAGCGACTCGACGACGAACGGCTGCGGACCGGCCAAGGTTGTCAGCGCGCCGTCGGTCTTCTTCTGTAGTGTGACCGTGAACCGCCCCGGCGCGACCATGGGCCCGAGCGACTCCCGCTCCCAGATCTCCCGCCGGCCCGATTCGAGCTGCGTCGGTTCGACCGTCGGGTAGCGCAGGTTCCAGGCCACGCGGTGGAGGCCCTTCGCCGCCGGCGCCGTCAGGCGCCGCACGACCTGGCCCGTCTCGTCGGCGATCGTCAGCACGACAACCGGCTTCTCCTCGTTCTCTTCAGCGCGCAGCCGGTCCCAGCCCGGGAACGGGACGGGCTTGCCGTCCTTGACGAGCTTGGCCTCCGCCTCCCGGCGCGCCTCCGCGGCCGACTTCACTGCGTCCTTGAGAACATAGGTGAAGACCGCCCCGAACGGCGGATTGGGCGCGACATAGTAGGCATCGCCCAGGCAGCCCTTGGCGTCCGAGTCGATCGGCCGCAACGGGATATAACGCAGGGCCTTGCGGACCGGGAAGAGCGCGGCCTCCTTCGCCAGCGATTCCTCGCTCATCTCGCGCAGCGGCGCATAGTCGTCGAGGACGAAGAAGCTCCTGCCGAACGAGGCGCCGACGAGGTCGCCCTCGCGCTCCTGGACCTCGATGTCCCGGAAGGAGATCGTCGGCACCCCGCCGCCGAGCTTCAGCCAGGTCTTCCCGCCGTCGAGCGTCGCATAGATGCCGAACTCGGTCCCGGCGAAAAGCAGGTCCTTCTTGACATGGTCCTGGGCGACCGACCAGACGATCGTCCGCTGCGGCAGGCCCCCGGCGATGTTCGTCCAGGTCCGGCCGCGGTCCGCGCTCATCAGCAGGTACGGCTTGTAGTCGCCCGTCTTGTGGCTGTCGACGGCCGCGTAGACCGTGTCCTTGTCGTGCTTGGAGGCCATGATATCGTTGACGAAGAAATAATCGGGGACACCGGCTATCTTGTCGATCTTCCGCCAGGCCTTGCCGCCGTCTTCCGTGACCTGGATGAGGCCGTCGTCCGTCCCCGCGTAGATGAGCCCCTCGGCCAGCCGCGACTCGCTCAGGCTGGTGATCGTCCCGAACTGCGACATGGCCCCGTGGTCCCAGAGCCCGTCGACGCTCCACTGCCGGCCCATGATCTTCTGCTCGAGCCGGAAGAGGCCACGGGTCAGGTCGGGCGTGATCCGCGTCCACGAATCGCCCCGGTCCTCGCTCCGCCACACGAACTGCCCGGCGTAGTAGAGCCGCGTGTGCGAGTGCGGACTGATCGCGACCGGCGAGTCCCAGTTGAACCGCAGCGGCGGGTCGCCCGGCTCCGCCCGCGGGCTGACGTAGACCGTCTCGTGGCTCTTGCGGTCGTAGCGCAGGAGGTTGCCCATCTGCCACTCGAGATAGACCGTGTTCGGGTCGGTCGGGTCGATGGCCGTGGCGTAGCCGTCGGCGCCGTAGGTGATGGTCCAGTCGGCGTTCGAGATGCCGTGGGCGTTCGGCGTCCTCGAGGGGCCGATCTGGCTGCCGTTGTCCTGGGCCCCGCCGTGGACGTTGTAGAAGGGGAGGGCGTTGTCGAGGGCCAGCTTGTAGAACTGGGTCACCGGCAGGTTCTCGAAGAAGCGCCAGGTCCGGCCGCCGTCGCGCGTCTCGTAGACGCCGCCGTCGCTGCCGTTGAGGATGATAGTCGGGGTCGCCCTTGACGAAGGCCATGGCGTGGTTGTCGCCGTGCTTGGCGTTCTCGTCGACCCGGCGCCAGGTCTTGCCGCCGTCGTCCGTGGCCCTGAGGCCCGGGTCCATCTGGTAGACGCGGTCGAAGACGGTCGGGTCGGCGAAGATCTCCTGGTAGTAGTGAGGCCCGGTGCCGCCGCTGATATAGTCGCTGCGCTTCTCCCAGCTCTCGCCGCGGTCCGTCGAGCGGTAGAAGCCCTTCTCCTCCGGCCCGGCCTCGACCGTAGCGTAAATGACGCGAGGATCCATGGGCGAGACCGCCAGCCCGATCTTGCCGACGTCGCCCTTGGGGAGGCCCACGGTGAGCTTGCGCCAGGTCTTGCCGCCGTCCTCGCTCTTGTGGATCCCCGACTCGGGGCCGCCGCCCATGAACGCGGCGACGCTCCGGCGCCGCTGGTAGGCCGCTGCGTAGATCGTGTCGGGGTTGGCGGGGTCGAACTCGGCCGAGGTCACGCCCGTGTCCTTGGAGATCGAGAGGACGAGCGTCCAGGTCTTGCCGCCGTCGGCCGTCCTATAAAGGCCGCGCTCGCCGCCCGCGGACCAGAGCGGGCCCTCGGCCGCGACGAAGACGACGTTCGAGTCGCGCGGGTCGACCAGTATCCGCCCGATGTGCTCGGACTGGGCGAGGCCCATGTTCGTCCAGGTCTTGCCGCCGTTCGGGCTCCTATAGACGCCGTCGCCGAAGCCGACGTGACGCCCGCTGACGTTCTCGCCCGTGCCCACCCAGACGTTCTCGGGATTGGACGGGTCGAGGGCGAGGCAGCCGATCGAGTACGAGGCCTGCGCGTCGAAGATGGGCGTCCAGGTCGTGCCGGCGTTCTCCGTCTTCCAGACGCCGCCCGAGCCCACGGCCACGTACCAGGTGGCCCGCTTCAGGGGATGGATGGCGATGTCGCTGATCCGTCCCGACATGATGGCCGGGCCGATGTTGCGGAAGGCGAGCCCCGCGAGGAGCTCCGCGTTGAGGCGCGGAGCGGGCGAGGGCGCCGCTTTGGCGCCCGGCTTCGCGGCGGTCTGACCTGCGGCGGGCGCCGGCGCGGCCAGGAAGGCCGCGAAGGCCAGGCAGAGTATGACGGCGATGAGGGTCTTCTTCATAGGAGCCTCCTCCGAGAATAGGGTCATGGGCGGAAGCCGATTATGGCCCCTCTGGCGGGGAGAATTCAAGACAAATCGGGGACACAATACCTATTCACCTATTATTAATTAGGTGAATAGGTATTGTGTCCCCGAATTAAACCCCGCCGGCCCGGCCTCCGTATTTCCCCTCAGCGGCGTCCGTACCTCGCCGCCGGCCGCGGGGCCTTGCAATTTCCGCTCCGGGCCCGTATTGTTAGGAACGGACCTCGAGTCCGAAGGAGGAACATATGGGTGCTTTCGTCCTGCTTCTCGTCATCATCGGCGGCGTCGTCATTATCGCCATCGGCATGTATAACAGCCTGGTCACGCTCCGCAACCGGTGCGATAACGCCTGGTCGCAGATCGACGTCCAGCTGAGACGCCGCTACGACCTCATCCCCAACCTGGTCGAGACCGTCAAGGGCTATGCCAAGCACGAGAGCGGCGTCTTCGAGCGGGTCACCCAGGCCCGGACCGCCGCCGTCAACGCCCAGGGCGTCAAGGCCCAGGGCGAGGCCGACAACATGCTGTCCGGCGCCCTGAAGTCCCTCTTCGCCGTCGCCGAGGCCTATCCCGACCTCAAGGCCAACCAGAATTTCCTCATGCTCCAGGAGGAGCTGGCCGGGACCGAAAGCAAGGTCGCCTACGCCCGGCAGTTCTACAACGACACGGTCATGAAGTTCAACATGCGCCAGCAGATCTTCCCCTCGAGCCTCATCGCCAACATGTTCGGCTTCAAGCCCCGCGAGTACTACCAGATCGAGGACGAGATCGCCAAGGGCCCCGTCAAGGTCCAGTTCTGATCGAAGCGGGGATATGTCCCGCGTCGGCACAGCCTTGTTAGGCAGTTCCGAGCTTCGAGGGGCGTGTCCCCGATCCGACCTTTCCGGTCTTAGGTCACGATAGGGCTCGACGATGTACGAACAGATCTCGCGCAACAAGTGGAAATCCGCCGGTTTGGTCGTCTTCTTCGTGGCCTTCATCTTCGTCCTGGTCTGGTTCTTCGAATATGTGACCGGCTGGGGCAAGGGCGGCCTCGTCTTGGCCGCCGCCATCGCCATGGGCATGGCCGCGGTCGGCTACTACTCGAGCGACAAGATCGTCCTCGGCATCAGCAAGGCCCGCCCGGTCACCAAGGACGAGTTCCCCTATCTTTATAACGTCGTCGAAGGCCTGGCCATCGCCGCCGGCCTGCCCGCGCCGAAGTGCTACGTCATCGACGACACGGCCCCCAACGCCTTCGCCGCCGGCCGCAAGCCCGAGACGGCGGTGATCTGCGTCACGACCGGCCTCCTCGAAAAGCTCAACCGCGTCGAGCTCGAGGGGGTCATCGCCCACGAGATGTCCCACATCAGGAACTACGACGTCCGGCTCCAGACCGTGGTCGTGGTCATGGCCGGCGTCGTGGCCCTCCTCAGCGACTGGATGCTTCGTTCATTCATGTGGGGCGGGGGCGGGCGGCGGCGCGGCCGGAGCAAGAGCGGCTCGGGCGGCGCCGAGGGCGCCCTGATCCTCGTCGGCCTGGCCCTGGCCGTTCTTTCTCCCTTCATCGCCACGATCATCCAAATGTCCGTCTCCCGCAAACGCGAGTTCCTGGCCGACGCGAGCGCCGCTCTGCTGACCCGCTACCCGGCCGGCCTGGCTTCGGCCCTGCGCAAGATCTCAGCCGACCCCGAGCCCCTGGAGGCCGCCAACAAGGCCACGGCCCACCTTTACATCGTCAATCCGCTCAAGAACATCAAGGGCGGCGGCGGCGTTAACCGCCTCTTCACCACCCATCCGCCCATCGAGGAGCGCATCGCCGCCCTCGAGAAGATGTAGATCCCCGCAATCTTCTTAAATCCCTTGCTTATTAAAGGATAAGGCATTATTCTTTAATAAGGAATCGCGTAATTAAAGAGATCTAAACTGGGGATCTCACAGGGGGAATGCATGAAACGTGGCCTGACGGGAGAATATGTCGTCAAGAAATACGGCGACGAGGAGGTCCGGGCGTTCGTCCCCTTCCCGCTGCCGCCCAAGCCCCCTCTGTCGATTGACCCATCCCTCCGCGAGGAGCTCGACCGGGCCCTGATCTCCCTCGGCCGCCTGGACAGCGCAGCAGCACTGCTCCCCGATATCGACCTGTTCATCTATACCTATGTCCGTAAAGAAGCCGTGCTTTCCTCCCAGATCGAGGGGACGCGATCGTCGCTCTCTGATCTGCTCCTCTTCGAACTGGAGGAGATCCCCGGTGTGCCCCTCGATGACGTCATCGAAGTCTCCAGCTATGTCGCCGCGATGGACCACGGCCTTCGCCGGCTCGCCGACGGCTTCCCACTCTCGAACAGGCTTGTCCGTGAGATCCACGGGGTCCTGCTTTCCAAAGGCCGCGGCCGGGACAAGGACCCCGGCGAGTTCCGCCGCTCCCAGAATTGGATCCAAGGCACACGCCCGGGGAACGCAGCCTTCGTGCCTGCTCCGCCCGAGCGTCTCCCGGAGGCGATGGGGGACTGGGAGAAGTTCCTTCATGACATCCCCGAGAAAACATCGCCCCTTATCAAAGCCGCGCTGATGCACGTCCAATTCGAGACGATACATCCTTTCCTCGACGGCAACGGCAGGATCGGCCGGCTCCTGATCACCCTCCTGCTCTGCCAATCCGGAATCCTGCGCCGGCCTCTTCTCTATCTCAGTCTCTATTTCAAGCTGCACCGGGCCGAATACTTCGACCTGCTCACCCGAGTCCGTCTGGAAGGGGACTGGGAGGCCTGGTTGAGATTCTTCACGGTCGGAGTCAGGGAAATGGCCGAAGGGGCCGTGTCCACCGCCCATCGCCTCAACGACATCGCCATCCAAGACCGCGGCGTGATCAAGGACTTCGGCCGAGGTGCGGGTTCCGCCCTACAAATCCACCAGGTTCTGCAGAGCCGTCCGCTCGCCGGCGCGCCCTTCCTGGCCGTTGCGACCAAATTGAGCCCGCCGACCGTGGCGACGGCCCTCGCATCCCTGCAGGAGGCCGGCATCGTCAGCGAGATCACCGGCCGCAAACGGAAGCGGATCTACGCCTACAAGAAATACATCGATCTCATGAACAAGGGGACGGAACTCTAAGATCACGGAAATCTTCACTTTCGGCGAGGCTCAGCCTGATCATGCTTTCCGGGGCCCGTTCATGGTGCTACCCCCTAATACTTGAATCTGACGGCCTGATTCTCTATAATAAGCGGGCCCTCGCGGGGTCGTAGTTCAGTTGGTTAGAACGCCGGCCTGTCACGCCGGAGGTCGCGAGTTCGAGTCTCGTCGGCCCCGCCATTCCTTAATCAAAAGCGCCGTCCTGCAGTCCCCCCTAATTACAGAGGGGGGCAGGGGGGTTAAGAAATACAAACAGAGTCTTGAGAGGCGCTTTTGTGATTACCCTCGTTTTCCCCTGATCTCTTGACCGTTCCCAAGGAGCGCCTTTTTAGCCAATTTGTGCGCTTTTTAGCGGGATTCTTGACACATTTGGGACAGGGCGCCCGGGGAAAACGCCTTGACCGATCCGGCGCGGATGGCCGTCCGACCGGGAGCGAATGGAGACGCTTGACTTGTAGAAACCTGCGGGACTAGTATTGCCCTATGCCAAGCGGGGGTCCTCCGTAGATCGCAGAGCGACGCCCGAAGATCAGGGGTTGAATACCGGCGTAAAGGAGAAGGGGCATGGAGGTTTCTTCCTTGAGGAAAAAGGTGTTCGGTTCACTCGTTCTCGCGGCGATGGTCGTCCTCTTCCAGACGAGCCCGCGAGCTCAGGAGACAGTTGGCGGAGCCGGGAAGGTCGACTCGCCCGAAAGCCCTGCCGTCCAATCGCGCGCAGAGAACGAGGACACCAGCTTCCTCAGGCTGGTTCGCCAATTGACGCGCTTCCGGAAGGCCGGCGACCTCGAGGGCGCCGCGCGGATATTCGCCGAGCTCTTCCCTCCCGAGCCGGAGGGGGATCCCGTCCAGGCCCTCAAAACGGGCGCCTCACTGCCGACGGGCGGCGTCGCCGGGGCCCCTGGGGACGCCAAGACCGTCGTGACGGCCCAGGGCGCTCATCCCGTCTTCACCACGCCGGAGTACGAAAAGAATCCCTCGGCGGACGTCCGGCTCTCGCAAGTCGGGGAGGGGACGTACTACTCCGCGGCCGAGCAATGGACGGGTGACCGTCCCGGATATATCCGGATCCGCCAGAGCACGGACCGGGGCCTGACCTGGCCCCAATCTCTCGTCCTGGGGAACGGCCGAGCCGTGACACATCCGTCCCTGCGTCTGGTCGCGGGCGATACGATCGGCGTGGCCTACGTGAAGGAATGGGACGGCGCGGACGGCGACATCTATTTCGCCCGGGTCGATGCCGAGCTGACCTCGGCCGCCGAGATCCCCGTCGCCCTCAGCCTCGCCGGCCAGAGCGCTCCTTCGATCGCCACGGACCGCGAGGCCTACGGTTCGCCCTATGTCTATCTCGTCTATGCCGAACGGGAGGGCTCGGCGAGCTCGATCAAATTCAGGGTCAGCCAGGATCTCGGTACGAGCTGGAGCCGGGCGGCGACGATCGCGTCGTTCCCCTGGCCGGTCGCCGCGAACGTCGACACGGCCCTGGCTTTCGATCCGGACGAGAGCGTGCTGCACGCCGCTTACACCTGGACCCAGGGGGCGACGACCGGGATCGTCGCCATGACTTCGAGAGACTTCGGCGTATCCTGGTCAACGCCCGTTTGTTTGACGACGGCCGCCGACGGGACGGCCCGCCGCCCGGCGATCGCAGCCCGCGGGGGCGCGGTCTTCGTCGCTTATGAACACGCGAACCGCGATAAGGGCCCGGATGTGGGGATGGCCTATTCCACCGATTCCGGAAGGAATTGGACGCGCGGGGAAGCTTTGGCCGCTTCGGCCTCTGCGGAGAGATCTCCGGATGTCCGCAGCTTGGACGGCCCGGGTCCGGCCATGTTCTTCGCCTCCTACGTCGAAGCGAATGAGCGGGTCATCCTCCTGAAGGCGACGGGCTCCGCGCCGGGGTCATGGACGAAGGAACTGACCTATCCGGAAGGCGGGGCTCTTCCCGCGCTCGGATCGGCCATCGTTCTGCCGATGCCCGTCCCGACCGGCGAAGGCTCCGCCGGCATCCTCTGGACGGACACCTCCGCCGATGACGATATCTTTTTCAGCGGGTCCGCGCGCCTCCTGGCCCCCGGCCCCCTGACGGTCACGCCGACCGACGCCTTGATCTCGTCGGGCCTTCAAGGCGGGCCGTTCACGCCGTTGAGCCAAACCTACACGGTCACGAACACGGGCGACGAGCCCATCAGCTACCACTTCACGAAAACGCAGGCTTGGACAACGGTGGATCCTCCGGCGGTCGGGACCTTGGCCGCCTTTGCGTCGATCGTTTGCACGGTCTCGATCAACGAAGCGGCGAACATCGCGGGTCCCGGGAACTACAACGATACCGTGACCTTCGCCAACTTGACCAACGGGACCGGCAACACCACTCGCCAAGTCACGCTGAACGTCCTGGCGCAGCCCGGCGTCCTCGCCGTGACACCGGTCGAGGGCCTGATATCGACCGGCGTCGTCGGCGGTCCGTTCACGCCGTCCAGCCAGACCTACATGCTCCAGAACACGGGAGGAACGGCCATCAACTGGACTGGCGCGAAGCTCCAGGCCTGGACGACGCTGTCCGCCGTGTCCGGGACCCTGGCCGGCGGCGGGGCGGTCCTGGTCACGGTCTCGATCAATACGGCGGCCAACGCCCTGGCCGCCGGGACCTTCACCGACACGGTGACCTTCACGAACACGACCAACGGGACCGGGACCACGACCCGCGCCGTCACCCTGACGGTGACGAATCCGGGCGTTCTCGCGGTCACGCCGGCCGGCGGCCTCACGTCCACGGGGCCGGTCGGGGGGCCGTTCACGCCATCGAGCCAAGCCTACACGCTCCAGAACACGGGAGGATCGGCCATCAACTGGACGTGTGCGAATATCCAGGCTTGGACGACGTTGTCCGCCATGTCCGGGACCCTGGCCGCCGGGGCGACGACCACGGTCACGGTCTCGATCAATACGACCGCCAACTCGCTGACGGCCGGGAGCTACACCGACCTGGCCACATTTACGAACACGACCAACGGGACCGGGACCACGACCCGCGCCGTCCTCCTGACGGTGACTGCGGCGGGCGCTCTCCTGGTCACGCCGGCCGGCGGCCTCGCGTCCGCGGGGCCGGTCGGCGGCCCGTTCACGCCGTCGAGCCAGGCTTACACCCTTCAGAACACGGGGGGAGCGTCCATCAACTGGACTTGCACGAAGCTCCAGGCCTGGACGACGCTGTCCGCCGCGTCGGGGACCTTGGCCTCCGGCGCGACGGCCACGGTCACGGTCTCGATCAACACGGCGGCCAACTCTCTGGCCGCCGGGGCTTACACCGACACGGCGACCTTCACCAACACGACAAACGGGACCGGGAACGCGACCCGCGCGGTCTCCCTGACGATAACCGCGGCGGGGGTTCTCTCCGTGACGCCGGCCGGTGGGCTCACGACGACGGGGCCGGTGGGAGGGCCGTTCACGCCCTCGAGCCAATCTTACACGCTCCAGAACACGGGAGGCACGAGCATCAACTGGACGGCAGCGAAGACGCAAACCTGGACGTCGCTTTACGTGGTCTCGGGAACGCTGGCCCCCGGCGCCTCCGTTACGGTGGACATCCTGATCAACAACCTGGCCAACGCGTTGGCCGCCGGGGCCTACGCCGACACGCTGACGATCACGAACACGACGAACGGGACCGGGACGACGACCCGCCCCGTCGCCTTGACCGTCACGACTCCGGGCGTTCTCGCGGTCACGCCGGCCGGCGGCCTCACGTCTTCGGGCATAGCCGGCGGTCCGTTCACGCCGTCGAGCCAGGCCTATACGCTCCAGAACACGGGGGGTTCGGCTATCAACTGGACCAGCACGGACGGCCAGGCCTGGACGACGCTGTCCGCCGCGACGGGGTCGTTGGCCGCCGGCGCGACGGCCACGGTCACGGTCACGATCAATGCGACAGCCAACACGCTGGGCGCCGGGACCTATACCGACACGGTGACCTTCACCAACACGACCAACGGATCGGGGAACACGACCCGGGCCGTCGCCTTGACGGTGTCGGCGGCGGGCGCTCTCTCCGTCACACCGACCAGCGGCCTCACATCGACGGGGACGGTCGGCGGGCCGTTCACGCCGTCGAGCCAGGCCTACACGCTCCAGAACACGGGCGGTGTGAGCATCAACTGGACTTGCACGAAGCTCCAGGCCTGGACGACGCTGTCCGCCGCGTCCGGCACCTTGGCCGTCGGCGCGACGGCCACGGTCACGGTCTCGATCAACACGGCGGCCAACTCTCTGGCCGCCGGGGCCTATACCGACACGGTGACCTTCACCAACACGACCAACGGATCCGGCAATACGACCCGCGCGGTCTCCTTGACGGTGGCGGCGCCCGGCGTTCTCGCGGTCACGCCGGCCGGCGGCCTCACGGCCGCGGGCCCGGTCGGCGGGCCGTTCACGCCGTCGAGCCAGGCCTATACGCTCCAGAACACGGGGGGCTCGAGCATCAACTGGACGGCCGCGAAGACGCAAGCCTGGACGTCGCTCTACCTGGTCTCGGGCACCCTGGCCCCCGGCGCCTCGGTCACGGTGGATATCCTGATCAACAACACGGCCAACACGCTGGCCGCGGGGACCTATAACGACACGCTGACCTTCACGAACACGACCAATGGGACCGGCAACACGACCCGGGCCGTCACCCTGACCGTGGCCGCGTCGGGCGTTCTCGCGGTCACGCCGGCGGGCGGCCTGACCTCGACGGGCCTCACCGGCGGTCCGTTCACGCCGTCGAGCCAGGCCTATACGCTCCAGAACACGGGGGGTTCGGCCATCAACTGGACCAGCACGAAAGGCCAGGCCTGGACGACGCTGTCTGCCGCGTCCGGCACCTTGGCTGCAGGGGCGACGACCACGGTCACGGTCTCCATCAACACGGCGGCCAACGCGCTGGCGGCCGGCATCTATACCGATACAGTGACGTTCGCCAATACGACCAACGGGATCGGCAACACGACCCGCGGCGTCACCCTGACCATCGGCGTGCCGGGCGCTCTCGCGGTCACGCCGGCGACCGGGCTCACCTCGACGGGGCCGGTCGGCGGGCCGTTCGCGCCCTCGAACCAGGCGTTCACGCTCGAGAACACGGGCGGACAATCCATCAACTGGACGGCCGCCAAGACCCAGGCTTGGACGACATTGTCCGCCGCGTCCGGGACGTTGGCCGCCGGCGCGACGGCCACGGTCACGGTCTCGATCAATACGACGGCTAACTCGCTGGCCGCCGGGGCCTACGCCGATACGGTGACCTTCACGAACACGACCAACGGGACCGGGAACGCGACCCGCTCCGTCGCCCTGACGGTGACGGCGCCGGGCGCTCTTGCGGTCACGCCGACGGCCGGGCTCACGTCCACGGGGCCGGTCGGCGGACCGTTCACACCATCGACCCAAACGTATACGCTCCGGAACTCGGGAGGAACGAGCCTGGACTGGACGGCCGCGAAGACGCAGGCCTGGACGTCGCTCTTCGTGGTTTCCGGCACGCTCGCTCCCGGGGCCTCGGTCACGGTGGACATCCTGATCAACAACACGGCCAACACGCTGGCCGCCGGGACCTATAACGACACGCTGACGATCACGAACACGACCAATGGGACCGGCAACACGACCCGGGCCGTCGCCTTGACCGTGACCTCGCCGGGAGTTCTTGCGGTCACGCCGGCCGGCGGCCTGACCTCGTCGGGCCTCACCGGCGGCCCCTTCACGCCGTCGAGCCAGGCCTACACGCTCCGGAACACGGGAGGTACGGCTCTCAGCTGGACCGCGGCCAACGGCCAGCCCTGGACGACGCTTTCGTCCGCGTCCGGGACGTTGGCGGCCGGCGCGACGGCCACGGTGACCGTCTCGATCAATACCGCGGCCAACGCGCTGCCCGCCGGGACCTATAATGACACCGTCACCTTCGCCAACATGACCAACGGGTCCGGCACCACGACCCGGCCCGTCGCTTTGACCATTTCCGCGCCGGGCGCTCTCTCGGTCACGCCGACGGGCGCCCTGGCCTCTTCGGGGACGGTCGGCGGCCCCTTCACGCCGTCGAGCCAGGTCTACACGCTCCAGAACACGGGCGGCGTGTCCATCAACTGGACGGCCGCGAAGACCCAGGCCTGGACCACGTTGTCGGCCGCGTCCGGCACCCTGGCCGTCGGCGCGACAGCCACGGTCACGGTCACGATCAATACGGCGGCCAACTCGCTGGCCGCCGGGACCTACGCCGACACGGTGACCTTCACCAACACGACCAACGGATCCGGCAACACGACGCGCCCCGTCGCCTTGACCGTTTCGGCGGCGGGAGTCCTATCGGTCACGCCGGCCGGCGGTCTCACGTCCGCGGGGACGGTCGGGGGGCCGTTCACGCCCTCGAGCCAATCGTATACGCTCCGGAACACGGGGGCGTCGAACATCGACTGGACAGCGGCGAAGACGCAAACCTGGACGTCGCTCTACCTGGTCTCGGGAACCCTGGCCCCCGGCGCTTCCGTTACGGTGGACATCCTGATCAACAACCTGGCCAATTCGCTGGCCGCCGGGACCTATACCGACACGCTGACGATCACGAACACGACCAACGGTTCCGGTAACACGACCCGCCCCGTCTCCCTGACCGTGACGAACCCGGGCGTTCTCGCGGTCACGCCGGCCGGCGGCCTGACCTCGTCGGGCCTCCCCGGCGGTCCGTTCACGCCTTCGAGCCTGGCCTACACGCTCCAGAACACGGGAGGCGCGGCCATCAGCTGGACGAGCGCGAAGACGCAGGCCTGGACGACGCTGTCCGCCACGTCCGGGACCCTGGCCGCCGGGGCGACGGTCGCGGTCACGGTCTCGATCAATACGGCGGCCAACTCGCTGGCCGCCGGGACCTACAACGACACGGTCACCTTCACCAACTCGACCAACGGCTCCGGCAACACGGCCCGTCCCGTGATCCTGACCGTCAATCCCGGCCCCGATCTCTCCGTCCTCCCGGTCCACCGGGATGTGACCTTTGCCGCCGGGACCACGACGTTCGCCGTGAGCAACGCGGGCGGGGGGACCTTGAACTGGACGGCAACGGTCGTCGCGGGGGGGACTTGGCTCACCATCGTCTCGGGCTCGAGTGGGACGGGAGCCGGGACGATCACCGCCGCTTATGCCGAGAGCATGACGACTTCGCCAAGGACCGGCACCATCCGGATCACGGCCGCGGGAGCCACGCATAGTCCGCTGGACGTGACCGTCACGCAAGGCGCGAGCAGTCTCCTCCTGGGCCTCACGGCCCAAAGAATGGTCGAAAGGGCCTGGGTCATCCAGCGGGAGTACGGGCAGCTCACGGTCACCGTCAGCAATCCCTCCTCGCTCCCTGTCTCCCGCTATGTGATCTATCGAACGGTCCCGGGCGGTGAACCGACGGCCGTGGGCGAAGTCAACGCCGCGACCGTCACCTCCCCTTGGGTCTATAACGACACGTTCCTCCAGACGGGGGTGAGCTATACTTACCGTGTCTTGGCGCTTGACGCCGAGGGCAACGCGGTCGGCGCCTCCAATGCCATCACGATCTGATATCGGTGCAAAGGTAAGGACGATGAAAAAGCTGATCTTGACCATGACCGGTGTTCTCGCGCTTCTCACCGTGGCTTCGGCCCAGGGCCGATTATTCCTGTCCGCCGGGGCGAACCTCAT
The DNA here is from genome assembly GCA_963805015.1 of uncultured bacterium. Classification (GTDB taxonomy): domain Bacteria; phylum Acidobacteriota; class Aminicenantia; order Aminicenantales; family Saccharicenantaceae; genus RBG-16-66-30. Next base: position 22,456 of record CAWDSL010000004.1, read on the forward strand.
CCGCCCTGCCGATACGGCCTACCGGAGCATCTACGGGAGCCAGGTGGTCTACCCCGAGCTGACCGTTGCTTTCCGCGTCGTCAAGGGATTGTGCCTGACAGGCAGTTTCGGCCAGTACGAAAAGAACGGGACGACGCCCGATCTCGGCTTCGAGACCTGGGCCAAACAAAGCTATATCACGGCGGGCCTCGGCTATTTACAGCGGATTTCCGCCATCTTTTGCGTCGAGGCGGGAGCCGGGGTGGCCGCCATGAATTTCCGTGAAGAGGCCCTTGATACTCAAGTCGGAGGAAAAAAGCTGGGGCTCATGGCGGAGGGAGGCATCTTTTACATGCCGGAGGAAGGACAGGGCTTTTTTCTGGGCCTGAAGTTCGGCTTCCTATCCGCCAAAGTGGACGACCTCGCTTCCGAGGTCGCCGGACCTCAGCCGGTCCGGTTGGGCGGATTCAAGGTCTCCGCTTCGGTCGGGATCCAACTGTTCGGGGATCGCTGACCCGCCGTCATCAACCGCGTTTGCTCGGGAGGAGCGCCGTCCTGTTATCACTACACAGAAGGCGGCAGGGGGATCATACGATCCGCATCGCCGCTCGGGGAGAACCACATGAAGAAAGCCGTCCGACTCGTCCTTGCCATCGTCGTCTGTGAGCTCGCGGGCATCATCGGCGCCCTCTTCACAACGCCCTCCATCCCCGGCTGGTACGCGGGCCTGACAAAGCCGCCGTTCAATCCTCCGAGCTGGGTCTTCGCCCCCGTTTGGACGGCCCTTTACGCGCTGATGGGCCTTGCCGCCTGGCTCGTCTACGAGAAGGGAGCCAAACGGCCCGAAGTGAGAAAGGCCCTGATGGTCTTCGCCGTTCAGCTCGTGCTGAACACGCTCTGGTCGATCGTCTTCTTCGGCGCCCACCAGCTCTTCGGGGCGGTCATCGTCATCGTTCTGCTGTGGGCGATGATCCTGTGGACGATCCTGCTCTTCCGCAAGATCTCGAAGGCTGCCGCCTGGCTGCTTGCTCCCCTATATCCTTTGGGTCAGCTTCGCCACGGTCCTGAACGTATCGTTCGCCGTCCTCAACCGCTGAGGCGGGGAAGCTCGACCCGGGCCCCCTATTCCGAGGCGGGCTCGTCCAGCTTCGACGACAGGAAGATGTGGCTGAGGATGCCCAGCATGGCCGCGAAGACGAGCATCCCGCCCGCCACCCGGTAGGCCGCCGTATAGGTCCCCGTGGCGTCGGCGATCATCCCGGCCAGGTTTGGCCCGAATACCCCTCCGACGCCCCAAGCCGTGAACAGGATGCCGTAGTTCAGTCCGAGGTTCTTGGTCCCCCAGTAGTCGGCCGCCGTGGCCGGGAAGAGCGACAGGCACGAGCCGTAGTTGAAGCCCACGAGCGCGGCGCCGAAGAGGAAGCCCGTCGTGGTCGAGAACTGGTCGAAGAAGAACATGATCGTGGCCTGGAGCAGGAAAACGCTGACCATGGCCGCCACGCGGCCGATGATATCGGAGGCCAGCCCGGCCAGCACCCGGCCTCCGGCGTTGAAGACGGCCATCAGCGCGACGAAGACGAACCCGGCCTTGATGGCCCCGCCCGACTGCGTAGAAACGATCTTGGCGATGTGGCCGATGACCATGAGCCCGGCCGTCGCCCCGCAGGCGAATTGGACATAGAGGGACCAGAACCGGGGGGTCCGGACCATCTCCCGCCAAGTCGCGTCCGAGAGCGGCGGGGCCGTTTTATTCTTTTTCAGCTTAACCGGCGCGGCGCTCCTCTGGGCTTGTCCTGGCTTGGGATTGACCAGGAACTGCGCCGAGATCCCGGCGATGAACAGGAAAACGATGCCTAGCGTCCGGAAGGCCCCGGCGATCCCCTGCGAAGCGAGCAGGGCTTTGGATAGCGGGGCGATATAGACCGGGGCCAATCCGAAGCCGGCCACGACGATGCCGGTGATGAGGCCTTTTTTCTCCGGCCCGAACCACTTGACCGCGGCCGGCGTCGCGGCCGCGTATCCCAGCCCGATCCCCGTTCCGGCCAGGATGCCGAATCCGACGATGAGCGGCCAGCTCCGGTCGGCCGCGCCCAGGCTCGAGACGACGAGTCCCAGCCCGCACAGGACGGCCCCCGCGGTGGCGACGATCCGTGGGCCGAGCTTGTCCTGGAGGCGCCCGGCCGGGACCATGATCAAGGCGAAACAAGCGATGGCGATGGTGTAGGGCAGGGTCGCCTCTGTCCGGGTCCAGCCGAAGCCGCCCGCGTCGACGGACTCCGTCAACTGCTTGCTGAACATGCTCCAGGCGTAGAGGATGCCCAGGGCGAGATTGAGACCGAGCCCGGCCATCGTGACCAGCCAACCCTTCTTGGACATGCGCGTTCCTCGTTCGTCAGGTATCGGACATCTCACGGCGGGATTCGTCGATGAGCCGGCGATAATAATTCAGTCTGGAAGGGATGTCAATCGCGAGGCCGGCGGGTCCGGGCGAGGCTCAGCCGCCCTCTTTGGTCCAGGTCGGCGTCGGCATCGTCCACGGCAGGGCCTGCGTGTCGGCCGTGGGCAGGACGACGGTGAACGTCGTTCCGCCGCCCGCCTGGCTCTCGACCTTGATCTCGCCGCCGTGCATCTTGGCGATCGAGCTGGCGATGGCCAGCCCCAGTCCCGTCCCGCCCTCGGCGTAGGTCCGGGCCTTGTCCACGCGGTAGAACCGGTCGAAGATGAACGGCAGGTGCTCGGGCGCGATCCCGATCCCCGAGTCCACGATCGACGCCACGGCCTTGCCGTCCCGCCGGACGAGCGAGGCCGCGATCATGCCGCCTTTCGGCGTGTAGCGGACGGCGTTGTCCAGGATGTTGAGGAAGAGCTGCTTGAGCTTGGTCCGGTCGCCCCTCACGGTCAGGCTCTCCATCTGACCCAGGTCGAACGTCTGCCCCTTCTCCTGGGCCAGCACGTCGATGTCCTGGGCCACCTCGGTGAGGAGGTCCGTGACGTTGACGTTCTGGTAGTCCATCGGCTCGCAGCCGGCGTCGCTCCGCGCGAGGAGCAGGAGCTTGCCGACGATGTCGGACATGAAGGAGACCTCCTGCGACACGAGCTCGAGGGCCTTGCGGTATTCCGGCTCGGTCCTCGACTTCTCCAGGACGAGCGAGGACTCGGCCTGGATGACGGCCAGCGGGGTCCGCAGCTCGTGGGAGGCGTCGGCCACGAACTGCCGCTGCTTCGTGAAGGCGTCCTCGAGCCGCCCGATCATGCCGTTCAGGGTCTGGGACAGGCGCCCCAGCTCGTCGTCGGACTCGACGTCGATCCGCCGGCTCAGATCGCTCTCGCCGATCCCCCGGGCGATGTCGGTGATGCGCTCGACCGGCTTCAGCGTCCGGTCGGCCAGGAACAGGCCGCCCGCCCCGGCCAGGAGCACGAGCAGCAGCGACGAGTTGAGCATGACCATCCGGAAAATGCCCAGGACGTCCAGGATGTCGTTCGGCAGCCGCCCGACGACGATGGCCACGCGCGTCCGCGAGTCGACGTTGAACGGAGCGGCGTAGAGGCGGACGTCCGGCCCGTTGGCCGTCGAGGCGGACACGAACGAGCTCTTGCCGAACAGGGCCTCTTTGACCGTCCGGTCGATGTTGGCGAACTCGACGTTCGGCCCCAGCCGCTGCATCAGGGCGCCGTCGGCGTCGTAGATCATGACCAGCTCGTTGACCTTCTGCTCGAATTGGACGCGGTTGCCCTCGATCTTGATCGAGCCCTCGAGCTCGATGACCCGGGCCCGCAGCGACTCGTCCAGATTGCGGTAGAGGTTGCGCGAGAGGAGGTAGTAGGCGACCGTTCCGAAGAGGACGAGCAGGACGGCGATCGCGATCAGGTACCAGAGGGTCAGCCGGAACTTGATGCTCTTGAGGACGCTCATGGGACGCGCAGCCGGTAGCCCGCCCCCCTCACGGTCTGGATCAGGCTGTCCTGCCCCTCCCGGTCGATCTTACGGCGGATGCGCCGCACGTAGACGTCGATGATGTTCGAGATGCCGTCGAACTCGTAGTCCCAGACGCTCTCCCCGAGCATCGTCCGGGTGACCACGGCGTTCGGCCGGCGCATGAAGTACTCGAGAATGGCGTATTCCTTGGCGGTCAGGTCCATGCGGCCTCCATCCCGCCAGACCTCGCGGCTCTGGGGATCGAGGGACAGGTCGCCGACCTGGAGCTTCTGGACCCGGGGCAGGACTTCGCGGCGGAGCAGGGCCCGCAGGCGGGCCAGCAGCTCCGAGAAGGCGAAGGGCTTGACCAGGTAGTCGTCGGCCCCGCAATCGAGCCCGGTCACTTTGTCCTCGACGCTGTCCTTGGCCGTGAGCATGAGGATGGGCGTGTTGACGTTCTTGGCCCGGAGATCGCGGCAGACGGCGAGACCGTCCTTCTTGGGTAGCATGATGTCCAGGACGATCAGATCGAACGGGGTCGATTCGGCCATGTACTGGGCTTCCTCGCCGTCGTAGGCGTTGTCAACGGTGTAGGCTTCCTCGAGCAGGCCTCTCTTGATGATGCCGGCCAGGCGTCTCGAATCCTCAACGACCAGAACGCGCATGGGGTTCTCTCCAGCGGGGTGAGCGGGTTGCGCCATCATGGGGACAGCATACACCGCTCATGATGAATAGATTATGAAAATAAAATGAAATTATCAATAGATATTTTAATCTAAAATTAATCTCATTTTAATAGTGGGTTCATCTCTGGCTGATACCTTGGCCATGATAAAACCGCATTGGAGGCCACGATGAACGATGTCCTTGAGAAGCACAACTCCCTGATGGAGAGCATCGTGAAGGAGCACGGCTCCTGGATCAGGAACGCCGTCCTCAAGGCCATGGGCAACCTGCCGTTCGCCGAGGACATCGTCTCCGATGTCCATTTCGCCGTCTTCACCACCTTACGCAAGCTCGGCGACGGCTGGACGCCGCCGCGGTCCTTCGTCCGGTCGGTCATCCAGAACAAGGTCAACGATTTCCTATGGCAGAAGTACTGGGACAGCGACGACGTCGATACGTTCAAGAAGCGCCAGACCGAACAAACCCGCCAGAGGGAGGAGGCCATGGCCAACGTCCATGCCCTGACCCAAAGCGAGTTCAAGGTGTTCCGGCTCCTGGGTCTCGGATTGACGAACCAGGAGATCGCGGAGAGCCTCTTCATCTCGCCGCTCACGGTCCGGACCCATGTCAAGAGGATCCATGCCAAGTGCGGCATCCAGGGCCGGGCCAAGTTGGCCCTGACCGCCTACCAGGCCTGCTACCGCGAGCTCGGCGAGGCCCGGGAGGCCGAAGCGGGCTTGCCCGCCCCCGAGCCCGGCCGATTCGTGCGGCGGGGCCTTCTTTCGCAGCAGGCTTCCTGATACGCAAAGGTCCGCCCGGCCCCGGCATCTAAAGGGGCGGAGGAAGCGATGGCAGCCGTAACGGGGATTAGCCATATGCCCGGGGAAATCCCCCCGGAAATACCCCTCCCCGGGTATACGGGCGGGAGGGCGCATGGGAGTATCGTCCGGAGCGTGAGCGAGGCTCTTTTTCGCCCGACAATGACCGAAACAAAGACGATAAGCGCCGCGGACCGGCGGGGCCGAGCCCGCTTGACACCCGACGGGCCCGGACTTATGATATCGAAGGGAAGGGGTTTTATCCGCTTTTTCCGGCCTGATAAGGAGGATCCATGAATCGTTTTTTCAAAGGCTTCACTCTCGGTTTCCTGGCGCTTGCCGCCGCGGCCGGCTTCGGGCTGGTCACGTCCTGCAACATCGCCGGAGGCGGCGGGTCCGGCGCCACGGGCGGCCTGAACCTGCTCCTCACCGACGGCCCGACCGACGAATGGTCGCAGATCATCGTCGTCCTCAAGTCCGTGAGCCTCCACGGCGACAGCTGGACGGAGGTCTGGAAGGCCGACGCGGCCGACCCGGCCGCCGGCAAGATCAACCTCGTCGACCTCAGCACGGTCGTCACCATCCTGCAGAAGGCCACGATCCCCGTCGGGACGTACGACCGTCTCCGCCTGGTCATCGACACCGACCCGGCGACGATGACCCTGGTCACCGACGACGGCGCGACGATCGACCCGGCCAACGTCACGGTCGTCGATCCGTCCGGGCGGGGCGAGATCTCGGTCGAGCTCGAACCGTCGGTCACGGTCGAGGAAGGCAAGGACACCAACCTCCTCGTCGACTTCGACCTGGCCCATCCGCTGTCCATCGTCAACCTGGACGGCAAGGTGACCGTCAGCCTCAAGGTCCGGCACAAGGCCCTGCCGCGCCGCCTCCAGAGCATCCAATTCGCCCGGACGATCGGCGACGTCACCGCCGCGGCCACGGACCTGACGACCTTCACCGTCAAGACGGAGCAGGGCGCCGAGATCGCCTTCAACGTCAACGCCAACACCATCTACGTCGACGCCGACCTCAACGCGGCCGGCAGCTTCGAGGGCCTGAGGGCCCTGGTCGGCTCCGGCTCGGCCCTGGTCGCCTCGAACATGAACGCCGACGGCAGCCTGTACGCCCGGCGCGTCTGGTACGCGGCCGAGATCGAGACCCTGCCCCATTTCACCCCCGAGGGCCTGGTCCGCCGGGTCGGCGACAATTGGCTCTCCATCATGAAGAAGAGGACGGAGGCGCTGTCGACCGGCGACCATCACCATCGCTGCGACTGGGATTCCGAGACCGTCTTCGTCGACGGGAACACCGTCTGGACCTTCCATGATCAGGCCATGGGCACGGGCACATCCGTATTGGCCTATATCGCCCGGGGCTTCCGGGTCGAGGTGACCTTCGTCGATCCCGACGCCGCGCCCAAGGTCGCGGCCACGATCAACGTCCGCAGCGCCCACGCCGAGGGCCTGGTGACGGCCGCCACGGCCGACAGCTTCACCTTCGGCTGGTGGGACCGGACCCGGACCATGCTCTACAGCGCGGTCACCGACCATGCGTTCGGCTGGTGGTTCTACGGGCAGCCCGCGGCCCGCTCCACGGCCGTCGCGGACTTCATCGAAGCGGTCGATCAGGCCCGCGCCGCCCGGCTCTGGCTCTTCGCCTGCGCCGGCCTCACGTGGGATGCCGCCAACACCCGTTGGGTCGTCGAGGACCTCGTTCTCGCCCCCCTGCGGCTCCACGATTGGACCCGGATCACGACCGGCTACACGGCCGCGAGCGGGACGATGGTCGTCTCGACCTACGATTGCTGGGACCGCACGACGCCGATCGACATGACCGTCGCCCTGGACGCGTCGGGCGACCTCCAGACCGTGGTCGGCTCGTTCGTCTGGAACTCCCAGACCAACCTGACGACGTTCACGTTGCCGGTCCTGCCGGCCGATTGGGAGGCCCTGCTCACCCCGGCCGTCAACAAGGTCAAGATCTGGGTGCGCCCGGTCAAGACCGACACGACCTGGGGCTGGCACGCCTACAGCGTGATCGCCTACACATTCGTCCGCTGACGTTCTCTTGCGAATGACGGGCGGCGGGGGCACCCCCCGCCGCCCTTTTCTTTTCGGATGGGACCTGGTCTTCACACACGCCGATCCTCCCCTGGGCGCGTGAAGACCCGGCCCTTTTTTGTGCGGGTTGACTCCGGGCCGGGGCCGTCCTATAGTCCGTTCGATCCCCTCGCAAGGAGAAGACGATGACCAATAAACCGCTCGCGCGAACGGCCCTGGCCGCCGCCCTGGCCCTGTCTGTCCTGGCCGCCTGCGACGGCGGCAAGACCGCCAAGGACGCCGCCTCCGGCCAGCCGGCTCCGGCCGCCGCACCGGCTTCCGCCCCGCTACTCGCGGCCACGCCGCCCATGGGCTTCAACACCTGGAACAAGTTCGGCTGCGAAGTCGACGAGACCCTCATCCGCCAGACCGCCGACGCCCTGGTCGAGACGGGCATGAGCGACGCCGGCTACAGGTACCTGGTCATCGACGACTGCTGGCAGGTCGACCGCGGCCCCGACGGCCGGATCGTTGCCGATCCCAAGAAGTTCGCCGGGGGCATGAAGGCCCTGGCCGACTACGTCCATTCCAAGGGACTGCTCTTCGGCCTGTACACGGATATCGGCCCGAGGACTTGCGCCGGGCGCCCGGCTTCGGCCGGCTATTTCGACATCGACGCCGCCACCTACGCCGAGTGGGGCGTCGACTACATCAAGGTCGACTGGTGCAACTGCGATGACCTCCACGCCCCCTCCGAATACGCCCGCTTCCGCGACGCCCTGCGCAAGACCGGCCGGCCCATCGTCCTCAGCATCTGCGAATGGGGCCGCAACGACCCATGGAAGTGGGCCAAGGGCGTCGGCCAGCTCTGGCGGACGACGGCCGACATCGGCGACAACTGGGACAGCGTCGTCTCCATCATCGGCGCCAATTCCCGGCACGCGGCGGCGGCCGGCCCCGGCGGCTGGAACGACCCCGACATGCTCGAGGTCGGCAACGGCGGCATGACCTTCGACGAGTACAAGACCCACTTCTCCCTCTGGGCGATCATGGCCGCCCCGCTCATGGCCGGCAACGACCTGCGGGCCATGACCGGGGAGACCAAGTCCATCCTCCTCAACGCAGAGGTCATCGCCGTCGACCAGGACCCCCTCGGCGTCCAGGGCGAGGTCGTCGTCGAGCGCGGCTACGGCGGCCAGGTCTGGATGAAGCCCCTGGCCGACGGCTCCAAGGCCGTGGCCTTCGTCAACTACACGGCCCGGGAGCTGGCCCAGTACGTCCGCTGGGCCCAGATCGGCCTGCCGCCCGGCCCGGCCAGGGTCCGCGACCTGTGGGCCCAAGCCGACATCGGCGTCCACAGCGACACGGGCAAACACTACGACGAGCGCTTCGAGGTCCGCGTCCCGCCGCACGGCGTCGTCCTGGTCCGGATCTGGCCGGTCGCGGCGGCTCTCTGACCGGAAAAGGGGCCACGTCTTCACATCTCCCCTGGGAAAACCGATTTGTGAAGACCAGGTCCTTTCCTGTATAATTAAAGCCGAAAGGAGTATGGGGGCGAACTGGTCTCGACGGAGGCAATGAGACACAAGTGGCATGTCGAGGTCCCACCCACCTCGTTAAACCGGTGGAAACCTTCAACTGCCGAACCTTTAGCAGTCGCGGCCTAATAGAAAGGCACGCCGTTCCTGGGGTCCTCTCCCGCGGGGCCTCCGGAGCGCCGACTCTGCGGGATAGCGAGCCGGTCTGGTCCTGAGGCCGGGGAGCGAAACAACATCGGGGCTGGTCGACCGACGCTCTTCCTCTTCGGGCGACGGGAGACGAGAAAACTGAAGAGGATAAGCATGTAGTCACTTGATGTCAAATGCTTTCGGACGCGGGTTCGATTCCCGCCGCCTCCACCACGACCGAAAGGTGAAGAACTTGAGAATACAGCGGACAGTCCGGGTCGCGGCCCGCGCCGCCCTCCTCGCCGCCGTCGCCGTCTGCCTCCTTTCGCCCCCGGCCGCGCCCGCCGGGCAGGACCGCCGCATCCAGACCGTGGTCATCGATCCCGGCCACGGCGGCACCGAGACGGGGGCCAAGGGCCGGTTCGGCAACCTCGAGAAGGACATCACCCTGGCCGTCGGGCTCAAGCTCAAGGCCCTGATCGAGAGGAACATGGGCTTCGAGGTCGTCCTGACCCGCGACCGCGACGTCGACGTCTCGCTCGAGAACCGGTCGGCCATCGCCAACAACCACAAGGCCGGCCTGTTCATCAGCATCCACGCCAACGGGGCCGTCCAGAAGAAGGCGGCCGGCTCGGAGACGTTCTTCCTCAGCCTCAACGCGACCGACGAGGAGACGCGCCGCCTGGCCTACCTCGAGAACAACGGGACCGACCTCCAGAACCACATCGACCCGTCGACCGACGACGACCTGATGATGATCCTCTGGGACATGGCCCAGAACGCCTACGTCAAGGAAAGCAGCCGGCTGGCCGAGCTCGTCCAGATCGAGCTCGATACCATGCTCGGCCTCCGGAACCGGGGCATCAAGCAGGCCCCCTTCAAGATCCTGCGGGGAGTCGCCTGCCCGGCCATCCTGGTCGAGGCGGCCTTCATCTCCAATCCCGACGAGGAGCAGAAGCTGGCCTCCGAGGACTATCAAAGCAAGGTCGCCGAGGCCATCTACCGCGGGCTGGCCCGCTTCCTGAAGCTCCCGGAGTAACGACCCATGGCCGCGAAGAAACGGAAAGGCGCGATCTCCACGCAGGCCCTCGTCCTCGGCGGGCTGGCCCTCGTCCTCGTCGTCCTGGCGGTCGTCTTCTTCACGGGCGGCGGGGGAGAGAAGGTCAAGCGCTTCGTCGACGCCAACATCCCCAAGCCCCCGGAGACGGCCGCCGGGCCCTCGGCCACGAAGGCCGTGACGCTCTTCTTCATCTCCGACGACGACGACTCGCTCCACAAGGAGAGCCGCGAGATCGCCGCCGGCCCGACCGACGCCGACGAGGCCGAGCGGGCCCTGGCCGAGCTCGTCAAGGGCTCGGAGAAGGGCCTGCTCTCGCCGCTCCCGCCGCAGACCAAGGTCCGCCAGGTCTTCATCGCCAAGGACGGTCTGGCCACGGTCGACTTCAGCCGCGACATCGTCGACAAGTTCGCTTACGGCTCCTCCTCGGAGCTGGCCGCGGTCTACGCCGTCGTCGACACGCTCGTCTTCAATTTCAAGACGATCAAGAAGGTCGTCATCCTCGTCGAGGGGTCCGAGCGGGACACTCTCGGCGGACACGTCGACCTGTCGCGGGCCTTCTTCCCCGACTATTCCCTGGTCGCGAGATGACCCGGGGACGGCCGTGACGAAGCTCCCCCGGGTGGTCATCGTCGGCCTGCCCAACGTCGGCAAGTCCACCCTGTTCAACCGCCTGCTGGGCCAGCGCAAGGCCCTCGTCCACTCCGATCCGGGCATGACCCGGGACAGCCAGGCCGCGGAGTGCGTCCTCGGCGACCGCCGTTTCACCCTCGTCGACACAGGCGGCCTGTTCGGCGTCGCCGACGAGCCGCTGAGCGACAAGGTCCGGGCCAAGGCCCTCGAGGAGGCGGCCGCGGCCGACCTCGTCCTGTTCGTCCTCGACGGCATGCGCGATATCGCCTCGGCCGAAACGGATCTCTATGTCCAGCTCAAGCGGCGGGGCCTGCCGATCCTCCTCGTCGTCAACAAGTTCGATTCCCCGGCCAAAGAGGAATCGATGACGGCGGAATACTTCCGCCTGGGCGACAAGGGCGTCCTCTTCGTCTCCGCCGAGCACAAGATCAACATGGACCTCCTCGAGGAGGCCATCGTCGCCGCCCTGCCCGCAGGGACGGCGGTCCCGGACACCGTGCCGCCCCTGCGGATCGCCATCGTCGGCCGGACCAACGTCGGCAAATCGTCGCTCGTCAACCGGCTGGCCGGAGAGGAGCGGCTCATCGTCAGCGAGATCCCCGGCACGACCCGGGACTCGACCGACACCCTGCTCGTCCGCGACGGCAAGCCGTTCTGCCTCGTCGATACGGCCGGCATCCGCCGGATGGCCGCGGCCGAGGACGGCCGGGAGAAGGCCGGCGTCATCCGGGCCAAGGCCAATATCCGCCAGGCCGACGTCGTCTGCCTGATTCTCGACGTCGCGGAGTTCCCCACCCGCCAGGACGCCCGGATCGCCCAGCTGGCCCTCGAATCGGGCCGGCCCCTGGTCATCGCCCTCAACAAGTGGGACCTCGTCGACCGGGACACCGTCCGGCCGGAGGCCGTCCGGGAACGGGTCTTCCGCAAGCTGGGCTTCGTCTCCTATGCCCCCCTCCTCTTCGTCTCGGCCCGGACGGGCCAACGGGTTGTCAAGATCCTGGACACGGCCGAGCAGCTCTACAAGTCGGCCACGACCCGGGTCGAGACCTCCAAGCTCAACGAATTCCTGGCCAAAACGACCGAAACCCACCCGCCGCGCCTCAAGAACGGGGCCAGGGCCAAGCTCCGCTACATCACCCAGAAGGGCGTTTCTCCCCCCTCCTTCATCCTGTTCCTGGGCTCCCGGGGCCCGCTCTCGCCGACCTACGAGAAGTACTTTCTCGAGTCCCTCCGGGAGGAGTTCGGTTTCCACGGCTCCCCCCTCCGGCTGATCGTCCGGACGAGCTAGGATCGGGGGGTTTTTTCTTGACTTTAGAGTGGGCTTCGTCTATAAATAAGTTTCTGTCTTTCTCTGTGATTCGCGCGTGATAGTCAAGGAGGTCAGGATGTCCCGAAAGACGACCCAAAGATTCTTGTTCGCGGCGGCCGCGCTCGCGGTGATCTTCGCCCTCACGGCCTGCCAGAACATCTCCTATTCCAAGCTCTCGGCCAACTACCACTTCGGCAAGGCCAACAGCTACTTCCGCGAGAACCAGTACCGGAAGGCCATCACCGAGTACGAGGCCACGCTGAAGTTCAACCCGGCCATGATCCAAGCCTACCGGTTCCTCGGCGAGAGCTACAAGCAGCTCTACAAGCCCGGCGTCGAATCGGCCCTCAACAAGGAGCTCGAAGGAAAGACCCTCGACGCCCTGAACAAGGCCATCGCGATCGAGCCCAACAACAAGGATATCATCTATTCGCTCGGCGACATGTACGACAAGATCCGCAAGTTCCCCGAGGCCGAGAAGCTCTATCTGCGCATCATCGAGCTCGAGCCCGAGGACATGAGCAACTACTATGTCGTGGCCGAGTTCTACAAGCGCTACTCCGCCGACAACAAGGAGATCGCCAAGAAGGCCGAGTCGATGTACCTGCGCCGCATCGAGACCGATCCGGACAACCCGCAGGGTTACGCCTACATGGCGACCTACCTCCAGGAGTCCGCGGGCGGCCCCGAAGAGATCCTCAAGGCGTACGAACGGGCGGCCGAGTTCTGGGAGAAAAGGATCACCCTTCAGCCCGATTCCGCCGAGGCCTGGCTGGCCCTGGGCGTCAATCAGTGGTCGCGGTCCTTCCGGTTCCAGTTCCTGACCTCCCAGGCCCGGATGAAACAGGCCCAGGACGCCCTCAAGTCCATCCAGAAGGCCATCGATCTCGACCCGAACTACCCCGAGCCCTACGCCTGGATGGGCCCGCTGTACAAGGCCGTTCTGGCCAAGCTCGAGCCGGAGAAGGAAGCCCGCTACAATGCCGAGGGCGACCGCTACCTCGAGAAGTTCCAGGAGCTCCGGAAGAGGGCCGCCGAGCGCAAGAAGCTCGAGGAAGAGCTCAAGAAGTAGCCCCGGTCCCCACGAAGATACCGACGCGAACCGAATGCGCTCCGCCCGCCGGGCGGAGCGCATTTTTCTTTTAATAAGCCATGTTCATCCCGCTCCGAGACGAGAACCCGACGGCCCGGCTGCCCGTCGTGACGGTCGCCCTCATCGCCGTGAACGCGCTGGTCTTCCTCGTCCAGGCGGCCGCGCCCCGGGGCCTGGAGATGGCCGCCCTGCGGTTCGGGGCCGTCCCCTACGATATCGTTCACCTCCGGGCCGCCGCGGAAGCGGCCTTCCCGCCCCTGGCGACGCTGCTGACGAGCATGTTCCTCCACGGCAGTCTTTTCCACCTCGCCGGCAACATGCTCTACCTCTGGATCTTCGGCAACAACATCGAGGACCGCCTCGGGCCCGTCCGGTTCGTCCTGTTCTACCTGGCGAGCGGCGTCGCGGCGGCCCTGACGCATATCCTGTTCCAGCCCGGCTCGCGCGTCCCCATGATCGGGGCAAGCGGCGCCATCGCCGGGGTCCTGGGGGCGTACCTGGTCCTCTACCCCCATGCCCGGGTCAAGGTCTTCGTCTTCCTCATCTTCTACATCGACGTCGTTTCGATCCCGGCCGGGCTGGTCCTCGGCCTTTGGTTCGTCATGCAGCTCCTCAACGTGGGCATGGGGGGCGGGGTGGCCTGGTTCGCCCACATCGGGGGCTTCCTGACGGGCATCCTGCTCCTCAAGCTGGCCCTGGGAAAGGGCTTCCGCCGGCCCTCGACGGTTTAAGTTGACAATTCGACCGAATTCTAGTATTTTAGGTCGTCTTTCTATCTCTGAATAAGGTTAGAAGCTCATGAGGACGTTTATCCCTAAAAAGGACGACATCGATCAGAAGTGGTGGCTGATCAACGCCGAGGGCCGCATCCTCGGGCGCATGGCCACCGAGATCGCCGACCTGATCCGCGGCAAGAAGAAGCCCCAGTTCACCAGCCACCTGGATACCGGGGACTTCGTCGTCATCATCAATGCCGAGAAGATCAAGGTCACCGGCCGCAAGCTCGAACAGAAAAAGTACTACACCCATTCCCTCTACCCCGGCGGCATCAAGGAGGAGACGCTCAAGGACCTCCTGGCCAAGAAGCCGGAAGAGGTCATCAAGAAGGCCGTCTGGGGCATGATCCCGAAGGGAAAGCTCGGCCGGGCCCTGTACAAGAAGCTCAAGGTCTACCGCGGACCCTCCCACCCCCACGAAGCCCAGAACCCCCAGGAATACAAGTTTTAGGAGGCACCTTGAGTCTGATCCAATACTACGGAACCGGGAAGAGGAAATCGTCCATCGCCCGCGTCTTTCTGCGCTCGGGCAAGGGCGACATCACCCTCTATGTCAATAAGCGGCCGAGGCCCTACAACGACTATTTCCGCCTCGACGCCTACAAGACCATCATCCGCCAGCCGCTCCTGCTCACGGAGACCGAGGACAAGTTCGACATGTTCCTCCGGGTCAGCGGCGGCGGGGCCAAGGGCCAGGCCGAGGCCATCCGGCTCGGGATCGCCCGGGCCCTCGTCGAGTTCAACCGGGAGCTCAAGCCCGTGCTCAAGTCCGCCAGCCTGCTGACGCGCGACGCCCGGGTCAAAGAGCGCAAGAAATACGGATTGCTGGGCGCCCGCAAGGCTCCTCAGTACCACAAGCGTTAATCAGGAGGCAGCCGTTGGTTTCCGTAACGATGAAAGAACTGTTGGAGGCGGGCGTTCACTTCGGGCACCAGACCAAGCGCTGGAACCCGAAGATGAAAGAATACATCTTCGGCCAGAGGAACGGCATCTACATCGTCGACCTCCAGAAGACGATCAAGAACTTCAAGGAAGCCCTCAACTACCTGCGCGGCGTCGCCGAGGACGGCAAGATGATCCTCTTCGTCGGCACCAAGAAGCAGGCCCAGGACATCGTCCGCGACTACGCCACCAAGTGCGAGTCGGCCTACGTCAACCAGCGCTGGCTGGGCGGCCTGCTGACGAACTTCGGCGTCGTCCGGACGAGCGTCGACAAGCTCAAGGAGCTCGAGGAGATGAAGGAGGACGGGCGCTGGGACCTCCTGTCGAAGAAGGTGCAGTCCAAGCAGGAAAAGG
>CAWDSL010000005.1:0-8912 GCA_963805015.1 uncultured bacterium
ATTCCCCCTGTGAGATCCCCAGTTTAGATCTCTTTAATTACGCGATTCCTTATTAAAGAATAATGCCTTATCCTTTAATAAGCAAGGGATTTAAGAAGATTGCGGGGATCTACATCTTCTCGAGGGCGGCGATGCGCTCCTCGATGGGCGGATGGGTGGTGAAGAGGCGGTTAACCCCGCCGCCGCCTTTGATGTTCTTGAGCGGATTGACGATGTAAAGGTGGGCCGTGGCCTTGTTGGCGGCTTCCAGGGGCTCGGGGTCGGCCGAGATCTTGCGCAGGGCCGAGGCCAAGCCGGCCGGGTAGCGGGTCAGCATCGCGCCGCTCGCGTCGGCCAGGAACTCGCGCTTGCGCGAGACGGCCATCTGGATGACCGTGGCGATGAAGGGCGAGAGCACGGCCAGGGCCAGGCCGACGAGGATCAGGATGCCGTCGGCGCCGCCCGAGCCGCTCTTGCTCCGGCCGCGCCGCCGCCCTCCCCCGCCCCACATGAACGAACGAAGCATCCAGTCGCTGAGCAGGGCCACGACGCCGGCCATGACCACGACCACGGTCTGGAGCCGGACGTCGTAGTTCCTGATGTGGGACATCTCGTGGGCGACGACCCCCTCGAGCTCGACGCGGTTGAGCTTCTCGAGGAGGCCGGTCGTGACGCAGATCACCGCGGTCTCCGGCTTGCGGCCGGCGGCGAAGGCGTTGGGGGCCGTGTCGTCGATGACGTAGCACTTCGGCGCGGGCAGGCCGGCGGCGATGGCCAGGCCTTCGACGACGTTATAAAGATAGGGGAACTCGTCCTTGGTGACCGGGCGGGCCTTGCTGATGCCGAGGACGATCTTGTCGCTCGAGTAGTAGCCGACCGCGGCCATGCCCATGGCGATGGCGGCGGCCAAGACGAGGCCGCCCTTGCCCCAGCCGGTCACATATTCGAAGAACCAGACCAGGACGAAGATGAAGGCCACGAAGAAGACGACCAAACCGGCGGATTTCCACTTGTTGCGCGAGATCTGTTCGTACATCGTCGAGCCCTATCGTGACCTAAGACCGGAAAGGTCGGATCGGGGACACGCCCCTCGAAGCTCGGAACTGCCTAACAAGGCTGTGCCGACGCGGGACATGTCCCCGCTTCGATCAGAACTGGACCTTGACGGGGCCCTTGGCGATCTCGTCCTCGATCTGGTAGTACTCGCGGGGCTTGAAGCCGAACATGTTGGCGATGAGGCTCGAGGGGAAGATCTGCTGGCGCATGTTGAACTTCATGACCGTGTCGTTGTAGAACTGCCGGGCGTAGGCGACCTTGCTTTCGGTCCCGGCCAGCTCCTCCTGGAGCATGAGGAAATTCTGGTTGGCCTTGAGGTCGGGATAGGCCTCGGCGACGGCGAAGAGGGACTTCAGGGCGCCGGTCAGCATGTTGTCGGCCTCGCCCTGGGCCTTGACGCCCTGGGCGTTGACGGCGGCGGTCCGGGCCTGGGTGACCCGCTCGAAGACGCCGCTCTCGTGCTTGGCATAGCCCTTGACGGTCTCGACCAGGTTGGGGATGAGGTCGTAGCGGCGTCTCAGCTGGACGTCGATCTGCGACCAGGCGTTATCGCACCGGTTGCGGAGCGTGACCAGGCTGTTATACATGCCGATGGCGATAATGACGACGCCGCCGATGATGACGAGAAGCAGGACGAAAGCACCCATATGTTCCTCCTTCGGACTCGAGGTCCGTTCCTAACAATACGGGCCCGGAGCGGAAATTGCAAGGCCCCGCGGCCGGCGGCGAGGTACGGACGCCGCTGAGGGGAAATACGGAGGCCGGGCCGGCGGGGTTTAATTCGGGGACACAATACCTATTCACCTAATTAATAATAGGTGAATAGGTATTGTGTCCCCGATTTGTCTTGAATTCTCCCCGCCAGAGGGGCCATAATCGGCTTCCGCCCATGACCCTATCCTCGGAGGAGGCTCCTATGAAGAAGACCCTCATCGCCGTCATACTCTGCCTGGCCTTCGCGGCCTTCCTGGCCGCGCCGGCGCCCGCCGCAGCTCAGACCGCCGCGAAGCCGGGCGCCAAAGCGGCGCCCTCGCCCGCTCCGCGCCTCAACGCGGAGCTCCTCGCGGGGCTCGCCTTCCGCAACATCGGCCCGGCCATCATGTCGGGACGGATCAGCGACATCGCCATCCATCCCCTGAAGCGGGCCACCTGGTACGTGGCCGTGGGCTCGGGCGGCGTCTGGAAGACGGAGAACGCCGGCACGACCTGGACGCCCATCTTCGACGCGCAGGCCTCGTACTCGATCGGCTGCCTCGCCCTCGACCCGTCCAATCCCGAGAACGTCTGGGTGGGCACGGGCGAGAACGTCAGCGGGCGTCACGTCGGCTTCGGCGACGGCGTCTATAGGAGCCCGAACGGCGGCAAGACCTGGACGAACATGGGCCTCGCCCAGTCCGAGCACATCGGGCGGATACTGGTCGACCCGCGCGACTCGAACGTCGTCTTCGTCGCGGCCGAGGGCCCGCTCTGGTCCGCGGGCGGCGAGCGCGGCCTTTATAGGACGGCCGACGGCGGCAAGACCTGGACGCTCGTCCTCTCGATCTCCAAGGACACGGGCGTGACCTCGGCCGAGTTCGACCCCGCCAACCCCGACACGATCTACGCAGCGGCCTACCAGCGGCGCCGGAGCGTCGCCGCGTTCATGGGCGGCGGCCCCGAGTCGGGGATCCACAAGAGCGAGGACGGCGGCAAGACCTGGCGCAAGCTCACCGTGGGCCTCCCCAAGGGCGACGTCGGCAAGATCGGGCTGGCGGTCTCGCCCATGAATCCTCGCGTCATTTACGCTACGGTCGAGGCCGGGCCGGAGGAGAAGGGCTTCTACCGCTCGACGGACCGCGGCGAGAGCTGGGAGAAGCGCAGCGACTATATCAGCGGCGGCACCGGGCCTCACTACTACCAGGAGATCTTCGCCGACCCGACCGTCTTCGACCGCGTCTACCAGATGGACCCGGGCCTCAGGGCCACGGACGACGGCGGCAAGACCTGGCGCCGGGTCGACGAGAACGCCAAGCACGGCGACAACCACGCCATGGCCTTCGTCAAGGGCGACCCCGACTATATCCTCAACGGCAGCGACGGCGGCGTCTACGAGACGCGCGACGGCGGCCGGACCTGGCGCTTCTTCGAGAACCTGCCGGTGACCCAGTTCTACAAGTTGGCCCTCGATAACGCCCTCCCCTTCTACAACGTCCACGGCGGGGCCCAGGACAACGGCAGCCAGATCGGCCCCTCGAGGACGCCGAACGCCCACGGCATCTCGAACGCCGACTGGACCATCACCTACGGCGCCGACGGCTACGCCACGGCCATCGACCCGACCGACCCGAACACGGTCTATCTCGAGTGGCAGATGGGCAACCTCCTGCGCTACGACCGCAAGAGCCACGAGACGGTCTACGTCAGCCCGCGGGCGGAGCCGGGCGACCCGCCGCTGCGGTTCAACTGGGACTCGCCGGTCGCGATCAGTCCGCACTCGCACACGCGGCTTTATTACGCCGGGCAGTTCGTGTGGCGGAGCGAGGACCGGGGCGATTCGTGGACGCGCATCTCGCCCGACCTGACCCGTGGCCTCTTCCGGCTCGAGCAGAAGATCATGGGCCGGCAGTGGAGCGTCGACGGGCTCTGGGACCACGGGGCCATGTCGCAGTTCGGGACGATCACCAGCCTGAGCGAGTCGCGGCTGGCCGAGGGGCTCATCTACGCGGGGACGGACGACGGCCTCATCCAGGTCACGGAAGACGGCGGCAAGGTCTGGCGGAAGATCGACAAGATAGCCGGTGTCCCCGATTATTTCTTCGTCAACGACATCAGGGCCTCCAAACACGACAAGGACACGGTCTACGCGGCCGTCGACAGCCACAAGACGGGCGATTACAAGCCGTACCTGCTGATGAGCGCGGACCGCGGCCGGACCTGGACGAACATCGCCGGGGGCCTGCCGCAGAGGACGATTGTCTGGTCGGTCGCCCAGGACCATGTCAAGAAGGACCTGCTTTTCGCCGGGACCGAGTTCGGCATCTATGCGACGCTCGACGGCGGGAAGACCTGGCTGAAGCTCGGCGGCGGGGTGCCGACGATCTCCTTCCGGGACATCGAGGTCCAGGAGCGCGAGGGCGACCTCGTCGGCGCCTCGTTCGGCAGGAGCTTCTTCGTCCTCGATGACTATGCGCCGCTGCGCGAGATGAGCGAGGAATCGCTGGCGAAGGAGGCCGCGCTCTTCCCGGTTCGCAAGGCCCTGCGTTATATCCCGTTGCGGCCGATCGACTCGGACGCCAAGGGCTGCTTGGGAGATGCCTACTATGTCGCGCCCAATCCGCCGTTCGGGGCGGTCTTCACCTATGTTCTCAAGGACGCAGTGAAGTCGGCCGCGGAGGCGCGCCGGGAGGAGGAGGCCAAGCTCGTCAAGGACGGCAAGCCCGTCCCGTTCCCGGGCTGGGACCGGCTGCGCGCTGAAGAGAACGAGGAGAGGCCGGCCGTCGTGCTGACGATCGCCGACGAGACGGGCCAGGTCGTGCGGCGCCTGACGGCGCCGGCGGCGAAGGGCCTCCACCGCGTGGCCTGGAACCTGCGTTACGCGACGGTCGAACCGACACAGCTCGAATCGGGCCGGCGGGAGATCTGGGAGCGGGATTCGCTCGGACCCATGGTCGCGCCGGGACGGTTCACGGTAACACTGCAGAAGAAGGCCGACGGCGCGCTGACGACCCTGGCCGGTCCGCAGCCGTTCGTCGTCGAGTCGCTCGAATTCGCCAGCCTGCCGGAGAAGGACAAGGCGGCCCTGCTCGCGTTCCAGAAGCAAGCGGGCGAGCTGCAGCGGGCCATGATGGGCGCGGGTGCGGCGGCCCAGGACGCGTTGGGCAATCTCAAATACATCCGGAAAGCCCTCCTCGACGCGCCCAAGGCCGACCCCAAGCTGGCCGAGGCGGCCCGGGCTATCGAAAAGCGGATCCAGGCCCAGCTGGCCATCCTCTACGGCGATCCGACCCGGGCCATGCGGTCGGAGCCGACGGAGCCGTCGCTCCTGGACCGGGTCATGGTCCAGCTCGACGCGACCGGGCCGATCACCGCGACGGCCAAGCGCGGCTACGACATCGCGGCCGACGGTTTCGGGAAGCTGATCGAGGATATGCGGCAAACGATCGACATCGACCTGAAGAAGCT
Organism: uncultured bacterium; assembly: GCA_963805015.1. Classification (GTDB taxonomy): domain Bacteria; phylum Acidobacteriota; class Aminicenantia; order Aminicenantales; family Saccharicenantaceae; genus RBG-16-66-30. The sequence continues at coordinate 5,197 of CAWDSL010000005.1, forward strand.
GCAGGGTGAGCTCGAAGCCGCCGGCGCACCGTGGACCCCCGGCCGCGGCGTCCCTATTTGGAAAAAGTAGAAAAAGGGGGACACAATACCTATTCACCAATTAAAAATGGGTGAATAGGTATTGTGTCCCCGATTTAATCACCACTTGTCGGTGCGGAAAGGCGAGGCGGGGAGGCCCTCCTTGTTGGCCAGGTTGGGCACGGCCAGCTGGTGCCAGCCGAGGCGCACGGCCTTGGGCGACGCGACCCGCGGGCTCCAGACGACGACCGTATCCCCGGCGATCTCGGCCTCGGCCTTGTAGAAGACCCGGTCCTGGCCGGCGATCTCGAACCACTTCAGCCCCTGGACGTCGTTCGTGACGAGGCCGCCGCCGGCGTGGTCGAAGGCCAGGCGGACGATCGAGCCCTCGACGGTCATCGACCGATAGAGAGGCCCGGAGCATTCGAGCGTCTTCTCGCCGTAGACATTGGCCCGCGCCCAGAGCGATAGCCGGTAGCCGACATCGCGCTTGTTGGCCGGGTGGATGTCGTAGAGATCCGTGATATCCGTCGTAACGGCCATGCCCGTGTTGGGGATGCGCAGGGCGTTCCGCTGGGCCTCCCAGATCAGGGGCAGGCGCAGGAAGTCCGGCACGTCGCCGGCCGGCGTCTCACGGTTGTATGAATAGTTATAGGGCGCGAGCTGGACATAGTAGAAGGGGAAGTCGCCGAGCTGCCAGACCGCCCGCCAGCCGGCGATGAGGGCTTCCATCTTCTTCTCGTAGAACAGGCCGTCGTTGCGGTTGTTCTCGCCCTGGTACCAGATGGCGCCCCGGATAGGGAAGGGCGTCAGGGCGTGGATCATGCCGTTGTAGAGCGTCGTCGGCGCCTGCGGATTGTCGTAGGGATTGGCCGGGAGGCGGGGCGCGGGCGGGACAGGCAGGACCGCCTTGGCGGCCAGGGCTTTGCGGCTGTCCTTGATCCAAACCTCCCACGCCGGCAGGGCCTTGGCCAGCGCGTCCCGGTAATCGGCGTACTTCGCGGCCTGCTTTTCGAGCAGGGGCTTGACGTCGGCGACCGAGGCGAAGCCGATCGGCGGCGTCCACGGCTCGATGTCCGTGCCGCCCCAGGCGGAGGCGATCAACCCGACGGGAACGCCGAGCCGCCGGTGCAGCTCGAGCCCGAAGTAGTAGGCGACGGCCGAGAACGTCCGGACCGCTTCCGGCGTCGACGGCTCCCAGTTCGCCGCGACATCGTCCTGGGGCCGGTCGGCCGTCCGCTTGGGGACGAAGAACAGGCGCATGTTGGGATTGTCCGCGCGCAGGGCGTCGGGGGAGGGATACGGGAGCCAGGACATGGACATTTCCATGTTGGACTGGCCGGAGCAGAGCCAGACCTCGCCGACCAGGATGTCCTTGACGGTGAGCGCCGGGCCCTTGGCGCCGCGGACGTTCATCTCCAGGGCCGGCCCGCCAGCCTTGACCGGGTCGAAGGCGACGCGCCACTTGCCGTCCTCGCCGGCCACGATTTTCTTTTCCTGGCCGTTGAAGAGAACCGTGACGGGCTCGCCCTTGGCGGCCCAGCCCCACACCGCGACCGGCTTGTCCTGCTGGACGACCATGTGGTCGCCGATGACGGCGGGCAGGCGGACCTGGGCCGCGAGGCCGGCCGGCAGCGCGGCGATGACGATCCCCGCGAAGGCGAGCGCCGCATATCGCTTCATCGATGAGGTCATGATTCCCTCCCGGACTTTCGTTCCGCGGACTTTCCGCGTTGAAGATATCGCCCCGCCCTCTCCAAGTCAAGGCAAGGCACGGGAAATCGGGGACATGATACCTATTTCCCAATTTAATAATTCGGAAATAGGTATCATGTCCCCCATTTTTGGTTGCGGCGCGGGCGGCGAATGTGGAGAATAGAGCTTCGCGCACCGCCACACAGGAGGTCCTCCATGAAGCCGAGCGCCCGTACCGCCCGCGTCGCCGCCGCCTTCGCCCTCGCCTGCACGTTCCTCGCTTTCGCATCCGACCAGGCCCCGGCCGTCGATTGGGACACGATCGCCAGGATCCGCGAGGAAGGCCTGCAGCGCTCGCAGGTCATGGACATCGTCGGCTACATGACCGACGTCCTCGGCGCGCGCCTGACCCTGTCCGCGGGCATGACGCGGGCCCAGGCCTGGGCCAAGGCCAAGATGGAGGCGCTCGGCCTGGAGAACGTCGTGATCGAGCCGTTCATGGACTACGGCGCCGCCTGGGACAACGAGTACTTCTCGCTCCACCTGCTCGAGCCCGACTACCAGCCGATGATGGGCTTCCCCCTGGCCTACACGCCCGGGCACGAAGGGCAAGGTCGCCTGCCCGGCCGTCATCGCCTCGGACATCCAGACGAAGAAGGACCTCGAGCGCTACAGGGGCAAGCTCAAGGGCGCGGCCGTGCTCTCGACGCCGCCCCTGGCGCTCGACATGGCCGCCCTGACCCAGGGCGTATCGCGCCTGACGCCCGAGGAGCTCCGGCAGATCGAGGAAACGGTCCTGCCGCGGCCCCAGCGCACGCCGCAGCCCCCGCCCACGCCCAACCCCGACCTCCTCAAGGCCGAGGACCGGCTCGCCTTCTTCAAGGCCGAGGGCGCCGTGGCCGTCCTCCAGTGCGAGGGCGGCCAGTTCGGCATGGTCCGGGCCTTCGCCCGGCCCGGCGCCAACGAGGACAAGTGGTCGCGCGAGAAGACGCTCAGGCCTCGCTGCCGATCATCGCCGTGACGCCCGAGCACTACAACCGGATGGTCCGCATCCTCAAGCGCGGCCTCCCCGTCAAGATCGAGGTCGAGGTCCGCAACCGCGTCGGCGAGAAGGTCGAGAAGGCCTCGAACGTCGTCGGCGAGATCCCGGGCACGGACCTCAAGAGACGAGGTGGTCATGCTCGGCGCCCACTTCGACACCTGGCACGCCAGCTCCGGCGCGAGCGACGACGCCGCCGGCTGCGCCGTGGCCCTCGAGGCCGCCCGCATCCTCAAGGCCATCGGGGCGAAGCCGCGCCGGACGATCCGGGTCGCCTTCTGGGGCGGCGAAGAGCAGGGCCTGCACGGCTCGCGCGAGTACGTCCAAGCACTTCGGCGATCCCAAGGATCCGAAGATCGGCCTGAAGCCCGACTACGAGAAGTTCTCGGTCTACTTCAACCAGGATTACGGCGCCGGCGCGTTCCGCGGCGATCTACCTGCAGGGCAACGAGCGGGTCCGGCGGCATCTTCGCGGCCTGGATGGCGCCCTTCGCGGACCTCGGGCATGACCGCGCTCTCCATCCAGAGCGTCGGCAGCACCGACCACGTCCCGTTCGACCGGGCCGGCCTGCCCGGCTTCCAGTTCATCCAGGACCGCATCGGCGGCACGCCGGCCACACCAACATGGACTTCTACGACACGCTCGCGCCGAGGACCTGATGAAGAACGCCGTGATCATGGCGGCCTTCGCCTGGCAGGCCGCCATGGCCGACCAACGCGTTCCGCGTAAGCCGCTGAAATAAAAGACTCTTTCCGGTTGACACCCCCCGGGTCGCATGTTATCATGTGGCCCCTTGTGGGGTGGCAGACACCCTTCAAATACATCAAACAGGAGGTCTTATCGGAATGGCGACATTGAAAAGAGAAATCTACTGAAGGTCGGCCCGATGCAGGCCCGGGTCAAGGCCCTGGCCAAGGACCACGCCACGGTCAACGTGTCCAAGGTCGACGTCGGACAGGTCGT
>CAWDSL010000006.1:0-618104 GCA_963805015.1 uncultured bacterium
TAGGATGATCATTCGCCAATTCTACCTTGAGTATCGCGCTTGGACAAAAGAACTCCGTTGAGGGATAAACATTCGAAATATCCTTCAAAGGGAGCCCAAATAGATCTATGGGTAACTGGCTTGAGTCATTAAGTGTGATCAGTGTGCCGCCTTCACTCACGAATTTCTTTAACGCGGCCAGGCCTGCTTCACCTTATCCCTCCGGCATACTTTTCAGGGATCGATCCCTTGGGATACCCATCAATGATCCCAGCAGATCCTATATCGGGCAATACGATAACATCATAATCAGATTTGAGATCCATGTTTCGAAGATCGGAATTATGTAATGTCGCATATGGAAACTCCCATGTATCGAAGATCCATCGTGTCCAGCCCTCGTCCATACTGGCCATCCATGGCTGATAAAGTCCAAGCTTCAGCGGTTGAAGAGCATAAAAATCGGTATTTGGATTACCTGCAGCTATTTGCAAATTAAACTCATTGGCCACTTTACCGATCATGTCACCAATTTTGCGGCCTGATGCCAGGATGGTTCCTGCCGGATACTGTTTTTCCCCTGAAACAAATGATTTTTTTGACCAATAAACGGAGTTCCCTTCTTTTAACAGCCTGTTTACAGCCCTGTAGCTGTCTATGACATTGTGGTCAATAATATATGTCTTCCCGCTCCCAAAGCATCTCCCTTCGGAGGTTCAGCTTTCAAAACAGGAACAAGGTCGGCGGAAAAAGAGTTCTTACCTCGACCACATCTACGCCCATCTGATAAGGAAGAGTCCATCCGGTAATATCAAAAGTGGATTCGGGTGGACCTCCGGGAGATTGACGACGGTCAGGGTAATATTGAGGGCTAAGGATATCGATAATGAACGGCCGATATGCCTGGGATAATTTTATTACGTAAGTGCCGGAAGGATATTCAGTGTCATTGGCTTTGAAGGATCCGGTCGCCTGATGAATTTCAGGTCCATTCGAAATGAGGATATTTATCATCTTAGCGACCCTGTTGGGATCTTTTTGATCCCGAGGAATAACGAAAGCATATGGAGCGATTGTTTCTCCCTTTTCTATGCTGTTTCTTGCGATACGGTACATATTCAGGAAGTATCTCTCCCTGTGAATGGAACCGGATTCAAGCAACCCCAAACAGGACAGGTAGGCGTATTCGACGATATCGCGAAAACGCCACCAGCCTCCTTTCCAGGGGCTTGGATAATTGACCGACTGTTTGTTACCATCCTGGCCGGCCCACCGCTCACTTCTTCTAAATCGCTCTCTTTCTGGAAAACAGGCGAGGCCATTTGAGCACTGGGCAGCTTCGAATAAAATATTTGTAAGATTATGCCGTAGTGAATTGGTATGGATAGCCGACATTCGCCATTCGTTCCATTTGGCATAATGCATGACTCCGGTTTTCCCGTTTTCTTCGAGTAACGTATGCATATAAGCCGCCGTAAGCTCGATTTGGCGTGTTACCAATGGATCAATTGAGGGATGTCGCGGATCAAACAATGGGGAAAGAACGAGCCTGGCATCAGAATTTCCCATATGGTGCATATCCATAAGTGGGTCGAGGAAACCACTGATGATAAAGGATATCATTAACGTACCTGACTTCGATCTGCGTATGCATAAAGCACTGCGTTGTTGATATCATGTCCGTATAATGGTGGTATAGCCATGGCATTGGAGATGATTCAAAGGGTGTCCCTACATTCTGGTTGTACCAGTCAGTCACCATGATATTCCCATCAGGATTCCAGCTGGGAACGAGCAACAGGATCACGTTCTCAAGCACCTTTTTTATCTCTGGCGAATGACTGGTCGCCAAAGAGAAGGCGAGCTCCAAGGAGACATGTTTGTGGGTCCACACTCATCTGCATGCATGGCTGCAGGTGATCAAGGCAACTTCGTCTTTCCTTCTTTTGCCAGATCAGCTGCCACCTCTTTAGAGATTTTTCCCTGGGCCAGTTTTTTGGATATTTCCTTATACTTCTACGAGACGAGATAAATTTTCAGCGGAGATGAGATAATGGCCAGTAAAAAGGGATTCCCAAGGGTCGTTTTTCCAAGATCCTTCACGACGATCCTGGGGCTCTTTTCACCAAGAATATCGAAGTAACTGACGATCTTATCCCATCTGATCAGCTTGTGATCAGCTCCGGGTTTAAAACCGAAATAGGACTCCGGATCCGGAATATCCTGAGCAAAAGCACTTAAGCTCATGCCCAAGATGAAGATCAGGCGCAGCGCTTTTGCAGTGGAACTTTTGAGTTTTCATAATGACCTCTTGTTAGTATCGGATAATTAATAGGTATTTCTCTTTGAAATCCGCGATATTTTATCGATTGCCAGCCAGCCCTAGGTCTTGGACACTCTCTGCTTGACCACGCCGGAAATCTACTCCGGTCCGTCGGCCGTGTCAATTCCCGAGTTAGTCGCGGACAACGACATCCGACACTCGGGCCGGCCCGGGACATTCCGGTGAGCAGGTGAGCTGCCACCGGATCTGGTCAAGTCTCGTGATTTTGGTTCCTTATACGGGGAGAATCAATGGAGCCAGCGAGAGGGATCGAACCTCCGACCTGCTGATTACGAACCAACTGGCCTAGCGTTTCAACTACTGATAAAGAATGTAATTAGATGGGCGTAAAATCGATTGTGCTCAGATTGTGCTCACCTGGGCGCTGCCTCGATCGAAGATCAGCTGCCCTTCAGCCCGGCCAGCCGCTTCCTGGCATCCTCGACTTCTGGAATACCGGGATCGGCGTCCTTCCAGAGGTCGAGGAACTTGGAGTAGCGCTCGATGGCTTTGGCCGTGTTCCCTTGCTTTTCGTAGATCCCGCCCAAGCGATAATAGCTCAGAGCGTAGAGGTCCCCCCATGCGGTTCGGCCGGGAATGTATGCGACAAGCCCCTCGAATTCATCCCGGGCCGCCTGCAGATCCCCCGAATCGCAATAGGCCAGTGCCAGGTAAAACCGATGGAGGGGATCGTCCGGGCCCCAATCCATAGGATGAGGCCATAAGGATAACGCGATCTTGAAATGCTCGACAGCGCCTGAATAGTGCTTTCTCTTGAGCTGGATCATGCCCGTCACGAAATGATAGTGCCTGATCCGCTTTTTATAGGGGCTCGCCTCCACCATGTCCTTGATCACTTCCGCCGTCTTCCGGGCCTCGTCCAGCTTCCCCATCTCCGCGTAGATCCATCCCTCGAGTTCCAAAATGCCGATCTCGGCGACGATGTCTTGGCCCACGGCGGCCTTGGCCTTCTCCAGGGCGCCCAACGCTTCCTCATAGCGGCCCGATTTGAGATCGTGATAGGCCAGATAATAATACGGAACGAAAAGATAGCCGGGTGGAAGTCCCGACTTTCCGAAAAAATCGAGGCCTAGCAAAAGCTGATTCTTCGCTTCCTCGAACTTCCCCTGTGTCCGATACAGAGATTCAAGCATCTGTCTTGCACCATAATTGTCTGCCTTAGAGGCGAGTCCCAGCCATTTTTTATATTCCTCTTCCGCTTTGGGAAAGTCCCACATCAAATGATAAAACCTGGCCTTGGTATATGTCGGGTCGATGGCGGCCGCTTTGTCGACCTCCTTCAGGGCAAGGTCGAATCGGCTCTGAAAAGCGTAGAGTCTCGCCAAGTCCCAATGCCCCAATAAATTATCGGGGAAACCGCTGATCGCGTCCTCAAGGACCTTCTCGGCCTTGGCAGAGTCCCCTTTGGCCATGTAGCTTCTGGCAAGATTGCTGTAGAGAGGGCGAAATTTTGAGCCCGCTTTTGCCGCCGCTTCATTGTGCTCGATGGCGTTATCCCAATCTTCCATACTCATGTAGAGTTGCCCCGAGGTTGTTATTTGACGTAATGGCTTCGGGGGAGTCGGGGTAAAGGTCTATCAGCTTTGTATAGGCCTCGATGGCCTTATCCAATGTCGAATCGGAAGTCAGGAGGGTCGATCCCTGGATGAGGAGTTTCTCTTTTTCCGAGAGCCTGTCGCTCAATTCCAGGGCCTTTTGCATGGTACATGATTCTTTCGTCGGACTTGCCCATATTCCCATAAGCCGTGGCCATCTTTCTGAAGGCCATGGCGAATCCGGGGTCGAGAGCGATGGCTTTTTCCAGGCACTCGATGCTCTGCTGATAATTGAGCTTGTTGAACAGAGCATTTCCTTCGACATAAAACTCATAGGCCTCCGGAGATGAGGTCGTGATCGTTCCGATAGTCTTATCGAGGTCAGACGCCAGCTGTTCGGAGGTCAACTTCAGGCTCGTCTTGGTCCATCGTGTCAACGCATCCACCATGGCGAAGATGCCCTCTTCGCCTTTTCCTTCGACTCTTTGGGTCGCTATCGGTTCCCCCGAACGGGCGTCCTGCAGGACCATGTCGATGCGATAGGTATCGCCGGCTTTCGAATAGCTTCCTCTGGCGACGCGATTCACCCCTCCTTGGGCCGCCACCGCCCTCAGGACTTCTGAAGAATAGCCCTTGGCCTCGAGCTGGCCCATCCGGTTGAGAATATCGAAGAGCCGGTCTCCGCCCAACACCTTGAGGTACCTGGATTGCGTGAGGTCGGTGATCAGCAGATCGGCGATCCCCTTTCTCCAATGATCGAGTTTTTCGTCTCCCGTGTTGTTCTCAAAATACACCACCGCGATCGAGGGCTTGTCCGCAGGGGGCAGAGGGCTTCCGTTTCTCGCGGACCAGGGATGCCACAGAAACAATCCGATCAGGGCCATCGCGATAACAAGCAACGCGGGGACTAAGGGTTTTCTCAATCCCAGCGTGATCGTGATCTCCTTCGAGGTGAGCGGCTTCGTCTTGGGGATGCCGTGGGCCGTCGTCAGGAGATCCTTGGCCATATTCTCCAGCTCCCGTCCGACCTGCTCGGTGCTCTCGTACCGCTTGCTCCGGTCTTTCTCCAGACAGCGAAGAACCAGTCGGCCAAGGTCGTCCGTGATCTGATCGTTCAGCTCTTTCGGATCCCTGGGCTTCTCGAGTTTCTGCTTGACGGCGATGCTCAGGGGCGTTTCCCCCTCGAACGGAACGCGGCCCGTCAGCATTTCGTAGAGGATGATCCCCAGGGAATAAATATCCGACCGCTGATCCGCCTCTTTGCCCTCCACCTGCTCGGGCGACATGTATTCCGGCGTCCCGATCATCACCCCAGTGCCCGTGATCCCCTTGCCTCGGAGCGACCGGGCGATCCCAAAGTCCATGATCCGGGCGTTCCCGTCCTCGTCGACCATGATGTTCTGAGGCTTGAGGTCCCGGTGGACGACGCCCAGACGATGGGCCTCGGACAGTCCCTCGCAGAGCTGCCCGGCGATCGAGACGGCCCGGCCTATGCCGAGCGGGCCCGTCTGGCGGATGAGCCGCTTCAGGTCCTGGCCCGGAACATACTCCATGGTGATAAAGGTCGTGCCCTCGGCCCTACCCAGGTCGAACATCCGGCAGACGTTGCGGTGGCTGATCTTCCGGGCGAGTTTCAGCTCGTTCGAGAAACGCTCGATCGTCTCCCTGTCGAAGGCGATCTCAGGCTTGAGGAGCTTGAGGGCGATCTTCTCCTTGATGTCGGTGTCGAAGACCTTGTAGACGCGTCCCATGCCACCGTGGCCCAGCTCCTCGATGACCTGGTAGCGGCCGGCGAAAGTGGAGCCCGTGGTGAGTTCGTGGACGGGTGTCTGAAGAGTCTCCGTTACGTCCGGAAGATGGCTCTGGGGCGGAGGGAGCTGGGTGCCGCACTCTCCGCAGAATTTCAAGGTATCTGGATTGTTGGAATGGCAGGTCGGGCACTTGTTGGCCAAACGAACCCCCTACTCTAACGTGGGCTCAGACTAACAGAGGGACGGGCGGGAAGTCAACCAATGATGGCCGATACTTAGGTGGAGGACTTGGTGGAGCCAGCGAGAGGGATCGAACCTCCGACCTGCTGATTACGAACCAACTGGCCTAGCGTTTCAACTTACTGATAATAAATGTAATTAGCCGGGGCGCAAAATCGATTGTGCTCAGATTGTGCTCACCTGAGGCGTCCCAATCGGCGGTCAACTGCTTGCCGGGGGTCAGGTCAGGGTCCTCAATTCGTCGGTCATGCCTCCGAAACGGGAAACGTTGCTTTCATTTGAGGAGTATTCTCATGAGAAAAGGAAACCTGACGATACAGGGAGGCCAACCGTGAGCATGAATAGGTTCCAAGAGCGGGCTCGTCTGCTTATGGCTCTTGTATTTTTTCAATTCCATCTCCGGCTCGTTCTCAGGCCAAATGGAAAGGGACGGTCGTCAAAGAAGGCGACCTGACCGTCTTCCGAAACCCCAAGGAGCCCCTCTATAAGATCCCCATCTTTGAGCTCACGGAGGAGCTGTCCATCGGCGGCCCGGATGTCCAGGGCGATTACGCCTTCGACCGGATCAGGGACATCGTCGTCGACGATTCCGGCTCGATCTATGTCCTCGATCCACGGGATTCCCACGTCAAGGTCTTCGATCCGTCCGGGACGTACGTCCGGACGATCGGCAGGCTGGGCCAGGGGCCGGGCGAATTCGAGGGGCCTGTGACCTTGTCCCTCAACCGGGCCGCGGGCGAACTCGCTGTCCACCAGCCGTACCGGATGACATTCTTCAAGCCCGATGGCACGTTCCTCCGCGACGTGTCTTACAGGGGAGCGTCGACGGTGCTCGGCCGGGTCGACTCCCGGGGCCATATCTACCTCATCGAGCTCGTCATGGGCGGTCAGGACGGCCCTCGATTCGTCACAAAGAAGTTCGGTCCCGACGGATCTTTCTTGGCCGAACTGAGCGGCTCACCGGCTCCGATTTCGCCCAAGGGCGCGACCAGAATCAAGGTCCGCACTCTCATGCCGGCCAGCTATTTCCATTTCGATCAAGCCGACAACGTCGTCTATGGATATCCTCAAACCTATGACCTCATGCTCTTCCGCGCTTCCGATGCCAAGCCGTTCAAGAAGATTACCCTGAGCTACGACCCCGTCGAGGTGGCCTCGGAGGAAAAGAAGGCGCTGGAAAAGGAGATCCCGCCCGGTTCCGGGATCGAGTTCGATTTCCCGAAATACCATCCGGCCTATTCCCGCTTCTTCCTAAGCGACCTCGGCCATCTTTTCGTCCAGACCTATGAAAAAGCCGACGGCGGAAGGTTCATCCACGATATCTTCGACGCGGAGGGACGGTTCATCGGCCGCATGCCGCTCAAGCCCTCCGGCGTTGGGATCCTCAAGGGCAAGTACTACGCCCTGGAAGAGGATGAGGACGGCTATCAGTACGTCAAGCGCTATGCCGTGACCTGGAAGGTCAGGTAGAGGGGGGAGAGTCCGACCGCCCGATACCGCCGTAGCCCTCTTTTCCTGATCGGATCGGCGAGGGCCGGGCTAAATCGCTAATGTGCTCTGCTGTTCGGGGGAAAATTGCTGGAGCCAGCGAGAGGGATCGAACCTCCGACCTGCTGATTACGAACGAACTGCTCTAGCGCTTTAACTTACTGATATTAATTACATTAGATGGGCTGCAAAATCGATTGTGCTCAGATTGTGCTCACCTACGCCGCTGCTCCGAATTGGTGATCAGCTGCCAGTCTGCCCGGCCAGCCGCTTCCTGGCATCCTCAGCCTCGGGCAGGCCGGGACTGGTTGGAACTGAATCCGGCTTGCGGCGCTCAGGCCGTCGGCTTGGTGTCCGGCAGGATCTGGCCCGCCCTTTTAATGTATCTTCGGCCTTCCTCATAGATGTCAAAATCTTCTTTCCTGTCCAGGCGCACTTTTTTCCTCTGTCCATCGTCGGTCCGGAAGATTACAAAGTATGCGTGCTTGGTGAGAGTCCAGGTCTTCTTGGCCTCGACGGTGCCCGACCATTCCTTGCGGCGATCCATTTTTCTCCTAACCCAGGGCAAGAAAACGAACCAGTCACCCAAAAGTTCAAGTATGAAATCAATCATTTCGAACCCTCCTTCTCATCCGGCCCCTCACCAGTCTCGGGGCAGGGCCAATTGCCTATACTTGTTCCCTGCTTTTATTGCCAGAATTGCGGCGATCAGGTTCGCCCCAACACATATCAACATCAAGATCGCCTCTGTAGAAAATCCTTCATATTCCTCCAGATAATAGACGGCCCCGTTGAACACCATGAAGTCATGAAAGAATACGAGGCCTGCAGCAAGATAGAGGAGTCCAGTGATAACTCCGCTGATAATCCTGCCACCGAGGTGGCTTAGAATGACACATACCAATAAGACAACCGCTGCCGCCAACAGGAACTTGAAAAACATCTTCGAAGAATCAGCGGCGCCGTCTTTAATGGCCTCCGGATGCATATCAAGCCGAGGCACGAACAACACGGCCCATAAGGCGGTCACAACGATGACGATGGCCGCTGCGATGTATACCGACCTTTGGCTGGGAATAGTCTTGGCCATCTCAGGCCCCTCCTCTTTCGCTGATCACCAGTATAAATCTGAATGGCTAGGAAATTGAAAGAATTATTAGGAGGGGATTGAGTGGCGTGCCTGAGAGGATTCGAACCTCCGCCATCCGGATCCGAACCGGGCTCAGGGCCCTTCGCGAACGGATGCCGGTCCGGAAGTCTCACGGAACAGATTCAAGAGCTGGATCCGGCTCTTGACGCCCGTCTTTTGGTAAATGTTGTAAACATGGGTTTCTACGGTCTTTTCGGAGATGAAGAAAGCCTCGGCGATCTCGGCGTTGCTCCGTCCCTCAAGGATCCCCCGGACGACGTCCTGTTCGCGGCGGGTGATGCGGAAGCGGGCGAACACCTCTTCCCAGGCACTATCGCTGCTCCCGGGCCCGGCGGGCTGAGCGCGGCGGAGATGGTACTGCATGAAGAACGCGATCCCGGCGTTCAAGACCAGGAGAATGGCGTATTCGATGATCATCCAATGGCGGAACAGCCCCGAGGCGAAGATCCGGCCCAGCAGGGGGACCGGGAAGATGACGAGATAAGCGGCCGCGATAGATCCGGCCAGAGTCCGTTGTCCCGGATCAGGGAGATTCCGCGCCTGAAGGAGGAGAACAAGAGCCGGGCCGAAGAAGAAAACGGATAGCCCGGCGTCGAAAACGACCTCCAGGACCCGGGTCGCCGACATGCTTCCCGTCTGGAAATACCGGACTTCGGCGTAAATGAATCCGACGAAAAAGAGCCCCCAAAAGACGGCGTACACGGCCGCCAGCGGCCGCGGAACCGGCTTTTTCAGAAGGGAGAAAACGAGCCTGGCGAACAGATAGCAAAGGGCGATCAGGGCCGGGATCAGGATGAGCCCGAACAGCATGCTGAGGTTCCGAGTCTGGTCCCGCCGTATGACGTTCAAGCCGGGGCCGAGATACCGGATGATCAGGTCCGAAAAGGTCACGAGGCTCAGGAGAAGGGCGAAGGACTGGAATCGGCCGAGGAACGGCTGCCTGTAGATCTTCCGGAGGCGGGAGACACAGGCCACCGGGAGGATCCCCAGGACGATGGCCGCGAAATAGACGATGATGAGCCCGATCTTCACTGACCGATAATATACCAGGAATCCGGTCTACAGAAAATCCCGTAATCGGCGAATTCGGGGCTTTCCCCTATGGAAAATGCGCCCGCCGCACCGTATGTTGGGCATGAAGCGGCCCGGCCTCTTCGAAATTTCCGATCAAAGGAAAGTGCGATGGAAAAAATGAGAATCCTGACCTTGGCGGCGCTGATCGTCCTCGGCACCGTCCATTCCCCCTGTCCGGCAACTCCGCCCCTGAGGGCGTACGGAATGCGGACACGCTGGCGGTCCGGATCGACGCCGTGCTGGCGAAGGCCTATCCCCCGGACAAACCCGGCGCCGTGGGCCTCGTCGTCAAGGACGGAAAGGTGCTCTTCCAGAAGGCCTACGGCCTGGCCGACCTGGAACTGGGGGTTCCCATGTCTCCGGACACGGTCTTCGCCTGCGGGTCCATGACCAAGATGTTCACGGCGACCGCGGTCATGATGTTGGCCGAAGCCCGGGTCTTGAGATACGACGACCCGATCTCGAAATATCTTCCCGAAGCGCCGGCGGCCTGGGCCGGGATCACGGTCGAGCATGTGCTGTCCCATACCTCCGGCCTGCTCGACCTCTTCAAGATCCCCGAGTGGATGGCCCAATGGAAAGAAGAGATCTCCCCCAAGGCCCTGATCGCGTTCTTCAAGGACAAGCCCCTGCAGTTCGAACCGGGGACCAAGGCGGAGTACAGCAATTCCAACTATGCCGTCCTGGGGCAGATCGTCGAGCACGTGTCCGGCAAGCCCCTCGGGCAATTCGTCAAGGAACGCATCCTCCAGCCCCTCGACCTGAAGGCGACCCGGTTCGTCATCGGCCTCGAGGAGATCATCCCCCATCGGGCCAAACCCTACCTGATCTACCCCGACGGCAGCCTGAAAAATCCGCCCTTCATGATCCCCTGGAGCCAGGCGTACGGGGCCGGGACCGTCCATTCGACCGTCGGCGATATCGCGAAATTCGCCGCCGCCCTGTTCGACGGGACGCTGTTGAAGCCCGAAAGCCAGATACATGTAACGACGCCGCGAACGATGAGGGACGGAAACCCGTCCCCCTATGGGTACGGAAATCTCTTCGTATTCGCCGAGGGCGCGGCCCCCATGATCAGGATCTCCGGGAGCACGATCGGGACGCAGGTCTATTCGCTTTGCCTGAAGGACGAAAAGGCCTTCGTCGCCGTCTTCTCGAACGTCGCCACGTACCTCCCCAATGCACCGAATCCCTACTTCCCTGGTCCCCTGGTCAAGGAAATCGCCATCATGCTGGCTGAAAAGCGATAGCCCCGACCTCAGGGGAGCCGGGACGTCCGGCGGGCTGAACGGCCGGCGGGCTCAATTTGCGCTAAGAGAAAGCTGGAACTGCCGGAAATATTGCGCCTCAACATTCATGACGTGGCGGGGAGATGAACGGCGTGCCTGAGAGGATTCGAACCTCCGACCTTTGGATCCGGAGTCCAACGGCCTGTCCAATGGACTGCGGGCGGGCGTCGCAGTTAATAACTATAAAGAGCGGATCGGTCTTCACGAGCACGTAGACGCCCTTTTTATGTTGCCGCAAGCCTCCTGCTCGGCACGGCCCGTTAAGGCACCAAGGCAAGTGTCCACTAAAATGTCCACTATTATGCTGAAGATGAGGGTTTGTTGTGGACAATGGTTGAAAGCAGAAAGGACGAAGGTCTCCCCGTAATGTGATGATTTATTAGTGCTATATGGGAGGAATTTGCTGGAGCCAGCGAGAGGGATCGAACCTCCGACCTGCTGATTACGAATCAGCTGCTCTACCGACTGAGCTACGCTGGCTTAGCGAGAGGCCCGATTAAGATAAACGAATCCGGCTTTTCAGTCAAATGAGAGAAGAGGCCAAGAGCCAAGAACGGGGACACATCCCTCGAGGCTCGGGACTGCCCAAGAGGGCTGTACCCCTGGGACGTGTCCCCTAGCGTTTCCCTACTTCTGCAGGACGAAGCGGACGGTCACGGTGAAGGTCACCGGCCGGGGCCGGCCGTTGACCATGAGCGGCTCGTAGACCCATTGCCGGACGGCGGCCAGGGCCGCTTCGTCGAGGAGCGCGACGGACCGCAGGACCCGGACCCCGGTGACGCGGCCGTAGACGTCGGTCGTCGCCTCGAGGATGACGGTCCCCTCGATCCGGGCCTCCCGGGCGATCGCCGGATAGTCCGGCTCGATCCGTCTCACGAGTCGCGGCGGCTTGACGTCGCCGATGGCCCGGACGACGGGCTCGACCGGCTCGCCCACGGGCGCGTAGAACCCCGCTCCGGCGATGTCGGACAGGATCCCGGAGTCGACCCCATAGTCGACGCCCCCGTCGATGCCGCCGGGCATACCGTCGGCCCCGAAGCCCGACTCATCGACGATGCCGTCGGGGATGGCCACGGGAGCGAGGCGCCAGGGATCGGCCGCGACGGCGGGGGCCCGCCTCGCCTTGATCCGGGCGCCGGGATTCCCCGCCCTGGCCTTAGGCGGCGGCAGGGGCGTCGAGGGCAAAGCGGGCGCGACGATGATGTTCGAAACGTCGACCACCGGCAGCTCCCCTACCCGCAAGAGAGGCGCCGTGATCAGGATCGTCATCGCGACCGCGTGGGCCAGGATGGCCGCCGGCAGGGCGATGGCCCTGACCCCCG
Organism: uncultured bacterium; assembly: GCA_963805015.1. GTDB lineage: Bacteria > Acidobacteriota > Aminicenantia > Aminicenantales > Saccharicenantaceae > RBG-16-66-30. Next base: position 12,173 of record CAWDSL010000006.1, read on the forward strand.
GGCGTCTTTCCGGGAAGAACATGGCGTCTTGGAACATCGTGGCCTCCTTTCGGGGCGTTCCGGAAGCTCTCGTGCTTCCATTCTTGATACAATCGCTACCGGTCATAAATTCCGTTCTCTTTAGTCTTAATGACAGCTACCGGCCATTGTTAATGAGGTCGGAAAAGACGGCGAGGGGGCCGCTGAGCCCGATTTGGAAAAGTTTAGCCGGCCGGCGGGCCGGACGAGGGTCGTTTCCCAGGAAACCGCCAAAACGTGTCTGAGCGAGGCCTAGCGCAGGCCGAGCGAGTTGTTTTGGCGCCAAGGCCGGCGCACCGGCAGGCGTCTTCAAACTTTTCCCATGAGGGCGAAGCGGTCCTCCGAGCCGGCTAAAGACCTCTTTAAAAAGGCGGGCGATTCGCATACAATAGCGGCTCTGTCCGCCTTGGCGGGCGGACACGTTCGACCGAAAGCGCCTCGTTATCATGAGCATGATCATCAAGAAGCTCGAGCTGCAAGGCTTCAAGTCCTTCGCCGAGCGGACCAAGATCGCCTTCCACCCCGGCATCACGGCCATCGTCGGCCCCAACGGCACGGGCAAGAGCAACCTCGTCGACGCCATGCTCTGGTCCCTCGGCGGCCACCGCCAGAAGGCCGTCCGCGGCGACCGGACCGACGAGGTCATCTTCTCCGGCAACGCCAAGCGCCCCGCCCTGAGCATGGCCGATTCCGTCCTGACCCTGGCCGGCGACGACCAGGAGCTGCACATCTCGCACCGGGCCTTCCGCTCGGGCGAGAGCGAATACCGGATGAACGGCAAGACCGTCCGCCTCCGGGACATCCAGGACGAGCTCTGGAAGCATGCCATCGGCGAGACGGACTACTTCGTCATCGAGCAGGGTTCGATCGGCAGCTTCGTCACCTCCAAGCCGACCGAGAAGCGGCTGTTCATCGAGGAGGCCGCCGGCACCGCCTATTACAAGGACAAGAAGAGGCAGGCCCAGTCGAAGCTCGACAGCACCGAACAGAACCTCATCCGCCTCGAGGACATCATCATCGAGGTCGAAAAGGCCAAGAACTCCCTCCAGCGCCAGGCCCAGGCCGCCAACCGCTACCGGCGCCTGCGCGAGCGCGTCCGCGAGCTGACCTCGCACCACTATCAGAGGAAGCTCGTCGGTCTCGAAAGATCCCAGCAGGAAGCCGCCGCCCAGTACGAGGCGAGCCTGAGGATCGAGCAGGAGTCCACGGCCGGCCTCCGGAGCGTCGAGAAGGACGCCGCCACCCGGCGCCGGGAGCTCTGGGACCTGGAGAAGACTCTCAAGGACGGCCAGGAGCGGGTCTTCGCCCTCAAGTCCCAGGCCGCCCGGGTCGACAGCGACATCGAACGCGAGACGAAGCGGGTCGAGTACTTCGAGGAGACGAAGAAGCGAGCCGAGACCGACCGCGACGAGCTCCTCGAGGATGTCCTGGTCCTCACCCGCGAGATCGAGGACCTCAAGGCCCGCCTGGCGGGATTCGAGGAGGAGCTCGGCGCGAAGCGGGCCGAGGCCGCCGGCGCCGAATCCGGGCTCGGGGAAGCGCGCCAGGTCCGGCTCCTCGGTTCGCAGGAGGTCGAGCGCCTGAGGGACAGCTACTTCCAGGCCCTGCAGGCCCTGACCGAGACCAAGAACGAGAGCGCCAAGACCGGCAAGGAGCTCGAGCTCCTCCTCCGCCAGGAAGAGAAGCTCGCGGCCCAGCTCGGCGAGCAGGACGGCTTCCTCGTCGAGGTCGCCGGACGGCTGGCCGCCATGGAGCGCGACATCGCCGAACAGCACGGGATCCGGCAGGGGCTCGTCGGCCGGGCCGAGGACATCAAGACAGCTCTCGCCGAGGCCCGCTCCGCCGCCGAAGAAGCCCACCGCCGGATCGAGGCCCTCAAGGCGCGCCGCGACGAGTCCGCCTATCACCTCCAGGCCCTGCGGCGGATCGACGAGAAGGCCCGCGAGGAGAGCCGGACCGACGACGTGCCCGGCGGCCTCGGCATCCTGGCCGACCTCATCCGGACGAGCCCGGAGAACGCCCGCCTCTTCGACGCCTTCTGGAGGGACGGGGCCCGCTCCCGGGTCGTCCCGGCCGAGGAATTCCTGGGCGGCGTGCCCGAGGGCCTCCGCGGCAGCTATCTTCTCGTCCCGGCGGCGGCCAGGCCCGCCGTCCCGGCCGAGGTCCTGGCCCGCCCCGGCGTCGTCGGACAGCTCAAGCGACTGATCGAGCCCGACGAGAAGCTCCGCGGCCGGCTGGACGGTCTCGAGGACGCCGTCATCGTCGCCCACATCGGCGACGCCGTCCGGGCCTGGATCGAGCACCCCGGGCTGAATTTCCTGACGCCGTCGGGGGATCTGCTCCTCGCCTCCGGGCTCCTCAAGCTCGGGCAGAAGGCCGAGGGCGCCGTCGCCCTGGCTTCGGAGATGCGCCGGCTCGAGACCGAGGTGGCCCGCGCGGAAGAGGAAGCGGCGCCTCTCGTCGGCGAGTTCGACGCAAGGATCCAGGCGATCGGATCGCTCGAGGCCGAGCTCCTCGGCGTCCGCGACGAGCTCGACCGGGCCGAGCGCGTTATCCAGGACCGGGAGCGCGAGCATCGCTACGGCCTGGGCGACGGCGACAAGGTCCGGATGACCCAGACGATCCTCGGCCGCGAGCTCGAGAACCTGCGCGGCGAGAAGGACCGCCTCGGCGACTCCCTCCGCGGCGCGGAGGACAACCTGGCCGCCCACGACGCGGAGGCCCTGGCGCTCAAGGACCGGATCGAAGAGCGGGAACGGGCCCAGGTCGAGCTCGTCGCCCGCGCGGCCGAGCTCGAGCGCCGCTTCTTCGAGGCCCGCAACGGGCTCGATCTCGTCCAGGAGAAGATCAACGGGCTCGGCGAACAGCTCCGGGCCGCGGAGAAGCGGAAGGAAGCGGCCGCGGCCAAGATCGAGCTGCTCGAGGCCGACGCCCGCAAGAGCGAAGAGGACCAGGCCCGCCTGCGCGAGGAGATCGCGGCCTTCCGGGAAAGCGCCAAGGCCCTCGGCGCGGAGCGGGTCGAGGCCGAATCCGGCCTGGAAGCCACGGAGACCGCCCTGGAAGCCTCCCGCAAGACCCTCGAGGAGCTCGAGGCCTCCGTCGGCAGGAGCAGGCAGGAAGAGGAAACGGCCAAGGACGAGCGGGTCCGCCACGAGATCCACAAGGCCGAGGTCGACCGCGACCTGGTCAACCTCGACGAGATGTGCTGGCAGGAGCTCAAAAAGACGCTGGCCGAGCTCAAGGCCGAATCGAAAGCCGCGGAGGAAGCCGCGGCGTCGGCCCCCGCGGCCGCTCCTGCGTCGGCCCCCGCCGAGGAGCCCGAGGCCGAGGAGATGTCCGAGGAGGAGGCCGAGGAGAACGGCGAGGCCGCGGGCCCGGGAACGCCGGAGACCGCCGAGAGCGCCGCGGCCGAAGCGGCCCCCAAGCCGCGCCGCCTGGCCAAGAAGTGGCGGCCCCTCTCGGAGATGACCGACGAGGACGTCGAGAAGGAGCTCGAGGAATCGCGCGAGGCCATCAACCGCTTCAAGGCCGTCAACCTGATGGCCGAGGAGGAGTACGCCGAGCAGAAGCAGCGCTTCGAGTTCCTGACCCAGCAGCGCCAGGACCTGCGCGACTCGATCCACTCGACCGAAGAGGCCATCCGCAAGATCGACGAGGAGAGCAAGACGCAGTTCCTGAAGGCCCTGGAGGAGGTCAACAAGAACTTCCGGGACCTGTTCACGGCGCTCTTCAAGGGCGGCAACGCCGAAGTGAAGCTCCTCGAGCCCGACAACCCGCTCGAGAGCGGCGTCGAGATCATCGCCCAGCCGCCGGGGAAGAGGGTCCAGAACCTCAGCCTGCTCTCGGGCGGCGAGAAATCGCTGACCTCGCTGGCTTTCCTCTTCGCCCTCTTCCGCTACCGGCCGTCCCCCTTCTGCTTCCTGGACGAGGTCGACGCGGCCCTCGACGACGTCAACCTGTCGCGCTTCCTCGACCTGATGAAGACCATCAAGCACCAGACGCAGTTCATCATCATCACCCACAACTACAAGACGATGGAAGTCGCCGATTACATCTACGGCACGACCATGGCCGAGCCCAACATGACCAGGCTCCTGTCGGTGAAGCTCGAACGGAAGGGCGGCGAACCGCCGCCCGACCTCGCGTTATAGCGCCGGTCACCCCGGCCGGAAGGAGGGCGGCATGTCGATCTACGTCGTCATCATCCTCGCTTATCTCGTCGCGCTGACGGTCCTCAACTTCGTCCGCTCGCGGCGGATCAAGAGCCAGGAGCAGTTCATGGTCGCCGGGCGGAGCCTCAAGTGGCAGGTCATGGTCTTCACCCTGATCTGCACCTGGATCGGGTCCGGGACCTTCATCAGCGGCGCGGAGTTCGCCTCGAAGGCCGGCTTCTCGGCCCTGTGGCTGGCCGCGGGCGCCTGGGTCGGGATCATCCTCATCTACTTCCTGGCCGCCAAGATCCACACCTTCGGGCAATACACCGTGGGCGACGTCCTCGAGGTCCGCTACGGCCCGGCCGCGCGGCTCTTCGGGGCCATCGCCCTGATCCTGTCCTTCATCTCCATCGTCTCCTACCAGTTCGTGGCCGGCGGGTTCATCATCAACGTCATCACCGACGGCCGGATCTCGGAGGCCATGGGCACGTTCATCGCCGCGGCCTTCGTCATCCTGTTCACCGCCCTCGGCGGCATGGTGGCCATCGCCTACACGGACCTGCCGAACGGCATCATCATCGTCCTGGCCTGCCTGCTGGCCGTGCCCTTCGTCGTGGCCGCGGCGGGCGGCCTGCCCGCGGCCCAGGCGGCCCTCGACCCGGGCTACTTCGCCGTCGTCAACAGCCAATTCGGCGTCCATCCCTGGCTCAAGGCCATCGGCTACTTCCTGTCGACGATGTTCCTCCTGCTCGGCGTCCAGAGCATGTACCAGAAGTTCTACAGCGCCAAGTCGGGCAAGGACGCCAAGAAGGCCGTGGCCTGGTGGACGGTCGGGACGATCTTCGTCGAGACCATCGTCGTCGTCATCGCCGTCTTCGCCTACAGCAAGCTCCAGGGCCAGATCGACCTGAGCGTGCCCAAGGCGGGCGGCAAGGTCGTGCTGATGGCGGCCAAGCAGCTCGTGCCCATGCCGGTCGGCGTGCTCCTGCTCGGCGCGGCCTGCGCCGTGGTCATCTCGACGGGCATGAACTACCTCCTCTCGCCGTCGACGACCATCATGCGCGACATCTACCAGCGCTTCATCAAGAAGGACGCCGACCCCAAGAAGATGGTCGCCTTCCAGAAGGTCCTCATCGTCGCCCTGGGCGTCGTGGCCTTCCTGCTGGCGACCCAGCTCAAGTCGGTCCTGGAGATGAGCTTCTTCGCCTACACCATCTACGGCGTGGCCATCACCCCGGCCCTCATCGCCGCGCTGGCCTGGAAGCGCGTCACCAAGGCCGGCGGCCTGGCCTCGATCATCTCGGGCTCCATCGTGTGCCTGGTCTTCTTTGCGCTACCCAAGATCTTCCATAGCATCCCGGCCCCCGACGGCGATCCCTGGGGCATCCCGCTCATCTACCCGGCCCTCATCGCCTCCCTCGGCGCCCTGGTCGTCGTCAGCCTGCTGACGCCGAAGTCCAAGCCGGAGGTGCTGGAGAAGTTCTTCCCGAAGAAATAGTTCGAGAGGCGAGATGAATACGGGCGTCGTCGCCGACAGGCGCTACGAAGACCACCAGATGGGCCCCGCCCACATCGAGTCCCCGGCGCGCCTCGAGATCCTCCGGCGGATGCTCGACGAAGCGCCGCCCATCCCCTACCTGGCCGTCGCGCCCCGGCCCGCGACCGACGGTGAGCTGGCCTATATCCACGAGCGCGGCTACATCGACCTCGTCCGGGCGACGGCCGGCCAGGTCGTGCCCATGGACGGCGACACCGTGGCCGGCCCGAAGACCTGGGAGACGGCCCTCCTCGCCGCCGGCGGTTTCCTCGAGGCCGTCGACCGCGTCATGGACGGGACCGTCCGGAACGCCGTCGCCCTCGTCCGCCCCCCCGGCCACCACGCCGAGGCCTCGCGGGCCATGGGCTTCTGCTTTTTCAACAACGCGGCCATCGCCGCGGAGCATCTCGTCCGCAGGCACGGCCTCGGCCGCGTCCTCGTCGTCGACTGGGACCTCCACCACGGCAACGGCACGGAGCAGGCGTTCTACGAACGGCCCGACGTCATGTACTTCTCGACGCACCAGGTCCCCCTCTTCCCGGGCACGGGGGCGGTCCGGTTTTTCGGGCGGGGCGAGGGGTTCGGCTACAACCTCAACGTTCCCCTGCTCGCCGGCAAGGGCGACGCCGATTTCCTGCGCGTATTCGAAGGCATCCTGGCCCCCGTCGCGGCGGAGTTCCGGCCGGAGTTCATCGTGGCCAGCGCCGGCTTCGACATCGCCGCCGGCGATCCGCTCGGCGGGATGGCGGTGACCTCGGCCGGCTTCGGGCGGCTCGCGGCGTCTCTCGCGGCCATGGCCGAACGGACGGCCGGGGGCCGGCTGGCCATGGTCCTCGAGGGCGGCTACGACCTCGCGGCGCTGCGCGAGGGGGTCGCGGAGGTCCTGAGGGCGTTGGACAGAAGCGGAGGGCCGGGCCCGGGACCGGGTGAGACAGGCCCTTCGGCGATCAGCCCCAGTCTCCGGGTCGAGCTGGAGGAGCCCCTGCGGACCTTCCGCAGGAAATGGGACATCCCGGAATAACGGGTTCTTCTCCGGATCCCGGGATTCCCTCTCTCGGGCTTTGGCTCGGGGATATCCTCTGGCTCCCCGTTTAATCGTCCCCATTATTAGCCAAACATCCCCTGACGTCACCTATTTAGGACAGGAAGGCCCCATTTTTCCCCTGATATCAGGCAGGGCTCTTGGCATAGTTCTTGCAATATGGAAAGCGGATAGGAGAAGGACCATGAAAAGGACATTCATCATCGCGACCGCGCTCATCGTGCTGGCGGCAGGCGTCTACGCCCAGGAAGCGCAGGCCCCAACGCCCCAGAACACGCAGGAGGTCAAGGACGCGAAATACACCAACGAGTCCGTCGCCCGTCTCAGCTTCGTCGACGGCAAGGCCTTCGTCCAGAGGGCGTCCGACCTCGGCTACGAGGAGGCGGCCCTCAACATGCCCATCAGCGAGGGCGATCGCATCGGCACGTCCGAGGGCCGGGTCGAGATCCACTTCGGCAAGGGCAACTACCTGCGCCTCGACAACGACACCAAGGTCGACGTCCTCAACCTGCCCAAGAAGGATGACGGCATCGCCCGCATCCGCATCTGGTCGGGAAACATGTACCTCGTGGTCGGCTCCCTGAAGAAGGAGAAAGCGATCGAGCTCCACACGGCCGATTCCTCCTTCTACGTCCTCGATCGCGGCGTCTACCGCATCGACGTCCGGGAGGACCGGGACACCGAGATCCAGGTCTTCGAGGGCCTGATCGAGGCCGCCGGCGAGGAGGGCTCCACCCTGCTCAAGGCGGGCCAGCGGCTCGAGGTCGCCGAGGGCCGCTTCACCTCGAAGCCCTCCTCCTTCATGGCCGTGGCCAACGACGGCTTCGACAAGTTCAACGAATCGCGGACCTCCGCCACGCAGCGGCAGCTCGCCAAGGGCAAGCTGCCCGAGGAGCTCTCCGATTTCGAAGGCGAGCTCGAGGAATACGGCGAGTGGACCTACCTCGCCCCCTACGGCAACGTCTGGATCCCCAACGGCCTGGACGACGACTGGCGGCCCTACTACAACGGCCGCTGGACCTGGCTGCCCCTTTCGGGCTGGACCTGGTGGCCGTACGAGCCCTGGGGCTGGTCGACCTTCCACTACGGCCGCTGGCACTGGGGCGTCGATCTCGGCTGGTACTGGATCCCCATGAACATGTGGGGCCCGGCCTGGGTCAACTGGTGGTGGGACGACTTCTACTTCGGCTGGGCGCCGCTCAGCTACTGGGGCTACCCCGGCGTGCTGATGGGCGGCATGTACTACGGCCATTACTACGGCGGCTACTACCCTTACGGATCCCGCGCGCTGACCGTCGTCCGCCGCAACAGCCTCAAGGACCCCCACCTCTCCGCCAACGCCCTGCGCGGCGACTCTCTCAAGAGCCTGAACCGGATGAACCTCGCGAACCAGAGCCCCAACGTCAGGCCGGCGGGGACCAAGATCTCCGTCCAGCCCCTCGACGGGGGCCGGGTCATGCTCCGCAACGACCGGACGACCGGGCTCGAACGGGACGCCCTCATCGACCGGCGGGCCGGCGGCGGGACCGCGACCTCGACGGGCCCCCGAGCCATCCGCAAGCCGGACGCTCCGTCCGGAACGAAGGGCACGACGAAGGGCGACGCGGCGGCCAAGCCGGCGAGCGTCAAGGGCGCCGACCGGGGCACGAAGTCCTCGGGCTCGGCCAAGCCGTCGAGCTCGAGCGGCCGCGCCACCCGCAAGAAGGACGGCGAGCCGGCGACCTCCGCCAGCTCGTCCGTCGGATACAAGAGCGATCCGTCCGTCGCCGGAACGGCCGCGCGCACGGGCGCGGCGCGGACGGCCTACGGCTATCCGTCGTCCCCGACGATCAAGCGGCCGGCGACGTCCTACGGTGACGGCGGCCGGGCTCGGGCCGGATCCTACGCGGGCCCTTCTTCCCGCCCGTCCTCGGGCGGCACGTATGCCAGACCCTCCTCGGGGCGCTCGAGCGGCACGGTTTCCCGGCCTTCGTCCGGCCGGTCGAGCGGGGCCCGCGCGGGCTCGTCCTCATCGGGGAGATCGTCGGGCAGCGCCTCGCGCGGCTCGTCGTCCCGCGGGTCTTCGGGTTCCGCGTCGCGCGGCTCGTCCTCGGGTTCGCGCGGCAGCTCGGGCGGCGGCGCCCACAGGAAATAGCAACCCCTTTCCATCAGGGGGGCGTCCCTTCCGCTGGCCGGTTGGGGAGGGACGTCCCCTTTTTTTTTGCCCGTCGCGGCCTCCCTTCACCCTGCGGCCCTCCTTATCTTGTCACCGGACCGTTGGGAGATTGACTTCTTCCCCCGGCCGGTCTAATCTCGTTTCTCGATGGGAAGGGTTCTGACATTCGAAAACTCCTGGGGAAACCGGACACGCGCAGAATCCTATGCCAAGCTCGAATTTCCGAATACCTATTATCTGGCGTACCGTGACCTCCCCAATATTATTGCTGCCCATGTGTCAGGCCACAAGGCCGTGGATTTTGGGTGCGGGACGGGAAGATCGACACGGTTCTTGAGGCAATTGGGATTCCATGTGATCGGGATCGATATATCCAGCGATATGCTGAAGATCGCCAGAGATCTCGATCGATCAGGTGATTACCAGGCTGTCGCTAACGGCCAATACGGCCATCTCGGGACCGGCGAATTCGACTTGGTACAATCGATCTTTACTTTTGACAACATTCCGGGCTGGGAGAACAGAACGAACATCCTGATCGGACTTCGGGACCTGTTGAAGCCGACGGGGAGGTTGATCTGCCTCGATTCGACCCCGGAGCTCTATATCAATGAATGGGCGTCGTTCTCGACCAAGGACTTCGCCGATAACTGGCAGGCAAAAACAGGCGATATTGTGCGGGATATCATGCTCGATGTCGAAGATCGCAGACCGGTGGATGATATATTTTGGACCGTCGCGGATTATCACAAATTGTTCGCCTTGGCTGGATTGGAAGTGGAAGCCGTCTACAAACCATTGGGCTACCAAGAGGAACCCTTCCCTTGGGTCTCGGAAACGCGGATAGCCCCGTGGATGATATTCGTTCTTAGCCGATCATCTCGAGCCTAGACAGCTCGCTGCAGGATCGGGAAGAACCCTAATCTCTCAATGGTCGTCGGTCGATTTCTCGCGCCCGTAGTAGTCGAAGACGCGGAGATGGTCGGCGTTCGTGCAGAAGCGCGAGGGTTCCGTGCCCGGGAAGAAGACTTCCTTGAACGGGAAGAGGCAGCTCGGCGTCGCCAGGAGCCCGGTCTTCTTGTCGATCTCGACGAAGACGAGGTTCGGCGGGACCTCGAAGTCGGGCGGCTGGAAATCGACGATGCCCTCCGCCGCGGCGGCCTTCTTCTCGTCCTCGATGACCCGCTCGAAGAAGTCCTGCCAGATGGGCAGGGCCGCAGCCGCGCCCGTCTGCCTCTCCCCGAGAGGGATAGGCAGGTCGTGCCCGACCCAGACGCCCGCGCAGAGCTCCGGCGAGAAGCCGACGAACCAGGCGTCCGAATAATCGTCGGTCGTCCCGGTCTTACCGGCCAGGGGCCAGCCGAGCACCGAGATGGCCGCCGCGGTCCCGCCCTCGGACTCGACCACCCCGCGCATCAAGTAGGTCATCATGTAGGCGGTCTGGGGCGAGATGACCTCCTCCGACTCGACCCTGGCCTCCTCGAGGACGTTGCCGTCCTTGTCCTCGATGCGGGTGATGAAATAGGGCCGGAAGCGGACGCCTTTGTCGGGGAAGGTCGTGAAGGCCGAGACCATCTCGAGCAGGGTGACCTCGAAGGTGCCCAGGCTGAGGGACAGATAGGGATTGAGCTGGGAGGTGATGCCGAAGCGGCGGCAGTAGCTGACGCCGACCTGGGGCGAGATGAAGTCCAGGAGCTTGGCCGTGACGACGTTGCGCGACTGCTCGAGCCCGGTCCGGACCGTGACGATGCCCTTGTACTTCCGGTCGTAGTTCTTGGGCGACCAGGGTTCGCCGTCCCAGCGGTCGATGAACGTCACCGGCTCGTCGGCGATGAGGCTGGCCGGCGTGAAGCCGTTCTCCAGGGCGGCCGTGTAGAGGAAGGGCTTGATGGACGAGCCGGTCTGGCGGGGCGCCTGGACGGCCCGGTTGAACTGGCTTTCCCCCCAGGCGTAGCCGCCGACCAGGGCCTTGATCTGGCCCGTCCGGGGATCGATGGCCACGAACGCGCCGTTGCGGAGGGGCTTCTGGGTGAGGGAGACCTTGGCCTCCTTGGTCGTATGCGTCGTAGGACACGACCCGGACCTGGATGACGTCGCCCTTCTTGACCAGGGCGTCGAGGCGGGAGGCCTTCGTCCACTCGATGTCCTTGGCGGTCATCCGGCCGACGGCGTTCTTGACGCGAACGGAGGCTTCGGCCCGGGCGGCCTCGAGGACGATGGCGTCGTAGACCTCGTCCGGCTCGAGCGCCTGGTTCTCCCAGCTCAGGAGCCAATGCTCCTCGAGTCCGGCCTTGGGCTGGGCAACGAGGCTCTTGAGGACCTCGGGCCCGGCCTTGAGCAGGTTCGGCTTGTCGGCCCGCCAGCCTTTCAAGAGGTTCTCGGTCCGGCGCAAGCCCGCTTGGAGAGCGCGCTCGCCATAGCGCTGGAGGGTCGGATCGAGCGTCGTGTAGACCTTGAGCCCGGACCGGTAAAGGCCGTCGAAGCCGTAGTTCTTCTCGAGGTAGCGGCGGACCTCCTCGAAGAAGTAGGCCCCGAACTCGACGCTCGTGCGCCGCAGGGGCAGGACCTCCATCGGCCTCTGCTTGAGGGCGTCTCCTTCGGCCCGGGTCAAGTAGCCTTCGGCGATCATCCGGTTGAGGACATGGTTGCGACGTTCGAGCGTGACCTTGGCTTTGTTGTAGGGCGAATAGACCGACGGGCCGCGGAAGATGCCGGCGATCGTGGCGGACTCGACGAGGTCGAGGTCCTTGACGTCCTTGCCGAAGAAGAGATTGGCCGCGGCTTGAACGCCGTAAGTCCCGTGGCCGAGGTAGAAGTGGTTGCAGTAGAGCTCGAGGATCTTCTCTTTGGGGTAGATCTTCTCGATCTCCCGCGAGACCCAGAGCTCCTTGAGCTTGCGCCGGAGGCTGACCTCCCGGTGGAGGAATATGGAGCGGGCCAGCTGTTGGGTGATGGTGCTGCCGCCCTCGGGCCGCTTGCCGCCCAGGACCTTGAACACGTCGGCCCAGAGGGCCCGCAAAATGCCCCGCATATCCACGCCGCCGTGGCGGAAGAAGCTGGGGTCCTCGGTGGCCACGATGGCATTGACGAGAGACCGCGGCAGCCGGCTGTACGGGACCTCGACGCGCTTCTCCTCGGCGAATTCCTTGAGCAACTGGCCGTCGGCGGTGTAGACCGTGGTGATGAGCTTGGGCCGGAAGCTGTTGATATCGGCGACGTTCGGCAGGTTGTCCTTGATGGCGACATAGGCGCCGAAGATAGCGCCCAGCCCGAGGGCCAGCCCGGCCAGCATCAGGCCGAGAACGACCTTGAGGACGGTCTTCTTGTTGAACTTCTTGATCTTGAGCTTCAGGTTCGGGATCTTCATGGCGTCTTCAAGCCCATCATAGCAAAACGGCCCTTCGATGACAAAGGCGAGGCCTCTGCCGGTTCGGGGATCCGGCCTCTCCTTCCAGACGGGGAGGAAGCCTGCGAAGCGGACTCATCAGCTCCGCTCGGAATGACCTGGAGGAGCGGAGCTGAGAGATATCTGGATAGATCACTTTCCCAAGATATCTAGCAGAATCTGTGGCTTCGAGCGCTCAGCCCCGATTCTGCAGGTCAGCTCCGCTGACTCCGCTTCGCGTAGGCCCTCGTCCGCCACGCGGCGCCGGCTAAACTTTTCCAATGTCAGGTTCGGCCGGTCCCCTCGCCGCCTGTATCACGGCCTCACTCAAGCACAATGAGAGAGGAGAGATTCTATTTTTTGCCAAATGGCGCGGGAGACGGTCCGGGGGTCCGCCCGGCCGTCGAGGTGGACGAACTTCGGTCCTTTGAAGCTCCGGAAGATCTCCCGGACCCGCACAAGGTAGTCCTCGCGCTCGAAGAGCTCGTCCCGGGTCTTCCGGCCGCGGATGCGGAAGAGGCCGGCCCCGGCGTCGACGTCGAGCACGACGACCAGGTCGGGGGGCACGGCGAAAGCCTCGTTGAGGCGGCGGATGCGGCCCGGGTCGAGCCCCTTGGCCCCCTGGTAGGCGATGGTGGAAAAGTAGTAGCGGTCGAGCACGACGATCTTCCCGGCGGCCAGGGCCGGCCGGAGGTTCCGCTCGACGTTCTCCCGGCGGTCCTTGACGAAGAGCTCGAGCTCCTGCTTCGGGGGTCAGGGAGTCGGCCCGGGCGGCCTGACGCTTGATCTCCCTCCCCCACTTCCCGCGCGTGGGCTCGCGGAAGAAGGCCGCCCGCAAGCCGCGGCGCCGGAGCCGGCGCAGGAGACGGCGGGCCTGGGTTGTCTTGCCCGAGCCGTCGATCCCTTCGAGGACGATGAGGAGGCCGCTGCGGCGCTGAATGCTCATTTCGGGGCCATCTTAGCCTGTCCGGGCCGGGCTTTGCAATCCCAAGGTCGCCGGACTAAATCGGGGACACGATACCAATTCAGGAGAATTGGTTCATGTCCCCGATTTCGGGCGCAACCAACGCCCGCCCTCCGGCGTTTGGAAGGGGTTGGAGGAATTGAAAATCCGTGCCCGATATGCTATTTTTGAATCTCACCTAGGGAGGTCAATCATGAAGAAATACGGCTGGGTGGCATTTACGAGCTTCACCCTGGGCCTGCTCCTGGCGGGCTACCTGTTCCTCTATACCCCCGACAAGCCGGCGCCCGTCCCGGGCGTCTTCGCCAAGGCCGAGACCGCGGCCCCGGCCGCGAACCTCTTCGCCTCCGCCCCGCCCCAAGAGAAGGCGACCCTGGACTTCGTCACCATCGCCGAGAAGATCGGCCCGGCCGTCGTGCGCATCGAGGCCGACCGCCGCGAGCAGTCCCGGGGCCGGGGCTTCGGCGGCGACTTTCCCTTCGGCGACGACTTCTTCGACCGCTTCTTCGGCCAGCCCCGGCCGAACCAGCCGGAGTCCAACACGGTCCAGGTCGGCGGCACGGGCTTCTTCATCACGCCCGACGGCTACATCCTGACCAACAACCATCTCGTCGAGAAGGACAAGACGACCCGCGTGGTCATCACCACGCTCGGCGGCAAGGAATACGAGGCCAAGATCATCGGCACCGACCCCGGCACGGACCTGGCCCTGCTCAAGGTCCAGGCCAAGGACATGCCCTACGCCGAGCTCGGCGACTCCGCCAAGGTCAAGGTCGGCGAATGGGTCCTGGCCATCGGCAACCCCCTGGGCATGGAGCACACGGTCACGGCCGGCATCGTCAGCTACAAGGGCCGCCAGATCGACACCCAGAGCTACCAGGACTTCATCCAGACCGACGCGGCCATCAACCGCGGCAACAGCGGCGGCCCGCTCATCGACATGAAGGGCGAGGTCGTCGGCATCAACTCGAACATCCTGACCGAGGGCTTCGCCGGCAACATCGGCATCGGCTTCTCCATCCCCTCCAACATCGCCAAGAAGGTCGTCGTCCAGCTCAAGGAGAGGGGCCGGGTCGTCCGCGGCCGCCTCGGCGTCCAGACCTACGCCCGGGACCTGACCGAGGGCATGGTCAAGCAGTACAAGCTCAAGTCCAAGGCCGGCGCCCTGATCAGCTCGGTCGAGCCCGACTCCCCCGCCGAGCGGGCCAAGCTCCGCCAGTACGACGTCATCGTCCAGGTCAACGGCGAGCCCGTCAAGAACAGCGACGACCTGCGCTTCAAGATCGCCGACATTCCGCCCGGCAAGAAGGTCGACCTGGTCGTCGTCCGCGACGGCACGGAGATGAAGGTCACGGCCACCGTCGACGAGCTCGAGCCCGAGACCGAGAAGGGCCAGGTCGCCAGCGCCGACAAGGACATCGGCGTGTCCGTCGTCGCCCTGACGCCCAACTCGGCCCGGCGCTACGGCCTGCGGACGACCGAGGGCCTGCTCATCACGGAGGTCCGCCCCGGCAGCGAGGCCGCCCGCGAGAACCTGTCCGCCGGCCTGATCATCATCGAGGTCAACCGCAAGCGGGTGACCGCGGTCCGGGACTTCGAGGAGATCCTCAAGAATACGGCCGGCGGCGACGAGGTCATCCTGCTCGTCCGCCAGGAGATCGACGGAAAGCCCCAGGACTTCATCGCCACCGTCAAAGTGCGCTGATGAGGTTCACCAAGCTCCACGGCCTCGGCAACGACTTCCTGGTCGCCCATCCGGGCGAGGGGCCGGATCCCGGGGCCGCCGGCGAGCTGGCCCGGCGCATCTGCGACCGCCACACCGGGGTCGGGGCCGACGGGCTCATCCTGCTCGGGCCGCGGCCCGGCCCGCCGGCCCGCTGGACCTTCAGGGTCTTCAACGCCGACGGCAGCGAAGCGGAGATCTCCGGCAACGGCCTGCGCTGCGCCACGGCTTTCCTATCCTGGAGCGGCGCCGTCGCCGCGCCGAAGGTCCTGTTCGCCACCGCGGCCGGAGAAAAGCCCGGCGAGATACTCTCCGCCGACGGCCCGCGTTTCGAGGTCCGCATGGGCCTCGGGACTCCCCGGTTCGCGTCCCAGGACATCCCCTTCGACGACGGGCAAATCCACGACCGGATCCTCGACTACCCGCTGTCGGTCCTCAACCAAAGCTTCCCCATCACCTGCGTCTCCATGGGCAATCCCCACTGCAGCCTGTTCTTCGACGCCTTCCCGTCCCGCAGCCGGTGGCAGGGATTGGGCTCGGAGATCGAGAGGCACCCCTTTTTCCCCTCCCGGACCAACGTCGAGTTCGTCCGCGTGCGCAGCCGCTCAGAGATCGAGGTCCTCTTTTGGGAGCGCGGCGTGGGCGAAACGCTGGCCTCGGGCACGGGCTCCGCGGCCGCGGCGGTCTCGTCCATGATCAAGGGGTTGGTCGACCGGGCCGTGACCGTGCGCACGGCCATCGGCAGCCTGAAAGTGGAATGGCCGGAGGGCGGCGACGTCCTGCAGACGGGGCCGGCCGAGGTCGTCTTCTCCGGGGATTACCCGGCCGCCTGAATCCCGGCCCCTGCGGCTCCCGCCGAACGGAGCGTCAGCCGGAGAAGTGCTCGAAGCCCCTGGCCCTCAAGGGCCGCTTCTTTTTCCCGGGACCGATCAGCGTGATCCTGCGGCCCGGCTTGACGACGCCGATCCGGGTCAGCCCGAACTTCGACGCCAGGGCCTCGACCGCCGCCGTCTTGGCGGGCCGGACCGTGAACAACAGCTCGTAATCCTCTCCCCCGTCAAGGGCCATGGCCAGCGGGTCGCGGGCCAGGCAGTCGAGGGCCGCCGAGATGGGCACCCGCTCCGCTTCGACCTCCGCCCCCACGCCGCTCTCGGCGCAGATGTGGGCCAGGTCGACCGATAACCCGTCCGAGAGGTCGATCATGGCCGAAGCAAGCCTCCGTTCGGCCAGGTAGGCGCCAAGCTCAAGCCGCGGCTGGGGATCCAGGAAGGCTTTGAGCAGGGGCCGGACGGCCTTGACCACGCCGCGGCTGCCGCCCTTCTCGACCAGGCGCAGACCGCCGGCGGCGTCGCCGAGCGTTCCGGAGACGAAGATGGCGTCGCCCGGCCGGGCCCCGCTCCGCTTGACCGCGTAGGGCGCCCGCCCGGTGACGGTGACCGAGATAAGGACCTTGTCGGCCCCGGACAGGTCGCCGCCGACCAGGGCCACGCCCGCCTCGCGCGCGGCGCTGCGGAACCCGCCCATGAACGCCCTCAGCCAGTCCGCCTCGATCGAGCCGGGCAGGGCCAGCCCGACGAGCGCGTGGAGGGGCCGTCCGCCCATGGCGGCGACGTCGCTGAGGTTGACGTTGAGGGCCTTGCGGCCGAGGAGGCGCGGCCGGGTGGTCGGCGAGGCGGAAATCCTCGTCCTCGACCAGGATGTCGGTCGTGAGGAGGAGGGAGCCGGGCGTCCGGACCAGGGCGGCGTCGTCGCCGATGCCGAGCAGGACGTCGCGCCGGTCCTGGCTGAAAAAGCGCCGGATCATGGCCACGACACGCCGCTCGCCGAGGTGCTTCAATCGCATCGCGCCCTCCCCGAGGAACTCCCCCCTTCGGGGGCGGTCCCTTCTCTAGCCTCTCAGGCCCTTTTGGCCTTTTTCTTCGGGGCCTTCCCGGCCTTCGGCGCCGCGAAGGCTTCCGTCATGGCCTCGCGCAGGACTTCCTTGACGTCCTCGACGTAGATGAACTCCATATCGCGGATGACCTTCCTGGGGATGTCGTGGAGGTCCTTCTTGTTGGCCGCCGGCATGATCATCTTCTTGACCCCGGCCCGCTGGGCGGCCAGGACCTTCTCCTTGACGCCGCCGATCGGCAGGACGTTGCCGCGCAGGGTGATCTCGCCGGTCATGGCCACGTCCCACTTGACCTTGATGTTGGCGCAGACCGAGAGGAAGGCCGTGGCGATGGTGACGCCGGCCGACGGCCCGTCCTTGGGGATGGCGCCCTCGGGGAAGTGGACGTGGAAGTCGTTCTTGGAAAAGATCGCCGCGTCGATGCCGAACTCGGCGGCGTGGGCCCGGGCGTAGCTCAGGGCGGCCTGGGCCGACTCCTTCATGACGTCGCCGAGCGAGCCGGTCAGCTGCAGCGCGCCCTTGCCCGGCATCTTGGTGGCCTCGACGAACATGATCTCGCCGCCGACGGCCGTCCAGGCGACCCCCGTGGCCACGCCGACCTGGTCCTTCTTGAGGAGCTGGTCCTTGAAGATCTTGGGCGGCCCGAGGTGCCGCTCGACCGACTGGGCCGTGACCACGGACAGGCCCTTCTTCCCTTCGGCCACCTTGCGGGCCACCTTGCGGCAGACCGAGGCGATCTCGCGCTCGAGGTTGCGGACGCCGGCCTCGCGCGTGTAGAGCGAGATGATCTTCTTGATCGCGCCGCCCGTGAAGGTGATGAGCTTGGGCGACAGGGCGTTCTCGGCCACCTGCTTGGGGATGAGGTGGCGGACGGCGATCTGGAGCTTCTCCTCCTCGGTGTAGCCCGGCAGCTCCAGCACCTCCATGCGGTCGCGGAAGGCCGGCTGGATGGGGTCGAGCAGGTTGGCCGTGGTGATGAACAGGACCTTGGACAGGTCGTAGGGCACGTCGAGGTAGTGGTCCCGGAATTGGTTGTTCTGCTCGGGATCGAGGACCTCGAGCAGGGCCGACGACGGATCGCCCCGGAAGTCCGCGCCGATCTTGTCGACCTCGTCCATCATGAAGACCGGGTTCTCCGAGCCGGCCCGCCGGACGCCCTGGATGATGCGGCCGGGCATGGCCCCGACGTAGGTCCGGCGATGGCCGCGGATCTCGGCCTCGTCGTGGACGCCGCCGAGGGAGATGCGGACGAACTTGCGCCCGAGGGATCGGGCGATCGACTTGCCGAGCGAGGTCTTGCCCACGCCGGGCGGCCCGACGAAGCAGAGGATGGGGCCCTTGGCCGACTTCGAGAGCTTGCGGACGCCGAGATACTCCAGGATGCGCTCCTTGACCTTGTCCAGGCCGTAGTGGTCCTCGTCGAGGATCTTCTTGGCCTTGACCAGGTCGAGCGTGTCCACCGTGGCCTTGTTCCACGGCAGCATGAACATCCAGTCGAGGTAGTTGCGGACGACCGAGGTCTCGGCCGATTCCGGGTGCATCTGGGCCAGGCGGCTGATCTGCTTCTCCAGCTCCTCCTTGACCTCGTCGGAGACGCGGATCTTGCGCAGCTTCTCCTGATAGATCCGGATCTCCTCCTGGATCTCGGTGCCTTCGCCGAGCTCCTTCTGGATGGCCTTCATCTGCTGGCGCAGGAAATACTGCTTCTGGAGCTTGTCCATCTCGCCTTTGGCCTCGGTCGAGATCTTGGACTGGACGTCGAGCAGCTCTAGCTCGCGGGTCAGGAGCTCGTAGACCTTCTTCAGCCGGGCGAACGGATCGGCGATATCGAGGATCGACTGGGCTTCCTCGACCTTGAGCTCGAGGTTCGAGGCGGTCAGGTCGGCCAGGCGGCCGGGCTCGTCCGTGTTCAGGGCGAAGACCAGGGCCTCGGGCGGCAGGTTCTTGCCGAGCGAGGCGGCCCGCTCGAGCCCGGAGCGGACGTTGCGGATGAGGGCCTCGGTCTCCAGGCCCTTTTCGGCCTTCTCGGCCTTCTCGGGCTCCTCGACGACCGAGACCTCCGCGGCGACGTGGCCGCCCTCCTCGTCGAAGGAGTGGATCTTGGCCCGGACCAGGCCCTGGGCCAGGATGCGCACCCGGCCGTCGGGGAGCTTCAGCATGCGCAGGATCAGGGCCACCGTGCCGACGTCGAAAACGTCCTCCCGCTTGGGGTCCTCGACCTCCATGTCCTTCTGGGTGAGCAGCAGGATCATCCGGTTGCTCGAGAGGGCGACGTCGATGGCGGCCTTGGACTTCTCGCGCCCGACGAAGAGCGGGGCGATCATGTAGGGGAAGATGACGACGTCCCGCAGGAGCAGGACGGGCAGCTTGGCCGGGACCTGGAGCTTGGGGCTCTGGTCCTCGATGAGGCCGCTCATCTCTTCGCCGTTCTTGTTGTCGATGCTGGCCATGAACAGGATCTCCGATCAGGGTCTCAACCGCCGTCGCGGCGGGTCTTGATCTCCACGTCCCGCCTCTTTCGCGGCGGCTTCTTCAATACGACCGTCAGGACGCCGTTCTCGAGCGCGGCGCAGGCCTCGCCGGGATCGACCGACCCGGGCACGACCACGTCCCGGCGGAAGGTCCCGAACTCCCGCTCGAGCCGCGTGTAGCGCGATCCGGAAGGCGCCGCCAATTCCCGCTTGAAGCCGCTGACCTCGAGGCGGCTCGAGAACAGCAGCACCTTGACATCCTTGTCGTCGACGCCCGGGAGCTCGATCTCGACGATGAACTCCGTCGCCGTTTCGGAGACGTCGACCGCCGGCACGGTGACCTCGCCGGGGAGCGGGAGCGCCGGCTCGACCGGGCGCGGGGCCCGGGCCGCGGTCCGGACGCTCGGCTCGGCCTTGCGCGGGCGCGAAACGGGCTTGATGCGGCGGACCATGGCGGACGGTACGAGGGCTATTTTTCCTTCATGAGGTCCTCGAGCTCCCGGCGGAACTCGGCGACGTCGCCGAACTCCCGGTAGACCGAGGCGAACCTCACGTAGGCGACCTTGTCCAGCACCCGGAGGCGGTCCATGACGAGCTGGCCGATCTCGGCGACGGCGATCTCCCGGTCCGGCCGCTCCTGGACGATCGATTCGATCTCTTCGATGATCTCCTCGAGCTGGCTGATCTGGATGGGCCGCTTCTCGCAGGCCTTCATCATGCCGCGCAGGAGCTTCTGGGTGTCGAAGGGCTGGCGGGTGCCGTCCTTCTTGACCACCATATAGGGGATCTCTTCGATCTTCTCGTAGGTCGTGAACCGGCGTTTGCAGGACAGGCATTCGCGCCGGCGGCGGATGGAGATCCCCTTCTTGCTCTCGCGGGAGTCGATGACCTTGCTCTCAAGGAAGCCGCAGAACGGGCATCTCATCGCTTTTCGCTCTCTCCCATCCTCTGGAGCTGGAAGAGGGTCAGACCCTCGCGGGCCAATATACCATATCCCAGGGCGCAAGTCACGGCGATCTGGACGGCGTGGAAGACCAGGGTCATGCCGGCCGCCTGACCCGCGGAGATGCCCAGGATCAGGACCATGCCCAGCTTGCTGAAGTAGTGGAAGCCGCCCACCATGCCGGGGGTGGGGATGGAGGCGCCGACGGCCGTCAGGAAGACGTAGGGCCAGACGAGCACGAAGGGCGCGGGGACCCGGTAGGCCAGGAAGAAGACCCAGTAGAACAGGGTGATGCCCAGCCAGACGACGAGCGACAGGACGAAGTAGAGGCCGAGCTGGGTCGGGGTCCGGAAGAGCTGCAGCCCCTCGGTGAAGCCGTGGAAGGCCCTGAGGACGGCCGCGCCGGCCTTGGCCGGGAGGGGCTTGAGGAGGAAGCCGACGACGCGCAGGGCCCGTTCCCGGAAGAAGTAGATGAGGACGGTCAGCGTCAGAAGGACCGCCGCCAGGGCCACGCCGGCCCTCATCCAGGAGACCAGGCTCTCACCCGCCTCTTTGCCGAGCGGCCAGGAGGAGGCGAACAGGGGCCGGGCCAGGAGGAAGAGGCCGAGGAGGAAGCAGTTGGTGAGGGCGTCGAAGACCCGTTCGACGACGACCGTGCCGATGGTGAAGCCTCGCCTCAGGCCTTCCTTGCGGGCCAGGTGCAGGGGCTTGGCCAGCTCGCCCAGGCGGCCGGGCAAGACGGCGCTGACGGTGAAGCCGACGATGTTGGCCGCGACCAGGTTCCGAAAATGGACGTCGAGCTTCTCCCGGGCCACGAGGACGTGCCAGCGGATCGACCGGGTGACGAAGTGGAGCGCCGACAGGAGGACCGCCAGGAGGAACAGGGGGATGTTGACGTTCGCGATGTGGGCGGGGACCTCTTTCCAGGCGACGCTGCGGCCGAAGAAGAAGAGGAGGACGGCCGTCAGCAGGAGCCCGGCCGCTATCTTGAGGACATTCTTGCTCATGGCCGAAGGGAATCTTACCACGAATCGAAAGGGCCTTGAAATCGGGGCGGGAAATGGGGACATGTTCCAATTCTCCTGAATTGGTACGTGTCCCCGATTTCCCAACACGAGGGGGCTTGAAATTCCCCCCGATTTCCTTTAGGATAGTCCTCCCTGCTGGGAAGTCGTCCAACGGCAGGACTCATGACTCTGGATCATGCAATCAAGGTTCGAATCCTTGCTTCCCAGCCAACTCCCCTAATATTCCCTTCCGGCCGCGGCTTTACTTCTTATCCGGCGCCGCCCCCCTGAGCGCATCGAGCTTCTTCTGCATGGCCGGTTTGGACTGGGGATCGGCCAGCTCGACCGCTTTCTCCGCGGCCTTGATGGCCTCGGCCTTATTTCCCAATCTTCGCGTAGACATCGCTCAGCGTCGTCCATAGATAGTAGGTGCGTGGCTCGATCGCGACAGCCATTTTGGCCGCCGCCAAGGCGCTGTCGAGATTATGGCCTTGCCGCAGCCAGAACGTCGCATAGCTCCGGATATCCTGGGCTGTCAGGCCGGCGCCGCTCTTTTCGAGCCAGACCGGCCCGTAGACCTCCAGGGCCTTGGCTTCCTGGCCGGCCACGCAATACACATAGGCGACTCTCCGGATAAAATAAGGGTCGCCCGGCTTGATCCTGGCGGCCGTCTCGGCCATGGCCGCCGCGCTCTCCAAATTCTCTTTCTTTTCGGCCCAGTGATCCGCGTAGGCGGCGAGATCGGACGCCAGGGTATCGATCCGGTCCTGCATGAACGTTTTGCCATAGGCGGCCTCGGCCTTGCCCTTTTCTCCAGCGAGATCGAAGGCCTGGGCGATCATCCGGCTGATCGTCGGATCGGGAATGACGGCCGATAGCTCCCTCAGGCGCTCGGCCAGCTCGACGGCCTTCGAGGCCGGGCCATTATTACGGAGCACTCGCTGCAGCCACATGGCGGCGGGCACCGGGTCGTCGGGAAAACGAGCCGTATACTCGGAGAAGAACTTATCGGCTTCCTCTTTCGGCGCGCCGCCGGTGTAATAGTTGGCCATCTCCATATAGGCCACCCTGACGAGACGGCTCTTCGGATACTGCGCGATGAAGGCCTTGACCGGGGCTACGTCGGGATTGCGGCCCCCGAGGCGCGCAAGCGCCAGCAAGAGCCGGGCGTACTCCGTGTATGGGGCTATGACCCACGAGTCCTCATCGGTGTACGAACCGGCTTTGCCCTCAGGGTCGAGGGCGATGACCTCTTGATATTTCTCCCGGGCCTTGGGCGTGTCGCCACGGGACTCCCATTTTCGGGCCAGGCCGAAAACCGCGGCTACGTCCTTGGGATTCGCGCCATAGGCCGCCTGGAGGGCCTTGAACGTGCCCTCGCCTTTTAGGATCTTCTCGAGCTTGGCCTGGTAATTCTCGGGCGGCGGCGTGTAGCCGACGAACCAGTCGACCTCGGCGCCTTCGCCATCGAGAACGACGGCCGATGGCGTACCGCCGACCGCGAACCTCTTGAAGGTCGCCTCTCCCGTTGGCTCCGCGTTATCGGCAAAAACGAGGATGAAGTGCTTATCCAGGAAAGGATGGAACTTGGCGTTGTGGTAAAACTGCTGAACCAGCAGTCTGCAGCTCCCTCAGCCACCGCTGTAGAAATCGACGAGGACGAGCTTATTCTCGCTCTTGGCCTTGGCCACGGCCTGATCGAGCGTACCGTTGAACCAGTTCTGGGCCGAGGCGGCGGAAACGAGAACGAGAAGGAACGATAGGGCGAGGGCTTTTTTCATGACTGCCTCCCGATCTCACTATAACATCGCCCGCGACGGCCGGTCAAACGCGGCTCCGCCTCTCTTTCGATCGGAGGACGATGACGGGATAGACTTCCCCCTTGTGAACGGAGGATCCGGAAGGGGGGACCTTCGGGCTTAGGCTAGCTCAGCTCCCTATTCGGCCTTTTTCAGGGTCCGGCAGCAGCACGTCTGGTAAAAAAGGCTCATGATGGCGAGGATCGCAGCGGCGGCGATGATCGCCCATTTGGCCCACGAGGCCGGCCACCAGAATACGGCAATAACCACTACGGCCGCAGCCAACAGGAACCTACAGAAACAGAGCTTCATGCTTTCCCCTCCTACGTCATTTGGATTTGATGATTTTACCGAAATGCAGGCCCTCATGGCAAGGTCAAGCCACGATTTTGAGCCAATAGGCAGGCCCCGCTGAGTGGCAAGCCAACTCCCCCTACCTGACGACGGGTGCCTTATAGGGCCGTCGGGGTCTCTCCGCCAGCAGCAGGTTGTCGATCTGCGTCCGCCAGCGGTAGCCGAAGCGGAACGGCAGGGGTCGCACACCCCCCTCCGGGTTCTCGTAGACCGCCCGGAGGTCGGGCTGCTCGACGTTGGTGAAATCCTTGACCGGGGTCGCGTAGCGGCCGAAGAGCGTGATGCCCCACCCTTCCCTCTTGAAGAAGCGGTACGGGATGGCCGTGTCGTCCTCGAGGACGTAGAGGCCGCGATCAAGGATGAGCCGGCGCAGCGTCGAGAAGTTGTCCCAGTGCAGGAGATAGGAGCCGGCCTTGACGAAGACGGACTGGCGCTCGAGCCCGTCGAGGAACCGGTGCAGGGGCGAGCCCTCCGTGAAGGCCCGGTTCTCGACGTCGCAGGAGAAATAGAGGACGGACTTGAGGGCCTTTTCGCCGGGCTTGAAGAAATCGATCCTGACCCCGTAGGGACGGTGCGGGCGCTCGACCAAGCGCGCGTAAGGTGTTTCCGTCCAGGTGCCGTCGGCGGCCGGGGACAGTCTCCGGACTCCGGCGACGGAGTACCCTCCCCGCTTCAGGAAGAAGCCGATGACCGGCAGGGCGCCGTCGATCTTGCGCTTCGAGTAGAGGTCCATCATGTCCATGGTGATGAAGTAGCCGCGCCTGAGAAAATCGAAAGCGAGAACGCCAAGATCGGCGAAGACCTCGGCCCGTCCCTCGGCGTCATCCGGTCGAACTCGGGCAGGTTCCCGACCGGCTCGAGGCCGAGCAGGACGACGGTCTCGGCGCTCCGGGAAGAGGGCCAGGGCGGTGGCCAGGTCGGGCCCGCCGAACGGATACGATAGGGTCTTCGTCCGCTCGCGGGCCAGGGCGAGGTCCGCGGCGGCCCATCGCCTCATGGGCTCGAGGACGCCGGCGTCGAATTCCTCGTAGGCCTTGTCGGCCGTCGCGGCGAAATCCTTCCACGCCGCCTCCCCTTCCCAGGCCGCGTAGGATCCGACGCCCACAGTCTGTCCGGCGATGAATGCGAAGCGCTCGTCGAAGGCGCGGTCTGCGGCCGGCGGGGCGGCCGCGAACGAGGCGGCAGGCGCCGCCGCCGGGGCGCTCGGTTCGCGCCGGCAAGCCGCGATTCCGGCAAGGAGCAGCAAAGCCAGCCCGAGAACGCCGGCCCTGCGCTTCGCTGTATCCACGGGCGTGATCATGTCCGCCTATTATCCGCGTTTTGAACTTCAAAAAAAAGGCTCTTCTCCCCGGGGCGGCGTTGTGATATTTTTCGTCCTTCGTAGGAGGTCACCATGTCGCTCACCCGCCGTTCCTTCATCAAGACCGGGACCGTGTCGCTCGCGGCCCTCAGCCTCGATCCGTCCGCCGTGGCCGCGCAGGCTCCCGCCTCAGGCCCGGCGCTCACGAACCTGGCCACCGGCGTCCAACCGCTCACGCCTGAGGACTTCGCCGCCCGCCAGGAGAAAGCCCGGCGCCTGCTCGCCGAGCGCGGCTTCGACGCCCTGTTCGTGGGCGGAGGGACCAACCTCCTCTACTTCACCAAGGTCGGCTGGTGGCTGAGCGAGCGCGTCTTCGGCGTCCTGCTCAGTCCTAAAAAGGACCCGGTCTGGGTCTGCCCCGCTTTCGAAGTGGAACGGGCCAAGGAACTCGTCCCGGCCGGCCAGGAGATCCGGACCTGGGAGGAGCACGAGAGCCCCTACGCTCTCATCGGCGGGGTCTTGAAGGACCTCGGGGCCGCCACCGGCAAGTTGGCCACCGCGCCCGACCTGCGCGCGTTCGAGGTCCACGGCCTGCGGCGGACGCTCACGACCGCCGAGATCGTCGACGGCGCGCCGGTCACCGAGGGCTGCCGCGGCGTCAAGACGGCCAAGGAGATCGCCTACCTGGACCTGGCCAACCGGATCACCAAGCTGGCCTATCGCGAGGGCTTCAAGACGCTCCGCGAGGGCATGACCACCCGCGACTTGGCCGGGGCCATCGCCATGGCCACCCAGAAGCTCGGCTCTCAGGGCGGCGGCGGCCCGCAGTTCGGCCCCAATACGGCCTTCCCCCACGGCTCCCAGGTCCAACGGAATCTCCAGCCGGGAGACGCCGTGCTCGTCGACGGCGGCTGCGGTATCGAAGGTTATCGCTCCGACGTCACCCGGACCGTTGTCTTCGGCCAGCCCTCGGATAAGCAAAAAAAGGTTTGGGATATCGTCCGCGATGCGCAGAAAGCCGCGTTGGCGGCGGCCAAGCCCGGCGCGACCTGCGAATCGGTCGACCGGGCGGCCCGCAAGGTCGTCGAGGACGCGGGGTTCGGGCCCGGCTACAAGTACTTCGCCCACCGCCTCGGCCACGGCATCGGCATGGAGGGGCACGAGTACCCCTATCTCGTCAAGGGCAACACCCTGAAGCTCGAGCCGGGCATGACCTTCAGCAACGAGCCCGGCATCTACATCTACGGCGAGTTCGGTATCCGGGTCGAGGACTGCATGGTCGTCACGGAATCGGGCGCCAGGCACCTCGGGGGGCTCGAGGCCGTCTCGATCGACCGGCCGATCGGCGACGACTGAGCCCCCCGCTCGGACCGCTACTTGCGCCTGACCGTCGGGACGGGCGGCAATCCCGCCTTGTCGATGATCCGGCCCTCCGAAACGTAGTTCACGAAGCGCAGGGACTTCATATAGTCGCGGACGGCGTTGTACTCGAGGATGCCGGTGTCGTACTTCACCAGCTGGCCGCCCGTCAGGCCGTTCAGGAAGTTGAAGACCTGTTCGGTCATCCCGACCATGTAGTATTTCGTCGGATTGAGGGCCACGTACTCGCCGTTGATCATGACCGACATCGGGTCGACCCGGCTGAGGCCCGAGAGGTCGTCGAGCGCCGGCAGCCGCGAGTCGTAGGCGAAGGTCAGGCCGGACACCTGGGCGCAAACGGACTGCGAGTACGGGACGTAGGCGACCGTGAATTCGAGGCCGCCGAGGATGAGCTGGCCCGGCAGGGGCGCGACGACCAGCTTGAAGCCGAGCCCGGACTCGGGGTCGTAGCCGTAGGGCACGGCGCGCATGACGTCGTTGCCCACGACCTTGCCGGCCGGGATGCCGAACTCGGTGTAGCCCATGGCGTCGAGGACGCAATCGACCTGGTAGCCGGCGCCCGCGAGGGCGGTCTTGATGGAGTCGGTGACCAGGTTGCCGAGGGGCGCGTCGCGGTAGGGCCCCGTCTCCGGCCAGTCGTGGCTGATGTCCTGGCCCACGAGGGCCACGATCCGGGAATAGACCGGGCCGAAGCGCGGATCGGCGACGACGCCCTCGCGGAGCTTGTTGACCTGGGCCTGGACGAAGGGATCCGGCTTGATCCGGCTGTCGACGGGCCAGACGCTCCAGTCGCGGAAGGTCACGCCCGCTCCGGCCTCGTAGTCCACCTTGAGCTCGCCGAGGTACTGGCCGTGGCTCCCGGCCTGGACGATGATCTTGCCGTTGCGGACGACGGCGTCGTCGAAGAGGTCGTGGCTGTGGCCGCCGACGATGATGTCGATCCCGGGGACGTTGTCGGCGAGGCCCATGAGGTCGCCCAAGGTGCCCATATGGGACAGGCAGACGACGACGTCGCATCCGGCGGCCCGCAGCGCCCCGGCCTGCAGGCCGGCGACGGTGTAGACGTCGTTCGAGAACCGGGCGACGACCTCCGCGGAATAGTTGACCCTGTCCTCGTTGACCAGGCCGAAGATGCCGACCTTGACGCCGTCGATCTCCTTGACGATCGACTTCTGGATGAAGCTCTCGAGCGGGTGCCCGGTGAAGTCGATGTTGGCGCAGAGGAGCGGCAGGGCCACCGGGCCGTGGCCGCCGAGCTGGCCGCTGACGACGCCGGCCAGGACGTCCATCCCCAGGTCGAACTCGTGGTTGCCGAGCGACATGGCGTCGTAGAGGTTCTCCATGATCTTCAGCTCGGGGTAGCCCAGGTACTTGTTGAACTCGAAGCTGCCGACGAAGACGTCGCCGGCGTGCAGGGCCAGGACGTTCTCTTCGCGCAGCCTGGCCCGCTTGATCAGCGTGGCCATGCGGGCGATGCCGCCGGTCTCCCGGACCAGGGCGGCCCGGCCGCGGCTGCCCGGGCCGTCATGGCCCAGAAGCTTGGCGAAGGGGCCTGGAATGGACGGGTGCCCGAAGGGCAGGATGGCCGAATGCGTGTCGTTGACGTGAAGGATGGTCAGGCGCTTCGTCTGGGCCTGGCCCATGACGGCGAGTCCCAGGACCAGCACCAGGACCCCGAGCGTTCTCCCCGCTTTCCTCATCATGACGACTCCTCCTTATGCGACGGAATTCACCCTCGAAAGAGGATGGCGAAAGGGCTTGGCTTTCACGAGACCAGTCTAAGAGAACCCCGCTGCCGAGTTGTCAAGATGATGTTAAGAAAACGCCAACAAGCTGTCAACCGGAAAGATCGGAAAAGGCCGGCTCCAGGGGGGATCAGGCGAGCTCGACGGCGTGGGTCCCGGCCTCGATCCGGATGACGTGGATCTTGGGGACCTTGCCCGTCACGCCCTCGTAGTCCCGGGCGACCCGGGCCTGGAATTCGGGGACGGCCTCGGCCTCGACCAGGCTGATGGTGCAGCCGCCGAAGCCCGCGCCCATCATCCGCGCGCCCAGGACGCCGGGGACCCGCCGGGCCGCCTCGACCAGGGCGTCGAGCTCGGCCGACGAGACCTCGTAGTCGTCGCGCAGGCCCGCGTGCGACAGGTTCATCAGGCCGCCGAAGACGGCGAAGTCGTTCCGGGCCAGGGCGGCGCAGGCCTCGGTGACGCGGATGTTCTCGCGGACGACGTACTCGCAGCGGCGGTAGACGACGGGATCGAGCTCGGACCGGTGCTCGCGCAGAAGGTCGAGACCGACGTCGCGGAGGCTGCGGAGGGAAGGATCGTGGGCCTTGAGGACGTTGACGCCGGCTTCGCACTGGCCGCGGCGGACGTTGTATTCCGAGGAGGCCAGCTCCCGGCGGACCAGGGTGTCGGAGACGACCACCCGCAGGTCCTCCCGCTCGAAGGGGAACGGCTCGAATTCGAGCGAGCGGCAGTCGATCTTGAGGACGCTCCGCTCCCGGCCCAGGATGTTGATGAACTGGTCCATGATGCCGCAGCGGACGCCGACGAATTCGTGCTCGGCCTTCTGGGCCATCTTGACCAGGGTCAGGCTGTCGAGCTTGAGGCCGGATATCGCGTTCAGGGCGAAGGCCAGGCCGCCCTCGATGGCCGCCGAGGAGGACATGCCCGCCCCGATGGGGATGTCGCCGCCGAAGACGCAGTTGAAGCCGCCGATGCGATGACCGGCCCGGAGGAACTGGTCGAGGACGCCCTGGAGGTAGTCGGGCCAGCGCAGGGGCGAGCGGTGGAGGGCGTCGATCTCGCAGCGGAACTCCTGATCGTAGTCGTGGGAGACGAGGTGGCAGACGCCGTCGGCCCGGGGCGAGACGGCGAAGACGACGGCCTTGTCCGTCGCGCCGGGCAGGACGAAGCCCTCGTTGTAGTCGGTGTGCTCGCCGATGAGGTTGACCCGGCCGGGGGAGACGACGAGCAAGGGCCTCTCCGCGAAGCGCTTGCGGAACCTCGCGGAGATGACAGGGACCAGGGCGTTCATTCTCTCTCCTCCCGGACGGATATTATCATCAGACGCCGCCGGAGGGGAAGAAGTATCAACTCGCCGGAAAAAAGTCAACGATTCAGACGCCGAAGCTCATCTTCTGGCGGATCTCGGCGGCTTTCTGCTCGGCCGGGACGACGACCTCGCGGCCGATGCGGGCGGCCAGGTCGTCCGGGTCCTTGAACCGCCAGAACGGCAGGACCCAGCGGTACTTGTGCCAGTGGCTGTCGGGCAGGCCCTGTCCCCGTCCTCCGACTGGCCGATGGGCTGGATGGGGATGGACGGCAGGAAGTGGACGACGGCATCGAGGGTGTCGGAGATGCGCCGGTCGCCGGTCAGGTCGGCGATGACGAACCGGGACATCCGGCCGAGCGTCTTGACGATCTCGTTCTTGTCGCCCGACCCGGGCAGGTGGAAGTCGAGAACGAGGGGCGAGTACTCGCCGCGGCGGAGGGCCTCCTTGATGGCGGCCAGGATGGGCTTGCGCTCCGGCGGAAAGCGGCCGATGACCAGGACGGTGTTCAGGGTGATGGAAAAGACCTCGTAGCGCGCCTTCTCGTGGTGGAGGAGCATGCCGACGAGCTGGGCCGTCTGGAGGCTGTCGACCGAAAGGACGGGCTGCTGGGCGGGCATGATATCGAGGTCGCGCTGGAGGGAGTCGGCGCTGTTGACCTCCCAGAGCGACGTGCCGTAGACGGCGCAGTTGTCGAGGACGGCGCCCTCGAGGTTCGTTTTGAGGAGCGTCGCGAAGCAGAGGTTGGCGTTGGCCATGTTGGCCGCGCGGAGGTTGGTCCGCTCGAGCACGGCTTCCTGGAGATTGGCGCCCTCGAGGTCGGCCTCGGCGAGATCGGCCTCGCTGAGGTCGGCTTTAAAGAAGGAGGCCTGGGAGAGGACGGCCTTTCCGAGCTTGGCCCGGAAGAGGGAGGCCTGGCCGAGGTTGGCCCCCTTGAGGCAGGCGCCGAGGAGGCTGGCGCCGCTGAGGTTGGCCCGGATGAGGAACGCGCCACTGAGATCGGCCCCGTTGAAATTGGCGCCGGCCAGGTCGGCCTGACTGAGGTTGGCCTTGAACAGATTGGCCCGGGTGAGGTCGGCCTGGCTGAGGTCGGCCCGGAAGAATTTGGCCCGGGTCAGGTTGGCGCCGCTGAGGTTCGCGCCGGCGAGATGGGCCCCGGAGAAATCGGCCTTGGCCAGATTGGCGCCCGAGAGATTGAGCTCGGCGAGGTCGGCCCCCGCGAAATCGGGGAGGATCTTGGTGTTCTTCCGGCGCCAGTCGTTCCAATGATCGAGGCGGCCCCGGACGAAGTCGATGTGCCCCGCGTTGGCCATCGCCTTCATTCTAGGGGGAGTGGCGGGGCGATGTCAATCGGCTCGGTCTCGAGTCCTTTCGGTTTGGGACGCCTGTCTCTCCTATCGCCCTTCCGCGTTGGAAGGCGGCGCTAGAGTGAAACCCAGCGGCTGGAGGACGTCTAGGGGATTGAAGTACATCCACGATTCGACGATCTTCCCGCCGACGATCCGGTCGACGGCGGCGCCGGTCAGGCGGAAGGACTTCCCCGTTGGCGGCAGGTCGCCCATGGGCGTAGCGAAAGGACCCGTGATCGTTCCCGTCATCGTGAATATAGAGACGATCCGGTCGCCCTTGACGTAGAAATCGTCGATAGTGAACTTGACGTCCGGAGCGGCCCTGTGCGTGACCGCATATTGTCGTTTCACGGCTTCGAGACCGACGACGTCTTGCGGCTGGCTGGGATCGTGGGCGACGTAATCCGGGGCGAAGATGCCGTTGAGGAGGCCGAGGTTGGCCTCGTTCCTGGCCTTAACGTAGGTGTCGAGCAAAGTCCTGGCCTCTTGCTCCGTGATCCCGCTTTGGGCCCCCCTTTGGCAACCCGGAGTCATGCCCAAACAAACAACCAGGGAAATCGTCAAAGCTGGACGGATTACCGATCTTTTCATGGCGCCCTCCTGAATGCTGTCCAATTGAGTACTATCTAATCCTTTTCGATGATCCTGTATTCGTAGACGCAGGATTCGTGCCCGGGATCGATCAGGAACATCCGGTCGTCATAAATGGAGAAGCTGCTGAAGCTGACGTTCGGAGGGGACACGGTGAACTGGAGGATCCCCTGGGTACTAAAGACGTCGAATCGATAGCAGCGGCTGATGTCGTCTTCGGTGTCGAAGCCCCCGAACTTATTGGGCTGGATCAGGAACGTCAGCACCCATATCCGGCCTTTCCCGTCAACGGACAGGCCCTTGGAGACCGAAGTGACCACGGGCCAGGGGAGCACCTTTTGCATCGACCCGCTCGTGAAGACGAATTCCCGCATTTCGTTCTTGACCTCGAAGGGCAGAGGCCTGTCGACTGAATAGCTCAAAAGCCCGTCCGGCGAATACTCGTCGATCCTGTTTTGATGGGCGTAGGCGACATAGCAGCGATCCTCGCCATCCGTCGCAAAATGGACGATGTTGGCGTTGATCGTCATGTTCGGCTCATTGTAGGACTTGACGTCGCCGAACGAGCGGACGACCGCGCCGTCCTTGTCATAAACAGACAACAGCTTGCGATCGCCGATTTTATCCCAGATCGAGGTATCGCCAGGAAGGATGACCCGTCCTCCCGAAAGGATAGCCAGGCCCGAAGTCCGATATTGTTGGGTGATGCTGCTGCCGCCGGCAGCTAGGGCCCTGGCGGGTCTGAAGCTGTCCACAAAAGTCCCATCGGCCATGAACCAGGATATCCTGTTGTCCGCGATGTAGATCAGGTTCTTCTTCGCGCTCAACTTCAGCGAATACGGAGAGACAAGGTCGCCGGGTCCCAGCCCTTTCTGTCCGAAGGACGAAACGAGCTCGTGACGCCCGTTAAAACGCTTGACCGCACATCCTCCTCCTTCGAGGACGAGAATATCCCCATTGGGAAGTCGCGCCGCATCCGCCGGATCGTACAGGATGTCCTTGTCCTCGCGGCCCTCGAGCTCGCCGATCTTCCCCATGAGCTCCAGCCGCACAGGGGACGAGCCCGCGAGCTGGGGGGCCAGGTTATGGAGATGCCTGACGCCTTCGAGGACCTCGACCGTGAATTTAGAAGTGTCGACCGGAACATCCGTCCGGCAAGCGGGCAAAATGGTTGACAGCCAAGCAGCCAGCGAGAGGAACAGGACAGCGCGCTTCATGCCGTTTCCCCTTTGCGCAGCTACGGCCATTCTGAAGAAATACCAAGGCTCGGTCAAGGATTATTCCCCGGGCATCTCGAAGTCGTCGACAAATCGTAAAAATTACGTCCGGGGCTCAGGGCTGGATCGAGCAGGCTTGCCTGACTAGATAGACGTTCCCGTCGGCGTCGTCGCGCACAAAATACATGGCGGCGCCGGAGATGAAGAGGGGGACTTCGGGGAGCTCGGCGGTGCCCAGGTAGGCGCCGTCGCGCGTGAAGACGTCGACAGGAAAACGGCGCCGGCTCGGCCGTGATGTCGGGAGGAAAGCGGAAGACGAAGATCCGGGCCGGCGAAACGAGGACCTCGCGGACGATGGCTTTCACGGCGGGGATCTTCTTGGCCAGCTCTCGGGCCACCCGGTCGGGCCAGTTCTTGGACTTGACGAAATCAGCCAACCCGCGCTCGAGGAAGTCCCTTTCTCTAGCGCTGATCTTCGGCGGCTGGACATCGCGCCGGAGGGTGGCTACGGTACGGGCGCTCCCGTCGAGCAGGGCGATCTCGTAGCGGTCGCTGATGCCGACGGCGGTAAGGCCGTCGCCGTAGGCGTAGAGGAACTGCGGGACGTAGGCTTCATGGCTGTAGTTGAACATGATCATCCGGCCGGTCTCGTCGGGCAGGACCGCCGAGAACCGGTCCCGGGGGATGGAATGGAAGGTCGCGATGACAGAGTTCTTGGCATCCACCAGGACCTGCCGCTGAGCTTCGGGCTCCCACTCCCAACCGTAAAAGCGGTCGGGTCCGATGTAGCCCAGGCCCAAACGCCCATTGAGATCGAGACGCCGGATGAAAGCGCCGTCGGTCCTGTGGAAGGAGACGAGGGCGATGTCCTCGAAGACGGCCAGCTCCCCCGCCGGTGTGAAAGCGATCCGGCCGGGCGACTGGAAATCGCCGGGGCCCTGGCCCTTCCGGCCGAAGGCGCCGAGGCGTCTACCGTCGGGAGAGAATTTCAGGACCTTCTGTTCCCGTTGATCGAGGACATAGAAGTCGCCCTTGCCGTCCTCGCAGACCGAGACGACGGAACCGAATAGGAGCTCGGCGCGGCCGATCTCGATGGGAGCGCCGAGCTTGATCGTGACGGACGGCTCGGGCAAGGCGTGCGATACTGCGGTGGCGAGGCTTAAGAGGACCATCAGGATTCCAAAGCGCTTGATCATGGGCTCGTCCTCTCAGAATAGGGCCCGCCTAAAGTCCGGAAATAGCTTTGCCAACTCGGCCTCGATGTCGATCTTCTCGCCGCCGGGAGCGCGCCTCTTCGGTATCTCATTCTTCCTTCTGCGGGCTGGATGCCGTTGATAGACCGGGTAATATCATCGAGAAGAATATACCTCTTCGGGGGCAAAAATGTTAAGTCGATAAGGGATAATCGTCCGAGCCCGGCGTAAAGGGGATCCCCGGCGCGCATCGGATGAGGGGAACGGCCGAAGGATCAATGGCCGCCTGGCTGGATCCCTTCGAATCATATGTTATCCTTTCTTCAAGTTCGATCGTATTTGTCTGGAGAAGGCTTTATTAATTCTGAGGAGGATTCCCGTATGAGAAGACATGCCGCGGTTTTTGCCGTGCTGCTCATCTTCGCCTCGGCCGCTCCGGCCGTCCTGGCCCAGAGCCCCGATGAATTCGTCCAGAAAGCGGGTACGGCTTATAACCAGAAGCGGTATGCGGAGGCCGCGGCCCTTTACGAAAGAGCCTTTGCCGCCGGTTCCGACGACTACGGCGCCGCCTACGAGGCGGCCTGTTGCTACGCCCTCATCGGCGGCAGGGATAAAGCTTTCGAGTTCCTGAAAAAAGCCGGGGAACTCGGCTGGTCCGATGCCGACCACGCCCGGAAGGGCACCGATCTCGAATCGCTCCGGACCGATCCCCGATGGGAACCGGTTCTGGCGGTCTTCGATAAGAACGCCAAGTACGAGCAGGCCATGTGGGACTCGCCTGCTTGGCGCGTTCCCTATGCCGAAGAGCTGTCGGAAGACCTCAGGATCGCCGGGCTGTCCAGGTTCTGGTCCGAGGTCAAGTACAACTTCGGGTTCCCCGAGAAGCTCGCCGCCCTGGACTGGGACGCGCTTTACATCAGCTTCATCCCCAGGGTCCGGGCCGCGCGCTCCACGGTCGAGTATTACCAGGTCCTTCGGGAGCTCTGCGCGAAGCTCCAGGACGGCCACACCTATGTCATCATGCCCCAAGAATACTCGAAGACCCGGGCTGGGTGGATGGGCCTCTCGACCCGCCTCATCGAGGGCCGAGTCCTGGTGGACAGGGTCAGCGACCCCGAGCTCGGGAAACAGGGCCTGGCCAGGGGCATGGAGATCGTCAAGATCGACGGGCTTTCGACGCGGGCGTATGCGGAAAAATGCGTGATTCCGCGTAAATTCTCTTCCACGCCGCAGTACTTGGACATCGTGGCCTATGAGAAGTCTCTGCTGAACGGGGAGTTCTCCGAACCGGTCAAGCTGACCCTGCAAACGGAAGACGGACGAACGATCGAACGGACCGTCCGACGCCTCCCGTTGCAGGAGATCGACAAGCTTGCGCTTGATCCGGAGCCCTTCGAATTCCGGATGCTGCCGGGGAATATCGCTTACATCGCCCTGAACAGCTTCCAGGACGACGCGACCGCCGACGAGTTCTTCAAACGCTTCGCGGAGTTCGCCGCGTCCGACGCCCTGATCCTCGACCTGAGGGAAAACGGCGGCGGCAATTCCAACGTAGGTTACAGGATCATGGCCGCCCTGGCCAGGGAACCGTTCATCGGTTCGCGCTGGTCGACCCCCGACTATAAGCCGGCCTTCCGGTCCTGGGGCCGCCCCGACCGCATGTACGTCGAAGCGGCCGAAAGGATGCCCATCGACCCGGACCATCATTACGCCGGGCGGGTGGTCGTCCTGACCAGCGCCCGGACCTTCTCCGCGGCCGAGGACTTTCTGGTCGCCTTCGACCAGAGCGGACGGGGGGTGATCATGGGCGAGCCGAGCGGCGGCAGCACCGGCAATCCGCTCCGCTTCAGTCTTCCGGGCGGGGGCGCAGGGTTTGTCTGCTCCAAGCACGACGCCTACGCCGACGGCCGGGAGTTCGTGGGCGTCGGCGTCAAGCCGCAGATCGCGGCCTTTCCCACGGTCGCCGACTTCCGGGCCGGCAAAGACACCGTTCTTGAGAGGGCCGTCGCGGAGATCGGAAAAAGCCGGCCAAAGAAGCAAAACGCCGGCGTTAACCGATAAGATCCACGATCTCCCGCCCCGTTGAAGAACGATATCAGGATAGGTATCGAAGCAGGGCCACGGGGATTCGAACCCCGGTCTGATGGCTGAGAACCACCTGTCCTGGGCCTCTAGACGATGGCCCCGCAAGGGCATCAAAAATAGCAGAATCCCCTCCGGGTGTCAACCGCAAAGCGAGTTCGATTGACAGTCGTCCTCCCCTGCCCTAATCTGGAGAGAGAGGCGACGCGATGGGGCCGACCTTCACCGTTCCCAAGGAGTTCCGGGGCCTGCTGCGGCTCGGGACGTGCTCCTGGAAGTACGACTCTTGGAAAGGGCTCGTCTACGAAACGGGGAAGACCTACCGGCCGAACGACTACCTCGTCGATTACGCCCGCCGGCTCGACTCGGTCGAGGTCGACCAGTGGTTCTGGAGCCTCTTCCCCGGCAGCCTGCGGCTCCCCGATCCCTCGGTCGCGCGGCTCTACGCCAAGAGCGTCCCGGAGGACTTCGTCTTCACGGTCAAGGCCCCGAACGCGCTGACCCTGACCCATTACTACGCCAAGCAGACACCGCAGAACGCCGCCTTCGCCAATCAGCCGAACCCGCATTTCCTGGAGCACGATCTGCTCTGCCGGTTCCTCGAGGCCCTCTCCCCTCTCGAATCGAAGCTGGGGCCGGTCATGTTCCAGTTCGAATACCTCAACAAGCAGAAAATGCCCTCCAAAGAGGTCTTCTTCGAGCGGTTCGGGGCCTTCGTCGATAAAGCGCCCAAGGGCTATCAGTACGCCGTCGAGGTCCGCAACCCCAACTACTACTCGACGGCCTTCTTCGAATTTCTCAAGGACCACGGGCTGGGCTTCGTCTATCTCGACGGCTACTATATGCCGCCGATCGGCGAGGTCTTCGAGAAGCACGCGCCGGAGACGGCCTCGTTCCAGGTCGTCCGCCTGCACGGCGGCGACCGGCTGGAGATCGAGGGGCAAACGGGCGAGGTCTGGGACCGGATCGTCGCGCCGAAGCCCGGCGGACTGAAGTCCGCGGCCAAGATCGTCCGGGCCAACGCCAAGAAGCGGGTGCTGACCTACCTCAATCTCAATAACCACTACGAGGGCAGCGCGCCGCTCTCCATGCGCCGTTTCCTCGACGTCCTGGGCGGCAAAAAGATCGGGGACGAGGCCCCGTTCTGATCAGCGCCGCCCGGCCAGGAGCATCTTGGCCGTCGTCTCGCCGCCGTTGATCCGGTAGAGCATCGGCAGGGGCCGGTCGAGGCCCTCGACGAACTCGGGCGCGTTCTCCCAACGGTAGTTGAGGATGTTGGCGTAGTCCGAGAAGTGCTGCCAGCGGCGCCGCGGCAGGCCGGTGACCATGTGGAAGTGGTTGGCCGGCATGCCCATCTTGGCTTGGCTCGCGGGGACGTGGTCGAAGGTCAGGAAGGTGTGCGGCCAGGTGTAGTCGGAGGCGTGGCAGACGCGCTCGGCGAGCGGCGCGGGCAGCTCGACCGATTGGGCCTCGTCCTGGACCATGGTGAACAGGCCGGAGAGGTCGGAGAAGGCGATGCGCCCGGCCATACCCTTGATGCCCTTGGGCGAGAGATAGCTCACCGAGAAGCCCAGGCCCGGGAAGTAGAACTCGACGGCCTTGAACAGGAACCAGCGGTCGCCGTAATCGAGGGAGCCGGAGCCGGAGTTGTCGCCGTCGATGAAACCGCGCACCATCCAGGGCTCGCCCTTGAATTTGCGGAGGTCGAGGCCCAGGGCCTGAGCATTCTTCTCGATCTCCCAGGGCTCGTAGACCTTGCGGAAGTCCATGAAAAGAGTGGGTTTGCCTCCGGAGAGCCAGCAGTAGGCGATCATCGTCAGGAGGGCCTGGATGTCGTTCTCGGTGGCGAACGGGACGACCGTCTTCTTGCCGGTGTGGTCCTCGGTCGAGTTGAAGAGCGACTCGGCGATGTCGCCCGTCGTCATCGGCAGGCCGCGGCGGTCCGAGCCCCAGGCCAGCTGGTTCGTCCAGCCGCCGCCGACGGCGTTGACGTCGCGCATGTAGTTCCGGATGATGAGGTAGAGGGCCAGGGCCTCGTCGAGCTTGGCCTTGTCGGCCGCGGCGAGGGCCGGAGCCTTGACGCCCTTCCCTGTGAGCACGGCCCGGCCGTACTTCTTGATCTCCTCGGAGTTGGTGTAGATGCGCCCCTTGAACTTGACGTTGACGGCCCAGTCGCGCAGGGCCTTGAGCTCTTCGGGATCGTAGCCGCCCTTCTTGCGGAGCATGTCGGCGAAGAGCTTCATGGACTCGCGGGTGCTCTCCAGGCCGAACCAGCGCCGGGCGGCGTGGACGTGGTTGAGGGCGGTCTCCATCTGCATGGAATCGGTGTCGATGGCCACGAAGCGCTTGCCCCGGAGGGCGGCCCGGGCCAGCATGGCGTAGGCCAGGTCGACGACCTCCTCCTGGGTCTTGGCGTCGAACTCGGGATCGAGCCCGGTTTCAGGCATCGATCCGATGACCATGGGGCAGAGGCGGCCCGTCTGAGCGTAGGCGCCGACCAGGGCGTCGATGCCGACGACCCCGGGCTTGGGGGCGTTGTTGCCGCCGACGCAGGCCAGGGGGATCGACGGCGGGAAGTGGGCGGTCAGGGCCATGGCGGTCTTGCCCGGGAAGAACCAGGTGTCGGGGACGATGAGGATAGCCCCGGCGCCGGCCTCGAGCAACTCGCGGGCGGCGGCGTCGGCCGTGCTCTCGCTGTCGACGAGCTTGGAGCAGGTGAAGACGTTGGGGGCGGAGCCGTCGGGCAGGCGCAAGCGCTTGGCCAGCAGGGCGGCCGTCATTCGGCCGATGTTGAAGGCCCGGGTCCGCGATTCCTCGTCGATGCGCGGGTCGCAGGGGACGAAGACGCCGAGCGTGGGCGCGCCGGGATTCTTCTTTCCCGTATAGGGCATGACTTCCTCCACTAGAAACGAGCTTGGCCTGGGCTATTCACGAGCCGAGGCGGCTGCAGATGCGAGGCGTCAAAGGGTGAAGCTGTACTCGGAGTACTGCGAACCCTTTGCAACGAAGCAGATGCGGCTGGATCGGCTTGCCCGAAGGGTGAAAACGCCGTTCTTGGTTCTTTTGGCTTTGTGGAGAAACACGGCGTTTTCATGAATAGTCTAGGCTAGATGTATTCGATGGTAGCCGGGGGCTTGGAGGTCAGCTCGTAGGCGACGCGGGTGACCTCGGGCAGCTCGGCCGTGATCCGCCTGGAGATCTTGAGCAGAGTGGCCCAGGGCAGGGGCGACGGCTCGGCGGTCATGGCGTCCCGGCTCTCGACGGAGCGGACGATGACGATGCTGCCGAGGTGGCGCTTGCCCTCGACGATGCCGGTGCCCTTGTCCTCGAGCAGGACGGCGAAGGCCTGGAAGGGCTTGTGGGCCGCGACCTCTTCCTCGACGATGACGGTGGCCGCGCGGACGAGGTCGACGCGCTCGGGCGTCACCTCGCCGATGATACGGGTGGCCAGGGCCGGGCCGGGGAAGGGCATGCGATTGTAGATGGACTCGGGCAGGCCGAGTTCCTTGGACACCAGGCGGACCTCGTGTTTGAAGAGCTCCTTGAGGGGCTCGATGACCTTGAAGCCGAAGCCCTTCTCGGGGTCTATGCCGATCTGCTCGAGGATGTTGTGCTGGGTCTTGAGGCCCTTCTGGGTCTCGATGATGTCGGCCGCGATGGTGCCCTGGATGAGGAAGCGGGCCTTGCTCTTGAGGACCTCCTTGCCGAAGGAGCTGTAGAAGGCGTAGCGGAAGGCCTTGCGCTTCTCCTCGGGGTCGGCCTTGCCCTTGAGGGCGGCGAAATACTCCTTCTTCTTGTCGGCGATGTCGACCTTGATGCCGAGGCCGGCGAAGATCTTGACGATCTCCTGGGGCTCGCCGGCCCGCATCAGCCCGTGGTCGATGAAGACCGACTTGAGCTGGGAGCCGAGGGCCCGGTGGGCCAGGACGGTGCAGGCGGAGCTGTCGACGCCGCCGGACAGGGCCGAGATGGCTTTG
This sequence comes from uncultured bacterium, assembly GCA_963805015.1. GTDB lineage: Bacteria > Acidobacteriota > Aminicenantia > Aminicenantales > Saccharicenantaceae > RBG-16-66-30. The sequence continues at coordinate 51,760 of CAWDSL010000006.1, forward strand.
CCGTCGCCGACCGTCTTCTTGATCTCCTCGAGCTGAGTCTCGATGAACTTCTTGACGTTCATGGGTTCCCTCCTGTTTGTTCGTCTCATCATACTTATTTCAAAAGAAGGGGTCAAACATTTGGAAGAAGAAGGGACCGGTCTTCACAGCTCCAGGTCCCTCCCCTCTCCGCGGGAGGGGAAAATCACCTCCCCGATAGCCGCGGCGGGCGATTGACCGGCCCGCCCCGGTCCCCGATAATCGGGCCATCGCAAGGCGGGCCTCAAACCAAGGCTATTGCGAAAAAACGGGGCAGGACACGGGGATTCCTCTCCAGGCCCGCCTTGCACCTTTCTTTGCACTCCCTCCCCTCTTTCGGATACGATAGGCTCCCGAGTCCCCCCAGGAGGAGCCCATGAAGCGCCGTTATCTGGCCGTCCCGATCCTCACCCTCGCCGTCGTCGCCGCGGCGGTCCCCGCCCGGGCGGCGACCTATCCCTCGACCCCGCTCGAGAAGAGGGTCAAGGCCCTCACCGAGAAGCTGGCCCCCGAGCTCATCGACATCCGCCGCGACATCCATTGCAATCCCGAGATCGGCAACCACCTGCCGCGGACGGCGGCCATCGTCGCCGACCACTTCCGCAAGCTCGGCCTCGAGGTCCGGACGGGATACGCCGACAGCGGCGTCATCGGCATCCTCAAGGGCGGCAAGCCCGGCCCGGTCGTGGCCATGCGCGGCGACATGGACGCCCTGCCCATCACCGAGGAGACCGATCTGCCCTTCGCCTCCAAGGTCAAGTCCGTCGTCGACGGCCGCGAAACGGGCCTGATGCACGCCTGCGGGCACGACATCCACACGACCCTGCTCCTCGGCGTCGCCTCGGTCCTCGCGGCCGTCAAGGCCGACCTGCCGGGCACGGTCGTCTTCATCGCCCAGCCGGGCGAGGAGTGCTGCGACGGCGCCAAGCTCATGATCGCCGACGGCGCCTTCAAGGACATCGTCCCCCAGGCCTTCTTCGCCTACCACGTCGACGACACCCTCCATGCCGGGAAGATCGGCTACGCCTCGGGCTTCATGTCGGCCAACGTCGACGGCTTCACCCTCGAGATCGGGTCCGAAGGCTGCCACGGCGCCAGTCCCTGGTCCTGCGTCGATCCCATCGTCGTCGGCGCCGAGATCGTCACCGCCCTCCAGGTGCTGGTCGCCCGCGAGTTCAGCGTCCACAACAACACCGTCATCACGGTCGGCTCCTTTCACGCCGGAAGCGCCCCCAACATCATCCCCCGCTCGGCCCGGCTCGAGGCCACGGTCCGCAACTACGGCGAGGACCAGCGCCGCGTCCTCCAGGACAAGATCACCCGCCTGGTCACCAACATCTGCGAGGCCGCCGGCGCCCCGTTCGATCTCCGTTACGCGTTCGGGACGCTGTCCGTCTACAACGACCCGGCCCTGACCGCGGCGGCCCTGGGAACGGCCGGGCGCGTCCTCGGCTCGAAGGAGGCCCTGGTCGAGCAAAAGCCCGAGATGGGCGGCGAGGATTTCTCCTACTTCGGGACGATCGCCCCGGCCGTGATGTTCAACCTGGGCGTCGTGCCCCCGGACCTCGAATCCACGGCCGTCCATTCGCCGACCTTCGTCGCCGACGAGGCCGCTATCCCCATCGGCGTCAACCTGATGGCCAACATCATCCTCGACCACCAGGCCAGGGCGGCCCGGGCGGCCGTCCGGAAATGAGCCGGTTGATATCCCCGGCCCCGTCGACTAAAATTGGTGACGCGGCCCTCGCCGCGGGAAACACAAGAGGAGGACATCCATGAAAAGAACGCTCGTCGCGGTATTGACCATCAGCCTCGTGCTGATGAGCTTCGGCTGCGCCAGCTGGAGCAAGACGGCCAAGGGCGCAGCGATCGGGGCGGCGGGAGGCGCTGTCGTCGGCGGCGTCATCGGCAAGATCGCCGGCAACACCCTGCTCGGGGCCATCGCCGGGGCCGCCGTGGGCGGGGCCGCCGGGGCCTTCATCGGCCGGCACATGGACAAGCAGGCCGCGGAGATGCGCCGGGACCTCCAGGGCGCCAAGGTCGAACGCGTCGGCGAGGGCATCAAGATCACCTTCGACTCGGGCCTCCTGTTCGACGTCAACAAGTACGACCTCCGGGCCGCGAGCCAGGACAACCTGACCAAGCTGGCCGCCATCCTCAACAAGTACCCCGACACCAACATCCTGGTCGAGGGCCACACCGACTCGACCGGCACGCGCGAGATCAACATGCCGCTCTCGGAGAACCGGGCCAAGGCCGTCAAGGACTACCTGGCCATACAGAACGTCCTGGCCACGCGCTTCGCGGTCCACGGCTACGGGCCCGACCAGCCCCTCGGCGACAACGCCACGGTCGAAGGCCGCCAGACCAACCGCCGCGTCGACCTGGCCATCATGGCCAACGACAAGCTGAAGAAGGTCGCCCAGGAATCCGTCAAGGGCGTCTCGTGAGACTGGGGCTCACCGCCGCCGGGCTGGCCCTGGTCCTGGCCCTGGCCGCCGGTGCGGCCCAGGCCCCCGGGTCCGCCCCCGACGCGGACCGGGAGGCCGATCCGCTCGTCCTGGCCAAGCTGGCCCGCTGGCAGGACTGGAAGTTCGGCCTGATGATGCATTGGGGCCCCTACAGCCAGTGGGGCGTCGTCGAATCCTGGTCCATCTGCTCCGAGGACGAGCCGTGGTGCCGCCGTTCGATGCCGGACTACGTCGCCTATAAAAAGGCCTACGAGGCCTTGCCGCGCACCTTCAACCCGGTGAAGTTCGATCCGGACAAATGGGCCGCCGCGGCCAAGGCCGCCGGGATGCGCTACGTCGTCATGACCTCCAAGCATCACGACGGCTTCACCATGTACGACACCAAGCAGACCGACTACCGCATCACCGGGCCGGACGTGCCCTTCCGCACGCACCCCAAGGCCGACGCGCTCAAGGCGGTCTTCGACGCCTTCCGGTCCCGCGGCTTCGGCGCCGGGGCCTATTTCTCCAAGCCCGACTGGCACCATCCCGACTTCTGGGCGCCCGAGTGGGCGACACCCGACCGCAACGTCAACTACAGCATCGACCGCTACCCCGAGCGCTGGCAGCGCTTCCGCGACTTCACCTACCGCCAGATCGAGGAGATCGTCTCCGGCTACGGGCCGCTCGACATCCTCTGGCTAGACGGCGGCTGGGTCCGGCCCGCGCCGATGGTCGAGATCGCCCCGGGCCACTTCGTCAAGAACGCCAAGAACATGGACATCGACATGCCGCGGATCGCGGCCATGGCCCGCCGCCACCAGCCGGGCCTGCTGGTCGTCGACCGCACCGTCACCGGCCGCTACGAGAACTACCGCACCCCCGAGCAGGAGGTGCCGGAGAAGCCCCTGCCCTACGCCTGGGAGACCTGCATGACCATGGGCGACTCGTGGTCCTACGTCCCCGGCGACCGCTACAAGTCCGCCAACCGGCTCATCCACTTGCTCGTCGACATCGTTTCCAAGGGCGGCAACTTCCTGCTCAACATCGGGCCGAGCCCGGAAGGCGAGCTCGCGCCCGAGGCCCTCGACCGGCTGCGCGAGATCGGCGAGTGGATGACGGTCAACTCGGAAGCCATCTATGGGACGCGGCCGGTCGCTCCCTACAAAGAGGTCAAGACCTGCTTCACGGCCCTGCCCGACGGCACGATCCACGCCATCTACCTGGCCGACGAGGACGAGACGGCGCCGCCGGCCAAGCTCATGCTGACCTCGATCGCGCCGGCGCCCGGGAGCGAGGTCCGCATGCTCGGCGTCCGCGAGCCGGTCCGTTGGGAAAAGATCGGAAAAGGCGCGCTCCTGACGCTCCCGGCGGGCGCGGTGGCCAAGCCGCCCTGCCGCCACGCCTGGGTCTTCAAGTTCAAGGCGGCCCGGACGGATAAGGGCGCGGGCGGATGACGGCCAGCCGTCCCGGAGTGCTTCTCGCCCTCGTCGCGGCCGCCGCGGTCCCGGCCGGGGCCGGGGAGCTCCGGGGCTACGGCCGGACGATCGACGGCGCGGTCCTGTCCTACCATTCCCCCTACCCCGACATCACCTCCGCGCTCATCACCCGGGCCTCGGACGGGGCCATGACCATCGCCTGGGAAACCGAGCCCGTTCCGGCCGATCGGAAAGACGGCCCGGCGACTTTTCTCTGGCTGGCCGGCCACGCCACGGGCAAGGGCGCCCACCGCTTCGACCTCGCGGTCGACGGCCAGCCGGTCCTGAGCTTCCGGACCTCGGCCGACGCGTCGCGCCGGAGCTGGCGGGAGACGGGCCGGGACGGCATCGCCCTCTCGTTCGAGACGCTGATGGTCGACCAATTCGACGAGCTCTTCGGCTTCATGCGGCTCGAAGTGCCGGCCTCCCATCTCCGCCCCGGCCACGCGCTGCGGCTCGAGGTCACCGGCGAGAAAGCCGGAAGCAACGACTGGTTCATGGTCTTTCGCGACGACCTCCGGCGCGAGGTCTGGGCCCGGAGCGAGCAGGCCCTGGTCCGCAAGGACGGCCGGCTCTTCCAGGTCGTCCGGGTCGAGATGAGCCACCTCGGGGCGCCCGGCGGGGCGGTCGTCTCCTGCGGCGACTCGGCCAAGTCCCGCCTCGAGCTCAAGCTGGGCTACAACGCCCTCGAGTTCCTGCTGCCGGCCGTCGACAGGGAAACACGCGTCCCCATCGAAGTGGCGCTCGACGACGGCTCGGTCCGCCGCGGCCAGCTCGCGGTCAAGCCGGTCGTCCCGCGCGAGATCTGGCTCCTGCCCCACTCCCATGTCGACATCGGCTACTCGGACCCCCAGCCCGTCGTCGAAAAGAACCACTGGCGGTATTTCCGGGAAGCGATCGAGCTGGCCAAGGCCTCGGCCGGGAATCCCCCCGGGGCGCGCTTCAAGTGGAACACCGAGCAGGCCTGGGCGGTCGAGACCTACTTCCGCCAAGCCGGCGAGGCCGAGAGGTCGGCCTTCCTCATGGCCATGAGCCAGGGCTCGATCGAGCTGCAGGCGACCCTGGCCGGCGTCCTGACCGGCCTCTGCCATCCCGAGGAGCTCGTCCGTCTCACCGCGTTCGCCAGGGGTCTGGGGAAGCAAGCGGGCGTGCCCATCGGATCGGCCATGGTCACCGACATCCCCGGCCAGTCCTGGTCGTTCATGCAGGCCCTGGCCCTGGCCGGGATCAAGTACGTGTCGAGCGGCCCGAACTACATGCCGAGCCTTTTCGACGGCGGGGACCGCATCGGCTGGGCCCTCAAGGCCTGGGGCGACAAGCCGTTCTATTGGCTTTCGCCTTCGGGCAAGGAGCGCATCCTCTTCTGGATGGCCGGCCGCGGCTATTCCTGGTTCCACGGGCTCAACATGGGTTCGCTGGCTAAAGCCCCCAGCTACCGCATCTTCGAGTATATGGACGAGCTCGAGGAGAAGGGCTATCCCTACTCGATGGTCCAGGTGCGATACACCATCGGCGGCGACAACGGGCCGCCCGACCCGGGGCTTGCGGACACCGTGAAGCGGTGGAACGAGACCTACGCCTCGCCCAAGATCGTCATCGCCACGGCCTCGGAGATGTTCGCCGAGCTCGAACGCCGGCACGGGAAAGCCCTGCCCGAGGTCCGCGGCGACTTCACCGGCTACTGGGAGGACGGGGCGGCTTCGTCGGCCAAGGAGACGGCCATGGCCCGGACGAGCGCCGGGCGCCTCGTCCAAGCCGAGGCCTTGTGGTCCATCCTGGGCCGGCCGGGGTTCCCCGCGGAGAAGGACGAAGAGGCCTGGCGCCAGGTCGTTCTTTTTAGCGAGCACACCTGGGGCGCCCATGACAGCGTTTCGAATCCCGACGGCGAAGGACCGAGAGCGCAGTGGAAGTACAAAAAGGCCTTCGCGGAACGGGCCGGGCGGATGTCGAGCGAGCTTCTCGCCGCGGCCGCCGCGAGCGCCGCGGCGCCCGTCGTCAAGTACGGCCGGCAGGCCGTCGACGTCGTCAACACCTGCTCCTGGGAGAGGACGGACCTCGTCCTCGTCCCGTGGGCGATATGGGAAGCCGGCGACCGGGTCGAGGACGAGACCGGCGCGGCCGTCCCCTCGCAAAGGCTCCTCACCGGCGAGCTGGCCTTCGTGGCCAAGGACGTGCCGGGTCTGGGCGCCAGGCGGTACTACCTTCAGCGCGGGACAGGCCGGTCCCAAGGATTCCGGGCCCGAAGGCATACGCGCGACCGGCTCCGGTACGCTCGCGCTCCGTGTCGACGGCGCGAGCGGCGCCATCGAGAGCCTGACCTGGACGAACGCGGGGACCGGCCGCGAGCTCGTCGACGCTCTCGAAGCTTCCCGGCCTGGCCCACTATCTCTATGTTCCCGGGGTCGATCCCGCCAAAGCCGCGGCCGCCTCCGACGGCGGCATGAGCTTCGTCGAGGGGCCCGTGCTGACCACGATCATCACGCGGACGGACGCGCCGGGGGCTCACACGCTTCTTCGTGAATACCGCATCGTCAATGGCATCGATCGACTCGATATCGCGGTGACCATAGACAAGAAGATGGTGCGCGAGAAGGAAAGCGTCCACATCGCTTTTCCCTTCGCCGTCCCCGGCGGCACGGCCCGGGTCGACGTCGGTTGGGCCTCCGTACGGCCGGAGGCCGACCAGCTCGACGGCGCTTGCCGGGACTTCTTCTGCGCCCGCGACGGCGTCGATATCTCGAACGGGGAATTCGGCGTGACCTGGACGTCCCTCGACGCGCCGCTCGTCGAGATCGGGGCCCTCACCGACGAAACCCCGCGCGAAAGCGAGCGGCGGGTCTGGCTCCGGAAGCTCGAGCCCTCGGCGACGCTCTTCTCCTACGCCATGAACAATTACTGGCACACCAACTACAAGGCCGACCAGGAAGGCCCGGTGACCCTGCGCTACGCCGTCTCGCCCCACCTCGGGTCGGACCCGGCCGTCGCGAAGAAGCTCGCCCTGGAGGCCTCGACGCCGCTCGTCGTCGTCCCCGCCGATCCCGGCCGCCCGGCGCCCCGCTTCCCGCTCGCTGTCGAGCCCGGACCCATCATCGCCACCTCCCTCAAGCCCACGGCCGACGGCCGGGCTTGGATCCTCAGGCTGTATAACGCTTCCGATCGCTCCGAAACGCTCCGTCTCTCCGGTGAGGCCTTCGATCGCGGCCGGGTCTGCCTGAGCGATGTCGATGGCGCCGCCGGCCCCCGCCTTTCCGCTCCCCTCGAACTCGCCCCCTCCGGCCTCCTCACGCTTCTTATTCTACGGTGACGTTCACTGGTCATGTAACGCAAGTCTCGGGATTCCCCTCTCGAGGCGGCGAAGGGATTATCCTCGTCCCTCTCGGGACAGGGTGATCTAGTGGCCTAGCAGATCCCCGTTGCTGGAGGGGGGCGGCAGGGAGCGAAGTCTGCGGAGCGACCATCAGCGCCGCCCCGTAGCGACCCGGAGGGACGGCGCTGGGAGATATCTTAAGCAAGTTCTCTCTCCCGATATTTCGCAGGATCGGGACTCCGGGTGCTCCGTCCCGATCCTGCCTGGTCCGCTCACCGGGGTTCGCTCCCCGCTGCCCGGGGGGGCCGGGGAGCCAGAGGATATCCCTGAGCTAAAGCCCGAGAGAGGGTGCATCCGAGGCCCCCTTGCGTCCCGGCAGTGAACCGCAACCGTTTGGCCCTCCTGGGGCGTTCCGATATAATGGATACATCGCCATTTCGGGAGGCAACATGACCAACGTTCGCACCCGCCCCTTTGGAAAGTCGCTCGGGATCCTCGCGGTCTTCGGCCTTCTCGCCGCCCTGGCCGCCGTCCCTCCGGCTTCCCTTTCCCAATACGCCGATCAGACGATGTCCCGCCGGGAGGAGCCCCGGTACAAACCCGGCATGTTCTTCGACCGGGCCGTCACCCTCGGCGATCTCTGGTACCTCCAGTCCTCGGAGAAGGCCAAGGGCACGGGGGAGCAGATCTCCCTGCCCGGCTTCAAGATCGAAGCCTGGTACCCGGCCGTCGTCCCCTCGACCGTTCTGGGGACGCTCGTCGAGAACAACGTCTACAAGGACATCTTCTTCGGCAAGAACCTGGCCGACGTGCCCAAGGCGCCGTTCCAGGTGTCCTGGTGGTATCGCAAGGAGTTCACGGTGCCCCAGGGCCCCGGGCTCACGCGCGCCCGGCTCGAGTTCGACGGCGTCAACTACCGCGCCAACATCTGGCTCAACGGCAAGAAAGTGGCCGACGCCAAGGACCTCTACGGCGCCTACCGTCGCTTCGTCATCGACATCACGGCGGACGCCAAGTCCACCGAGAAGAACGTCCTGGCCGTCGAGGTCTTTCCGCCCAAGCCCGGCGAGCCCACCGTCGGCTGGGTCGACTGGAATCCCGCCCCGCCCGACAGCGCCATGGGCCTCTTCCGGGAGGTCCGGATCAGGGCCACCGGCGACGTCTCCATCGAGAGGCCCTTCGTCGTGACCAAGCTCGACCTGGCCGCCTTCAAAGAGGCCCGGCTCACCGTCTCGGCCGACGTCGTCAACCACGCCGACGCCGACGTGACCGGCACGCTCGACGGGCAGTTCGAGGGCCGGAAGTTCTCCCGCGAGGTGACCCTCCGCCCGCGGGAGACACGCCGCGTCGAGTTCGTTCCGGAATCGACGCCCGAGCTCGTCGTCGCCGATCCGCGGGTCTGGTGGACCCACGACCTCGGTTCGCAGGAGCTCTACCTCCTCAATCTGTCCTTCACCTTGAAGAAGGACAAGGCGGCCGAGAAGGCCGCCCCGGCCCCGCCGCCCGACCCCGAGCAGGACGCGCCCAAGGGCAAGGCCAAGACCAAGCCCCGCGTCCCGGGCATGCCCCGGACCATCCCCTCCGACGCCCGGTCCGTCCGGTTCGGCATCCGCGAGGTCGGCGATTACCGGACGGAACAGGGCCACCGCGGCTTCACGCTCAACGGCCGCAAGATCCTCATCCGCGGCGGCGGCTGGGCCGACGATCTCCTCCTCGACGTCAAGCCCCGCAAGCTCGCCGCCGAGGTCCTCTACGCCCGGCAGATGAACCTCAACGCCCTGCGCCTCGAGGGTTTCTGGGGCACGAGCCAGGCCTTCTACGACCTTTGCGACCGCCTGGGCATCCTGGTCATGGTCGGCTGGAGCTGTCATTGGGAATGGGAGAACTACCTGGGCCGGCCGGCCGACGAGCCCTACGGCGGCATCACCACGCCGGAGCTCATCGACCTCGTCGCCGAGTCCTGGGAGCACCAGCTCCTCTGGCTCCGCAACCACCCCTCCATCTTCGTCTGGGCCCAGGCCAGCGACATGGTCCCCCACCCCGACCTCGAGCGCCGCTACATCGAGATCGGGAAGCGGATCGACCCCACGCGGCCGACCCTGGTCTCGACCAAGGACAAGACGAGCGAGGTCACCGGCCCGTCCGGGGTCAAGATGCGCGGCCCGTACGACTACGTCCCGCCCGTCTACTGGTACGTCGACAAAGAGAACGGCGGCGCCTTCGGCTTCAACACCGAGACCGGCCCCGGGCCTCAGGTCCCGCCGCTCGAGAGCCTGCGGCGGATGATCCCCGAGGACAAGCTCTGGCCCATCAACGACGTCTGGGACTTCCACTGCTGCCGCGGCCTGTTCAAGGACCTCGACCGCTACAACGAGGCCATGGCCAAGCGCCTGGGCCCGGCGACGGACCTCGAGGATTACCTCCGCAAGGCCCAGTTCCTGAACTACGAGGGCATGCGGGCCATGTACGAGGCCTTCGTCGCCAACAAGCACCGGGCGACGGGCGTCATCCAGTGGATGTACAACTCCGCCTGGCCGAAGCTCTGGTGGCAGCTCTACGACTACTTCCTCCAGCCGAACGGCGCCTTCTACGGCGCCCGCAAGGCCGGCGAGCCCGTCCACCTGATCTACAATTACGGCAACCGGGAGATCGTCGCGGCCAACAGCGTCGCCACCCCCGCGCCCAAGCTCAAGGCCTCGGTCAGGCTCCTCGACGCGGGCCTCAAGGACGTCATTTCCAAGACGGTCGATTTCGGCCTTCTGGCCGACGAGGTCAAGACGATCGACGTCCTCCAGCTTCCCGCCGGCCCCTCCCCCGTCTACTATCTCGACCTGCGCGTCTTCAGGGAAAAGGGGCAGCTGGTCGACGCCAATTTCTACTGCCTGTCGGCCAAGCCGGAGACGCTGGACGAGGCGGCCACGACCTGGTACGTCACGCCCGTCAAGGATTTCGCCGACCTCACCGCGCTGGCCAAGCTGAAGCCCGTGGCCGTGAAGGTCCGGGCCAAGTTCGACAAGGACGGCCCGTCGACCAAGGTCGCGGTCGACCTCGAGAACCCCTCGGACGAGCTGGCCCTGATGGTCGAGATCCGCGTCGTCCGCGAAGCCACCGGCGAGCCGGTGCTGCCGATCTATCTCGACGACAATTACGTCACGCTGCTCCCGAAGGAGACGCGCCGGATCTCCGGGGTCTTCACCACCGAGGACCTGCTCGGAGAGATTCCCGCCGTGAAGATCCGGGGCTGGAACGTCCAGCAAGCGGAAAAATGAATCTGTTTTCGCCGCCTCGAGCGGGACGCCTGATCTCGATTCTGTTCGTTTTTCTGCTTGCTGTCGCCTGTCGGGGCGGCCCGGCTCCGGCCGAAAGTCCCGGCCGGGACTTCGCCCTGGACCGGGGGGCGATCGTCCGCGGCGACCCCTCCCTCCGGCGGCTGGCGCTTGTCTTCACCGGCGGCTCCTTCGCCGACGGCGGCGAGACCGTCCGCCGGGTCCTCGCCGAGGAAGGCGTCAAAGCCGGCTTCTTCTTCACGGGGGATTTCTACCGGACGCCCGAGTTCGCGGGAACGATCCGCGGCCTGATCTCCGACGGCCACTATCTGGGGCCCCACTCCGACCGCCATCTCCTCTATTGCGACTGGGACGACCGGTCGAAGACGCTGGTCACCCGGGACGAGTTCCGGGCCGACATCCTGGCCAATTTCGCCGAGATGGAGCGCTTCGGCGTCGCCCGCGAGCCGGGGCACCTCTTCATCCCGCCCTTCGAGTGGTATAACGACGAGATCGCCGCCTGGACGCGCGAGCTGGATCTGACCCTTTTCAACTTCACCCCGGGGACATCGTCCAACGCCGACTACACGACGCCGTCCATGCCCGAATACTTGGATTCCCGGACGATCTACGGCCGCGTCCTGGCCTACGAGAAGAGCGACCCCCGCGGCCTCAACGGCTTCATCCTCCTCGTCCACATCGGCACCGATCCCGAGCGCACCGACAAGTTCTACCTGTTGCTGGGGGACCTCATCCGCGACCTCAAGTCACGCGGTTATGCCTTCGCCCGAGTCGACGAGTTGCTCCGATTCCCTCAGCAATAGATTAACTAGTTTTCTGATTCTGCTCTTCTCCCATTTCCGGGCGTCCCTCTCGGGCAGCGATGGTTGTCGCCTCGAAGATCCCCGTGGCGGAGGGGGGCGGCAGGGAGCGGAGTCTACGGAGCGACCATCAGCGCCGCCCCGGAGCTATCCGGAGGGAAGGCGCTGGGAGATATCTTAGGAAAGCGCTTTTTGAAGATATCTCGCAGAAGCCCGGCTCCGAGTCGCTACGCCGTGCTTCTGCCCGGTCCGCTCCCAAGAGTCCGCTTCCCGTTCCCCGGGGGTCCGGGGAGCTAGAGGCGATAACCTGAGCTAAAGCCCTAGAGAGGGACCTCCCAGAATCAGGAAACGGATTTATCTTTTCTTGAGGGAGTCGACGAGGGCCTTGATCTTCTCCTGGTTGGGCGAGATCTCGAGCGACTTCGTCCAGGCCTTGAGGGCTTCCTCCCTGTTCCCGAGCTGGAAGTGGCACGTGCCGAGCCAGTTGAGGATGTCGACGTTGGCCCCGAAGCGGACGAGGTAGGCCGTATAGGACTTCACGGCCGCCTCGTATTCCCCGAGGGCGTGGCAGGCTTGGCCGAGCAGGGCCGGGACCTCGGCGGGCGCGTCCTCATCTTCCGCCCAGGGCAGGAGAACGTCCTTCGCCCGCCCGTGATCGCCCGACCTGAAGAGCGCCTGGGCGTAGGCCACGGCGGCATCGGATCGCTCCGGGGCCAGGGCGTGGGCCTCCGCCAGCTTGGGCAGGGCGGCGGCCACGTCGCCCTTATTGGCCAGCTGGATCCCCGTGTTCAGGAGATCGTCCGCGCCGGTCGCGGCCGAGGCGATCTTGGCCATGACCAGCGGCCGCGGGACCGAGGGGGCCAGCGACACCTCGAAATTCTCCCTGACCGAGGCCAGGGCCTTCCCCTGCCCGTCGAGCAGGGTCACCCGGACCTGGTAGTACCCGGGCGGAAAATCCTTCAGGGATTGGGCGTCGACGACTCCCGTGGGGGGAACGTCGGCGAGGCGGCCCGTCCGGGTCAGGATCTCCCGGTCCTCCCGAAGGAACTCGGTGCGAAGGGTACCGGAAGCTTTAAGCCCGGGGTTCAGGCCGAAGGGCTGAAAGAAGAGGACGAGGGTGTCCTTCGTGCCGAAGATCTTCCTCGTCTGCGTGAGGAGCTGCGCGTCGCCGACCCGGAAGGGCACGCGTTCCCGGGCCCCGGCCGGCGGCGTCTCGACGCCGTAGGCGAGAAGAAGGGAGCCCAGGCCAGGCGGCCCGGCGGGATCGGGGACGACGAGGGGCCGGCCCGCGCCGGTGAACTCCTTGGAGGCCACGTTCTTGAGCAGGATGTCGAAATGTGTAGCTCCCGGGAACGAGCGGAAAGGCGTCCTGGATGGAGATGGACTTGGCCCGGACGTCCTCGAGCTCGGCCCCGGTCAGGCTGAAGGGGAAATCCTTGTCGAACTGGTAGACGGTCTTCCCCGCGGCGTCGGAGACGCGTCCCGTCAGGCGGAAGCGCACCTCGTACTTCCCCGCGGTCTCCTCGGCCGAGATCCGGGCGGGCTCGATGGTGTAATGGACGAGGCTCGCGCCCGTCCCGTCGCGGATGACCTGGGCTTCGACCTCGCTCCCGACATAGTTGGCGGTGTACTCGACCTCGACGAAGTCCTTGTATTTGAGGATGGCCTCGGCGTAGTCGACCTCGACCTTCTTCTGCGGGGCGTTGAAGACCGTGGCCATCAGCCGGTTGGAGGCCAGGGACTCGTTGCCGGGCCGGACCGACTCCCCGGGGATGAGGCTCAGGACCTGCGGGGCCAGGTTGGGCTCGAGCTCCTTGAGCTCCTTGTAGGCGGCCTGATCGTTGGTCATGGAGGCCGACGTCCGGGAGACATCCCGGTAGCCGCCCATGGAGCCGGCGATCAGGGCGCGCGGCCCGTGCTCGGTCGGCGAATAGAGGATGTAGTCCCCGGCGCCGTCCCTCTTGAAGAAGATGACGTTGAAGGCCGTAGGCAGGCCGAGGTCGGGGTCGCCCAGGTAGAACCAGATCTCCGTCGGATAGACGCCGTTGACGCTGTCGTATTGCTCGATGTTGCGCGGCGCGCCGAGTATGATGTAGATCCGGCCGCGGTCCGTCTTCCACCCGGGCAGCGGGTTCGAGCGGCCGTAGAAGGAGTTGGCGTAATTGAAGCGGCGGTAGTGCTCCTCCTGGAACTCGTTCCGGGGCGTCCCCGGAGTCGGATCGCGCTGCTTCCAGAAGGCCTCGACGAAGATGTCGCGCTCCTTATCGGTCCGCAGCTGCAGGAAGACGTTCCGCTCCTTGGCGGCGATGATGTGGACGACCTCCTCGTCGAGCCATTTCTTGTAGCGCGGGGGCAGGTCGGGCTTTTTCTGGGCCAATGCCAGGGGGAGAGCGAACGCCAGGAGAAGGGGGATCACGACGGCCTTTCGCATCGGGGACCTCATCTGGAGCTACTCTAGCGGTTTTCGGGGGTAAGTGCAATCGTCGCCGTCGTTGAGACCGGGAAGAAGGGGGCTCACGGGAGAAACGGGGACACGATCCCATTTCGGGAGAAATGGGTCATGTCCCCATTTTCCCGGTCATGTCCCCATTTTTCCTGTCCCCGCAGCTTTCCTTCGATCGCAAAAAAAAGCCCGCCCCGGCCTGCGCCGGGGCGGGCGGACTTCTGCGCGTGTCGAGCTAGAACTGGTACATGAAGTTGAGGCGGAACCTCCGGGCGTCGCTGATGCCCGTGATCCGGCCCCACAGCCCGGCGTACTCGACGTTGGTGACGTTGGAGCTGTTGAAGATGTTGAAGACGTCGAGCACGATGTGCAACGAACCGTACTTCCGGATGGTGATGGCCTTCTCGGCCCGGAAGTCGAACAGGGCCAGCGAAGGCAGGTAGTACGGCGTGGTGCTGGAGACGATGCGGCCCGTGCCGCCGCCGGGGATGACCGAGCCCTCGGGATAGCCCCACTGCGAGTGGATCGCGTAGTTCTCGAGCCGCCAGATCGGCCGGCCCGTGTGGAACCGGAAGCGGACGCCGAGGTCGGCATCGATGCCGGGGAGCGTGTACGAGCCCGAGGCCTTGATCTCCCATTTGGGCACGAACGGCAGGACGCCGTCCATGTTGTTGATGGTGTAGTTGACCGTGCCCATCCAGGTGTCGTCGGTGATCATCGGGCCCATCATGTTGTCGCTCTGGCGCATGGTGCGCTGGGCCGAGCCGTTCGACCAGGAATAGACCGCCGAGGCCAGTCCCTGCCACCGCGCGGAGTACCGCTTGTTGAAGACCAGCTGGAGGGCCTGGTAAGTGCGCTGCGGCTTGATCAGGTCGCCGTCCTCGGTGTAGCTGTAGGAGGACATGTTCTCGACGCGATAGTCGCCGTGGTCGCCGATCCAGACGACGTCGGCGCCGTCGATCTTGCCGTCGCCCGTGTAATCCTGCCAAACGATGCTGTAGAGGTCGACGGGATCGCCGAACTCGGGATCGAAGGCCACCCGTTCGTACTCCCACTCCTCGCCCGTGACCTCGTTGATGGGCACGTTGACGAAGATGTTGGCGCTGTGCTTGTAGATATAGGTGGCGCTCAGCGAGAAGTCCTTGATGACCTCCCGCTCGATGTTGAACGAGAACTGGTCGGTGTACATGTCCTTGACGTTGTCGCCGACGTTCAGGGTCCAGGAGCGGTCCTGCGTCCGTTCGTCGACATAGAGCGGCGTCTGGCCGTAGATCTCCCGGACGGCGCCCTGCAGCTCGTTGAAGCCGGAAACGCCGGTGCAGTCGATGTAGCCGTCGCCGTCGGCGTCCGCGACGGCCCAAGGCACCCAGTAGATCTCGTAATCGAGGTTCGTGGTCTGCATGTCGGGGCCGAAGCGGCGCAGGAACTCGACGGCCAGGGGCATGTAGTAGCGGCCGTAGTTGGCCCGCAGGACCGTCTTGCCGTCCTTGGTCAGCTGGTAGGTGACGCCCAGGCGCGGCGAGAAGGTCTTGAAGTCGAAGATGTTGCCCGTGCCCTCCCTCGTCCGCAGGACCCCGAGGTTCGGGTCGTTGATGTCGCTCGGCTGGGTCAGGTAGTCATAGACCTTGCCTTCGCCGTACTTGGTCGTCATGCGGTCGAAGCGGAAGCCGAGGTTGAAGGTCAGGCGCTTGGTCGGCGACCACTGGTCGTCGACGAACAGGCCCAGCGAGTCGGCCGTGCGGACGGTCAGGAACGGATTGTCGATGGTCTTGTTGTTGTAGAAGAGCAGATCCGTCGTCGAAGCCGATGCCCTCGCCGTAGCTGTACCAGGTCTGGGTCTGGAGGGCCGAGATGGCGTAGCCGAGACCCGAATAGTAGCCCCACCAGCCCCCGAGAGGATAGGTGAAGTTGGCGTAGTTCTGGAAGTAGCCGCCCATCCAGTTGCCGCGGCCCTTGGTGTACTGGACGCCGAACTTGATGTCGTGCTCGCCGAGGAAGTCCTCGACGTAGGTCGCGATGTCGGCCTGGATGGTCTGGCGGTTGGATTTCTGGGCCTCGACGTAGGGGAAGGCCCCGTCGATGCCGAAATTGGGCCCCCATTTCCACCAGTTGATGTAGCCGGGATGGCCCGGCGCGTCGTCCGGAACGAAGGGCTGGTCGTTGGTCCAGAAGCCCAGGTACTTGGCGGTGAAGATGGTGGTGCTCGAGGGCAGCCACTGCCACTGGGCCGAGAGCGTGTTGTTCTTGGACCCGACGCCGTAGGTCATCGTCGTGTCCCAGTTCGGCTGGGTGCCCCAGCTCCAGCCGTCGCCCTTGTTGTTCTCGTAATGGTAGGACATCCAGGCCCGGGTGTTCCGGAGCGGCTCGGCCGAGATCTTGAGGTCGCCGTAGCGTCCCGTGTAGTTGTTCAGGAGGGACCAGTTGACCGGCAGCGTCGCCGACCGGATATAGTCGAAGGCGCCGTAGAACCAGACCTTGTCCTTGACGATCGGGCCGCCGATCGTGAAGTTGCCCTCCCAGTTCTTCTTGGTCTCGCCGGCCAGCCGGTCGCCGGCCAGGTAGAACAGCCAATTGTCGGGAGCGGCCAAGGGGACGTTGGGGTCCCCGACCTCGGTGATCGGGTAGTTCTCCTTGAAGAACCCGCCCCGGAGCTCCGTGTAGTAGGCCACGTTGCCATGGAACGCGTTGCTGCCGGACCGGGTCAGGACGTCGATGGCCGCGCCGGAAAAGCTGCCGTATTCGGCCTTGGAGCCCAGCGCGACGACACGGACCTCCTCGACGGCGTTGTAGTTGACCTTGACCAGGGAGCCGAACGCGGCGCCGCGGGGGTTGGTCGTGTTGACGCCGTTGACCAGGAAGACGTTCTCCATGCTCGAACCGCCGTAAGCGGTCGGGCTCGGCAGCCAGCCGCTGCTGCTGCCGACGTCGAACATGCCCGGCGTCGTCAGGGCCAGGTCATAGAACGCGTCACGGCTGGTCGGCAATTTGGCCAGGAGCTCCTTGTCCAGCCGCGAGTCGACGGCCGACGTCTTGACGTCGACGATCGGGCTCGCCGCCAGGACGGTGATCTGCTCCTCGATGGCGCCCGGCTGGAGGGCGGGATTGACCTCCATGGTGCTGCCCGCGCCCAGAACCAGGTTGTCCTGGATCCAGGTCTTGAATCCGGCCAAGCTGACGGTCATGGTCATCTTGCCCGGGGGGACGTTCAGGAAGACGTATGTCCCCTTGCCCGAGGTCACGGCGGCCCGCTTGCCCATGATGGCCACGCCCGTGAGCTCGACGCCGACGCCGGGGAGCGGCTCGCCCTTGTCGTCGGTGACCGTGCCGGTGATCTTGCCCTCCATGACGGACTGGGCCTTCAGCACGGTCCCGCCGACGAAGGCGAGGCCCAACACAAGTACAAGTACTGCGGAAACGTATTTTCGCGTCATCTGTCTGGCCTCTCCTCTCTTCCCCGATATGCCTCCATCCCTGCCCCCCGCCGCGCGAGCGGAGAGGGACGGCCCTTTTTACCCACTGGTGAGACGCCTCTGCTTCCCTCCTTATAGCCGAGTGTCTATAGGATTCATGAAAGCGGAAAAATGGACATTATTCCCTTGTCTGCCCCATATTTTTTATATTATGGGGCCGCATGTCAAGCCCGTAATTTCTTATTTCTTGATCTGTTCCCGGACCAGGGCGATGAGCTCGTCCATGAACTTGGCTTTGTCCGGATCGTTCAGGTAGCCGGCCTTGGCCCTCTCGAGATAGGCCAGGGCCTTCTCGAAGGCGGTTTTGTCGATCTCGATCGTCCCGTCCGGCTTGTGGACCGCGGCGAGGTTGATGTGGCACCGGCCGGCCATCTCCAGGAAGGCCGGATCGTCCGGCTTTAGCTCGAGGGCCTTTTCGAACATCACCAGGGCCTCGGCGGCCTGCGCCCTGGCGAAGAGGATCAGCCCCGAATTGTAGGCGCCGTCGGGATTGGCCGGATCGAGCTCCATGGCCTTGGCGTAGGCGGATAGGGCCGCGTCGCCTTCGCCCTTCTGCTGGTAGCAGACACCCAGTTGGTAGTGGACGGCGGCGAACCCGGGAGTGAGCTCGCGGACCTGGAGGAAGGCCGCGACGGCCTCGTCGAACAGGCCCTTCTTCTGGCGGGCCAGGCCCAGGATGTAGAGGGCGTTGGAGTCCTTCGGGTTCTTCTCGAGAATCGGCCCGAGCGCGGCGATGGCGGCGTCATAGTCCCCGGCGCGGACCTTCTCGGCCGCGGCCCGGACGCTGGCGGCCGCCTGCTGCATCTTCTCGGCCTCGGCGATGACGTCCTGGGAAACCATGACGATGGGCGGGATCTCGACCTTGAGCATCTGGTCCTGGGGCGCCTCGAACTTCCACTCGTCGGTCTTCTCGGCGAAACCCTCCTTGCGGAAGGCCACCTGATAGATGCCGTGGGGCAGGCCGACGTACTTGAACGTGCCGTCTTTCTTCGTCTTCAGGACGAGGCTCCGGCTGGTGGCCTGGTCGCGCAGGACGATGTCGACGCCGGCCAGGGGGTTCTTCTGGCTGTCGACGACCCGGCCCGAGATGTTGTATTCGCGGTACTGGGCCGCCGCCGCGAGGGCCAGGGCCGATATCAGGCCGGCCGCGAGGGCGAGCCGGACGACGATCCGAGGTCGACGGTGTCTCATGGTCGCTCCTTTTGCGCCTTGAACGAATTGGCCAGGCGCAGGGCCTCTTCCATTTTAGCCGTTTCCCCCGTCCGGTTGTAGATGTCGGCCATCAGGAAATATCCCATGGCCTTGAGCTCGGCCGTTCCGGCCAAGGCCAGCCCGGCGTCGACCTCGGCCTTGACCTCGCCGACGGGGACGTTCTCGTAGAGGAGGCCGCGGGCCAGGAAGAGGCGCCCCTCGGCCAGCTTGGGCGTGAGCCGGACGACCTCGCGCATCTCGGCCAGCGAGCCGGCCCGGTCGCCGAGCTTGAACAGGACCTTGCCCAGGTTGAAGCGGGCCTTGAACTCCCCGGGGTAACCCTCGACTTCCCGGACGTAGGCGGCGCGGGCGTCCTCGAGCCGGCCCTGTTCCTCGTAGAGCAGGCCCAGATTGAAATGGGCCAGCGGCCACTTCGGGGAGGCCGCGAGGACCTCGCGCAGGACCGGCTCGGCCCGGTCGTACTGCTTCAGGCCGATGAGACACGCGGCGAAGTTGAAGCGGGTCCGGTCGACCTTGGGCTGGAGGTCGAGCGCCCGCTCGACGTACGGCAGGGCCTGGCCGAAATCGAGCAGGCCCATGTAGACCTCCCCGATGAGGAGGAGGGCCTGCGTGTTCTTCTCGTCGACGTTCAGGGCCTGCTTGCAAAGGGCGACCACGTCGTCGTTCCGGCCCTCGTCGATGAGGATGTTGGCCAGGGCGATGAGACCCTGGACGTTCTCCGGGTCGGACTTGAGCAGGAGGTCGAGCTGGGACTTGGCTTCCTCGATCCGGCCCGTCTCCTTGTAGCAGGTCGCGAGCACGAGCAGGGCCTGCGGGATCCCCGGCTCCTCGGCCAGGGCCGATTCGAGCAGGGGCATGGCCTCGGCGTACTTCTCCTCGGTGACGAGCTCGCCGGCCGTGGTGACCTTCTGGAAGACGGCGAACTTGTCCTTGGGATCGGCCGGGGGGGCGGCCTCGCCGGAGACCTTGCGGGCGGCGACGGGCGTGCCGACGTAGCCGAGGGCGGACAGCCGCTCCATCGTATCCTTGTCCAGGTTGGCCGCCTGGGGCGACGGGGCGCCCTTCTCCGTCCGGGCGACCAGGCCGTCGAGCTCGGCCTTCAGGTCCCGGGCGATCCCGGGATCCTCGGCCAGCAGGTTCGTCGTCTCGCCGGGATCGCGGGAGATGTCGAAGAGCTCGGCCTTCGGCGCGTCGATGAACTTGTAGCGGGCCGTCCGCAGGACGCGGAGCGGGCTCCAGCCGAACTGGATGCTCGGGGCCATCGACTCCGCATAGGCCGGGACGTCGGGACCGGAGCCGGGCTTGAGGATCGACCGCACCAGCGAGCGGCCTTGGGTCTCTGCGGTCCCGCCGGCGAGGCCGGCGAGCTCCAGAACGGTCGGAAAGACGTCGACCGTGGAGACCTGCGAAGCCACGCGCCGGCCCCCGAACCCGTCGAGCGGCGCGACGACGATGAGCGGCACGTGGACGGCGTAATCGTAGACGAAGTAGCCGTGGGCGCTCTCGCCGTGGCTGCCCAGGCCCTCGCCGTGGTCGCCGACGAGGACGAGGACGGTCGAGCGGTCGAGGCCGCTGCGCTCGAGCCAGGCGGTGAGGCGCCCGATCTGCTCGTCCATGAAGGCCACCTCGCCGGCGTAGAGCCCGGCCGGGCCGCGGCCGGCGTATGCGGAGCGGTAGGGTTCGGGCGGCTCGTAGGGGGTGTGGGGATCGTAGAGGTGGATCCAGGAAAAGAACGGCGCGTCCTTGGCGCCGTCGAGCCAGGCCAGGGCCGAGTCCATGACCGCATTGGCCGGCCGCTGGATCGCGCCGAGGTCGATGTGCTTGCGCCGGCCCATGTCGAGCTGGTCGTCGTAGAGCTCGAAGCCCTGTTTGAGGCCCCACCGGCCGTCGACGACGAAAGCCGAGATGAAGGCCCCGCAGCGGTAGCCCGCCCCGGCGAAGACCTCCGCGAGCGTCGTCTGCTCCTCGCTCAGGGCGGTGTTGCCGTTGACCCGGACGCCGTGGAAGGTCGGGTACATGCCGGTCAGGATGGTGCGTGGGCCGGGAGCGTCAGCGGCGCCGCCGTGGCCGCCTGCTCGAACAGCGCGCCCCGGGCGGCCAGGGCGTCGAGATGGGGGGTCTTGACGACGGCGCTGCCGTAGGAGGACAAGTGGTCGGCCCGGGTGGTGTCGAGGGTGACCAGGATGACGTTGGGCTTGGCGACGCCCCGGCGCGACCAGAGCCGTCCGACCTTCGCGGTCGAGGCCCCGCCCGGTCCGAAGAGAACCCAGGCGACGGCCCCGGCCGTGACGGCGAGGGTCGCGGCCGCGAGGACTCCACCGGGTCCGTCCGTCGCTTCGCGTTCATCGGTCGGGAACCAAGATAGCGGTTCAAAGCCGGTTTTTCAACAACGCTTCATAGAGAGCCCAGACGGCGCCCGGCCGCATGTACTTCATCGCCCGGAAGAGCTTGTCCCCGTACTTGGCGTTGGCGTCGTTCCAATGCGTTTCTTCGGGATCGAGATAGGCCTCGGGCGTCTTGAAGAAGTAGCCCTGGCCGCCCGGGCTCCAGACGACGTGGTAGAGACCGTAGGCCGTGTGCAGCCCCTCGCCCACCAGGCCCTCGAGGACGAGGTGCGCGGCGAAGGCGTAGGCCGTGCCGACCCAGACCTCGTCGCCCTGCTGGAGGCGGAGCTGGGAGCCGTCGGCCTTGCGGCCGTTGACGGCGCCCATGACCCCCCGGCCGAAGCCGAGGACGTTCGTTCCGTAGATCGTCCGAAGCGCGCGGGCGACGTCGACGGGAGGCGCGAGGGCCATGGCGTCCCCGGCTTCGAGGCCGAGCATCCGGGTGTACCAGACGCCGAAGAGCTGGTCGGTCATGACGTCGTCGGTGTGGGCGTCGATGTGGAAGTAGCCCGCCGCGGCGTCCCAGAGCTTGCGCAGGGAGGACCGGCCCGCTTCGAACCACTGCCTATACTTGGCGACGGCCCCGGCGATGTCGACGGCGCTCGTCCGGGCCAGGCCGCGGAACTCGAGGGTCTCCCCCATCCGGATGGCCGCCTTGAGCCCGGCCAGCCAGAGCAGGCCGACATAGGCGCTCTGCCCTTGCATGCGCCAGGTGTCGTAGGTCTGGTCGGGGATGCCCTCGTTGAGCGGCACGTGGCTGACCTTGTCGCCGAACCGCCCTTCCAGAGTGTCCAGCGCCACGGCCGAGGCCTCGAACATCTTCATGAGGAAGCCCATGTCGACGCCGCCGTCGGCCAGAAAGTCGCGGTAGGCGCGCAGGGGGAATTTGGGATTGAGGTCCTTCCAGACGTTGCCGTTCTGCCAGTCGAAGCCGTTGAGGATCGTCCACGGCCTCTTGCGCGGCGAGCCGAGGTCGTGGGGCACCATGCCCGGCACCTTGATGGTGTTCCAGTAATAGTCGAGCTTCCCGGCCGGTACCTCGTTAGGGAAGGTGACGGCGTACTGGTAGGCCCGGAAGGACGGGTCTTCGAGGGGGATGGTCCGGGCGATGAACTCCATGTTGCGCTTCTCGAGCTCGGGCCAGAGCTTGAGGACGTGCCAGCAATAGGTGTCGACGTCGGTCGTCCCGTACATGAGGTAATCGGCGCTCTCGAGGTAGGTGTGGAGGTCGGTCACGGCGTCCCAGATGCTCGTCTCGGTCAAGACATAGAGCTCGTTGAGCAGGGCCTGTTTGAACCAGTCCGGGAGCTTGGGGTCGGCCAGGATGGGCTTGTGCCAGGCGTCGACGGCTCTCTCCCACTCGCCGGCGCGCTCCAGGGCTTCGGCGGCCATCCGGAAGGCGTTCGTGCCCTCGGCGCCGAAGAAGGCCGCGTATTTCTTCTTCTGCTTGGCCCCGGGCTCGAACTCGTAGTAGGGGAAGTCCCAGGCGACGGCGAAAGGGATCTCCAGCCGCTCGCCGGGCTTGAGGGTGAAGGACACGGCCAGGCCGGCCCCCGTCGCGCGGCCGGCGGCGGCCGGAGAGGAGGTCTTCGTCCCGTCGAGCGTCCCGTCGGCGGCGAACTTCGTCCAGAGGTCGGCGCCGTCGCCCTTCGGATCGAAGGCGGCTTGGACATGGACGCGCGTCCGCGCGGGATTCTCCAGGGCGGCGATAGCCATGGTGCCGGTCATGGCGTTCCCCGTCCGGACGTTCTGATCGTCCTTGCGGAAGAGGATGCCTTTGGCCCGGCCCTGCTCGGCGAACTCGTTGACGTTGCCGGCGCTTCGGCGGTCCCAGACGAAGGACGCCTGAGGGGCTCTGGCCGGCGACGGGCCGGGGACGGACCGCTTCCCATCCGACCATGTTCTCCCAGGTGAGCAGGATGCTGACGTCGACCGGCTCCTTCGACGGATTGACGGCGATCCAGCGGTAGACGGCCACGGGGTAGCTCGTCTCCTTGTAGTTGCCGGCGATGACCGGAGAGAACTGGACGACGGCCAGGTCGACCGGCAGGTCGGGATTCTCCTCGTAGGAGAAGCCGGACTTCGGATAGAGGGCGAAATAATCGCCGCGGCCGGCGGGGTAGTTCCAGGCCCAGCCCGCCAGGCCCGCTCCGTCCGGGGGCGCGGTCGTCGACAGGGTCCGGGCGACCGGCCGGCCGGCGGTCTTGGCGAAGACGTGGAACTGGTCCGCCCAGACCGTGTCCTCGACCATCCAGCCGAGCTTGAGGAACCAGGTCGAGAAGTTCCCGTTCATCAGCCGCTCGAAGCCGCCGGCGCCGATGCCGCCGACGGGGCAGGCGCTGCCCTCGGCCCGGGCCTCGATGTCGCCCGGAGCGATCGTCCGGCCGTACGTTTCGAGCACGGTCCCGACGGGCCGGTCGAAGGCGGCCTGAGGGAACCCGGCCAAGTTGGAGGCGGAATAGTTCAGGGCTTCGAGCGCCGCCCGGACGACGTCCTTGGCGGTCTTGGCGCCCTTGGAGCGGGCCGCGGCCAGGAGCGCGTCGAACCGTCCGGCGATCTCGCGGCCGGCGTCGTCGGTGATGGCCTTCTCGGCCAGGAGCGGCGCGTAGCGGCGGACGAGGTCGGCCCGGGCGGCGTCGGCGACGGCGTCGCCCGGGGGCGAGGCCGCGGCCGGGCCCGCGAGCGACAGGGCCAGGGCGATGCTCAACAGCGTCAAGGACGATAACGTCCGGGATTTCGGTCCACGCATGTCGTGCTCCTTGTCTACTTGCTTTTCCGGGTCTGCCGCGCGACGAGGAGCGTCAGGACGACGATCATCGCGCAGTTGAAGACCGGGATGAAGAGTCCCTGGCGCAGGCTCGAGGCCTCGGCGATCTTCCCGGCCAGCCAGGGGGCCAGCATCCCGCCGGCGAGGCCGACGGCGATGACCAGGCTGAAGGCCGTCCCGGTGAAGGCGGCGAACCGGCCGCCGACGACGGCCAGGGTCGTCGGGTAGATGGCGGCGAAACCGAGGCCGGTCGCCACGGCGCCGACGGCCGCCGCCCCGCCGGACGGGGCGAAGGCCATGAGGGCCGCGCCGCAAAGGGCCAGGACCGCGCTGCCGAGGATGAGCCGCTCGTTCCCGACCCGGCGGACGATGCGGCTCGAGACGAGCCGCCCGGCCATGACGGCCGCCCAGTACCCGGCGAGGACCAGGGCCGCCGCGCCGGGAGCTAGAGCCGAAGGTCGTCCCGAGGTAGGTCGATATCCAGCCGCCCATGGTGAATTCGTTGCCCGACTGGAAGAAGAGGATGGCCGCGGCCAGCCACAGGAGGGGTTGGCGGGCGATCGCGGCCGCCTCCTTGATGGGGAATCCCTGGGCCTGCTTGGCCCTGGGAAAACGGATGACGGCGTAGATCGCGAAGGGCACGAGGCCGAGGGCGGTCGCGAGAAGAAGGATGCGCTCGAGCCCGAGCGTCTCGCGCAGGGTGCCGATGAGGAACGGGATGGAGAGCGCCCCGAAGCCGAAGAAGATGCCCAGGACGTTGAGCGCGGCGGCCCGCTTCTCCCCTTCGTGAAGGTCGCTCGTCAGGGCGTTGGTCCCGCCGTTGAGCCCGCCCCCGCCGAGGCCGAGGACGACCGCCGCGGCCAGGACCGCCCCGTAGCCGGTCGCCCGCGAGAGCAGCAGAAAGGCGCCGGCGACGAGCAAGGCCGAGACGGCCAGCACGGCCTTGAAGCCGAAGCGGTCGACGAGCGGGCCGAAGAAGAGCGTCGTGACCAGCATGGCGAAGTTCATCGTCAAGAAGAGGGTGCCGGCCGCGCCCGCCCCGAAGCCGATGCGCTCGAAGAGAGAGGGCAGGATGGCGCCCAGGATGGCCATGACGATGCCGAAGACGAAGATGCCGGCCCAGGCCGAGGCCTGGAGCCGGGCGACGCCGGCGGGAACGGGACGGCCCGAGGCGTCCACGGTCACCGCCCCTTCGCGGCCTTCCGGACGGGCTTGCGGACGGTCTTCCTGGCGGCCTTGAAGGGCCGGGCGTAAAAGAACTCGGTGAAGGCCTGATAGACGCCGGCCATGTGGCCCGGCGGCACGCCGCGGACGTTGGGCGAGACGAAGGTCGGCGGCACCTTGCCGGTCTTGGCCAGGAGGGCGGCCGTCTCGGCGACGAGGGACATGGCGATGGCGACGGCGGCTACGGTCGAGCCGGCGGCGACGCGCTCGATCTGCCCGACGTCGACTAGGGCGTCCTCGGGGGGGACATGGTTGTCGATGGCCACGTCGGCGACCTCCGCGAGGACCCGGCCCGACGAGTGCGACCGCTTGCCGATCTTGGCGTTGGCGTGGGACGAGACGGTGACGACCTTGAGCCCGCGGGCTTTGGCCTCGAGGGCCATGTCGATGGGCGCCGCGTTGAGCCCGCCGTGGGAGAAGACGAGCATGACGTCGCGCTTCTCGAGCGGGTAGCTCTGCAGGAAGACCTTGGCGTAACCCTCCTGGCGCTCGAGCCAGAGCAGCTCCCGGGCCCCGCCCGGGCCGATGACGTTCGACCACATCAGCCGCGGGTCGTAGAGCGGGAAGAAGCCGACGAAGCTGCCGTAGCGGGGAAAGATGTCGAGGACGGGGATGACCGAATGGCCGCTGCCGAACATATAGACGCGGCCCTGCTTGCGGATGGAGGAGGCCATGAGCCGGGCCGCGGCCCGGATGGCCGTCGTCTCCCGCGATTGGATCTCCGCGAGGATCCACTGGACCAGGCCGAGGTAGTTGTGTGCGGACATGCGTTACTCCTTTGAAAGCGCTCCCCAGGCCAGCTTGCCGCAGCCGTAGAGCCCGGCGTCCTCGCCGAGACGCGAGACCTCGATCCGGACCGCGCGGCCGGCCAGCGGCTGGGCCCAGCGCGCGACCTCCCGGCGGACGGGCTCGAGGAAGAGGTCGGCGGCCTGAAAGAGGCCCCCGCCGAGGACGACGACCTCCGGATTGAGCAGGCTGACGATGTTGGCGATGCCCATGCCGAGGTAGAGCGCGGCCTCGGCGACCACCTCCAGGGCCAGCGGGTCCCCGAGCCGGGCGGCCTCGGCGACGGTCTCGGCCGTCACGTCCTCGGGACGGCCGCCGGCAAGGTCGAGGACGGACGACCGTCTCCCCTGCTCCAACCGCTCCCGGGCCTTGCGGGCGACCGAGCTGCCCGAGGCCTCGGCCTCGAAGCAGCCCATGGCCGCGTAGTCCGGCTTGAAGCGCGGATCGAGCCCGAACCAGCCGACCGCGCCGGCGATGTCCTCACGGCCGTGGAGGAGGCGTCCGCCGGAAATGATCCCGGCGCCGATGCCCGTCCCGACCGCCAGGAAGACGGCGTCGGCGGCGCCGGCCGCGGCGCCGCGCCAGGCTTCGCCGACGACGTAGGCGCTGCGATCGGATTCGAGCACGAGGGCGACCGGACGAGTCCGGTCATGAGCTGGGTCGATCAGCGGATACTGATCCCAGCCGGGGATATTGGGCGCCCAAACCCTGCCGCTCGCCGAATAGGCGATGCCCGGAACGCAGATGCCGACGGCGGCCAGCCGGCCTCCCTCCTGTTTCGCGGCCGCCGCGAGGGCCTCGACGCGGCCGGCGACCTGCGCGGCCGCCGCGTCGCCACCGGCCCTGTCGATGGCGATCTTGTGGCGGGCCGAGATGTCCCCCTCGCGCGTGAAGAGCGCCGAAGCGATCTTCGTCCCGCCGACGTCGATCCCGCCGCAATAAATGGGGACGTTTCTATTTGTTTTGCTCATCTGGAGTCCATCATGAAAAAAATAAATAGAAACGTCCCCATTGTTCTATTTGATGTGGACGACCCAGACCTCGGACGGTTCGAGCCGCTTCTCGACGACCATCCGGTCCCCGTCCTTGACGATCGCCACCGCCGCGCCCGTCTCGAGATCGACGGCCGAGGCGCGGCCGGCGCCGGCCGCGATCCCGAGCTTCGCCGTGACGGGCTTCTCGCCCCGGTTGAAGGCGAACAGGAGGCTGTAGCCGTCGCCCCGGAGCAGGCGGCCTTCGACCACGGCGTCGGGCGACGAAGCGGTCACCCGGATCGCGGGCCGGACCCGGAGCGCGTCGGCCAACCCCGCGAAGAACTTTCCGTTGTTGGGGTTCTTGAAGTGATGGTAGGCCGAGCCGAGGAAGGACCCGACGATGATGGCCCGGCCCTTGCCGAACGGCGCCGTGACGACCGCCGGCCGTCCGTCCGCGAACGTCGCCACGACCCGGCTCGCCGGGCCAAAGACGTCGAACGCTTCCTCGAAGAACAGGCTGTCGAGCTTGTCGCCCGGTTTGAGCAGCGGGAAGGCCTCGTCGGCCGCCGTGATCTCGACGACGCCGGTCTTGGCGAGCGGCGTGAGCACGGTCTCGCGGCAGCCGAGGACCTCGGCGAGGCCGCCGCCCGGGACGACCGGGCTCGAGGCGCCCTTCTCGTCGACCCAGCCGCAGCGGGCCTCCGTCAGCAGCGTCCCGCCGCCCCGGACGTACTCGACGAGGGCCGCGACGTGGGGCTGCGACATCATCACCGGGTAGGGGGCGATGACGAGCTTGTAGCCGGCCGCGCGCGGCGTCCCCAGGTCCCGGACGTGGAGGAAGTCGACCGGGATGTTCCGCTCGAAGAAGGCCCGGTGGACGCCCTGGAGCGATTCGCTGAGGTTGTTGACGCCGACCGTTTGGCCCTCGCCGGTGAAGGCCTGCTGGCCGCCGACCATGTGCGAGAGCGGGTTGTAGAGGATGGCGATCTCGGCCTGGGCCGGCAGGGCTTTGAGGAAAAGGTCCTGATGGGCCGTGATGACGCGGGCGATCTTCCCTCCGGCCTCGGCCCGCTCGGTGACCTTGCCGTCGAGCTCGACCAGGCCGTAGCCGCCCGCCTCGTAGCCCGTGCTCATGGGGTAGTAGGCGTAGATGTTGACGGCGCGCGCCCCGTAGGCGACCGTGCTCCACATCCAATCGCGGGTGTCGGTGCCGACGACCGGGTAGCTCATCTTCATTCCGAAGACGCCGTAGCCGGCTTGGAGCTCGCCGATGTAGAAACCGCCGTTGCCGAGGCCCATGGAGCGGACGAAGTCGAGGCCCGAGGACCTGTAGAAGGGCGACCAGGGCTTGATCGTCCAGGCGTGCTTGGGGTAGATCGAGGCGCCGTAGAAATCGACGCTGTCGGACATCTTGCGGTCGTCGGGGGTTCCCGACCAGTCCGGCCGGGTGAAGAGGCCCGGCCCGGCCGAGTGGCTGGTGACGACCGAATCGGGCAAGACCGACCGGACGGCCGCGGCCTTGAGGGCCAGGTCCTTGGCCAGCTTGTCGGAGATGAACTCCTTCCAGTCGATGTAATCGGTGAAGGTCAGGATGGTGCCGAAGCGCGGCGGCTCGACCTCGTCCCAAGTCCGGAGCGTGCGATACCAGGCCTTGTTCAGGGCCTCGACCGTGCCGTACTTCTTTTTGAGCCATTCCCGGAAGCGGGCTTGAGTGGAGTGACAGTAGCAGAACTGGACGGACTGGAGGTCGCCGACGTAGTAGACCTCGGCCCAATTGATGATGTGAGGCTCGCTCCAGAGGTCCCAACCGTAGAAGGCGGGCTTGCCCTTGACGGCCCGGGCCGCGGCCTTGAAGAGATCGAGGATCTTCTCCTGCACGCCGGCGTGGTCGAAACAGAAGCCGGGCGAGGCCTGCGATTCGACGGCGACGCCGTTCGACGAGACGAACTTGGAGTCGGGGTGCCGGGCCTCGACCCAGTCGGGGGCCGAGTCGATGTAGACCTGGACGATGACCCGCAGGCCGGCCTCGCCGGCGAGATCGGTCAGCAGCTGGAGCGCCGAGAAATCGTACCGGCCTTCGGTCTTCTCGCAGGCCGTCCATTCGATCCAGGTCCGGACGGTATTGAAGCCGAGGCGCTTGATCTGCGCGACGTCCTTTTTCCAGGCCTCGCGGGACGCCGGGGTCACGGTCTCGAGCATGGGCGCCCGGGCCTTGCCGCCCGCGTACCAGACCGAGACCGGGAAGAACCCGTGGGTCCGGTCGGCCGGGGCGGCCGCCGCCGAGGCGGCCAGGGCCAGGAGGCCGGCCGCGGCGAGCGCGGCCAGGGCCGGGAGGGTCCGTCTCTTTGTCACGCTCATCATGCCTCCACCTCTCCGAAAGCTGATGGGATCGGACGTCAATCGACGCCGAACGATCTGCCGATGACCTCGAGGAGCTCCGAGTGGCCCGAGCGCCGGTCCCCGCCGAGCTCCCAGATGATGACGCCCGCGGAGCCTTTGTCCTTGACGTATTGGCACTTCAGCCCGACCGAGCTCATGTCGTCGAAAGAGATGATCATGGTCCCGTCGATCCGGCGCAGGTAAGGCACCTGGGCCCCGGTGTCCCAGGTCCGGGGCCAGTCGGCCGAGGACAAGGCCATGACGTCCTTGTAAGACCAGCCCGCGCTCGTCGTGAACGGCAGGCCCAGGCCGCCGCAGTCGAAGGACCGGCCGAAGAACGGCACGCCGATGAGCAGCTTGGCCAAAGGCACCTGGCGGCCGCGGGCGTAGAGGAAGGTCTCGTCGACCGAGCCGCAGGCGTCGCCCGCGTATGCGAAAAGGGGCGAGTTGTGGCCGGCGTGGTCGGACCACGATCCATGATAGTCGTAGGTCATGAAGCCGATGAGGTCGAAATCATCGGCCAGGCGCTCGAAGTCGATCCAGCGCCCGTAGTAGTTGTTCGAGGGCGCGGCCATGGTCACGAGGAGGGCCGGCGTCCGGGCCCGGAAAGCGGCCGCGAGGGCCTCGACGAACAGGCTGAAGTTCGCCTTCTCCGTGTCGTTCGAGACGAACTCCCAGTCGATGTCGACGCCGTCGTAGGCGTGGGCCTGGCAGAAGTCGACGAGCTGGCCGATGAACCGGGACCGGTTCGCGGCCGTCGCGCTCATGCCCGGAAAGCCCGCGCAGTTGCCCCAGCCGCCGAGGCTGAGGATCATCTTGACCCCCGCGTCGTGGGCCGCCGCGTTGAGCGCGGGATAGAGGAGGTCGGCCGGCACGACCAGGTTCCCCGACGAGTCCGGCCAGGCGAAGGCGTGGGCGATATGGGTGAGGTACTCGTACTCGATCTGGGTGTGATCGAACTCGGCCTTTGTCCAAGACGTGTAGTAGCCCATGACGACCCGGTCGGGCCGGGCGGGCTCTTCGGGCACCTGGGCGACCTGGCAGGAGGCGAAAACGAGAAGGAGGACGACCGGGACGGCACGAAGGACGGGAGACCGCATGCTTCCTCCTGCCCTTATTTCTATCTTATCGGGGCTTGTTTTTCAATGCCGCCGCGGACTTGAGGATGTCTTTTTTCTCGGGGGACTTCGACAGGGCGTCCCAGGACCACAGGATGACGCCGATCGAGGGCGGCTTCAACGCTTCGGCCAGGGCGGCCCGGAATTCCACGGCGGAAAGCGCGGCTTCGACATAGGCCTCCGAGACCTGGATGCTGGCGAGAACGGGGGCCTTCGTCCGGCGCGCGACGTCGGCGACCACGGAGTGGACCCAGGCGGGGTCGCGCCCGACCATGTGGTGGTAGGCCATGGGCGAGATCAGGTCGACGAACGGAGCGAGTCGCGCCAGGTCCTGGCCGGCCACGGACGCGGCCGCCCCGCCGAAGTCCGCCGCCCTCCAGGGGACGGCGTGGAGATTGATCCGGACGCCGGGCTTGGCCGCGCGGGCCGCTGCGGCCAGGCGCTCGACGGCCCGGGCGATCGTCCGGCATTTCCATTCCGTCCACTCCGCCGCGTGGCGGGCGAGGATCCAATCGGCCCTATCGGGAGTCGTCGCCAGCTCCGCCGGGACGCGGACGCCCATGTCTTTCTCGAATCCGGCCAGGCAGACGGGACAGAAACAGGTCTGGGGAAGGGATCCCGGCGTCCTCGAAGGGACGACCTTCTCCCAGAACACGAAATAGCGGATGAAATCGAGGCTGACGACGTCCGGATCGGCGGCAGCGACGGCGCTCCGCAGCTCTTCGACGCGGCGGGCCAAAAAATCCTCACGGGCCGGGCAGACGAACTCCACCCATTCGTCGCGGGCCGGAGTCCCGGCCGCGGTCACCGCGGCCAGGCCGGGATCGGCCTGGACGGCCTCGGGGCTCTGAAAGACCGGGAAGATGAGGTAGAGGGTCAGGCCGTTCGAACGGAGGAGGCCCCGGAAGTCCGCGTTCCGGGCCAGGGTTCGCCGGCGAAGACCGTGTCGATGCCGAGGTCGCGCCACTCGTCGACGAGCGGCCCGTACGGGCCCGGGATGCTCGTAGATCTTGACCCCGATCACGGCGCCCGTCCCGGACGGCCGGGCTCCGCGGCCGCAGGCGGCGGCGAAAGGCGAGCGCCAAGATCAAGGCCACGGGCAGGATGACGGACCGGAAGCGCTTTATCACCATTCCTCCCGGGCAAACGGGATCAGCCCATCTCGGGCAGGCAGAACGACACCGTGCGCTCCTCGCCGCAGGCGACGCAGCGGAACGAGGCCTCGAGCTTCTCGCACTTGACGCCTTTGTCGGTCCGCAGGGCGGTCTCCCACTTGCCGCCGCACGCCCCGCACGACGCGGGCATGACCAGCGAGACCTTGGCCTTGCGGGCCCGCCCGCCGGAGCGGGGGACGTCGACCGCCCGGACGCGGAGCTCGAGGCCGTGGGCTTCGTTGAGCTCGGCCAAGTAGGAGCGGTAAAAGCGCAGGCCGTCGCCCGACTTCTTGGCCGCCAGGCGGCGGGCCGCCGCCGTGCGCATGTTGGCCGGCAGGACGGTCGCGTACGTCAGCTCCCGGCTCAGGAAGTCCATGGCCGCGGATTCGAGGTTGCGGCCGCGCAGGGTCGACTTGACGAAAAAGTTGGCCACCCCGAGGTAGCCGGACTTCGACAGGAAATCGGCGTCGTGGACGATGTCGGCCAGGCGGTTGCGGCCCGAGCCGGAATGATAAAGGGAACGCAAGGCTCGCACGACGTGTCCGATGTCGGCCATGCCGAGGCCGGATTCCTCGAGTATTTTGCGGGCCAGGCGGGCGCTCCCCTCCTCCTCGGGCTTCTTACCGGCGTGATAGCGGCCGCCGCCGAACTTGCCGGCGTCGTGGAAGAGCGCCGTGACGGCGGCCAGTTCGGGATTCTCCTTCTCGGCCTTGGCCAGCTTGAACGACTGGCCGGTGACCAGGACCGTGTGCTCCCAGAGGAACCCGTCCTTGCCGTCCTTACGGCCGGTGAACTTCTTTTCGGCGTCCTCGATCGTCTTGCGGACGCGCTCGACGAGGCCGGGCGAAAAGGCGGTCAACGAACGATAGAATTCCTGCTGTTTGAGAAGCATGGGTCCCGCTGCCCGCACATTATGTCCAGCCGGCTTGGTCAAGTCAAGCTGTGCTTGTGCGATCTCGTGATTTCGGCCGCCTGCCGACTCGGAGGCCGGCCTCTCCCTCCTGGAAAAGTTTGAAGACGCCGTTCAGTGCGCCGGACTCGGCGCCAAAACAACTCGCTCGCTGGCCGCTGCGGCTCGCTCAAACACGTTTTGGCGGTTTCCAAGGAAACGACCCTCATCCGACACGCTGCCCGGCTAAACTTTTCCAATGTCGGGTTCAGCCGCCCCCCTCGCCGGCCGCTGCGGCCTCCTACGGGCAGCGCTTCTATACGACCATTCAATCCCCCTCCATCGATTCCGCCGAATCACGCAAGCCATGATTGAATTGGGCGGGCGGGGGACTTATGATGGGCGGGATGAAAAGGAAGATCCGGTGCGACGGGAAGCCCATGACCGCCATCGTCCTGGCCGGCGGGCGCGGACGGCGCATGAAGGCCGACAAAGCCGGGCTCGACGTGGGCGGCCGAACCCTTCTCGAACACGTCCTCGATCAGCTCGAGCCCTATTTCGACGAGGTCCTGGTCTGCGTGTCCCCTGGACAATCCGTGCGCCTCCGGTCCTCCTCTCCCCTTCTCGTCGAGGACCTGGTCCCCGGCTTGGGACCGATCGGGGGACTCCTGGCCGGATTGACAACGGCCCGGCACGAGGCCTGCGTCGTCGTCGCCTGCGACATCCCCGAAATCGACGTCCCCCTGCTTCGCGCCTTGGCCCGGGCGGCGGGGGGAGCGGACATCGCGGTCCCCGCCGGTCCCTCGGGACTCCGCGAGCCGCTCTTCGCGATCTACCGGAGGTCCGTCCTGCCCCACATCGAAGCGCTCCTCGCCGGCGGCGAACGGAGCCTCCTTCCTCTTTATGATCGCTGCCGGACGGCCGTCGTCCGTTTCGACGAAGCCGCCAGGATCCGCAACCTCAACACCCGCGCGGACTACGATAATTATCTCCGTACTATCGAGAACGGCTTAAAGGCGGGACCGGGAGCCGAAGGGAATGGCGGGATAACGGCCGTCCCGAAGGCCAGGGCCAGACGAGTTCAGTCGCCGGGACGGCCGGCGAGACCGTAAAAGAAGAACCGGCCGGCCACTTCGCCCATGAGGACCAGGACGAACGCCAGGGTCAACAACGGCCGCCCCACGTGGCTCGCTACGTCCTTATGGGCGCTGAGCGCGCCAGGGATATCCGTGCCCATCGCCAAGACGATCAGGATCAAGCCTCCGGCGAGAAAAGCCAATCTCCCAAAGTGAAGCATTCGAGGCGCGCTCGCGGGGGGCCGGAGCGACGGCCCGGGTCGAAACCCGGCGAGGCCGTATCGAGGGGTCAGGATGGCCGCGAAGAAGACGTCCCCGGCGATGAAGAAGAGCGCGGCCGTCCAGAGCGTCGAAAAAAGGGAATTGGGATTGCCCGTAGGGGCCCCGGTGAGCCAAGCCGTGGCCATCGCTCCCAAGGTCACGGCCGTCAGAAAGAACGATATCCCCGTATAAGCGAAATCCCATGACGGCACGGACTCGAGCATGTAGAGCTTGCCCATGCTCACCAGGAACAGGATCCCCGCGAGGGCCGCGCCGCCCAATACGGTCTTGAAGAACAGGCCTTGGATGTTCCCCGTCCGGACGAGGACGAAGGCCAAGGCGACAAAGGCCAGGAAGGCGAGCTCGAACAGGATCTCGCGGCTGAGCCAGGAAGTCCGGAGATTCGCGAGGACGCGGCGGGCCCGGAACGGGTGGCCCAGGTGGAAGAAGGACAGCAGGGCCGCAAGGACGAGCAGACCGAAGACGACGGCCAGGATCATAAGCACGGTTTCGCGGCCCCTGGAATTCCAGCGATCCCCGTTGGACAGGGCCAGCGGGAGAAAGACAAGCAGGCCGATACCGGCCGCGGTCTGGCCCAGAATGGTGAAGGCGACGAGCGGCCACTCCCTGAGCATGGGGGCTTAGACTTCTTCCCAGTTGGCGATTTCGGCGCCGCGCTCCGCGGCCCGGGCGGCGTCGCGATGGGGTTTGATGACCAGGGCCGGGTCGGTTTGCGTAGGATCGGGCAAGGGCACGATCTGGCGCACGTCGCCGTACTTTTTCTTGAGCTCGGCCAGGTCGCCGAAGTCGAGGGCCCGCTGGGGGCAGGCCGCGACACAGGCGGGCGGTTCCCCCGCGTCGATCGCCTCATAGCAGAAGTTGCACTTGGAAACCGTATTGGTCCGGGCGTCGAAGCGCAGGGCCGTGTAGGGGCAGGCCCATTCGCAGTAGCGGCAGCCGATGCAGGTCGCGGCGTCGACGAAGACGATGCCGTCCTCGCGCTTGGAGATGGCCTTGACCGGGCAGGACAGGCCGCAGACGGGGTTCTCGCAATGGTTGCAGGCCATGGAGATGTTGTAGGCGACGACGGACGGCACCCAGACCTCGCCCTTCTTCTCCCAGCCGCCCCCCGCGACCTCGTAGACGCGGCGCCAAAGGAGCCCCGGCTCGAGGTCGTTGCGGTCCTTGCAGGCCATCTGGCAGGCCTTGCAGCCGGTGCAGGCCGAGGCGTCGAAGAAGAAGCCGTATTGGGTGACCATGTCAGGCCGCCTGCGCCTTGGCCACCTGGACCATGATGGTGTGCTGGGCGTTGCCGAAGGCCAGCGCCGTCCAGCGCTCGGACGAGAGGACGTTGACCGAGCCGCGGCGGTCGACGCCGTCCTTGTCGGGCGTCCACCAGGCGCCCTGGGGCAGGGCCACGACGCCGGGCATGATGCGCGGCGTCACCCGGCACTTGACGACGACGGTGCCGCGGTCGTTCCAGACCTTGACCGGGTCCCCGTTCTTGATCTTGCGCTCCCCGGCGTCGACCGGATTGATGAACAGGCGCTGGGGGAAGGCCTCCTCGAGCCAGTCGACGCCCTCGAGGGTCGAGTGGACGCGCGACAGGTAATGGTGGCCGATCGCCGAGAGCGGATATTTCGCCGCCTCCGGGCCGAACGGGCTCTCCCACTCCTGGATATACTTGGGGACGGCCGGGATCTCGGCCGGCCGGCCCAAATCGTGGAGCCGTTTGGAGAAGATCTCGATCTTGCCCGAGGGGGTCTCGAGCGGGTGTTTCGCGGGATCGCGCCGGAAGTCGGCGAAGGCCACGGCCGGCTGGGTCACGGGAACGGAATAGACGCCGGCGTTCGACCGCTCGAGCTCGTCGAGCGTCGGCAGGTCGGGGAAACGCGTCTGGCGATAGCGGTCGAGCGACCAAGCCACCCAGTCGCGTTCGGTCCGGCCCTCGGTGTAGGCCTGCTCGAAGCCCAGCCGGGCCGCGATCTCGGAGCAAATGCGGTAGTCGCTCTTCGTCTCGCCGGGCGGCTCGACGATCTTGGGCATCAGGATGACCTCGTCGCCGTACTTCCAGCCGTCCTCGAGGCCCCAGGTCTCGAACTGGGTCGAGACCGGCAGCACGAGGTCGGCGAAGCGGGCCGTCGGGGTCAGGAAGTTGTCCTGGACGAGGAGGAACTCGACCTTGGTCTCGTCGGCCAGGATGCGGGCCGTGCGGTTGACGTTGCCGTGCTGGTTGATGAGGGCGTTGCAGGCGACGGCCCAGATGCATTTGATGTCCGAGGAGAGCTTCGACGCGCCGCGAACGCCGTCCTCGGGGCCCATCTCCCGGCCCCGCAGGACAGCCTCGGTCCAGAGGAAGCTCGGGATCATGGCCGGCACCGGATTCTCGCCGACCGGGAAGACGAGCCAGAGGGGGCCGCCGTCGGGCGCCTGGAGAGCGATGCCGCTGGCCCAGCCGCCGGGGATGCCGACATTGCCGGTGAGGGCCGCCAGCACGCACCCGGCCCGGACGGCCTGCTCGCCGTAGGCGCGGCGCTGCATGCCGTAGCCCTGGTAGAGAACGCCGGGCTTCATCGTGGCGTACTCGCGGGCGAGGCGGGCGATCGTCTCGCGCGGGACGCCGCAGATCCGCTCGGCCCATTCGGGGGTCTTGGGGACGCCGTCGCGCGTGCCGAGGAGGTAGTCCTTGTAGCTTTCGGCGCCCTCGGCGCCGGGCGGCATCTGGGCCGCGTCGAAGCCGAGGCAGTGGGTGCGGACGAACTCCGCGTCATAGAGCTTCTCGACGACCATGACCTGGGCCATGGCCGACATCATGGCCGCGTCGGTCCCGGGACGGATGGGGATCCATTCGTCGGCCAGGGCGACCGCGCTCAGGGTCATGCGCGGATCGACGCAGACGACCCGGGCGCCCTTCTCGCGGGCCTTGCGGACAAAGTACTCGCTGTTCGTGCCGTCGCGCATCTCGGCCGGGTTCCAGCTCCACATCAGGATGTACTTCGAGTTGAGCCAGTCCTGGCGCTGGTTGCCGGTGACGCCCGTGCCGTAGACGGTCGGCGTCGCGGCCGAGATGGCCGCCCAGGAGTAGCTGTTGTAGAAGCCGAGCGAGCCGCCGTAGAGATTCATCAGGCGCTGGGCGGTCTGGCGGCCGTTGATCTGGTTGTAGCTGCCGGTGCCGTAGGGGACATAGAAGGCCTGGTTGCCGTAGGCCTTCTTGATGCGCGTGAACTCGGAGGCGATGCGGTCGAGGGCCTCGTCCCAGCCGATGGGCTCGAATTTTCCCTCGCCCCTCTTCCCCACCCGCTTCAAGGGGTGCATGAGGCGGTCGGGGTGATACTGCCGCTTGCGGTAGGCCCGGCCACGGACGCAGGCCCGGAGCTGGGGATCGGCCAGCGTGTCGCCCGGGCGGTCGTCGGTCTCGATGCGGACGATGCGGCCGTCGCGGACGAAGACCTTGAGGAGACAGCGGCCGCCGCAGTTGTGGGAGGGACAGCCCGTGCGGATCATCCGCTCTTCGACGGCGCCTTGTTCGACCAGGGCGTGGCGGGGATCGCGGCGGCGGAAGCCGGCGGCGAGGCCTTTCGTCGCGGCGGCCGACGAGCCGACGAGGGCGCTCCAGCGCAGGAAGCTGCGGCGGCTCATCCCCGCGGTCTCGATCTTCTTTTTCAACGCGGGGATCTTCATCGCCGGCTCACCGGGGAATGGGGACGTTTCCGGTGATTCCCGGTCTCATGATGGCCGGGAAAGCGGGCACGTTCCCGTTCTTCCGGCTCTTCTCGAAAGCGACCCAGCAGGTCCCGGCCAGGGCTTCGAGCAGGATGGCCTGCATGGGATTGGCGATAGCCAAGAGATCCGTCCCTGGAACGAGCAGGTCGAAGAGCTTGGACCCGGCGGCGACGGCTCCGGCCAGGAAGACGGCCGAGGCGCTCCGCGACCGGGCGGCCGCGCGCCCCATCACCAGGACGGCGAACGGGGCCATGACCAAGCCGGGCAGCCCGGGGATGCGGACCAAGTGGAGCAGATGCCCGAGGGTCGCTTCGCCCAGCCCCCAGACCGACCCCCAGAGAAGGGCCGCGGCCAGCATCGGGAGTTCGCGGCTCAGCCGACCTGGGTCGTCAGGAAGATCTGCAGGCCCATCTGGCCGATCTGGTCCTGGACCTCTTCGATCCCGTCGATGTGGGCGTCCTCGTCCTTGAGGATGGATTCGAGGATCTCGCGGGTGGCATAGTCCTTGAGGTTCCCGGCCAGAATGATGGCTTCGTTGTAGGATTTGATGGCCCCTTGCTCGGCGACATGGTCGTTCACGAACATCTTGGGAATGTCGGCGCCGATGAAGAGCTTCTTGAGATCGCTGACGATCGGCAGGCCTTCGAGGAACAGGATGCGGCCGATGAGCTTCTCGGCATGCTTCATCTCGTCGATGGCCCGCTTCTCGATGGTCTTGTGGAGCTTGTCGTAACCCCAGTTGTCGCACATCTCCGAGTGGACCATGTACTGGTTGATGGCCGTCAGCTCGTCGGCGAGCAGCGAGTTGAGAACCTTGATGAGTTTCGGATCCCCTTTCATGTTGTCCTCCTCCGTCGGTGGTTTTGCGGTCCTTGTCGAGGACGTTATTCTATCGTCATGCCCGGATAAAGGCAAGCCGCCCGGTCGGCGCCCGGACCGGGCGCCCGCCGCCGGACGGCCTGTTGGAACGGAGGCCCGTTTGGGATAGAATGCGCCCATCGTCCCGAGTAGGAGGGAACAATGAGACGCTCGATCATCCTGACCGCGATCCTCGTCGCCGTGCTCGTCCTGGCCGGCTGTGCGCCGGGGCGGAACGACCTCGAAAAAACGCCCGACGCCGACGGCCATACGGCCGGGTTCCTCCTCGGCCTTTGGCACGGGTTCATCTCGCCCGTCACCTTCGTTATTTCGATCTTCAGCAAGGCCGTCCGGCTCTACGAGGTCCACAACAACGGCAGCTGGTACAACTTCGGCTTCGTCCTCGGCGCCGGACTGTTCCTGAGCGGCGGCATCCTGGGCCGGAAGAAGAAGAAAAGCTGACCGTGCCGGCGGCGATCGTCGGGATCATCTTCGCCTCGGCCTTCGTCCGGTCGGCCATCGGCTTCGGCGACGCGGTCGTGGCCATGCCCCTGCTGGCCATGGTCGTCGGGCTCAAGACGGCCTCGCCGCTCGTCGCCTTCATGGGACCGACGATCTCCCTGATGATCCTGGCCGGGAGCTGGCGGCGGATCGAGCTGCGGTCGGCCGGCCGGCTCGTCGTCGCATCGCTTTTGGGCATCCCCGTCGGGATCTACGGGCTGGCGCGCCTGCCCGAGGGGCCGCTCAAGGTCGGCCTGGGGCTCACTCATCCTCCTCTACGGGATCTTCGGCCTGATGAGGCCGAGGGTCCGGATCACCGGCGAGAAGGCCTGGGCGCCCTGGTTCGTCGGCTGGATCGCGGGGGTCCTCGGCGGCGCCTACAACACCAATGGCCCGCCCGTCGTCGCCTACGGGATGCTCAAGGGCTGGCCCCCGGAGAACTTTCGGGCCACGTTGTCGGGCTATTTCCTGCCGACGGGTTTGATGGTCCTCGCCGGTCACGGCCTGGCCGGGATGTGGACTTCGGAGGTCTTGTCGTCCTTTGTGTGGTCGCTGCCCGCCATCGTCCTCGGGGTGATCCTGGGCGGCCTGCTGAATAAAAGGATCCCCCCCGGACACTTCGCTCGTTTGGTCAACGGCTGCCTCGCCGCGATGGGTGCCCTGCTGCTTGTCCGCACCTTGATCGGGTAGCCGGCTGAGATCCGTTCGACCCGGCCGGTGCCAGGTCTTCACGTCTCCAGGGGAACAATGGCGTTTGTGAAGACCAGGTCCCTTCTTTATTTCAATTCGACGGTGGCGGCGGGGCCGTAATACAGGCCGTTGAAAAGCAGCTTGAAGGTGCCGTGGGGCTGGCCGCGGAAGGCGATCTCGGGCCCGTAGAGAAAGACCTTGCCCTGGCCCACGAGCGCCTCGGCGACCTGGACGCTCCGTCGCAGATAGGTCTCGCCCCAGGCCCAGCCGCTCCTCAGGAGCTTGCCGTCGTCGAACCAGACGACGGGGCTGACCCCCCGGAGCTCGGCGTCGGGCGGGAGCGCGAACGCGGGCGTGTTGTCGTAGAAGACGTCGACCGTCGCGGACAGGCCGTGGGCCAGCGGGTGGGCCGGATCGACCCGGGCCCGCAGGACGGAGCCCGGCACGTAGAACTTCTCGGACCGGAGCGGGGTCTCCTTGCCGTCCTGGGACTTCTCGACGAGGGCGTTCACGAGCGGCAGCCCGAAATGCTCCGCCAGAACGGTGGCCGAATCCAGGGCCAGGATCGTCCCGCCCGCTTCGACGAATTGCCGGAGCGCGGGGACGGTCTTCTCGGCCGTGACCCGGCCGACCCGGGCCCTGTACTCGTCGGGGACGTTGGCCGGAGCGGGCATCTGGAAATCCCGCATCCCGCCGGCCTGCCCATCCGGCCCGGCGGCCGGCACGCGCGGGATGGACCCGCCGACGAAGACGAGCGCGTCGAACTTCGACGCCAGATCGCCCGCGTCGAGCTGCGGCGCGAAGACGAGCTCGTAGGGGAACTCGAACTGTTCGAGGAGCCAGCGGATCCAGCCCGAGGCCATCGAGCCGCCGTAGGTATCCCACAGCCCGATCCGCAGCGGCCGCAGTTCGAAGGCCGCGCCTTTCGGGACTTCCGCGAGGCCGTCGACGCTCAGGCCCAGCTCCTTGGCGGCTTTTTGCAGGATCCCGGCCGCGCCCGTCGACGCCGGGACCCAGATCGTTCCCGCCGGGATCGTCCGGCCGGCTGCCTCGACCTCCGTCTTCAGCCAGTAGGCTTTCTCGCCGGCCTTGAGCAGGCGGTTGACCGCGACGAAGGTATCGTTGACGCGATGGTCGAGCAGGTAGCCGGCCGCTCCCGCCCCGGCGGCGATGGCGCCCGCCGGCGGCCGGATGACGCCCGGCAGCCTCTCGAAGGGGCCGTCGAACGCGTCGAGTATCCGGTCGAACGCGATGCCCATCTGGTAGGCCAGCGTCCAGCCGGCCGCGTCGTAGGGCGGATTGGGCGCCCCGCCCGGGTAAGGGATGTCGTTGGGGTGGTCCTGGGGCTCGAACATGGTCAGCACGTGCGGCCGGAAGGCCTGGGCCGTCCTGACGACATAAGAGCCCTTCGGATAGGTCCGGCCCGCGATCCCGAAATCGGCCTTGGCCCGCTCGACCGCGACGCCGCTCTCGAGGAGAGCGTTGACGAACTTGGTCGCCGTCGGGAAGTCGGCCTGGTCGGCGGGGATGACGTAGCCGCGCGGATCGCGCTTGGCCTTGTCGAAAATGCCATCGTAGTACTTCTTGTCCACTCCCCGCGGCCGGCCGAATCCGCCGGCCGGACCGCCTTGGGCCTGCGCCGGGGCCGTTCCGCCGGCGCTCTTGCTGTCCTTCTCGACAGCCGCCCGCACCTCGGCGACCGTGCCCGGCACGATGGTCCAGGTGTCCTTGCTCCCCAGCCCGATGGCGTGCTTGCCCATGAGGTAGCGCCGGTAGAGGAAATCCTCGCGGTGTTTGGAAGCGACGTCCAGGATGGCCATGTCGGCGGTGATGGCGTATTCGATCGACTGCCGGAAGTGCCATTTCTGCGGCGCGACGGGATACGGATAATCGTGCTTCGGCAGCAGCCGCTCCGGAATGAAGGGGATGTCGACCGGTGTCGGGCTGCCGATGGCCTCGGTCAGGATGCCGATGACGTTGTGGAAGTAGCCGGTGCTCCGCAGCCCGCCGTTCCACCAGGTCGAATAGCCGGCGCCCGACCTCATCGTCGCCCCGGGCTTGTCCTCGGTGACGAAGCGGTTGTGCATGGAGGCCGAGACGAGGTCGAGACCGACCGGGATGAGCGGATCGAACGCGTAGTTGAAGGGATCGCGGAAAGGCGGCGCGAAGAGCACCGTCCCGGCCGGACCGGTCTGATGGTGGTTGTAGAGGATCTGGGGATGCCACTCGATGTAGAGCTGCCGGCTCATGGCCTTGGTCTCCGGCTGGGTGTTCATGTAGAAATCGCGGTTGTTGTCGTGCCCGATGTACTTCTGGTAGAGGACGGGCACCCCGCCCATCGACCGCTTGGCCGGGTCCTTCTCGCGCATGTACCAATCGGCGACGAGGTCGAGGCCGTCGGGGTTGGCCGGCACGGCCAGCAGCACGACGTCGTCGAGGATGCGGAGCGTCTCCGGATCGTCCCGGGAGACCATCCGCCAGACGAGCTCGACCAGCTGCTGCGAGCCGAGGATCTCGGTCGCGTGGAGCCCGCCGTCGATCCAGACCACGGCCTTGCCCTCGGCGGCGAGCTTGCGGGCGGCCGCGTCGCCCAGGCCCTCCGCGAGGGCCAGGCGCATCGAAATGTCCTTGAGGCGGGCCAGCCGGGCGTGGTTTCTCGGCGAGGTAATGACGGCCATGATCATCGTCCGGCCCTCGGCGGTCTTCCCGATCTCGACGATCTTCATCCGGTCGGATTCGGCGTCGAGCTTCCTCCAATAAGCGACGAGCTGCCGATAGTTGACGAGCTGGTAGTCGTCGCCGACCGAGAACCCGAACTGGGCTTTCGGATCGGTGACGGAGGCCGCGGCCGCGGTCCCGCGCAGGGCGGCGATCGCGGCGAACAGGGCCATTCCGGCGACGGCGAACCGAAGGGTGGAACGAAGGCGGGAATTCAGCGTCACGGCGGCACTCTCCTCGAGGGCGTTCGAAGCTCGCTATATATCAGAGGATGCGCGGGACTGTCAAAACACCGCTGGGCGGCCCGGCCGGCGCGGGCGTCACCAGACGCCCGGGATGAGCCTGTAGCGGACCGCTTGGGCGTATTCCGTGTACCAGAGAAGGTCGCGCTTGAGCATGCGATCCTCGAGGAAGGTCCGGCCGACGAGGAGGACGACGGCGGCCGCCTGGGGGATGAGAGCCCAGTACGAGCCGAGGACGACGGGCGTCGCCATCCCGAACAGCACGCCCCCGAGGTAGCCGGGATGGCGGCAGAACCGGTAGGGTCCCTCCCGGCAGACCGTCTGGCCCCGTTCGGTCTGGATGCGGGCGACGCTCGAGAAGAACGGATTGACCGCCTTGGCCCACACATAGAGCGCCTGGCCGACGGCGAACGCGGCCACGGCCCCGACGTAGACGATCAGGACGGGGTCCCGGCCCCAATGCCCGCGCCCGGAATCGAGACTGGCGACGATGATCGCGGCGAACCAAAAAGGGGTCGACAGGAGAAAGTAGCCCTTGTCCCACCACTTGGTCCCCTTGCCGGGATGAATTCGTTCGGAGACGAGCCCGGGATTCTTCCTGAGGGACATGGCGGTTCCCGCCAACGAAGCCACTGTCAAACCGAGAAAGATCCAGCCCTGCCAGAAGTCGAGCCTTCCGGCCGCAAGAAAAATGACGCCAGCCGTGAGAAAGAGACTGGCGAGACTAGCGAACCAGGGCGGGGATTTGAGCATCTTCCTGGGGACATTATCGGCCAGCCGGCTGATATATTCAATATCTGATTGGACAAAGCCGGAAATTCAACATTAGAGGCCGCCGTCCGACAAAAACGGTGGATTCATACATCTATCGTCCAGGAGGTCTTTCCGATGGCCGTCAAGCGCATCCTCAAGCCCGTCGTCGTCCTCACGCTCGCGGCGTTCGTCCTCACCGGCGCCGGTTTCGGCCAGACGCGCCGGCACGATCTCTCCCTGTCCTACGGCGTGCTGTCCATCGACCAAATGGCCGACGTCCTCGGGGACGTCTTGACCGTCATCATCACCCTCGGCACGTTCAGCAAGAACGAGGTCAAGTACACCGGCGTGCCGTTCCTGACCTACCATCATTCGAGGAACGACCGGTTCGGCTTCGGCTTCGCCGTGGGCGGCTACAAGTCGTCGGGCGA
This sequence comes from uncultured bacterium, assembly GCA_963805015.1. Taxonomy (GTDB): domain Bacteria; phylum Acidobacteriota; class Aminicenantia; order Aminicenantales; family Saccharicenantaceae; genus RBG-16-66-30. The sequence goes on from CAWDSL010000006.1 coordinate 95,153, forward strand.
CCTGCGTATCGGCGATTCGACGGTCGGCGCGTTCGAGGAGAGCAATTACGTCGGGGCCGTCGAGCTCGACTACCGCTGGGTCATGCGGCCCGGCTTCCAGCTCTACTCCGGGGCCGGCTTCGGCGTCCGCCTCCGCCACGGCACGTACACCGAGGGCGAGGAGACCGACACGCTCAACAAGGCCTTGCCGACCTTCCACATCAACGCCCTCGGGCTGCGCTTCGGGAGGAACATCGCCTTCTTCGCCGAGATCGGGGCCGGCTACAAGGGCGTCCTCAACGCCGGGATCAACGCCCAGTTTTAAAATGAAAAAAGCCGCGTTCCTGGGGTTGGCGGTCTTCCTGGCCGCCCTCGCGGGAACGGCGGCGGCCGCCGCGGTCTTCCCCTCTCCTTCGCAGGACGAGGCCCGCATCCAGCCCATCTCCTGGGACGGCTGGCTGGCGGCCAAGGCCAAAGCCGAAAAGTATGACGCCGAGGGGAACCTCGTCGCCGCGCTCCAGTACTACCTTGAATATGTCCGGCAGGCCCGGGGGCTGAACAGCCCGGTCCGGTTGGCCTGGGGCCTGAACAACACCGCCTATATGATCATCAAGATGCACCGCCAGGACCCGACGGTCGACCTGGAGCCGGCCCGAAAGCTCCTCGAGGAGGGTCTGGCCCTCGCCGAGGCGTCGGAGGACTGCCGGAAGGTCATGTCGACGAACCTCGATCACGTCCGGCTCTGCCTCGGCCGGACGGGCTGACGCCGGGTCTCCCCTTCCCTTTCGTCCGAGCCCGGGCAACCTTGGTCCTTGTCCCGGCGTATCTCCTGGCGTAGGATTACGCTGAGGAGTTCCCATGAAGAAGACCACCCGCCTTTTGCTCGTTGTCCTGGCCGTCGCGGCCACATTCACGATGCTCGCCCGGGCCCAAGCGGCGGACGCGCGCCGCGCCCCGACCGTCGAGGACCTCCTGGCCCTGAAGTCGGTCGGCACGCCCCGGCTTTCGCCCGACGGGACCCGGATCGCCTACACGGTCACGGAGGCCGACTTCGAACAGGACGCCTACGTCACCCAGATCTGGCTCATGGACATCGCGTCCGGGGAGGCCATCCCGCTGACCCGGGGCAAGAAATCCTCGTCCGATCCGACCTGGTCGCCCGACGGCCGCTGGATCGCCTTCACCTCGTCGCGCGTCGACGACAAGTCCCAGCTCTTCGCCATCCGGCCCGACGGCGGCGAAGCGGTCCAGCTGACCAAGGCGGAAACGGGTGTCGGCGGCTTCGACTGGTCGCCCGACGGAAAGACGATCGCCTTCACCGCGGGCGATCCGGTCCCGGACGAGTCGAAGGCCCGCAAGGATCATTACGGCGATTACGCCGTCGTGCGCCGCGAATACGCCCATACCCATCTCTACACCGTCGATGCGGCCGAGGCCCTGCGCGCCCCGCAGGCGGGAACGCGCCGGACGAGCGGCAAGTCGTTCACGGTCGGGGGCTTCAGCTGGTCGCCGGACGGGAAGCGGATCGCGTTCGGCGCGGCGATCGATCCCGACCTGATCAACGGCGGGACTTCGGACATCTATGTTCTCGAGCTCGCCGGCGATGTCGTCACCAAGATCGTCGACCAGCCCGGCCCGGACGGCGGGCCCGTGTGGTCGCCGGACGGCCGGTCGATCCTGTTCTCGAGCGCCTGGGCCGGCCCGATTACTTCGCCCGCAACAGCGTCCTGGCCGTCGTCCCCGCGTCGGGCGGAGCCCGATTCAAGCCGCTGTCCGGGCCTTCGACGAGAATCCCAACGTCTCGGCCTGGAACGCGGACGGCATCTATTTCTCGGCCTCGCAGAGGACCGCCGCCCATCTCTTCCGGCTCGATCCGTCGTCGCTCGCCGTCGAGCGCGTCAGCGGACCGGACGCCGCGATGGTCTCGGGCTTCAGCTTCTCGACGGACGGGAAGCGCCTGGCGTTCGTCGTCCACTCCCCCGCCGCCCTCGGCGAGATCGGCGTCTCGGGGCTCCCCTGGAAACCCCGGGTCCTGACGCGGATGACCGATCAGGTCAAAGGCCTGGTCCTGGGCACGCGCGAGGTCGTCTCCTGGAAGAGCAAGGACGGGACGACGATCGAGGGCGTCCTGGTCAAGCCGGCCGACTTCGATCCGGCGAAGACCCACGCCCTGCTGTGCGTCATCCACGGCGGGCCGACCGGCGTCGACCGGCCCATCCTGGCGGCGGACCTGAGGTACTACCCGGCCGACGTCTGGGCCGCGAGGGGCGCGCTCGTCCTCAAGGTCAACTACCGGGGCAGCGCCGGGTACGGCGAGAAGTTCCGTATGCTGAACATCCGCAACCTGGGTGTAGGCGACGCTTGGGACGTCCTGTCGGGGGTCGATCATCTGGTCAAGAAGGGCTGGGTCGATCCGGCCCGGGTCGGCTGCATGGGCTGGAGCCAGGGCGGCTACATCTCCGCGTTCCTGACGGCCTCGTCGCGGGCGTTCAAGGCCATCTCGGTCGGGGCGGGCATATCCAATTGGGCCACCTACTACTACAACACCGACATCACGCCGTTCACCATCAACTACCTGGGCGACGATCCGGCCGACGATCCGGCCATCTACGCCAAGACCTCGCCCATGTCCTACATCAAGAAGGCGGGAACGCCGACGCTCATCCAGCACGGCGAGTTCGACCGGCGGGTGCCCATCCCCAACGCCTATGAGCTGCGCCAGGGGCTCGAGGACCGCGGCGTGCCGGTAGAAATGATCGTTTACAAGGGCTACGGCCACGGCATCACCAAGCCAAAGTCCATGCGGGCGGTCATGGAGCACAACTTGGCCTGGTTCGGCCACTATATCTTCGGCGATCCGAGGCCGGATCTGGCGGCGCCGCCCGTGCCGAAGAAGGACGCCAAAGAGGAGAAGAAGGAGGGGGGACAATGAGATGCAAGGTCTGCGGGAGGGATTTCCCGTCGCTCTACCATTTCAAGACGGCCGACGTCTGCCTGGGGTGCTACGAGGGCATGGGTGAGGAGGAGCGAGTGAAAGCGGCCCAGCCCCGGGAGATCTTCGGGATGACGACGACGGCCTTCACCATCGACGGTTACCGCGTCGTCAAGTCGCTCGGGGTGGTGCGGGGGATCACGGTTCGGTCGCGATCGGTCTTCGGCACGATCGGCGCGTCGCTCCAGACGATCGTCGGGGGCAACATCACCCTGTTCTCGGAGCTCTGCGAGCAAACTCGGGGCGAGGCCTTCGAGATGATGGTCAACCACGCCATCGAGCGCGGGGCCAACGCCGTCATCGGCGTCCGCTACGACGCGACCGAGATCATGCAGGGGGTCACGGAAGTGCTGTGCTACGGCACGGCCGTCGTGATGGAGCCGGCCGGCTAGGAGGATTTCTCGTTCATTGACAGCCGGGATCGGCTGTCCTATATTGACCCCGATGATGGGATCTATCGGGGTGCCGGCCTGCGCGTTCGTACCGTTCCGCCCCCCAGCCATCGCCGAAGGGAGGTTCCCATGATCTGGTGGATTCTCGTTCTGGCCGTCCTGACCATCCTGTCCTATCTCGCCGATGCCGGAGTCTGGACCCTGCTCCAGGACATCAGGATCCCGCTGCTCAACGCGTCGCTCCTGAGCGTCCTGCTGCTCTTGTGCACCCTGGGGATCCTGATCCGCATACTGTACAAGAAAAATCGGGGCGAAAAGGAAAAGCTGCGCTCGATGGTCGACGATCTCGAGCGAAAATCCGGCGCTTAGACGGCCGGGCCGCGGCCGGTCGCGGTGCAATGCCCCTCGCTCCGTTCTAGATCTTGATGATGATCCTTTTCTTGTAGAGCCAGTAACACATATACCAGAGCACGGCCCAGGCGGCGCCGCTCGTGAGGATCTCGGCCGGGAGCTCGCCGATCCAGCCGCCGAAGGCCATCGTGAACGGGTGGACGAGCTTCCTCACCCAGACCGTCCCGCCGCTTTCCTGGAAAAGATAGATGGCCAGCGAATTCATCCCGACGATGTTGAAGAAGACGGCCCCGCGGCACCATTTCCGGACATCGACGACCCAATAGGACAGGACCAGCGCCAGGAGGCAAATGCCGCCGGTCGCCACCACGAACGAGCTGGTGGCGATACGCTTGATCATCGGCGTCACCGCGGTCAGGGCGAAGCCGCCGGCGATCCCGGCCGCCCCGAGGCCGGCCAGCCAGGCGATCTTGGTCTTAGGCGGCACGGCGCGCATGAGCCATTGACCGGCGAGGACACCCCAGATCGTGTGGGCCGCCGTCGGGATGGCGTTGAACGCGACCCAATGGCCCGCCGATAGCTCCCCCCCGAGGAGCATGTCCACCCATGATCCGAAGTTGTGGTCCGGGACGAAGGGCTGGTCGTAGCCCGGCACCGCGAACGTCCGGTAGACGACCTCGGTCAGGACGATGAGGGCGAAGCTCCAGGCGATCTGGGTCCGGGCTTTCTTCCTCATCAGGACATAGGCGATGGGATAGGTCACGCCGAGCTGGGCCAGGACGTTCTGGAAGCGGAAGGTGATGCGGCCCGGTTCGATGCAGTAGAGGGCCCAGCCGAGCAGGAGCAGGAGGAGGGAGCGGATGACGACGTGTTTGGTGATCCTCGACCGGCTCTCCCCTCTCTCCTCCCGTTTGGCCACGGAAAAGGCCAGGGCCGTTCCGACGATGAACATGAAGAACGGCTGCACGAGGTCCCAGCCGCGCAGCCCGGCCCAGGGATGATGCTCGAGCTGGGTGCCGATGGCGTGGAGGACCGTTCCGGCGAGGCCGGGGTCGCGGAGATGCTCGTAGAGGAGCGTGCTCTCGCCGATGAGGAAGAACATGGTCAGGCCGCGGAAAAAGTCCAGGGAGAGCAAGCGTTCCTTGAGGGTAGGCGGGACGGCGGATACGGTCACCGGCTTCGCGTCAGCCATGGCTCACCTCTTGACGGTCCGCGGAACCTCGAGATCGACGTCGTAGTAGAGCGCGGTCATCGGCCGGCCCGACACGGGCTCGACGTTGTCCGCCCGGACGACCGCGTGGTAGGAGCCCTTTTTCAGCCCGGCGGTCGAGACCGTGTTGACGAAGGCCTGTGTCCTTCCGCTTCCCGTGACCTCGACCGAAAGCCACGGCGGCAGCGACTCGGGATCGACCCGCCAGGGCGGAAGATCCGAGCTCCCCTTGTTCGCGACCGTAAGCGTTCCCGAGAGCTTCTCGGGCCTGGCTTTCGTCGAACGAAGCGAGATGAGATACGTGTCGGCCACGATGACGGGCGGCACGGGGAGGTCGGGTTTTTTCGAGAGCCGCAGGAAGGCCACGTCGTCGGGGCCGACGGAGACCGTGAAGCTCCCGGCGTGCGGTCCGCTCGTCTCGTGCTTCCAAAGGTCGCGGACATAGAGCTCGTCGGCGGCCTTGAGGCCGAGCTCTTCCCACGTGATCTTCTTCTCCGCCCGGTACTTGCCCCGGTAGAGTACCAGTACGGCCAGGCTACCGTCGAAAAGCGGCTTCCCCGCCCAGAGGCTGACGTTGCCGTCGTTCCAGATGACCCGGCCCTGGACGCCGAGCGGGTCCTGGTCGACGGCGATGGCCTCGAGGTTGGTCAGGATACCCGCCGTAGAGGCGCTCATACCGCGGAGGTCGTTGCCGGCGATGAGGGGGGAGGACATCTGACACCACAGGCTGAACAGGCTCCGGTTCTGGGCCTCGGTCAAGCCGGGCATGCCGACGATCATCATGTCGGGGTCGTTCCAGCGGCCCGGAGCGGCGAATTCGGCCAGCTTCTCGTTGGCGAAGGCGATACGCAGGGCCCGGTCCCAGTCGGCCTTTCCGGGAGCGCAGATGTCGGCCGTCGTCCGCCACATGTGCCCGATGGCGCCGGCCCAAACCCAGGGATAGCCGTCGCCCCAGGAGCAGAGGCTGTGAACGACGGGTCGCCCGGCGGCGCGCTGGGCCTTGCCGAGGATCGAGTACGCGTCGACGATGTCCTGGCCCTGGCTGTTGCACCAGTCGATCTTGATGTAGTCGGCCCGCCACTCGGCGAACGCCCGCATGTCCTCGAACTCGCGGCCCTTGGTCCCGGGCATGGCCCCGCTGCAGGTCTTCGTCCCGGCGTCCGTGTAGAGGGCGTATTTGAGACCTTGGCGGTGGATGTGATCGCCAAGCCCGCGCAGGCCCGAGGGATAGCGCGCCAGGTTCGCCGTGAGCTTTCCGTTCTTGCCGCGAGAGAAGCAGATGCCCTCGTCGGGGCCGACGTAGGCATAGCCCGCGTCCTTCATGCCGCTCGCGACGAGCGCGTCGGCGATCTCCCGGATGAGCGTTTCGTTCTGGGGCTCCTCGCCGAACATGTTCCAGGGATACCAGCCCATGGGCGGCGTGAGGGCCAGGCCGTCGACCTCGGCGTGGGCGCGCTGCGGCGGGCCCTCCGGACGCGGGGCCTGCGTCCGCATCGGCGGGCCCGCGGCCAGGACGAGCGCCAGGAGGGCCGGGAGAACGGCCGGGGCCATGATCCCGGACAACCGCCGAATCCCGATCGTGTCAAGGGCACCGCCCTTCTTCAGGAGCGTCATCTTCCCTCCTTCATCGATCCTCGAACCTTTTCAGGTCCGTCGCGGCGAACGTCCATTGCGGGGTCACGAGCGTCGCGCCGGGAACGCGGTACCAGGGTCCGGTCGCGCCGTCCGACGGATTCCGCAGGACATGGATCTCCTGGGCGGGCATATAGCTCTGGGCCAGCAGGAAGATCTTCTCCCCGCTCCCGCCGTCGACCGCCAGGTCCACGACGATCACGGCGTGTCCCGGCGATCCGCCGACGATGAACACGTCGCCGGCGCGGATATCCGCCGCGGGGACCGGGCGGAGCTCCCGGGCCAGCGACCAGGTCCCGGCGTAGGCGAAAACGAGCTCGAGATAGCTCCAGAGGTCCCTCCGCGAATTGGAGGGCGCGGCCCGCTCCTCCCACCTGGCGGCGTCGCCGGTGACGACCACGCGCTTCCCCCGCGCCCACTCGGCGTAGTCGGCCCGAAAGCCGTTCGTGAGGTCGAAGTGGATCCGGTCGTACTCGCCGCGCGAGTAGAGGTACTCGGTCCGGAGCCTGATCACCGCGTCCGCGCATTGATGGAGGTCGCGCCGGCCGATATCGAGGTCGACGACGGCCTCGTGCACCCCGGGGCCGCCCTTAATCCGGCCGTCGTACAGCCGGACCTCCGCGCCGTGCGGCTTGAGGGGCAGGTCCCTCAGATAGGCGCCGAAGGACCCTGCGGCTTCGGCGGTCCGGACGAATCCTCCCGGCGCCCTGAAGCGCCGCTCGATCGTCGTCCCGGACGGGTCGATGAGCCCGGTCTCGCCGATGGTCAGCGGCGCTTGGGAGCGGGTCTCGCCCGGCCCGCTCGCCGCCGGCCCGCAGGCGGCAAAGGCCAGCCCCAAGGCCCCCAGCATCATCAGGGCCTTCGCCCAAGAACACATGAGCGTCCTCTCTCCGGGATCCGGCTTTTCAGGAAGCATATGCGGCCCCGAGGAGGCTGTCAAGGAAGGCCCGCATGATCGGGAGTTCCCCAAGGAGCCGCGGCCGAGCCCGGGCCGCGCGTTGTTTCGGGAGCCGCCCTGGCATATAATCTGACCGTCCCCCCGCCCGGGTGGCGGAATTGGTATACGCACGACACTTAAAATGTCGCGGCCGCAAGGCCTTGCGGGTTCGAGTCCCGCCCTGGGCACCAACGCCTATCTCTTCTCCAGATAGGCCAGCGCCTTCTCCATGACCGGGTCGCGGCCGGCCAGGATGTCCCCGATCGTCGGCGTCACCGGGAAATCGGGCACCAGGCCGCGGTCCTTGGGATAGTTGTCGACGGCCATCGTATAGAGGACGAGCGGGACCCGGACCTGGAGGCCGCTCCGGGGCAGCGTCGCCGTGACCATGAACCCCGACGTGTTGCCGTAGTAGCCCGACCCGCACTCTTCCCCGAAGAACACGGCTTTTTTATAGTAATGGAAGGCGGACGTCGTCTCCCCCGTCGCCGAGAAGCTGCCGCCGTCGATGAGGATGGCCACCCGCCCCCGGAATCCGGGCTCCGCGGGCATCTGGAGGCCGCGGTTGGGATGGCCCAGGACATTGAACCAGCCCCTCTCGTTCTTATGGAGCGGCGTCTTCAGCTCCTCCTTGTCCGCGGCGCTCTCTTTCGTGTACCGGAAGAGGTCGTAGTCGTCCTTCTTCGTCTCCAGGCCCGCGTAATAGATGAACGGCCGGTCCATGACGTGGGCGAACAGGAGCTTGGCGTATTCGTCCCGCCCGCCGCCGTTGCCGCGCAGGTCGATGACCAGGCCCGGCGTCCTCTTCTCTTCGAGGGTGCGGAAAGCCTGCTCGAGGAACTCGAGGTACCGGGGACTGGCCTTGTCCGGATCGTCGCCGAACTGCCGGACGGTCAGCACGGCGCACCCCTCACGGAAGGCTAACTCGTAAAGCGGGCGGCCCTCGCCCGTCGCGGGATACCGCTCCCGCAGCAGCCGGACGGTCCCGACCACCGGAAGGCCCGCCACGGAGACCTCCCTCGCCTCCCCGCCGCCGGCCGGGAGGAAGCGGACCCGGCGCGATTCCTTGAGACCGAACCGCAGGGCCAACAGGCGGCCGAACGAGGCCGGGTGCTCGAGGCGCCGGAGGCGGGCCGTGCGGATGCCGGCGTCGCTCGGGACGAGCGGCAGGAGCGCGGCCACGACATCGCCGACGGGCGTGCCGTCGACGGCCAGGAGCTCGGAGCCGTCGGAAAGCCCCGCCTCCCCGCTCAAGTTCCTGAAGATGTAGACCTTGCCTTTCAGGAACCGGAGCTCGAAGGGGAAGAACACGGGCCGGCCGTCGAGCCAGGACGAGGCCGCCGGCGACGGGGTCAGCCGCGTGTGGCCGTCCTTGATCTCCGCGACGAGCGGCAGGAGCCGGAGGTAGAAGTCGAGCTCGGTCAGCGGGGCAGTCAGCCCCGCCGCGACGGCATCGAAGCTCTTCCGCAGCGCGGTGACCGGGGTGTACCTGTCGAATCCGCCGTGCCCCTCCTCCAGGATGTTCCAGAGGACCTCGAGATCCTCCCTGAGCGCCTCGACGGAGATGGTCCTCTGGGGATCGAAGGCGCCGGACGGAGCGACGGCCTGCCCCGTCGCGGCGGCGGCGACAAAGATCGGGGCGAGCACGGCCAGCAGCAAAAGAACGGATTTGTCGACGGTTGTTCTCATTTCTGCCTTTCTCAGATCCCGGACGGTCTTTTCCATTTAAGTCCGTCCGGGCAGAAAACTCAAGTCATGTTCACTGAGAAGCTCCTTCGCCCTCGTTCGTCTTCCTCAATATAGGAGCTTGTCAACAGAAGCTATTGACAAAAAGCGCTTAAGCGATTAATCTACTTTTGAGGAGAAGCCCATGGAAACCGCCACGATCCGCATCCCCGAGAAAAAGAAGAACCTCCTCAAAGCCGCCGCCAGCCTGGAGAACAGGAAGATGAACGATATCGTTATCGAGTTGATCGACGAGTATATCGAGAGCCGCAAAGAAACCCTTGAGCTTCTGGCGATCCCGGGACTCTATGAAAAGGTCCAGGCCGCCTCGCGAGAAATTCGGGAGGGCAAGGGCGTCCCTATAGAGGATGTCCAAAAAGACCTGGAACGTCGTCTTCTCGGGAGCCGCTCGAAAAGCTCTCGGAAAGCTGGAAACGTCCGTTCACGCAAGAATATATGAGCGAGTTCAACAGTTGGCGGCGTTGGAGAACCCGCTTCGTCACAAGGATGTGCGCGCGCTCGAGGGGAAGTTCCAAGGGCGATTCAGGCTTCGAGTCGGCGAATATCGGCTGATCTTCGAATTGAATTCTTCGGAGCAAACGATAAGCCTTCTTTTTGTCGTGCCTCGCGGCCGCGCCTATTAGCCTTCGCCTCGGCTATCGCGCCCGCCCCTCGTTCCAGACGATGTCGCCGCGTTCGAGGCTCCAGTCGTCGCCGAACCAGCCGATGGCCCGCACGCCGTCCGTCCCGAGGCGCAGGCTCTCCGCCGAGAAGAACAGCAGATCGGGGAATCCGGCCCCGCTGATGAAATACTGCCCCGGCGAGGCGGCCACCCATCCGGCGGGGCCGGTCCAGGCGACCGCGCCGACCGAGGCCGTATCGCTCCCGGGGCGCGGCCGGACGAAATAAGCCGCGTAACCGGGTCCCTCGTAGCGCTTCTCCCCTATCCGCGCCCAGCCCTTCCGGACCTCGACCGGCGAACCGGCCAGGAGCTTCGTCCAGGCGGCGTTCGTATCGGCGTTGCCGTAGAGGATGACGCTCCGGTCCTTGAAGCGGGCCGGGTCGAAGGCCGTGTCGGGCAGGACCTCGATGCCGGCGTTGCCGCGGACCCAGAACGTCTCGGCGTCGAACCTGGCCTTGCCGAAGGCCCGGGCGTCCTCCGCGGCGTCGCCGCGCGTACCGTAGACGAACACGAAACCGTGCCGGAAGGCGTCCTTGAAGCCGCCGGAGCGGTGCGGGCCTTTCGAACCGAGAGCGGGCGCTTCCGTCCGGGCCCAGCCCTTCCCGTTCCGCTCCAAATAGACGGTGCCCGAGCCAGGTGCGGGCGCGATCTCGAGGCGGGACCCGTCGAGCTCGACCGTGACCGGGCCGTCCGATCCGTTCTCCGCGACGTCGATCGCCAGCCGCCCGACGTTCTCCGTCGTCCCCTTGAACGATCTTCCCGCCTCGTCCTTTTCGATCACGACCTTGCTCCATTCGAGCGGCTTCTTCTGGGTCAGGATCCCGACCCAGCGGGAGCCCGCCGAGATCCCGGGGTTGGCGGTGACGAACTCGACCCGACGGATCCCGGAGTCCGGCGGCCGGACGCGCTCCTTCAGGAATTGGAAGAGCGGCGGCCAATCGACGCACTCGTTCCCCCACCAGTGGCCGGCGCCCGGCCGCTCGTAGTAAGCGAAATCGGGATGGAACGACCCCAGGAGCCCGCGCATGAACCGGGCCTGATCCACCGGCACATTGTCGTCCTGGTCGCCGTGGAGCACGTAGACGCCGTAATGGAGGAAATTACGGCCCAGGTTCGCCGTCTCGCTCGGGTTCGTCGCCCGCAGGAGCATCCTCTCGACCGGCGACGGGTCCTTGTAAGCCACGCCCCCGCCGTACGACGAGAAGCTGGTCCAGCCGGCGCTCGGCGCGATGGCCGCCCATGGGCCGGGGATGGTCGCCCCGATCTGCCAGGTGCCGTGGCCGCCCATGGAGTGCCCCGTGAGATAGGTCCGGGCCGGGTCGGTCCCGAAGAGACGCCGGGCCTCGGCCAGGACCTCGAGGGCGTCGAGCCGGCCCCAGTCCTCCCAATCGAATCCGTACGGCCGCCGGTTGGTCGCCGCCGCGATGACGGCCCAATCCTTGGGCGCGTAGGCCCGGGCCTGGCCGCCGCCCTCGACGCCCGCGCCGTGGAGCGTCAAGACGAGCGCGGGCTTCGCCGCGCCGCCCCCCGCCATCGGCACCACGCCGAAGTACTGGACGCTGCCGTCGATCCCGCTGACGAAGGTCCGGTTGTGGTGCGCCGAGGCCGCGACGGCCTTGAGCTCGATCTCGAACGGCGGGGTCTCGACCGTCCGTCTCCCGGCCCGGGCCCGGGCCCTGATCTCGATCTTGACCGCTCCCTCCGCGGCAGGCGCATCGATCGGGAGCGACACGGCCAGCTTATGAGTGATGAGCGGCGCCACCGAAACGGCCAGCGGCTCCCGCCCTTCACGCCCGGCCGCGCGCCAGAGGATCTCGGTCTTCTCCAGCCTTTCCCCCGTCGCGTTGACCAGCCGCAGGCCCGCCCACACCGGCCCTTTCTCGCCGACGACGAGGTCCGGCAGGGTCATGTCCTTGTCGGTGAGGAAGATCTCGGCCGGCGGGGCGTAGAGGCGGCCCTTGAAGCGGCCCCGCTCGCCCCGGAAGAGGAACACGTTGCGCCCCTTGGCCAGGCGGACGGGATGGCGCAGATAGTCCGCGCCGTATTTCTCGCCGCCCCGGGGCTCGCCGTTGATCCAGGCGACGTAGAAGCCCGTCGCCTCGAGGATCATCGTCCGGGCCACGGCGGCGTCGACGGCCATGAACAGGTATCCGCCCGCGAGCGCCCGGTTCTCGATCCAGCCTTCCTTCCCGGCCTCGACCGCGGCCCAGGCCTGGTCCTCTCCTTTGGCGTTCTTGCCGACGACCGCGCCTTTCTTCGGCTCGGCCATCGTCCCCATGGCCAGCTGCCAGGCCAGCAGGTCGGAGGGCACCGCCGCGCGGCCATATGCGCCGATGAGCCCGACGGCCAGCCCCTTGGTCAGCGCCAGCTCTCCGGCCCCTGCGGCCAGCCTGAGGCCGGGAGCCGGGACGTCTTCAGGGATCGGGCCGCCGGCGGCGGCCGCCAAGACCGTAGATCCGTAAAGGAGGATGATCATGAAGCAGGCGCGCCTACCTATTCTGCATCTCATCGGCGTTCCTTTCTCGACAGGGGTCGGGGCCGGGCGTCACCTGATCGCGATGCCCATCTTCACCCACCAAGCCGGGCCCGGCGGCTTGGGGCACTGCGCGGAGACGAAAGAAGGCCGCAAGCAAAGCGCGACCTTGGTCGCCGGCCTCACCAGGACTTCTTCGGGCTTGCCCGACGCGGATACCCGGATCAGGACGGTGAACGGGGCCAGGTCCGCGTCAGGCAGACCCTTCGTGCAGGCCGCCAGCGCTTTCGAGAGCCAGGGCCCCGCTTTGCGTGCGAACGCGGTATCGTATTTTCGGCCGTTCTTCCGATCCAGGTTCGCCTCGGCGGATCTCAAAGCCTCATCGAAGCCGCTCGGGCCGGGCGCGGTCTTGGCGCGTCCGCCCATCGCCACGAGCGACGCCGTGACCGCCCGGAAGGCCTCCAGCTCCTCACCGCTAGCCGGCCTCTTCCCCGTGCTTAGCGCCACTGAGAACAGGTACCAGAAGCCTTTCCCGGGATTGACGTAGGCCACGTATTCGTAGAAGTCCCCTTCGACGAAAAAGAGCTTGGGGAACGACGCATAGAGGCCATGTGGGGCGTCGAAGTCCTCGAAACGTACGCCGGGAGTTTTTCGCCGATAGCCGTCCATGTCCACCCGGAGGTCCTCGGCGGTGTTATCGTCTTTCTTGTCGTAGATCCCCACCCGGATCATGCCCTCGGGCGATTTCCCGCGGTGGCCTTCAGGATAGAAGAGGATGTTCACCTTCAGGGAGGCGGCCCGCTCCGTGTCGCCGTGCCAGCCGTCCGGCTCCCTGACCCCGAACATGAAGCCTTGACCATATACGAGGAGTTGGTCCATTTTTTGCGGCCGCGCCGCGGGGAATGGCCCGGCGGCGAGGCCCACGGAGATCAGAATGAGGCCGATGCCGATCGAACCCCGTGACGGCGTTTTCATGGTCCAACCTCCCCGGCAGGTTCCGTTGGATGGGATCGGTCGCATGATAGCCGCTTTGGGCTGGACCGTCAATCGGGCGGGGCGGCTACCGGTACCGCAGTTTGTTCTTCTTGATTTCCTTGAGCCGGGCGTGGAAATCGCGGCCGGTCTTCTTCTCGTTCTGGCGGCGGCTCTTCTCGTCCTTCTTGAGCTCGAGGAAGCGCAGCTCTCGCCGGAGCTTCAGGTAGCTCGCCCACCGCGCCTCGTCGATCGTCCCGGCCTCGACGGCGGCCCGCACGGCGCAGCCCGGTTCCCGATCGTGATCGCAATCGGGGAACCGGCAGCCGGCCGCGATCCGGTCGATCTCCTCGAAGGTCCGGTCGAGCCCGTCGTCGTCGGCCCAGAGCCCGAGCTCGCGCAGGCCCGGCGTGTCGACGAGCAGGGCGCCGCCCGGGAGCCGGACGAGCTCACGGCCCGTCGTCGTGTGCCGGCCCCGTCCTTCCTCCGCGTCGCTCACCGGGGCGGTGGCGAAGCGGTCCTCGCCGAGCAGGCGATTGATCATGGTCGACTTACCGACCCCCGACGATCCGAGAAAGGCGACCGTGCGTCCCGGGAGGAGATAGGGCCTCAGTCCCTCGAGCCCGCCTTCGGCCAAAGCTTCGACCGCCACGACCGGCACGCCAGGCGCGGCCGCCGACGCCTCGGTCTCGGCGACGGCGAGATCGTCCGGCCGGAGGTCGGCTTTGTTGAGCACGACGACCGGAGCGGCGCCGCTCGACCAGGCCGCGGTGACGTAACGCTCGATCCGCCGGAGATTGAAATCGCCGTCGAGCCCGCTGACGAGGAAGACGGTGTCGACGTTGGCCGCCACGACCTGGGCCTCGACGGCCTCCCCCGCCGCCTTCCGCGTGAAGGCGCCGCGCCGGGGAAGCAGCGATTCGATGACCGCGCGACCGCCTGTGACCGTCCGGAGCGCGACCCAGTCGCCGACGGCCGGAAAATCCGCCGGTCCGCGGGCCTCGTGGCGGAACTTCCCGGAGACCTCGGCCTCGGTCTCGCCGTCCGCCATGACGACGGTCGACAAGTCGCGCGACTGTTTGATGACACGGGCCGGGACCAGCCCCTGACCGGCGAAAGCCGCGAACGCCGCGGCGAACGCCTCGTTCCAGCCGAAATGAGATAGATCGATCATGGGATTACAGCCGTCGGGCATGATAGCCCTGGTGGAGCCGAGGCGTCAACGAGGAATCGTCACGCGGCCTGCGTCCTCATGCCGACGCCGTCTTGGCCCCTCCGTTGGCCTCCTGGCCGTGCTCCTTCTTCCGCCGGAAGTCCTCGAAGATGTTGTAGACGACGGGGACGACGATGAGCGTGATCAGGGTCGAGCTCAGCAGCCCGCCGATGACCGTCCGGGCCAGCGGCGCCTGGGCCTCGCCGCCCTCGCCGAGCCCCAGGGCCAGGGGCAGCGTCGCCATGATGGCCGTGAAGGCCGTCATCAGGATCGGCCGCAGCCGCCGCCGCCCGGCCTCCTCGATGGCCTCGCGGATGGGCATCCCGTCGCGATGCCTCAGGAGGTTGGTGTAGTCGACGATGATGATGGCGTTGTTGACGACGATGCCGCCGAGCATGATCAGGCCGATGTAGGACTGCATGTTGAAGCTCGTCTTGGTGACGAAGAGCATCAGGATGACGCCGATCGCCGCCGAGCGGCACGGAGAACATGACGATGAGCGGATCGCGGAGCGACTCGTAGAGCATGGCCATGATCATGTAGACCAGGATCAGGGCCAGGATGATGCTCTGGAGCAGCTCCTTGTTCGCCTTCTGCTGCTCCTCGTAGTCGCCGGTGAACTGGATGCTGTAGTTCCGGGGAATGGGGACGGCGCGCAGGGCCTCCCGGGCGTCGCCGATGATCGAGCCCATGTCGCGGCCGGCGATCTCGCCGGAGACCGTGACGACCCGCTCGCGGTCCCGCCGCTCGATGCGGATGGGGCCCCGCCGCGGCCGGGTGTCGATGACGTTGCGCAGGCTGATCCGCTCGCCGTCCGAGTTGTTCACGGTCAGGTCGAGGATGTCCTGGAGGTCCAGGAACTCCGAGTCCTTGACCTTGACCAGGATGCGGAACTCGCGCCCCGCCTCGCGGAAGTAGCTCGCCTGGGTCCCCGAGAGGATCGTCTGGATGGACTGGCCGATCTCGCTGACCGAGAGCTTCATGTCGGCCGCGGCCTGGCGGTCGATGACCAGGAGCTCCTCGGGATTGCCGATCTCGCGGCTGAGCCGGGTGTCCGTGACGCCCGGGACCTTCTTCACGATCTCCTGGACCTGTCGGGCCAGGGCCTCGGACACCGTCAGATCGTAACCGCGGATCTCCACCTGGAGCCGCTCCTGGCCGCCGCCGCCGCGCATGCCGAACATCATCTGGCCGCCGCTGGCCCGGGTCCGGACGACCGTGCCCGGGATGTTGGAGAGCTTCTTGCGGAGTTCGACCGCGATCTCCTCGCTCGTCCGCGAGCGCTTGTCCCGCGGCACCAGCTTGAGGGTCATGTTGCCCGTGTTCGCGCCGCTGCGCCAGCCGCCGCCGCCGAAGCTCTCCTCGTGGCTGACGATCTCGGGGACGGCCGCCTTGACGATCTCCGTGACGACGGCGAAGGTCCTGTTCATCACCTCGAGGCGCGTGCCGACCTCCATCTCGACCGTCACCCGGACCTCGTTCTCGTCCGTTGCGGGCATGAACTCGGTCCCGACGAGGCGGATGAGGAACAGGCAGGCGATGAGCAGGGCCGCGACGCTGCCCAGGACGAGCACACGGTGGTCCAGGGCCTTGTGGAGCAGCCGCTTGTACCAGTTCTCGAGCTTGCGGAACGACCCGAGGAAGACGTTGGCCAGCCGCTCCAGCGGCTTCTTGGTCGCCGGATCGAACGGCTTGGCCACGCGGATGAGCCGGCTCGAGAGCATGGGGACCATGGTCAGGGCGACGAAAAGGCCCATCATGTTGGCGAAGCTGACGACGTAGGCCAGCTGCTTGAACATGACCCCCGACATGCCCCGCATGAAGATCATGGGCAGGAAGACGACGCAGGTCGTGACGGCCCCGACGGCGATGGGCGCGGCCACCTCGTTGGTCCCGTCGATCGAGGCCTTGAGCGGCGGGACGCCGCCCTCCTGCATGCGGTAGATGTTCTCCAGGACGACGATGGAGCTGTCGATGAGCTGGCCGATGCCGAGGGCCAGGGCACCCAGGGTCATCGTGTTCAGGGTGAAGCCGCCGAAATAGATCAGGGCCAAGGTCCCGATGAGCGAGATGGGGATGGAGACGGCGACGACCAGCGTGCTGCGGATGCTGACCAGGAAGACGAGCAGGACCAGGATGGCCAGACCCGCGCCCCACATGGCCGACGAGCCGACGTTGTCGATGGCCCGGCGGATGTACTCGGCGCTGTTCGAGGTGGGCAGGAGCTCGATCTGGGGGATGTCCCTCTGGATCTCGGCGATCTCCTTCAGGACGCGCTCGGCGACATTGACCGTGTTCTCGCCCGACTGCTTGTAGACGGCCAGGCGCATCCCTTCCCGGTCGTTGATGCGGGCGATGCGGGTGACGCGCTGGTAGGTGTCGTCGACGCTGGCGATCTCCCGGAGCTGGATGGGCACGCCGTCCCGCACGGCGACGACCGTGTCCCGGAGCTGGTCGAGGTCGGTAAAGACGCCGGGGATGCGGAGCAGGATCTCGTAGTTGCCCCGCTCGATGACCCCGGCCGGCATGTCGACGTTCTCCTGGCGGATCTTGCTGGTGATGACGTTGAGGGGCAGCCCCAGGGCTTTGAGCTTGAGGGGGTCGAGGTTGACCTGGATCTCCCGTTGGCGGCCGCCGTAGACGTCGACGGAGGCCACCCCGGCCACGCGCTCGAGCCGGTAGGCGATCTGCTCGTCGATGATCCGCCGGGCCTGAACGGGGTCGAGGTTGCTGAGGGCCCCGAACTGCAGGATCGGCTGCTGGGCCGGGTCGAACTTGCGCAGGGTCGGCCGGTCGACCTCGTCGGGCAAGCGGCCCACGATGCGGTCGAGGCGCTCCCGGACGTCGTCGGCCGCGGCGTCGAGGTCGGTGCCCCAGGCGAACATGATCCGGACGGAGCTCGAGCCTTCGGACGAGGAGGAGAAGACCTCTTCGACGCCCGGCACGGCGCTCAGGGCCTCTTCGATCGGCCGGGTGATGATCTCTTCGATCTCCTCGGGCCCCGTGTTCGGGTAGGAAGCGTTGACGTTGAGCGTGGGATAGACGACTTCGGGCATGAGGTCGACGGGCAAGCGTGTGAAGGAGACGAGTCCGATGATGATGACGACGAAGGTCACCATCCAGGTGAAGATGGGCCGGCGGATGGAGAATTCCGAGAGCTTCATCGCTTGTCTCCGGGCGCGCTCTTCGCGGCCGGGGCGTCGGCCCCGGGCGTGTTCGCGGGCAGGATGAGGGACGTGCCGTTCTCGAGGAGATGGTGGCCGAGGGTGACGACGTAGCCCGCGAGCCCGGCCGGCTCGACGATCTCCGCCCGGTCGCCCTCGATGACCCCGGTCGTGACCGGCTGGAAGACGGCCTTCTTGGTCTCGAGGTCGGCCAGGAACACGCCCTGCGCGGCGCCCCGGGTCACGACGGCGCTGGCGGGGACGATCGTGGCGTCCGTCCGGTTGGCGAACTCGATCCGGGCGTTGACGAACATCCCGGGTTTGAGCGCCCCGTCGGCGTTATCGACGTCGACCTCGACCCGGGCTTCGCGGGAGGTCTCCTTGAGGAGGGGCGCGACCCGGGCCACGCGGCCCTCGAAACTGCGGCCGGAATAGGCGCCGCTCGTCAGGGCGACGGGCTGCTCGGGGCGCAGCCGGAAGTAGTCCTTCTCCGTGACGTGGATGACCGCGGTGATCGGCTGGAGCTCGATGACGGACAAGATGGCCGTATTCGACGAGAGCATGGCGCCGGCGTTGACGAAGCGCTCGCCGACGAAGCGAACATCGCCTCCCGTCTCCCAAGCGGCGCGTATCCGGGTGTAGGACAGCCGGACCCGGGCCGTTTCCCGGGCGGCCTGTTGGTTGGCCAGCTGGGCCACGGTGACCTTGTAGCGGGCGTCGCGCGTGGAGAAGGCGGACTGGGCCGCTTCGAGCTCGGCCTCCGACAGGATGCCTTTTTGGTGGAGGGTCTTGGCCCGATCGTATTCCTTCTGGGCCAGCTCCTGGGCGGAGCGGGCCTCTTCCAGGTTGGCCTGGGCGACGCCCAGGTCGGCTTCGGCCTGGAGGGCCTGTTGCTGGTACTCTTCGTCCTCGAGAACGGCCACGAGCTGGCCTCGGGTCAGCCGGTCCCCGATGTCGACGAGGAGCTCTTTGACCCGGCCGGAGATCTTCGGGACGACGGTGAAATAGGACTTGGGGATGAGCGTCCCCGAGAAGGTGCCGACATCCCGGATGCCGCCCTTCTCGACGGCCGCGATCTCGACGGCGACCGCGGCCCCGCGCGGCCCTCCGGCCGGACCGCCGCCCGGGAGCCGGGCGACGATCTGCCAGACGAGAAAAGCGAGGAAGAGAACGGCCAGTACGGTGAACGGCCGGGCCTTCTTCGCCCAGAGCCGGTCCTTCAGCTTTTTCCAGTCGATCTTAGGCAAGGCGAACCTCACAATCCTCTAGACTTGTCCATCCGCAACTGTTTTAGACGCCGGGAGGCCGATATTCTTCCCGACCCCTCGGGACCGCGGGGGGCGCCCGCGCCTTCGTGCCGGCCTGGGGGTCAGGTCCCGGCTTCGACCCGGTAGATCTTGTCCCCTTCCCGGACGGGTTCCTTGACCTTCATCCCGGCCGAGGCTCCCGTTTTGAGCTCGGGGATCTGAAGGTGCTCCTGCTGGAGCGACTCCACCGTCTGGGTGAAATCGCTGGTGTGCCCCTTGATCTTGATGGTCTCCCCGACCTTCAGGGAGCCGGCCGTGATCTCGATCACGGCGACGCCGATCTTGGGGAAGACATGGGTGACACGGCCGATCTCGACTTCCACCATCGTCCCTCCTCGCCGTCCTCCCGGCGCTCCCGCTGCCCGGGCGGAATGATACTCCTTTATTTCAGGAACGAATAGTCCCGGCCGTACCTCAGCATCTGCTCGACGTAGCCCTCGGTGAGATCGATCTTGACGTCGACGATCTTCCCGTTCTCGACGACCGGCGTGTAGACCGGATTGACGAAGCCGGCGTAGGGGGCCAGGTTGAGCTTGGCGTAGCGGTCAAGGACCTCCTTGTGGAGCTCCGCATCGATCCGCACGCCGTAGTCCTCGATCAGGGCCTTGGCCGCCTCGTAATCTCCCTCGCTCGTGATCCTCTGGACCTCGGCCAGGAGCCGGCCATAGAGCGCGCGCAGCTTCTGGTAGTCGTTGACGACGAAGTACGTCTTGCCGTCCCTGGTCAGCCGCGAGATCACGTTCTCAGGCTGGCCCTTCTCGTAGACCCAGTGGGAGACCATGGCCCGGCCGCGCATGTGGGCCTGCTCGACGGTCTTGCCGAGCTGGATGCGGGTCAGCTGGGTCATCAGGCCGTTGCGGACCTGGCCGTCGTATTCGGCCTTGGCCGCCTCGAGGCTCGGCAGGAGGCCCAGCTCGACCATCTTGTCGTCCATCATGTAATAGAGGGCGAAGAGGTCGGCCCGCGACTCCTCGATGGGCGAGTGGTAGTTCTTGAGCGACTCGGGCCCGACGCCGGGCAGGAGCTGGCCCGAGCCGTGGCCGAGGACCTCGTGGAGGTCGGTGTGGATGTTGCCGGCCATCGGGCCGTAGGTCCGGGCCCGCTCGAGGAGCTCGGGGGAAGACGTGAACTCCGCGCCGAAGGGCGATTTGAGCGAGGATTGGTCGTAGGCGTAGGTGAAGTTCTCGATGGTCACGGACTTCGAGCCGTGCTCCTTGCGGATCCAGTTGGCGTTCGGCAGGTTGATGCCGATGGGGGTCGAGGGGTAGCAGGCGCCGCCGATCGTCGTCCCGGTGATGACCTTGGCCGAGACGCCCTTGACCTCTTTCTTCTTGAACCGGGCGTCGACCGGCGAGCGGTCCTCGAACCACTGGGCGTTGGCCGAGATGATGTCGGCCCGCTTCGTCGCCGCGAGGTCCTTGAAGTTGACGACCGCCTCCCAGCTGCCCTTCATGCCCAGCGGGTCGTCGTAGACCTCGGTGAAGCCGTTGACGAAATCGACGAGGGAGGAGACGTCCTGGACCCAGAGGATATTGAACTCGTCGAACAGCGCCAGGTCGCCGGTCCGGTAGTAGGCGACGAGGGACTCGATGGCCTTGCGCTGGAGGTCGCTTTCGGCGACGCCGGCGGCCTTCTCGAGCCAATAGACGATCTTGGCGATGGCCGGGCCGTAGAGACCGTCGATCCTGGCGACCTCTTCGACGACCCGGCCGTCCTTCTTGACGACCCGGGTGTTCAGGCCGTAGGAGATCGGGGTCTCGTCCTTCTCATCGACGATGCCCTTGTAATAGGCCTCGACTTCGGCCTGGGTGACGCCCTCGTAGAAGTTGACGGCGGAGTTGGTGACCAGGTCCTTGGCCGAATCCTGCGACAGCTTCTTGGGGGCGACGGCCGGATCGAACAGGATGGGCGTGAGGAACGCGACCAGGCCGTCGAGCGTCTGCCCTTCGGCGAGCGGAAAGCTCTCGCCCGCGGTCCCCTTGACCAGGGCGGCGAAGTACGCGGCGTCGATCCCCGGCAGGAACTTGTCGGTCGAGTAGTGGTGATGGATGCCGCAGGAGAACCAGAAGCGCTTGACGTAGGTCATGAACTCGGCCCAGCGGGGATCGTTCCGGTCGCCCTGGTAGCCCCGGACGACGGCGTCGAGGGTCCGCAGGATGGTGATGTTGTGCTTGTAGTTCTGGTCGAAGAAGATGTCCCGCCCGCACAGGGCGGCTTCGCCGAGGTCATAGACCAGCTCTTTCTGCGCCGGCGTCAGGGCTTCGAAGCCGGGGACCTGGTAGCGCAGGATCTTCAGGTCGGCGAACTGGTCGATCTGCCACTGGAACTCCGGCGCAGCCGCGGCGGCCGGCCCGGGCGCGGGCTCCTTTTTCTTGCAGCCGGCGGTCATGAAGACCAGGCCGAGGCAGAGAACGGCGAGGAAAAGCGAGCTCTTGACGTTCATGCGGCGGGACCTCCAAGTGGGATTCGAACGGTCTTTTATCATAACCGAAGAGGCTCTCCCCGTCCATCCGGGAAGAAGGGGGAAGAAAGCGGCCGCGCCGGCGTCTAAACCGGTGACGTCGAAATCTAGGTGGAGGTAATATGAGTAAGAAGCTGTTCCCCGTCGTCCTCGTCTTCGCCTTGATCATCGGGCTGCGGGCCCAGGGCCCCCCGCCCCAGTCGCAGATGAAGCTCGAGGACGTGCAGAAGGCGCTGAGCCTGGTCGACAAGCCCGTGCCCGCGCCCGACAAGTTCAAGGCGGGCCTCGAGGCCATCACCGCCAAGGACTCGATCGCGATGTTGACCTACATCGCCTCCGACCTTCTCGAGGGCCGCGAGACCGCGACCCGCGGCTACGCCCTGGCCGCCGAGTACGCCGCGTCGCTCTTCAAGCTGTGGGGCGTCAAGCCCGCCGGCGACATGCCTATGTCGCAGATGAGCTTCCGCATGCGCGGCGCGCCGGCCCCCCAGGCTCCCCGCGAGCGGACCTACTATCAGGAATTCGCCATGAAGGAGACCTCGGACTCCCAGACGGCGATCACGATCGAAACGAACCGGGGCGGCATGGTCAAGAGCCGCGCCTTCCAGGGAGGCCTCGATTTCCCGGGCGGTTTCGGGGGCATGGGCGGCGCCGCTGACGGCACCGTGACCGCGCCCGTCGTCTTCGTCGGCTACGGCATCTCGGAGCCGTCCATCGGCTTCGACGAGCTCAAGGGCCTCAACCTCAAGGGCAAGATCGTCCTCCTGCTCAGCGACGCGCCGGGCCGGGACGACCCCAAGTCCCCGCTGCAGGCCAAGAAGGAGCTCAAGGACAAGTACTTCCCGGCCGCGCCCCAGGGCGACATGATGGCCATGATGATGCGGGGCGGCCCTCAGCGCTTCAACAAGCTGACCGAGATCGCCAAGCTCGGGCCGGCCGCCATCGTCCAGGTCGCCAACGCGGGCAAGGACAGCGACATCTACAACGCCCTGTCCGTGGTCCGCAAGCCCAGCGACGACCAGCCCATCATCAACAAGCCCCGTCGCAGGCTGTCTCTCGCCGGCGTCGCCGGCGGCGACATGGGCATGCGCGGCGGCGCCTCGGCCACCACGATCACCCGCGAGATGGCCAACTTCCTGCTCGAAGGGACGGGCCAGACGATCGACGACCTGAAGACGAAGATCGAGTCGACCCTGAAGCCCGCTTCGATGGATGTCGCCGGCGCCAAGATGACCATCGCCACGACGGCCAAGACGGCCCTCGTCCGGGGCGCGAACGTCCTCGGCCTGATCGAGGGCTCCGATCCCAAGCTCAAAGACGAGTATTTCGTCGTCGGCGCCCATTACGACCACAACGGCGCCTGGGACGGATACGTCTGGAACGGCGCGGACGACAACGGCTCGGGCTCGGTCGGCGTCCTGAACATCGCCAAGGCCATCGCCGCGAGCCCCGTCAAGCCCAAGCGCACGATCATCTTCGCCCTGTGGACGGGCGAGGAGGAGGGTCTCCTCGGCTCGCGCTACTACGCCCAGAACCCGGTCTTCCCCATCGGGAAGACGGTCGGCTACCTCAACTACGACATGATCAGCCGGCCCTACGACGCGGA
This sequence comes from uncultured bacterium, assembly GCA_963805015.1. GTDB lineage: Bacteria > Acidobacteriota > Aminicenantia > Aminicenantales > Saccharicenantaceae > RBG-16-66-30. The sequence continues at coordinate 118,249 of CAWDSL010000006.1, forward strand.
GACGCTGGCCCGCACGATGCGGCAGTACGGCGTCCCCGGCGCCGAGGAGCTGGTCAAGAAGGTCCGCGCCCCCTGGTTCGTCAGCGTCAATCTGACGGAGGGGACGCCCTTCGCCGACATCGCCCGGGAGATGAACCAGTACGTGGGGCTCGACCTGGCCTTCCGCTTCAACGCCCTGGGCGCCGGCGGCGGCGGCTCCGACCACTCCTCGTTCGCCGCGGTCAAGGTCCCCTACGTCTACTACATGGCGGCCATGACGGCCGACTACCATCAGCCGAGCGACAGCGTCGAGAAGACGAGCGGCGAGCTCATCGCCAAGATCAGCCAGCACGGCTTCCTGACCATCTTCGCGTTCGCCGACAGATAAGCTTTTCCGGCGGGGGTCGAACCAATCCGGTTTGACCCCCGCCTTCTTCTTCTATACAATCCCCCCAGAATCGCATTCCGGATCCGCCCCTTCACGAAGGAGGTCCGCATGACCGAAGCCGCATCCCAAGCCCTGGCCATCCTGCGCGACGGCAGCCAATTCCAATGGTACGTCATCCCGCTCCTGGCCCTCGTCTTCTACGTCTACACCGTCGAGGTCCAAAAACGGAGCTGGGACCTCGTCTTCGCCGGCCTGGCCTTCTGGGGCATGGACTGGCTCAACGAGATCGCCAACGGCCTGGTCTTCCACTTCACGGGCTACGCCCCGGTCTGGGGCGCCCCCGGCAAGACCGCCTACCTCATCCTCATCGGCCTGAACATCGAGATCATGTTCATGTTCGCCATCGCGGGCATCGTCTGGTCGAAGATGCTCCTGCCCGACCGGAAGGCGAAGATCCTGGGCCTGCCCAACCGCGGATTCATCGCGCTCGCCGGGGCCGCCTTCTGCGTCTTCGTCGAGGTCCTGCTCAACGGCGTCGGCGCCCTGACTTGGGAATACCCCTGGTGGAGCCGGACCGCGCCCTGGCTCATCTTCCTCTTCGGCTACCTGACCTTCTTCGTGGTCGCCTTCTGGGTCCACGACATCAAGACGGTCAAGGGGAAGCTGGCGGTCGTCGGCACGATCTGGGCGATCGTCGTCGCCGCGCTCCTCCTCTTCATCCCCGTGCTCGGCTGGATCTGAGACATGAAGAAGCTCCGTGTCGCGCTCATCTACAACGCCTACACGGATTCCCAGCCCGACGAGAAGTCCGACACCGGGAGCGTCCATTACCTCCGGCAGATGATCCGCGGCATCGCCCGCGGCCTGCGGCGCCTCCGCCACGAGGTCGTCGTCCTGCCGCTCGCCGGCGACCTGTCGGTCCTCCAGCGCAAGCTCAACCGCCTCCACCCCGACGTCGTCTTCAACCAGTATGACGACGTCGTCCACGGCGCCCTCTACGAGATGCGCGTGGCCGCCTTCATCCGCATGCTCGGCTACCCCATGACCGGCTCCCCCGCCCTGGGCCTGGGCCTGAGCCGCTACAAGTACATGTCGCTGAGCCTGCTCAAGGGCGCCGGCCTGCCCATCCCGCCGTCGACGGCCCTGGTCGAGCGGCTCTCGGAGGTCGACGAGCACAAGTGGGTCTTCCCGCTCATCGTCCACGCGGCCCAGGAGCACGCCGGCATCGGTCTCGACCGCAATTCGGTCGTCCAGTCCAAGACGGCCCTCAAGGAAAAGGCGCGGGAGATCCTCCGGACCTACAAGCAGCCGGCCCTCGTCCAGCACTTCCTGCAGGGCCGGGAGTTCAACGTCGGACTGCTCGGCGGCCGCAAGATCCAGGTCCTGCCGCTGGCCGAGGTCGACTACTCGCGCTTGCCCCGGGCCATCCCGCCGATCATGTCGTACGCGGCCAAGTGGGTCGAGACCTCGGTCGAGTACAAGCGGACGAGGGTCCTCTGTCCGGCCCGGGTCGACGCATCGTTGACCGCCCTGATCAGCAAGACGGCGGCCAAGGCCTTCCGGGCCGTGGGCGGCTGGGGCTACGGCCGGGTCGATATCCGGCTCGACGAGGACGGGCAGCCCGTCATCCTCGAGGTCAACTGCAATCCCTGCCTCGATAGCGGCATGGGCTTGGCCCGCTCGGCCGAACAGGCGGGCATCGATTACCCCCACCTCCTCCAGACGATCGTCAAGGCCGCGTTCGACGGCCCGCCCTACGACCTGCACCTGCCGATCTTCAATCCCGGGACGGCCGGGCTGGCCAGGGGACGTTGAGGAAGAGGCCCGAAGGGGGCGGAGCGGCGGCTCCGGCCGTGACGCTCAGCCGGTGAGACGCCCCGTGTAGGCATAGTCGAGGGCCAGGGCGATGACGAGGGACACGACATCCATCAGCCGCTCCCCTTCCGCCCCCGGCCGGTAGCTCAGGCCGAGGGCCGAGGCCCGGGCCTCGAGCTTGCGGACGAGCGTTTCGGCCTCGGCCGGCGTCAGCACGGACCAGTGGACGACGCGCTCGACGAGGCGCTCACGGTACCTCTTGAACAGGGCCGCGGCCGGCCGGAGGGCCTGCCCCCGCGAGGCGGGGAAGGCGTCGCGGAGGCTGTCGTCGACGTAGCCGCGGGCGTCCCGGCGGAAGCGCTCGGCCTTCTTGCCGTAGTGCTCGGCCAGGGTCAGGCTCATCCGGTCGACGGGCCGCAGGCGGAAGCCGCGGCGGCTTTCGGGGAGGCTTCGGCGGATGTCCTTCATCAATCGATCGACGTAGAGGAGCTTCCTGATGACGGGCCAGTTGCGGTACCGCCGCCGCCACGAGGTCCTCGGCGTCAGCCAGACGGCGAAGGTCTCGGCGAAGTCCTCGTCGGGGTGCTTTTGGGCGTAGGTCCGGCCGTAGGGATAGACGGCGATGTGCCGGACGTAATTCCGGCTCATCCGGTCCGGCCGGAAGGAGTCCCGATAGGGCTTGGTGAACCGGCCGAAGACCTCGCCCCAGCTCGGACGGCGCCAGAGCCGGTAGGCATAGTTGACGGCATGGCCGGCCTCGTGGCGGAGCAGCATCATGATCGTCCGGGGGTCCTCGACCTCGCCGGTCTGCTCCTCCTCGAGGCGGGACAGGCGCGGGTCGGCCAGGTAGAAAGGGATGCCGATGACCGGGGAGCGGTCCGGGCAGCCCCAGCCATCCGTCAGGTAGACGTCGGGCTTGAACCGGAAGCCCTTGGCCTCCATCTCCCGGCGCAGCCGGCGGACGTAGCGCTCCAGGGGGGAGCCCTCGACGGCCAGGGGCAGGTCCGAGACGCGGGTCTTCAGGAGCTCGAACCTGACGGTTTCCCAGCTCTGGACCAGGGAACGAATGGTCTTGCCGCTCATGGGATTAGGAGAAAATAAGGCAAGGGCGGGGGGAAGTCAAGGCGGAATTTGGGCCCCGCCCGGGGGCGGAGGGCCGTTTTCTTGAGGCGGAGGGGCGGTTTGTGCTAAGATATTCCCTCCCGGAATGACCCCCTGTCCAAGAAGGAAATGACATGCGTTTCACCGAACTCGACCTCGATCCCAGGCTCCAGCGGGCCATCGTGGACCGGGGCTACACCGACCTGACCCCCGTTCAGGAGCTGACCCTGGCCAAGTCGCTCAAGGGCCAGGACGTGGCCGTCCAGTCCCAGACGGGGACCGGAAAGACGGCCGCCTTCCTCATCACCCTCTTCTCGCACCTGTTGAAGCACCACAAGAGCGCGAGGCGAAAGGCCTTGATCATCGTGCCTACCCGCGAGCTGGCCGTCCAGATCGAGGGCGAGGCCCTGCTCCTCAACCGGCCCATCGGGCTCCAGATCGGCTGCTTCTACGGAGGGGTCGGCTACACGGTCCAGCTGGCCCAGATCAAGGCCGGGCCGGACATCATCATCGGGACGCCGGGGCGGCTCCTCGACCTGGCCGAGAAGAAGCGGCTCAACTTCAAGGAGTGCGGCTTCCTGGTCATCGACGAGGCCGACCGGCTCTTCGACATGGGCTTCCTGCCCGACCTGCGGGACATCGTCAAGCAGATGCCGGAGCGCGAGCACCGCCAGAGCATGCTCTTCAGCGCCACGCTGAACAAGCTTTCGCAACGGGTGGCCCAGGCCTACCTGAACGAGCCGGCCTTCATCGAGGTCACGCCCGAGCAGCTGACCGTGGACACGATCTCCCAGGAGCTCTACCGGGTCGGCAGCCACATCAAGCTCAACCTCCTGCTCGGCCTGCTCCAACGGCGGGCGCCGAGAAACGCCCTCATTTTCACCAACATGAAGCATACCGCCTTCCTGCTCGCGAAGCAGCTCCAAGCCAACGGCTACAAGGCCAACTTCCTCAGCGGCGACCTGGCCCAGAGCGAGCGGCTGCGGATCATCGAGGACTTCATGGCCGGCCGCTTCCCCATGCTCGTGGCCACGGACGTGGCCTCGCGCGGGCTGCACATCGACGACCTGGAGATGGTCATCAATTACGACATCCCCCAGGATTGCGAGAACTACGTCCACCGCATCGGCCGAACGGCCCGGGCCGGCGCGACGGGGCTGGCCATCACCCTGGCCAGCGAGAAGACGGCCGACCACCTCGAAGCCATCGAGAAGTTCATCGGCCAGAAGATCCCGGAGTTCCCGGTGACGAACGACATGTTCGTCCGGGACATGAGCCTGGAGCGGCTGGCCGGGCAGAACCTCGAGCGGCGCGGGCCGTCGGGACGGCGGGGCGGGGGCGGGCGTCCCGGCGGGAGCGGCTCCGGCGGCCGAAGACCCGGCGGCAGCGGACGGAGGGCTCCCGGCGGTCGCTCGCGCTGAGGCCCGCATTGACAGGCGGGACGCGGCTTCGCTAGAATGGGCGCCCGACCCGCGGGGGCACGGGTGAGACCGAGCCGAGGTTATAAATGGAAAAGAAGCCGTTGCCCGAGCTGGACCGCATCTGCGCCGCTTTCGACTGTCCCGGGGCCTGGGTCTCCTCCTGCCCCATCCCGTCCGGCCACATCAACGACACCTACTGCTCCGAATTCGACGAAGGCGGGCGGCGGGTCAAGTACGTCAACCAGCGCATCAACCACCTCGTCTTCCGCGAGCCCGAGCTGCTCATGGAGAACATCGAGCGGGTGACGCGCTTCGCCCGCGAGCGGATCGTCGCCGCCGGCGGCGACCCCGAGCGCGAGTCCCTGACCATCGTCCCGACCCGCGAAGGGACGTCCTTCCACCGCACCCCGGAAGGCACCTACTGGCGGATGTTCCGGTATATCGGCGGGGCCCGGACCTACGACCGGGTCGAGGACATCCGTCACGTCTACTCGGCCTCGAAGGCCTTCGGCAACTTCCAGAAGATGTTGGCCCGCCTGCCGGGCGGCCGGCTCCACGAGACCATTCCCAACTTCCATCACACCCGGAGGCGGTTCGAGGCTTTCCGGGAGGCCCTCGGGCACGACCCGGTCGGCCGGGCGGCCGGGATCGGTCCCGAGATCGCCTTCGTCCTGGCCCGGGAGAAGGACACGGGGATCGTCGTCGACGGACTGGCCTCCGGCCACATCCCCGAGCGGGTCACCCACAACGACACCAAGCTGAACAACGTCATGATCGACGACCGCACCGGCGAGGGCGTCTGCGTCATCGACCTCGACACGGTCATGCCGGGATCGGTCCTCTACGACTTCGGCGATTCCGTCCGCCTGGGGGCGGCCACGGCCGTCGAGGACGAGCGGGACCTGGCCAAGGTCGGTTTCGACCTGGCGATGTTCGACCGTCTGGCCGCCGGCTACCTCGACGCGGCCCGCGACTTCCTCGTCCCGGCCGAGACGGAGCGCCTGGCTTTCTCGGCCAAGCTCCTGACGCTCGAGTGCGGCATCCGCTTCCTGACCGACCACCTCAAGGGCGACGTCTATTTCAAGATCCACCGCGAAGGCCACAACCTCGACCGGGCCCGGACCCAGTTCAAGATGGTCTCCGAGATGGAACGACGGATGGACGAGATGGACGCCGTCGTCCGCAAATACCTTTAATTCCCGAATCCGGCATCCGGAGGTCCCGATGCTCCGACGTCTAACCGTGTCGACGGTCCTTGTCCTTTCCTTCCTGGCGGCGGGCTCCCCCGCCCAAATCCCGGCGCCCTCGGCCGCGCCGCGCCCGCTCGACGAGAGCTGGGCCGGGGCCTTCGCCTTTCGCGCCCTCGGGCCGGCCCGGCAGTGCGGCCGCGTCCTCCACGTGGCCGGGCACCCGTCCGACCGCTTCACCTTCTACGTCTCCCCGGGCACGGGCGGGCTGTGGCGGACGACGAACAACGGGACGACCTTCGAGCCGATCCTCCCCGACGCCAGCAACGTCCCCGTCGGTCATTTCGCCATCGCGCCCTCCGATCCCAAGGTCATCTGGGTGGGCACGGGCGATCCGGCTTCCGGGCGTATCCCCTTCCGCGGCTTCGGCGTGATGAAGTCGGTCGACGGGGGCAGGACCTGGGCCTCGATGGGGCTCGAACGGACCCGGCACATCGGCCGCATCGCCATCCACCCCTCGAACCCGGACATCGTCTATGTGGCCGCCCTGGGCTATCACTTCAGCGCCAATCCCGAGCGCGGCCTCTACAAGACCGGGGACGGCGGCCAGACCTGGGCCAAGGTCCTCGACCTCGACGGGAAGATCGGGTTCGTCGAGGTCGTCGTGAGGCCGGACGATCCCGACACGTCTTCGCCGCATCCTACGACAAATCCCGCAGTCCCCTGGAACTTCGACGACTTCGGCCCGGGCACGGCCGATCTATAAGTCGACCGACGCGGCGACGATCCTGGCGCAAGCTCGGCGGCGGCCTGCCCACGGGCAATCTGGGCCGCATCGGGCTGGCCATCTATCCCAAGAACCCGGACATCATGTACGCCACGATCGACAACGCCAACGAGCGCCCGCGCACGGCGGAGGAGGCCAAGCGGGCCGCGGCCGCCGGTGCGGCGGCGCCGCGGCCCGCCCAGGCGCCGCGCGTCGGCGGCGAGGTCTACCGCTCCGAGGACGGCGGCGAGACCTGGAAGAAGATGAACGCCGACAAGGAACCGATCGGCGGCGGCAAGTGGTACGGCCAGATCTATGTCGATCCCGAACGACGACAAGGTGGTCTACGTGCCCAACACGCCCCTCTTCCGCTCCCTCGACGGCGGCAGGACCTGGGGCGCCAAGGCCCCGGAGAACCTGGCCGGCTCCGTCCACGTCGATCACCACGCGATCTGGATCGATCCGGCCGACTCCCGGCACATCATCCTCGGCCATGACGGCGGCCTGGCCGTATCCTACGATTTCGGGAAGACCTGGGACGCGTTCGATCCTTGCCGCTGGCCCAGTATCTACGCCGTCGGGGTCGACATGGACGAGCCCTACAACATCTACGGCGGGCTCCAGGACAACGGCTCGGTCAAGATCCCGTCCAACGGCCCGTCCGGCGCGATCACGCGCGACGACTGGACCTCGGTCGGCGGCGGCGACGGCATGTTCAACGTCGTCGATCCGACCGACGGCCGCTGGCTTTACAACGCCTATCAGAACGGCGCCATCCAGCGCGTCGACCAGAAGCTCGGCCTGGCCCGGTCGATCCGGCCCAGGCCCGCCGCGGGCCGGCCGGCCTACCGGTTCAACTGGACCGCGCCGATCGTCCGTCTCCCCCCACAACGGCCGGATCGTCTATCTCGGCGCCCAGGTCCTGCTCCGCTCGCTCGACCGCGGCGACAACTGGCGGGAGATCTCGCCCGACCTGACGACGAACGATCCGAAGAAGCTCGCGGGCAACATCGAGTTCTGTACGCTGACGTCGATCTCGGAATCGCCGCTCGAGCCGGGCATCATCTGGACCGGCTCGGACGACGGCAAGGTCCAGCTCACCAGGAACGGCGGCGGGACCTGGAAGGACCTCACGGCCAACCTCGCGGCCGCCGGGTGCCCGGCGGAGCTACTTCGTCACCCGCGTCTTCGCCTCGGCCCACGAGGCCGGCACGGCCTACGCCACCAAGGCCGGCTGGCACCGCGACGATTACCGGCCGTTCGTCTTCCGGACCGAGGACTTCGGCGAGACCTGGACCTCCATCGCAGCGGACCTCCCCGAAGGCACGGTCTACGTCGTCGCCGAGGACCGGCGGAATCCGCGTCTCCTCTTCACCGGCGCGGAATCCGGCGTCTTCGCCTCGATCGACGGCGGCCGTTCCTGGCGCCGGTTCGGCAGCGGCCTGCCGCCGAACGCCCTCGTCCACGACCTCCTCGTCCATCCCCGCGACAACGACCTCGTCGTGGCCACCCATGGCCGCGGCCTCTTCGTCGTCGACGTCACCGCCCTCCAGCAGATGGACGAACCGTACTTCGCCGATGACGCGTTCCTGTTCGAGATCGAGCCCAGGATCCAGTGGCGGACCCGGCAGAGCCGGCTCGAGGGCTCGGACGGCGACCGGAAGTTCGACGCCCCCAACGAGCCCGCCGGGGTGGTCATCCGCTATTCCCTGCGGTCCGGGCTCAAGGAGATGGACAAAGCCGTCCTGCGGATCACCGACCTCGCCGGCGAGGCGGTGACCGCGATCGAAGGGAAGACGACGGCCGGCCTGCATACGGTCGTCTGGGACATGCGCCGTCCGCCGGCCCCGAAGACGGCGGCCGCGGGCGGCCCCCCGAGCGAAGGGTACGGACGGCCGCCGCTCGTCCCGCCCGGGGAATACCTCGTGACGCTCGAGGCCGCCGGCAGGAAGATCACCCGGAGGGCGCTGCTGAGGGCCGAGCCGGAGCGCTGAGGGCCTGGAGGACGGCCTTGGCGATCTGGATGTCCTGAACGGCGACGCCGGTCAGGTCGGCCACGGTGATCTCGGCATCCGAGGCGCGCCGCAGTCCGGGATCCTCGACGACCCTTCCCAGCTCGACCAGCCGGTCCCGCCCGATCGCACCCGCGCTCACGGCCCGATAGGCCTCACCGCGGAGCTCCGACTGGCTGAGGCTGTCGACGACGACCCGGTCCGCCCGGGCCAGGATGGCCGGATCGAGCTCCTGCTTCGAGGCGGTGTCGGAGCCCATGGCCGTGATGTGCGTCCCCGGCCGGATCCACCCGGCCCGCAGGAGGGGCGCCGTCGACGGCGTGCAGGTGACGATGAGGTTGGCCGCTGCGGCGACGTCCTCGGCCCGGAGCGTCGTCCGGATCTCGAGGCCGGGAGAGGCCATGTCCCGACGATAGGCGGCGAGCTCGCTTTCGCTCACTCCCCAGACGATGGCCTTGTCGAAGGCCCGGACGCGCTTGAGCCATTCGAGCTGCATCCGGCCCTGGACGCCCGCGCCCAGGATGCCGACCGCGGCCACTTTCCCGGGGGCGAGGTGCTTGGCGACGACGGCCCCGGCCACGGCGGTCCGCAGATTGGTCAGGTGGCCCTCGTCGAGGAGGACGGCTTCGAGGATCCCCGTCCGCTGGCTGAAGACGAGCATCAGGCCGTCACCCGACGGCAGGCCCAGCTTCGGATTGTCGACGAACCCCGAGGCGATCTTGACGACGTAATGGCCGTCGCGCTTGATGTAGCCGTACTTGATGTGGACGTCCCCGGGCGGATCGTCGAAGACCAGCTCCCCGACCGGAGGCACCACGACCTCGCCCCTGGAATAGGCGGCGAAGCCGGCCTCGATGAGCGGCAGGAGATCGATCCCCGCCAGGGCCTGCTTGATCTCGGCGAGGGACGCGACGATCGGCATGACTTAGAGGTGCCGGACCGACATGCCCAGGTTCTCGAGGGCCTTGATGGCGACATCGAGCTTCGGGCTCTTGACGAACACGTGGTCGGTCGTGTAGGCCGAGACGGCGAAGAGGCTGACCCCGGCGTCGGCCAAGGCCCCCGACACCGCGGCGAAGAAGCCGATCAGGCTGAAGGGCAGGACCATGTCGAAGGTGATGAGCCGCCAGTCGCCCTCGAAGCCGAGGAACTTCTGGGAGCCGAGCTTGGCCTCGTCGATGATGCAGGTCATCTCCCGGTCGTCCTTGATGACCGCGAAGGCGTTCACCAGGGCCCGCCGCGTCTTGACGATGGCGTAGGTCCCGGGCGATACGACGGCCCGGCCGTTCTTGAAATACCGTCGGATCTCGCTGCGTCTCATGGCTTGTGTCCCCCCCCTGCCTTCTTCCTCTCCCGGACCCTCTCCAGGACCCAGCCCGGCTTCTCCACCTGCCGGGCCCGGGCGATGGCCAGGGCGCCGGCGGCGACGTCCTTGGTGATGGTCGACCCCGCGGCCACGTAGGCGCCCCGTCCCACCTTGACCGGGGCGACGAGCTCGGTCCCGGAGCCGATGAAGGCCCCGGCCCCGATGTGCGTGGGATTCTTCGAAACGCCGTCGTAATTGCACGTGATGGTGCCGGCGCCGACGTTGACGTCCTCCTCGACGGTGCTGTCGCCGAGGTAGCTCAGATGCTGGGCTTTGGATCCGCGTCCGAAGACGGTGTTCTTCATTTCGACGAAGTTGCCGACCTTGGCCCCGGCGCAGACCCGCGTCTTGGGCCGGAAACGGGAGAACGGCCCGACTTGGACGTCGTCCTCGAGGACCGTGTCCTCCATGACCGTCGAGGTCAGGACCTTGACCCGCGCGCCGATCGTCGATGAGGCGATGTGGACGTGGGGATAGATGCGGCCGTCGGCGCCCACCCGGGTGGGCCCCTCGATCACGACGGAGGGATAGATGACCGTCCGCGGGCCGATCTCGACGGCCCAGTCGATCCAGGCCGAGCCCGGATCCATGAAAACGACGCCGCGGCGGGCGAGCGTGCCGGTCTTGCGCTCCCGGAGGACCGCCGTCGCTTTCGCGACGGCCGGCCCGTCCGTGACGGGAAGGAGCTCACCGCCGTCGCGGCCTTCGTGGTGGGCCACCTTTTTCCCCGCCTTCGTCAGGCGCAGGGCGAGCTCTTCGAAGCCGGACCGGCCGCGGACCGCGGAGACGCCGTGGAGGAGCGGGAAGGCGTCGGCGGAACGCAGGACGAGGACGTCGGAGAGACCGGCCCCTCCCGCCGCGGCCAGGAAGGTCAGCGAAGAGCCTTTGGCGCCGTGGGCCCGGAGCAGGGCCTTGAGCGTCGCTTCCCGGACGAGCGGCGCGTCGGCCGGCACGGCCAGGACGTCGCAATCGGGGTACTTGTCGAGGACGGGACGGGCCGCGAGCAAGGCTTCGAGAACGCCCGCGCGCCGGTCCCCCTTCGGCCGCCGGCCTTCGAGCAGGAAGACCGGGGCTTTCGGGACGAGGCCTTCGACGAGCGAATCCCAGTCCTTCCCGGCGGCGCCGGCGAGGACCAGCACGGCATCGGGCCCGGTCCCGCAGGCGGCTTCGAGCGCGTAGGCGCCGAGCGGACGTCCGAGGACCGGCCTGAAGACCGCGTCCTCTCCCCCCCCCAAGAAGAGAACGACGGTTTTCCTTTTCATGCCAATTTGGTGATGAGCTTGAACTTCTTATCCTCCCAGAGAGGCTCGAAATCGGGCTCGTTCTGGGCGAGGATGGCGAAGTTCTTGTCCTTCTGAATGGCCTTCTTGAGCAGGTCGAGCGCGGCTTCGGCCTGGCCCATCAGGCTGTTGGCGGCGGCCAGGAGATAGTAGACGAGCCCTTCGTTCTCCTTGAATTCCAGGGCCTTCTCCAGGAGCTTGACGGCGCCCGGGTAGTCTTTCTGGTTGATCTTGACGACGCCCTGCCGGTAGTGGTCCTCGAAGCCTTTGAGGGACGCGGCCTCCTTCTTCGGCCGCTTCCGGGCGATGGCGATGTAAGTCCGGGCCCGGTCGACGATCTCCTTCTCGGCCGGGAACTTCTCCATGAAGTCCTGGAAGGAGGCGGCGGCCTTCTCGAACTCGCCCTTCTGGAATTCCTTGACGGCCAGTCCGAAGGCCGTCAGGGCCTTCTGATACTCGTCCTTCTTCGATCGTTGTTCGCGCAAGGTTGTTCCTCTCGATACGTGATGAATTGCGCTTATTTTACACGACTTGCCCGCCTTTGACAACCTGTGTCGTCTCTGGCCGGGACCGCCGCGGATCAGGGGCCGAGGAGGGCGGACATGCGGCTCCGATTCGCTCCGCCGCACTTCTGATGGTCGCCTCCGAGAGTCCGCTCCCTGATGGCCGGATCCGGCGAACGGAACGGCATGTCAAATCAGCCCAGCGAACGGAGACGACCGCCGAGGTCCCGAGCGGCGGTGCCCGGCCTTTGCGGATGTGGTAGAATGGTCGGGTGAAAAAGCGCCTGGAAGAGATCCTGGAGAAAGTCCGCTCCGGCAAGCTCACGACCGCCAAGGCCCTCGAGCTCCTCGAGGGTTTTCCCTATTGCGACCTCGAATTCGCCAAGGTCGACCACCACCGCGAGGTCGCCAAGGGCGCGCCCGAGATCGTCTTCGGCCTGGGCAAGACGCCTACCCAGATCGCCCGCATCTCGCGGGAGATCCTGGACAAGGGCTCGAACCTGCTCGTCACCCGGGTCGAGCCCGCCGCCTGGTCCCGGATCAGGGCCAAGCTCGCCGGCGCGGTCTACAGCGAGCCGGCCCGGACCGTCAGCCTGGTCCAGGTCCCTCCCCCGGCCGGCCGCGGCACCATCGCCGTGCTGACCGCGGGCACCTCGGACATCCCGGTGGCCGAGGAGGCCGCCGTGACCGCGGAGGTCCTGGGCAACACGGTCGATCGCATCTACGACGTCGGGGTGGCCGGCCTCCACCGGCTCCTCGGCCAATACGATCGCATCCGCAAGGCCCGCGTCGTCATCGCGGTCGCCGGCATGGAGGGGGCCCTGCCGAGCGTGGTGGCCGGGCTGGTCAAGGTCCCCGTCGTCGCCGTGCCGACGAGCATCGGATACGGGGCGTCGTTCAAGGGCCTGGCCGCCCTGTTGGCCATGCTCAACGCGTGCCCGGGCGGGATCGCCGTGGTCAACATCGACAACGGTTTCGGGGCCGCCTTCCTGGCCAGCCTGATCAACCATCTCTAGCGCATAGGAACGGGCGTCGGACGTCCGAAAGAATAACGGATAGAACACCTTGACAAGGTGCGGCCCCGTCCCTATATTCTATGAGAACGCGCGGGCCAAAAAGCATTCATGGAGATCATTGACCAGGTCAGGCAGGCCTCGTCCATCGTCGAGATCGCCTCGCAGTACACCACCCTGAAGCATCGGGGACGCAAGTGGGTCGGTCTCTGCCCGTTCCACACCGAGAAGACCCCCTCGTTCACGGTCGACGAGGAGAAACAGCTCTACCACTGCTTCGGCTGCGGCGTCGGCGGCGACGTCTTCTCCCTGCTCATGGAGCGCGAGAACCTGACCTTTCCCGAGGCCCTCAAGAGCCTGGCCGAGAAGTACCGCATCCCCCTACCGGCCCAACAGAGGGTCCGGCCCGAGGTCCTCAAGCTCGAAGAGAAGCTCTTCAAGATCAACGAGCTCGCGGTCGCGTACTTCAAGAAGAACCTGTATAACACGCCCGAGGGCAAGAAGGCCCTCGAGTACCTGAGGAAGCGGGGCCTTTCGGAAGAGACGGCCCAGACGCTCAAGATCGGCTACGCGCTCAACTCCTGGACCGCCCTGCTCGACGCCTTCAAGTCCAAGGACGTCCCGGTCTCGCTGCTCGAGAAGAGCGGCCTCGTCCTGCCGGGCTCGCGGCCGGACGAGTACCGCGACCGCTTCCGGGGCCGGGTCATCTTTCCCATCTTCAGCCTGACCGGCCGGGTCGTGGCCTTCGGCGGCCGGACGGTCGTCGACGCCGAGCCGAAGTACCTGAACTCGCCGGAGACGCCCCTCTACTCCAAGGGCAAGCTCCTCTACGGCCTGAACTTCACCAAGGACGCCATCCGCCAGGAGGGAACGGCCATCCTGGTCGAGGGATACACGGACTTCTCGTCGCTCTACCAGGCCGGCTTCACCAACGTCGTGGCCTCGCTCGGCACGGCCCTGACGGCCTGGCAGGTCGCCCAGGTCATGCGCTTCGCCCAGCGTCTCATCGTCAATTACGACGGGGACAGCGCGGGCCGGACGGCCATGGCCCGGGCGGTGCCGCTCGGTTTCGAGAAGGGTCTCAACGTCGAGGTCCTCGTCCTGCCCGACGATCTGGATCCCGACGCGTTCCTCAAGAAGCACGGCGGAGACAAATATCAGGCCCTGCTGAAGAAGACCGTCAGCGGCCTGGATTTCCTGGTCGATTCGCTGGCCGCCGGGGCCCGGATGAGCGTGCCCGAGGAAAAGGGCAAGGTCGCCCACGCCGTCGTCCGGGAGATCGAGAAGGTGCCCGATCCCATCGCCCGGAGCGAATACCTGCGGCGGGCCAGCGCGAAGCTCGGAGTCGCCGAGGAGCTCCTGCGGGGCATCGTCTCGCCGGGGGTACGGGACAAGGGCCCGGATGACGCCGGCCTGTTCTGCCCGGCGGAGAAGCGGCTCTTCCAGATCCTGATGACCGACCGCGCCCTCGCCCCCGAGGTCTTCGCCGAATGCGACGGCGAGCTCTTCCAGGGCCTGAGGAGCGAGCCGGTCTTCCGGCACATCATGGAGAGCTTCCGGAGCGACGCGGACTGGAGCTTCCCCAGCCTCCAAGGAAAGGTCCCCCCCGCCCTCCTCTCCCAGCTGGCCCAGGCCATGTTCGAGAAGGCCTCCCAAGGCACCCTGGACGAGGCCCTGGAGTGCCTGAAATCCCTGCGCAAGATCCGCCTGCTCGGTTCGCTCAAGAGCATCCAGCAGAAGCTCCTGCGGGCCGAGAAGGACGGCGACCGGGAGATCATCCCGGACCTCCTGTATCAGAAACAGGACGTCACCAAGCAGCTGTTATCGATGCATTGAGAGGGAAGAAAACGACATGCCCGTTCGTCATAGTACATTCAGCGGAAAAAGAGGTGCGCGCCGTGGCTCCGGACAATAAATTCCACAAGGACGAGATCTCCCAGCTCATTTCCAAGGGCCGCAAGCAGGGGTACCTCCTGTTCGAGGAGATCGACAAGACCTTCACCGAAGACCTCGACTCCGAGGAGGACTTCGACGATTTCCTGTCGTCGATGGGCGACTACGGGATCAAGATCCTCGACTCCCGCCAGAAGGAGATGCTGCCCCAGCGCCGCAAGAGCGACCTCGTCTCGACCCACGGGTTGGAGCGGACGACCGACCCGGTCAAGCTCTACCTCCGCGAGATGGGCAACATCTCGCTCCTGACCCGCGAGGGCGAGATCGCCATCGCCCGCGAGATCGAGCGGGGCGAGAAGAGCATCATCAAGGCCCTCAGCCGGACCCGCCTGGTCCTCAACGAGGTCCTGGCCCTCGAGGACCGGATCAAAGAGAATCCCTTCGTCATCCAGGAGATGTTCGACGTCTCCGAGGAGGACATCGCCGAGGGCAAGCTCGAGGAGAAGAAGAAGCAGATCCTGGCCAAGGTCAAGAAGATCCGGGAGCTGAGCCGCAAGCTCGACCGCATCCCGGAGAAGAGGAAGACCCTGGTCAGCCGCGGCCGGATCATCGTCAAGATCAGCCGCACCATCCGCGACCTCAACCTCCGCTCGTCCCATCGGGAGCAGATCATCGACGAGCTCCGGGCCCGGCTGAAGTCGATCAACGACCTCGAGGACACCCGCGACGACTGGGCGGCCGCCCTGGCCAAGAAGAGGAAGAAGGACGACCCCGTCCTGAAGCAGAGGATCCGCGACGCCAACCGGGACCTGAGGAAACAGACCACCGAGATCGGCCTCGATCCGGAGTCCCTGCGGAAGGCCGTCCGGGCCATCACGGCCGGCAAGAAGGTCAGCGACCAGGCCAAGAAGGAGCTCGTGGCGGCCAACCTGCGGCTGGTCGTCTCCATCGCCAAGAAGTACAGCAACCGCGGCCTTCAGTTCCTCGACCTCATCCAGGAGGGGAACATGGGGCTGATGAAGGCCGTCGAGAAGTTCGAGTACCGCCGCGGCTACAAGTTCTCGACCTACGCCACGTGGTGGATCCGGCAGGCCATCACGCGGGCCATCGCCGACCAGGCCCGGACGATCCGCATCCCCGTCCACATGATCGAGACGATCAACAAGCTCATCCGGGTGTCGCGGGCCTTGGTCCAGGAGATCGGCCGCGAGCCGACGAGCGAGGAGATCGCCAAGAAGATGGACATGCCGGTCAGCAAGGTCCGCAAGATCATCAAGATCGCCCAGGAGCCCATCTCCCTCGAGACGCCCATCGGCGAGGAAGAGGACAGCCATCTCGGGGACTTCATCGAGGACAAGCTCATCCCCTCGCCGCCCGACACGGTCATCCACATCAACCTCAAGGAGCAGATCGAGGAGGCCCTCAAGTCCCTGACCGACCGCGAGGGCCGGGTCCTCAAGATGCGCTTCGGGCTCGGCGACGGCAACGAGCACACGCTCGAAGAGGTCGGCCAGCAGTTCAAGGTCACCCGCGAGCGCATCCGCCAGATCGAGGCCAAGGCCCTGCGCAAGCTCAAGCACCCGAGCCGCAGCCGCAAGCTGAAATCGTTCACCAACAACCATTGACGAAATGGGGCACGTTTCTGTTTTTCGCGACGAAAAGCAGAAACGTCCCCATTTCGTGGACCCCTCCTCCTTTCATAATTGACGGTTTGTCAATATTTTGTTATAAAGAGGGGCCGAGGGCCTATAGCTCAGTGGTAGAGCCACCGGCTCATAACCGGCAGGTCCCAGGTTCGAATCCTGGTAGGCCCATGTGACCGAGGGCCGGAAGAAAGGCGGACCGTGGACATCGACTTCGACTTGATCATCCAGTTGCAGCAGCTGGATACCGATATACGGAACGCCGCCCTGGTCATCGAAGGCATCCCCCGCCTCGTCCAGGACGTCGACAAGCGCATCCAGTCCACCACCCAGCTCGTCGCCGACGCCAAGGACAAGATGGCCCAGAACCAGAAAAAGCGCCGGGACCTCGAGAACGACGTCAAGGACATGAAGGTCCAGGTCGGGAAGTACAAGCGCCAGCTCAACGAGGTCAAGACCAACAAGGAATACACCTCGCTCCTCCACGAGATCGAGGAGACCCAGCGCAAGATCGACGCCCTCGAGGAGGCCATCATCGCCGAGATGCTGGCCGCCGACGACGTCGAGGAGGCGATCAAGGCCGCCCTCCACAAGCAGGGCCAGGAGGAGGACGTCCTCAAGAGGGAGAAGCTCGTCCTCGACGAGAAGCTGAAGGAGACGGAGGCCAAGCACGCGGCCCTGGCCAAGGACCGGGAAGCTCTGGTCCCCCGCATCCCCCGCGAACAGCTCACGCTTTACGAAGCCCTCGCCCAGAAGAAGGGCGGGGCCGCCCTGTCCCCCGTCACCGGGGACTTCTGCGCCATGTGCCACATGCGCGTGCGGCCGCAGATGCTGAACGAGCTCCGGGACAAGACCAAGGTCATCCTCTGCGAGGCCTGCGGCCGCATCCTCTACTGCACGGTCAAGCCCGAGCCGGTCAAGTCCGAGCCCCCGGCCGCCGAATAGCCCCGGGCCGGGTCAGCCCCCGATCGCCCCGTCGTCCCGCCCGTCCTCGCCGTCCTCCCGGTACAGCGCGTCGATGGCGTCCTGGTACTCGGTCGTGACGTTGGCCCGCCGGACCTTGAGGGACGGCGTGATCTCGCCCCGCTCGATGTCGAAATCGCGGGGCAGCACGGCGATCTTCTTGATGCGCTCGTAGGAGGCCAGGAGCGGCGTCGCCCGATCGACCTCCGACTTGAGGAAATCGACGATCCGCCGGTCCTTGCAAAGCTCCTCGACGGTCCCGAAGGGGATCGCCTGGGCCTTGGCGTAGGCCTGGAGCTTGTCGAAGTCGGGCACGACCAGGGCCGCGATGAAACGCCGCCGGTCGCCGATGACCACGGCGTTCACGATGTAGGGACTCGTCTTGAGCAGGTTCTCGATGGGCTGGGGGGCGATGTTCTTTCCGCCCGAGGTGACGAGGAGGTCCTTCTTGCGGTCGGTGATGACCAGGAAGCCGTCGGCGTCGAACTGGCCGATGTCCCCGGTGTGGAACCAGCCGCCTTCGAGGACCTCGCGGGTCTCCGCTTCCTTCTTGTAGTAGCCCTTCATGATGTTGGGCCCGCGGGCCAGGATCTCGCCGTCCGGCGCGATCTTGATATCGATGCCGGGAGCGGGCTTGCCGACCGACCCCAGGCGGATCGCTTCGAACGTGTTGAGCGAGAGAAGGGGCGAAGTCTCGGTCAGGCCGTAGCCCTCGAGGATGACCAAGCCGATGGCGTAGAAGAACTCGGCGATATCCTTCGACAGCGGCGCCCCGCCCGAGACGAAGAAACGGATCCGGCCGCCGGTCTTGGCGATGATCTTGGAGAAGACCAGCTTCGCGGCGATCGCGTGGCGGACGCTCAGCCCGCCGGGGATGGGCCGGCCGTCGATCTTCAGCGCTCCGTAGGCCTTGCCGACCTTGAGGGCCCAGAAGAAGATCTTGCGGCGCAAGGCCGGGCTGGCCAGGACCTGGTCCATGACCTTGGTATAGATCTTCTCGAACACCCGGGGCACGCTGACCATGATATGCGGCCGGGCCTCGAGGAGGTTCTTGGCCACGGCCTCGACGCTCTCGGCGAACGCGACCGTGCAGCCCTTGAAGACGTACGTGAACATGACCATGCGCTCGAGGACGTGGGACAGCGGCAGGAACGACAGGACGGTGTCCTTGGCCGTGAACTCGACCAGCGTAGCGGCCGTCTTGATGTTGCTGACGAGGTTGTCGTGGGTCAGGATGACGCCCTTGGGGACGCCCGTCGTGCCCGAGGTGTAGATCAGCGTGGCCTCGTCCCCGGGCTTCACCCGCGCGACGAGCTCGTCGAACAGGGCCGGCTGGGACCCGGCCAGGGCCCGGCCCTTGTCCATGACCTCTTTCAGGGTCAGGACGCCGGCCGGGGCGGCGTCGGCGAAGGTGATGTAGTGCCGGACCTTGGTCAGCCCCGGACGCAGAGGTTCGATCTTCTTCCAGTGATCGGCGTTGGAGACGACGACGATCGTGGCGTCCGAATCGTCGACGATGTAGCGGATCTGCTCCGAGACGAGCGTCGTGTAAATGGGCACGGTCAGGCCGCCGGCGCAGAGCGCGGCGAAGTCGGTCATGGTCCAGGCGGGCCGGTTCTCCGACAGGAGGCAGAGCTTTTGCCCCGCTTCGAAGCCGAGGGACTTGAGCCCGAGGCACAGGAACTTGACGCCGTCCCCGAATTCCCGGGTGGAGATCGGCGCGTAGGCCCCCTCCTTCTTGAACAGCATGAAGTCCGGTTTGGGGTACGTCTCGACGGAATTGACGATCAGGCCAGCCAGGGTAGTGACCATTTTCCCTCTTTTCTCGGAAAGTGGCCCGATTGTAGTTTTCCCCGGGGTGCCTGTCAAGCCGGGTGGACTTTACCGTCCCGCAGCTCGATCGTCCGGTGGGCCAGCCCGGCCAGGCGGGGATTGTGGGTGACCAGGATGACCGTCAGCCCTTCCCGTTCGTTGAGGTCGCGGAGGATGGCCCCGATCTCCTCGCTCCGGGCGGTGTCGAGGTTCCCCGTCGGCTCGTCGGCCAGCAGGATCGCGGGCTTGTTGACGAGGGCCCGGGCGATGGCCACCCGCTGCATCTCGCCGCCCGAGAGCTCGCCGGGCAGGTGGCCGGCCCGCTTGTCGAGCCCCAGGGTCTTCAGGAGGCGCTCGACGTCCTCCTCGGCGCCCGGCTTCTTGAAAAAGGTGAAGGGCAGGACGACGTTCTCCAGCACGGTCAGCGTGGAGATGAGGTAGAATTTCTGGAAGATGTAGCCGAAGACGTCCCGCCGGATGCGCGTCAGCCTGGCCTCCGAAAGCCCCTTGCAGTCCTCGAAGACGACGCGGCCCTCGAGGACGAGCCGGCCCGAGGTCGGATTGTCGAGACAGCCGAGGACGTTGATGAGGGTCGTCTTGCCCGAGCCGGAGGGGCCGACGACCGAGAGGAACTCGCCCTTGGCGAGCCGCAGGGAGACGTCGTCGACGGCGGCGATCTCCTCGGGGCCGCGCCGGTAGACCCGCCGGAGATGCTCGGCTTCGATCGAAGGGACCAGCCGGGCGCTCACGACTGCTCCTCGCTGCGGATGGTGTCGAGGGGCCTCATCCGGGCCGCCTTCCAGGAGGGGTAAATCCCGCTGGCCAGGCCGATCGCGGTGATCACCCCCAGGGTCGAGAGCACGAGCCCCGTGTCGATGGCCACGAGCCCTCCGCTCGGCGAATACGGCAGGAGCCGCCGGACCAGGACGTCGGTCACCTTGGCCGTGAGCAGGGCCAGCCCGGTCCCGAGGAGACCGCCGGTGACGCAGAGGATGATGGTCTCGAGCCAGACCAGCTTGAAGACGTCCCCGGCCAAGGCCCCCATGGACTTGAGGATGCCGATCTCCTGGCGACGCTCCATGACCGACATCAGGACCGTGTTGACGACGCCCATCATGGCGATGAGGATGGCGATGAGGGCGATCGAGAAGACCATGACCCGGGCCGTCGAGACCAGGGTCATGATCGTCGTCTTGACCTGGCTCAGGCTGACGACCTGGACGTCGGGCAGCTTGTACATCTTGTCTTCGAAGGCCTTCAGGTCCGCGTCCTTTTTGACCTTGATGCCGATCGAGGTCAGCTGACGGAGGCCGAAGATCTTCTGGACCGTCTGGATGGGCAGGAAGATCGTCCCGTCGTCCTGGGTCCCGGTCCGCTCGAGGATGCCGACGACCTTGACCTCGACCTCTTTCTCGGGGATGAGGTAGAGGTCGCCGACCTCGCGCTGCTCGAGCTCGGCCACTTCGTAGCCGAAGACGGCCTCGGCCGCTTCGGGCTCCCGGAACCAGCCCCCGGCCTTGAACGGCAGGGCGCTCTTGAGCTTCGGAAACGAGACGGGGTCGACGCCGAGAAAGGCGGCCACGCCTCCCGACTCGCCCTTGTTCGGGTCGAAGACGACCTGCATGAGCATGGGTGTGACGCCCTCGACCTCGGGCTCGGCGGCGACCGACGCGGCGATCGTCTCGTCCATGTATTTGAGGCCGGTGCCGCCCTTGAGCATCAGTGTGGCCGCCTCGTAGGGACAGCCCTTGGCCACGACCAGCATCTGGAAGCCGAGGTTGTCGATGTCCCGGTTGAGGGAGGCCTCGTAGCCCTTGTTGAAGCCGAAGAGGCTGACCAGGACCCAGGCCGCCATGGCGATGCCCAGGACGGTCAGGAGGCTCCGCGTCCTCTTGCGCAGGAGATTCTTATAGGCCACCGCGAAAACGGATATCTTTTTCATGCGGATCTATCCTTTGAAGGACTTCAGATGGGGATTGCCGAGGAGGAACTCGTCGACGAGGACGAGGTTCTTCTTGGTCGCCCGCAGGATGGACCGGAAGTCCTTCTCGGCATCGGGATCGGGGTTTGTGATGCGGCCGATGGGACCGGGGGGATCCTCCCGTCCCGACACGACGTCGTACTTGTAGAAATCCTCCAGGCTCAGGCCGATGAAGGGCTCGCCGAAGGCCAGGGAACGGAAGGCCTTGGCGGCCTTGGAGGTCAGCTTCTGGATGTAGAAGCCCCGGATGACGCCCGCCGTGTCCAGGGCGAGGAAGACCTGGAGGCCGCCGTAGGTCCCTTTCTGGTTGGTCCCGTGGATGTAGCCGATAAGATCCTGGCCTTTGTAGATCTCGTACATCGTGTACGGGACGTCGGCCGTCTCGAAGAGCCCGGTGAACCTGTCGCCGAGGCGGGCCTCGATCTTCTTCAAGAGCTCGTCGCCGCCCTTCTTCGAGATGGAGACGTAAAGCGTTTTGTATCCCGTCGAAGCCGGGAAGAGGCGCTTGACGTCCCGGTCCGGGTCATTGAGGTCGCAGCCGACGGCGGCCCGCAGGAGCGGGACGACCGCCGCGGCCAGGAGCAGGAGCGCCGCCGCCGCGGTCATGGGGATCCTTGACTTCGTGTCGTTCATGACATCCTCGCCCTCAGAGGCCTTTGTAGTAGTAAAGCTGCAGGACCACCCTCGCGCCGCGACGCTCGCCGTCGTGGAAGACCATGAAGCGGGCGGACAGGTCCGCGCTCAGGAGATAGGTCAATCCGGAACCGAGGGACAAGTCCCAGGCCCCGGCCCGCCGCGCCAGGGCCGGCTGGGCCTCGACCTTGAGCCGGCCCTCGTCGAGCAGGGCCAGCCCGGCGCGCCAGTAGAGGAGGAACTCGCCGGCGCCCTCGCGGCGGCCGAAGAGGACCTCGAACCGGTTCTCGATGTTCCGCCAGAAGTAGGTCGCGTCGACCGCCACCGCGGTCCAATCGAGCGGTTCGTCCATGACCAGGGAATAGCCCATGGTCTCGAGGACGTTCCCGTGGGCCAGGGACAGCCCGACGCTGTAATTGTCGCGGGCCGGGACGCCCATGAAAACGCGGGCGGCGAGGAGGTAATTGCCTTTGAGATGCAGGGGCATGCCGCTGCCGGCGGTCAGGGAGACGGCCGCGCCGCCCGAAGGGAAGTCGCGCTCGAGGCCCAGGCCCCAGTCCCGGTCGTAGCCGAAGCCGAGCATGGCCGGGGCCGGCAGGAGGAGGGCGTGGCTGTCGAGGACGGAGGACAGGCCGAGGGCGGGGCGATTGTGCCCGATCCACACGTTGACGGACCTCGTCTTGAGCCGGAAGTAGGCGTTGTAAAGCTGGGGCTCGAGCTTGTGCGTCCCTTCCTGGTCGTAGGCCAGGCGGGCCTGGACGGCCAGGACGCCGATGTCGCGGGTCTTCCCGGAGAACCTCTTCACCAGGTCGAAGCCGAGGCTGGGCTTCTGCATGACGTCGTCCGGCATGAGCGAGTAGAGCTCGATCTCGCGCGCGGCCGTCTGGTAGGCGCCGACGGCCTGGAGCTCGAGGAACAGGAGCGTGCCTTGGGCGCGCAGGCCCACGGCGAGGGCCGCGAACAAGAGAACGGGGACGACGAGCCGGCCTCGCCCGGGACCGATCCCTCCGCAGCCTCCCGGATCAGACATCGAAGGCGAGGCGGCCCCGGAAGATGACGATGCCGTTGCGGGAGAAGGTCAGCAGGACCTCCCAATCGCCCGGCATGACCACGTTGACGGGCAGGAGGTGATCGCCGGCCCTGTTCGTCTTGAAGGCCACCTCCCCCGAGTCGTGGGCCCCGCGCATGGACGGCATGTCCGAGCGGCCCGTGATCGTGAGGTCGGAAACGCGCCGGCCGTCCTTGTCATAGAGCTTGACGATGAGGACGGACATGCCCATCTTCGGCGTCTTGTCGAACTCCCAGGTGAAATAGTTGACCTCGCCGATCCAGCACTTCTTGCCCGACTTGGGCAGGTCCTGGAAGACGGGCTCTCCCTGCGCGCCGCTCGGCGTGACGCCCGGCGAGTTGCAGCAGGACCCGGCCGGCTGGGCGACGGCCAAGGCCGACAGAACGACGAGCGCCGCCGCGGCGGCCAGTGGGATCGCGGACGCATGTCTCATGGCGGAAGCTCCTTCCGGCTCCTAAGGCCGATAATCCTATGTATTATATAGGAATTAAGGTGATATTGTCATCCCTCCGGGCCCCCGGTCAAGTTTCCTTACAATCCGGAGGACCCTGCCCCCGAGAGAAGGCTGGCCCGAATATTGCTCCAGTGGGTCGAGGGCATTATTGTCGAAGGGAGGGGCGATGAGAGTTCCCATGAAAAAAGCCGGTGGGATTCGCGGCTCTTGTCATCCTGTTGTTGCTCGGCCGTGGTCGGGCCCCGGCAGGTCCGGCCGAGCCCCCCTCCGCCCGTCCCCTGAGCGTCCTCGTTCTCCTCGGCGAATGGTTCGGCGACGCCTATTTCCCGCTGGCGAAGGAGATCGAGGCCCGGGGCTGGACGATGAAGCGGGTCGGCGTCGAGGCCGAATACCGGGGCTGCTACAACAAGGCCCGCGACATCGTTCTCCGCAGCGACGTCCTCATCCCCGACCTGAAAGATCTTTCCGGTTTCGACGTCCTTATCATCCCGAGCGGGCCGCAGTTCCGGAAATTCCGGGAGGATCCGGCCGTATTGAAGTTCATCAGGGACGCCCACGCCTCCGGGCTGCTGGTCGCCTCCTTCTGCGTCGGGAATTTCCTGGTCCAGGACGCCGGCCTCGTCGACGGGCTCTCCGGGCAGGACTCGTTCCCCAAAGAAATGACCTTGGCGCGGGAGCGCGTCCTCATCGGTCCCCGGGGCGGGGGGCCTCCGCCCGGCGACGGCTTCGAGAGCGCGCCCATCAAGGAGCTCTGCGACGCCGTCGCCCGCGAGCTGACCCGGAAGAAGGCCCCCGCGGCCCCGTCGCCATCCGGGCGGGCGGAGGTCTGGTACCTGGGTCATTGCGGCTACGCGGTCCGCACCGCGGATCATCTCCTGATCTTCGACTACCAGGAGAAAACGGACGGTCGACAGCCGAAGTCCCGGCCGGACCGGCCCTCGCTCGCGGCCGGCTGGATCGCCCCGGAGGAGATCAAGGGCCTGAAGGTCCGGGTCTTCGTGTCCCATTCGCACGAGGACCATTACGATCCCGTCATCCTGACCTGGAAAGAGGCCGTCCCCGATATCGCCTATTATTTCGGTTGGAAGGCGACCGACGATCCCTCCCATCATGTCCTCGCCGGCCCGCGGGCCGAGCTCGCGGCCGACGGACTGGAGATCGCGACCATAAACTCCCACCATTCCGGCGTCCCCGAGGTGGCCTGGCTCGTCAAGGTCGACGGCCTGGTCATCTACCACAACGGCGACTGCCTACCCTCCGATCCGGCCGCCGAGCACGATCATCTGAAGGCCAAGGCCGACGCGATCGACCTGGCCTTCGTCTTCCCGGTGACGGCCCCCGGCGAAAGATACACCGTTCAAGAAGAGGACTTCTTCCGGAAATTCCGCGTCCGGGCCGCTTTTCCCATGCACGCCCGGGCGGGCGATGCGATGTACCTGGACTTCGAGAGAACGTTCGAGGCCAAGTTCCCCGGCCTGGGCATCCATGTCCCGATGGCCATGGGACAGAAGTTCGTCTACGCGAACGGCAGGATCGAGGAATGATCCCCGCAAGGAGGCTGCGATGAAGAAACCCACCATGATCCTCTCGCTCTCGTTGCTCCTATTGGCGCTGGCCGTCCCGGCCCGGTCCCAGGAGGTCTTCGACCTGCTCCGCAAGGGCGACGCCGCCGCTGTGAAGGCCCTGATCGAGAGATCGCCTCAGCTCGTCTCCGAGCGAGATGGCGATGACGACACCCCTCTCCATTACGCCGCGTCCCTCGGGAACGCGGACCTCGTCTCATTCCTCATCGACAAAGGGGCGAAGCTCGATCTCCAGGACGCGGACCGGAAGACGCCGCTCCACCTGGCGTCCATGAACGACCGCCGGGACGCGGTAGCCGCCCTCCTCAAACGGGGCGCCGCGATCGAGGCGCGGGACGACTACCAGCGGACGGCCCTGGTCCTCTGCGCCCGCGAACGGGGCCAGGCCGCCACCGGCCGCGTCCTCATCGAAGCCGGGGCGGACGTCAACGCCGAGGACAAATTCGGTTCCACCGCGCTCGAGCTCGCGGCCTGGCGCGGCAAAGCGGAGTTCGTCGATCTGCTCCTCGAGAAAGGGGCCAAGGTGCCGGCGTCCGGCGACAAATGGACAGCCGCTCTGTCAGAGGCCGCGGCCAGGGGCCTGACGAGGCTCTTCCGCCGGCTGACCGACGGCGGCCAGGATCTCGCGGCGCTCGGCCCTTCGGGCGAGACGCTCCTCCATTCCGCCGCGGCCGGGGGGTCGGCCGAGATCGTCGGACTTCTCATCGAAAAGGGCTTTTCGCCGTCCAAGGCCGACCGTTTCGGCTGGACCCCGCTCCATTACGCCGCCCGGGACGGCCGGACCGACGCCGCCCGGGTCCTGCTCGAACGGGGCACGCCCGCGGACGCCCGCAATCTCATGGGCCAGACCGCCTACAACGTCGCTATAGAGCGGAAGATGGACGCCGTGGCGGGGCTGCTGGCCGAAAGAGGCGTCGACCGTTCGGACATCCGGTTCCCGGTCCTCGAGGGCGAGTACCTGGGGCAGAAGCCCCCCGGAGACAAGCCCGAGCTCTTCGCCCCGGGCATCATCTCGTCGATCTGGGGCCTCCACAGCACGGCCGTCTTCTCCCCGGACGGGAGCGAGGTCTATTGGGCGCCGATGATGGACTTCCCCGGCGAGATCTATTCGCGCGGCGGCCTGCTGACGATGAAACGCGTCAAGGGCCGCTGGACGCCGCCGGCCTGGGCGCCCTTCTCGGGCCCGAACGGCAACGACGACGTGCCCTTCTTCTCGGCCGACGGGAAGAGGCTCTATTTCATCTCCCGACGGCCGCTCCCCGGGGAGACGGAAAGAGGCAGCGAGAAGATCTGGTATACGGACAGGACCCCTTCCGGCTGGGGCGAGCCCAAGCCCCTCGATCCCAACGTCAACTCCGTCGACAAGCACTGGCAGTTCTCGCTCGACCTGAAGGGGAACGTCTATTTCGCGGGACGTCCCCCGGACAGCCGCGGCTCGAGCGACATCTACGTGGCCCGTCCCTCCGGCGGCGCCTACGCAAAGCCCGTCAACCTGGGCGATCCCATCAACACGCCCGAGATCGACGACACTCCGTTCGTCGCCCCGGATGGGAGCTACCTGCTGTTCTCGCGCCAATACGACCTTTGGGTGAGCTTCCGGGGCCCGGACGGCGCCTGGACCGCGCCCGTGAACATGGGCGCCGACGTGAACAGCCCGTCGATCGAGCTCTGCCCCGTGGTCACGGCCGACGGCAAGTACCTTTTTTTCCTGAGCCAGCGCGGCGGCGAGAGCCACGCCTACTGGGTCAGCGCGAAGATCCTGGACGTCCTGAAGGCGAAAGCCTTGGAAAGACAGGAACAGAGGAATGAGCCCGACGAATATGCCGCAGTTAAAAAGGCCATCGAACAATCGATCGGCTGGGCCATCGAGAAGGACTTCGACGCCATGTTCCGCCTGTGGGCCGACGACTTGTTCCATTTTTGGTTGTTTTCCGACTCCATCGTGGTGGGGCTGGAGAGTATGAAGAAACACTCGGAGCAGTGGCGTGATCCCGACTTCCGCGGTACGCGCTTCGAGTTCCGCGACCTGCGCATCGTCTTCTCGCGAGGCGGCGACGTGGCCTGGTATTCCTGCTATCTGGACGACTGCGGCTCCTTCAAGGGCAAGGAAACCTGTTTGAAGGACGTTTTCCAGACGGGGGTCTTGGAGAAACGGGACGGCCTCTGGGTCCATACCCTGATGCACGGGTCCTACCCGGTCGACAAGATCCCCGAGAACTACGTCCGGAGGTTCTATTCGGGGCTCTTTGAAAAGAAAATGAAGGGGAACTAGACCGATGAAGACGACGGAGAAAGCGTGGCATCTCGCCTTCGGGATGACGATCCTGCTGATGCTCGGGGCGTGCGGCCGGGCCGGGGCGGCGACGCCCGGGTCCCTTAGTCCGTCGGGAGGGGCCCAAAGCCCACTCACGTTGACCTACGTGGCCAACATGGGCGTTTTGGTGAGCGCGGGCGACACCAAGGTCCTCATCGACGCCCTTTTCGAAAGACCGAACCCGGACTACCGCGCCCCGGCACCCGAGACGCTCGACAAGATCATGAAGGGCGAGGCTCCGTTCGACGGCGTCGACCTCGTCCTCGTCACCCATGACCATCCGGATCACTTCGACGCGGGCCTGGCCGTCCGCTTCCTGGAAGCCAGGAGCGAGCCCGTCCTCGTCGCGCCGGAAGACGCGGTCGAGGCCATGCGCCGGGCGGCGGCGGACTGGCCGCGGATCGAGCCCCGCGTCGTCCCGATCGGCCTCAAGGTCGGAGAAAAGCAGAGCCTGGACGTCAAGGGCATTCCCGTCACGGCCTGCCGCACGCTCCACAGCGGCGACCGCGACTCCCCGATGAACCTCATGTATCTCTTCGAGCTCGACGGCCGGCGCGTCTGGCACGAGGGCGACCCGAACGGAAGGTGCGAGATCTTCGGGGCTTTCGGGCTCAAGGAGGCCCGGCTCGACCTGGCCGTCGTCCACTACTGGTACCCCCTCGAGCCCAACTGCGCCCGTTTTCTCCAAGAGGACCTCAAGGCCGGCCACATCGCCCTCGGCCATCTGCCCATCCGGCTCGAGGGCGACGCGCCCGGCAAGATCGACCTGGTCCGGCAGTATTTCAAGGACCTCACCCTCCTGCTGCCCGGAATGCCGGCCCGGACCTTTGGAAGGTGACCCGGTGAGCCAGCCATGGGATCCACGACGTCAGCCCGGATCAGGAGAACGAACATGAAACGGTCTCTGCCCTGTGTGTTCGCTTGCCTCGGCCTTCTCATCGGAACGGCCTCTTCTCAATCTCCGAATAGCCGCGTCGCCCCGGAGAACGCGAACGAGGCCCGTCTCAACCGGCTCCAGCCGCCCGACAAGGGTCATGGACATCATCGGCGCTGCCGCCGGCATGACCATCGCCGAGATCGGGGCGGGCGGAGGCCGGTATGTCGTCCATCTGGCCGCCCGGGTGGGTCCCGAAGGCAAGATCTACGCGGAGGATATCGACGGCGATGCCCTGCGGCATCTCGCCGAGCGCTGCCGACGCGTCGGCTTCGCCAACGTCGAAACGGTTCTCGGCGACCCGGCCGACCCCAAGCTCCCGGCCGGGAAGCTGGACCTGATCTTCGTCATCTCCTCGTACCATCATTTCGACGATCCCGTCGCTCTCATGGATAAAGCACGGGCCGCGCTGAAGCCGACCGGCCGGCTGGCCATCGCCGAGTGGGTCCCCGACAAGGACGGCCGGGGAACCGGGACGCCGCCGGAAAAGATGCGGGCGCAGATGGAAAGCGCCGGGTTCGTCCTCGAACGCATCGACAAGTCGCTCGAAGCCAACGATCTGTATATCTACCTCTTCCGTCCCGGATCGATCGGATAGCCGGGCCTACGGCCGCGGACCTAAGGGCGCCTGTCGCCCCTGACGACGCGGATGCCGAACACCGTGGCGGTCTCGCGGCCTTCGACCCCTTCGAACCGGACCGTGACCTTGCTCTTGCCGGCGACGATCTCGGCCGGGAGGGCATAGACGACGTCGAAGAACCCCTCCTTCTCCTGGGGGCTGCGCCGGGCGATGCGCTCCTCCCCCACCTTCCGGCCGTCGACGAGGACGACGAAAGCGCGGTCGGCCCGCTCGTCGCGATTATAAGTGACGACCAGGCGCAGAGGCGCCGAGGGCTCGACGGGGAGCTCGAACGAGAACCAGTCCGCCGCCCGCCGGCCGTAGCGGCCGCGGAGCTGGACGGGCGTCGTCTTGCCGCCCTGCATATTGAGATCCCTCTCGGCCTGCATCTGGCCGGGCTGGGCGAAGGCCACCGTGGCCGCCTCCAGCGCACGGCGGGCCTCCTCGGCCGCTTTCATCGCCGCCGCGCGCTCCGTCCATTCCCCCGGTGTCAGGATGTCCCAGTAAGCGGCGTAAACGCGCCGGTGCAGGCGATAGAAGGGGACGAGATCGACGTCCCGGTCCCGGCCCGCGCCCGCGGTCCGGAAGACACCGGGCCGGCCTTCCGCCGGCTTTATCCATCCGTTCAGGGAGGTCTCGGCCGTCACGAAGACCGGTGTCGTGGGCCAGCGGGACGCCGTCTCGGCGGTCGCGACGGCCTCGTCGCGGGGCTGTCTCGCGGGGACGGGGCCCAGATCGCCCGCCAGGACGAGCGGCCCCCACAGGATCGCGGCCCGGCCGGGCGCCCCAGGGAGCGGCTCGAGGTGAAGGGCCTTGGGCAGGACGAGCTCCACCCGATCGCCCGTTCGCCACTTCCGGAGGATGCGAAGGTACGAACCGGCCGGGGCCGGATCCTTCACGGCCTTGCCGTTGACCTTGACCGAGAAGCCCTCGCCCGCCCAGGACGGGCGGCGGAGGGCGAGCGCGAAGCGGCGCGCCTTTTTCGTCGCGACGGCGATCGCGGCGTCCTCGCCTTCCGGGAAGGAAGTCGTCACGGTCAGCCGGACGCCGGCCGCATTCCAGTCCGCGGTCGACGGCGCGTAGATATTGACCCAGAGCGCGTCGCCCGACTCGTAATAGAGGCCGTCGCCGTGCAGGGCGTGGCTCTCCATGCCCGAGCCGACGCAACAGGTGAAGTCCTCCTCCATGTCCTGGTACTCGCGGACCACGCCCTGGCCGACGGGGACCATGTAGCAGGTCGCGCCGTCGGCGGGGTCCATCGAGCCGAGGATGTGGTTGAAGAGGGCCCGCTCGTGGAACTCGGCGTAGCGGATCTGCGGATCGAGGGCGAAGAGGGTTCGGGCGTACTTGATCATATTGTAGACGTTGCAGGTCTCGGCCGTCCGGCCCTCGAGAATGTCGCCGAGGGCGTCGGGCTCGCCGAAGTACTCGTTCCGCCCGTGGCCGCCCGTGGCGAAGCTGTGGTGGAGGGCCACCCGGTCCCAGAAGAACGCGGCCGCGGCGCCGTCGGCCGCGTTGCCGGTCGCGACGTAGCGGGCCAGCGATCCCAAGAGCTTGGGGACCTGGGTGTTGCCGTGCTTGCCCCGGAGAATGTCCTCGCCCCGGGCCAGCGGTTCGACGACCGCCCGGTGCTCGAACCGGTCCGAGAGACGGAGCCAACGCGCGTCTCCCGTGTCGACGTAGAGGTCGGCCAGGACCTCGTTCATGCCGCCGAACTCGGTGCCGAGCATCTTCTGGACCTGGGCGTCGTCGAGCTTGGCAAGGACGCGTTCCGCCCAGGCCGCGTAACGCGTCTCGACCTCGATGGCCTCCGGATTGCCGGCGAAGCGGTAAGCGTCGCGCAGGCCGGCGAAGATCTTGTGCTGGACATACCACGGCGACCACATGCCGTTGAGATCGAACCCGGACGAGCGGATGTCCCCCGCCGCGACCTGGTCGTAGAGGGCCTTCCCCGGCGTCTTGGAGCGGTCGGTCTGGGCCCCGATGTAGCCGTCGCCGTGCTTGTCCTGCACGGCCCTGAGCTCGGAGACGAGATAGTCCGCCCGCTCCTTGAACCGCGCATCTCCCGTCGCGGCATACATCAGGCTCACGCCCGAGAGGTAGTGGCCGGCGATGTGGCCGGTCAGCTGGCGGTCCGCGCCGTCCCAGCCGCCGTACCCCGGGGCCTTGGGCTCGAGGCCGGCGGCCTGGCGCAGGAAGGCCATCATGCGATCGGGAGAGAGCGAGAGCAGGTACCGGCCGTCGAGGTCCTGGGCCTGTTTCAAGGGTCCGCCGGTAAGGCGGACGTCGCGGAGCGGGATCGGGCGGGCTTTTTGCGGGACGGCGGGCGTCGACGGGCCCGGCCGCGGCGAACGGGAAAAGAAGAAGGCCGAAGGCCGCGACGACGGCGAGGGAGAAGGGCGCGGACAGGGTCATGGGAGCTCTCCTTGGTTCGATCTCAATAACGGACCTCCGTCTCGACGACGAAGAACCGGTAAGCCTCGTAGCGGACGGTCGCCTCCGACACGCGGTACGTGCCTCTCGTCGATCGGTAGTCCTCGCGGATGACCAGGCGGTCGGGGAAGCGGATCCCGTTCTTCTCGATCGCCGTAATAGCCGACGACGGAGATCTGCGGCTCGGCCTGGTGGCCGATGGCCTCGGCCATCTGCAGGATCTTGTCGTAAGTTCCCGAGCGAGCGCTGGTCCCACTCGATCTTGACGATGGCGAAATCCCTTCTTCCTGATCCAGGCCTTCCCGTAGACGATCCCGGTTCCTGGGGCCCCGCCGGAGAAGCCTCGATAACCAGACCGGGCTCCGCGGGTCCCGCCGGAGAGGCTTCGATCACGTAGGCTTTGTCGCCGTCGACGGTCTCTTCGCCGAGATAGGCGTAGGTGTGCTTCGGCTGCCAGAATTCGCTGAGCAGCCCGCCCGGCCCGAAGACCAGGTACTCGGTGCTTATAGAGCTTGGTTTTCAGGACCGCGCCGGGCTCGTTGCCGGCCGGCTTATCGCCTTCCTTCAGAAGGGTCCGCTTCTCCTCGATGACGTCCCCTTTCCGGATGAGCTGGTAATCGTACTCGAGCGAAACCCGCGTCACGTGCTTCACGGCGCCCGACGTCAGGGCCGCGCTGATCAGGCGCGGCGGGTCGTATTGTCGCTCGTCGATCCTCTCCCGGCAGACGAAGTCGAGCGAGACCCTGCCCAGGCGCCGGCAATAGGCTTCCGTCTTTTCGAGGATCCGCGCGAGGAGCTCGGCGGCCGGATCGGCTTGGGGGTCCCGGGGGGCGGGGCCGGCCGGCCCGGACACGGCGAGGAGCGCCAGGAGCGAAAGGCCCAGCGTCCGGCCGAGCCGGCTTCCCGGCCGGCGCCTCGACGAAGGGGATCCCGTCATGATGCGCTCTAAGTCAGAGGCTCCAGCCTGGCCGGGGGGGACGCCGGATGAGGGCCTCGGCTTCGGGAACGTTGGTCACGCGCAAGTTCGCCGCGTCCCAGGCGATGCGGGTGTCGAGCCTCTTGGCCACGTTGCCGAGCAGGCAGATCTCGGTCAGGGGTCCCGAATATTCGAAGGCCGCCCCGGCCTTCTCCCCTTGCTTGCAGGCCCGGGCCCAGTCCTGCTCGTGCGAGCCCTCGATCCGCGGGATCGACCGCTCGGGCCGTTTCGCGTCGCGCATCAGGGACTCGGGGACGAGGCGGGGCGAATCGCCGTAGACGCCGCACATGACCAGCCCCTTCGTGCCCTTGAAGACGAGGCCGCCCTCCTCCGGCATCTTCCGGCCGTCCTCGAGGGCCTCGGGACGGGGCGCCCGCGTCCCCTCGTACCAGGTCAGCTTGACCGGCGGCCGGCCGCCGCGGGCGGGAAAGCGATAGGTGACGACGGCCGAAAGCGGGTGCGTCTCCGGATTGAGGCCCAGGCTCGTGGCCTCGACCGTTTCTGGAGCGTCGAGGCCGAGGGCCCAGACGGCGGCGTCGAGGGTGTGGGCCCCGCGGTCGCCCATCATGCCGACGCCGAAGTCCCACCAGCAGCGCCAGACCATGGGATGGTAGGCCGGATGGTACGGGCGGAACGGGGCCGGCCCGATCCAAAGGTCCCAGGCCAGGCCGGTCGGGAGGACGGGCGCGTCGGCGGGACGTTCGCCCCATTTCGAGCTCCAATACGCGTGGCCCCAGGGATAGTATGACAGGTCGCACCAGGCGTCGACCTCGCGGATTTCGCCGATGAGGCCGGCCCGGACCCACTCGACGACGAGGCGGATGCCCTCGCCCGAATGGCCCTGGATGCCCATCTGGGTGGTGAGCTTCGACGCTTGGGCCGCGAGCGTGAGCTGGCGCGCTTCCCAGACGTCGTGGGTCAGGGGCTTCTGCGTATAGACGTGCTTGCCGGCCCTGCAGCGCGGCCATGGTGATGACGGCGTGCGTGTGGTCGGGGGTGGCGATGACCACGGCGTCGACGCCCTTCTCTTTGTCGAGGAGAGCGCGGTAGTCGGTGTAGAACCGGGCCTTCGGATACCGCTTGACCGTGGCCGCGGCGTAGCCCGGATCGACGTCGCAGAGCGCGACGATGCTCTCTTCCTCAAGCGCTTTGAGGTTGGCCGCGCCCATGCCGCCGATGCCGATCCCGGCGATGCCCAGCCTGTCGCTCGGAGGGGCGTCCTCGGCCGAGGACCCGGCGCGGCACGATCGTCGCCGCCGACGGAACGGCGGCGAGGGCGGCCGCGGCGACCGACGAGCGCAGGAAACGGCGCCGGGACAAGGTTTTCGGACCGCTCACGGGAACCTCCTCGGCGTTCGGGATGACGGCATGGCGCCTACCTCGCCAGGCCGATGAGATAGAGGACGGGCTGGTGCACGATGTAGATCAGGAGCGAGTGCCGGCCGGCGAAATTGACGAAGGTCACCGGCAGGCGCCACGGCAGGAGGCTCCGCCGCGAAGCATAGACCGACTTGCCCAGGGCCGCCCCGATGAGGAACACTCCGACCCACGGGATGAGCGGGAAGTAATCGAAGGACGAGAACGTCGGGCTGTGGAGGCCTAAGGGCAGGAGCCAATCGAAGGGGACGGCCAGGGCCTTCTTGATCGCCGGCAGGAAGGCCCCGAAGCCCAAGACGGCCGCGCCCCAGGCGGCGCAGGCAGCCGGGCCGGCCTTCGTGAAGAAGGCTCCGTAAAGGAGCATCGAGACGCCCAGGCACTGCAGGATACCGAACCAGATGGCCTGTGACGGGTCGATGATGTAGGTGACGGCGGTGACGGCGAGGGAAACGGCGAGGAGCCTCAGCCCGCGGCGGATGTTGCTCCGGGTGAGCGTGCCGCTGATGCCCGAAAGGACGACGAAGAGCGCGGCGAAGAACGCCTGGGCGATCGTCCAGCCTGTGCTGTCCAGGTCCGTCGAGAAGAAGAGGACCTTGGTCATCCCCCGGAACTCGCCCAGGTCGTACAGGAGGTGGTAGCCGACCATCAGGATGATGGAGACGCCGCGCAGGAAATCGATCTCCCAGATGCGCTCGGCTTTATTCGTCTTGTCCACGCCGAGAGGATATTACGGCCGTCGCCCGGCGTCAAGGAATCGACTCCCCGCGGATTGACAGTCCCGGGCGCCTGGTCTATAAGGGGGGCCTGAAGGAGGTGTCCATGTCCACGTTCCAGTACCTGACCGAAGAATGGCGAGCCGAGGCGGAGCGCCGCCTGAAAGCCGAGCTGACGCCGGACCGCATGAACGGCATCACCTCGTCGATGTCCAACGTCTACCTCGACTGCCCCGGCGGCGGATCGAAGTACCTGCTCTTCCGGTTCGCGGACGGGGCCCTGGCCGAGCTCGCGCTGGGGAGCGGCGAGCCCCCGGAGGCCGAGTTCCACATCACCGGGGCCTACGACGTCTTCGCCCGGATCTCCCGGGCCGAGCTCGGCGCCCAGAAGGCGCTCATGACCGGCCAGCTCAAGCTCAAGGGCAACATGATCAAGGCCCTGAAGCTGGCCGCGATCGCCGACCGGCTGAACAAGGTCCTGGCCGGCATCCCCGCGGCGTATTGAAGAGAGCGGCATGAAGACCCTCGATCCGAAGAGCCCCTACTTTATCGATTTTCCGGGCCGCGTCCGCGCCCTGCAGGCGGACATGGCCCGGACCGGGATCGACGTCTACCTCGGCTCGCGCCTGCGGACGCTGTCCTGGCTTCTCGACACCTTCTGCCCCTGGCGGAGCTTCGTCGTCGTCCCGGCCGAGGGCCCGCCGGCCGCCTTCACCTTCGTCATCGACGCCGCCCGCGTCGCCGACGAGACCTGGCTCGCCGAGGACCGCGTCTTCGGGTTCGCCCCGATGGGCGGCCAGGACCAGATCGAGCTCATCGCCGATTTCATCAAGGACCTGCTCAAGGGGCGGACGGGCCGCGTCGGCATCGAGAGCGGCATGTCGAACTATCTCCCCGAGGGCAACCTGACCCACTACGAGTTCGAGCGCTTCCGCGACGCCCTCGCGCCGTCGGAGCTCGTGAACGCCCACGATCTCGTCGACCGGCTCTCGCTCGTCAAGGACGCCGGGACGATCGCCCGCTTCCGCGAGGCCTCGCGGATCGTCGACGTCGGGCACGCGGCCGTCTTCGAGGCCCTGCGCGACGGCGGCTGGAAGGGCCTGACCGAGACCGAGATCGCGGGCCTGGCCGCCCTGGCCATGCGCCGGGCCGGGAGCGAGTGGGAGTGGTCGTTCACCGGCGGCAACGAGATCGCCTCGGGCTACCGGACCGGATTCACCGGCGGCGCCTGCACGCCGGCCTCGCGGCGCGAGCTCCAGGCCGGCGAGCCGCTCATGGTCGACATCCACTCCATGTTCAAGCTCGGCCTGGGGGACCATTCCCACAACTACCTCATCGCCCCGGCGAGCGACCGCCAGCTCTGGCACGCCCGCAACTTCACCGACATCGTGGACTTGACCCTCCGGACCTACCGGGCCGGCATCAGTCCCTCGGAGCTGGCCGAGAAGATGATCGGCTTCGCCGAGAGCCGCGGCTTCGCCGACTACATGGTGCCGGGCTTCGAGCACGGCATCGGCCTGCTGGGCGACGAGTGGCGCATCGGGATGAACGACGGGCCCTTCCCCTACTGGACCAATCCCGACCACCGCTACCGGGAGAACGAGGTCCTCATCTGCGCCATGCAGTACGCCTGCCCGGAAGAGGCCATCGGCTTCCGCTACGAGAACCCCATCGTCATCGGGGCCGAAGGGTGCGAGCCCCTGTCGAAGTTCCCGCTGGCCGTGGACGTCGTCGGCTAGCCCGAGGGCCGCGAGGGCGCCTATTCTCCGAGGATAAGAAAAAAAGCCTTGACTTTTATATTACATACGTTATAATACAGATGTTATTTATGACAGGGACGAGTAAGGAGCCCGCATGAGCCCGAGAGAAACGACCTTCGACCAGGCGACCGTCCTCGACGCCGCCGTCGAGCTCGTCCGCGAGAAGGGCTGGGAGCGCCTGACGGCCCGGGCCGTCGCCGACCGGCTCGAGGCCTCGGTAGCTCCCGTCTACAGCACCTTCGGCTCCATGGAGGCCCTCGAACGGGCCATCCTCGAAGAGGCCCGCCGGCGCCTCCACGCCAGCACCATGGTCCCCTACACGCCCGGCGCCTTTCTCAACATCGGAGTCGGCATGGTCGTCTTCGCCCGGGAAGAGAGGCATCTTTTCACCGCGCTCTTCCACACCCGCCACCACCACGCCGACATCGTCGACGGCGTCTTCGCCTCCATCCTCGAGCGCATGAAAGCCGATCCCGTGCTCCGCCAGCTCCCCGGCCCGTCGCTCGATCGTCTCCTCCACTATCTCGGCATGTATACCCTCGGCCTGGCCGCCTCGATCGTCTATGGCCGGAAGATCGACGCCTCGACGGAGAACATCATCGCCCTGATGAGCAACGCCGGGAACATGATGATCTTCGGCGAGGTCTCGGGCCTGGCCGAAATGGGCAGCCCCGAACACGAGCGCGAATGGGCGCGCATCCTGAAAGAGAAAAATATCATCCTTCCCGAAAAGGAGTCCCCATGAACGTCTCCATCCTCAACGGCGGCCCCGGCGACGGGCGCGGCGCGTCCAGTCGCGCGGTCGCCGCGACGGTCGCCGCCGCCGCCCGGGCCAAAGGGCACGCCGTCACCTCCATCGACCTCGACGGAATGATCATCAAGCCGTGCCGCGGGTGTTTCGCCTGCTGGGTGAAGCACCCCGGGACGTGCGCCATCCGGGACGGCCAAGAGCCCGTTCTCCGGGCCATGGCCGCGGCCGATCTCCAAGTCTGGGTCACGCCGGTCACCTTCGGCGGATACTCGCCGGCCCTCAAGAAGGCGCTCGACCGCTTCATCCCCAACGCCCTCCCCTTCTTCGTCACCAGGCAGGGCGAGGCCCACCACCCCCAGCGCTACGAGAAACGGCGGGCTCTCCTCGTCGTCGGGACCCTGCCCGGGCCCGATCCGGCCTCCGAGCCGGTCTTCCACAAGCTGGCCGGCCGGAACGGTCTCAACCTGGACAGCGTCCTGACCGAGTCTCTCGTCGTCCGCGCCGGCGAGGAGGACGCGCTCCCCGGACGGATAGAAAGGCTGCTCGCGGCGGCCGAGGAGGCGATATGAAAGCCCTGCTCGTCATCGGCAGCCCCAAAGGCAAAACCGGGACGTCCTACGTCCTAGGCGGTGCCCTCATGCGCCGGCTCGAGGCCCGGGGAGCGGAAGTGGAAGAGATGACCGTGGCGGAAGCCCTCCGGTCGACGGAGGACCAGCACCGCCTCCACAAGGCCGTCGACGCGGCCGACGTGATCGTCGTCTCCTTCCCCCTCTACGTCGACCAGCTGCCGGCCCCGCTCATCCAGGCGCTCGAGCTCGTCGCCGACCGTCGGAAGGGTCTCTTGGGCGTCACGCCGTGGGCCGGGCCGCTCGTGCAAAGGATCGTGGCCATCGTCCAGTGCGGCTTCCCAGAAACCTGCCAGAACGAATCGGCCGTCGACATCGTGCGGCTGTTCGCCGGGGAGTCTGGATTCCGATGGGCGGGCACGCTGGCCATGGGCTCGGGCGGCGCGGTCGGCGGCCGGGACCTGGGCAAGGCGGGCGGAATGCTCCGCGGCGTCGTCAAGGCCCTCGATCTCGCCGCCGCGTCGCTCGCGGACGGCGGCGTCGTGCCCGAGGAAGCGACGGCCCTCATGGCCAAGCCGCTCATGCCGCGCTGGCTCTATCATCAAGCCGCCAATTGGGGCTTCCGGAGCCTGCTCAAGAAGCACGGCGCCCGCAAGCGAGCGTACGACCGGCCCTACGCTTAGAGGGGGAGGCGTCGCGGCGGGTCCCGGATTGGCATCCCGGTGGGAGAGGCGTACAATGCGCCCTTCATGGACACCCTCCTAGCCATCTTCGTCCGGGTCATCGTCCCGGTCATGGTCACGGTGGCGGTCGGCTATCTCGCGGCCCGCCTCCTCGTCTTCGACCTCAAGATGCTCGCCCGCCTGGGGCTCTACGTCCTGGTCCCCTGTCTGACCTTCACGTCCATGGCCCGGACGACGCTCGGGGCCGGCGAGTTCGGCCGGATCGTCGCCTTTACCCTCCTCTCTGTGCCCGTACTCTGGGGCTTGTCCGCCGCCGCCGCCCGTCTCCTCAAGCTCCCGGCGGCCGAGGCGGGGGCCTTCCACATCTCGGTCCTATTCAGTAACGCCGTCAACTTCGGCTTTCCCGTCCTGCTCCTGGCTTACGGGACCGGCGCCCTCGAACGGGGCATCGTCTACGCCATGACCGCGCAGATCGTCATGCAGAGCCTGGGCGTCTTCCTCGCGGCGCGAGGCCGGGCCGGTCTCAAGGAAGCGATGAAGCGGACGGTGTCGATGCCGGGCCTCCACGCCATGGCCGCCGGGATCTTGTTCAAGGCACTGGCCATCCCCGTCCCGGACCCGATATTCGAGCCCCTGAAGCTCATCGGTGACTCACTCGTGCCGTTCCTGCTCCTCGTCTTGGGCATGCAGCTGGCCGCCGTCAGCCTAAAGGGGAAGTGGAAAGCCGCTTCGGTCGCCGTGTTCCTGCGCCTCGTCGTCGCGGCCGCGGTCTCGTTCGGATTGGCCCGGGCGCTCGGCCTGGGGGGATTGACGCGTCAGACGATGATCCTCGAGAACAGCATGCCCAGCGCCATCCTCGGAGTGGCCTTGGCCCAGGAATTCGACGCCGCGCCGGAGCTCGTCACCAAGGTCATCTTCCTCTCGACGCTGGCGGGCCTCGTCACCTTGACCGTGCTGCTGACGATCGTCTGACTCGACGGCCATCTCCTCTCGATCCACGGAAGACAAGGATATGGTCCGTCCGTTCTCCCCGGCCATGTCGCCGAGGGAAATGAGGGGATTACGGGAGCTTGCCGTGCTCCGGCGGCGGGACGGAGCCCGAGTAGAACACGTCGCAAGGCCCGCGGTCGAGCAATTTCAACGCGCCCTTCACCAAATTCGTCACCGGTCTCGTGAGGGACCCCAGGATGCTGATGTTGCCGATCTCCGGAGCGCCGAACGGACCGCGGACCTTTTGGGAGAGGACCACGCAGCCGAGTTGATCGATGACCGCCACGACGGCGTCCTCGAAGCGGTTGTCGATGAGATTCAGCCCGCCCTTCATGGCTAGCCGGCGTTCCTTCGTGGCCATGGCGACATCGACCGCCTCGGCCACTCCGTTCCCGATCTTCCAGACCGAAACGAGCTTGACGATGACCCCTTGTCCCCCCCGGGATTCCTTGTAGAGATCGGCGAACCGGTATCCTCTCGTGAGGACCGGCCCCAAGGGGCCCGCGAGGAAGAACGACCCGACGTCCACGAGGCTGAACCGCCGGCTTCGTTGGAGCGACGGGATCAGGTCGTCGAGATCCAGGCCGTGGAGAACGATGTTCTCGCCGCTCAGGGAAGCCTGGCCGCTGAGGGACCGCTTCCATTCACGCGCGCTCTTTCCCTTGGCAGTCAGGTCCGCCGAAAGGTCGGCCAGGCCTTCCAGACCCTTCGAGTTCGGGGACCCTCGGAGCAGGTCCTGGATCTTGAGCCCTCTCACGGAAAGCATGATCCTGAATCGAGGCTCGGCCCCCGTGAAATCCGCGTGGAGGGTGCCGCTCCCCGATCCGCCGAGGACGGCCTTGCTGGCTTGGCTAATGTCGATGACCCCCTTGGCGCCCGTGGCCTTCATCGCGACGTCGGTCAGAGTGAAATCCCCGGCCCTGATCGCCCGGCACCGGATATCGCCGGTGAACGAGAGCGCATTCAGCGGGTCCCCGCCCGGCGTTCCCCCGACGGAAAGGCGCTCGATCGTGATATCGACACCCTCCCATTCGGTCTTCCCGCTTGATCGGATGTCGGAATAGAGGAGGCTACCGTCGGAAATGGCCAGCTTTTTCAAGGCCGTGCGCTTCCCCGACGGCCGGCCTCGCCGATCCGGGATATTGAGCGTTCCGTCTTTCATCCGGACGATGGAGACGGCGGGCCTGACGATCTCCATCCGGGTGATCCTGACTTTACCCCAAATGAGGGGCAGGAGCTTCAGCCCGATTTTCGCCTTGGCCACGACCGCCACATCGGTCCCGCCATTCGTGATATGAATGTCCGCAAGAGAAGCGCCCAAGGCCGGAAAGAGCGAGACTTTCGCCTCGCCTCGGACACGGACCTCCATTCTCAAGGCCTTCGACGCGGACGCTTCGATCCGGGATTTGAAGGCCTTGGCGCCGAGAACGGGGGCGAGAATGATGAGGACGACGACGGCCAGGACTCCCCCCAGTGCGATCGCTAACGTTCTTCTCTTTCGGCTGGCCATGCTCGGTCTCCCCTGGACGAAGATCGAGGCCGGGGGATGCCGGGCATCTTGGGCAGGCCCCCGGCCTCTTGGGGCATATCGAGGCTTACACCCCGCTATGACTTCTTGTTCTGTTGTTCCTTCTTGATTGGCTTGGCCGTCCGCTTGACCTGCTCGGCATCCTCTTTGTGGCGCTCGGTCAGCTGCTGTTTCTCGGCCCGATGCTGTTTCTGCAGCTCGGCCATTTTGGCCTGGTAGTCCCGCTGGACCTTGGCCTTTTCGGAGGAGCCGCGGACCCGGGCCTGTTCCGCGGAACGACTGCGCTCCATGTCCCTCAACTCTTGCGACTGGGTCCTGTCGAGGAGCATCTTTTCCTCGGCCTGCCGTTTCCGGACGACGGATTCCTGCGCTCGTACCGGCGCCTCTCGCTGCGGCTCGAAGACCTTGGCCGGGGCCAGTTCCCTCCGGGCTTCGTCCCTGTTCAGGACGGCCTTCGGCTTGGCCTGGGCATTCGCCCGGAAGCTCGGCCGATAGACCTGGACGTCACTGCCCACGATCCGGGCCTGGCCGGGCTGCCGGGCGTCCTGCACTTTGTAGCGAGGGATATCCCGCCTCGTGGCTTTCCGTACATTGTCGATGCCCATGCCCTCGTTGAAGATCCTGTTGTCACGGTAATAGATATTGTTGTGCACGGACGTATAGTTGATGATCGTCACGTTGCGTTCATAGGGAAGCGCGTAGCGATGGATGTCGCGGTCCAGGAAACGCCCGGCCTGGAGGAAGATCCAGAAGCGGATGGGGATGTTGAATGACAGCCGGGCGAAGTCCATGCCAGCACGGAATTCGATCCCGGGCGGCAACGGCGCCCAACCGGCGTACTGGTTGCCCCATCTCCAGCTCACCCAGGCCGGACCCCAGACGTTTCCGGGGACCCAGAACCAACCGAAATCGTCGTCATATCCCCATCGCCCGTAATGAAAGGGGATCGAGCCCCAGGGCTCGTTCGCCATCCAGGTCCAACCGAAGTCGGTCATGATCCAGTGGCCCTGGCTATAGGGCCGCCAGCGGTAGCCCATGTGCCTGGGGATCCAGACATAGCCGTAGTTGTCCATATCGATCCAATTCCCATGGGGAGCCAGGTAGTTGTACATGTAATCCTGGTCCATGTCCTGGCCGTAGCCTTGGCCGTAATCCTGCCCATATCCTTGCTGGCTTCCGGCATAAGGGCCGCCCGTGCTCGGGGGATAGCCTACCCCCGGCGACGGGCCGTAGGCCGAGCAACCCGCGGCCATTGAAAGAGCCAATACCATGATGCACAGACTTCTTTTCATATTCGACCTCCTTGTTTCATCATCAATTAAGCAAGATACATGCCAAGCCACTCTCGGGCCTGCCGATGGAAAGCTCCGGCCGCCATGGCGGGACCGCCGAACGGCCGCGAATGACGTCTCTTGGGATCTCCCGTTCCCGGCACCCGAGTCCTGTGGCCCCGAAGGCGTTAGGGCGGGCGCTGTGGATTTTTCCGCCCTTCGGCCCCGATCACAGCTCCGGTCCCCAAGTTCTTCTCGAAGTTCTCGTCGTCCATGATCCCGGACAGGATCGGAGTTATTCGGTCAGGATGGAACGGCCGGAATATTCCTGCTTATTCGGAAAAGTCCTGTTTCCTGGCTGGGAGACCATTTCGATCCGGCTCGCCGGGGAATGGCACGGGCCGGGCACCGGGATTCCCGCCCTTCTTAGAATGCTCCCCCATTCCCCGGTTTTTCGGGCGCGGAAGGAAGCTGGCATGAATACGGCACTACGAAAGACAGCTTCCCCGAACACTTCGTGCTGTCCGATGCTGGCCGGATGGGGGACAGCGCGCGGCGGCCGAAGCATTCCATTACCTAAGGAGTTCGCATGAACATTCTGTGGATGATCGTTATCGGTTTCGTCGTCGGGGCCCTCGCCAAGCTGCTCACGCCGGGAAGGGATCCGGGCGGATTCATCATCACGGTCCTTCTCGGCATCGGCGGGTCGTTCGCGGCGACCTACATCGGGCAGCACTTCGGCTGGTACCGGGAGGGCCAGCCCGCCGGGTTCATCGGAGCCATCCTTGGAGCCATCCTGATCCTCATCGTATACCGGTTGATCCGAAGGAGATAGTGAAGGCCGCGGAGTCGGACAGCAGGTGGGGATATCCTCTTTGGCAGGAAATGTGCTGCTTTTCAGGCCGGTTCCAGGAGCGGGGAAACGGTCCGATCGGTCCATTCGCGGATTTATTCTTCGCCGACGGCCCGAAATCCCGGTTCTTTCCAGAGGCGT
This sequence comes from uncultured bacterium, assembly GCA_963805015.1. Lineage (GTDB taxonomy): Bacteria > Acidobacteriota > Aminicenantia > Aminicenantales > Saccharicenantaceae > RBG-16-66-30. The sequence goes on from CAWDSL010000006.1 coordinate 161,020, forward strand.
GATGGATTCCCTAAAAACTCCGGCGCGCCGGAGGATCCTGGCACGAAAGCGGTATTAGTCATTACGGCTTCTCCCCTAACCTTCATACCGTCCGACAAGGGCCGGGGGCGGAACGGCGAGAAGCGAGAGAACAAGAGGAGGTTTCCATGTTAGAAGCACTTGTCATCATCCTGGTCGTTCTGTGGGCCCTGGGATTCTTCGCCTTCCATGTGGGCGGCGGCCTGATCCACACGCTCATCGTCATCGCCTTGATCATCCTGATCGTGCGCTTGCTGAAGGGCCGGAAGATCCTCTAGCGGGAAAGCGCCGAAATGAATTGGTCAAAGGGCCGGACTGCAAGACGGATCGGGGGGATCCTCGCAGGCCTGGGGCTGATGACTTCCGCGCTTTTTTCAGCTCAGATCTTCAAGTACCGGAAAGCCATGCCTGACAAGGGACACCTGATCCGGACGGTCCCCTTCGAGAAATGGCTGCAAAGGAACTATTGCGGCCCGGCCTGCCTGGCCATGGTCCTCAACTCCTGGGACGAAACGCGGTCCTTCAGCCAGAAAGTGATCGCGGATGAGATCTATGATTCCGCGAGCCAGTCGACCTACAACTCCGAGCTGGTCCTCTATCCGCGGACCCGGGGATTCCAGAGCTTTTCTTTCCAGGGCAGCCTGGAGATCCTGAAGGACCTGGTCCGGAAAGACATCCCGGTCATCGTGCTGATGAAGACGATCAAACAGGTCGCCAAAGGTCATTACCGGGTGGTCATCGGGTTCGACGAAGACGAAGACCAGATCATCTTCCACGATCCCCTTTTCGGAGACCGGAAGGCCATGAGGACCAAGACGTTCATGAAGACCTGGGAGCTCGGAAAGGGGCGGAACCAGTCCCGGTGGATGATGGCCGTGGTCCCCGGTCGAAGTCCGTTTCCTTATCCCGCCCTTCAAAACGATCCGTTGACCTCCATCAATCTGGCCACGGCCTATTACCGGAGGGCGGATTTCCCGAGGTCGACGGAGCAGTGGGAAAAGGTCCGGGGATTGCTCGGCCCGGACCCGTATCCCCTGTACAGCCTGGGCATGGTCAGCCTGAGGCAAGGCCGCCTTGACGAAGCCGAGGCGTATGCCCTGGAAGCCATCGGCGTGGACGCAAAGAACGCCTATGCCCACGATGTCTTGGGCCTGGCTTACGCCAATCAAGGCCGGATGGTCCAGGCCTTGCAGTCCCTCGGGCGGGCCCTCCAGCTGGCCCGCAAGGAAGCGTTCATTCGGAACCATTATCTTCAGGTCCGGGCGCTCTATATCGAGAAGGCCCGGCTTGAATCCAATCAAAAAAAGGAGAAGTCGAATGAGAAGAGCGGTTAAGCTCGGAAGCGTCCTGCTGATGGTCCTGTTGATCGCGACCATGGCCGCCGCCGCCGTCCAGAAGCCGGCGGCCCCGCAGTCGGCGACCTCGAATCAGCTCGTCATCGGCGCCCAGGATGTGATCACGGCGTCCGATGCCGGGGGAGGCGCCCTGTCCACGAGGGAGATCATCATCATCATCGCCGTCATGGTCGGGGTCGTCCTCCTGATCCTGATCCTGTGATCGGGCGTATCCGGCGGCGCCTTTCCCGCGGATGATCCGAAGGGAAGGCATCCTGTCGAATGGTCTGAGGTGGGCGTCCTCCCTCGTTGGGGGGACGCCCGTTTTTCGCCGCTCGAGGAGGCCCTCCCATGAAGCTTGCCGGCATCGTTCTCATCGTTCTCGGGGCTTTGGCCCTGGCCTATCAGGGCATCCGCTATACGACTCGGGAGAAGCTGATCGATCTCGGACCTCTCAAGGTCACGGCTTCGGAACGGAAGACCATCCCCCTGCCTCCGGTCGTGGGCGGGCTCGCGCTCGCCGCGGGCATCGTCCTGGTGCTGGCCGACCGCAGGAAGAAATAGAACGGAGGGAACGGGAGAGGAGGTGGACGATGCCGAAGATCGTTTTCATCGAGCCCCGGGCCCCGAATCTCCACATCTTCTCCCAGTTCCCCTTGCCCCGGCTGGGAGCCCTCATCCTCGGCACGATGATGAAGCACCGGGGCTGGGACGTCGAGGTCTACGTGGAGGAGCTTCGCCGGATCGATTTCGACGCGGTCGCCGGGGCCGACCTCGTCGGCATCTCGACGATCACCTCGACGGCGCCCCGGGCTTACGCCATCGCCGACAAGGTCCGGGCCATGGGCATCCCCGTCCTCATGGGCGGTCCGCACGTGACCTTTCTGGCCGACGAGGCCCTGGAGCACGCCGACTTCGTCTTCCGCGGCGAAGGCGAGCGGCCGCTCATGGCCTTTATCGACGCTTGGGAATACGGGCGCGATCCCGCCGGGACCCCCAATCTCTCCTTCCGGGCCGCGGGCGGCCGGATCGTCCACAATCCCCTCCTGCCCCTGAGGGAGGACCTGGATACCGTCCCCTACCCGGACCTCTCGCTCCTCAAGCCCGATCCCCGGCGCCGGAAATTCGAGCCGCCCATCCCCGTCCAGACGTCGCGCGGCTGCCCCTTTGACTGTTCCTTCTGCTCCGTGACCGGCATGTTCGGCAAGAAGTACCGCTTCCGCTCGACGGAGAACGTCATCGAAGAGCTTCGCCGCTACGATCGCTCCAAGAGCTCCGTCTTCTTCTACGACGACAATTTCGCCGCCAACCGGGAGCGGACCAAGGACCTGCTTCAGGCCATGATCCGGGAGCGGTTCACGTTCCCGTGGACGACCCAGGTCCGGGCCGATCTCGCCCGGGACATCGAGCTCGTCGGGCTGATGAGGGAGGCCGGCTGCCACACGGTGTACATCGGCTTCGAGTCGGTCAACCCCCGGAGCCTGGACGGCATGAAGAAAAAGCAGACCGTGGCCGACCTCGTCCGGGCCGCCCAGGTCCTCCGCCGGAACCGCATCAACATCCACGGCATGTTCGTCCTGGGCTTCGACGAGGACGACTGGCCGTCGGTCAAGGAGACGGTCAAGTTCGCCAAGAGATCCCGGCTGTCCACGACCCAGTTCCTCATCCTGACGCCGCTGCCCGGATCGGAGTTCTACATGAAGATGTCGGCCGAAAACCGCCTCCGGTTCCGCGACTGGGCCCTCTACGACGCCCATCATGTCGTCTTCGAACCGAAGCGGTTCTCGCTCTTCGACCTGCAAAAAGCGCAGATGTATTGCCACAAGAAGTTCTACTCCTGGGAACAGATGGCCGGGAAGGTCCTCGCAGGCCAGTGGCTCAGCGTCGGCGTCGCCCATTACGCCCGGAAGCTCAACCGGATGTGGGCGAAGCGCAATCGGACCTTCCTCAAAGCCGTCGCCCGGCTGAAGTCCAAGACCGGCGCCGGGATATCCGTGGATTACAGGGAAGAGGTCTCCCTGGAGCCCTGAGAAACAGGCCCTTTCGCGCGGGAAGGGCTTGACAAGCCGCCCGGTCCTTTTTTAGAATTTTGTCGATTTCGAGGTTAGGGATTTATCTATGCCTGATATTCTCATCATCGATGACGACAAGCTGATCTGCGATTGGATATCGAACGTCGTCACCAAGGTGGGGCATCGTCCCACGAGCGCCCACACCCTCAAAGACGGGCTCAAAAAAGCCCAATCGGCGGCGTTCGATGTCGTGTTCATCGACGTGCACTTGCCCGACGGGAACGGCCTGGAATCCATTCCGCAGATCCGGGCCAGCCGGCTCTTTCCCGAGGTCATCGTCGTCACCGGGATCGGCGATCCCGACGAGGCCGAGCTGGCCATCAAGTCCGGCGCCTGGGATTATCTGGAGAAGCCGGCTTCGTTCGAAGCCATCAAGCTCCCCCTCCTCCGGGCCCTGGAATACCGGGCGGAAAAGAGACCCGGCGCGGCGCCGGTCGATCTCCGGAGGAACGGCATCATCGGGGATTCGCCGAAGATCGCGGCCTGTCTGGATCTCCTGGCCCAGGCCGCCAGAAGCGATGTCAACGTCCTCATCTCGGGCGAAACCGGCACCGGAAAGGAGCTTTTCGCCAAGGTCGTCCATGCCAACAGCCCCAGGGCCAAAAGGAGCTTCGTGGTCGTCGACTGCACGGCGCTGCCCGAGACGCTCGTCGAAAGCGTCTTGTTCGGGCACGCGCGGGGGGCCTTCACCGGGGCCGAGACGAGCGAGGAGGGCTTGATCAAGCAGGCCGACGGGGGAACTCTTTTCCTGGATGAGATCGGCGAGCTGCCGTTATTGATCCAGAAAAGATTCCTCCGGGTCATCCAGGAGCACCGCTTGCGTCCCGTCGGAGGACGCCGGGAGATCGCCAGCGATTTCCGGCTCATGGCGGCGACCAACCGGGACCTGGAGACGATGGTCAGGGAAGGGCGGTTCCGGGAAGATCTCCTCTTTCGGCTCCGGACCATCACCATCGACCTGCCCCCGCTGAGGGACATCCCCGAGGACATCAAGAAGCTGACGATCCATTATATGAACGACCTCTGCAAGCGGTTCGGGATCGTCGCCAAGCACGCGTCTCCCGAATTCTGGGAGATCGTCGTCGCCTATCACTGGCCCGGCAACGTGCGGGAGCTGATCCAGGCCCTGGAAAAGGCCCTGATCTCGGCCAAAGACGAGCCCATGCTCTACCCCAAACACCTGCCGACCTATGTCCGGATCCATGTGGCCCGACGCGCTTTCCCCAGTAAGCCGTCCACCCCGGACCCGCGCGATGTCCGTCCGGATGCGGCCATTCCGCGGCTCAAATTGAAAGAGATCCGGCAAGCCGCCGTCGCGGAAGCGGAAAGCCGCTACCTGAAGGACCTGCTCCATTTCGTGGGCGGGGATGTCAACAAAGCCTGCCGCATCTCCGGTATGTCACGCTCGAGATTCTATACCATCCTGAAGAAATACCGGCCCACCGATATGCCTTGGCCGGAATGAGCCGGACAGGCCCGTTCCCCTTCGAAGAGACTGTGTCTTTTATTTTGGAACAAGTGCCATTTATTGGGACGCCCAGAAGCCGGGCCTCGGGGAAAACGGTGGACGTTATGATCTCTTCCCTATAGCCAGCGGCCTGTCCCCTCTCTGTAAACTTGGCACGATTCTTGGATACTTATATCTGGGCAGAAAGCGAGATAGCCATGCAATTACTCTATTATTCATGCGGGCATGATATAAACAACAGGCGGCTCGAGACGGCCGTTCACAAGGCGATCCCCCGAAGGCTCATCGAGCAGTTCGAGAGCCTGGATGACTTCGGCGAGAGGCTCCGGAAGCCCGTCGAACCCGATTCGATCGCCGTTCTCTCGGTATCGAACCGGGACGAGCTTCAGCGGATGCAGCCGCTCCGGAGCCTCCTCACGGAGATCTTCATCGTCATGGTCATCCCGGATCGAAAGAAGGGAACGGTCGAGCTCGCCCATCTCCTGTTACCACGTTTTTTGAGCCAGAAGACCGACGATTTCACGGATCTCGGCCAGGTCCTCGAAAAGATGTGCCGGACGGTCCACTGATCCTAAAGACCGCCCCTCGCCAAACGCCGGTCCGAAGGCGGCGCGGCGAAGAGGCGGCTCAGCTCTCCCTGACCTTGGCGATCGAGCAGGCCCGGTCCTTGTCGTCGAGCTTGATGAGGCGAACGCCCTGGGTGGCCCGGCCCGACGAGCGGACCTGGGTCGTCGGGATGCCGATGACCTTGCCCTCCACGGTGATCACGAGCAGATCCTCCTCGTTGATGCCGACCATAGCCAGGGCGTGGCCGATCTTGGGCGTGACGCGGAGGTTGAGGACGCCCTGACCGCCGCGGTGCTTGATCGGGTACATGTCGGAGGCGGTCTTCTTGCCGTAGCCGCGGTCGGTCGCCGTGAAGATGAACTTGTCGTCCGGGCCGACGATGATCATGCCGATGACCTTGTCTTTGGGCTTGAGCCGGATACCCCGGACGCCGGAGGCCGTGCGGCCCATCGGCCGGACGTCCGCCTCCTTGAAGCTAAGGGCCCGGCCGAGCTTCGTCCCAATGACGATGTTGTTCTTCCCGGTCGAGATCTGGGCCGAGAAGAGCTCCGACTTGGGCCGGATGTTCATGGCCAGGATGCCGCCCTTCCTGACGTTCCGGAAATCCGACAGGCGCGTCTTCTTGATGATGCCGTCGGTCGTCAGCATGACCACGAACTGGTTTTCGCTAAACTCCTTGACCGGGACGACGCTGGCCGGTTTCTCGCCCGGCGGGAACTCGAGCAGGTTGACCAAGGGCTTGCCGCGCCCCGAGACCCCGACATCGGGCACGTCCAGGGCCTTGAGCCAGTAGAGCCGGCCCTGGTTGGTGAAGACCAGGAGGTAGCTGTGGGTCGAACAGATGTAGAGGTCCTCGACGACGTCCTCGGCCTTCATCTCGATGCCCCGGCGGCCCTTACCGCCCCGGGCCTGGAACTTGTACGAGGTGAGTGAGGTCCTCTTGATGTAGCCGCCCGAGGTATAGACGATGGCCACGTCCTCTTCCTTGACCAGGTCCTCGGGCCGGAGCTCGGAGACGGCCTCGTCGCGGATCTCGGTCCGCCGTTCGTCGCCGTACTCCTCCTTGACCTCCTTGAGCTCCTGGACGATGATCGCGAAGACGAGCTTCTCGTCCTTGAGGATCCTCTTGAGCTCGGCGATCTTCTTCTTCAGGGCGGCGTACTCCTCCTGGATCTTGAGCCGCTCGAGCTGGGCCAGCCGCTGGAGCTGGAGCTCGAGGACGGCCTGGGCCTGGACGAGCGTCAGCCCGAACTTCTCCATGAGACCCTTACGGGCCTCGTCGACCGTCTTCGCCGCCCGGATGAGCTTGATGACCGCGTCGAGGTTGTCGAGACAGATGACCAGGCCCTCCAGGATGTGGGCCCGCTCCTCGGCCTTCCTCAGCTCGAAGCGCGTCCGCCGCAGGATGACCTCCTTGCGGTGGGCGACGAAGTACTTCATCATGTCGAGCAGGCCCAACGTCTTCGGCTGCTTGTCGACGATGGCCAGCATGATGATGCCGAAGGAGATCTGGAGCTGGGTGTGCTTGTAGAGATTGTTGAGGATGATCTCCGGCAGCTCTCCCCTCTTGACCTCGATGACGACGCGCATGCCCTCGCGGTCGGACTCGTCGCGGATATCGGCCACGCCCTCGATCCGCTTCTGGTTGACCAGGTCGGCGATCGATTCGAGCAGGCGCGACTTGTTGACCTGGTAAGGGATCTCGGTGACGACGATCTTGTCCTTCTCGCCCTTGGCCCCGCGCTCGATCGTCGACTTGGCCCGGAGGTGGAGGATGCCCTTGCCGTCCTTGTAAGCGTCGAGGAAGCCCTGGCGGCCGTAGATGATGCCGCCCGTCGGGAAATCGGGGCCCTGGACGTACTTCAGGACGTCCTTGAGCGTGGCCTCGGGGTGCTCGATGAGGTGGATGACGCCGTTGCAGATCTCCGTCAGATTGTGGGGCGGGATGTTCGTGGCCATGCCGACGGCGATGCCGTTGCCGCCGTTGACCAGGAGGTTGGGGAACTTCGAGGGCAGGACCTCGGGCATGGTCAGGCTCTCGTCGTAGTTCGGGACGAAGTTGACCGTCTCCTTGTCGATGTCGGCCATCAGCTCGTGGGCCAGCTTCTTCATCCGGACTTCGGTGTAGCGCATGGCCGCCGGCGGATCGCCGTCGATGCTGCCGAAGTTGCCCTGCCCGTCGACGAGCAGGTAGCGCAGGCTGAAGTCCTGGGCCATGCGGACGAGCGTGTCGTAAGCGGCCTGGTCGCCGTGGGGATGGTACTTGCCGATGACGTCGCCGACGATGCGGGCCGATTTCTTGAAGGGCTTGTTGTAGTAGGTGCCGCTCTCGTACATGGCGTAGAGGACGCGGCGGTGGACCGGCTTGAGGCCGTCCTTGATGTCGGGGATGGCCCGGCCGATGATGACGCTCATGGCGTAGTCGAGGTAGGCCCGGCGCATCTCCTCTTCGAGGCCGGCGACCGGGAAGTGCTCTTTCGGCTTTTCGCTGTCCATGGGAACTCCTGCGCGGGGCTGCTTCTTGGCGGCGTCTTCAGACATCGAGGTTCAGAGCCTCCAGGGCGTTGGTCTCGATGAACTTCCTGCGCTCGTCGACCTCGTCGCCCATGAGGATGCCGAAGATGCGGTCGGCCTCGGCGGCGTCGACGACGGAGACCTTGAGGAGGGTGCGGCGCTCCGGGTCCATGGTCGTCTCCCAGAGCTGGGTCGGGGTCATCTCGCCCAAGCCCTTGTAGCGCTGGATGGCGATGCCCTTCTTGCCCCGCTCGAACAGGTAGTCGAGGAGCTTGTTCTCGTTCTCCAGGACCTCCTTCTCGGCGCCGTCGCCGTTGGTCAGGACCGCGTACGGGCCCTTGACCTCCTCGAGCTCCTGGGTGATGCGGTAGAGGTTCTTGTATTCGGCCGAAGTGACCAGGTCCATGCCGATCTTGCCGGCCGCGGCCAGGCCGTTGAGTTTGTAGCTGAACTCGATCTCGAAGACGCCGTACTCCTCGTCGCGGCTGAGCTTGGCCGTGAAGCCCTTCTCGGCGACGAGCTTCAGGACCTTCTCGACGTTCTTCTTCGAGCTCAGGAACTCCTGGCCGTCGACCCCGTTGCGGATGAGCAGGTCGATGAGGAAGAGCGGGTAGTTCTTGCGCTCGAAGAACTGGGCGTAGCTCTTCTTGGACATGAGGTTGCGGAAGAACTTGCGGAACTTCTCGCCCTCCAGGACCTCCTTGCGGTTGCCGGCCCGGACCTTGAACTCCTCGGAGATCTTGCGGACCATGAACTTCTCGTACTCGCGCTCGTCCTTGATGTACTGGACGTCCCGGCCCCGGGTGACCTTGTAGAGGGGCGCCTGGGCGATGTAGAGGTGGCCCTGCTCGATGAGCTGGGCCATCTGGCGGTAGAAGAAGGTCATGAGCAGGGTCCGGATGTGGGCGCCGTCGACGTCGGCGTCGGTCATCATGATGACCTTGTGGTAGCGGAGCTTGGCCAGCCGCTCCTCGCTGTCCTCGACGCCGATGCCCAGGGCGGCGAACATGACCCCGATCTCCTCGTTCTTGATGATCTTGTCGAAGCGGGCCTTCTCGACGTTGAGGATCTTGCCGCGCAGGGGCAGGATGGCCTGGAAGCGCCGGTCGCGGCCCTGCTTGGCCGAGCCGCCGGCCGAATCGCCCTCGACGATGAAGATCTCGGAGGTGGCCGGGTCGCGGTCCTGGCAGTCGGCCAGCTTGCCGGGCAGGGAGGTCGACTCGAGGACGCCCTTGCGGCGGGCCAGCTCGCGGGCCTTGCGGGCCGCCTCGCGGGCCCGGGCCGCGTCGATGATCTTCATGACGATCTTCTTGGCGACCGTCGGGTTCTCCTCGAGGTAGGTCGAAAGCTGCTCGTTGACGATGGACTCGACGATGCCCTTGACCTCGGAGTTGCCGAGCTTGGTCTTGGTCTGGCCCTCGAACTGGGGATCGTGGAGCTTGATGGACAGGACGGCCGTCAGGCCCTCGCGGCAGTCGTCGCCGGTGATGTTCTCGCTGAGGTCCTTGAGGAGGTTGTGGGCGCTGGCGTAGGTGTTGAGCGAGCGGGTCAGGGCGGCCTTGAAGCCGATGAGGTGGGTGCCGCCCTCGGTCGTGTTGATGTTGTTGACGAAGGAGAAGATGGTGTCGGCGTAGGACATGTTGTACTGGATGGCCAGGTCGACGCCGACGCCCTCGCGCTCGCCCTCGAACAGGATCGGCTTGGGATTGATCGTCTGCTTGCTCTGGTTGAGGTATTCGACGAACTCCCGGATGCCGCCCTTGTACTGGAACTCGTGGGACTTGCTGGTCCGCTCGTCGGCGATGGAGATCTTGAGGCCCTTGTTGAGGAACGACAGCTCGCGCAGGCGCTGGGCCAGGATGTCGAAGTTGTACTCCGTGAACTCGAAGATCTCGTCGTCGGGCCAGAAGGTGATCTTGGTGCCGGTCTTCTTGGTCTTGCCGATCTGCTTGAGCTTCGAGACGGGGTTGCCCCGCTCGTAGCTCTGGGTGAAGATGCCGCCCTCGCGCTTGATCTCGAGGTCGAGGCGTTTGGACAGGGCGTTGACGACCGAGACGCCGACGCCGTGCAGGCCGCCGGAGACCTTGTAGCTCTTCTGGTCGAACTTGCCGCCCGCGTGGAGGACGGTCATGACGACCTCGGCGGCCGACTTGTTCTCCTTCTTGTGCAGGCCGACCGGGATGCCGCGGCCGTTGTCGATGACCGTGATCGAGTTGTCGACGTGGACGTGGACCTCGATCTCCGTGCAAAATCCGGCCAGGGCCTCGTCGACGCTGTTGTCGACGACCTCGTAGACGAGGTGGTGCAGGCCCTCCGTCGCGGTGCTGCCGATGTACATGGCCGGGCGCTTGCGGACGGCCTCCAGGCCCTTGAGGACCTTGATGCTTTCAGCGGTATACTTGTCTTGCGTCATGTGCGTTCACTTATTAGAAAATGCGGGTTCCCGGCGCTCTCTCGTCACGGGACCCGGGGACCGTTTTTCAAGAATATATTGTATCAAAAATGGGGCCCTAGAAGCAAGGAATATCTTCATTTTTGTTGAATTTCAAATTATTCTTTTTAAATAAGTTATATGGTATTTGACGGTCCGGGTCCGATCCGCTCCCCAAGTCCATTCAGAGAGACGCCCGGCGGACCCTTTTTTTCTCACAGTTAGCGGGGGTTTTTTGATATAATTTGGCCATGCCGGCGAACCTGCCCCCCGAATACCACCGGATCGAAGCGGAGCTGCGGACGGCCCGCACGCCCGAGGAGAAGATCGACATCTACGAGCGGCTCATCCGCGTCATTCCCCACCACAAGGGCACCGACAAGCTCATCGCCATGTACCGGCAGAAGATCGCCAAGGCGCGGGAGGAAGGCGAGCGGCGGGCCTCGACGGCCAAGCACGCTCCGGTGCACAAGATCGAAAAGTCCGGGGCCGGCCAGGTCGTGCTGGTCGGGCCGCCCAACGCCGGCAAGTCGAGCCTCGTCCGGGCCCTCACGGGCGCGGCGGTCGAGATCGCCGACTACCCCTTCACCACCCGCTCCCCCTCCCCGTTCATGATGCCGTTCGAGAACGTCAAGGTCCAGCTCGTCGACACGCCCCCGGTCACCGCCGAGCTCATGGAGACCTGGTTCCCGGAGATGGTCAAGATGGCCGACGCCGTCCTCCTCGTCGCCGACCTCGCCGATCCCGACACGGCCGCGACGCTCGACGGCATCGTCGGACGGCTCAGGGAGAAGCGGATCGAGCTCCTCCGGGCCGACACGGATATCCCGCCGCCCTATTTCCCGTTCCGCAAGCGGGCGGCCCTCGCGGCGAACAAGATCGACGCGCCGGCCGCCGCCAAGGCGTTCGAAGACCTCGGCGTCCTCGTCGAAGGCCCGTTCGAGCGGCTGGCCGTCTCCGCGACGTCCGGGCGCGGCCTCGAGGCCCTCCGCCGGGCCGTCTTCGGGCTCCTCCGGGTCGTCCGCGTCTACAGCAAGATCCCCGGCAAGAAGGCCGAGACGGATTCGCCCTTCGCGCTCAGGACCGGCAGCACCGTGATGGATATGGCCAAGGCCGTTCACAAGGACTTCGCGGAGAAGCTCCAGTACGCCCGGGTCTGGAACGCGGCCGGGCTCGACGGCCTCCGGGTCAACCGCGACTACGTCCTCTCCGACGAGGACGTCGTCGAGCTCCACATCTAGTCCGGGGACAGGCCCTTCTCGGCGTACCCGCCGGCCTACCAGATCCCCGGGACGAGCCTCCAGCGAACGTCCCGGGCGTATTCCGCGTATCCCGGGAGCTCTTGACGGAGCGTCCGATCCTCGAGCGCCGTCCGCAGGATAAAGAGCGCCGCGATGAGGGCCGCCGGGATGAGGGCATAGAGCGAGCCGAGCAGGACCGGGATGCCGAGGACGGTGAGGATAACGCCCACGTACATAGGGTGGCGCACGATCCGGTAAGGGCCCGTCGTGCAGACCGTGTGGCCCCTTTCGCTCTGGATCCTCACACACTCGGCCAGGAAGGCGTTCACGCGGAAGGCCGCTATCACGAGGCCCCAGGCGGCGAACAGCCCAAGGAGGGCGAGCGCCTTGCATGAGGACGGGCACGCGGGACCAGCGGAACCGGACGGCGTCGAGGGGGGCGACGATGAGCATGATCGATAGGAGGACGGTGTAAGCCCGGATGATCTTCTTGTCCCAGGTCTTGACGTCCGGCCGCGTCCGGCCCGTCATCCGCTCTTTGAGCAATGAGGGATCGCGGCGCTTGAGCCAGAGCATCCAGCCGCCCGTGGCCGCGACATAGAAGCCCAGGAGGACCCAGAACGCGGTCCAGCGCACCGTTCCGGCGGCGACGAACACGAGCCCACGAAGGCGAGGCTGAGGACGACATTGAGCACGCTGGCGCGCTTCGAGGGCATGGGCACGTGAGCCTCAGAATCCAGCTCGATCTTCACCCTCTCAGTTCTGCCGGAAATTCAGGACGGGCTCGTCGCTGATGTCCATGATGGTCAGGAACAGGAGCTGGGCGATGTCCTCCATGATCTCGGGCGTGATGAGGCTCAGGTTGTCCCGCGTGTTGTGATAGGTCGGCAGGGGCGACCGCGGCCCGCCGTAGGCCCCGAAGGTCAGCGACGGCACGCCCTTCCAGAAGAACCAGGCCGAATCCTGCCGCGGCCGGGCCGGATAGGACGCCGGCCCCGTGCTGAGCGCGCGGTGGACGAAGCCTTTATTGGCCTTCTCGACGAACTCCCAGAACTTGGGATAGGTCGTCCCGCCCGAGGCCGAGATCTTGTCGCCCGATCCCGGGCCCTCCATGTTGATGAAGACGGCCGTCTTGTCGAGCGGATAGATGGGGTGTTCCGTGTAGAAGTGCGAGCCCTCGGTCCCCTGGTCCTCGCTCTGCTCCTCGCTGCCGAAGAAGAAGAACACGACCGTCCGCTTGGGCTTGACCGCGCACTTGGCCATGGCCTCGGCCACGCCCAGGGTCACGGCCACGGCCGTGGCGTTGTCGTTCGCCCCGGGCAGAAGCTCCCACAGCCGGCCGAGGTGGTCGAGGTGCCCGCCGACGATGATGACCTCGTCCTTGAGCGCGGGGTCGCTGCCCGGTGATCTTGCCGAGGAGGTTGATGCCGACGCCGTCGGGATGGTGCTCGGTCCTGTTGCCGATGGTCATCGTCTTGCCCGTGGCGAAGGACTGCGGCTTGAGGTCCTTGCGGATGGCGGCCACGACGTCCTTGTGGACCCGGCCCGTCCCGGCGAAGACGTCCTCGACGACGGCCGTCGCCGACGTGATGGTAGACGAAGCCCTCGACGTAGGCGTTGTTGGGGTTGCCGATGGGCCCGTAGTTGTAGATCATCCCCGCCGCTCCGTGGGCCGCGGCGTTCTTGAGCTTGTACTGATGGAAGGAATAGGGCCGCCACTTCTTGAAGAGCTCGAGCGTCTTCTCGCCCGGGCCGACCGGGACCTCGCGACTCCAGGAGCACGATCTTGCCCTTGACGTCGACGCCCTTGTAGTCGTCGTAGCCGAGCTCGGGGGCCGTGATGCCGTAGCCGACGTAGACGACCTCGGCCGTCACTTCGCCGGAGCCGGACGTGCCGCCGGGGATGAACTCGTCCTCGTATCGGTAGGACTTCTTGACGACGCCGCCCTTACCGGCCGGGACGAGCATCTCGCAGACGCCGCCCGGGAGGACGATGGTATAGGGGTTGGGGAAGAGCTGGCGGTAGGTCCCGTTCTCGCCGCCGGGCTCGATGCCCCAGCCCTTGAGCAGGGACTCGACCCACTCGACGCAGGCTTCGTAGTCCTTGGTCCCGGTCAGCCGGCCGCCGTACTTCTCGGAGACGAGCTCGGCGACGTAGTTGTAGAGCGGCTGGCTCTGGATGAGGTGCATGGCCTCGAGGATCTTGGCCTCGTCGGTCTGGGGCGCGGCGGTCTGTCTCGGAGCCTGGGAGAGAAGGCCCGTCCCCGCGAGGGCAAGGGCGAGCATGACGGCGGTCAAGAACCGGCGGGATGGCTTCATGACGACTCCTCCTTCGTCGGCGGGATGGAGGAGTATTCTACGTTCGGCGCCGGTTCCAAGTCAAAGGCGCGATACCGCGGAGTCTCAGCGGCAGCCCTTGTGGTGATGGGCGCAGGTCCCCTCGACGGTGAGTTTTTCGGCCCTCTTTTCCTTGATCTCCCGGGTGGCCTCCGCGACGGTCAGGGCCCCGCTCCTGTAGACCTCGATACCGGCCTCCTCGAGCTTCTGGAGAGCCCGAAGACCCATGCCGCCGCAAACGACGGCCTGGACACCCAGGCCGTCGATCGCCCCGACCGGATGACAAGCGCCGTGCGCATGGACCTGGCCTTGGTTATCGCGAACTTCCACCGTCCCGGTCTCGGTATCGACGATCGTGAAGTACGGAGCGCTTCCGAAAGTGCCCATAGAGAAGGGCCTCGAAACCCCTGTCGGTTTCCGTGGGAAGACAGATCCTCATGGCCGCACGCCTCCCCGGAAGCCGCACCGGCCCCCGCCGGGTCCACGCCCGCATCCCCTCTCCACCGGCGACCGATGAAGATCGGGGCTCGCGCATTTCGGACAGGCCTGTGGCCGCCCGGTCCCGTGGGGGACCGCCCATTCGTGCTGGCAGCCCGAGCAGATAAAATGGCGCTCGTTCATGTGCTCGTTCATTTGATATCGACCTCCATGGATCCTCAGGGCCCGGCCGTTGACCAGGCACTCCGCCGTCTTGCGGCGGGCGGATTCCAAAATGTTGCCGAACGTCTGACGGGAGATGGCCATCCGGTTCGAGGCCTGCTCGTGATACAGGCCTTCGAGGTCAGCCAACCGGAGAGCCTCGAGCTCGTCCAGGGTAAGGGTGACTTCCTGGAGGGCCGAGAGCGGGATCCCCGCCGGCTTGAAATACCCCGCGATCGGACGATGCCCGATCCTCCGGCAGATCACGGGCCTGGGCATGGATATCGCCCCTCTGACGTAATTGGCATATGCTAATTATAGGGGCCCGGGCCAGCCTTGTCAATCCCAAGGCCGTTCTTTTGAAGGAAGGGCCGGCCGTCAGGCCTGGTCCAGCGCCTGGGCCAGGTCGGCCCGGATGTCCTCGACGCCCTCGCAGCCGACGGACAGCCGGATGAGGTCGTCGGTGATGCCGGCCATCTCCCGGTGCTCCTTGGGCAGGCCGGCGTGGGTCATGCTGGCCGGGTGCTGGATGAGGCTTTCGATGCCGCCGAGCGAGACGGCCAGGGTGCAGAGCTCCACCGCGTTGATCATCTTGCGGCCGGCCTCGTAGCCGCCGCGCAGGCCGAAGCAGAGCATCGAGCCGAAGCCCTTCATCTGCTCCTTGGCCAAGGCGTGCTGGGGATGGCTCTCGAGCCCCGGATAGCTGATCCAGGCGACCTTGGGATGCGCGGCCAGCCAGGGGGCCAGCGCGGCCGCGTTGGCTTGGCTCTTCTCGACCCGGAGGGCCAGCGTCCGCACCCCGCGCAGCACGAGCCAGGCCTGGTGGGGGTCCATGGTCCCGCCCATGAGGACGAGGACCTTGCGGAGCCTCTTATGGAGCGATTCCTCGCGGGCGATGATGACGCCGCCGACGACGTCGCTGTGGCCGTTGATGAACTTGGTCAGGCTGTGCATGACCACGTCGGCCCCCAGGTCGAGCGGGCGCTGCAGCAGCGGGCTCGAGAACGTGTTGTCGACGACGAGCGTGAGGCCGCGCTCGCGGGCGATCCGGGCGCAGGCCTTGAGGTCGGTCAGGGCCAGGGTCGGATTGGCCGGGGTCTCCACGAACAGGAGCTTCGTCTCCGGGCGCAGGGCCTTTTCGATGTTGCGGACGTCCGACGTGTCCACGAAATCGGCCCGGACGCCGAAGCGGGAGAACTCTTGCTCGAGGACCGTGCGCGAGGGCCCGTAGATCGAGGCCGTGCCGACGACGTGGGCGTCTTTGTCGAGCAGGGCCGTGTAGATCGTGGTCACGGCGGCCATGCCCGTGGCCGTGGCCGAGGCGTCGAAGCCGCCCTCCAGCGTCGACAGGCTCTCCTCGAGGGCCCGGATGGTCGGATTGCCGAGGCGCGTGTAGATGAATCCCTTCTCGCGCCCGGCGAAGCGGGCCGCGCCCTGCTCGGCGCTGGCGAAGGCGAAGGTGGACGACTGGTAGATGGGGACCGACACGCCGCCGTAGACGGGATCCGGCTCCTGGCCGGCGTGGATGGCGAGGGTCTCGGGGCTCAGCGAACGGGTCTTGCTCACGGTCGGGCTCCTTGGGATGACGGGCATCGATTATAGCATGCCCGGTTTGATTCGGCCTCCCGAATCTGCTATTTTGGCCGTCTGAACGAGTCCCATAGGAGGTTCTCATGACCCGGAATATCCTGCCCCTGCTCTTCGCCGCGACGGTCTTCCTGGCCGGCTCGGTCCTGGCCCAGACCCCCGCCGCCAATCCCAAGGTCCTGCTCAAGACGAGCCAGGGCGACATCACCATCGAGCTCTACCCGGCCAAGGCGCCTATCACCGTCAAGAACATCCTGGATTACGTCGAGGCCAAGTTCTACGACGGCCTGATCTTCCACCGGGTCATCCCCAACTTCATGATCCAGTGCGGCGGCATGGACGCCGAGATGCATCAGAAAACGGGCAACGCCCAGATCAAGAACGAGGCCGGCAACGGGCTCAAGAACGTCCGCGGCAGCGTGGCCATGGCCCGGACCAACGTGGTCGACAGCGCCACCAGCCAGTTCTTCATCAACCTCAAGGACAACGTCGCCCTGAACTACAAGAACGACACGCCCGAGGGCTTCGGCTACTGCGTCTTCGGCAAGGTCGTCGCCGGCATGGACGTCGTCGACGCCATCGCCAAGGTCCCGACCGTGAGCAAGCGCGGCCACGGCGACGTCCCCCTGGCGCCGATCACCATCCTCTCGGCCACGGTCGTCAAGTAGCGCCCGGCGCTCGTGTTCAACACGATCTTCGCCTTCGTCCACCTGGGCGGCCTCCTGGCCGCCCTGGTGTACGCGTTCCTCGCCCTGGCCCGGGGCAACGTCGCCCGTTTCGCCCTCATCCTGGCCCTCCTCGCCATCTACTATATCTTCGCGCTCCACCCCGCCGTCAAAAAGGAGATCGCGCGCCGCCGCTCGCTGAAAGGGTGATCCAGGGGGGCGGATTTACTTTTGGCCCGGAACGGCCTATTATCTCGGT
Source organism: uncultured bacterium (assembly GCA_963805015.1). Lineage (GTDB taxonomy): Bacteria > Acidobacteriota > Aminicenantia > Aminicenantales > Saccharicenantaceae > RBG-16-66-30. Next base: position 178,152 of record CAWDSL010000006.1, read on the forward strand.
GGAAAACGTATGCCCCGAAAGGAGACCCCTGGGTCCATGCTGAAAAACCGCCCCGTCGCGATCGCGGCTCTCGTTCTCCTCCTCGCGTTGGCCGCGCCGGCGCAAAACATTGATAACAATCTCAAAGCCGGCCTCAAGGCGATCAGCCCTTCGGAGGCCTACGACATCGTCAAGACGCTGGCCCTCCCGGAATACGCCGGCCGCCTGACGGGGCATCCCGGGTACACGGCCGCGGCCCAGTGGGCGGCGAAGAAGCTGGCCGCCTGGGGGCTCAAGCCGATCTCGGGCAAGGACGGCTACCTGCAGCCGTATCCGTCGCCGTATACGATCGTCGACAAGGCCGAGATGACCGTGCTCCTGCCCGACGGCCCGCCCGACCCGGCCAAGGGTCAGGCCTATAAGGAGATGAAGCTCGTCCCCGAGAAGGACTTCCTGCCCCTCCTTTACTCCGCGAGCGGCGACAGGACCGCCGAAACGGTCTTCGCCGGCTGGGGTATCTCCGCGCCCGAGATCGGGTACGACGACTACGCCGGCCTCGAGGTCAAGGGCAAGTTCGTCCTCTGTTTCCGCGGCACGCCCGACCGGGATGATCTCCGGTACGTCCATTACGACGAGCACAGGACCCGGATGACGGCCGCCCGGGACAAAGGCGCGCTCGGCATCGTCTATATCTACGACGAGATCGCCTCCAATCCCAACGGCGACTATCTCGAGGGCTTCACGCCGGCCATGATCCACATCAAGGTCATGGATTCGATCCTCAAGGAGGCCGGCTCGACCGCGGCCGACCTGAGGAAGGCCCTGACGACCTACAAGCGGCCGGTCTCCTTCCCGCTCCGGGCGCGGATCCGCCTGGCGGTCGAGTCGCGCCACTTCCCGCAGGCCGTCGGCTACAACGTCGTCGGCTACATCGAAGGCTCCGACCCGCGGCTCCGCCGCGAGTGCGTCGTCGTCGGCGGCCACTTCGACCACACCGGCGCCCACATGGGCCTGCTCTTCCCCGGCGCCGACGACAACGCCAGCGGCAGCGCCTCGGTCATGCAGGCCGGCAAGGCCTTCGCCGCCCTCGCCCGCAAACCCAAGCGCTCGGTCGTCGTGGCCCTCTTCGGCGGCGAGGAGCTCGGGCTCCAGGGCTCGACCTGGTTCGTCGACCACGTGCCCGGGCCTTTCGACAAGGTCGCGGGCATGCTCAACTTCGACATGACCGGAGAGGGCGACGGGCTCTGGGGCGCCGTCTCGGCCGAGCCGCCCGGCTTCAAGAAGGCCATCGAGGCGGCCGACGCCACCGTCAAGATCCTCGGCGGTCTCGGCGTCATCTCGGGGGTCGGCGTCCGCGGGTCCGACTTCGCGCCCTTCTTCCTGAAGGGCATCCCCGCGGCCAGCTTCGGCTCGAACGGGCCGCATCTGGCCTACCACCAGACCGGGGACACGATCTACCGGATCAATCCCGACATCATGGCCGACGCGGCCAAGCTGGCCTTCCTGGCCGCGCACATCTGGGCGGACCGCTGAGGGCCACGGTGAAGATCGCCAAGGAAGGCCTCCGTTTCATCCTCCCCGCGGCGGGGCTGGCCATTCTCCTGGGAGCGCTTGGCCTTGCGGCCTTGGCCTTGCTCTTCTTCCTCCTGGCCTGCGCCCTGACATTCTTCTTCCGCGATCCGGACCGCGTCCCGCCGCCGGGCGAGCACCTCGTCGTCTCTCCCGCCGACGGCGAGGTCCTCGGCGTCGAAGCGCTCGAGGCCCATCCGGCCTTCCCCGGTCCCGTCTCGCGGCTCACCGTCTTCCTCTCGCTCTACGACGTCCACGTCGTCCGCTCGCCGCTCGCGGCGACCGTGGCCTCGGTCGACTATCACCCCGGCAAGTTCCTGCCCGCCTACAAGCCCGAGGCCGGGGAGCACAACGAGTCGAACACCCTGGCCCTCAAGGGCGGCCGGGCCGACGTGGTCATGAAGATGATCGTCGGCGTCGCCGCCCGCCGCATCAAGTGCTTCGTCCGGCCCGGGGACGCGGTGACGCGCGGCGGCAAGGTCGGCCTGATGTTCTTCGGGTCGCGGGTCGAGCTGACCTTCCCCCGGAGCGTCGTCCTCACGGTCGGTCTCCACGACAAGGTGAAGGCCGGCCAGACCGTCATCGGCGAGGTCCAGACATGAGATCCAAAAGAGTCCAGACCGGCGTCAGCGTCCTGCCCAGCCTGTTCTCGCTGACCAACCTGTTTTTCGGCTTCATGAGCGTCCTCCTGACCTTCCACGGGCGCTACCGGATGGCGGCCATCCTCATCATCATCGCGGCCCTCATGGACGGGCTCGACGGGCTGGTCGCCCGGGCCACCCACACGCCGTCCGATTTCGGGGTCGAGCTCGATTCCCTCGCCGACGCGGTCTCGTTCGGGCTGGCGACCTCCGTCCTGCTCTATTTCTGGGGGCTCGAAACGGCCGGGACGCCGGCCGTGTTCTTCAGCTTCGTGTTCCTGACCGCCGGCGTCCTCCGGCTGGCCCGCTACAATGTCCGCAGCAAGATCCCGTCGGACCGCAAGCACTACCAGGGCCTGACCGTGCCCTCGGCGGCCATGTTCATGGGCGCCATCGTCAACTTCCACCCCATCCCTCTGGCCACGAAGGAATCGGGTTTCCTCATCGCCGTGGCCATGCTCCTCGTCTCCCTGTGCATGGTCAGCACGCTCCCCTACCCGAACTTCATCAAGGCCTTCATCGGCCAGCGGATCAACATCCGGACCGCCCTCTTCGTGGCCGTCTCTCTCTTCGGCGTTCTGTTCTACGCCCGCTACTTCATGCTCCTCTACTTCGGGCTGAACGTCCTCTCCGGCCCGACCGTCGCCCTGGTCCGCCTGCTCCGGAAGCACCCCCGGAAGAAGGCCGAGCCCAAGGTCAATCCCTCGTGAAGACGCGGAAAGGATGGCTCGAGCGAAGCTGAACAGGGCCCGCGTCGCGGCGGCGGCCGCCGTCGTCCTCGCCGGCGCCGTTGGCGTCGTTTTCCTCGTCCGGACCCTCTTCCCGCCCGGCCCGGTGGCGCCGCCGGGGCCCGGCCCCGGCGTCCCGGTCATCGCCTCACCGCCGGCCGAGCCGGTCCTCGTCGAGGAGAAGATCGTCGTCCCTTCCCGCTCGACCCTGGCCGAGCTGCTCAAGCGCCGCGGTTTTACCGACCGCGAGGTCCACGATCTCAGGGAGGCGGTCAAGCCGGTCTACGACCTGGGCAAGATCCGGGCCGGGCAAGAGCTGCGACTAGCCTCCCTGCCCGACGGGCCGTGGCGGCGTCTCGAGTACGACATCGACGAGACGCGCTATCTCGTCATCGGCCGGAAAGAAGGCCGGATCGAAGCGGAGATGAAATACGTCCCCGTCGAGTTCAGGCCCGCCTTCGTCTCCGGCGTCATCGAGGACAGCCTTGTCGCCGCCCTGAACAAGGCCGGCGAGGAGGACGGCCTGGCCATCGACATCGTCGAGCGCTGCTTCGGCTGGGACATCGACTTCAACACGGACCTGCGCAAGGGCGACAGCTTCCGCGTCTACGTCGAGAAGCGCTACCTCGACGGCCGCTTCGCCGGCTACCGCGACATCCTGGCCGCCGAGTTCGTCAACGAGGGCCGGATCTATCGGGCCTTTCACTTCGTCTACCCTGATACCAAGGCCGCCGACTACTTCGACGAGAACGGCGGCTCGCGCCGCAAGGACTTCCTCCGGTCGCCCCTCAAGTTCGCCCGGATCACCTCGCGCTTTTCGGCCAGCCGGTTCCACCCCATCTACAAGATCTACCGGCCCCACTACGGCGTCGACTACGCCGCCCCCGTCGGAACGCCGGTCCAGGCGACGGCCGACGGGACCGTGACCTTCGCCGGGAGGGACGGGGACGCCGGAAACGCCGTCAAGATGACCCACAAGAACTCCTACGCCACGGCCTACCTCCACCTGAGCCGTTTCGGCCCGGGGGTGCGCAAGGGCGCCGTTCTCAAGGGCGGGGACATCGTCGGCTATGTCGGGTCGACGGGCGGCTCGACCGGCCCTCATCTCGACTACCGGATCTACTACCACGGCAGCCCGGTCAATCCGCTGGGCCACAAGTTCCAGCCGGCCGATCCCCTGCGCAAGGAATTCCTCGAGGATTACAGGAAGGAGGTCGGGAGGCTGAGCGTCGCCCTCCGCCTCCCGGAAGTCGTTAGGGCCTATTCGGCCGGTTTCAGTTTTTGATCTTTCCGCCGCCGCTGCCGCTCTTGGATTCCCCGCCGCGCGAGGAGGACGGCGGACCGCTCGGAGGATCCCCGGCTCGAGGCCGGGGCCGACGATCCCGACGTCGAGGAGCTCGAGCCGCCGGCGTATTCTCCGCCGGCCGAGACGGCCGGCCCGTAGCTCACGCCACGCGAGGTCAGATGCGGCGCGAGGCCTCCCGCGCGCTCCCTGTCCCTCGAAGAGATCTTCAGCTCGGGGCAACGCACCTCGTTCCGGACGCTCGAATACTCGATGTGGACGCCGAGCTCGCGGGCGATGCGCAAGTCGGGATTCCAGTCGCGGAAGCGCAGGACCTGCGTTTCCGTCCGGCGGACGGGCAGGCCGGTCCGGACGTCGGGAGCGGCCGGGAAGGCCGCGATCCCCCGGCCTTCGACCGGCGCGGCCCCGGGCGCCACAACCTTACGCGGGGAGGTCACGGGCCCGTCGATGCCGCGGAAGACGCGGGCCGCCTCCCGGCGGGGGTCCGCGTAGATCCGCGTTAACGGCGCTTCCCCGGCGGGGGCCGCGGTCCGCTTCGAGACCTGGTCGAGCGTCAGGGCCTTTTCGTGGACGGCGGGCGCCCGGAGGTCGTCCTTGGCCACGATCACGAGCCGGCGCGAGACCGCGTCGGCGCCGGCCCGGACCCGGGCCTCGCCGCTCTCATAGGCGGCGGTCACTTTCTTGACCACCCCCTTGAGCTCGGCGGGGATGGGAAGGGAGGAGCTCGGCGGCTGCTTCAGCGAGCCCTTGCGGACGACGGTCCGAGGCTGGCCGCCGGGGCCGGAGCTCCAGCCGGGATAGTAGTTCAGGCCGCCGCCGTTCCAGCCGAAACCGGACATCCCATATTGGCCGTCGTAATAATAGCCGTCGTACATCCAGTCGTAGAGGCTCCAGGGGCGCCAGGCGGCATAGCCGAAGTAAAAGTCCCAGGTCGCCCAGGCCGGGGCGAACATCGAGCCGGGCAGCCAGAACCAGCCGCGCTTGGCGTCCCACTGCCAGACGCCGAGATGATAGGGGATCCAACCCCAGGGCTCCTGGGGCACCCAGAACATCTGGCCGGCCGCGTAGGACCACTGGCCGTAATAATAGGGGCTCCAGCCCCAGGGGTAGGCGCCGTTGTCGATGTACGGCCGCCATACGTAGCCGTAGAGATCGTCCCAGAGCCATTCGCCGTAGCGGTTGCCGTAGGTCTGGGCGAAGTAGAAGACGGCCGGGGGCAGCTTCTGCAGGGGCTTGGGCAGGGCGGTCAGGCCTTCGTGGAGCTCGTCGAAATGGGTGTTGACGTCGTTGTTCCAGAGCTCGAAGGCCGTGCCGTCGATGGCCGCGGCCAGCTCGGACTGATGGTCCTTCAGCACGATCAGGCGCTCGCCCTTCTTCACCGTCCGGTCGTCGAGGAGGTCGGCGTCGGCCCCGAAGAGGACCTGGGCCCGGCCGTACCGGACCTGGGCCTCGGTCGTCCCGTCGGCGGCCGCGGAGACGAGCGCGACGGAGTTGTGCTTCATCTTGACCGCCGCGTTGGGCGTCAGGACCTGGAACATCTCCTTGCGGTCGTATTCCTTGTACATGACGTAGACACGGCCCCGGCCGAGGGTCAGGACGGACATGGCGTCGAGGCTGCTGAGGCTGCGGGCCAGGATGGTCTCGACCCGGACCTCGGTCTCGACGTCGAGGCGGACGACGGTCCCGGTGTCGAACTGGATCTCGCAGCGCCGGTCGGCCGAGGTCCGGACGGTGTCGCCGGGGCCGACGGGCAGGTTGAGGACGGCCGTCTCGGGCTCGGTCCGGCCTTCGCGTAGGACCGAGGGATCGGTCCCGCCCGGCGTCTGCTCGATGTAGCTGATGTGGCCGAAATAGAAGTCCTTCGGGCCGCCGACGACGCGGTAGTGATCGGCCCCCCAAAGGCCTATCGACGCGGCGAGGACCGCAGCGAAAATTAAAACCTTTCGCATCCCCCCGTTCTTCATGGCGATCTCCTCATTCCCATCGAACGGATTTCCTTAAATATAATAGCACGATTCGTGCCAATCCCCTCCCCTGGAGACCTGCCGACGCCACCCGCGAAGTGTCACCTAAAGGGGACTGAACGGCGATGGGACTGTCCGTATTTTTCCATCAATTCTTTTTCCGGGCGTCCTTTTTTTTGCCTTCCCAAGCGAAAAACGCATACAATGTCCTCGCAGGTCCGAGGACAGAATGGCGCTGCCGAAATTCCGAAACCCCGTGCCGACCGTCGACATCATCATCGAGGTCCCGGCCGGCCGCGGCCGGCGGGGCATCGTCCTCGTCGAGCGGAAGAACCCGCCTCCCGGATGGGCCCTGCCGGGCGGTTTCGTCGACTACGGCGAAACCCTCGAAGCGGCCGCCGTCCGCGAGGCCCGCGAAGAGACCTCGCTCGAGGTCGAGCTCCTGGGCCAGTTCGGGGCCTACTCCGATCCCGGCCGGGACCCGCGCCTGCACACCATCTCGACGGTGTTCGTGGCCCGCGCCTCCGGCGTTCCCCGGGGCGGCGACGACGCCCGGTCGGCGGTCGTCGTCGACCCCCGCGACCGGAGCCTGCCGCTGGCCTTCGACCACCGCCGCATCATCGACGACTATCTCAGCGCCCGGAAAGGATGGTCCCCATGCCGGAAGCCGACAACGCCGACCTCGTCGAAGTCGCGAGCGTCCAGGGCCCGTTCGAAGCGGACCTGATCAGCAACTTCCTGGCCAGCCACGGCATCGTCTCCATCGTCCGCGGCCGGACCGCGCCCTTCGTCTACCCGCTCACCGTCGACGGGATGGCCGAATTCAGGATCTTCGTGCAGCCGGCCGATCTCGAAAAGGCCCGCGACCTCCTCGCGGCAAGGCCCTCGCCCGACGGCGAAGACGTCCCGCCGGACGCGGCCTGAGCCTTCCGCCGCGCCCTTCCGCAACCGCTGGGGTCTCTCCCCACGTCTCCGTCCAGCATTAGGGTCCCTCCTTTTTCTCTTTATTTTGGGCTTTTTTTGCTTGACAACAGCTATCGAGACTCATATATTTGGGAAGAAACGGGACAAACCGGGACAAAAGAACAATGGCAAACGTCCTCATCGGCAGCTACGCGGCCCGCCTCGACGCCAGCGGCCGCATCAAGATCCCGGAAAAATTCCGCGAGGTCATCGAGCAGGTTTACGGCAAGGACCTCTTCGTCACCTCCCTCTCCGACGACGCCATCAAGATCTATCCGCTGTCCGTGTGGCTGGCCATGACCGACCTCACCTCCGACGGCGCCCTCCACCTCCGGCCCGACGTGCGGAAGTTCATGCTCCGCGTCAACCGGAACGGCTCGCGGCACGAGCTCGACTCCAAAGGCCGCGTCCTGATCAGCCAGGCCCTGCGGGAAAAGGCCCGGCTGCGCGATGAGGTCGAGGTCCTGGGCCTGTCCAACCACCTGGAGATCTGGAACAAGGACATTCTCGACGGAACTCTCGAGGAGAAACCGCTCTCGGACGAGGATTTCGAGAGCATCGCCCGCCTCATCCCTCGAGGAAAGCCGGAATGACGGAGAAGGGACACTGCCCCGTCCTCCCCACGGAAGTCCTCGAATGTCTTGACGCGGGGCGGGTCGGAGTCTATATCGACTGCACCCTGGGACTGGCCGGACACGCCCTGTCGATCCTGGAGAGGAATCCCCGTGCCCGCCTGATCGGCCTGGACCGCGACGGCCAGTCCCTGGAGATCGCCCGCGAGCGGCTCAAGCCCTACGCCAAGCGGGTCACCCTCTATCAAGCCGACTTCAAAGACCTCGCCGCGCTCGACGTGCCCGCCGACAAGGTCCGGGGCGTCCTGGCCGACCTGGGCATCTCGTCCTACCAGCTCGACTCCCCCGAGCGCGGCTTCAGCCACACCCACGAGGGGCCGCTCGACATGCGCATGGACCTGAGGACGAAGACGACGGCCGCGAAAGTCCTCCACACCTACACCGAACAGAGGCTGGCCGAGATGTTCGCCCGCTACGGCGAGCTCGGCCAGACCCGCCGCCTGGCCCGCGAGATCGTCCACCTGCGCAAGCTCGGCCGGCTCGAGACGACGGGCGACCTCCGGCTGCTCATCGAGCGCATCTACCGGTGGCGCCCGCAAAAGGGCCGGATCCATCCGGCGGCCAAGGCCTTCCAGGCGCTCCGCATCGAGGTCAACGGCGAGCTCGAAGGGCTCGGGGCGTTCATCGAGAGCACGGTCCGGCGCTCGGCCAAGGGCACCCGGTTCGTGGTCATCTCGTTCCACTCGCTCGAGGACCGCATCGTCAAGCGCACCTTCCACGCTCTGGCCGCGCCGGACGAGGGGGCGCCCCTCCTCGCCCTGGTCACCAAGAAACCCCTGACGGCCTCCGACGAGGAGGTCGCCGCCAATCCCCGGGCCCGGTCGGCCAAGCTGCGGGCCGCGGAGAGGATCTGATGGTCCGGCGCAAGCTCAACCTGAAGGGGATCGCGATCGTCGCGGCCTCGGTCGTCCTGGGCGTCGGCATCCTGACCTTCTACGTCTGGTACCAGACCGAATCCGTCAAGCTCGGGCTCGACCTGGCCAAGAGCGAAGCCCGCATCCGCGAGCTCGAGCTCTCGATCGAGAGCCTCAAGCTCCGCCGGGCCGAGCTCCTCGACCCCCGCCGGGTGGAGAGGATCGCCCGCGAGCAGCTGGGCCTCGTCGATCCCCCGGACGCGGAGATCGTCTACGAGAAAAGGGACCCCCTCCGCTGAGGGACCGGCCATGAGGACCTTCTACGAGAACGACATCCGCCGGCGGACCAAGGTCCTGACCGCGCTCCTGGCCGCCTGGGCCCTCGTCGTCGCCGCCCGTCTCGTCCAGGTCCAGGTCTTCGGCCACACCCGGGCCAAGGCCGCCGTCCTCCGGCAGACGCTCGACGAGACGCCCATCGAGCCGCGGCGCGGCAACATCCTCGACCGCAACGGCGAGGTCCTGGCCTGCAGCCTCCCCTCCCCTTCGGTCTACATCCGGCCTGTCGCCAAGGAGACACCGGAGGTAACGAAGCGCAAGGTCCAGACGCTGAAGCGGGAGCTCGGGCTTTCCGAGAAGGACGCCGCCATCGTCCGGGACCGCCTCGCGGCCGGTTCGGCCTACACCTACGTGAAGCAGAAGGTCACCGAGGAGGCCGCCGACCGGGTCATGGCCCTGAAGCTCCCGGGGGTCGGGCTCGAGCCGGGGACGCGGCGCTACTATCCGCTGAAGTCCCTGGCCGCCCACATCCTCGGCGGCATCAGCCTGACCGGTGAATCCAGCGCGGGCGTCGAAGCCCGCTACAACAAGCTCCTCTCGGGCGAAAAGGGCCGCCAGCTCAGCTACCAGGTCAACGGCGGCCGCGACTACCAGACCCGCATCATCCGATCGCCCGTTCCCGGCAAGGACCTGGTCCTGACGATCGACGCGACGGTCCAGTACATCGCCGAGAAGGAGCTGGACCGGGCCGTGGCCGAGCACGCGGCGGCCTGGGGCGCCGTCGTCATCATGGATCCGGCCTCGGGCGAGGTCCTGGCCATGGCCAGCTGGCCCGCCTACGACGTCAACGCCTATCCCGGTCCCCAGGAGGCCTGGCTGAACCGTCCGGTCCAGGCCTCCTACGAGCCCGGCTCGACCTTCAAGATCATCACCGCGGCGGCGGCCCGGGACCGGAATCGCGTCGGTTTCGGCGAGGTCTTCGACTGCTCCGCCGGCTTCATCCGGGTGGGCGGAACGACCATCACCGATCACGAGCGAGAGCACGTGCTGAGCTTCCCCCAGGTGCTCATCAAATCCTCCAACGTCGGGACGGTCCTCTTCGCCCAACGGCTGACCATTCCCGAATACTACGACACGATCAGGGCCTTCGGCATCGGGACGAGGACCGGCATCGAGCTGCCCGGCGAGGTCTCCGGCCGCCTCTTTCCGCCGGACAAATGGAACCGGAAGAGCTCGCTCCCCCACATCGCCATCGGCTACGAGGTCATGGCCTCCCCTCTCCAGGTCGTTCGAGCCATGAACGTCTATGCCACCGGCGGCCTGCTCGTCCGGCCCCGGATCGTCCGGCAGGCCACGGAAGCCGGAGGTGCCGGGGACGGCGGGGCCCCCGTTCGCGTCATCGCCGCGAAGACCGCCGCCGACCTCGTCGAGCGCGTCTTCGAGGCCGTCGTCGAAGAGGGCACCGCCAAGGGCGGCCGCCTCGACGGCTTCCGCATCGCCGGCAAGACCGGGACCGCGAAGAAGTACGACCCGGCCGTCGGCGCCTACACGAAGAACTACACCGCTTCCTTCGTCGGCTTCACGCCCGTCGAGAAGCCGCGGCTCAGCATGATCGTCGTGCTCGATTCCCCGAAGGAGTACTACTACGGCGGCCAGGCCTGCGCGCCCGTGTTCCGGGACATCGCCCGCCAGGTCCTGCGCTACCTCCGCGTCCCGCCGGAGCGGCCCCTGCCCGCCGGCGTCCTGACGGCGGAGAAGGACCGAGGGAGGGAACGGTGAGGCTCGCCGACGTCCTCCGCGATATCCCGGTCCTCGCCGGCGGCGCGCCGGGCGACCTGGAGATCGCCGGCCTGACCTACAATTCCAAGGCCGTCCGGCCCGGCTTCCTGTTCGCCGCCCTGCGGGGCGCGGCCCAGAACGGCATGGACTTCGTCGCCGAGGCCGAGGCCAACGGCGCCGCGGCCGTCCTGTCGGCCTGGCCCAAGCCGGCGGCCGGCCGCGCGGCCTGGATCCAGGTCGCCGACGCCCGGGAGGCGCTGGCCCTGGCCGCGGCCAATTTCTACGGCCACCCCTCCGACCGGATGAAGATCGTCGGCGTCACCGGGACCAAGGGCAAGACGACCACGACCTACCTCCTCGAGGCCATCCTGCGGGCGGCCGGGGCCGCGCCCGGCGTCATCGGGACGATCACCTACCGCCGGCCCGGCTGGGAGATCCCGGCCCCGCGGACGACGCCCGAGTCGCCCGACCTGCAGGTCCTGCTCCGGGACATGCTCGAGGCCGGCGTCAGCCATTGCGTCATGGAGGTCTCCTCCCACGCCCTCGAGCAGAAGCGGGTCTGGGGGGTCGGCTTCGACGTCGCCGTCTTCACCAACCTCAGCGGCGAGCACCTCGACTACCACCCTTCGATGGAGGGCTACTTCGAGGCCAAGAAGAAGCTCTTCACCCTCAACCACAAGAAGCGGGCCGCCGTCGTCAACATGGACGATCCCTGGGGCCAGAGGCTGGTCGCCGAGCTGCCCATGACCACCGTCACGTTCGGGCTCGCGCCGGCGGCCATCGTGCGGGCCCTGAAGTTCACGATGACCGAGGCCGGCCTCGAGGCCCAGGTGGCCTATCCCGGCGGCGTGATGAGGCTCCAATCCGTGCTCGTCGGCCGGCACAACCTCTCCAACATCCTGGCCGCCGCGGCCGCCGCCCTGGCCCTCAACGTCGCGCCGGCGGACATCGCCAAGGGCATCGCCTCGCTCGCCGGCGTGCCGGGGCGTTTCGAGCGCGTCCCCAACGGCCGCGGCATCCAGGTCGTCGTCGACTACGCCCACACCGACAACGCCCTCGAGCACGTGTTGATGACGGCCCGGGAGTTCAAGCCCCGCCGCGTCATCCTCGTCTTCGGCGCCGGCGGCGACCGGGACCGGGACAAGCGCGAGCGGATGGGCCGGGTCGCGGCCCGGCTGGCCGACTGGACCGTCCTGACCTCGGACAATCCCCGCTCCGAGGACCCCGCGGCCATCATCGCCGCGATCGAGGGGGGCTTCGCCAAGGAGGCGGTCAAGACCTACGAGGTCGAGCCGGACCGCCGCAAGGCCATCGTCCGGGCCCTGGCCACGGCCAACAAAGGCGACATCGTCATCATCGCCGGCAAGGGCCACGAGACTTACCAGGTCTTCAAGGATCGGACCGTTCACTTCAGCGATATCGAGGTCGCCGGCGAGGCCCTGCGGGCCGGAGAGGGAGGCTGAACGTGGCCGCCCTCAAGCTCGCCGAGGTCGCCCGGATGACCGGCGCGACCGTCCTGCAGGGTTCCCCCGACCTGACCTTCGTGAGCTACGGCATCGACTCCCGGCTCTCCGCGCCGGGCGGCCTCTTTTTCGCCGTTCCGGGCCGCCGGGACGGGCACGATTTCGTGGCCGCCGCCGCGGCCGCCGGGGCCGCCGGGGCGGTCGTGTCCCGCCCGGTCGACGTTCCCGGCCGCGGCTTCGGCCTCCTCCTGGTGCCGGACACCGTGGCCGCCCTCCAGGCGCTCGCCCGGGAGGTCCTGGCCCGGCGGCCGGTCCAGGTCGTCGGCGTCACCGGGAGCATCGGCAAGACGACGACCAAGGACTTCGCCGCCGCCCTGCTCTCCGGCCGCTTCCGCGTCCTCAAGTCCGAGGGCAACTTCAACAACCACCTCGGGCTGGCCCTGTCGGTCCTGAGGATCGAGCCGGGGCACGAGGCCGCCGTGCTGGAGATGGGCATGAGCGCCCCCGGCGAGATCCGGGTCCTCACCCGGATCGCGCCGCCCGACGTCGCCGTCATCACCAACGTCAGCCCCGTCCACCTCCAGTTCTTCCGCGGCCTCGACGAGATCGCCCTGGCCAAGAAGGAGATCCTCGACGGGGCCCGGCCGGGCGCGACGGCCGTTCTCAACGCCGACGACCCGCTCGTCATGCGGATCGGCGCCGGTTTCCCCGGCCGCACGGTGACCTTCGGACGGGACGCCCGGGCGGACGTCCGGGCCGTGGCCGTCGAACCCAAGGGCTTCGCCGGCTACGAGATCGACCTTCGCTTCGGAGAAGAACAGGGACGCCTCCGGTTCCCATTCCTCAACAAGGCCGCGGTGGCGGACCTCCTGGCCGCCGCGGCCGTCTCCCTCGCCCTCGGTCTCCGGTTCGGCGATATCGCCCCGGCCGTCGAGTCGCTCCGTCCGGCCGCCCACCGGGGCCTTCTCGTCGAGGCTCCCGGCGGCGTCCACGTTTACGACGACTCCTACAACTCGAGCCCCCGGGCCCTCGAAGCGGCCCTCGAGAGCTTGGCCGCCCTGCCGGCCGGCCGCAAGGTCGCCGTCCTGGCCGACATGCTGGAGCTCGGGGAGGGAGAGCGCGAATTTCACCGCGCCGCGGGCGGGACCGTCGCCCGCGCGGGCTGGGACGTTCTCGTCGCCGTCGGCCCCCTCGCCGCCCTCATCGCCGAAGGCGCCGTGGCCGCGGGCTTCGACCCGGCCGCCGTCCGCCTCTTCGCCGACTCCGGGGCCGCTGCGGCCGCGATCGCCGGGATCGTCCGGGACGGCGATCTGGTGCTGGTCAAGGGCTCGCGCGGCATGCGCACCGAAACGGTCGTCGAAGCGCTCCGCGCCCGAGGAAAGGAGTAGGCCGTGCTGTACTGGCTCCTCGTCCCCCTCCGCGACCAGTTCTTCTTCTTCAACGTCTTCCGCTACATCACCGTGCGCACGGCCCTGGCCGGTGTCACGGCCCTCGTCCTGAGCTTCCTCCTCGGCCCCTGGCTCATCCGCCTGCTCCGGCGGAAGCAGATCGGCCAGGAGATCCGCGAGGACGGCCCGCAGTCCCACTTCGTCAAGAAGGGCACGCCGTCGATGGGCGGCCTGCTCATCATCCTGGGCACGGTCGTCCCGACGCTCGTCTGGGGCAACCTGGCCAACGCGTACGTCTGGATCGCCGTGGCCTCCATGGTCCTCTTCGGCCTGGTCGGGCTCGTCGACGACGTCCTGAAGGTCCGCCGGAAAAGGTCGCTGGGCCTGCGGCCCGGACAGAAGATCGCCCTCCAGGTCCTGCTGGCCGCGGCGGTCGGGCTCGTTTTCATCTGGATGGGCTTCAACGACCAATTCAGCCTGAGCCTGAGCTTTCCCTTCCTGAAGAAGTGGGTCCCCTATCTCGGCTGGTTCTACCTGCCCTGGATCGCCTTCATCCTGGTCGGCTCGTCCAACGCCGTCAACTTGGCCGACGGGCTGGACGGCCTGGCCATCGGGCTGTCCCTCATCAGCGCCACGGCCCTGACCGCCCTGACCTACGTGGCCGGGCACGCCCTCTGGTCCCAGTACCTCAACATCGTCCGCGTGCCTCTCGCGGCCGAGCTGACCGTCTTCGCCGGCGCCTTCGCCGGGGCCTGCCTCGGCTTTCTTTGGTTCAACTGCCACCCGGCCAAGGTCTTCATGGGCGACGTCGGCGCCCTGTCGATCGGCGGAACGTTGGCCGTCATCGCCCTCCTCATCAAGCAGGAGTTCCTGCTCTTCACGGTGGCCGGCGTGTTCATCCTCGAGGCCCTCTCGGTGCGTCCTCCAGGTCTCCTACTTCAAGGTGAGCAAGGGCAAGCGCATCTTCAAGATGGCCCCCCTCCACCACCACTTCGAGCTCTCCGGCTGGCCCGAGAGCCAGGTCGTCGTCCGCTTCTGGATCCTGGGCATCATCTTCGCCCTGTTCAGCCTCGCCACCCTGAAGTTGAGATAGACATGGAACTGAAGGATAAGAACGTCCTCGTCGTCGGCTTCGAGCGGACCGGGGAAGCCGTCTGCCGGTTCCTCGCCGGCCGCGGGGCCCGGGTGCGGGTCACCGACCGGAAGCCGGCCGAGGCGTTCGGGGACAAGGTCCGGTCCTTCGCCGAGCGGGGCGTCGTCTTCGAGCTCGGCGGCCACCGGCCCGGGTCCTTCCTCGAGGCCGACCTCATCGTGCCCAGCCCCGGCGTCCCGCCCCTCGCCGAGATCCTGGCGGCCCGCGACAAGGGCGTGCCGGTCGTCTCCGAGATCGAGCTGGCCGCCCTCTTTCTCCGCGGCCGCGTCGTCGGCATCACCGGCTCGAACGGCAAGTCGACGACCTCGACCCTCGTCCACCGGATCCTGAGCGAAGGCGGTCTCGAGGCCCGGCTGGCCGGCAACATCGGGACGCCGCTCATCTCGTTCGTCGACCGCAGCCGCGACGACCACGTCTACGTCACCGAGATCTCGAGCTTCCAGCTCGAATACACCGAGCGCTTCACGCCGGCCGTCGCCGTCCTCCTCAACGTCTCCGAGAACCACCTCGACTGGCACGGCTCCTTCGAGCGCTATTTCGACGCCAAGAGGAAGCTCGTCCTGCGGCAGGGGCCGGAGGGCCGGGCCGTCCTCAACCGCGACGACCGCCTGGTCTGGAGCCTGGCCGCGGCGGCCCGGTCCGAGGTCCACGGCTTCAGCCGGACGCGGCGACCGGCCCGGGGCGCCTTCCTGGACGACGGCTGGATCGCCGTCCGCGGCGGCGGCCGGACCGATAGGATCCTGAGGGCCGCGCGGGTGCCCCTGCCCGGCGCTCACAACCTGGAGAACGTCCTGGCCGCGGCCCTCGTCGGCCGCCTCCTGGGCGTGCCGGCGGACTCGATCCGCCGGTCCATCCTGGCCTTCCGCGGGCTCGAGCACCGGCTCGAGGACGTCCTGCGCGTCGGCGGCGTCCGCTTCGTCAACGACTCCAAGGCCACGACCGTGGCCGCGACGATCAAGGCCCTGGCCAGCTTCGACCGCCCCGTCGTCCTCGTCCTCGGCGGCCGCGGCAAGGGAGGCGACTTCTCCCCTCTCCGCAAGGAGGTCGGGAAGAGGGTCCGGTCGGTCGTCCTGGTCGGCGAGGCGGCCGACAAGATCGAGGCCGCCCTGGACGGCGTCGTGCCGGTCGACCGCGTCTCGAGCTACCGCGAGGTCGTCCGCACCGCCCACGCCCGGGCCGTCCGCGGAGACATCGTCCTCCTCGCGCCCGCCTGCACGAGCTGGGACATGTTCAAGGACTTCGAGGAGCGCGGCCGGACCTTCAAGCGGGAGGTCCGCCTCCTCGCCGCCGGCCTGCGGAAGAAGGGAGCCCGCCGATGAACGTCCGCCGCCGGCTCGGGTTCGACGTCCAGCTTCTCGCCGTCACGCTCCTCCTGGTCGGGCTCGGCATCTTCTTCGTCTTCAGCGCCTCGAGCTTCATGGCCGCCGAAAAATACGGCCAGTCCCTCCACTTCATGGTCCAGCAGATCCTGGGCGCCCTGGCCGGCCTGGCCGTCGTCGCTTTCCTCGTCTCGGTGAAAAAGTCGTTCTTCCTCCAGCCCGGTTTCGTCTACGGCCTTCTCGGCCTGACGGCCTTCCTCCTCGCCCTCTGCCTGGCCATGCCGTCCGTAGCCAACACCAACCGCTGGATCCTCCTCCCCGGCTTCCGCTTCCAGCCCTCGGAGCTGGCCAAGATCAGCCTCATCCTGTTCCTGGCCACCTTCCTCGAGAGCAAGAAGGACGCCGTCAACGACCGGAAGAACCTGATCATCCTGGCGGGCGTGCTGGCCGTCCTCATCGTGCTCGTCCTCCTCGAGCCCGACTTCGGGACCGCGGTCATCCTCGCCGCCCTGGCGGCCATGGTCCTGTTCATCGGGGGCGTCAAGCTCCGCTACCTTGTCGCCGCGGGCCTGCTGGCCGGGGCCCTGTTCGGGTTCTACCTGGTCAAGGCCGACTACCGGGTCGCCCGCATCCAGGGATTCCTGGCCGCGGACAAGGACACCCTGGGCAGCGGCTACCAGGTCGCCCAATCCAAGCTGGCCCTGGGCTCGGGCGGATTCGTGGGGGCGGGCTTCGGCCGGAGCACGCAGAAACTGAACTACCTGCCCTTCAACCACACCGATTTCATCTTCTCCATCCTGGGCGAAGAGACGGGCCTGCTGGGGACGTTCTTCACCCTCGGGCTCTATCTCTTCTTCCTGTGGCGGGGCTTGAAGATCGCCCTGGAAGCGCCGACCCCGACCTTCAAGATGATCGCGGCGGGCCTCACGCTGGCCATCGTGGCCCAGGCCCTGATGAACATGTCGATCGTCCTCGGTCTGGGGCCGGCCAAGGGCACGACCCTGCCCCTCCTGTCCTACGGCCGGTCCTCCCTGATCTGCACGCTCGGCGCGGTGGGCCTCCTGCTCCACATCAGCCAGAAGAGGGGGGACACCGGGGGCACGGTGAGGATATGATCGCATGAGGAAGCGCGGCGTCGTCATCAGCGGCGGTGGGACCGGGGGCCACCTCTACCCCGCGCTCGTCCTCGGCCGCCGGCTTTTGGCCGAGGCGCCCGGCCTCGTCCTGACGTACGTCGGGACGCGCCGCGACGTCGAGCAGCGGATCATGGCCGATCACGGGGTGCGCTTCATCCCCATGCGGATCGAGGGCCTCAAGGGCCGGGGCCTCAAGAGCCTGCGCGGGCTCGCCCTTCTGCCCCTGGCCTTCGTCCAGTCGCTGGCGATCCTGATCCGGACGCGTCCTGCCCTCGTCGTCGGCGTGGGCGGCTACAGCTCGGGGCCCATCGTGCTGCTCGCCTCGGGACTACGCGTCCCGACCGTCATCCTCGAACAGAACGCCCGGCCCGGCTTCACCAACCGGCTCCTGGCCCGGTCCGTGCGCAAGGCCGTCGTGGCTTTCCCCTCGACCCTGCCCTACTTCAAGGGCAAGGGCGTCGTCCTGGGCAATCCCGTCCGGGAGGAGTTCTACGCCCTTCCGGCCAAGAAGCGGACGGGGACGCTCGACGTCCTCGTCTTCGGCGGCAGCCAGGGCTCGCGCTTCCTCAACGACCGCATGATCGCCGCCCTGCCCTTGCTGGCGGGCGTCCGGGACCGTTTGCGCCTGACCCACCAGACCGGCGTCAACGACTTCGAGCGGGTGGCTGCCGCCTACCGCGCCGCCGGCTTCGACCGGGCCGAGGTCGCCCCCTATCTTCCGGGCATGGCCGCCTACTTCGGCCGGGCCGACCTCGTCGTCTGCCGGGCCGGGGCGACCACCCTCGCCGAGCTGGTCGCCGCCCGCAAGGCCTCGCTCCTGGTGCCCTTCGCCGGGGCCTCCGAGGACCACCAGACCGGGAACGCCCGCGAGCTCGAGGCCGTCGGCGGCGCCTTCGTCCTGCCCGAGCCCGAGGCCGCGCCCGAAGCGCTGGCCGCCCGTATCCGGCATTGGCTCGATCATCCCGGGGAGCTCGACGCGATGGAGCGGAACGTCGGCCGCCTCCAAGCCGAGGACCCGGCCGGCCGCATCGCCGCGCTCTGCCTGTCCCTGATCGAAGGCCGCTCCAAGGAGAATCCCGCGTGACCAAGAAAGGCTACCGCAAGCTCAACCACATCCACATGGTCGGCATCGGCGGCACGGGCATGAACGGCATCGCCGAGGTCCTGCTCAACCTGGGCTACAAGGTCTCGGGCTCCGACATCCAGGAGAACGACGCCACCCGGCGGCTCGTCCGCCTCGGCGCCGACGTGGCCATCGGCCACCGGGCCGAGAACCTCAAGGACGCCGACGTCGTCGTCATTTCCTCGGCCGTCCGCGAGGACAACGTCGAGGTCCGCAAGGCCCGGACCGGCCTCATCCCGGTCATCCCGCGGGCCGAGATGCTGGCCGAGCTGATGAGGATGAAATACGGCGTCGCCGTGGCCGGGTCTCACGGCAAGACCACGACGACCTCGATGACGGCCCTCGTTCTCGAGGCCGGCGGTTTCGACCCGACCGTCATCGTCGGCGGCCGGCTGAACACGATCGGGGCCAACGCCAAGCTCGGCGCCGGCGACTTCATCGTGGCCGAGGCCGATGAGAGCGACCGGTCCTTCCTCTACCTCTCCCCCTTCATCGCCGTCCTGACCAACATCGACGAGGAGCACCTCGACCAGTACCGGAGCGTCGACGACCTCAAGGAGACGTTCGTCAACTTCGCCAACAAGGTCCCGTTCTACTGCCCGGTCATCCTGTGCCTCGACGATCCCAACCTGCAGAGCATCATCCCCCAGATCGAGCGCCGCATCATCACCTACGGCTTCTCCGCCCAGTCCGACCTCTCGGCCCGCGATTTCGCCTTCGACGAGTTCCGCAGCGCCTCGGTCCTGCTGGCCAAGGGCAAGCCCCTCGGGGCGCTCAGGCTCCAGGTCCCCGGCATGCACAATATCCTCAACGCCATGGCCGCCGCGGCCGTCGGCCTCGACCTCGACATGGCGCCCCGGACGATCCTCGAGGCCCTGGAGAGCTACACGGGGACGGGCCGCCGCTTCGAGCTGCGCAAGACCGTCGGCGACATCATGGTCGTCGAGGACTATGCCCACCATCCGACCGAGATCAAGGCCACCCTCGAGGCGGCCAAGAGGGGCTGGACGCGCCGCGTCGTGGCCGTCTTCCAGCCCCACCGCTACACCCGCCTGGCGAAGCTCATGACCGCCTTCGCGACCGCTTTCAACCAGGCCGACGTCCTCGTCCTCACCGACATCTACCCCGCCGGCGAGGACCCCATCCCCGGCGTCGACGGCAAGGCTCTCTACGAGGAGGTCCGCCAGTTCGGCCACAAGAACGTCACCTTCGAGCCCGACCTGAAGCGGATCGGGCCCTTGCTCGGGGACATCCTGGCCCCGGGCGACATCGTCCTCGTCCTGGGGGCGGGGAATGTCAACCGGACCATCCCGGACATCGTCGCCGCGCTGGAGGCCAGGGGCTGACATGGCGACCGACGTCCGCGCCCACCGCCTGTTCCTCCGGCCCGGAGGCAAAGCCCTCGCCTTGCGCAAGGACCGGAAGAGGCGCGTCTTCGGGCCGCGGCAGGTCCTGCTCCTCGTCGTCTTGCAGGCCGCGTTCTTCCTGGCCCTGCGCGAGGCCGTCCTTTTCCTCATCACCTGGGACCAGCTGGCCATCCGCCGGGTCGACGTCGTCTGCGCCAAGGCCGAGCTCAAGCGGGCCCTGGACGCGCACTTCGCCGCGCCGCGACTCGGCAATATCCTCCTCTGCGACCTCGACGCCCTGCGGGCCCAGGTCCGCCGCCTGGCCTGGGTCGAGGACGCCGCCGTCCAGAAGGTCTTCCCCTCGCGCCTGGTGATCACGGTCGAGGTCCGGACGCCGTTCCTCGTCCTCGAGCGCGGCGGCGCCCTCTGGCTGGCCGACGCGGAGGGACACGTCCTCGAGCCCGTCTACGCGCTCGAGGAATACGGCCTGCCGGTCGTCTCGGACGAGGGCGGGTTCGCCTCCGATTTCTACGGGAAATGGGAGGCCGCGGGCCGCTGCTTCCGGAGCCTGCCCGGCGACGAGGCCGGCCGGCTGGCGGCGATCCGCTGCGGCGACTTCGGCACCCTGGAGCTGGCCTTCAAGGGCGATCCCGTCCGGGTCGTCGTCGGCGCCGCGGCGCCGGCCGCGGACCTGGCCCGGTTCCGGGCCCGGCGGGCGGAATGGGAGGGCCTCTTCGGACCCTTGGCCCTCGTCCACATGGGCTTCGACGGCCGGGTCTACGTGA
Organism: uncultured bacterium; assembly: GCA_963805015.1. GTDB lineage: Bacteria > Acidobacteriota > Aminicenantia > Aminicenantales > Saccharicenantaceae > RBG-16-66-30. Next base: position 198,553 of record CAWDSL010000006.1, read on the forward strand.
GAACCGCGGAGCCGGCCGGGGACGACGTCCCCCCACCTGACAAAGGAGACTGAGCCATGCCCAAGAACAACTACATCGTCGGGTTCGACATCGGGACGCGCAAGATCGTCGCCGTGATCGGCGAGGTCACCGAGGAGCGCAAGGTCGAGATCATCGGCATCGGCACGGCCGACTCCCACGGCCTGCGCAAGGGCGTCGTCGTCGACCTCGACGCCACGACCAAGGCCATCAAGAAGGCCCAGGAGGAGGCCGAGCTCATGGCCGGCGTCGAGATCGACTCGGCCTTCTTCGGCATCTCCGGGGCCCACATCAAGAGCTTCAACAGCAAGGGCGTCGTCGCCGTCTCCGGCAAGAACCGGGAGATCACCCGCGAGGACGTCCGCCGCGTCGTCGACCAGTCCAAGGCCATCCCCATCCCTCCGGACCGGGAGATCATCCACATCATCCCCCAGGAGTTCATCGTCGACGACCAGGACGGCATCAAGGACCCGGCCGGCATGAGCGGCATCAAGCTCGAGGTCAACGTCCACATCATCACGGCGGCGCTGACCTCTCTCCAGAACCTCAAGAGCTGCGTCGAGCGGGCGGGCATCCGGATCGAGGAGGTCGTCCTCAATCAGATCGCCACGGCCCAGGCCGTCCTGACCCAGGACGAGCGGGAGCTCGGCGTCGGCCAGATCGACATCGGCGCCGGGACGACCGAGGTGGCCATCTACGAGCGCGGCAGCCTCTGGTACACCTCGACCATCCCCATCGGCGGCGACAACTTCACCAACGACATCGCCGTCGGCCTGCGGACGCCCATCCCGGAGGCCGAGCGGATCAAGAAGAAGTTCGGCTGCCTCGCCGGGCCGCCCGTCGACGACCAGGAGACGATCGAGGTGCCCTCGGTCGGCAAGGGGCGCAAGCCCCGGGTCCTGTCGCGCCAGCTCCTGGCCGACATCATCCAGCCGCGGGCCGAGGAGATCTTCCGCCTCGTCGACTCCGACATCAAGCGCATGGGCTACGACAAGTCGCTGAACTCGGGCATCGTCCTCACCGGCGGCACGGCCCTCCTCGAGGGGCTCGAGGAAGTGGCCGAGGAGATCTTCGACCTGCCGGTGCGGCGCGGCGACCCGGGCGGCGTCGGCGGACTGGTCGACCGGGTCTCGACCCCCGACTTCTCGACGGCCGTGGGGCTCATCCTTTACGGCTTCCGGATATGGCAGGACCGCGGGCTCTCCAAGGACAAGAAGAGGGGCGCGCTCTCCCGGTTCAAGGACTGGTTCAAGGAAGGATAAGGAGGACATCATGAGCGAAGATTCCAGCCGGCTGAAGTTCCACCTGGTCGAGGACCAGCTCGGGGCCAAGATCAAGGTCATCGGTCTCGGCGGCGGCGGCGGCAACGCCGTCAACCGCATGATCGAGCACGGCATCCAGGGCGTCGAGTTCATCGCCGTCAACACCGACGTCCAGGCCCTCAACGGCAACCGGGCCAAGACCAAGATCCAGATCGGCAACCAGCTGACCAAGGGCCTGGGTTCGGGCGGGCGGCCGGAGATCGGCAAGCAGGCGGCCATGGAGGACACCGAGCGGCTGCTCGAGATCCTCCAGGGCGCCGACATGGTCTTTCTGACCACGGGCCTCGGCGGCGGCACGGGCACGGGCTCGACGCCGATCATCGCCAACATCGCGGCCGAGCTCGACATCCTGGTCATCGCCATCGTCACGCTGCCCTTCGGCTTCGAGGGGCGGGTGCGGATGAAACAGGCCGAGCAGGGGCTCAAGGAGCTCAAGTCGGCCGTCGACACGGTCATCGCCATCCCCAACGAGCGGCTCGTCCAGACGGTCAACCTGACCACCTCGGTCCAGGACGCCTTCCGGCTGGCCGACGACATCCTGCGCCAGGCGGCCCAGGGCATCTCGGACCTCATCACCAAGCCCGGCCTCATCAACCTGGACTTCGCCGACGTCAAGTCGGTCATGAAGGGCATGGGCATGGCCTTCATGGGGACGGGATTGGCCACGGGCGAGAACCGGGCCCTCGAGGCCGCCGAGAAGGCCATTTCGTCGCCGCTCCTGATCGACACCTCGATCGAGGGCGCGCACGGCGTCCTCATCAACATCACGGGCGGCAAGACCATGACGCTCCACGAGGTGTCCAAGGCCTCCCAGCTCATCCACAGCCTGGCCGATCCCGACGCCAACATCATCTTCGGCACGGTCATCGACGAGGCCATGAAGGACACGGTCAAGGTCACCGTCATCGCCACCGGCTTCGACCAGCCCGCCGAGAAGGTCGCGGCCGCGACGCCGACCCCGGCGCCGGCCGACGACAGGCCGGTCCGGAGCCCCGCGCGGAGGCCGGCTCCGCCGTTCCCGGTCATGCCGCAGACCCCTCCCTATCTCTTCGAAGGCCGGGGCGTCGGCGGCGGGACCGGATCGGGGGCGCCGGCCTGGGAGCCCACGGCCCTCAGCGAGAAGCAGTGGGAGAACTACGAGACGCCCTCCTTCATCCGCCGGACCAAGCACTCCTCCGTGAGGAAGACGCCCCATGACCTCAGCTGATCTCGTCGTCGCCGGCTGCCGCGAGCTCGTGACCTGCGCGGGGCCCCTGCCCCGGCGAGGCCCGGCCCTGCGGCAGATCGGCGTCGTCGAGAACGGCTGGCTGGCTTCGTCGAAAGGCCTCGTGGTCTTCGCCGGGACCGAGGAGGAGTTCCGGTCGCGGATCGAGCCCGAGCCCGGGGCGGTCACGGTCGACGCGGCGGGCCTCGTCGCCCTGCCCGGCTTCGTCGACGCCCACACCCACCTCCCCTTCGCCGGGGACCGGGCCCGCGAGTTCGGGCTGAGGGTCCAGGGCTGGACCTACCAGCAGCTGGCCGAGCGGGGCATGGGCATCCTGACGACGGTCAAGGCGACCCGGGCGGCCAGCCTCGACGACCTCGTCGCCCTCTGCCTGACGGCGGCTCGACCGCATGCTCCTCTCCGGCACGACGACCGTCGAGGCCAAGAGCGGCTACGGCCTCAACCTCGAGGACGAGGTCAAGCAGCTCGAGGCCCTCCGCGACCTGGCCGCTCTTCACCCCGTCGACGTCGTCCCGACCTTCATGGGCGCCCACGAGGTCCCGCCGGAATACCGCGACCGGCGCGAGGACTACGTCCGCTTGCTCGTCGACTCGGTCATCCCGGAGGTCGCGCGGCGCGGCCTGGCCGAGTTCTTCGACGTCTTCAGCGAGCCCGGCGTCTTCTCGATCGAGGAGACGCGGCGGCTCGTCGAGGCCGCCAAGGCTGCCGGTTTCAAGATCAAGATCCACGCCGACGAGTTCGTGAGCCAGGGCGGGGCCGAGCTCGCGGCGGAAGTCGGGGCGGTCTCGGCCGAGCACCTCATCGCCGTTTCCGAGTCGGGCATCGACCGCCTGGGGGCCGGCCCGACGGCGGCCATCCTGCTTCCCGGCGTGCCGTTCTTCCTGATGATGACCCGCCGGGCTCCGGCCCGGCGCCTGGTCGAGGCCGGGGCGATCGTCGCCCTGGCTTCGGACTTCAATCCGGGGAGCTCCCACCTCAACTCGATGCCTTTCGTCCTCCAGCTCGGGGTCTTCACCCTCGGCCTGACGGTCGAGGAGGCCATCATGGCCTGCACCGGGAACGCCGCTTACGCCATCGGCCGGCACGGCTCGGTCGGGAGCCTCGAAGCCGGGAAGAAGATGGACGTGATCCTGTGCGACGTCCCCGACCACCTGTCCCTCGCCTACGAGGCCGGGCGGAACCCGGTCCGGACGGTGATCAAGAACGGGAAGGTCGTCGTCGAGGACGGCCGAAGGATCAGCCCGCGCTGATGTCCCCCAGGTTCTCTCCCCGCTTCTACGTCCTGCGCCTGGCCCTGCTCGGCCGGCGCGCGGCCCTGGCGCCCCTGCCGCTCAATCCCCGCCCGGTTCGAGGGCGAGCTTCAGCAAGCCGGAGCCCTCGTCTTTCTTGCGGCCGATATCGTCCTTGAACCGGGTCAGGGTGACCTCGCAGGTCACCGAGACGACCGCCTCCCTCAAATGCCCGCCCTTGACGGCGAAGGTGTTGTCGCCGAGCGCGATGTGGGCGTGGACGAAGGGCTTGCCGTCGACGGTCGTGATGTTGCCGTAGAGGGAGACGATCTCGTAGGGCCCGGAGAGGACGGTCCAGCCGTATTCGTTCGTGGCCGGATCGAAGTGGCCGATCTCGGCTTGGCCGACGGCCCCCAGCCCGTTGAAGAAGCCGCCACCGATACCGTCGCGCTCGCAGAGCCCTCGCAGGGTCTCGACGATCCTCTCCCCCGCGTCCAGCCGGATGACATACGCCGACCCCAGCACGAAGTATTTCATGCCACCCTCCGTCGGGGACCGCCCCCCTTCGAACTCTAGGCCTTCTTTTCCGCCTTGTCGAGCTTGGCCTTCCAATAGAGGTAGGCCGGGATGCCCAGGCAGATGATGAGCAAGCCGAACATGGCGTTGCGGAAGGAGCTCAGGAGCGAGCCCACCGCGACATAGACGGCGGCCAGGACGAACAGGATCGGCGTCACGGGGTAGCCCCAGGTCCTGTAAGGTCTTTCGAGGGCGGGCCGCTTCTTGCGCAGGACGATGACCGCGGCCACGGTCATACCGAAGAAGATCCATTCGCCGAAGATGACGTAGGTGAAGAGCTGCTTGAAGGTCCCGGTCAGCGTCAAGACGATGCTCCAGAGGGTGATGGCCACGATGGCGACATGCGGGGTCAGGAACTTGGGATGGCATTCGGCGATCTTCCGGAAGAACATGCCGTCGCGGGCCATGGCGAAATAGACCCGCGGCGAGGTCAGCATATTCTGGTTGGCCGCGCCGAGGATGGAAAAGAGGATGAGAAGAGTGATGAGCGAGGCCAGGAAGGGACCGCCGATGACCTGCATGACGTCGAGGGCGACCCGGCCTTCGGAGGCCGCGATCTTGCCGACAGGCATGATGTAGAGGTAGGCCAGGTTGGCCAGGACGTAGAGGACGATGACGGCGACCGTGCCGATGAGGATGCCCAGGGGCAGGTTCTTCTTCGGGTTCTTGACCTCTCCGGCGCTGTAGGTCGCGGCCTCCCAGCCCTTGTAGGCCCAGAGGGAGGCGACCAGGCCGACGCCGAAGGCCCCGAGCAGGCCGAAGTTGAACGGCCCCGGGGACGGCTCGACGAAGTTCCGCGCGGCGCCCTGGCCCTTGGTGAAGAAGAAGACGCCGACGACGATGATGCCGATGGCCGCCGTCTTGAGATAAGTGGTCCAGTTCTGGAGGCGCGATCCCCAGCGGAGGCCGATATAGTTGACCGCCCCGAGGAAGGCGACGAAACCGGCGGAAATGAGCTTCTTGACGAGGGGGCTCATGTCGACGAAGCGGGGCAGGATGTTGTGGGAGAAGGCCACGGCCAGGGTCGCGATCGAGCCCGAGTCGATGACCAGGAAGAGGGTCCAGCCGAAGAGGAACGAGATGAGCGGGCCGTAGGCCTCGCGGAGGTAGATGTAGATGCCGCCGGCCTCGGGCATGGCCGCGCCGAGCTCGGCGAAGGCCACGGCGCCGAAGAAGCTGAACAGGCCCCCGACGACCCAGACGGCCAGCATGAGGAGCGGCGCGGGCACGGCGGCGGCGATCTCCGACGGGGACAGGAAGATGCCCGAGCCGACGACGCCGCCGATGACGATCATGACGACGTCCCAGAGGGTCAGGATGCGCGGCAGGGCGATCTTGGTCTTGTCGACAGAAGGACAAGCTTGGACGTTCTGTTCCATGGGGCTCATCTCCTTTGATAGGGAACGCTCACAGCCTGGGGATTCTAACAGCAGCCGGGAAAAAGGGCAAACCCGGTCTGACTTGATAAAGGGCCGGGGAAGGCGCATGATGGTTTTTCGCCACATGCCGGTCCTCCCTCAAGGGGAAAGGAGTATCGGAATATGCCATATCCGCAACGCCGTCTGAGCCGGCCCGCCTCTTTCCTGGCCCTCGTGGCCGCCCTCTCGACGCTCGGCCAGGCCCAGATCTGGAAAGGACGCGTTCTCAAGGAAGGCGACGTCACGATCGTCCAAAATCCCAGAGACCCGATCCACAGGGAGCCTGTTCTGAGCCTCCGGGAGGATTGGAGGATCGGCGGGCCGGCCGCGACGGGAGATCCGGGGCTGGCCCGGCCATGGAGCCTCGCCGTCGACGATGCGGGGCTCCTCTATGTGCTCGATGTCCAGGACGCCTGCGTCAGGGTCTATGACGACCAGGGCGCCTACCTTCGGAGCATCGGCCGGCGCGGACAAGGGCCCGGCGAGATCGGCGCCGCGTTCTCCATCGTCATCCCCGCGGGATCGAAGACCCTGGTCTTCAACGACATTCGGGGCCGGCGGCTGGTGTTCTTTTCTTTGGACGGCGTATTCGAGAGGAACGTGCCCCTCCGGGGACTGACCTCCGATCCGGTCATAAATTCGCGTTTCGAAATCTACGTCAAGGTGACCGATATCAAGGGCGGCCGGGAATCGCTGAAGAAGCTGGCCCCCGACATGACGGCCGTTCTGGCCGAGTTCTTCGACCGGCCCGAGGACGCAAGCCATGATCCCTTCAAGGCCCGAACCCGGTGGGTATTGGATCCGCGGGATCGCCTGATCGTCGGGACCGCGACCTCCTATGAGCTCGACGTCTTCGATCCCGGCGGCCGTCTGGACCGCAAGATCAGGCGGGACGGCGAACCGCTGAAGGTCAGCAAGGCCGACATCGACGAGTTCCTGAAGAGAGGAGCGCCCCCCGGCGTCAATCCGACCTACGAATACTCCTCCCGTCACGCCTATTATCGAAGCTTCTTTCCGGACGACCAAGGCCGTCTCTTCGTTCAAACCTGGGAGAGGAGCGCCGATAGGGCCATGGACGTCCACGACATCTTCGATGCCGAAGGCCGGTATTTCGGCCGGGTCGCCTTGCCCCGGCACGAGGACCTCATCAATCCGACGATCCGGATCGTCCGGAAAAGCAAGCTCTACGCGATCGAGCCCGACGACGAGGGCGGCAACGTCGTGAAACGGTATTCGCTGAGCTGGATCGTCGAGCCCGGCAAGGGGGAGTGACCGCCCGGCGCGGCCCCCGAAACGAGGGGCTACCTGGGTCTGCCCTCAGCAGGAGCTGAGGACTGCCTCAGGTACGCCACCCCCAAAACGAGGGGCTACCTGAGTCTGTCCATCATCCGGTATTGGATGGCCTCGGAGACATGGGGCGCGTCGATCGCCTCCCGGCCCTCGAGGTCGGCGATCGTCCGGGCCACTTTAAGGACCCGGTCGAAGGCCCGGGCGCTGAAACCGAGCCTGGTCACGGCCATCTCCAGGAGCCGCTCGGCCTCGGGCGGCAGCGGGCAGAACCTCTTGACCTCCTTCGGCCCCATCCGGGCGTTCGTGAAGATGCCGCGGCCGGCGAAGCGAGCCGTCTGCCTGTCCCTCGCCGCGGTCACCCGGGCCCGGATGGCCGCGGAGCATTCGGCCGGCGCCCGCGAAACGATGTCGCCGAACCTGACCTCGGGCACGTCGAGCTGGATGTCGATCCGGTCGACGAGCGGGCCGGAGATCTTGGAGTAGTAGCGGGCCTTCTCGCTGTCGGTGCAGTCGGCGGCCTTGCCGAGGAGGCCGCGGCGGACGTCGGCGCAGGGATTCATGGCCGCCACCAGCATGAAAGCGGAGGGGAAGGTCACGCAATACCCGGACCGGGCGACCGTCACCCGCCCGTCCTCGACCGGCTGGCGCAGGTCCTCGAGGACCTTGCGCTTGAACTCCGGCAGCTCATCGAGGAAGAGGAGCCCGTGGTGGGCCAGGCTGACCTCGCCCGGCTTGGGCACGAGCCCCCCGCCGACGAGCCCGGCGTCGGTCACGGTGTGATGGGGCGCGCGGAAAGGCCTCGTGCCGACCGTCCCCGACCCGGCCAGCAGCCCCGCGGCGCTGTAGACGCGCGTCACCTCGAGCCGCTCCTCGTAGGACATATCGGGGAGGATCGACGGCAGGCGGCGGGCCAACATGGTCTTCCCCGCCCCGGGCGGCCCGACCATGAGGACGTTGTGGCCCCCGGCCGCGGCCACCTCGAGGGCCCGCTTGACGTGCGACTGGCCCTTGACGTCCTCGAAGTCGACCGGGTAGGCGGCCGGCGCGGCCAGGTCCCGCTCGTCGAAGCGGCAGGGCTCGACCTCGCCGGGCTCGCGGAGAAGCCGGACGACCCGGACGAGATCCTCCAGGCCATAGACCTCGAGGCCGCGGACGAGCGCCGCTTCGCGGGCGTTGGCGAAGGGGACGACGATGCCGCGGAAGCCCGAGGCCGCGGCCATCATGGCGATGGGCAGGAGACCCCGGCCGGGCTTGAGGCGCCCGTCGAGGGCCAGTTCGCCGACGAACAGGTAGTCCCGCAGCCGGCCGGCCGGCACGACCTCGAGAAAAGCCAGGAAACCCAGGGCGATGGGCAGGTCGAAGGCCGAGCCCTCCTTGCGCCTGTCGGCCGGGGCCAGATTGACGGTGACCCTCTTGGACTCCAGGTCGTAGCCACAGTTCTTGAGGGCCGCCCGGACCCGCTCCTTGCTTTCCCGGACGGCGGCGTCGGGCAGGCCTACGGTGACGAAGGTCGGGAAGCCGGCGCAGATGTCGACCTCGACCTCGACGGGATAGGCCTCGATCCCGTGGAGCGAGGCGCTCGTGATCCGGTACAGCATGGGGCCCTATATAAGGGACGGACGGGCGGCGCGATTGCGTCAGGAGGGCGGGCTATTTGCCGACGTATTCCCTGGAGAGCTTGTCGAGCTCGTCCTCGATCTCCTTGCGCGACTTGATCAGCAGCCGCGTCGTGTTACCGGTCGGCGCCCGGACACCGCCCGGCCCCCGGCCCCGGAGATCGTCGAGATCGGCCGGGGCGAGCTGGGCGTCGTCGGGCTCGGGGCGGGACTTCACGCCGAAAACCCTGTCCCGGACGACGGGCACCGTCAGCTTGGAGATCTCGCGCAGGGTCTCGAAGACGCCGACGCCGCTGACGGCCTGGGCTTCGAGCCAGGGCGCGTGCCGCGGATTGAGGAGGTTGTTGAAGGTCTCGACAGGGATGAGGTAATCGAGGTCGCGCTTGTTGTACTGGAAGACGAGAGGGATCTTCATCAGGTCGATGTCGTGCTGGAGGCAGTTGCGGCGCAGGCCGTCGAAGCTCTCCAGGTTGGCGTCGAGCAGAGGGATCTGGGAGTCGGCCACGAAGACGATGCCGTCCGCGCCGCGCAGGACGCTCTTGCGCGAGGCCTCGTAGAAGACCTGGCCCGGGCAGGACATCAGCTGGAAGTGGACCTTGAACTCGCCGATCATCCCGGCCCGGATGGGCAGCAGGTCGAAAAAGTAGGTCCGGTCGGCCTCGGTCTCGAGGCAGACGAGCTCGCCCCGGTAGGCGCTGTCGAGCTTGTGGTAGATGTATCGGAGGTTGGTCGTCTTGCCGCTCAGACCGGGACCGTAATAAACGATCTTGATGGCGATCGTCTTGGTCGCGTGATTGATGAACGGCATGCGAATTTCAACCCGGTTTTCATCATAGTATTGCCCAACCGGGCCGACGCGTCAAGTCCGTGAATCCGGGCGCGCCGCTGTGGTAGAATGGCCCCGGAAACACCCCATAAGGACGCCCCATGAAAGACATGCGCCAGAGGATCCGCGTCGCCGTCATCGGCGGCAGCCGGCCCGGCCGGCCGGCCGTCGAGGCGGCCTTGGAGGTCGGCCGGCTCATCGCCCGGGCCGGGGCCGTGGTCGTATGCGGCGGGCTCGGCGGGGTCATGGAAGCGGCCTGCCGGGGCGCCCGCGAGGAGGGCGGCTTGGCCATCGGCATCCTGCCCGGCGCCTCCCCGGGCGACGCCAATCCCTGGGTCGACCTGCCCATCGCGACCGGCCTCGGCTATACCCGCAACGCCCTCGTCGTCATGAACGCGGACGCCGTCATCGCCGTGGACGGCGAGTACGGCACTCTCTCGGAGATCGCCTACGGCAAGATCCACGGCAAGAAGGTCGTCGGGCTCGGCACCTGGGAGGTCAAGGGCGTCCTGCCCGCGGCGACCCCCGAGGAGGCGGTCCGCCTGGCCCTCGAAGGCCTAACCGGCTGAGATGAAGAACTACAAGCTCGTCCTCGGCTACGACGGCACCGACTTCCGGGGCTGGCAGCGCCAACCCGAGGACCGCACCGTCCAGGGCGTTCTCGAGGAGGCGGTCTTCAAGGTCACCCGGAAGAGGACCGTCGTCCACGGCGCCGGCCGGACCGACGCCGGCGTCCACGCCCTGGGCCAGGTGGCCGGCTTCCGCGGCGCGTTCAAGCTCACCGACGCGGTCCTCCTACGGGCCCTCAACGCCGTCCTGCCCGAGGACGTCCGGATCTTCTCCCTCGAGCAGGCGCCGCCGGACTTCCATGCCCGCACATCCGCCCGTTCGAAGCTCTACCGCTACCGGATCGTTCTCGCGCCGCAGCCGAGCCCCCTCGACCGTCGCTACGTCCTCCACTGGCCCTATCCCCTCAAGGTCGGCGCCATGCGCGAGGCCGCCCGTCTGTTCGTCCGGACGGCGGATTTCTCGGCTTATTCCTCGAACCGGGACCGCTCGCCCGTGCGGACCGTCACCCGTTCGGAGCTGAGGCGGTCGGGCGACGAGCTCGTCTACACGATCGAATCGCGGGGTTTCCTGCGCTACATGGTCCGGACGATCGTCGGCACGCTCCTCGAGGTCGGCCGGGGCCGTATCCGGCCGGAGGACATCGAGGGGATCTTCCGCGGGAAGGACCGCTCGCTCGCCGGGGCGACGGCGGCGGCCAAGGGACTGACGCTCGTCCGCGTCGACTACTGATCGAGGACCAGGCCCATGACGTGGGCGTCCTCGTCCGGATTCGTGTAATAGTGCTTCCGCGTCCCCAGGATATCGAACCCGAGCTTCTTGTAGAGGTTGACCGCCGGCGCGTTCGATTGCCGGACCTCGAGGGTGACGAAGGCCGCCCCCGCGGCCCGGACCTTGGCCAGGGCAAAGCGCATCATGGCCTCGCCGAGCCCCTGGCCCCGGCAATCGGGGTGGACGGCGACGTTGTTGATCTGGACGTCGTCGCGGATCTGCCAGTAGATGATGTAGGCAACGACCTCCTCGTCCGCGACAACCGGGTTGTCGGCGACGACCCGGACACCTGCATGCGCACTGTCGGAGACAATCGGGTTGTCGGCGACGACCCGGATACCTGCATCGCGCACCGTCGGGGATACGACCCGGTCGCCGGGCCGGCGGACGACGACCAGGGGCGAGGAGATCGAGGTGTTCTGGATCTCGCCCCGGAAGGTATTGTCGCTCCAGGGATTGGAAAAGGACTGGGTCTCGATGGCCCTGACGGTCCCGAGGTCCGACTCCCTCATCCGCCGGACGAAATAGCGGTCCTGGCCTTCGATGAGGGTGGTCATTTTTCCTCGGCCTGGGACCGCCGGTAATAGATCGGCTCGAGGGCGGCGGCGTCGACGCCCCGCCCTTCCCGGATCGACGCGGCGCCGAGGCGGGCGACCTCGGCGGCGACGAAGCACGAACGGCGCGGGAAGCGGGCCGCGTCCCCGACGCGGGCCAGGAGCATGCTCCGGTAGGCGTCGAGACCGCCGCCGATGAAGGCGATGGCCCGACCGGCCGGGAGCCGGGCGAAGAACACGTCCGGGGCGTAGGCGCCCTGAGGGACGATCTCGGCCAGCCCGCCGTCCCGCGCTTCGAACAGGGCGGCGTAGATCTCCTCCTTCTTGGCGTCGAGGAGGGGGCAAACGAGATCTTCCGCGCCGCCCGCGAGCTTCGCGGCCAGGGCGGTGAGCGTGGAGACGGGCGCGACGGGCCTGGCCGAGGCGAAGGCCAGGGATTTGACCGCGGCGACCCCGATGCGGATGCCCGTGAACGAGCCGGGCCCGGCGGCCACGGCGAACGCGTCGACGTCCTTGACGTCGCGGCCGTGGGCGCCGAGCAGGAAATCGATCGACCGGAGCAGGCGGGCCGAGTGGGTCGCGGCCGACTCGACGCAGGCCTCGCCGAGGAGCGTCTCCCCCTCGAGCAGGGCCACGGAGCCGCTGGGCGTCGTCGTGTCGACCGCGAGGATGAGCATCCGCTGCCTCCCTTCCCGGCCCGGGCTATAACTTAGCGGCGACAGCCCGGCCGACGTCGAGGCTCGTGGACTTGCCGCCCATGTCGTAGGTCCGCGCCTGGCCTTCCCGGATGACCTCGGCGACGGCGGCCTCGATAGCCGCGCCCTTGGCGGTTTCCCCGATCCAGTCGAGCATCATCTTGGCCGCCAGGATCGTGGCGATCGGATTGACCTTGTACATGCCGGAGTACTTCGGCGCCGAGCCGTGGGTCGGCTCGAAGACGCCGTACGTGTCGCCGATGTTGCCGCTGCAGGCGAAGCCCAGTCCCCCGACGAGCTGGGCGGCCAGGTCCGAGATGATGTCGCCGAACAGGTTCTCGGCCACGAGGATGTCGTAATCGTGGGGGTTCTTGAGGAGCCACATGCAGATGGCGTCGACGTTGGCGTCCCAGAACTTGATGTCGGGGTAGCCCTTGGCGACCGCGCGCGCGGTGTCGAGCATCAGGCCGCCGGTCTCGCGCAGGACGTTGGGCTTTTCGATCAGGGTGACCGACTTGCGGCCGTATTTGCGGGCGAACTCGAAAGCGGCCCGGACGATGCGGGCGCAGGCGGGCTTGGTCATGATGCGGGTCGACAGGGCGATCTCGTCGGCGGGGACGTCCTTGAACCGCTTCATCTTGGGATTGATCAGGAGGGCGTCGCGGACGACCTGGGGCAGGGGGAAGAACTCGACCCCGGCGTACAGACCCTCGGTGTTCTCCCGGAAGATGACGAGATCGATGCCTTCCTTGTAATTCAGGGGATTGCCGGGATAGGCCTTGCAGGGCCGGAGGTTCTGGTAGAGGTCGAACTCCTGGCGCAGCCGGACGATGGGGCTGAAGTAGCTCAGCCCCTTGCCCCGGAGGGACGGGTCGAGCTCGCGGTCGGCGTCTTCCTTGGGCTTCGAGGTGATGGCCCCGAAAAGGCAGGCGTCCGTCTCCCGGAGGAGCTTGAGGGTGCGGTCGGGCAGGGGGTTGCCCTCCCGGCACCAGAAATCCCAGCCGATGTCGCCGTAGATATACTCGGCGTCGAGGCCGACCTTGTCGAGGACGATCATCGTCGCTTCGACGACGTCCTTGCCCACCCCGTCGCCGGGGAGAATGGCGAGCTTGTACTTGGCCATGGTCACTCCTTTGCGAGCTTGGTCTTGGTGTATTCGAGCAGGCCGCCGGCCCCGATGATGCCGATGACGGAATCGGGCAGAGGCAGGAAGCGGAAGGTGCCCCGGACGGAGCGGATCTCGCCCCGGGCGAAATCGACCTCGGCCGCGTCGCCCGTCCGCAGGGCGTCGACGGCCGCGTCGCACTGCAGGACGGCCAGGCCGAGGTTGATGGCGTTGCGGAAGTAGATGCGGGCGAAGGACCGGGCCACCACGGCCTGGACCCCGGCCGCCTTGAGGCAGGCCGCGGCCTGCTCGCGCGACGAGCCGCAGCCGAAGTTCTTGCCGGCCACGACCAGGTCGCCCGGCCTGACGCCGGCGGCGAAGGCCGGGTCGAGGTCCTCCATGGCGTGCTTGGCCATCTCCTCGGGCGTCATGATCTGGTAGGTGTAGCGCCCGGGGAAGATGACGTCGGTGTTGACGTTGTCGCCGTAGGCCCAGACTTTGCCTTGGCTCATGAGAACTCCCTCGGGTCGGTGATCGCGCCGGTGACCGCCGTGGCCGCCGCCGTGGCCGGCGAGGCCAGGTAGATCTCCGAGTCGCGGTGGCCCATGCGGCCCTGGAAGTTGCGGTTCGACGTGCTCAGGCAGGCCTCGCCGGCGGCCATGAGGCCCTCGTGGGCGCCGAGACAGGGCCCGCAGCCCGAATTGAGGACGACGCAGCCGGCCTCGACGAGCGCGGCCAGGGCGCCGGAGGCGAGCGCTTCCCGGTAGACCTGCCAGGAGGCCGGGATGACCAGGACGCGGACGCGCGGATGGACCTTGCGGCCCCCGAGGATGGCCGCGGCCGCCTCGAGGTCCTCCAGCCGCCCGTTGGTGCAGGTGCCGATGAGGACCTGGTCGATGGGCTTGCCCGCGACCGCGGTGACCGGCTTGACGTTGTCGACCGTGTGCGGGCAGGCGACCTGGGGCTCGAGCGCGCCGAGGTCGTAGGCCAGGACCGATTCGTAGGAAGCGTCGGGGTCCGAGAAGACCGCGGTGAACGGCCCGCGGGCCCGGCCCTCGAGCCATTTCAGGACCTTGCCGTCGGGGGCGAAATAGCCGTTCTTGGCCCCCATCTCGGCCGACATGTTGGCCAGCGTCAAACGCGAACCGACGCTGAACTCGCCGGCGGCGGGGCCGGCGAACTCGACGGCTTTGTAGTTGGCCATCTCGGCGCCGTGGTCGCCGATGAGCTTCAGGCTGAGGTCTTTGGCGAAGACGCCCGGCCGCATCCGTCCCGAGAGGTCGACGCGCATGGTCTCCGGGACGCGGAGCCAGATCTCGTCGGTCGCCCAGGTGCAGGCCGTCTCGGTCCGGCCGATGCCGGCGGCGAAGGCCCCGAGGGCCCCGTAGCTCGGCGTATGCGAGTCGCTGCCGACGATAACGAGTCCGGGGAGGGCGAAGCCCTGTTCGGGCAGGACCTGGTGGCAGATGCCGGCGTTGATGTCGAAGAAGTTCGGGATGCCCTGGGCGGCGACGAACTCGCGGATGGATTTGTGGTTCTGGGCGTACTTCTCGTCGGCGGCCGGGACGATATGGTCGAGGACGATGACGATCTTATCAGGCGCCTTGACCTTCTTGACGCCGAGCTTCTGGAACTCCTTGATGATGGCCGCCGAGTTGTCGTGGGACAGGACGTAGTCCGGGGAGACCGTGACGACCTCGCCGGCCTGGACGTCCTTCCCGGCCTTGCGGCCGAGGATCTTCTCCGTCAACGTTTTGCCCAAGTGAGCCCTCCTGGCCCCCTCATTTTATGGGTGCCTTCATGACTTGTCAACGTAACGCTCAAGCGGTCGCGTTTAGGCCGGCGAGGAAGACGGTCGAAGCCCGATTTGGAAAATTTCAGCCGGGGCGCGTGGCGGTCGAGGGGAGTTTCAGGGGAAACTGCCAAAACGTGTTTGAGCGAGGCTTAGCGGAGGCCGAGGAGTCTTCGGAGACCTGAGAATCGGGGCTGAGTGCTCGAAGCCACGATTCTGAAGAGTCTTAAGAAATCTGTTTTGGGGCAGCACCGAGACCGACGCACGTCCCGGCGTCTTTGAAATTTTCCCATGAGGGCGAGACCGGCCTCCGAGCCGGCCAGCGGCCCCCGAGGCTATTCGAGCCAGACTTTGATGACGGCGCCGTGGTCGGAGATCTCGACGAGGGCCATCGGGCCGGCCTTCTTGAGCTCGTTCCAGAGGGCCTTGAGGTCGACCTCGCACTTGCCGTACTTGTCGTCGTCGAGCTTGACGTGGCGGACCGAGTCCTGGCTGAGGATGAGCTCGATCAGGGCGATGGGCAGGGTGATCTTGAGCTGGGCCTCGTTCGAGGTCCCGTCCGAGATCACGACCTTGAACCAGCGGACCTCCCGGCCCTCTTCGTAGGCCGGGTTCTGCCGGACGGCCTTCTGGATGGTCTGGAAATCGTTCTGGCCCGCGGCGAACGCCGGCCCGGCGGCCAGTCCGAACCCGAGGAGGGCCGATACGATGAGCGCTGTTCTCTTCATGTCCGTTCTCCTTTTCGTCGTCGTCAATCGATCCAGATCTCGAAGACCGTGCCGTCGTCGCCCACGATGCGCAGGATGCTCTCCTTGGACTTGGCCAGCTCGTTCATGATCCGGTTGAGGTCGTAGCCCTTCTTCCGCAGGGCCGCCTTGTCCTCCTCGTCCATGGCGCCCAGGGCCAGGTCGGCCAGGGCGAAGGGGATGTTGAGCGAGAAGACCGGATCCTTCCGCCCGGCCTGGCGGACGCGGATCCGGAGCAGCCGGGCCGAGCCGGTCCGCGGGGCCCGGTCCTCGACGGACTTCAGGCTCTCGGGCGAGACGCGGAGCAGGGCGATGCGGGCCCGGTCGAGGAGCTCGGGGTCCTTCTCGGACTCGACGATCCGCGACAGGACGGGCGCGGCCTTGGCCGCGATCTTCTTGTCCCCGACCAGGCTGAGCTTGTAGGCCGCGTAATAGCGGACGACCTTGTTCGGGTGCTCCAACCGGCTCTCGACGTCGCGGATCGCGCCGGCGTCCCCGCCTTCGTAGAGCTCGAAGGCCAGGTCGACGATCGAGCCTTCGGATTCCTCGACCAGGCTGGGCTTGGCGCCGGCGAGCTTGATGTAGCTCTTGTAGGCTCGGAGAGCATCCCTTGCCCGGCCGCCGAGGCCGCTCAGGCACTCTCCTTTATAGTAGAGGGCCTGGCCGGCGAGCGGGCTCGCGGGGAACCGGTCGACGAGCTCGTCGAGCTTGTCGAGGGCGGCCTGCCAGCTCTTGTCGAAGACGAGGAGCTTGGCCTCGCGGAAGAGGCTCTCGTCCGTCCCGGACTGGGCCCGCGGCGCGGCCATGAGGCCGGACGCCTGCGCCAGCCCCAGGGCCAGCGCGATAATGACCGTCAGGGTGGCTTTTCTCATGTCAGACCCCGCTTTGCAATTCTTTCTTGACCAGATTGATCTTGAGGAAGAGCTGGCGCTCCTCGGCGAAGCCGCGGAGCCGTCCGAGCTCGGCGGCGGGGAGATCGTCGCCGATCTGGGCGAGCTCCCGGAAAAGCAGCTCGATCTGGTCGCAGATGGCCTTGGCTTTGGCCATCTGGAGCCTCTCGAGCTGGCCGTTGAGGTATTGCTTCTTCTGTAGAAGGTCCCGGGTCCGCTCCGCGCGGAGGGCGGCCGGCACGGCCGCGCCGTTCCCGGCCGGATCGAAGACGTCGAGGAGGACGTACTGGCTCTTTTCCAGATAGTCGAGCGTGTTCCGGCGGGCCATCTCGAGCTCGGCCCGGTCCAGGAACTCGCCCGAAGCGAAGTAGCCCATCCCGGGATCCGGCCGGGCCCCGGGCGCCCTCAGGGCGAAGTACATAGCCGCGGCGCCGACGACTAGACCGGCGGCGAGACCGGCCAGGGCCGGCCTCATGCGGAAGACGGCAAGTCCGGCCCACGGCCGCCGGGCGGGAGAGGGGCGGGCGGAGTTCGGGCATTCGGCCTCGGCCCGGTCGGCGATCAGGGCCGGGAGGGCCTCCCAGTCGACGGTGGCCGCCGCCCGGCGGATCTCCGCCTTGACGGCCTCGGTCTCGCGGACGAGCTTCTCGTACGCGTCGGCCTCGGCCCGGCATTCCGGGCACCTTTCGGCGTGTTCGGACATGATCCGTCTCCTTGCCTCGTCGGTCCCGCCCGCCAGGGCGTTCACCCGCTCCTCCCTCGTCATCGGGCATCCGGTCATGGCTGGATCCCCAACACCGGCGCCAACCGCTTGCGGAGGTTCTGGACGGCCTTGAAGTGGAGGGATTTGGCCGTCCCGACGGATATCCGCATGGCCTCGGAGATCTCGTTGAACTGGAGCTCGTTGTAGTGGCGCATGACGAAAACCATCCTCTGGCGCTCGGCCAGGGTCGCGACGGTCCGGGAGAAAGCGCTCCGGAGATCGGCGTGGGCCGAATCCCCGGCCCGGTCCTCGGTCGCGATCGGGATCTCGTCGAGCGGCGTCGTGGTCTCCCACTCCTGGCGTTTCTTGCGGTGCTTGCGATAGCTGTCGATGCTGACGTTCTTGGCGATCTGCAGGAGCCAGCCCTGGAAGGAGTTGCCCGGTTTGTAAAGCCCGGCTTTCTGGTAGAGCCTGAGGAAGGTCTCCTGGACGGCGTCGAGGGCGTCCTCGCGGTCCCTCAGAATGGAATAGGCCATGACGAACACCTTCTGCTGGTAGAGCCGGACGATCGTCATGAACGCCTCGCGGTCCCCCGCCTGGACCCGCTCGAGGAGGGCGGCGATATCGGCCGCCTCCGGCTCGCGGTTCCTCAAGACTTCACTCATGGGACCTCATAGGCATCAACGTACCGTTGCTACCTAAAGTTTACTCCTCTTGGCAATAACTTGCGGGAGCTTATGTATCATTTTCAGGACAGGCACAGGCGGAGAAGATCCCCACGGCCCCCACGGAAGGGGAAAAAGGAACGCGGGAGCGATCAGAACCGGGAGAATCCCGGGCGGTCGCCGCCGAACCCCCCGCCCGGGCGCCGGTCGGCCCCGGGCCTTTCGGACCGGGGGCGGGCGTCGTTGACGATGAGCTTGCGGCCTTCGAACTCCGTGCCGTGGAGCTTGCTCTTGGCCTCCTGGGCCGCCTCCGGCGTGGCCAGCTCGACGAAGCCGAAGCCGCGCCCCTGGAGGATGTTGACCGAGGCCACCTCGCCGAACGGCGCGAACAGCTGTTTCAAGGTCTCTTCGGTGGTCCTGAAATTGAGGTTACCCACGTAAAGCTTTGAAAAGGCCATCCCGACTACCTCCTGTCTGTTGGGCTCATTGTCCATGTTTCGAACTTTGAAATCAAGCGGCTTTCTGCTATAGATGGGAGGACCTGCAACCGAGGAGCCCGTATGAAAAGATCCACCTACGTCGTCCTGATCGTCCTGTTCTTCTTCCTGCTGGCCGCCGCCGGCGTGTTCTTCGTCCTCCTCGAGGATCTCGGCGGCAGGCGCGTGGAAGTCCCCGCCTACGGCTACCTCGATATCCCTCTCTCCGGACCGGTCTCGGAGATCGTCCCGGCCGATCCGCTGTCCACCCTCCTCTTGGGCTCGAAGCCCCTGGCCCTCCACGACTTCTGGGAGAACCTGCGCAAGGCCAAGATCGATGCCCGGGTCCGTTCCGTCGTGCTGCGCTTCGGGCTCATGCAGTGCGACTGGGCCAAGGCCGCCGAGATGCGCGAGGCCATCCTCGACTTCCGCCGCTCCGGCAAGAAGATCTACGCCGTGTTCGAGGAGGCGCCCGACGGCGACCTGGAGTATTTCGTGGCCACGGCCTGCGACCGGATCGTCCTCCACCCCATGGGCTGGCTGGGCGTCAACGGCCTCGGCGGCTGGGTCCCCTTCCTCAAGGGCGCCCTCGACAAGCTCGGCGTCAAGGCCGAGTTCGAGCATGTCGAAGAATACAAGACGGCCTATAATATATTCACCGAAAAAGGCTTCACGCCCGCCCACCGCGAGGAAATGGAGGCCTACTACGGCGATCTCTTCGCCCAATACGTAGCCGTGGCGGCCGAAGCCCGGGGCAAGACCCCGGAGGAGTTCCGGGCCCTCATCGACCGCGGCTTCTTCCAGGGCGAGAAGGCCAAGGCCGCCGGTCTCGTCGACGACTGCCTCTACGAGGACGAGGTCCAGGCGCTCCTCGGCCGGGGCGGCCGGAC
This sequence comes from uncultured bacterium, assembly GCA_963805015.1. Taxonomy (GTDB): domain Bacteria; phylum Acidobacteriota; class Aminicenantia; order Aminicenantales; family Saccharicenantaceae; genus RBG-16-66-30. The sequence continues at coordinate 217,927 of CAWDSL010000006.1, forward strand.
GCCCGCCCGGATCCGGTTCGACGACTACGCCCGGATCAAGCCCTCGTCGCTCGGGCTCGAGACGGGCCCCGACACGGTCGCCCTGATCTACGCCGTCGGCACGATCATGACCGGCGAGAGCCTGCCTCAGATCATGGGCGGGTCGACGGTCGCCCGCTGGATCCGGACGGCCCGCCTGGACGCCTCGGTCAAGGCCATTGTCCTGCGCGTCGACAGCCCGGGCGGGTCCTCGGTCGGATCGGACGTCATCGCCCGCGAGGTCGAGCTGGCCAGGAAGGCGAAACCGGTCATCGTGTCGATGTCCGACGTGGCCGGTTCGGGCGGCTACTGGATCGCCATGCCGGCGACGAAGATCGTCGCCCAGCCCCAGACCCTGACCGGATCGATCGGGGTGCTGGCCGGCAAGTTCAGCGTCGACGGTCTCCTCGAGAAACTCGGGGTGACCGCGGAGAAGCTCGTCTACGGCGAAAAGGCCGACGTCTTCTCGCCCTTCCGGCCCTTCACGGACGCGGAGCGCAAGGTCCTCAAGGGCGAGATCCTCTGGACCTACGAGCGGTTCCTCGAGAAAGCCGCGGCGGGCCGGGGCCTGACGCGGGACGAGGTCGACGCCGTCGGCAAGGGCCGCATCTGGACCGGGCGCCAGGCCAAGGAGCGGAAACTCGTCGACGAGCTCGGCGGGCTGACCATGGCCATCGGCCTCGCCAAGAAAGAGGCCGGGATCGACGCCGGCCAGGACGTCCGCCTGGATATCTGGCCGCGGAAGCGCACTTTCTGGCAGACCCTATTCGGGAGCCCGCTGGCCGGCCTCGACATCAAGAGCCCGGCCGGCCGGGAGCGCGTCCTTGACACGCTCCGCCTGATGGGCCAGACGAAGATCTGGGCCCTCATGCCGTTCTGGGTCAATCCCCGGTAGAGTCCGCCTCCCTTTTTCAGAAGGCGTAGGATGAAGGGCAGCCCAACCCATCACCCAGAAGCCGTTATTCGTTGGCAGTCCTTCGTCGACCGCCCGCTAATAAGCGAATGACGAAGGGCAGATCGTTTTGAATTCGCAGGCCGAGCAGTTGTGCCAGTCGGGGCGGGCCTTGAAGTCGCCGGCCCGGATCCCTTCGGCCGCGTCGCGGATGCGCTCGGCCGCCCTTTTGAGCTCCTTCTCGCCTTTCGCGGCCCGACCGACGAGGTCGGCGCCGAGGAAATGGAGACGCGTCTCGACGGCGAGCAGGCCCTCCGTCTTCAGCAGCGAGAGGGCGTAGACGTCCATTTGGAGGCTCTCGGCCGTGGCCCGGTCGGCTTCCTTCTGTGAGGCGACCTCGGTCGTCTTGAAGTCGATGATGACCGGCCCGGGCGGCTCGAAATCGATCCGGTCGTAACGCCCCGAAAAGCGGAGGCCGCCCTCCTGCCAGCGGAAAGGCTTCTCCAGGAAGTCGGGCCGCCGCCCCGAAGCCTCCTCCCTCTTATAGAAGAGCCGCAGGGCCCGCTCGCCCTCCGCCTTGCGCAGCTCTTCGTGCTCGCGGCTGAGGAAGCCCTCGTTGACCCATTTCTTCAGGTAGTCGTCGACGACCGCCTGCTCGCCGACCGCGTGGCCCTTCATCCGCTGCTTCAGATAGGCGTGGATCGTCTCGTGCAAGACGCGGCCGAACACCAGGGCGTGGTGGGGCAGGACGGGCACCCTCATTTCGTGGCGGAACTTGTACTTGAGCGGGCAGACGAGGTAGTCCTCGACCTGGACATGGCTGAGCCGCAGCGCCCTGCCCGGACGCGGCGCGGCCGCCGCCCGGGGCCGTTGGGGCGAGAGGGCGTACCGCCGGATGTCCTCGAGGACCGAGGCCCGCAGGACGTCCTCCGGCATTCTCGGGACATCCAGGGCCTCGAGGACGAAGGGGCTGACCTTCTTCAGGCGCTTGGCCCCATAGTCCCGGGCCCAGGTCAGATAGAGGGCCCGGCGGGCCCTGGTCATGGCCACGTAGAAGAGCCGCCGCTCCTCCTGGAGATAATTCTCGCGGCCCGGCAGGGTCTCCTTGAGGACGCCCTCCGGCACGGGGATGCGCTCGCGGCGCTCCCGACCGGGGAAGCGGTCCTCGATGAGGCCGACGAGGAAGACCGTATCGAACTCCAGGCCCTTGGCCTTGTGGACCGTCAGGACGCTCACGGCGTCCTCGTCGAGCTCGGCCTCCGATGTCGCCGGGTTGTCGCCGACCTCGCCGAGCAGATCGAGGTAGCGGGCGAAAGAGCGGATGGAGTCGTTGGCCACGAGCTCCGAAAAGCCCCGGACCTTGTCGAAGAAGAGACGCACGTTCTTGACCTTGATCTCGGCCTCGAGGGTCATCGGCTCGACGAGCGCCTTGAGGTAGCCCGTGCGCTCGAGAAAGGCGTAGACGACGGCCCCGGCGCCGGCCGTCGCGGCCAGCTCGGAGAAGGCCCGGATGTCGGCGAAGATCCGCTTGACCGTCTCCGCCGTCCCCTCGGCGATCTCCACGGGGCTCACGCCCTCCGCGATGGACTTGAAGACGTCGTGGAGGGACAGGTTCTTCTTGTCGGCGTGACCGGCGATCCGGCTCAGGTCGTAGGGCCCGGCCTTGTAGACGTCCGAGAGGGCGAGGTAGAACAGGTCGCGGCTGTTCTCGAAATCGGTCAGGGCCCGGATGAAGGCGACGATGACCTTGATCTCCTCCTGCTGATAGAGACCGCGGCTGCCCGAGAAGCGGAAGGGGACGCCCTTGACGTTGAAGGCCCGCAGGTAGGGATCGGCGTCGGCGTTGCGGCGGACGAGCACGGCGATGTCGCGCCAGGCCCCTCCCCGGCCGCGGACCTCGAGCACGCGGTCGGCCACGGCGTCGGCCTCGTGCGAGAGCGTATCGAAGGCCAGCATATGGATGGACTTGCCCCGGCCGCGGACGGCCGCCTTGAGCCTCTTGTCGACCTTGTCCTTGAACTCGAGCCGGTTCGGGTCGTTGTGCCGGACGAGACGGTACGAAGCGTCGAGGATGGACTGGGTCGAACGGTAGTTCCGGGTCAGGACGACGCGCTTCGCCTCCGGGAAGACCGCCTCGAACTCGAGGATATTGCTGAGAGAGGCGCCGCGGAAGCGGAAGATGCTCTGGTCGTCGTCGCCGACCACGGTCAGGTTGCGGTGCCCGGCGGCCAGCATCTTGAGGAGCTCGAACTGGACGTAGTTCGTGTCCTGGAACTCGTCGACCAAGATGTAGCGGTAGCGGCGGCGGAGCTCCTCGAGGACCGACGGGCGGCGGCGCAGGAGGTCGACGACGAGCGTGACCTGGTCCTCGAAGTCGATCAGGCCCTCGGACCGCAGGACGGTCTGGTAGGCGGCGTAGACCCGGGCGATCTCCAGGTGCTTGAGGGCCGTCTCTTTGTCGCTCTCCCCCGCCGCCCGCTTCGCCAGCTCCTCGGCGTGACGGACGTAATCCTCCGGCCGGACGTCCTCCTGCTTCAGGCGCCGGATGGCCTCGAGGACCTCCTGGATGTGGCGGGTCGGCTGGCCGAGGGGCCGGTAGTAATCGAGCGGCAGGCGGAACAGGTTCTCGCGGAAGAAGATGGCCTGGTCGACGTCGGCCAGGAGGCGGAAGTCCGGGGGGTAGCCGGCGTCGAGGGCGTGATCGCGCAGGACCCGCTCGCCGAAGGAGTTGAACGTCCCGATCTCGGCGAAGGACGACGTGTACGGGACGAGGACGTCGACCCGGGCCTCCATCTCGCCGGCCGCCTTCTCCGTGAAGGTCAAGGCCAGGATCTGGTCGGGCCGGGCGGCCTTGGCGGCGATGAGGCGGGCGATGCGGTGGGTGATGACCTTGGTCTTGCCGGTCCCGGCCCCGGCGACGATGAGCAGGGGGCCCTCGCCGTGGAGAACGGCCCGGCGCTGGGCGGGATTGAGGCCCTCGAGCAGGGCCTGCTCCTCGGGCTGTCGAAGGGTCCTGGCGGGCCGGGGCATCTATTTCTTGACGGAGGGAACGGGATCGACGACGACCTTCTCGCCGGGCGCGGCGAGCCCCAGCTTCTCGCGGGCCGCCTTTTCGACCGCCCGGGGATCGCTCGCGAGCCGGGCGATCTCGGCCTCGAGGCGGGCCTTCTGGGCCTCGAGGTCGCGGATCCGCTCGGCCTGGGCGGCCAATTTCTTGCGATCGCCGCGGAGGCTCATCACGCCCTTGTTGCCGAAGAAGGTGGTGACGGCCATGATCAGGAGGACGCAGACGACGGCCAGGGTGACGATCTTCCTCTTCACCGGACCGCCTCCAGACCCTTCTTGAGCAGGGCCTCGACCTCGTCGCAGGTCTCGGCCTCGGCGTAACAGCGAATGAGGGGCTCGGTGCCGGACAGCCGGAGGACCAGCCAGCGGTCGCCCTCGAAATCGAGCTTCAATCCGTCGAGCGTCTCGAAGGCGACCACCTTGCGGCGCCCGAGCTTCGCCGGCGGGTCCTGGACGAGGGCCTTGAGCTTCTTGGCCCGTTCGGGGGTCAGGGGCAGGGTGCGTTGGCCGCTGGTCATCTCCCCGTACTCCCGGAAGAGGTCCTCGCGCAGGGCGCCCAAGCTGCGGCCCGTGGCGGCGATCATCTCCGCGACCAGGAGGCCGGCGAAGATGCCGTCCTTCTCCGGCAGGTGGTCCTTGACGGCGATGCAGGCGCTCTCCTCCCCGCCGAACAGGATCTGACCCTGGAGGAAGAGCTCGGCCATGTACTTGAAGCCGACCTTCGTCTTCGTCAGAGGCAGATCGTAGCGGCGGGCGATGCGGTCGAGGAGATGGGTCGTGGTGATCGAGCGGGCGATCCCGCCGCGCCGGCCCTTGACCCGCACAAGGTAATCGAGGAGCAGCGCCAGGATGACGTTGGGGTGGACGAACCCGCCTTTCTCGTCGACGATCCCGAAGCGGTCGCCGTCGGCGTCCGTGGCCAGGCCGAGGTGGGACTTCGTCTCGACGACGCGGGCCTTGAGCTCGGCCAGGTTCTCCTCGGTGCAGGACGGGCTGACCCCGCCGAAGTAGTGGTCGACATAGCCATGGAGGCTCTCGACCTCGACGCCGTTCTCCTCGAGGATCTCGTCGAGGTACTCGCGGCTGGTCCCGTAGAGGGGGTCGGCCACGACCTTGAGCCCGGCCGCGCGCATGATCCCGAAATCGATCTTGCCCTGCAGGTCGGCCAGGTAGTCGGCCTGGAGGTCGATGCGGGAGACGTACTCGTCCGGCCCGGGGGCGGGCAGGGCGGTGAAGCCCGGCATCAGGCGCCGGACCTCCTCCTCGATGGCGTCGGTGACGACGGGCAGGGCCGGCGCCCCCGTGGCCGCGTTGAATTTCAGGCCGTTATAGCGGGGCGGATTGAAGGAGGCGGTGAAGTTGATGCCGCCCTGGCATTTCCGTTTGATGATCTGACAGGCCAGGGCCTGGGAGGGAGCGTCCCGGTCGGAGAGCAGGACCCGGATCCCGTTGCGGGCCAGCAACTTGGTCGCTTCGAGGGCGTAGCGGTCCGAGAGGAAGCGGGTGTCGTAGCCGACGACCACGGTGATGGGGGCGTCGGCGTGCTTGGCCCGCAGGTAGTTGGCGGCGGCCTGGACGACGACGCGGACGTTGTGGAAGGTGAAGTCCTCACCCATCACCCCGCGCCAGCCGGAGGTGCCGAATCGGATCATCATCGCCCAAAAATTAGCACAGACGCCCCCCAAAAGCAACGCCGGGGGCCGGACCGGGAGGTTTCCCGCCCGAAAACCGTCACCCCTCGCGGTGACACCCGGTTAGACCGGAGGTGAATGGAGCTCCTCTCTACCGGCCCCCCCTTCCTGTCCGGGGTCCCGCCGCCTGTCCGCCGGCCCCGGCACGGGACATGGAACGACCCCCGCGAAAAGCCCGTTCCGACCCGTTTTCCCCGAGGATTTTCGTTGACAATCCTCTTTTTTAATGATATTTGGATTATAAATCTCGATGAGGAACTAACTGAGAGTCCAGATGAGGGATGCGAGCGCTATCTACCCCGGGTCCTTCGATCCCATCACCAACGGGCATGTGGACATCATCGAGCGGGGTCTCCGGGTCTTCGACCGGATCGTCATCGCCGTCCTGAAAAACCCCAACAAGCAGCCTCTCTTCACGACTAAAGAGAGGGTAAGAATGATCCAGGATATTTTCGCATCCAGGAAGGAGGTCGAGGTCCGGGCCTTCGACGGCCTGCTCGTCGACTTCGCCCGGGCCCAGGGCACACGGGTGATCATCCGGGGTCTGCGGGCCATCTCCGACTTCGAGTACGAGTTCCAGATGGCCCTGATGAACCGGAGCCTGGCCCCGGACATCGAGACGTTTTTCATGATGCCGAGCGTCAATTATTCGTTCCTCAGCTCGAACCTGGTCCGCGAGGTCGTCGGCCTCGGCGGCTCCGTCGAGGGGTTCGTCCCGGGATCGGTGTCCCGGAAGCTGAGGGGCAAGGTGGGCGCGCTCCGAAAAGGCAAAAATCCATAAAGGCGGGCAAAACATGTTCGGACTTTCCAGAGAAAAAAGCGTGGTCGGGCTGGACATCGGCTCCTATTCGGTCAAGGCCGTCGAGCTCCGGCCCCGCAAGAAGGGCGGGGGCGAGGCCTACGATCTCGTGAAGATCGGCTACGAGCCCCTCCCCCACGATGCCATCGTCGAGGGGACCATCATCGATTCGGCGGCGGTCGTCGAGACCATCCGCCTCCTCTTCGAGGAGAACAAGATCTCGACCAAGGACGTGGCCATCTCCATCTCGGGCAACTCCGTCATCATCAAGAAGATCTCCCTCCCGGTCATGGAAAAGCAGGAGCTGGCCGAGAGCATCATCTGGGAGGCCAAGCACAACATCCCCTACCCTTACGAAGAGACCAACGTCGACTACGCCATCCTCAAGCCCTCGCGCTCGACCGACGAGAAGAACCTCGACATCCTGCTCGTCGCGGCCAAGAAGGAGAAGATCGCCAACTACAGCAACGTCATCGCCCAGGCCCGCAAGAACCTGCAGAGCATCGAGGTCGACGTCTTCGCCCTCCAGAACGTCCTGGAGGCGAGCTACCCCGAGAGCTTCGCCGACAAGACGATCGCCCTGATCAACATCGGCGCCAATATCACCAATGTCGTCATCGTCGAGCGGGGCACGCCCCAGCTCTTCCGCGACCTGTCCCTGGGCGGCTTCTTCTTCACCGAGAACATCCGCAAGGAGCTGAGCATCTCGTTCGAAGAGGCCGAGAAGCTCCTCAAGGGCATTCCCGGGAAATCGACGACGCCCGACCAGTTCGCCACGCTCCTGTCGATGAACGTCCGCGACCTCCTCGACGAGATCGAGAAGACCTTCTCCTTCTACGAGGCCTCGGAGAAGCGCGAGCGGAAGATCGAGCAGATCGTCCTGAGCGGCGGCCTGGCCAACGTCGCCAGCATGATCAGCGCCTTCGAGACCAAATTCCGGATCAAAACGGAGATCCTCAATCCCTTCCGCAATATCCGGGTCGACGACAAGAAGTTCGACGCGGTCTACTTCACCGACATGGCGCCTATCTTCGGCGTCGCCGTCGGCTTGGCAACCCGAAAGGTGGAGAAGTAACCATGATACGGATCAATCTCCTCAAGCCGGAAACCAAAGACAAGGAACCGGTCGTCGCCTCCGGCGCCTCCGAGGAAGGCCCCAGGAAGGGCCCGAACCTGGGCAGCCTCATCTTCCTCATCCTGGTCATCGGCCTCGGCGCGATGTACTTCTTCCAGCAGAAGGCCTTCACCCGGGAGAACGCTCTCCTGGCGACGGCCCGCCAGGAGAAGCTGAAGCTCCAGGACGTCGAGAAGAAGCTCGAGGCCCAGCGGACGGCCCGTGAGCTGCTCGACAAGAAGATCAACCTCATCGAGACCCTGAACGCCCAACGGGACATGGCGCCCCGGCTCATGGACGAGCTGAGCCGCCGTCTGCCCGACTGGGTTTGGCTGAGCGAGATCGTCTTCGACGAGAAGGGCATCCAGATCAAGGGCCGGTCCCTGTCGAACAACCTCATCGCCGACTACATCTCGAGCCTCGAGTCGAGCGCCCAGATCCAGAGCGTCAACCTCGTGTCCTCGACCCAGAAGACGACCCAGGGCGACCAGTACCTGGACTTCTCACTCCGGGCCGTGCTCGAGAAGAAGCCCGAACCCGTTCCCGCCAAGCCCGAGCCGGCCGCGGCGCCGGCCCCGAAGAAGAAAGGGGTGAAGTGATGAAAAACTGGCCCTGGTACGGATACCTCGTCTTCGCCGCCCTCATCTTCGCCCTGGCCTTCCTCTTTTACTTCAAGCCCCAGAACGCCAAGCTCAAGACGCTGACCGCCGAGCGGGTCAAGGTCGAGGGCGAGGTCCAGAACCTGAAGCAGAAGAAGCGGGAGCTGGACAAGATCGAGGCCGACATCGTGGCCATGACGGCCAAGCTCAAGACCCTCGAGGTCAACATCCCCCAGCGCAAGGAGATCGCCGACATCCTCCGGCAGATCCAGGCGCTGGCCTACGACTCGCGGCTGGACGTCCTGCGCTTCGCGCCGGGCACCGAGATCAACAAGGAGTTCTACGCCGAGTGGCCCATCCCCATCCAGGTCTCGGGGAACTACCACAACCTCGGCACCTTCTTCGACAAGCTCAGCAAGTTCGCCCGGGTCTTCACCATCGAGAACTTCACCATCAAGACCTTGAACCGCCAGACGGACCTGAACACGATCAACGCCAACTGGACGGCCAAGACCTACTTCTTCGCCGAGCCGGGGGCCATTCCCGTCCCGGCCAAAAAACAAGCGAGGCCCAAACGATGAGAAAAGCCGCGATCTGTCTCACCCTCGTCCTTCTCGCCGGCCTGGCCCCCCTGCGGGCTCAGGAGACGGCGGCCGCTCCGCCGGAGCAGGCGGCCCCGCCGACCCTGTCCGTCCAGACGGGCTTCACCTACAGCCCCGAGGGCCGCCGGGACCCCTTCAAGAACCTGCTCGCCGGCCGCGACCTCAAAGAGAAGAACGCCATCGGCGACGCCCAGATGTTCATCGACGACCTCGTCCTCTTCGGCATCGTCAAGAACAAGAACGTCTACACCGCCATGATCGGCACGCCCCAGGGATTCCCCATGTTCGCCAAGGTCGGCGACAAGTTCGCGGACGGGTACGTTCTGTCCATCAACGAAACCCAGGTCGTCCTGCGGAAGACCCACGAACGGGGGATCCCGCTCATGAGGCCGAGAGACGTCATCAAGGAAATCACGGAGGAGCTGTAACATGAACAAGAGAATCCTTCCGGCCGTCCTCGCCGGGTTGGGCGCGCTCGCCCTCGTCGCCCTGCACGCCCAGGCCCCGGCCCCCGCCGTCCACATCGGCAAGATCCAGGTCCAGGCGGGCACGCTCTCGACGAAGCTGGTCCTGGAGACCGACGGGCCGCTGGCCGTCGAGAAGGCCTACTATCTGGCCGATTCCCCCCGGACGCTCGTCCTCGACATCGCCCGGGCCGTGACGGCCGCCGCGCCGGCCCTCCCCTCCTCCGGATCGGGGCTCATCCGCGACGTCCAGGTCGAAAAAGCCGGCGGCGACGGGCTCCGTCTCCTCGTCCGCCTGAGCGAGCGGGTCCCGGCCCGGATCCTCCCCGAAGCCGGCCGGACCGTCGTCGAGCTCAACGCCATCCAGAGGGGCCAGGCGGGGTACGTCGTCGACGCCTCGACCCAGGCCGCCCTCGACCGCACGCCCAAGAGCGAGATCCGCCTGAGCAAGGTCGACACGGCCACCGGCGGGGACAAGGTCTCCGTCAAGGCGGCCTTGAACGGCGCCGCCGTCACCCAGGTCTTCGCGCTGGAGAACCCGCCGCGCCTCGTCGTCGACCTCTTCGACACGCTCCTCGTGTCCAAGTCCGACGTCTGGCCGATCGACGACCCGCGGTCCACGGTCCAGAGGGTCCGCGTGGCCCAGTTCCAGACCACAGGCCCGCGGCCCATCACCCGGATGGTCTTCGACCTCAAGGAGCCCGGCCTCTACGCTATGGACTCCCGGACGGACGGCCTGGTCGTGTCCTTCTATCCCGCGGCCGGGACGCCCGCCGCGGCCCTCGTCCAGCCGACGCCTCCGCCCGCCCCGGCCCCCGTGCCGGCCCCGAAGAAGGAGGAGCCCAAGCCGGCGGCCGCCGCGCCCAAAGCCGAGGCCAAGGCCGTCGTGACCGAAGCCCCCTGCCCGACCCGCGAGGTCCCGCCGCCGGCCCCCCAGACCACGACCGTGTCGGTCGAGGAACAGCAGCAGAAGTTCAAGCCCAGGACGATCGTCGGGGACGAAGAGAAGTACTCCGGCGACATCATCAGCCTCAAGATCAAGGACTCCGACCTCAAGGACGTCGTCCTCTACCTGGCCGAGTTCGCCGGGCTGAACGTCGTCTTCGACCCGGACGTCCGGGGCACCGTCACCGTCAACCTCCAGGACGTCCCCTGGGACCAGGCCCTGGAGATGATCCTCAAGCAGAACAAGATGGGCAAGACGATCGAGGGCAACATCCTCCGCATCGCCCCCATCTCCGTCCTGACCCGCGAAGAGGAGGACCAGCGTAAGCTCAAGGAGAGCAAGGAGCTGGCCGGGCCGGTCATGGTCAAGACCATCACCCTGTCCTACTCCAAGGCCAAGGACGTCAAGGCCCTCCTCCAAACCAAGATCTCGACCCGGGGCGAGATCATCGTCGACGACCGGACCAACACCCTGCTCATCTCCGAGGTCCGCGACAAGCTCGATCTCCTCGAGAAGCTCATCAGCGTCGTCGACACCCCGACCCCCCAGGTCTCGATCGAGGCCCGCGTCGTCGAGGCCTCGGCCACCTTCGTCCGCAACCTCGGCATCCAGTGGGGCTTCAACGCCGAGGCCAGCCAGTACTACGGCAACGCGACCAACCTCCAGTTCCCCAACAGCATCCTGGTCGACGGCGCCATCATCCCGCAGGGCACCGTGACCAAGGGCATCGGCGGGCCGCTCGGCGGCTACGCCGTCAACCTGCCCGCGCCGTCCTTCAACTCGGCCATCGGCTTCTCCTTCGCCAACGTCCTCGACAGCTTCCGGGTCGACATCGCCCTGTCGGCCCTGGAGACGGGCGGCGACGGCAGGATCATCTCCCGGCCGTCGGTCGTCACCCAGAACAACCAGCAGGCCGAGATCATCCAGGGCCGCCAGATCCCCGTCCAGACCGTGGCCAACTTCACCGTCACGACCCGGTACGTCAACGCGGCCCTGGAGCTGCGGGCCACGCCGCAGATCACGGCCGAGGGCACGATCATCATGACCATCGAGATCCAGAACAACGCCGCCGACTTCGCCAACCTGGTCAACGGCATCCCGCCCATCACGATGCAGAGCGCCAAGACCACGGTCATGGTGCCCGACGGCGGCACGACGGTCATCGGCGGCATCTACCGGACGGAGGACTCGGTCACGCGCGAGCGCGTGCCCTTCCTCCACCAGATCCCGATACTGGGCAGCATCTTCAAGAACTTCGCCCGGACCAAGACGAGCCGGGAGCTGCTGATCTTCATCACGCCCAGGATCATCAAGTAAGAGGAGCAAACGCGCCATGAAAAAGAACATCACGACCCTCAAGATCCTGGCCGCCGCGGCGCTCGTCGTCGTCCTGGCCGGCTGCAACACGCTCTCCAAGGAGACCGAGTCCAGCAGCATCATCATCATCCAGAGCCTCACCGGCACGAACATGGAGGGCGAGACCGTGGCATTCCTGGAATCGGACGTCCTCGACCAGGACATGCTAGTCCGGGTGAACACCGCCACGGCCAACATCATCGTCCGGCTGGTCAATCCCGGCTCCGTCTCCGGGCCCTCGCAGTTCAACGACGTCGTCCTGACCAGCTACCGGGTGACCTACGAGCTGCCGACCGGGCCGGGCACGCCGGGCACCGACGTTCCCTTGCCTTTCGACGGCAACTTCTCGACCGTCCTCTGCCAGGTCGACGAGACCACCTCGGTTCCGTTCATCGTCGTCCTCCAAGCGGCCAAGCAGGCCTTGCCTCTCTCCGGGCTTATCGGGACGACCACGGTCCTCGAGTGCAGGGCCAAGATCGAGATCTTCGGCCACGACCTGACCGACCACCCGGTCACGGCGACCGGCTATCTGACAATTCACTTCGCGGATTACCAGGGCACCGCGCCCATCAATTAGTCGAACCCGAGAGCCGAACCCAGGGCCCGTCCTCCGGGACGGGCCTTTTTTTTGGTTCTTCTCCCATTTCCGGGCATCCCTCTCGAGGCGGTGAGCGGATGTTGCGAGCTCGGAAGATCCCGCGTCGCTGGAGGAGGGGACCCGGCGGGGCGGTGCTGAGGGATACCGTAGCAAGACTTTCGGATATTTCGCGAAGCCCGGCTCCGAGTGCTCCGCCGGCTTCTGCCTGGTCAGCTCCCAGAGTCCGCTCCCCGTTGCGAGCCAAAGTCCGAGAGAGGGACTTCCCGGAATCGGGAGAAGTACCTTCTACTATTCGCGGAAGGGGGAGTAGGAGAAGGTCACGGTCTTCTTCAGGCGGACCTTCGGCAGGGACTCGCGGAGGGCCCGGTCGATGGCCTCACGGCCGGCGGCCTTGAGGACGAACTGGACCCTGGTCAGGTCCTTGACCCGGGCCACGGGAGCGAAGGCCGGCCCGAGGACCTCGAGCGCCGGCGCGTGTTTCTGGAAGAGAGCCAAGAGCTCCCGCGACTTCCCCCCGAGGGCCCGGACGTCGCGGCCTTGGATGGTGACCTCGGCCAGGCTGGAGAACGGGGGGTAGTTGAGCATCCGGCGGAAGGCGATCTCCTTCTCGTAAAAGGCCCGGTAGTCCCCCGCCGCGGCCGCTTCGATGGAGAAGTGGGCCGGCGCCGCCGTCTGGACCACGGCCTCCGCGCCCGGCCCGTCACGGCGGAGATCGAGCATGGCCGAGACCGCCTCGAAAGTCTTCTGCCCGGCCCGGTAGTCGGAGAATCCGAGGAGGGATTCGGGCCGGAGGATGCCGACGAGCCCGACTTTCGGCAGGCCGGGCTGATGGACGAGCATTTGCGTCCCGACGAGGAGCGGGATCGCGCCCTGGGCGAAGTCCCCGAGGAGGGCCTCCCGCTCGGCCGGCGTCCCGGCCGTGTCCGAGTCGAACCGGGCCACCCGAACCCCGGGGAAGAGCCTCTTGAGCTCTTCCTCGACGGCCTGGGTCCCGGCCCCGCGGCGGACGACGACCCTCCCCCCGCAGCCGTCGCAGGCCTTGTCGACGGCGACGGAGAAGTTGCAGTAGTGGCAGACGAGGCTGTTCTCGGCCTTGTGGTAGACGAGGGCGATGTCGCAGCGCGGGCAGCGCGGCACGGTGCCGCAGCCGCCGCACTCGACCTGGGCCGCGTAGCCGCGGCGGTTGAGAAAGAGGAGGGCCGCCTCGCCCCGCGCCAGATTGGCCCGGAGCCTCGCCTCGAGCTCGCGGGAGACGAGCGGCACGTCGCGCACATGGTCGACGAGCGTGACGCCGGCGCGCGGCGGCTCCGTCCCGAGCGCGATGAGGATCCCCCGCCTCTCCGCTTCGGCATAGGCCTCGACGCTCGGGCGCGCCGATCCGAAGACCGCGATAGCCCCCTCGGACCGGGCCCGGAGAAACGCCCCCCGGCGGGCGTCGTAGGCCGGGCTCTCGGCCTGGATATGGGACTCGTCCTGCTCGTCGTCGACGATGATCAGCCGTAGCGCGTCCATTTCCAGGAAGAGGGCCGAGCGGGTGCCGGCCGCGAGCGCGGCCCGTCCTTCCCGGAGCTCCCGCCAGGCGTCCTCCTTCTGTTTCTGCGTCATCCGGCCGTGAAAGACGACGGCCCGCCGGCCATAGGATTTCCGGAAGGCCGCCGCGAGCTCGCCGGTCGGCGCCACTTCGGAGAAAAGGTGGAGGACCCGCCCGCCGGCCCCGACGGCCCGGCGCACCAGCGTCTGGTAGGCCGCCCGCCGGTCGGCGGCGGAACCGAAGAGAAGCCACGCCCCGGCGCGGCCGTCGGCCAGGGCCCGCTCGACCGGGGCCAGGACGCCTGCGTCCTTCATCGCTTCCGGGAAGGCCAGGCCGAGCTGGACGGAGGCCTCGCCCTCGCCGGCCTTGGGCGGCGCGGGGGGCTTGACGGCTTCCTTCCGGACCTCGACCAGCCCCGACCGCTCCATCCGGGCGACCAGGCCGTGGACGTCCTTGACGCCCGTCCGCCGCATCAGGAAGAGGGGGCTCCGGCCCTGGGGGGCGAGCCGCAGGGCCTCGCCGACGAGGCGCGCCTTGGGCCCCATGCCCTTGGCCTCGAGCGCTTCCCGCCCCGCTTCGGTCAGGACGACCGTGACCTTGGTCCGGGCCGCGAGCGACGGCGGGAGCGAGGCCTGGAGCACCTCGCCCCAGGAGGAGTGGAATTCCTCGCTCAGCCGCCCGGTGAAGGCCAGGAAGCGCTCGTCTCGGAAGGGCCGGTCGTCGAGGACCTTGACCAGCTCCTTGACCTTGATGCCGGCGGCCGGCGGCTCGGCCGTGACCTCGACGATGAAGCCGTTCTGCCGGCGCGGCCCGAGCGGGGCGACGACCCGCGCTCCCGGCCGGGCCAGGGCCTTCTGGTCCTCGGGCACGGCGTAAAGGAAGGACTGGTCGAGCGGCAGGGGGAAGACGACGCTGGCGAAGAGGGTCATTTTCCGCCGAGGAGAGCCATGACCTTCTGCATGTCCTCCCAGACCATGCGCTTGAGCTCCCGGTTGCCCTCGTTGCGGACGAGGTAGGAGGGGTGGAAGGTGGGCATGACCGGGATGCCGCGGTAGTCGGCGAACCGTCCCCGCCGGGCCGTCATGCTTTCGCGCCCGGGCGCGAAATAGTCCGTCGGGGTCTTGCCGAGGGTGACGATGACCCGCGGCCGGATGAGCTCGATCTGCCGGACGAGGTAGGCCGAGCAGGCCTCCTCCTCCTCGCGGAACGGGACCCGGTTGTCGGGCGGACGGCACTTGACGATGTTGGTGATATAGACCTCGTCCTCGCGGAACTTCATGGCCGCGATGATCTTGCGCAGGAGCTGACCGGCCCGGCCGACGAAGGGGCGGCCCTGGGCGTCTTCGTCGCGGCCGGGGGCCTCGCCGACGAACATCAAGGCGGCCGAGCGGTCGCCCTCGCCGGGGACGGCGTTCGTCCTCAGGCGGTGGAGGGGACAGAGCGTGCAAGCGAGGACTTGGCGGTCGATCTCCTCGAGGGCCTTCCGCTCGGCGGGCGTTTGGGCGGGCGCCCCGGCGAGCGTCGCGAGCCCGGCCGCCGCGGGGCAAGCCGCGGGAGCTGGGGCGCCGGCCCCGACGGCGCGGTCCGTCGCTTCGCCGCGCAGGACGAATCCGGCCCCGGCCTCGGCCAGGAAGTCGACGTGGGCCTTGAGGTCGGCCCCGAGCTCAGCGGCGCTTTTTCTCAAGAGCGGCCTCGATGCGGTCGAAGATGACGCGGCTGATCTCGCGTTTGCTCAAGAGACCGGTCTCCTCGACCGGTCCCGACGGGGCGATGATACGGACGGCGTTGTCGTCCGTCCCGAAGCCCTTCCCCTCGCCGACGGCGTTGGCGACCATGAGGTCGGCTCCCTTGGCCGCCATTTTCTTCCGGGCCCGGGCCTCGACGTCGTGGGTCTCGGCGGCGAAGCCGACCAGGAGCTGGCCGGGTCTCTTCTTCGTCCCGAGGAGGGCCAGGATGTCCGGGGTCCGTTCGACGGCCAGCGTCGTCCCGACCTCGCTCTTGGCGGCCTTTCTCGCCCGCGTCTCCTTGAACTTGAAGTCGGAGACGGCCGCGGCCATGACGACGACGTCCGCCTTGGGGAAGGCCTTCAGACAGGCCGCCTTCATCTCCTCGGCGGTCCGGACCATCTCCGTCTTCGCCCCGGCCGGGGGGACGAGCGACGTCGGGCCGGAGACCAGGATGGTCTTGGCGCCCCGGGCGACGGCCTCGCGGGCCAGCTCGTAGCCCATCTTGCCCGTCGACGGGTTGGAAAGGAAACGGACCGGGTCGAGGTGCTCGCGGGTCGGGCCGGCGGTGACCAGGACGGTCCGGCCCTCGAGGCTCTTTGTCCGGGCCAGGATCCGCAGGCCTTCCGCGACGATCGTCCCCGGCTCGGCCAGCCGGCCCCAGCCCGTGTCGCCGCAGGCCAGGTAGCCCTTCTCGGGCTCGACGAACTCGGCCCCGAGCGACTTGAGGCGGGCTATGTTGGCCTGGGTCTTGGGATCGAGGTACATGGCCTCGTTCATGGCCGGGGCGATGAGCACGGCCGCGCGCGTGGCCAGGAAGAGGGTCGACAGGAAGTCGTCGGCGACGCCGCCGGCGAACTTGCCGATGACGTTGGCCGTGGCCGGGGCGACGCAGAGGAGCGAGATCTCCTTGGCCAGGGCGATGTGCTCGATCCGGCGGGTCTCCGGCTCCTCGAAGAGGTCGACGATCGTCTTCGTCCCGGAGAGGGAGCTGAATAGGAGCGGCGAGACGAGGCGGGCGGCGTTCGGGGTCATGACCACCTGGACCTCGACGCCGCTCTTCTGGAAGCCGCGGACGACCTCGCAAGCCTTGTAGATGCCGATCGACGAGGACACGCCGAGGGCGATCTTCCGTTTTGGGCTCACGGCCGGCCTTTCTTGAAGCTCTCGAGGATGGGCTTGACGACGGGGGCCATGACCGCGGTCCGGCGGCGGGCGGCGACGACGACCGCTTCGAGCTCGGCCACGGCCGCCGCCAGGTCGCCGTTGACGACGACGAAGTCGAACTCTCTCCAGGCCCGGACCTCGGCCCGGGCGTTCGCCAGCCGGCGCTCGACCGCGGCGGGCGCGTCCTCGTGGCGCTTGATCAGGCGGCGGCGGAGCTCGGCGGCGACGGGCGGCATGATGAAGATGTGCACGGCGCCGGGGACGCGCCGGCGGACCTGGCGCGCGCCCTGGACGTCGATGTCGAGCACGAGGTCGCGGCGACGGCCCTTCTTGGCCACCTCGGCGAGCGAGGTGCCGTAGAGATGGCCGTGGACGTTGGCGTGCTCGAGGAAGCGCTTGGCCCGGACCAGGCGCGCGAAGGCCTTGTCCGTGACGAAGTGGTAGTCGACGCCGTCCTTTTCGGAGGGCCGGGGCGGGCGCGTCGTGTGCGAGACCGAGAACTCGAGGTCGCCGAGGCGCCGCATGACCTCGCGGATGAGGGTCGACTTGCCGCAGCCCGAAGGCCCCGTGACGACGAAGATCATGCGCTCCCCTCCCCTACTCGATGTTCTGGACGTGCTGGCGGATGCTCTCGAGCTCGTTCTTGATGGCCAGGCACTCCCGGGTGATGCGGACGTCCTGGGACTTCGAGGCCAGGGTGTTGGCCTCGCGGTTGAGCTCCTGGGCCAGGAAATCGAGCTGGCGCCCGACGGGCTCGCCGTCCTTTGGCCCGAGCAGGCCCTCGAACGTGTCGAGGTGGGTCTTGAGCCGGCCGATCTCCTCGGCCAGGTCGTAGCGCTGGGCCAGCATCGAGGCCTCCTCGGCCAGCTTGCCTTCCGGGACCGGGGTCCCGCCGTTGAGGTCGGCCAGCCGCTTCTTGATCCTGGCCTTGAACATGGCCGGCTGGCGCTTGAACATGGCCTCGGCCTTGCGGACGAAGCGGCGGACGGCGGCCAGGTGGACGCGGAGCAGGCGGGCCGTCTCCTGGCCCTCCCGGCGCCGGAGGACGAGGACGTCGTCGAGGGTCCGGGCGAAGCATTTCTCGAGGAAAGCGGCCTCCTTCGTCCCGAGGGCCTTGCGGTCGACCTCGACGAGCTGGGGCACGCGGAACAGGCTGTCGAGCGAGATTTCGAAGCGCCGGCCGGTGCGGCGCGAGACGCGGTCGAGCGAGATCATGATCTTCTCGAGCAGGCCCTCGTTGAGGGTGAAGTTCCAGCTCTCGGGGCTGAGCGAGACCAGGTCGACAAAGACCTCGATCCGGCCGCGCCGGACCCGCTTCTGGCAGAGGGCCCGGATGCGGCTCTCGGCCTCGCCGAGCGGGGCGCCCTTGTAGGACCAGTCGAAATAGCGGTGGTTGAGGGTCTTGATGCCGATCTTCAGGCGCAGCGTCGGCGAAGCGAAATTCCGTTCGGCGAATCCGGTCATGCCCAGGATCATGGGACGAGCTCCTCCGTTCCGGCTGGCCCTCACGTCTCCCGCCGGGCGTCCCCGAGGAGGGCCCGGGCGATGCCGTGGGCGTTGAGGGCCGAGCCCACGGTCAGGTTGTCGGCGATGGCCCAGATCCAGAAGCTCCGGGCCAGGGCGGGGTCCTTCTTGATCTGCCCGATGTGGATCCTGTCCTTCCCGGCGACCGTCGCCGGCGAGAACAGGGGGCGTCCGCGGCGGCCGGCAGGCGCAAGCGCTCGTTCTTCCTGAGCTCGGCCTCGACCTCGGCGAGCGGGACGTCGCGCCCGAGCTCGACGTGGGCCATGATCGAGTAGGTGTGGAAGACGGGGGCCAGGATGATCGAGAGCGACAGGGGGACGTCCTCCGGTCCGAGGACCCGCCGGACCTCGGAGGCGACCCGGTTCTCGAGGGCCGAGAAGCCGTTCCGCTCGGGCTTCCCCGTTCGCGCGAGCAGGTTGAAGGCGATTTGGTCCGGGAAGATCCGCTTGCTCATGGCCGAGCTGCCGAGCAGGGCGTAGCTCTGTTCGGCCAGCTCCTGGATGCCCTCCTCGGCGAAGGCCGAGACGGGCTCGAGGACCGTGGCCACGGCCCGGGTGACGCCGAAGCCCTTGCGCAGGGTCGACAGGAGATGCGACAGGACGATCGTGGCCGGGTTCGGATTGGCCACCAGGGCCGGCTGGCCCTTGAGCGCCGCGGCGTCGTTGACGCCCGCGACGACGACGGGGACCTTGGGATCCGCGTTGAAAGTCTCGCCTAGATCCAGGGCCAGGTAATCCTTTTCGGCCGCCAAACGCCCGTAGCGAAGATTGGTCTTTTCGTCCGCGGCCAGGAAGACCAGGTCGAGGCCCTCGAGGGCGGCCGGGGTCAGGGCATGGACGACCTTGGCCTCGTCGCGGAACTGGCCGAGCTTGGCGAACTCCTCCTCGACGTCGGGGTCGAAGAGCTCGAAGGAGGCGACGGGGAACTTGGCCGCGGCGAAGACGGACAGGATCTCCTTGCCCTTGAGCGAGTCGGAGCCGACGAGCGCGAGGCGGGGCTTGCGGGACTTGGTCGCGGTCATGGAGGTCTTTATGTCGTCCGGAGGCGGTCCGACATCAGCCGGTACATCCGGTCCTTGAGGGCCAGCTTCCTCTTCTTGAGCTCCCGCTCCTCGTCGGCCTCGGCCGGCGAGAGGTAGGCCTTGGCCCGGATCGCGTCCAGGGCCTTTTCGCAGTCCTGATGCTCGTCGTGGGCCCGGCGGAATTCGGGGTTGTCCCTGAGGAGAAGCTCCTTGAGTGCCTGTTCGTCCATCCGGTCGGTCCCTCCGGCGGCCAGAATAACATATCGACATGGCCATTTCAATTTGCCGGGTTCTCTTGAGCGGCCGAAATGTTGACTTTAGAGGCCTGAATTACTATACTGGACGCGCTTTCCGGCGGTCGCCGGCAGGCCGATGGCTAGGTAGCTCAGTTGGTAGAGCGAAGGACTGAAAATCCTTGCGTCGGCGGTTCAATTCCGTCCCTAGCCATTTTTTCTTTTATCCCCTAGAATGGAAAGGCGCCCCTTTCCGTCCGGAAAGCGGGCGCCCTGACTTTCTCCGATCCCTAGAACTTGTAGCTCACCGCGACCGACGGGACGACGATGGTCATCCCGTAGCTCGTCCCCATGAAGCCCGCATTGTTCGTCCGGTCCTTACCGGCCAGGTATTCCAAGCCGAAGTCGAGCTGGAGGTCGCCGATCGTCTTTCCCAAGCCGATGGAGAAGGCGTTGTATGTATGGGTGGGCAGGAGCAGGCTCATCGTGGCGAAGGGTCCCGGGGCCGGATCGTTGTAATATCCGGCCCGCAGGGCCGTCGTGGCGTTCAGGGTGTATTCCGCGCCGAACCGGATCTGCGTCGCGTTCTTCCAGTTGAGAGCGACGCTGTCCAGGCCGCCTTCCAACATGAACATCGCCCACGTCGTTTCCAGGTATTCGGTCGTGATGCGGTCGAGCTTGGACCACTGGGTCCAGTGGACGTCGGCGCTGAGGAGCAGGCGCTCGACCGGACGGAACGACACGCCGCCGGCGATCCATAGCGGCCAGGTGATCTTGCGCGTCAGGTCGGACGTATCGGGCAGGTCGTAGAGGGACAGGTAGGACATCCGGGCCGAGCCCTTGAACGACAGGGTCGACGGCGTCCTCACGGTCAGGCCGATGCCCAGCTTGTCGACGGGCTTGACCAGGACGCCGAAGGTCGCGCCGAAGCCCCAGCCGTTCATGTTCTCCTCGTACTGGCCGAGGTCGACGATCCCCTCGCCCAGTTCGGCCGTCCCGCCATGCCTCTTGAGGTTGAAGTTGCCGAGGTTGATGTTGAGCGTGGCCCCGACGGAGAGCCAATCCGTGACCTTCGCGGCGATGAGCGGAGAGAAGGTAAAGACGCCGACCTTGCTCGACAGGTCATAGGCCGTCCCGCCGGTCATCTCGGCAAAGTCCGCGCCGTCCCAGGTGGTCCCGAGACCCGAAGGCGTGCCGATGCCCAGGCCGACGACGACCCGGGAGCTGATCGGCTTGTAGTAAGCGGCCAGGCCGCCGAGATAATGGGAGACCTTCGTCTTGGCGTCGATCACGGGGACCTCCAGGGTGAGCGGCCACTGGCCGTACGTCGCCCTGGGAATGAGGTCGACCGCGTAAAAGCCGAAGGTCGTCTGCTTGAAGCCCGCGGCGCCGGCCGGGTTCCAGAACACGGCGCTGAAGTCGTCGGCGATGCCGACGAAGGCCCCGCCCATGGCCTGGGACCGCGTCCCGAGGCCGTTGAGATTGAGGCCGTTGGCCGCGGCGAAAGAAGTCAGGGCCAGAAGGGCGGCGGCAAAAGTCAGAACGATCGTTCTCTTGGTCATATGTGGTCTCTCCGTATCGCGACGTGCGTTCTATCCATTATATACGAGTCCGGCCCGGCCGGCGTCCCCCCTCGGTCACTTCTTGCCGAACGTGAGCTCCCCGGCCTTGTCGACGCCCACGACGACCGTGTCGCCCTCGCCGTACTCCCCGGAGAGGATCTTCATGGCCAGGGGATCCTGGACGTCCTTCTGGATCGTCCGCTTGAGCGGCCGGGCCCCGTAGACGGGATCGAAGCCCCGCTCGGCCAGGAGCTCCTTGGCCTCCTTCCCGACCTCGAGACCGATCTTGCGGCCGGCCAGGCGCTTGGCCAGGAGGTCGAGCTGCAGCCCGACGATCCGCAGGATGGCCTCCTTCCCGAGCGGCTTGAAGATGATGACCTCGTCGATGCGGTTGAGGAACTCGGGCTTGAAGTGGCCCTCGAGGACCTTGCGGACCTCCCGCTCCATGGCCTCGGCGTCGCGCGCCAGCTCCTTGATGGCCTGGCCCGCCAGGTTCGAGGTCATGATGACCATGGTGTTCTTGAAGTCGACCGTCCGGCCCTTGCCGTCGGTCAGGCGCCCGTCCTCGAGGATCTGGAGCAGGACGTTGAAGACGTCGGTATGGGCCTTCTCGATCTCGTCGAGGAGGATGAGGGCAGTAGGGCCGCCGTCTTCACCGCCTCGGTCAGCTGGCCGCCCTCCTCGTAGCCGATGTAGCCGGGAGGCGCGCCGATGAGCCGGCTGACCGTGTGCTTCTCCATGTACTCGGACATGTCCAGCCGGACCATGGCCTTCTCGTCGTCGAACAGGAACTCGGCCAGGGCCCGGGCCAGCTCGGTCTTGCCCACGCCCGTCGGGCCGAGGAAGATGAACGAGCCGATGGGCCGCCCGGCTTCCTGGATGCCGGCCCGCGAGCGCCGCACCGTGGCCGCGACGGCCCGGATGGCCTGCTCCTGGCCGACGACGCGCTTGCCCAGGATCTCCTCCATGCGGATGAGCCGGTCGACCTCGCCCTCGAGCATCTTGGAGACGGGGATGCCCGTCCACTTGGAGACGACCTGGGCGATGTCCTCCTCGTCGACCTCCTCCTTGAGCATCCGGCCCTTGGCCTGGATCGCGGCCAAGTCGGCCGCGGACTTGTCCATCTGCTTCTGGACCTCGATGAGCCGCCCGTAGCGGATCTCGGCCGCCTTCTCCAGGTCGCCCCGCCGCTCGGCGCTCTGCTCCTCGATCTTGAGGGCGTCGCGCTTCTCCTTGAGCTTGCCGGCCGCCTCGATCGTCTCCTTCTCCTTCTGCCAGCGGCCACGCAGGGCGCCCGCCTTCTCCTTGAGGTTGGCCAGCTCCTCCTCGATCCCCTGGAGGCGCTCCTTCGAGGCCGGGTCCTTCTCCTTCTTGAGGGCCTGACGCTCGATCTCGAGCTGGAGCGTCCGGCGGTCGAGCTCGTCGAGCTCCTCGGGCAGGCTGTCGATCTGGATGCGGATGCGCGAGGCGGCCTCGTCGACCAGGTCGATGGCCTTGTCCGGCAGGAAGCGGCTGGTGATGTAGCGCGACGACAGCGTGGCCGCCGCGACCAGGGCCGAGTCCTTGATCCGGACGCCGTGGTGGGCCTCGTACTTCTCCTTGATGCCGCGCAGGATGGAGATCGTCTCCTCGACCGACGGCTCGTCGACGTAGACCTGCTGGAAGCGCCGCTCCAGGGCGGCGTCCTTCTCGATGGACTTCTTGTACTCGTTGAGCGTCGTCGCCCCGACGCAGCGGAGCTCGCCGCGGGCCAGGGCCGGCTTGAGCATGTTCGAGGCGTCCATCGAGCCCTCGGCCGCGCCGGCGCCCATGATGGTGTGCAGCTCGTCGATGAACAGGACGATCGCGCCGCCCGCTTCGCCGATCTCCTTGAGCACGGCCTTGAGCCGGTCCTCGAACTCGCCGCGGAACTTCGTCCCGGCCACGAGCGAGCCCATGTCCAGGGCCAGCAGCCTCTTGTTCTTGAGCGACTGGGGCACGTCGCCGTTGGCGATCCTCTGGGCCAGGCCCTCGACGACGGCCGTCTTGCCGACGCCGGCCTCGCCGATGAGCACGGGATTGTTCTTGGTCCGCCGCGACAGGACCTGGATGACCCGCCGGATCTCGTCCTCGCGGCCGATGACCGGGTCGATCTTGCCCTGGCGGGCCAGGGCGGTCAGGTCGCGGGTGTACTTCTCGAGGACCTGGTACTTGCCCTCGGGCTCGGGGTCGGTCACCCGCTGCGAGCCGCGGACGGCGGCCAGGGCCTTGAGGACGGCCTCCTCGGTGACGCCCGCCGCGCGCAGGATCTTCGCGGCCCCGTTCCGGCCGTCCTTGAGCATGGCCAGGAACAGGTGCTCGGTCGAGACGTACTCGTCCTTGAGCTGTTCCGCCTCCTTGCGGGCGGCGTCGAGGATCTGGCGCAGCTCGGAGGACAGCGCCGTCTCCCCTCCCCCGCTGACCTTGGGCAGGCGGGCCAGGGCCGCGTCGAGGTCGGACTGGATCCTCTCGGCGGGCGCGCCGATCTTGGCCAGCAGGGCGTTGACGATGTTCTCGTCCCGGGCCAGGAAGCTCCAGAGCAGATGCTCCGCGCGGATCTCCGGATGGCCGAGCTCCTCGGCCTTGCCCTGGGCCTTTTGGATGGCCTCCTGGGACATGACGGTGAACTGATCCCATCTCATCGGATCGACCTCCCGGGGGGATTTCTTATCTATTTAAGCCCCCCGGCGAGGGGCTGTCAAGGCGCCGGCGCGCTAGCGGCGGGGGGCCGGCGCGTCGGGGATGATGAGGCCGATGGCCCGGTCGAGCCGGGCCCCGAAATCCTCCGGGAACCAGTGGCCGATGTTCGGGGCGACGTGGAATTCGACCGGGAAGCCGAGGCCCCTCAAACGCTCGGCGAAGGCCCGTTGCGCATCCGTGCGTTGGTCCAGCTCCGTCGTCAGGATGGTCCCGCGGAGGCCGCGGCCCACCGCGGCCTTGACGTCCTCGTCGCGGACGGCTTCAGGCACCGCCGGGCAGAGCGCGAAGAAACCCCGGACCGGGAAGATGTTCCGGAAAGCGGCCACGAACGCGCCGAAGCCGCCCGAAGAAAAGCCCCCGACGATCACCCGGCCGCTGTCCACCGGATACTGCCGGAGGATCGACTGATAGGCCTCCTCCGAGATCCCGCAGGGTGAGGGCCTCGTCCTGCCAGTGAAAGCCCTTCATGCTGGCCACTTGGGTCGACTGGACGTAGGCTGTGACGAACTCGACGCGGAGGCGGTCCGAGGTCCAGATGGGCTTCAGCTCGGCGATGGACTCGCCGCCGCCGTGGAGGGCGATGAAGAGCGGGTAGGTCCGGGCCGGATCGTAGCCCGCGGGAGTTACCACCTCGATCTTCACGGTGGCCCGGCTCGAGGCCTCCGCGATCCGGGCCTCGTTCGCCTTCCAGAAGACGTCGAAGCGCGGGGACCCCTTGACCGGGGCCCACAGCGCGGCGCCGAAATCCCAGGTCCCATAGAAGACGCCCCGCCGATGGCCTTCCTCCAGGGCCGCGACGGCCTTGTCGGCCTCGCCCAGGTAGGCGCGCGCCGCGGCCAGGTTGAACGTGTTGGCCAGGACGTTCTCGGGAAAGAGGTCGAGGACGCTTTCCAGGAGCGCGGCCGCCTCGGCGTATTTCTTCTGCTCGAAGAGCTGGCCGAGATGCGCGCGCATGTCCTGGTAATTGGCGAACGTGGGTTTCTCCTGCGCCGTGACGGCCGGTCCGGCCGACATGAACAGGACGAGCGACATCGCGACAAACGTTTTCTTCATGGGTCTCTTCCTCCCCCGTGATGGATCCTATCTCAGAACACATCAGCAATCTTCATGCCATGGCCGCACCTTTCAGGCCCCCTGACCGACGGCCGCGGGTCCCCTTCCCGGCGCACCGGGACGCGGCGCCGTGTAAAGCTCTTTGACAGCGACGGGGCCCGCGGGCGGAACGGGAACGGAGTTCTTCCGGCATTGTCAAGTCCTCCCTTTCGAACGGCTCACGGCCGCCGCCGCAGCCCTTGACAAGCCGGAAAAAATGCATATCTATTGTCAGTAGGAGCGCGTCATGGAAGAGATGGAAGTCACGAGCTGGTTGACGCTCGACGCGATCAAGAAGGCGAAGAGCGCGGAGATCGTCGAGACCATCGGCAATCTCCAGACCGGGCACTCGAAGTCCGTGTTCTGCGTCATCGAAGACGACTATCTCGAGCTTTGCTACAGCGACGCGGCCGCCAACGTCCTGCGCCGCTTCGAGGACCGCGACGAGTTCGACGCGGCCCTGGAAGAGCGCAAGGAGGACGACGGCGAGGCGCTCCACGAAGAGGACGACGGCGACAAGGACCTCGACGAGGACGAAGACGAGGAAGAGGACGAGGATCTCGAGGACGGGTTCTCCGTCGAGGATGAGTCCGAGACCTACTGACCGCCGGAGCCCAGGCGGCCCTTGAGCCCGGCCAGGGCGTTCAGCGCTTCGAGGGGGGTCAGAGAAGCGAGATCGAGCTCCTCGATCTCCGCCCGGATCTCCCGCAGCAGGGCGAACTCGCGATCCTCGGCGAAGAGCATCATTTGGTTGCGGTCGCCGGAGGGCCGGCCGCGGCTGGCCAGCCGCGGCTGACCGGCCTCGTCGAGCTCCTGCTTTTCCAGGTTGAAGAGGATCTCCCGGGCCCGGTCGATGACGTCCCGGGGGATGCCGGCCAGCTTGGCGACGTGGATGCCGTAGCTCCGGTCGGACGGCCCCGGCACGATCTTGCGCAGGAAAACGACCTCGTCCTTCCACTCCCGGACCGAGACGTGGTGGTTCTTGATCCGGGGCAGGGTCAGGGCCAGCTCGGTCAGCTCGTGGTAGTGGGTGGCGAAGAGCGTCTTGGGCCGCTGGTTCTCGCGCTCGTGGAGCCGCTCGGCCACGGCCCAGGCGATGCTCAGGCCGTCGAACGTGCTCGTGCCCCGGCCGACCTCGTCGAGCAGGATGAGGCTCCGCGACGTGGCGTTATGGAGGATGGCGGCCGTCTCCAGCATCTCGACCATGAAGGTCGACTGCCCGACGCTCAGGAAGTCCATGGCCCCGATGCGGGTGAAGATGCGGTCGACGAGGCCGAGGGTCGCCGATTTGGCCGGGACGAAGGCGCCCATCTGGCCGAGGATCGTGATGAGGGCCGCCTGCCGCAAGAAGGTCGACTTGCCGCCCATGTTCGGGCCGGTGATGATGAGGACCTGGTTGGCGCCGCCGTCGATCTCGAGGTCGTTGGGGATGAAGGGCTCGGCCCGGCTCGTTTCGATGACCGGGTGGCGGCCGGCCTCGATGCGCAGGGCGTCGCCGTCGTCGACCGTCGGGCGGACGTAGTCGCGGCGGGCGGCGCACTCGGCCAGGGCCAGCAGGACGTCGAGCGCGGCGACGTCGGCGGCGATCCGCTGCAGGCGCGCGACCTCCTTGGCCACGGTCTCGCGGACCTCGAGGAACAGCCGGTGCTCGAGGATCCCGATGCGCTCCTCGGCGTGGAGGACCTTGTCCTCGTATTCCTTGAGCTCCGGGGTCAGGAAGCGCTCCGAGTTGACCAGGGTCTGCTTGCGCATGTAATCCGCGGGGACCTGGGGCAGGTTGGGCTTGGTCACCTCGATGTAGTAGCCGAAGACCCGGTTGTAGCGGACCTTGAGCGAGCCGATGCCCGTGCGCTCCCTCTCCCGCTGTTCGAGCTGGGCGATGAAGCCTTTCCCGGACCGGCTGACCGAGCGCAGGTCGTCGAGCTCGGCGTTCCAGCCGTCCCGGACGATGCCGCCCTCGGTCAGCAGGAAGGCCGGCTCGTCGAGGATGGCCCGTTCGACGAGGCCGGCGACGTCGGCGGCGTTGTCCCAGCGGGCGGCCATGTCCCGGAAGAGGGGCGCCGCGAAGGACCGGAGCTCCCGCTCGACGTGCGGCAGGGGCTGGAGCGATCTCTTCAGGGCGACGAGATCGCGGGGGTGGGCCGCCGCCAGCGCGATCTTGCCGGCCAGCCGCTCGAGGTCGAGGATCCCCTTCAGGACCTCGCGTAGCTCGCGCCGGGCGATGGTCGCGCCCAGGGCCTCGGCGACGGCGTCCTGGCGGGCGGCGATGGCCTTCACTTCGTAGAGCGGCCGCAGCAGCCAGGAGCGGAGCAGGCGGCCTCCCGGCGCGGTCACGGTGAAGTCGATGACGTCGAGCAGGGTGTCCTTGACCTTGCCGTCGCGCAGGTTTCGGACCAGCTCGAGGTTGCGGACGGTCGTGGCATCGAGGACCAGGTGGTCGCCTGCGGAGATGTAGGAGATGCGGCCGACGAGGGCCAGGGAGTCATGGCGGACCTTGCGGACATAGGCGATGAGGGCCCCGGCCGCGGCCACGGCCCGCTTGCGGTCCTCGAGACCGAGGCCGGAGAGGGCCTTGGCCCCGAAGTGGCCGAGGACGACGCGGGCGGCCTCCGGCGGGTCGAAGAGCCAGCCCTCGGCCGGGCTGGGAGCGATCGCCACCGGACCGGCGAGCGCCAGGACCCGCTTGAGGGCTTCCTCGGCGCCCTCGGGATAGAGGACCTCCTTGGGCGCCGCCCGGAAGACCTCGTCCGCCAGGACCCGGATCTCGGGCCAGCCGCCCTCGAGGGTCCGGATCTCGCCGGCCGTGAGGTCGAGCAGGGCCAGGCCCCAGCCCTCGTCCTCGAGCGCCAGCGACAGGATGTACGTGCTCTCCTTGGCGTCCTCGGCGTCGATCTCGACGGCCGTGCCCGGCGTCAGGACCTTGATGACCTCCCGCTTGACGACCCCTTTGGCCGCCTTGGGGTCCTCGACCTGCTCGCAGATGGCCACCTTGAAGCCCTGGCGGAGGAGCTTGGGCAGGTAGGCGGCGACGGCGTGATAAGGCACGCCGCACATCGGCACCTTCTGCCGCGAGGTCAGGGCGATGTCCAGGACGGGCGCGGCGGTCCGGGCGTCCTCGTAGAACATCTCGTAGAAATCGCCCAGGCGGAAGAACAGGAGGGCGTCGGGATGGAGCTCCTTGATGCGGAAATACTGCTCCATCATCGGGGTCAGGGAGGTGTCGTTGGCCATGAGCGAGCCCTCACTATACCCACGGCCCTGGTCTTTTGCAAGATTGACAGCCGCGCGCCCGGTGGTGTAAATTCTGGAGCGTGAACATCCCGAACTACCTCAGCTTGGCCCGGATCCTGGCCATCCCGGCCCTGGTGATCCTGATGCTGGCCGATTTCCGGGGCCACGAGATCTTCGCCCTGGCCGTCTATATCTTCGCCACGCTGACCGACGCCGTCGACGGCTGGATCGCCCGGCGCAAGGGCGAGGTCACGGTCCTGGGCCAGCTCCTCGATCCGACGGCCGACAAACTCCTCATCGCCTCGGCCCTGATCTGCCTCGTCGAGCTCGGGCTCGTCCCGGCTTCGGCGGCCATCATCATCATCGGCCGGGAGATCGCCGTCTCGGGATTCCGGGCCATGGCCTCGTCCAAGGGGATCAATATCCCGGCCTCGGCCTTCGGCAAGGCCAAGATGGGCAGCGAATCATGGATCCTCGGGGCCCTCGTCCTGGGCCCGGGCTACCTGGGGAAGACCATCATGACCGTGGCCAACGTCGGCCTCTGGCTGGTCGTCGCCCTGGCCATCATCTCGGCCCTGGAATATTTTATCCGCTTCGGGCCGCAGGTCATCTCACAGCGGGCCGAATAGCGCCGTCTTCGCCTTCTCCGCGCCTTCCGTGTTCTCCACGTTGTAGAACGCCGGAGGCTTCGGCCAGCCCCGAGCGATGCGCTTGAGCAATCCGGCCAGGACCTTGCCCGGCCCGCACTCGACGCAGGCCTCGATCCCCATGTCCTTCAGGACGGCCATGGACTTCGTCCACAGGACGGAGCGGCTGACCTGCCGCTTGAGGGCGTCCCGGGCTTCCGCTCCGGTCCGGATGAGTTGGGCGTCGACGTTGGTGACGATGGGGAAACGCGGGTCCGCGAAGGCGACGGCGTCGAGGTCGGCGGCCAGCCGCGCCTCGGCCGGCTTCATCAGCCGCGAGTGGAACGGCGCGCTGACCGGCAACACGACCGACCGGGGCGCCTGGATCGCGGCCAGCGCCTCGTCGACCGCGGCTTTTTCGCCGGAGATGACGATCTGGTCGTCGCTGTTCCAGTTGGCGATCTCGACGAGGCCCGACCGGACGCCGGCCAGCTTCTCCGCGACCGTCTCGCCGGGGACGCCGAGGACGGCGGCCATCGCTCCGACGCCGACGGGCACGGCCTCCTGCATGTAGCGTCCCCGCTTGTGGACGAGGAGCACGGCGTCCTCGAACCGCAGGACGCCCGCGGCCACGAGGGCCGAGTACTCCCCCAGGCTGTGGCCGGCGGCCACGGCCGGGTCCCGCCCGAGAAGGCGGCAGGCGGCCGTGCTGACGACGAGGAGGGCCGGCTGGGTGTTGCGGGTCAGCCGGAGCTCCTCCTCCGGCCCCTCGAAGCAGAGCCGCGAGAGCGGGAAGCCGAGGATCGCGTCGGCGGCGTCGAAGAGGGCCCGGGCCTCGGCGGACCGGTCGTAGAGGTCCCGGCCCATGCCCACGGCCTGCGAACCCTGTCCCGGAAAAAGGTAGGCGACGTTCATTTCAGGCAATCCTTCTTGATCTGGATGTTGGCCCGTTTCCTCAGGTCGCGGATCCAGTCCTTGGTCTGGCGGGTCAGCCGCTCATCCCGGATCCGGGTCTCGAGCGCTCCCGAGACCTTGTCGAACGGCTCGACCGCGAGGCCGAGCCGGCCCTGCTCGGGAACGTAGATGTCGCGGTAGGTCCGTTCGACCTCGGTCAGGGGCACCGGGATCGCGGCGCTGAACCGGACGGCCAGGGCCCGCTCGAAAAGGACGCGTTCCTCGAGGTAGGGCGCGAGGTCCGTCGGCCGGAGCCCGAACTTGGCCAGCTTGGCGGCGAAGGCCGCGTCGCCGAACGACCGGCCGAGATCTTCGAGGGCGGCGTCGAGCTCCTCGCCGGTCAGGCCGCGGTTCTCGCGCGCCAGGTCGAGGACGATCTTGCGCTCGATGAGGGCGTCGAGGGCCCGCAGGCGCGGGTCCTCGCCTTCCCCGGCCGGATAGCCCAGCCCGAACTCGGCCGCGACTTGGACGTCGAGCAGCGTGATGACGTCCCCGTTGACCACGGCGACCAGGCAGTTGACCGCTTGGGCCGGCAGGAGGGACGCCGCGAGGAGCGTCGCGAGCAGGATCCTTTTCGTCATCGTCGCCTCCGCCTCATTAAAAGATGTGGCCGATCGTCAGGAAGATGAGCGGCCGGCCCTTCCGGTCCTGGGCGTCGAAGCCCCAGAGCTTCCAGGCGATCTCCACGCGGACCGGACCGAGCGGGGTCCGGTAACGGAGGCCCGCGCCGGCCGCGCCGCGCAGGTCCAGAGGCCGGAACTCGCCGAGGGTCGCGTAGACGTTGCCGAGGTCGAAGAAGGCGCCCAGCCGCATCTCCCGCCACGACGGCACGATGGCGAACGACATCTCGGTGTTGACGAGGAAGACCGCCTCGCCGCCGTAGGGCTTGAGGGTCGTGTCGTCGAGGGGCCCGAGCATCTCGAACTCCTCGCCCCGGAAGGTGTTGCTGCCGCCGGCGAAGAACCGTTCCGGCAGGTGCCGCAGGCCGTTGCCGAGCCCCAGCCGGGCCGTCAGGCTGAGATTGACGCCGGAGGTCACGGGCCGGTAGATCTGGAACTTCAGGAAGATCTTCTGATAGTCCGACTCCATGCCGAACACCGGGACGCCCCATTCGCCGACGGCGCTGAAGAAGTAGCCCTTGGTGGGATTGAGCGTGTCGTCGCGCCTCTCCCAGCTCATGCTGACCGAGGCCAGGGCCGCCGAGTACGGCAGGAACTGGCGGTCGATATCCGGGGGAAGGTTGTCGAGGTCGACGTCCTTGAGGGCCGTCCGGGTCAGGCTCAGGGAGGCCAGGAGCAGCCGGGCCTTGCTCAGCGACTTGACCGCGCTGAGGCTGATCCCTCGCCGGTCGAGGGTGAAGCTCTCCCGGGCTTCCCGCTCGAGCCAACCCAGGACCGTCGTCGGCATGGCCAGGCCGAAGAGGTAGGGCTGGTTCCACGAGAGCACCGCCCGCCGTTCTCTCGTGCTGATCTGGCCGAGGACGCCCACTTGGGCGCCGAGCCCGAAGATGTTGCTGCGGATGTATTCGGCGGTGCCGCGGGGCCGGAAATCGCTCGGCCAGGAGGCCAGCGAGCCGGTGAGCGGCGTCAGGGACTCGAACCCGAGCCCGAGGCCGGTGTAATTCTTCTCGCCCTCGCGGACGGTGACGACGACGACCTCGTCGGCGGAGCCGGTCTGGACCTCGTCGACGCGGACGTCCGAAAAGATCCCCAGCCGCTCGAGCCGCCGCTTCGTCTCCTGGGCTTTCGAGTAGTCGGCATCGGCGCCCTTCTTCACCCGGATCTCCCGGCGGATGACGCTCATCCGCGTCGTCCGGTTGCCCGTGACGAAGACGTTGCGCACGGCGACCCGGTTCCCCTCGTCCACCTCGTAGACGAGGGAGACGCGGCCCTCGCCGGCCGGCTCGACCCGGGACACGACGTCGGTGCCGCGGACGCCGCGGTTCAGATAGTAGATCTCGATCTGGCCGACGTCCCGCTGCACGTTGGGCGGATAGTACGGCCCTCCCCGGCGGCTGAAGAGCTCCCGGGCCAGGACCTCGGCGGGGAAGATCGACGTCCCCTCGATGCGGATGTCCTCGACCGAGACCTTCCCCCCCTCGCGGACGTCGAAGACCGCCCGGACCCCTTCCTTCTCCCGGACGAGGTCGAGCCGGACCTGGACGTCGGCGTAACCGCTCTCCCGGTAATAGCTCTCGATCTCCCGGGGCATCTGGAAGAGCCGGTCGTACTTGAGGAGGGAGAAGAACGGGACCCCCTCGCGGATAGCCAGGCGGGTCCTCATGTCGAGGCTCGAGAACGCCGTGAGGCCCCGGAAGTCGACCGTCTTGACGCTGAACCGGTCGCCCGGCGCGACGTCGTGGACGATGCGGGTCTCGTCGGGGCCGTGCTCGACCCGGCTCTCGACCGCGGCGAACAGGTAGCCCTTGCGGCGGAGATGATTGAGGATGCGGACGTCGCCCTCGTCGAGCCCCCACGGTTCGAAGACCCGCTCCTCCCAGATCGGCTCGACGAGGCTCACGGGGACCTTGGCCCCGTTGATGACGACGGTGATCTTCTCCTGGGGCAGGATCTCGACGCGCAGGTCGACCCGGTGGTTCGGCTCGTCGAAGACCTCGCCGGCCAGGGAGACCTCGGACCTCCGGTAGCCCAGCCGGCCCAATCCCGCGGATAGGGCCTCCAGGTCCGCGGCCAGGCGATTCGGGACATAGACGTCGCCGACTTTGGTCTTCATCTTCCGGAGCAGGGCGCTCTCCGGGATATCGGCCTTCCATTCGATCTCGAGCCCGCCGACCCGGTAGCTCTTCCAGTCCGTCGCCCGGAAGACCAGGTCGGCGGTGGAACCGGGCTTGCGGCGGACGTCGCAGGCGACGACGGCGTCGAAATACCCTTCCCGTCTCAGGCCCGCCCGGACCTCGGCGACGGCGTCGGGGATCCGGTCTTCCTGGAGGTAAGCGCCCGGCCGGAGGACCGTCAGGCTCTCGGCCAGCCGGGCCGGCGAGGCCTTCGTGCCCCGGAAACGGACGGCGTCGATGAAGACGGTCCGGACCAGGATGAAGGCCAGGCCGATCCGCTCCTCGCCCTCTTTCGAAACGCGGACGTCGGCGAACAGGCCCGTGGCGAAGATCTGTTTCACGGCCTGATCGACGAGGCGCGGCGAGAAGGGATCGCCCGGCCGGATGGGGATGAGGTCGAGGAGCCCCGGCTCTCCGGGCCGGCCGTCGACCTCGACGGTGACGCGGTCGACGACCGCCGCCCCGGGCTCCTGGGCCGTGACCGGCTTCGCCCCCCAGAGGGCCAGGACGACGGCCAGGGCCGCGGCGGCCCCGGCCCGCCGGCCATTGCGGCGCGGTCTAGAAGCGCTTGCGGAACTTGACATCGAAACCGAACCTTCCCCTGTCGTCCCGCCCGCCCACGAGCGAGAACTTCCGGCTGATCTCCCATTCCATGCGGAAGATGGGGACCTCGTCGATCTCGGCCATGACGGTGGAGTTGGCCAGGATCGTCGAATAGATGAAGAGCACGTTCTTGGAGACCTTCTTGCCCACGGTGATGCGTGCGGCGATGCCGCCGGGCGCGCTCTCCGGGATGTATGGATCGATGCGGAAGCGGTCGAGCGAGAAGAGGCCTCCCGTCCGTTTCTTGGCCAGGTCGGCGATCTGGTAGGTCAGGAGCGAGGCCGTGTTCAGGGCCGTGCTCCGGTCGCCGGCGTACGAGTAATACATCCGCCGGAAGGACTCGCCCAGGGCCAGGAGGGACAGGATCTCCTCGGGCGGCAGCGGCGGCGACGAGGAGAATTCCGGTTTGAGGCGGCTGACCGAACCGCTCATGTTCAGCGTCACCCGGTAGTCCTTGACGTAGGTCTCGCCGCGGAAGTCGAGGTAGGGCTCGGGGTTGACGGGATCGGTGAAGCTCAGCCGGCCGTGGATGACCCGGAAGCTGCGGTCCTGGAAGTAGAAGTCCCCGCTCCCGAGGTCGATGTCCCCGAGCAGGACCGGCGAGCTGAAGGCCCCGGTCGCGGTCAGATCGAACCGGACGCTGAAGCGGCCGAGGGAGTTCTCGATGTTCGCGTTCTCGTCGGCCCGCAGCCGGATGTTGAGGGTCATACCGTCGAAGAACGAGGGCCCTTCGGGCTCGGGCTCGTCGGTCGGCGTGGAGAAGCTGAACTCCTCGTAGATCTCGCGTCGCCAATCCAGCCGCGAGAATACGATCTCGCCCTCCGTGACGAAGCGCTTGGCGTCCTTGAGCAGGCGCAGGGACGCGTCGGCCTGGACGCGGAGCCTCTCCATGGGCGAGAGCAGCATGTCCTTGGCCTCGAGCCGCAGGTCCATCGTCGCGACGCCGTTCTCGCCGATGCCGAGGTCGCCCGAGCCGCGGACGGCCCCGCCGCCGAGCTTGCCGCCGATCGAGGTGAAGGACAGCCGGCCGTCGGCGTACTTCCCGGTCATGGTGAAGTCGGTCAGGGCGTAGGCGAAGCCCGGCAGGGGCAGGACGGGCCCCGCGGCGCTCAAGGCGATGGAGATGCGCGTCGCGGGCTCCTCGCCGCGGACCTCGGCCGTGTAGTCGAGCCGGCCCTTGGCCCCGTCCCAGGGCATGGCCAGGTCGAGGTCGGTGAGGGAACCCTTGACCGTCCCCGTGAACGGCTCGCCCGAGAGCGGGAAGACGAAGCCGGCCTCGAACGGGTTCGCGCCGGCGGCGAGCCGCCCCGCGAGGTCGAGCTGGACGCGCCCGCCCGTGACCTCCAGCTTCAGGTCGCCGCGGGCCTCGGTCCGGTCGAGCGGCGAGAGGGCCATGTCCTTGATGCTGAACAGTCCGGGGAGCTTGTCGCGGCCGAAGACGCCCTTCCCGGCGAGGGACAGGGACAGGCGGCCGCCGGCGGCCGGGACGACGGTCCGGAAATCGAGCTCCTCGCCGCGCAGGTCGACGTCGAAGTCCCCGGTGGCCGGCCCGACGGCCAGCCGGCCGTCGAAGCGCCCGCCGTGGAAATCCATGGCCAGCTCGGGGAAGGACAGGATGCCGTTCTTCCAGGCGATGCGTCCGGCGAGGTTACGGGCCGACTGGCCGTAGCCCTCGATCGCGGGGCTCGTGAACGTCCCCGAGAACTCCCGCGCCCCGGCCCTGTCGGTCATCCGGAAATCCCCGGCCGCCCGGCCGGAGAGAGCGAGCGGGACCTCGAGGGCCGGCAGGATCCGGCTGAGCTCCCCGTCCCCGCCGCTGACCTCCACGTCGAGGGCCTCGTTCGCGGTCTTGACCCGGACCCGGCCCTTCAGGAGGGGATCGTCGATGTCGAAGAGGCCCTCGAAACCGGCGGGAGAAAGGCGGACGTCCGCCTCGACGGCCGCCGCGTCGAAGAGGTCGAACCCGCCGGGCGAGAGCGTGGCCTTGATCACGACGTCCGGCGAGGCCGCGTCGCCCGCCGAGGTCGGACGTCGGCGTAGCCCCGGCCGCGGATCTCGCCGAAGCCGAACTCCTGGTCGAGGGCGTAGGAGACGAACTCCCGGGTCTCTTTGACGTCGGTGATCGGGCCCCGGATCCGGGCGTCGATCGCCCCCTTGAGGTCGATCGCGGCCGCGGCCTCGATCCGGCCGAAGCTCGATTCAAGGCCCTGGGTCCGGACGTCGACGAGATGGTTGGCGAAATCGACGCCGACCTCGACGCCGCCCCGGAAGGCGAAACGGTCCCCGACCTTCTCGAGCGATCCGTCCCGGAACTCGGCCTCCACCGCGAGCTTGCGGTGTTCGAGGGTGAACGCCCCCCAGACCGGCGACTTGACCGGCCAGGGGATCTTGATCTCGCGGAAGACGGGATCGACGAACATCGGCGCCGCTTGACCCTCCACCCGCCCGCCGCGAAAGGTCAGGTCGAGCCGTTCGGCCGGACGCCCGGGCTTCTGAAGCCCCACCTCGAGCTTACCGCCCGTACCCGGCGCCATCTCGAAACGGCCGTCGAGGGCGCCCAGGGGCACGCCGCACATGGCCAATGTCCTCGAATGGAGGCTTGTCGAAACGGCGATGCGGCCGTCATTCCGCTCGATGCGCCCTTCCCCGGCGGCCATGCCCCGCCAGTCGAAGGGCAGATGGAGCAGGGCATCGAGGAATTCCGTGTCGACCTCGAAGCGCGTCCGGAGCTCGCCCGCCGGATCGAAGGGGTTCCGGAGGCGGCCCTCGGCTTCGAGCGATATCCCGGGCCCGTCGACCGAAAGCCGGTCGACCGTCACCTCTTCACCCTTGCCGGAGAGCAGGACGGCCAGCGCGCCGAGCGGCTCCGTTCCGTGCTGGGGGGTGGTGTAAGCGCTCCGTTCGGCCGAGGCCCGGACGGCGAAGCTCTCTCCCTGCTGGGTGACGAGCGCCCGGACGCCCCGGGCCTCGACGGTCGTCCCGCCCGACTCGTAGACGAACGAGCCGTTCTCGATGAGCCCCCGTTCGATGAGGAACGGCAGGGACAGGATCGAGAGCGGCGGCCGGGATGGACGCGGTGCGGCGCCCTTGGCCCGCGGCCGGACGCGGAACTCCGGCGACTCGAGGACGACGTTCAGGACCTTGCGGTTGCGCAGGAGCGACTTGAAGGGGATCTCGATCCGGACCCGGCGGACCCGGACCGTCGCCGGCTCCTCGATCGAGCGGAGGTTCTCGATGACCAGGGTGGGCGGGATGGTGGACAGCGACAGCCGGTCGTAGGTCAGGGTCTTCCGGACCTCCTTGCGGACCTCGTTGAGAAGGACCGACTTGCCGACGATCAGGCTGGCGGCGAGGACGGCCAGGACGAGGAGGAACACCGCGGCCCGGCGGACCTTCTGGACGAGGGCCCGGACCTGTTCGCGGATCCGGAAGATCGGCAGCACCCTCACTTCTTGACTTTCCTCCAGTCGGCCAGGAAGCGCTCGACGCCGATGTCCGTCAGCGGGTGCCGGACCAGCTTCTCCATGACCCCGTAGGGCACGGTGGCGATGTCGGCGCCGAGCAGGGCCGCCTCGATGACGTGCCGCGGGTGGCGGACGCTGGCGACGATGACCTCGGTCTCGAGCCGGTAGTTCTCGAAGACCTGGACGATCTCCTCGATGAGGGCCATGCCGTCCTCGGAGACGTCGTCGAGCCGGCCGATGAACGGGCTGACGAAGCGGGCCCCGGCCTTGGCGGCGAGCAGGGCCTGGCCCGTCGAGAAGACGAGCGTCATATTGACCGCGATCCCCTCGCTGTGGAGGACCTTGGTGGCCTTGAGGCCTTCCAAGCCCACGGGGATCTTGACGGCGATGTTGGGGGCGATCCGGGCCAATTCCCGGCCCTCGACGACGATCTCGTCGGCTTTGAGGGAGACGCACTCGGCGCTGACGGGGCCGGGACAGAGGGCGCAGATCTTGCGGATATTGTCCTCGAAGGAGACGCTCTCTTTGGAACAGAGCGAAGGGTTGGTGGTCACTCCGTCGAGGACGCCCCAGCTCGCGACCTCGCGGATCTCCTCGAAATTGGCCGAATCCAGGAACAGCTTCATGGGTCCTCCTTGCCGCCCGGGCGGCGGAACGGGTTCGAGAGCACTCCGATCCCCTCGATCTGGACGTCCACCCGGTCGCCGGGCGAGACGGGCCCGACCCCGGCCGGCGTGCCCGTGGCGATGATGTCGCCGGGGTTGAGGGTCATGATCCGGGACAGGAAGCGGACGAGGTAAGGGATGGAAAAGATGAGGCTGGCCGTCGTCCCCGACTGGACGAGCTTGCCGTTGAGGAAGGTCTTGAGGCGGATCGAGGCCGGGTCGAGCCCGGTCGCGACGCAGGGCCCGACGGCGGCGAAGGTGTCGAAGCCCTTGGCCCGGGTGAACTGGACATCCTTGGCCTGCAGGTCCCGGGCGGTGACGTCGTTGAAAGCGGTATAGCCGAGGATATAGCCGTCGACGGGATCGTCGTCGCCGAGCGAGCGGGCCTTCTTGCGGATGACGACGCCGACCTCGCCCTCGTAGTCCACGCGCGCCGAGACGGGCGGCATGACGACGGCGTCGAGGTGCCCGATGACGGCCGTCGGCGGCTTCAGGAAGACGAGCGGCTCCTCGGGCAGGGGGTTGCCCAATTCCTGGGCGTGGTCCCTGTAGTTGCGGCCGATGCCGACGATCTTGGTCGGCAGGACCGGCGGCAGGACCCGGACGTCGCCGATGGGCACGGGGCTCGTCGCCAGGCGGAAGTCGCCGAAGACCGAGCCGACGATCGGGAACAGGAACTCCTCCTTGAGAACGCCTTGGAGGATCCTCTTGCGGTAACGGAAACGGTAGATCTTCAAGGCTTCCCTCCGGTCGTCGCGAAGGCCGGGACGGAAAATTCCGAGAGTCGGCCGCCCGGCCCGGTGAAGCGGACGGTGAAGGCCAGGCGTCGCGCGCCGGCGGCTCCCGGGGCGGGCGTAAGCCGGTAGGACATCCGGAGGCCCGGCGCGGCGGCCGGGATCTTCCGCTCGAGCCGGGCCGACTTCTCGACCTCGGCGTCCGAGGGGCCCCGCCCGGCGGCCGGAAGAGCGCCCTCGAAAACCCAGATCTCGACGGCCTCGAGCTCGCGCAGGGGACGGCCGGCGAGGGTCTTGCCAGGGTTCGTCCAGGACAGGACGATCTCCCCGCCTTCGGCCAGGGCGGTGAGGTCCGCCGCGGCCATGGGCGCCCGGCCCGCCGGCAGCTCGAGCGGTCCCTTGCGGCCGCAGGCCGTCGGGACGAGCAGGGCCAGGGCGACGAAGAGCGTTCCGAGCGGTTTGGTCATCACAGGATGAAGCGCCGCAGGTCCTGGCTGACGAGGATGTCCTTGAGGTGCTCGTGCACGTAGTCCCGGTCGATGCGCAGGAATTTCTCTTCGATGTTCGGGGCGGCGAACGAGATGTCCTCCATGACCTTCTCGACGACGGTGTGGAGGCGGCGGGCCCCGATGTTCTCGGCGTCGGCGTTGACCTTCTCGGCGATGTCGGCGATCTCGTCGACGGCGTCCGGCGTGAACTCGACCTTGACCCCCTCGGTGCCCATGAGGGCCTCGTACTGGCGGATGAGGGCGTTCTCCGGCTCGGTCAGGATGCGCACGAAGTCGTCCCGCGTCAGCGGGGTGAGCTCGACCCGGATGGGGAAGCGGCCCTGGAGCTCGGGGATGAGGTCGGAGGGCTTGGACACGTGGAAGGCGCCGGCCCCGATGAACAGGATGTGGTCGGTCCGGACGAGCCCGTAGCGGGTGTTGACCGTCGTGCCCTCGACGATCGGCAGGAGGTCGCGCTGGACGCCCTCGCGGCTGACGTCGGGCCCGTGGCCGGACTCGCGGCCGGCGATCTTGTCGATCTCGTCGAGGAAGATGATGCCCGACTGCTCGACCCGCTCGACGGCCAGCCGGGAGACCTGGTCCATGTCCACGAGGCGCTTCTCCTCCTCCTCGAGAACGATCTCGCGGGCCTCCTTGAGCTTCATCTTCCGGCGCTTGGTCCGGCCGCCGAGGAAGCCGGGCAGGAGCTCCTGGATCTGGAATGCCGATCTCCTCGATCCCGCCGTTGGAGACGATCTCGAGGGGAGGCGCCGTCCGCTCCTTGACCTCGATCTCGACCATCCGCTCGTCGAGGAGCCCGGCCCGGAGCTGGGCCCGGAGCTTCTCGCGCGTCTCGCGGAAGCTCGTCTCCTCCTCGTCCGGCGCGTCGGGCCGCGTCTTCGGGGGCGGCGGCAGGAGGATGTCGAGCAGCTTCTCCTCGACGGCGGCCCGGGCCTTCTCCCGGATCTCGGCGACCTTCTCCTGCTTGACCATGTCGACCGAGATGCGGACGAGGTCGCGGATCGATCGATTCGACGTCGCGGCCGACGTAGCCGACCTCGGTGAACTTGCTGGCCTCGATCTTGAGGAAGGGCGAGGAGGTCAGCTTGGCCAGGCGGCGGGAGATCTCGGTCTTGCCGACGCCGGTCGGGCCGATCATGAGGATGTTCTTGGGCGCGATCTCGTCGGCCAGGTCGGGAGGCAGCGCTGGCGCCGCCGGAAGCGGTTGCGCAGGGCGATGGCCACGGCCTTCTTGGCCGCGCTTCTGGCCGATGATGTACTTGTCGAGCTCGGCGACGATCTCCCGGGGCGTCAGCTCGACCTCGGGCACGCTCGGCCGCTCGGCCGCTCGAGCGCTTCGGGCAGGACGATCGGCATCTAGAGCTCCTCGACCGTGATCGTGTCGTTCGTGTAGACGCAGATGCCGGGCGCTGATCTTGAGGGCCTCCTCGGCGATCTGCCCGCGCCGCGAGGTCGGTGTGCCGGAGCAGGGCCCGGGCCGCGGCCAGGGCGTAGGGCCCGCCCGAGCCGATGGCCAGGACGCCGTCGTCGGGCTCGATGACGTCGCCGGTGCCGGAGATGAGGAAGGACGCTCTCCTTGTCGGCGACGATGAGCAGGGCCTCGAGCTGGCGGAGGGCCTTGTCCATGCGCCAGTCCTTGGCCAGCTCGATGGCCGCCCGGGACAGGTTGCCGCGGTGCTCCTCGAGCTTGGCCTCGAAGCGGGCGAACAGGGCGAAGGCGTCGGACGTGGACCCGGCGAAGCCGGCCAGGATGTCCCCCTTGTCCGAGGCGGCGGATCTTCTGGGCCGTCGCTTGAGGACGGTCTGGCCCATGGTGACCTGGCCGTCGGCGGCCATGGCCGTTTTCCCCTTGTGGCGGACGCAGATGACGGTCGTCGAACGGATCATAGACGCACCTTCTCTCTGATAATCAATATTATAAGATAGGCCGCGCGAAGTAAAGGAACCGACAAGGCAGGCTCGCGGGAAATCCCTGTCCCCGTTGCGAGCACAGCCGAGAAGAGGCCCTCACTGATTGACCGGGTATGCCTGTTTTAATAAGATACGGGCGAACGGAAGAGCGTTCGTCAAAGAGGAGGCCCGATGTCGTCCTTGACCCTGGTGGTGATGGCGGCCGGGATCGGCAGCCGCTACGGCGGACTCAAGCAGATCGACCCCGTCGGCCCGAGCGGCGAGGTGGTCCTGGATTACTCCGTGTTCGACGCCCTCCGGGCCGGCTTCGACCGCGTCGTCTTCATCATCCGGGCCGACATCGAGGAGGCCTTCCGGGAACGGATCGGGCGCCGCATCGAGCGGGCGGCCGACACGGCCTACGTCATCCAGTCCCTGGACCAGGTCCCGCCGGGATTCTCCGTCCCGGCCGGGCGGAAGAAGCCCTGGGGCACGGCCCAGGCCATCCTGGCCTGCCGGGAGGCCGTGTCGACGCCTTTCGTGGCCATCAACGCCGACGACTACTACGGCCGGACGGCCTTCGAGGCCATGGCCGGCTATTTCCGCCGCCCGGGAGCGGCCGCCGTCCCCGGCGACTTCGCCATGGTCGGCTACCGGCTCGAGAACACGCTTTCGGAGCACGGCACGGTGGCCCGCGGCGTCTGCGAGGCCACGGCCGACGGCGAGCTCGCCGGCATCCGGGAGCTGCTGAAGATCAAGCGCTTTCCGGACGGGATCAAGCACACGGAGAACGGCGTCGACTGGCTGCCGCTCGAGCCCGGGAGCTGGACCTCCATGAACTTCTGGGGCTTCACCCCGGACCTCTTCGGCGAGCTCGAGCGGCGCTTCCCCGGCTTTCTGAAGGCCAACGCCGCGCGGATCGACAAGGCCGAGTTCCTCATCCCCGAGGTCGTCGGCGAGCTCATCCGCGAAAAGCGGGTCCGGGTCCGGATCCTGCCGACGCGGGAGCGCTGGTTCGGCGTGACCTATCCCGAGGACCGGCCGCTCTTCCAGTCGGCCATCCGCGAGCTCGTCGAGGCGGGCGCCTATCCCCGCGACCTCTGGACCGGCCGCTAGTCGGCCCGAAAGGACAAGCCATGAGCAAGCGCGCGATCTGGCTCGTATGTCTCGGCCTCCTGATCCTGTCACCGGCCCCGTCCCAGACCGGACCGGAGGACTGGGAGAATCCGGCCGCCCTCCACTCCGGCACGGAGGCGCCGCGGGCGACCTTCGTCCCCTTCCCCGACGCGGCCTCGGCCCTCAAGCTCGATCCCAAAGGATCGCCCCGCTATTTGTCCCTCAACGGCCCCTGGAAGTTCCACTGGGCGCCCCGCCCGGCCGACCGGCCGCTCGATTTCTGGAAGCCAGGCGCCGACGTCGGCGCCTGGAAGGAAACGCCCGTCCCCTCGAACTGGATGTTCCAGGGCTACGACTATCCGATCTACGTCAACATTCCCTACGAATTCGCCCGCAATCCCAAGCCGCCCTTCGTGCCGCACGATCACAATCCCGTCGGCTCCTACCGCCGGACGTTCACCGTTCCCGACGGCGTGGGACGGGATGGAGGTCTTCCTCCACTTCGGCGCCGTCAAGTCGTTCTTCTACGTCTGGGTCAACGGCGAGAAGCTCGGCTTCAGCAAGGACTCCAAGACGCCCGCCGAATGGGACATCACCCGCTTCCTCAAGCCCGGCGAGAACGTCGTGGCCGTCGAGGTCTACCGCTGGTCGGACGGCTCCTATCTCGAGTGCCAGGACTTCTGGCGGCTGGCCGGCATCGAGCGCGACGTCTATCTCTCGCGCGCGCCCAAGATCCGGATCCGCGACTTCGAGGTCCGGGCCGGCCTGGACGGCCGTTACACGGGACGGCCGGCTGGCCGTCGACGGTCGAGACTCACCGGCCTCGCCGCGACCGATTCGTCCATCGGGACCGTCGTCGCTGACCTCTACGACCGTCGGGCAAGAAGGTCCTGGCCGCAACGGAGCTCGCGCCGTGGCCCCGGTCAACGGCGACGGCCTGACCCGCCTCCGTTTCGAGTCGAACGTCCGCGGCCGTGCGCCGCTGGAGCGCCGAAACGCCCGAGCTCTACCGGCTCGTCCTCGAGCTGAAGGACGCGATGGCCGGCCGTTCGAAGCGGTCACCTCGAAGATCGGCTTCCGGACGAGCGAGATCAAGGACGGCCTGCTCCTCGTCAACGGCGTTCCGGTCCGGCTCAAGGGCGTCAACCGCCACGAGCACGATCCCGTACACGGGCCACGTCATCTCCGAGGAGTCCATGCGCCGCGACATCGAGCTCATGAAGCAGGCCAACGTCAACGCCGTCCGGACCTGCCACTATCCGGACGATCCGCGCTGGTACGAGCTCTGCGACGAGTACGGCCTCTACGTCGTCGACGAGGCCAACATCGAGACGCCACGGCATGGGCTACGGCCCGAGCAGCCTGGCCAAGGACCCGGCCTGGGGCCCGGCCCACCTCGACCGCGTCGAGCGCATGGTCGAGCGCGACAAGAACCACCCCTCGGTCATCATCTGGTCGCTCGGCAACGAGGCCGGCGA
The DNA here is from genome assembly GCA_963805015.1 of uncultured bacterium. Lineage (GTDB taxonomy): Bacteria > Acidobacteriota > Aminicenantia > Aminicenantales > Saccharicenantaceae > RBG-16-66-30. Next base: position 260,708 of record CAWDSL010000006.1, read on the forward strand.
CGGCGTCAACTTCGAGCAGGCCTACGCCTGGCTCAAGAAGCGCGATCCCTCGCGGCCGGTCCAGTACGAGCGGGCCGAGCTGCGGCCCCACACCGACATCTTCTGCCCGATGTACGACTCGATCGAGAGCATGGTCAAGTACGCCTCGACGAAGCAGGCGCGCCCGCTCATCCAGTGCGAATACGCCCACTCCATGGGCAACTCGACCGGCAACCTCCAGGACTATTGGGACGCGATCGAAAGCCACGACCAGCTCCAGGGCGCTTTCATCTGGGATTGGGTCGATCAGGGCTTCGCGGCCAAGACGGAGAAGGGCCTGTTCTATTGGGCGTTCGGCGGCGACTACGGCCCCGCCGACGTCCCGTCCGATCAGAATTTCTGCTGCAACGGCGTCGTCGGGCCCGACCGGACGCCCCACCCCGCCTATTACGAGGTCAAGAAGGTCTATCAGTACGTCAAGTTCCGCGCGGCCGACCTCGCGGCCGGAACGATCGAGATCCGCAACCGCTACGATTTCATCGGCCTCGAACGGTTCGACCTCGCCTGGGAGCTCACGGCCGACGGGAAGGTCATGACGACCGGGACGATCGAACGGCCGGCCGTGGCGGCGCGCGCGTCCAAGGTCCTCCGGATCCCGTTGCCGAAATTCCAACCCCAGCCGGGCGTCGAGTACTTCCTCAATGTCGCTCTTCGGACGCGAGCCGAAGGGACCGGCCTCCCCAAGGGCTACGTCGTAGCGGCGGAACAGCTGCCGTTCCCGGCCGGAGGCGTCGCCCCGGCGGCGCCGGAGCGCGCCCTGTCCCCGCTCACGGTCGACGACGGCCCGCGCTTCCTGCGGATCGCCGGCGACGGTTTCGCCCTCCGTTTCGACCGCCTGACGGGAGCGCTCGATTCCTTCGTCCAGGGCGGGCACGAGCTCATCGCCTCCGGGATCGAGCCCAATTTCTGGCGCGCCCCCACCGACAACGATTTCGGGAACCAGATGCCCCGCCGTTTGGCGTTTTGGCGGCAGGCCAGCCTCTACCGGGACCTGAAGTCCCTGACGGTTCGGGCCGCGGCTCCGGGCCGGGTAACGGTCACGGTCGAGTACGGCTTCGGTGGCGGCGTCTCGCAAACGCTGACCTACGACATCGAGGGCGACGGCCGCGTCGCCGTCACCGGCAAGCTCACGGTGCCGGCCGGGTCGAAGCTCCCCGAGATCCCCCGTATCGGCTTGAAGCTGGCCGTGCCGGGCGCGTTCGACAAAGTCCTCTGGTACGGCCGCGGACCGTTCGAGAACTACCGGGACCGCAAGACCGCGGCCTTCGTCGGCCTGCACGAGACGACGGCCGGCGAGCCCTTCCCCTATGTCAGTCCCCAGGAATACGGCAACCGGACCGACACCCGCTGGGTGGCCTTCCGCGATGCCGGGGGCCGGGGCCTACTCGTCGCAGGCGACCCGGTCCTCGAGTTCTCGGCCCACCCCCACTGGCCGGAGGACCTGACCCAGGAGAGCCGGGGCTCGAAGCACCCGCCGGACGTCACGGTCCGCGACTTCGTCTGCCTGACCCTCGACCACGCTCAAATGGGGGTCGGCGGAGACGATTCCTGGGGGGCCCGGGTCCACCCCGAATACACCCTGCCGGCCAAGGACTACGCCTACAGATTCGTCCTCCGGCCGCTCGAGCCGGGCGAGGACCCGGCGGCCGCGGCCCGGGCGCGCCGCTAGCCGGGGGAACCAATCCGGGCCGCCGGGAGTATTCATTAATGGGTTTGATATTGGCGATTTGAATTGATATCCTGAAGCCATGAAGTGCCCGCGCTGCCAGAACGACAACCCCGAGGGGACGCGCTACTGCGGCCGTTGCGGCCGGGAGCTCCCCGGGACGGGCGACACCGTCGCCGCGGGGACGGCCACCTTCCAGACACCCTCGAGGGGACTCGAGCGCGGCACGACCTTCGCCCGCCGCTTCGAGATCATCGAGGAGATCGGCAAGGGCGGCATGGGCACGGTCTACAAGGCCTACGACAGCAAGATCCGCGAGGTGGTCGCCCTCAAGCTCCTCAAGCCCGAGATCGCCTCGGACCTCGAGATCGTCGAGCGCTTCCGCAACGAGATCAAGCTGGCCCGCCAGGTCTCCCACCGGCACGTCTGCCGGATGTACGACATCGGCGAGGAGTGGCTTTCCATCTACATCTCCATGGAGTACGTGGCCGGCGAGGACCTCAAGAGCTTCATCCGCCGCTCGGGCCACCTCAACGAGGGCAAGGCCGTCGGCCTGGCCCGGCAGATCACGGAGGGCCTGGCCGAAGCCCACCGCCTCGGCGTCGTCCACCGCGACCTCAAGCCGCAGAACATCATGATCGACAAGGACGGCAACGCCAAGATCATGGACTTCGGCATCGCCCGCTCGCTCCACACCCGGGGCGTCACGGGGACCGGCGTCATCATCGGCACGCCGGAGTACATGGCCCCGGAGCAGGCCGACGGCCGGGACGTCGACAGCCGGGCCGACATCTACGCCCTGGGAACGGTCCTCTACGAGATGGTCACGGGCCGGGTCCCCTTCGAGGGCCAGACGCCGCTCAGCATCGTCCTCAAGCACCGCAGCGAGCCGCCGGCCGATCCGCAGACGGTCAACGCCCAGCTGTCGACCGGCCTCTCCCGGGTCATCCTGAAGTGCCTGGAGAAGGCGCGGGAGCGCCGCTACCAGTCGGCGGCCGAGGTCCTCGAGGACCTGGCGGCGGTCGAGAAGGGCTTGCCCGTCACGCGCCAGGCGACGATCCGGACGAAACCGGTCACGGAGCGCGAGATCACGGTCAAGTTCAAGCTCAAGAAGATCCTGGTACCGGGGCTCGTCCTCGGCGCCCTGATCATCGTCGGCCTCATCTGGCAAGGGGACCGGGAGCGGGACGCCGGACCGGCTTCCGGACGCGCCTTCCTTCCGGAAAAGGGGACCTTCGTCATTCCCTCGGAAACCCGGGAAATCCAAGTGAAAACGGACATCGAGCCCCCGGCCGCGCCGGCCGGGCCGGATAGCGACGAAACGGCCGGCAGGCACTTCTCCGTCTCCGGAAAAGGCGCGACCTCGGCCATCATGGGCTACCTCGCCCCGTTCATGAAGGACCCGGCCAAGTTCATGGGCGAGAAGGACGCCCTGGAGCTCGAGAAGGCCTTGGGCGAGATCAAGGCCAAGTACCCCAAAGAGGCGGCGGCCCTGTCCCAGTGGCTGGACAACATCCAGGTCCGGATCACCGAGGGCAAGAAACAGAAGGAAGCGGGCAACCTCGAGGCCTCCCGCAAGAGCTACGACCGCGGCGAATCGGAGATGCGCAAGCTCCTGGCCCAGGTCAGCGAACGGGAAAGGGCCGAGGAGGCCTTCCGGCAGCTCGACGAAGCTAAGAAGCGGACCTCCCGCACGGCGCTCCGCGACCGGCCGAACCTCCTGGCCTGGATCGCCCTGGAGAAAGAGAAGGACGCCTCCGACGCCTTCGCCAAGAACGATTTCTCGGGGGCCCGGATCCTCTGCGGCATCCTGACCCGGGTCCACCTCCTGAGCCCCAAGGCCGCGGACGAGACCTCGGGCCTGGCCGCGCTGAGGGACCTGACGGCCTCGATCCGCGCGGAGGCCGGAGCCGCGAGCGCGCCCCAGAAGCAGGCCTGGCTCTACGAGCGGGCCAAGGCCGAGGAGGACGGGGCCGGCGAGAAGGCCCGGGAAGGCCTCGTCCCGCAGGCCGCCGAGCAGTACGTCCTGGCCGCCTTCCTCTACGAAAAGGCCAAGGAAGTCGCGCTCGAGAGCGCCGGGGCCGGGCGCGATTGACGACGCCGGCCATGGCCAAGAAAACCAAGCGCTTCCTCTTCGTCTGCTTCGGGAACATCTGCCGCAGCCCCATGGCCGAAGGCCTCGCCCGCAGGCGCCTCGGCCCCGCCGCGGAGGTCGCCAGCGCGGGCATCGGGGCGACGGGAGGACCGGCCTCGGAAGAGGCCGTCCTGGTGATGAAGCTCGTCTACGGCACGGACATCTCTGCGCACGTCGCCCGTCCGGTCGGGATCTTCGATCTCCGGTCCTTCGACTATGTCGTCGCCATGGACGTCTCCATCTACAACCACCTTCGGGACATCTGGGGAGTGCCGGAGACCGTCCTCTACGGCTGGGACATCGAGGACCCGATCGGCTCGGATTACGCCACTTATAAGGAAGCGGCTCTGAAGATCGAACGGCGGTTGGAGCAGTTCCTCGAAGCCGCCGGCCTCGAAGCCTGAGGCCTCCCCTCCCCTACCTGTCCATCATCGCCCCGAGGAAGCGGAGCGACGGGATGTTCTCGAAGACGATCCTCAGCGCCGTCAAGGCCGGGACGGCCAGGACGAGGCCCGGGATGCCCCAGAGCCAGGCGCCGAAGAAGAGCGAGAACAGAACGAGGAGGGGCGAGAGATTGATCTCCTTGCCCATGAGCCGCCGTTCGAGGAGCCGGTCGACGGCCAGGTGGATCGCGGCCAAGAGCACCAGCACCAACCCGACTTTGACGTCGATCCCCCCTTCCAGGAAGAGCGTCAGGAGCACGGGCAGGGCCACGGAGACGATCGGGCCGAGGGTCGGGACATAGTTGAACAGGAAGGCCAGGACGCCGAAGACGAGGGCGAAGCGGACCCCGAAGACGGCCAGGACGGACGCCGTGAGCACGCCGATGATCATGTTGGCCAGGGCCTTGACGGCCAGGTACTTCTGGATCTCGCGGTCGATCCGGCAGACCGCCCGGGTCAGGGTCGCGGACGGACCCGGCGGGAAGGCCTCGTCGAACTTGTGGATCAGCCGGCCGCGGCCGGCCAGGATGAAGATCATGAAGACGAAGACGAGCAGGAGGTCGGACATGAAGGACAGGAACGGCCCGAGGGCCGAGACCAAGAAGGCGCCGACCCGCCCGATGTTGAGGTTCTGGATCCAGTCGGTCAACCCGACCTTGAGCCGGGGGTCGGGCACCAGCTCGTCGATGCTCTCGAGGAACGAACGGACCATGTCGGTGTAGGACGGAAGCTCGGAGGCGAGGGTCTTGCCGCCGGAGTAGAACACGGTGCCGATGAGGTAGAGGACGGCGAAGGACAAGACGAGGACGACGACCAGGGCCAGGGTCTTGGGGACCTTGCGGCCGACGAGGAAGTCGAGGATCGGCGAGACGGCGAAGGTCAAGAGAAGAGCCAGGGCGAAGGGGATGAGGACCGGACGGGCCAGCCTCAGGAAGACGCCGAGGAGAAAGAGGACGACGAAGCCGATGCCGTAACGGAGCCACCTGTTCTTGTCCATGTCGTTTCCTGTCCCCTCATCTTAGCGAAAATCGGCCACAAAAGGAATGGGACATTAGTATTCCCCCTTGGCATTCTTTTATCGCATAATAGTGCCCGTGCGGGGGGAAGGGACGGAAGGGAGAGAACGATGGCGCAACGCATCACCAAGATCGCCGGGATCTTCGCCCTGACGGCCATCCTGGCTTCCGCGGCGGGGGCCGCGGACCTCAAGAGCCTGACCAAAGAGCTCTTCGCCGTCCCGTCGACGACGGGCAACGAGGAGATGCTGGCGGCCAAGATCCGCGGCGAGCTGCCGAAGGGGCTCGCGGTCGAAGCGGACGGACTGGGCACGATCGCCGTCCGGATCGGCGGAGCGGCCGGGCCGACGCTCGTCATCGCCGCCCTCGACGGATACGGGCACATGGTCAGCGGCATCACGCCTGAGGGCTACCTGACCCTCGACCGGCCGGTGGCGCCGCCCCACGCCCGTTTCGACGCTTACCTGCTCGGCCAGCCGGTGATCGTTTCGACGGCGAAAGGGCCGGTCCGGGGCGTCGTCTCTCAACCCGCTCTTCACCTCCTGACCCCCGAGCGGCGCAAGACGCTCGTCGAGGGATTCTCGCTCGAGAACGCCTTCGTCGACATCGGCGTCCGGTCGGAAGCGGAAGCGCGGGCCAAAGGCGTGGAGATCCTCGACGCCGTCACCTATCCGGCCGTCCTGACCGAGCTCGCCGGCGGCCGATGGGCGGGCCCGCAGCTTGGGGCTCAAGGCCGTCGCCGCGGTCCTCGTCTCGCTCGCCGGGGACATGGCCGGGAACGGCCCCGCGGAAGGGACGATCGTGGCCTGGGCGGCCCAGACGAAGTTCGCGGCCCGCGGCCGCGGCGCGCGCCCGGCCGTCGGCGCGGTGCGGGCCAAGTCGACATGGCAGCCGCGGCGGACGGTGGTCGTCGGCCTCGTCGCCGCGGGCAAGGGTGAAGCCGGTCCGTTCCCGGGCCGGGGCCCCGTGCTCGTCCAGGCCAAGGACGAGGCCTCGCCTCTGCGCCGGGCCCTCGAACAGGCGGCGGCCGCGGCCGGCGTCTCCCTCCAGCGCCTGACGGCGGACGACTCGCCGATGGCCCTGCCGTTCGCCTCCGCGCCGGGAGAGGTCGTGACCCTCGCCCTCCCGGTCCTGTTCCTCGACACGCCCTCGGAGGTCGTCGACCTCGCGGACCTTCAGGCCTTGCGCGATGTCCTCGGCCGATTCCTGCAGACGGGAGGCGCAAGTGAACGCCAAGCTCGAACGCCCGTTCGTCCTTATCCTGACCCTGGCCCTCCTCGCCGCGCCCGCCGCGGCCCAATCGAAGGCCTGGGACATTCTCCGCGAGATCGTCCTGGTGCCCGGGGTCTCGGGCCACGAGGGGCCGGTCGCGGACTTCGTTCAGAGGATGCTCCCGGCCGGCCTCAAGGTCGAGCGCGACGCGATGCACAACGTCCGGTTCACGGTCGGCTCGGGGAAGCCCCACATCCTGTTCGTGGCCCACACGGACGAGCTCGGCTGGATCGTCGACAAGGTCACGCCCGAAGGGCGCGTCCGGGTCAAGCCGGGCGGCGGGATCCTGCCGCAAACGGTCGAAGCGCGTCCCGTCCACATCCACACGGCCAAGGGCGTCGTTCCCGGCATCGTCGCGCCCCGTCCCGGATACGACGAACGACGGCCGCCGGCCGACGCTCCGGAAGCCCCGTTCGGCGCTGAGAACTTCGACATCTATCTCGGCGTCGCCACCGAGGCCGAGGCCCGGGCGCTCGGCGTCGCCGAGGGCGACCCGGTCACGGCGAAGAAAACAATGACCGATTTCGCGCCGGGGCTGATGGCCACGCGGGCGGTCGACGACCGGGCCGGCTGCGCCGCCCTCCTCGACGCGGCGCTCCGCCTGAAGCCGGGATCCATCAAAGGCAAGACCGTCACCTTCGCTTGGGACGTCCAGGAGGAGACCGGGCTCTTCGGGGCCTCCGAGCTGGCCAAAACCCTCAAGCCGGACTACGTTTTCGCCATCGACACTTTTGTCTCCACGGACTCCCCTCTCGAATCGAAGCGCTTCGCTTACCTCCCCGTCGGCAAGGGCGCGGTGCTCAGGTCCATCGATTCGAGCAGCATCACGCCCAAGACGGAGATCCGCCGGGTCCTCGATCTGGCCCGCAGGCACGGCATCCCCATTCAGGTGGGAAATTCGCGGGGTGGCAACGACGGCTCCGTCTTCCTGCCCGGCGGCGCCGTCGACATCCCGCTCTCCTGGCCGGGCTCCTACGCCCACTCGCTCATCGAGAAGATCGACCGCCGCGACCTGGAGGCCCTGACCGACCTCATCCTCGTCCTCGTCGCGGAGTGGAAGTAAGACCAGGGCTCGAGCCGTCGTCGCGCATCCCGGTCCGAGGCCAACGCTCGTACGAGGGAAGGAGATCCGCCCCGCGCAGGGGTGCTTCCCAGAGGAGCGGCCAGGGAGCGAAGTCGGCGGAGCGACCGTCAGAAGCGCGACGGAGAGAGCTCGGAGGAGCGCTTCTGGGAAATATCGGACAAAGACTCTCGTTTAAGATATCCATCGGAATTGTGGCGTCGAGCACTCCGCCACGATTCTGCAGGTCGCTACGGAGACTCCGCTTCCCGCCGGCCCGGAGGCGGAGCGAGTACGGCGCGCCGGGCCGGCGAGCGGCCGACGGTTCGGAACTACTCCCGAGCGTAGCAGGGCGGTTTCTTTCGAGCTGATCCCGAGGACCCGCCCGCGGCTTACCTTTTTGTGAGCGCTTCTTGGGCTTGACCTGGATGGCCTTGAGTCCCGGCTTGGCCTCGCACTCCTTGACGAAATCCTGCTCGCGCTGGGAGTTGACGTACTCGGGCGACTGGAAGCGGTAGGTGAAGCGGGTATGCTCGTCGTACTTGCCCTCGAGGATGGCGATGACGTCCTCGATGTTGACCCGCTCTTCGTCGGTCGGGATGACGAAGACCTTGACCTTGGAGTCCGCGGCCGAGATCTCGGTCTCGGCGTTGCGGGTCTTGGCCAGCTTGTTCTTGTCCTTGTCGAGCTTGATGCCCAGGAACTCCAGGCCTTCGAGCGACTTCTCGCGGATGAGGTCGGACATCTCGCCCACCCCGGCCGTGAAGACGATGGCGTCGGCCCCGCCGATGGCCGCGGAGTAGGCGCCGATGTACTTCTTGATGCGGTAGGCCTCGACCTCGATGGCCAGCTGGGACCGGGCGTCGCCGGCCTCGGCGGCCTTCTGGACGTCGCGGCGGTCGGTGTGCTTGCCGGTGATGCCGAGCAGGCCCGACTTCTTGTTGAGCAGGTCGTTCATCTTGGCCGGGGCGATGCCTTCCTTCTCCATGACCATGAGGTCGATGGCGGCGTCGTGGTCGCCGGACCGCGTGCCCATGACCAGGCCTTCGAGGGGGGTCAGGCCCATGCTGGTGTCGAAGGAGACGCCCTTCTTGATGGCGTTGGCCGACACGCCGTTGCCGATGTGCAGGCAGACCAGGTTGCAGTCGAAGGTGTCCTTGCCCAGGAGCAGGGCGGCCCGCTTGGCGACGTAGAGGAATGACGTGCCGTGGAAGCCGTAGCGGCGGACGCCGTACTTCTCATACCATTCGTAGGGCAGGGCGTACATGTAGGCCTGGGCGGGCATGGTCTGGTGCCAGGCCGTGTCCATGATGGCCACGTGGGGGATCCCGGGCAGGACGTCCATGGCCGCCTCGATGCCCAGGACGTTGGGCGGATTGTGGAGAGGGGCCAGGCTGAACAGGCTCTTGAAAGTCTCGAGCGTCTCCGGGGTGATCTTGACCGATTTGGTGAACTTCTCGCCGCCGTGGACGACGCGGTGGCCGACGGCCGAGATCTTCTGGAGGTCGTCGAGGACGCCGATCTTGGGATCGAGCAGGGTATCGATGATGAGCTTGATGGCGTCCTTGTGGTTGGCGCACTCGTGGTCGAACTTGATGGGCTCGCGGCCGAGGCCGGCCTGGTTGATGTAGCTCTTGCCGATGCCGACCCGTTCGACGATGCCGGTGGCCAGGGTTTCCTTCTTGTCGTAGTCGTAGAGACGGTACTTGGCGGACGAACTGCCGCAGTTCAGGGACAGGACGATCATGGATGACTCCTTAGGAAAAATGAGCGTCCATTTTCGCGCGGAACAGCTGAAAAGTCAAGGCGTTGGGAGGATCGCGGGGGCGGGGTTGACAGGTCCAGGACCGTGGGGTATAAAAGGCCTTCCCGACAATCCCCTTAGGAGACATATCATGGGCAATACATTCATCGCCGACATCCGCGACAAGGCCGCCAAAAAGTTCCTCAAGGTCGCCTTCCCCGACGCCGAGGACGTCCGCACCCTCAAGGCCGCCCTGACCCTCAAAGAGAAGAGGATCGCCGACCCCATCCTCGTCGGCCCCGCCGCCGCCATCAAGAAGATCGCCGCCGACAACGGCCTCGATATCGGCGCCGTCCCCATCGTCGATCCCGCGACCGACGCCGCCAAGGCCGCGCTGGCCAACGTTCTCTACGAGAAGAGGAAGGCCAAGGGCCTGACGCCCGAGCAGGCCGCCGAGACGGCCAAGAGCCCGCTCTACTACGCCGGATTGCTCCTCGCGACCGACAAGGTCGGCGCGGTCGTCGGCGGCAACCTGTCGTCGACGGGCGACGTCATCCGGGCCGCCATCCACACGGTCGGCACGGCCCCCGGCATCGCCACCGTCTCCAGCTACTTCATCATGGTCTTCCCCGAGAAGCTCCTCTGCTACGCCGACTGCGCCGTCGTGCCCAACCCGACCGACGCCCAGCTGGCCGACATCGCCCTGACCTCGGCCAAGAACTTCCAGGCCGTGACCGGCGAGGAGCCCCGCGTGGCCATGCTGTCGTTCTCCACCAAGGGCTCGGCCCAGCACGCCGACGTCGACAAGGTCGTGAGCGCCACGAAGATCGCCAAGGAGAAGGCCCCCAACCTGCTCCTCGACGGAGAGATGCAGGCCGACGCCGCCCTGGTCGCTTCGATCGGGGAGCGCAAGTGCAAGGGCAGCCCGGTCGCCGGGAAAGCCAACGTCCTGGTCTTCCCCGACCTCGACGCCGGCAACATCGGCTACAAGCTGACGGAGCGGCTGGCCGGGGCGGAGGCCGTCGGGCCCATCGTCCAGGGCCTCAACAAGCCCGTAGGGCTCGGCCGACGACTTAAGCCGCGGCTGCTACGGGTCCGACGAGGGGCAGCATGGTCAACGTCGGCTCGGGGCGCTATTCTGTGAGGCAGTCCCGAGCTTCGAGGGGCAGTCGGTTCCGGCACCGTGAGGCTCCGGGCAGCCTTATGGCTTGATATTGAACTTCTTCACCAGCCGCACCGGCTGGTAGGACAGCTTCGCTTTGCGCAGGCCCTCGACGTCCATGTCCTGCTCCCGGTTGACGAAGGCGTAGTCGGCCCATTCGCGCCGGACGAACTCGCGGTTGATCCACTGGGCCAGGCCGACGAGGCCGGGGTTGGCGATCTCGATGGGGATGACGACCGTGCCGGCCGTCAGGCGCCCGCCCATGGTGAAGGCCTCGATGCGGCCGCCGACCTTGACGACGCCGCCCTTGAGGCCGATCTTCTCGAAGGAGGCCAGGGCCTCGACGATGGCGATCTTCTCGGCCTTCATATAGGGATCGCCGTTCCTCTTCTCCTCGAACCAGTCCTCGAGCAGGCGGGCGCAGCCGGGGACGTCGGCCCGCGTCAAGGGGTGGTACTCGTGGGCGAAGGTCGACTCGAACTTCCGGATGCGGTTGCGCTTGCCGTCGTATTTCTTGCCCTTGAGCTCGGCCAGCTCCTCGCGCGAGTAGACATAGTCGAAGTTGCCCCGGTCCTCTTCGACCTGGAACCCGGCGCCGTAGCGCGCGGCGAAATCCTCGGGCACGCGCGACAGGCGCGGGGCGCGCCCGAGCAGGGCGGCGATCGTCTCGAGGACGCGCTCCCCTCCGACGGGCGGCAGGAAATAAGACGGCTCGAAATCGGGCTCGACCAGGACGCAGAGGCTGCCGTTGAGCGTGGTCCAGCGGGGGTTCTCGGAGTCCTTCCACATATAGATGTTGGCGAAGTTGAGCTCGCAGACCTCGGAGGCCTGGCGCTCGAGGAACTCGTCGAAAACGCCCTTGTCATCGAGTCCCACGGGCTTGAATTCGGGAAAAGCGGGCTGGCTCACGTTCACTTCTCTCTCAACATGACCGTGCAAAGCTCCCGGGTACAGCCGTCGCACCAGGCGGTCAGGCGCTTGGCCGGGAAAGTGGCCGGGATATCTTCTTTAATAATATGGAAGCCGCAGGTCTCGAAGAACCCGGGGATGACCGTCGCCAGGTGGACGCCACCGGGGGCTTCGGCCAACAGGGCCTCGACCAGCTTGCCGGCTATCCCCTTCCCTCGCTGCTCCGGTTCCACGCCCAAGGCGCAAAGCTCGAGGCAGTCGGAGTGCGTCTTGAGGGCCGCGAGGCCGACGATACGGCCGTCCTCGGCCGCGGCGATCCAGAGGGGATCGGCCTCGAGTCCGGGATAATCGAGACCCAGCTTTTCGGCCAGTTCGACGGCGGGCCGGAGGTCTTCGGGGAGGGCTTTCCGCACGGACATTTCCGCCTATTATACCACGCCGGGCGCGACGGCCGAAGGCGCCGGCAAGGGGCGCCGCAACCCGCCTTGACAGGCCCCCGGCCGGGCGGTAGTATTCCCCCTTACTCGCGGGCTACGAAAAAGGTGGACCATGCTCCTGCTGATCATCAACCCCGGTTCGACCTCGACCAAGATCGCCCTCTATGAGGACGAGCGCGAGATCCTCTCCGAGAACATCTCCCATTCCGCCGAGGAGCTGGCCCCGTTCGCCCGGATCGTCGACCAGAAGGGCTTCCGGAAGGACATCGTCCTCGACACGATCCGGAAGAAAGGCGTCGAGCCCAAGGACCTGGCCGCGGTCGTCGGCCGGGGCGGCCTCCTCGTTCCCATCCCGAGCGGCGTCTACCGGGTCAACGACCGCATGCTCGAGGACCTCTTCAAGGGCGTCCAGGGCGAGCACGCCTCGAACCTCGGCGGCCTCATCGCCGACGAGATCGCGCGCCCGCTCGGCATCCCCGCCTTCATCGTCGATCCCGTCGTCGTGGACGAGCTCGACGACTGGGCCCGCCTCTCCGGGGTCCCGGAGATCCGGCGGCGCAGCATCTTCCACGCCCTGAACCACAAGTACACGGCCCGCCTGGCCGCGAAAAAGCTCGGCCGGAGCTACGAATCGCTCGACCTCGTCGTCTGCCATCTCGGCGGGGGCATCACGGTCGGCGCCCACAAGCACGGCCGGGTGGTGGACGTCAACAACGGCCTGAACGGCGAGGGGCCGATCACCCCGGAACGGGCCGGCACGGTGCCCGCGGGCGATCTCGTCGCCCTGGCCTTCTCGGGAAAATACGCGGAGAAGGACCTCAAAAAAATGATCACCGGCCGGGGCGGGATGGTCGCCCACCTCGGGACGAACGACATGCGGGAGACGCTCAAGCGCGTCGCCGCGGGCGACACCCAGGCGGCCCTCGTCTTCGAGGCCATGGTCAAGACCGTGGCCAAGCAGATCGGGGCTTGCGCGGCCGTCCTCGAGGGCCGGGTGGACGGGATCGTCCTGACCGGCGGATTGGCCTTCGCCGCCGAATTCATCGACCGCATCACCGAGCACGTCCGATCCTTCGGACCCGTCTTCGTCTTCCCCGGGGAGAACGAGATGGTGGCGCTGGCCGAGGCCGGCCTGCGCGTCATCCGGGGCGAGGACGCGGCCCGCATTTATCCATCATAATACGAGCAGGACCGAAGGGAGCCATCATGATCACTACTCTCGACCAGATCGTCGAACGCGTAAAGGGCAAGGCCACCAAGCGGCTGGCCGTGGCCGTCGCGGAGGACCCCCATACCATCGAGGCCGTCGGCCGGGCCGTCCAGGAGAAGCTCGTCCACGCCACCCTGACCGGCGACGAGAAGGCCATCAAGAAAGTGGCCGCCGAGGCCAAGGTCGATCCAAAGATCTTCGAGATCCTCCACGAGCCCGACAAGGCCAAGGCCCTGTCCCTGGCCATCGCCAAGGTCCGCGCGGGCGAGGCCGACTTCCTGATGAAGGGCCTGCTCGATTCCTCCCTCTATATCCGCGGCATCATCGACAAGGAAAAGGGCCTGCTGCCGCCGGGCAAGCTCCTGTCCCACGTGACGGTCATCCAGGCCCCGGCCTGGAAGAAGCTCATCATTTGCGGCGACGTGGCCGTCATCCCGGCCCCGGACCTCGAGGCCAAGATCGCCATCCTGAACTACACCATCGACGTGGCCCACAAGCTGGAGATCGAGAAGCCCAAGGCCGTCCTCCTCTCGGCGGTCGAGAAGGTCAACCCCAAGATGCCCTCGACGACGGAAAGCGCCATCATCGCCAAGATGGCCGACCGCGGCCAGATCAAGGGGGCCATCGTCGACGGGCCGCTGGCCCTGGACGTCGCCTTCAGCGAGGAGAGCGCCCGGATCAAGGGCCTCGTCTCGCCGGTCGCCGGCGACGCCGACATCCTGGTCTTCCCCAGCATCGAGGCCGGCAACATCTTCTTCAAGGCCTGCACGTACTTGGCCAAGGCGGAGCTCGGCGCGGTCGTGGTGGGGGCCACCTGCCCGTGCGTCCTGACCTCGAGGGGCGATTCCGAGGACACCAAATTCTACTCGATCGCCCTGGCCTCGCTGCTGACCTAGACGGAGAGATCGCTTCGGTCTCCTGTCTCACGGTGCAGTTGTATTCTAATCACGAATTACAATTGGCACTGCCTTGACAATTTCCTTTTGCTAGCCACTCAAGCGGCCAATTGAAGGGGTTTGGATGGCCCCAAAGCTGCAAACATCAGTTGACACGGCCCACGGCTATTACTGTCTTCATTTGAGGTCAATGTGAAAGTATTTAGAAATGATATTTGAAATAGTATAATAATCGCTAGCAAAACCGGTCACTAGTTCGGGGCCTTTCGCTTTTGCCTTCATTAGTATCGCCTCAAAATCTTCCGGATTAAAAACCATTTTCTTGGTTTTTCCTTCCTCCAGTTGCACCGTTACCTCGTGCCATGACCCAAATATTACGATGTAGCCAAGCGATTTTAGCTTTGACGCCGCCATCAGCGCATAATGCTGATAGTCTGACAATTCTTCTATTCTAATGCCCATTTCTGGCTTTTGCTCAACTAACGAATCGTAATCCGTTTGTGATATTGAAAAGAACACAACCGTGTTATCCATGATGACAGGCGGATTTTTCCCAGACTCTTGGCTAATCAGCTTTGCTCTTTTTGGCGCAGCACATTGTGCGACAACGACTCCCAAGAAGCCAAAAACTGAAAAATAGAATATCGCTACCAAACATCTAACGTAAGCTAATCTGATCTGCTTAAACCCATCATACGGCGTAATTATTTTGGCTAACATCTTCATTTAGGAGCGCCCTATAAACATCGTACACCTGGAGCAGCTTACCGTCAAAGAATTGCCGTAACTCCTGCGGAGAAATCGCAGCTACACAATTTCCTAGCATCGCATAAATGGCGACAAACCCTATGAAACCAGGCCGCGCGAGCGGAATAGATATTCGCATATTCGACTCCTTTCGTGACCTATTGCCGGGGCCCATTCCATGGAGTAAACCCAAATATTCCGATTGTCAATAGCCATTGACCGATCAGGGCGATTGACAGGGACGAATCTCTTTATCTATAGTGTGCCTTCTCGATCTCTCCGAGGAGGTGTCCGATGTCGCGCTTCCGCCGATCCCCCGTCAAGTCCGCCGTCCTTCTCCTCTGCGCCGCGCTGGTCGTCCTGACCGCCCTGAGCGTGGCCCAGACCAAGGCGGCCAAACCCAAGGTCCTGCAGTCGACGAGCCCCGAGCTGCGGTTCAAGGGCTTCGAGGAGTACAAGGCCATGCAGGCCGCCTCGAAGTTCAAGGACCTCAAGTGGCAGTTCGTCGGCCCGACCAACGTCAGCGGCCGGGTGACCGACGTGGCCGTCGTCGCTCCCAAGGGCAAGAATTACACCGTCTACGTGGCCTCGGCCTCCGGCGGCGTCTGGAAGACGGAGAACGAGGGCACGACCTGGACGCCCATCTTCGAGAACATGGTCACGGCGGCCATCGGCGACATCGCCCTGGCGCCCTCCGATCAGAACATCGTCTGGGTGGGGACCGGCGAGCACAACATCTTCCGCAGCTCGCAGGCCGGCGTCGGCGTCTTCAAATCGGCCGACGGCGGCAAGACCTGGGCCCACATGGGCCTGGCCGACACCAACACCATCTCGCGCATCCTCGTCCACCCCACCAACCCCGACATCGTCTACGTCGCGGCCGGCGGCCACGAGTGGACGAAGAACGCCGACCGCGGCGTCTACAAGACGACCGACGGCGGCAAGACCTGGGCGAAGGTCCTCTACGCCAACGACGAGACCGGGGCCTACGACCTGGTCATGGACCCGCGCTCGAGCGACACCCTCTATGCCGCCATGTGGCAGAGGACGCGCCAGAAATGGAACGACCCACGGACCTTCCCGGGCCACACCGGGAGCGGCCTGTTCAAGACGACCGACGGCGGCAAGACCTGGACGCCGATCAACACCGGGCTCCCGACGGTCGAGTTCCGCGGCCGCATCGGGCTCGACCTCTGCCTGACCAAGCCCGACACCCTCTACGCGCTCGTCGACAACTACGAGCTGCGCGAGACGAGCCAAGCGGAGCTGGACTCGGTGCGGGGCTACTATGATCCCGGCAAGGGCTTCATCAAGGGCGCCACGGTCTACCGCTCCGACGACGCCGGGGCTACCTGGACCCAGACGAGCGGCCTGAATCCCCAACAGAAGTCCTACATGCAGCAGCACTCCGGGACCTATGGCTGGGTCTTCGGCCAGATCCGGGTCGATCCGAACGACCCGGAGACGTCCTATATCATGGGCGTGCCGTTCAGCGTCTCGGCCGACGGCGGCAAGACCTACAAGGGCGTCCGCAGCCCGGGCGGCGACAACCACGCCCTGTGGATCGACCCGGCCAATTCCGGCTACCTGATCAAGGGCTTCGACCAAGGGGTCGCGGTGTCCTACGACAAGGGCAAGAACTGGCGCTACTTCCGGCAGGAGCTCAACCTCTGCCAGTTCTTCAATCTCAACTACGACATGGGGACTCCGTTCAAGGTCTACGGCTCGATGCAGGACCACGGCAGCTTCCGCGGCAAAGTCGACATCAGCGCCGGACGCGACAAGATCCCGGCCGTGGAGTTCGAGAACGCCCCCGGCGGCGAGGGCTCGAACCACGCCATCGACCCGACCAACCCCGACATCGTCTATTCGGCCGGCTTCTACGGCACGATCTCCCGGGCCGAGTACGGCAAGCCCGGCCCCTACCCCGGCTATCCCGTCACCAAGGAGCTTCTGCCCGTCCTCTACGAGAACGAAACGCCCCTGCGCGGGCAGTGGCTGGCCCCGTTCATCCTCTCCGCCCACAATCCCAACATCCTCTATCACGGCATGCAGTACGTCTTCCGGTCCCTCGACCGCGGCGACACCTGGGAGAGGATCTCGCCCGACCTGACGACCAACGACGCCCCCACCCGGGGCGACATCCGCTACCAGACGCTCTTCACCATCTCCGAGTCGCCGATCAAGTTCGGGCTCCTCTACGCCGGGACCGATGACGGCCGGCTCTGGGTGACCAAGGAAGGCGGCAAGGCCTGGACCGAGATCACGGCCGGCCTGGCCCCCGGCAAGTGGATGTCGCGGGTCGTCGCCTCGGCCTACGACCTCGGCACGGTCTACCTGACCCAGAACGGCAAGCGCGACGACGACTTCACGCCCTACATTTGGAAGTCGACCGATTTCGGCAAGACCTGGACGTCGCTCGCCAAGGGCATCCCGGTCGGCCCGGTCAACGTCCTCCGCGAGGACCCCGTCAACAAGGACATCCTCTACGTCGGGACGGACATGGGCGCCTATGTCACGACCGACGGCGGGAAGACCTGGACGGTCCTGGGCGGCAACCTGCCGACCGTCTACGTCCACGACCTGGTCATCCATCCGCGCGACAATATCATCGTCATCGCCACGCACGGCCGCGGCATGTGGGCCCTGGACGCCGACAAGGTCAACAACAAGTCGGCCCGGAGAAGGTTCTATTACGAAGACTGAGCTCTCGCGGACCCTCTCGCTCGACGGCGTCGGGCCCGTTCTCTTCGTCCGGAGCCGGCGGGCCCGCCGCGTCAGCCTGACGGTCCGCGCCTCGCGCGGCGTCCGGGTCGCCCTGCCGGCCCGGGCCTCGTTCGAGGAGGCCCGCCTCATCGCCCTCGGCAAGCTGGCCTGGATCCGCCGGGCCCAGGCCCGCGTCGGGGAGGCCCGCGACCGGTGCCGCGAGGCCGTCGACGCGGCGGCCCGGATCGACCGCCGGGCGGCCCGGACGCTTCTCGCCGGGCGCTTCGACGCCCTGACCCGCGAGCACGGCTTCGCGCCCGGGCGGCTGAGCGTCCGCTGCCAAGGCACGCTCTGGGGCAGCGCCACGCGCACGGGACGAATCCAGCTCAACGTCCACCTGGCCGTCCTGCCGCCCGACCTGGCCGACTACGTCATCCTCCACGAGCTCGTCCACACCCGGGTCCGGGGCCACGGCCGGGCCTTTTGGACGGAGCTCGGCCGGCTCGTCCCCGACGTGGCCGCCCGCCGCGTGCGGCTTCGCGAATACGCCCTGGCGCTGTTCTAGGCCGGATGGTGGTATGATCCCGCCTTCGCCAATGGCTAAACGGATACCGGGTCCGATCGGGACCCCATCAATCTCACCGGAGGAAACCCCCATGTCTTTCCGCTCCCCCCTTCGCCGTGCCGCCGTCGCGGCCGTCGCCTTCGTCCTCTTCGTCTCGCTCGCCGCCGTCGGCGCTAACGCCGCGCCGCCCGAGACGAAGAAAGCCAACTACGACCTGGCCTCGCGCTGGACGCCGGCCAAGGTCGGCAAGCTCGTCTTCGACACGGCCGTCACGCCCCACTGGCTGGAGACGGGCGACCGCTTCTGGTACAGCTACGAGACGGCCCGGGGCCGCGCCTGGTATATCGTCGATCCGGCCGCCCGGACCGAAGACGCCCCCTCTTCGACAACATCAAGATGGCCGCCCAGCTGACCCGCATCCTCCTCGTCCCCTACGACGCCCAGCACCTGCCGATCAAGACCATCAAGTTCATCAAGAAGGACACGGCCCTCCAGTTCGAGATCGAGGTGCCCAAGGACAACGACATCCTGGTCGGCGGCAAGATCGTCAAGGCCTCCGAGATCGCCAAGGAGGAGGAGAAGGTCCAGGAGGTCGACAAGGAGAAGGACAAGGAGAAGGAGCAGGACACCCAGAAGGACAAGGGCAAGGAGGCCGACAAGGCCAAGGAGCCGGAGAAGAAGACCAAGGTCCTGGGCTTCACTTACGAGCTGGCGACCGGCAAGCTGGCGCTCCTCGAGGACTACAAGGCCCCCGAGAAGCGGCCCCGCTGGGCCTCGGTCTCGCCCGACGAGAAGACGGTCGTCTTCGCCCGCGGCGAGAACCTGTTCCTGATGGACGCCGAGAGCTTCAAGCTGGCCCAGAAGAAGGCCGACGACAAGGCCATCAAGGAGGTCCAGCTGACGACCGACGGCGAGGAGCACTACGGCTACGCCCGGTATCTCAACGACGAGGACAAGAAAGAGCTCCAAAAGGACGAGAAGGACCGCAAGGACTTCCGCGCCCCGGCCGGGATGATCGTCTGGTCCAAGGATTCCAAGAAGATCGCCCTCGTCCGCAGCGACGAGCGCAAGGTCGCCGACCTCTGGGTCATCAACTCCCTGGCCAATCCCCGGCCGACCCTCGAGACCTACCGCTACGAGATGCCCGGCGAGGAGAACCAGCCCCAGCCCGAGATCCTGGTCTTCGACCTGGCCACCAAGGCCAAGGTCAAGGTCAAGGCGGAGAAGTTCAAGGACCCGACCCTCGACATCTTCACGGCCCCGCGCCGAGCCCTCGACCGGGAGAAGGAGTTCCCGCCCCCCGCCCAGTGGCTCTCCGACACGACCGACAAGCTCTATTTCGGCCGCCAGTCGCGCGACCTCCACGGCTTCGAGGCCTGCGTCGCCGACACGGCCACGGGCGAGGTCAAGGTCCTCATCGAGGAGCGCCTGAACACCTACGTCGAATACCAGGACCTGCGGCTCCTCGGCGGCGGCAAAGAGATGCTGTGGTGGTCCGAGCGCGACGGCTGGGGCCACTACTACCTCTACGACGGCGACGGCAAGCTCAAGGCCCAGCTGACCTCGGGCGAGTTCGTCGGCCAGGGCATCGTGCAGGTCGACGAGAAGGCCCGCGCCCTCTACTTCCTGGCCTGCGGCCGGGAGCCCGGCGAGGACCCCTACTACACCCACCTCTACCGGGTCGGCCTCGACGGCTCGGGCCTGCGGCAGCTCGACAAGGGCGACGCCTCGCACACGGCAGCCATGAACGATTCGGCCCGCTTCTTCATCGACAACTTCTCCCGGGTCGACGCGGCCCCGAAGTCGGAGCTCCGCGACGCGGCCGGGAACCTCCTCCTCGAGCTCGAAGCGACCGACGTCACGTCGCTCCTGGCCGCCGGCTTCAAGTACCCCGAGCCGTTCAAGGTCAAGGCCGACGACGGCGTCACCGATCTCTACGGCGTCATGTACAAGCCCTTCGACTTCGATCCCGAACGCGAAGTATCCCATCATCGCCTACGTCTATCCGGGGCCCCAGACCGAGAGCGTCTCCAAGACCTTCGTGCCCCGCAACGCCAACGTCGCCCTGGCCCAGCTCGGCTTCGTGGTCATCGAGGTCGGCAACCGCGGCGGCCACCCGTCCCGGTCGAAGTGGTACCACAACTACGGCTACGGCAACCTGCGCGACTACGGCCTGGCCGACAAGAAGCGGGCCATCGAACAGCTGGCCACCCTTCACCCCTACATCGACATCGACCGCGTCGGCATCTACGGCCACTCCGGCGGCGGTTTCATGTCCACGGCGGCCATGCTCGTCTACCCCGATTTCTTCAAGGTCGCCGTGTCGTCGTCGGGCAACCACGAGAACAACGTCTACAACCGCTGGTGGAGCGAGAAACACCACGGCGTGAAAGAGGTCACGGACAAGGACGGCAACGTCAAGTTCGAGTACGCCATCGAGAAGAACTCCGAGATCGCCAAGAACCTCAAGGGCCATCTCCTCATCACGACCGGCGACATCGACAACAACGTCCACCCGGCCAACACCCTGCGCCTGGCCGCGGCCCTGATCAAGGCCGGCAAGCGCTTCGACTTCTTCGTCTTCCCCGGCCAGCGCCACGGCTACGGCGACATGGGCGACTACTGGTTCTGGTTCCGGGCCGACTACTTCTGCCGCTGGCTGCTGGGCGATTTCTCCCAGACGGTCGACCTCATCGAGCTCCAGCGCGAGAAGGAACAGACGGGGGACAAAAAGCCGCGTTAGCCGCGATCGCCCGAGGATCTTCCAGGGGGCCCCGCGGGGGGCCCCCTGTTTCATTGTCGATTACTTGTTCTCGCGGATCCGGTCCGCGCTCACCTTCTTCTTGATCTTGGCCGCGACGGGCTTCTTGGGCATGGGCTTGCCCTTGAGCACGAGGCGGTGGGTAGCCGCGGATTGGGCTTCGCGAAGCCCCCAGGCGAACTCATGGACATACCCGAGACCCTGGCCCAGCTCCTTGGCCAGGCCGCGGGCGTTCGGCGCCGACAGCTTGATCGCGCTGATCTCGTAGGGCTTGGGAGTGACGGAGGGGTCCTGAGGGATGTCGCCGCCGCCCTTGGTCGGCAAGAACATGTGCACCGGGCCCTGGGCGACCGGCTTGAACCAGGGATTGTAGGGGTTCTCGAGGACCTCGACGGCGAAGGCGCCCTCTTCGAAGTGGTGGCCGGCCTCGAAGCGGAACGTGGCGATGCCCTTGGCGTTCGTCACCGCCTCGACCTCACGGACCGACGGCAGCCCGTTGGCGGCGTTCCCGAGGAGCAGCCGGAGCCGGACCTTGGCGCCGGCCACGCCCGCGCCGCGCACGCCGCGGACGACGATGTTCGGTCCGGAAGGGGCCTGGCCGACCGAATAGGAGGCACTCAGGTCGGCGACGGGCTGTCCGTTCCCGTCCTCGAGCCCTCTGAGGGCGACGAGGATGGGGCCTTGCTCCTTATAGCCCATGCCGTTCCGCCAGACCCCCAGATTTCCCTCGGGCTCTCCGACGGACAGGAGCATCGATTGGATCAGCCGCCAGGCCTCCTTCTGCTCGGGCGTCCCGCTCGGGAGCGGCTCCGGGCTCTGCCACGGCTCTCCCCGGGGACACGGCCTGGGGCTGAGCCTGGGGCTTGGCTTGGACCTTCGCCTCGCTGCGCTGCGGATTCAGTCTCCCGAGAGCGGCGAGACGCGAGGTCGACACGGCCCGCTTGCCGTTGAAGTCCTGGTGAAGCGTCATGACGTTGTTCACGAAGGCCAGCTTCACCGGCACGGCGTCGAAATCCACGCCGGAGCCGGCGGGGCGCAGCCAATATTCACGTTCGGGCGCCAGGTGGCCGATCTTGTACGAGCCGTTATCGTTGACCTTGTAGGTGCGCCAGGTCGGATTCATGATCCCGTGTTCCCGCACGAAGACATAGCCGCCCTTGGCCGGCCGGCCGTCGACCTTCACGTTGCCCGTGATCGTTCCCGATGAATCGACCCACTCGCACAGGATGATGGCGCTCAGGCCGCGGTCCTTATAGTATCCGACGGCCCCGTTGCTGACGCGGGCCGTCCCGCCGGGGGCCGCCCAGCGGACGACCCCCTCCAGGTGATTGGGGTTGCCGGGCTTGCCTTTGGGGATGAGGTCGAGCTTGACGCCGTCCTGACGGTCGAAGCCCTCGGTGACCCGGTCCATCTTGACGATCTTCCAGCGCAGGACCGAGTCCGGAGAGGGCCGGGGCGGAGGATTGACGGCGAAGCTCATGTCGGTCCCCCGCCACGCGCCGGTGACCAGGACGCGGGCCTCGCTCGAATAATCGTCGAGGGTCCGGGTGGCGACGAGGAGCTCGGGCGGGTGGATCTCGGTGTAGAAGCCGTCGATCAGGTCCGGAGTGTAGGGGCCGTCGCCGGAGAAGGCCGGCGCCTGGGCCGGGTCGAACTCGACCTCTTGGGGATGGCCGTTGTCGGTCACCCACCGCCCGACCGTCTGGAGCCACTCCCCCTTCTGGGGCCAGTAGTTATTCAGCCAATCGTCTTTCGCCCCCGGCCAACGGTCGGGAGGAACGAGGGTGAACTGTTCGATCTCCACGCCCACCCGCGTCTCGTACTTATAGGACAGGTACATATAGGCGTCATCCGGCAGGCAGGTGATGTCCCAGTCCTGGCCGGGACTGCTGTGGTCGGTGATCTCTCCCAGGACCCAGAAATCCTCGTCGAAGGGGACTTCGTCCCCGTCGCGATACCAGGTGGTGTGGTCCCCGGAGAGGTCGCCGCTCGGATAGCCCGCCGACTGGATGAGGCCGCAGAGCTTCACCGATTCCCAAGGCTCGAGCGCCCGGTCCCGCAGGCTCTGGGTCTTGGCCCGTTCCCGGGCGATGCCGATCTCCGCCACGGCCTGGTTCGAGGTCCCCTGCATCTGCATGAGCCGGTGGATCTTCTTGGCCCAGCGGAGGTCGGGCTCGGTCAGGATCGAGGTCCAGTGGGGCGGATCGTTGGAGGGATTGACGGCTTCCTCGATGTCGTACTGGTCGTAGGCGGCCCAGGCCCCGGTGTCGAGAAGGCGGGGCTGCACGTAATCCGGCGGCGGATCCTGGTCCTTGTCGAGGACCGGCGGCCAGGCCACCCGGCCGTCGACGTAGATGTATTCGAACCACTGGTGGGCGTACCGTTCGATCGTATCGTCGCCCGTGACCATCCGAGGCACACAGACGTAGATCGTGGGCGACGGAGCGGTCATGACGACTTCGATGGAGGCCGCTTTCCCGAGATTGGTCGAAAAGCGCTGGGAGGCGGCCAGGTTCTTGCCGGTCTTGGCCGGGCCGAGGGCGTCCGTCAAGCCGAACTTGGACTTCAATTGCTGATAGGCCTTCTGGATGAGGCCTTGCGCCAGGGTGTCGCCCTCCAGGCCCATGTTCTCGTCGAACACGGTCTGCCCTTCGGTCGAAGCGCTGTACACGACGGTCAGCGGCACCGAGGCCGAGAGCTCCTTGTTCTGGCCGTCGAACAGGGCCACATAGACGTAATAGGTCGTCGAGTATGGCGGGGCCGGCGGCGCGGCCGGGATGAGATCCTGCAGGTTGATCGAGAAGCAGTTGTTCCCGCCTTTGACCGGCACGAAGGGCAGGTTCTCCGAGGCCACGATGTGCGTGCCGCCGCCGGGGACATAGCGTTCGTCGGCCAGGATCCAGCGGCCCGAGGCGATGCCCTCCTCCTGGGTCAGGCAGCGGATGGCCAGGGTCGTTTTGGCCGTGTCGATCCTCAGCTTGGTCACCCAATCCTGGGTGTCCACGTTGCACCCTCCCAGACGGTTGGTCCGCAGGGTCGTTTTGACAAGGGACTTGAGCGGGGCTTTGGCCTTGAGCTGTTGCCGGGCCTGGTCGGCCGAGGCGGTGAAGACGAGGGCCAAGAGAATGATGACGATGAGTGCTGTCGAACAGGTCTTGGCGGACCTCTGAGCCATGGATCCCTCCTCATTATAAAATTCGGAAGAGAGAACCGCGCTGCTTTCCGCTCCCTCTTCCTTGCCGCGAATGCTATAGGAGGCGACGGGGGAATGTCAACGGGTCCGTCGCCCGGAGCCGCGGCGCCTTTTCTTTCGCCGTCGTTTGGTATAGAACTATTTCCGAAAGCAGGTGCCGCATGAACGACAACGCCCCGCGCCGGTCGCTCGGCATGGTCGCCCTGGTCATGCTGACCTTCTTCGTCATCTCGCTCGTCACCAACGTCATCGGGGCCATCAATCCCGACGTCGGCCAGAGCTTCGGATTGAGCCTGACCCTGGTCGGGCTCCTGGCCTTCGCCTTCTTCATCGCCTACGGCGTCATGTCCATCCCGGCCGGGATGCTCGTCGAGCGCTTCCGGGAGAAGCCGGTCATGGTCGCGGCCTTCGGGCTGGCCCTGGCCGGGGCCCTGCTCATCTCGCTCCGGCCGAGCTACCCGGTCTTCCTGCTGTCGCTCTTCCTCATCGGGGCCGGCATGGCCGCCCTCCAGGTGGTCATCAATCCCCTGCTCCGCGCCGCCGGCGGCGAGGAGCACTACGCCTTCAACTCCGTCCTGGCCCAGCTCATCTTCGGCGGGGCCTCGTTCCTGAGCCCGCTCCTCTACTCGTATTTCGTGCGGAACATCGGCCGGCCCGGAGCCGAGGGCAAGCCGCTCATCGGGCTGATGTCCAAGCTGGTGCGGACAGATCTCGCCTGGGTCTCGGTCTATTGGGTCTTCGCGGCCATCGTCCTGGCCATGATCGTCCTCCTGCTCGCCGTCCGCTTTCCCGTCGTCGTCCGCAAGGACGAGGAACGGGCCGGGGCCTGGGCCGCCCACAAAGCCCTCTTCAAGAACAAGACCGTCATCCTGTTCTTCCTGGGCATCTTCGCCTACGTCGGGACGGAACAGGGCGTCTCGTTCTGGATCTCCAAGTTCCTCAAGACCTACCACGGCTACGACCAGCAGACGGTCGGCGCCCATCGCGTGGCCCTGTTCTGGCTGCTGATGACGATCGGCGGCCTGCTGGGGCTCGTCCTGCTCAAGTTCCTGGACAGCCGCAAGGTCCTCCTGGGCTTCACGGCGGCCGCCCTCGTCTTCCTGACCCTGGCCCTGTTCGGGTCCGGGCCGCTGGCCCTGGTCATGTTCCCGCTGATGGGCTTTGCCGCCTCGGTCATGTGGCCCATCATCTTCTCGCTGGCCCTGAACTCGGTCTCCAGCCACCACGGCTCTTTCTCCGGCATCCTGTGCACCGGCATCATCGGCGGCGCCCTCATGCCGCTCATTGTCGGACGCCTGGGCGACCTCCTCGGGCTCCGCCAGGGGATGTTCGTCCTCTACCTGACGCTGGGCTACATCCTGTCGATCGGGATCTGGGCCCGGCCCCTCATCGCCAACAAGACGGTCAGCCTGAGGAAGAAGAAAGCGGAGGCCGCGTGAGCGACCCGGTCGTCGTCGGCGTCGATCTCGGAGGGACCAACGTCCGGGCCGGGCGGGTCGTGGACGGACGTCTGGCCGAGGTGCATTCGGTCCCGGTGCGCGGCCGGGGCTCGGAGGAGGACGTCCTCGCAGGACCTGTTCAGCGCCGTCGACGCCGTCATGCGGGACGATGTGGCCGGGATCGGGGCCGGCGTGCCCTCGGTCATCGACCTCATGACGGGCACGGTCTACGACGTCCAGAACATCCCCTCCTGGAAGAGGGTGCCGCTCAAGGCCCGGCTCGAGGAGCGCTACCGCCGCCCGGTCTTCGTCAACAACGACGCCAACTCGTTCGCCGCCGGCGAGAAGATCTTCGGCAAGATCCGGCCCTACGACAGCGCGGTCGGGCTCATCGTCGGGACGGGGCTCGGCTCGGGCGTCATCGCCAACGGCCGGCTCTACTCGGGGGCGAACTGCGGGGCCGGCGAGTTCGGTATGCTGCCCTACCTTGACCGCAATTTCGAAGCCTACGCCAGCGGCCAGTTCTTCGAGCGCGTCCACGGCGTCACCGGCCGGGATCTCGCCGCCCGGGCCGCCGCCGGAGAAGCGAATGCCCTGGCGATCTTCGCCGAGTTCGGCCGCCACCTGGGCGAGGCCGTCAAGGCCGTCTGCTATGCCGTCGATCCGGAGATCATCGTCCTCGGCGGATCGGTCAGCAAGTCCTATGGGTTCTTTCGCGCCGCCCTCTGGGAGGCCTTCGAGACCTACGCCTATTCGCTCGCCCGGGAGCGGCTGAAGATCGAGGTCTCGGAAACCGAGGGGATCGCCATCCTCGGGGCCGCCGCCCTCTATTTCGACGCCCGCCGCGGCTAACCCCCGCGGCCCGCAATTCACCCCCGGGGGAACGGAATATTCCTTGACAGAGTTTTTCCCTGTGGTCTTTAATACTTGGCTGGGATGATCTGACAAGGAGAGACCGTCATGGCGAAGACACCGTCGACCTCCCGCGGAGCCCGCGCCCTCATGGCGATGGGCCTGCTGACCGTTCTCGCGACCGCCCCGGGCTTCGGGCAGGAGGCCAAGAAACCCGGCCTGTTCGGCCCCTGGGTGGCCACGGCCGAGCTGAGCTATGTCGTCACCGGCGGCAATACGGCGACCTCGGCCCTCAGCTTCGGGACCTCGTTCACCCGGAAGTGGACCAACGACACGCTTCTGTTCAAGAGCTACGTCATGAAGAGCAACGCCACGACGACCACCCGGACGGCCCGGGGCACGGAGACGGACTTCGACGTCCTCGAGGAGTCGATCACCCGGAAGGTCGCCGAGAACTACCTCCTGGCTGGGCAATACGACCGCCGCATCTCCAAGAAGCTGCTCGGCCAAGCCGGCGTGGGCTGGGACCGCAACCGGTTCGCCGGCATCGACGACAGGCTTCTCGCGACGCTGGGCTTCGGCTACGCCTGGGTCGAGAAACCCCGGACCCAGGTCAAGACCTCGGCGGGCATGACCTACACCCTGCGACAGTACGTCGGATTGGATTGGGAATCTTTCGGCGGCATGCGCTTCAGCGTCACCGCCGAGCAGAAGCTCTTCGAGAACTCGTCGTTCTCGTCCATCTTCGTCCTCGACGACAACCTCAAGGACACGCCCGACTGGCGGTTCGACTGGGCCAACTCGGTCACGGCTAGCCTATCCAAGTCCTTGGCCCTCAAGGTCAGCCTGCGGACGCTCTACGCCCACCAGCCGGCCCTCCAAGGGATGCCGCTCTACGATCTCATCGGCGACCCGACCGGCCTGACGGTGTTCGTGCCCCTGAAGAGGCTCGACACGTTCCTGACGACTTCTATCGTTATTAACTTCTAAGGAGGCCTCGGGGCGCATCGGCCCCGGAAGCCTGTCGCTCGTCTTACGGCCGGCCGCTGGGAGGCTCGGGCATCATCCTCGCCTCCCTGAGCCGCGGCCTCTCGCCACATCCCTCGCTCAAGGATAATCCATTGTATCGATGCGCCCCGGGGCCAGGGCGAGATCATTGATTTGATTCGGAGGGCATTTCCTATTATATTAGTAGAGAATGATCGGGTGGAGGGCCCATGAAGAAACGCTATTGGCGGTGTTTCGTCTGCAACGACATCCATTACGGCATCGCGCCACCGGAACTGTGCCCCACCTGTAAGGTCCTCAACGCCTACGTCGAGATCTCGGCCGCCGAGGCCCGCAAGATCCTCGGCCTCGGCGCCGACACGGTCATGACCCCCGACGAGTTCCGCGGTGCGATCGAACGGTTCGCCGCAGCGAACGAGTTCCGGGTCAACCCGGACCGGGAGCGGGTCGACCTGCTCCTCAAGGGCGTCTTCGAGAACGAGGGGAAATACGGCCTCAAGTTCTGCCCCTGCCGGGTCCGGACCAAGAACTGGGACGAGGACCTGAGGATCGTCTGCCCCTGCAATTTCACCATTCACGAAACGTACAAAGGGATCAAGGACGGGGAGTGCTGGTGCGGCCTCTTCGTCAGGAGGACATGATGGCCGAACTGCTGATGTTCCACGGACGGGAATGCCCCCACTGTCACCGGATGATGCCCCTGGTCGAAAAGCTGGAGGCCGAGACCGCCGTCCGCTTCGAGAAACGCGAGGTTTGGCACGATGAGGCCAACCAGGACCTCATGCGCAGCTACCAGGACGTCCTCAAGGCCAAGTGCGGCGGCCAGCTCCGCGTCCCGGCCTTCCTCAATCCCGGGACCAAGGACGCCCTCTGCGGCGAGGTCGAATACGAGAAGCTCAAGGACTGGGCGCTCAAGCAGTAATGATCGAACGCTTCGATCCGCTCAAGGGTGAACGGCTGCGCGTGCTCGACGACGCGGGCCGGGCGCTGCCCGGCCTGGACCCCGGCTTGCCCGAGGCCGAGCTCCGGAACCTCTACGAACGGATGGTCCGGACGAGGGCGGCCGACGTCAAGGCCGTCAAGCTCCAGCGACAGGGCCGGCTGGGCACCTACCCCCCGAGCCAGGGACATGAAGCCTGTCAGGTCGGACTGGCCTCGGCCATGGGCCGCGAGGATTGGTTCTTCCCCTACTTCCGCGACCTCGGCGTCACCATCACCCTCGGCTACCCCCTGGCCGACTACTTCCACTTCTGGATGGGGAACGAGGCCGGCCTGAGGACGCCCGACGGGCTCAACATTTTTCCCGTCGCCATCCCCGTGGCCTCCCAGATCCCTCAGGCCGCCGGAGCGGGCCTGGCCGCGAAGCTCCGCAAGCTGCCCATCGCCGTCGTCGCCACCTTCGGCGACGGCGCGACCTCCGAGGGGGATTTCCACGAGGGCCTGAACTTCGCCGGCGTCTTCCGAACGCCCAACGTCTTCGTCTGCGTCAACAACCAGTTCGCCATCTCCGTGCCCCGGTCCCGGCAGACCGCATCGGCGACCATCGCCCAGAAGGCCGTCGCCTACGGCTTTCCCGGGGTCCAGGTCGATGGGAACGACGTATTGGCCGTTTACGCCGCCGCCCGGGAGGCACTGAAAAGGGCCCGGGAGGGCGAAGGCCCGACCTTGATCGAAGCCTACACCTACCGGATGGGCGACCACACCACCTCCGACGACGCCGGGCGCTACCGGACCAAGGAGGAAGTCGAGGAATGGGAGCGCCGGGACCCGCTCGGGCGATTCCGTCTCTACCTCGGCCTCAAGGGGCTCTGGGACGAGGCTTACGAGGAGCAGGTCCAGAAGGAGGCCGCGGCGCTCGTCGAGGAGGCCGTGGCCCGGGCCGAATCCCGCCCGCCCGCGACGCCGGAGGAGATCTTCGCCTACACCTACGCGGTGATCCCTCCCGACCTCGCCGCCCAACTCGCCGTCCTCAAGGCCGGGACCGAGGAGGAAGGACGATGATCATGACCATGGTCCAAGCCATCAACCGGGCCCTCGCCGGGGAGATGGAGAGGGACCCCCGGGTCATCGTCCTCGGCGAAGACGTCGGGCGCGACGGCGGCGTCTTCCGGGCGACCGAAGGGCTCTTCGAGAGGTTCGGTCCCGAGCGGGTCCTGGACACGCCCTTGGCCGAGTCGGGGATCGTCGGGGCCTCGATCGGCCTGGCCGCCCTCGGCCTGAGGCCCGTTCCCGAGATCCAATTCATGGGCTTCATCTATCCGGCCTTCAACCAGATCGTCTCCCACGCCGCCCGGCTGAGGAACAGGACCAGGGGCCGGTTCACCGCGCCGCTGACCATCCGCACGCCCTACGGCGCCGGCATCAAGGCCCTCGAGCATCACTCCGAAAGCACGGAAGCGCTGTTCTGCCAGATCCCGGGACTGACGGTCGTCGTCCCCTCGAGCCCCTACGACGCCAAAGGCCTCCTGGCCGCCTCGATCCGCAGCGAGGACCCGGTCCTGTTCCTCGAGCCGACCAAGCTCTATCGGGCGGAGAAGCAGGAGGTTCCCGAGGAGCCGTTCGAGCTCCCGCTCCGGCAGGCCGCCGTCGTCCGGGAGGGCCGGGACCTGACCATCGTGGCCTGGGGCGCGATGGTCCCCGTCGTCCGCCAGGCCGCCGAGGCGGCCGCAGCCGAGGGCGTCGACGCGGAGATCGTCGACCTGCGCACGCTCTCGCCCATGGACAGGGAGACCGTGGTCGCCTCGGTCAAGAAGACCGGACGGGCCATCGTCGTCCACGAGGCCCCGAAGACCTGCGGGCTGGGCGCCGAGATCGCGGCCACCATCGGCGAAACGGTCCTGCTCAGCTTGAACGCCCCGGTCCTGCGCGTCACCGGCCCGGATATCACCGTGCCGCTGCCGAAGCGCGAGGACCTCTATTATCCCGGCCCGGAGCGCGTCCTTCGGGCCATCCATCAGGTCATGGAGTTCTGACAAATGGCCAAGGAATTCCGGTTTCCCGACGTCGGCGAGGGGATCACCGAAGGCGAGGTCGTCCGCTGGCTGGTCAAGGAGGGCGACGAGGTCAAGATCGACGACGTGCTGGGCGAGATCGAGACCGATAAGGCTGTCGTCGAGATGCCCTCGCCTTTCGCCGGGACGGTCCTCAAGCTCCACTTCAAGGAGAAGGAGCTGGTCAAGGTCGGCCAGGCCCTGGTGACGATCGGCGAAAAGGGCGAAGCCGTTCCGGCCGCCCGGCCTTCGGCCCCGGCCGGCCCGGGGCCGTCCGGAGAGGTCCTGGCGACGCCCAAGGTGCGGGCCCTGGCCAAAGAGCTCGGGATCGGTCTCGGGGACGTTCGCGGCACGGGCCCCGGCGGCCGCGTCACCGAGGACGACGTCCGCGCCGGCCGGCCGGCCCCCGCCGCAAAGACGCCGGTCCTCAAGGTCAAGGCGAAATACGACTTCTATGGAAACCTGGACCGGATCCCCCTGCGCGGCGTCCGCCGGGCCACGGCCAGGAAGATGAGGGAATCCCTCGACCACGCCGCCCACGTCACCCATTGCGACGAGGCCGACGCCGGGGCCCTCGAGGCCCTACTCGGAAAGATGAAACCCGAGGCCGAGGCCCGCGGGATCAAGCTGACCTACCTGCCGTTCATCGTCAAGGCCCTCATCGAAGCCCTCAGGCTCCATCCCCTGTTCAACGCCACGCTCGACGAGGAGGAGGACGAGATCGTCGTCAGGAAATATTACAATATCGGGATCGCCGTCGACGTTCCCGACGGATTGATCGTCCCCGTCGTCAAGATGGCCGACCAGAAATCCGTGTCCGGCCTCGCGGCCGAGATCCAGGCCCTGGCCAAGGCCGCCCGGGAACGGACGCTCGACCTGGCCGACCTCAAGGGCGGCACGTTCTCCATCACCAACGTCGGCGTCATCGGGGGGGACTTCGCGACGCCGATCATCAACTTCCCCGAGGTGGCCATCCTGGCCACCATGAGGATCGCCGATCGGGCCCGGGTCCGCGACGGGGCCGTCGTCGTCAAAAAGGTCCTGCCCTTGTGTCTGGCCTTCGATCACCGGGTCGTCGACGGCGCCGAGGCGGCCCGGTTCGTCAAAGACCTCATCCGCTTCCTGGAGTCTCCGGACGGCCTGCCTCTGGAGGGCGGATGAGCGCGATCATAGCCCGTTCCGGGCCGGACGACACGAGAGGGATCTCATGAGGAAAGCCGTTTCGAAAGCCGTGAAGCTCGAATCCGTCATCCGGGCCCGTCCGAAGGCGCTCGTCGCCTTCTCCGGCGGGGTCGACTCGACCCTGCTCCTGCGGGTCTGCCGGGACGTCCTCGGACCGGAGAACGTCCTCGCCGTGACCGGCGTGTCGCAGACCTATACGGCCGAGGAGCTCGCGATCGCCCGCCGCGTCGCCCGCGCGCTCGGCGTCGAGCACGTCCTCCTCGAGACCGACGAGCTGGCCTGCGCGGCCTTCGCGGCCAACCCGGCCGACCGCTGCTACCACTGCAAGGGCGAGCTCTTCGACAGGATCCTCGACCTGGCCAAGCGCCGCGGGATCGAGGCCGTCTACGACGCGACCAACACCGACGACCTCTCCGACTACCGGCCCGGCCGGCGGGCCATCGAGGAGCGCGGCGTCGTCAGCCCCCTGCTCCTGGCCGGATTCTCCAAGACGGACGTCCGGGCCCTGTCGCGCCGGTTGGGGCTCGCTTCATGGGACAAGCCGGCCAATCCCTGCCTGGCCAGCCGCATCCCCTACGGAACGCCCATCACTGCAGAGACCCTCGACATGGTCCGGGCCGGCGAGAAATACGTCCGGGGCCTGGGATTTCCCGTCGTCCGCCTCCGCCATCACGACCGCCTGGCCCGCATCGAGGTCCCGGCCGCCGACTTCGCCCGCCTGACGAAGCCGGACATGGCCCGCAAGATCGCCCGGCGTCTCCGCTCGCTCGGCTACCTCTGGATCGCCCTCGACATCGAAGGCTTCCGTACCGGGAGCCTCAACCGGGCCGTCGCGGACGGGCCCTCTCCCGCGAAGAAGCAAGCCATGAAGATCGCCGTCGGCTTGAGCGGCGGCGTGGATTCCTCCGTCGCCGCGCTCCTGCTCCTCCGGGCCGGGCACGACGTCACCGGCGTCCAGATGCGGACCTGGCCCGGGCCCGAGGCGCCGGCCGGCGCCGCCGCGCGCAGCGCCTGCTTCGGCCGTGACGAGTCCGCGGACGGCCGCGCGGCCGAGGACGTCTGCGCCCGGCTGGGCATCCCCTTCCGCACGATCGACTGCTCCCGGGCTTACGAGGAGATCGTCCTCCGGTACGTCCGCGAGGCCTATGCATCAGGGACGACGCCGAATCCCTGCGTCCGGTGCAACCCGCTGGTCAAATTCGGCATCCTGCCGGAGGCGGCCCGCGCGGCGGGCCTCGCGTTCGACCGCTTCGCCACGGGCCATTACGCCCGCGTCGAGCCCGACGCCGCGTCCGGACGCCTGCTCCTCAAGCGGGCCACCGACGCCCGCAAGGACCAATCCTACTTCCTCTACCGCCTGACCCAGGCCCAGTTGGGCACGGTCCTCTTCCCCCTCGGCGGTCTTTCGAAGGACCGCGTCCGGGAGCTGGCCCGTGACGCCGGCCTGCCGGTCCACGACCGCAGGGAGAGCCAGGACTTCTACGACGGCGACATCGCCGACCTCCTCGGCGGCCCGGGCCCGGAGGGCGACATCGTCGACCGCGACGGCCGCGTCCTCGGCCGCCACCGCGGCGTCCGGAGCTACACCGTCGGCCAACGCAAGGGGCTCGGCCTCTCCTCCCCCGTCCCTCTCTACGTCCTGGCCATCGACGCCGCGGCGAACCGGCTGGTCGTCGGTCCGGAGGACGAGACCTACCGCCGCGCGGCGACCGTCCGCGACTGCGTCTGGGGGCCGTTCGAGGCGCTGGCCGCCCCGGCCGCGGTCCGGGCCAAGGTCCGCTCGGCCGGCCGGCTCGTCCCGGCCACGGTCTCGCCGCTTCCCGCGGGCCTGGCCCGGATCGACTTCGCCGAGCCCGTCTCCTCCGTCGCCCCGGGCCAGTCGGCCGTCCTCTACGACGGCGATACCGTCGTCGGCGGCGGCGTCATCGAGTCCGCCGTATAACCACGCTTCCCTCGCCCGCCCGTCCGGGTTATAATCGGCGGGAACCCAACCCCTTTAGGAGGACCACCATGGCCGGTTACATCATCGCTTTCGTGTTCGGCATCTTCATCATGGGCGCCCTGATCGCCCAGCGGGACAAGCTCGGCAGCGGCGGCTTCAACGCCTGGCTGCGCGCCAAGAAGGGCCTGGCCGTGACGGCCCTCCTGCTCGTCGTCGCCGTCGCCCTCCTCGTCCAGGCGCTGGTCACGGTCCAGGCGGGCACGGTCGGCGTCGTCAAGCGCCTGGGCGCCGTCCGGCAGGAGCTCAAGCCGGGCCTCCACGTCATCGTCCCGTTCATCGACAAGGTCGTCATCTTCCCCACCCTCAAGAAGAACTACGAAGCCTCCGACACGCCGCAGGCGAGCGAAGCGGACTATCCCGACATCATCGTCGCCGCGTTGACAGCCGACGGCCAGCAGATCCGCGTGGGCATCACGGCGCGGTTCATGATCGCGCCCGGCAAGGCCGCCTGGATCCTCCAGAACCTGGGCTCCGAGCGCGAATACGTCGAGAAGGTCGTCAAGACCGAGATCCGCGGCTCGGGCCGGCGCGTCCCGACGCGGTTCGCCGCCTATGAACTCTACACCAAGAAAAGCTACGAGGCCCAGCAGGCCCTCTTCGACGAGATCGCTCCCAAGTTCGAGGCCAACGGCCTCATCCTCGACGAGATCGTCATCCGCAACATCACCTTCACGCCCGAGTACGCCAAGACGCTCGAGGAGAAGCAGATCGCCCTGGAGAACATCACGACCGAGAAGAACAAGCTCGAGCAGGAGAAGATCCGCAAGGAGCAGAAGATCGTCGAGGCCGAGGGCGACGCCAAGAGCATCGAGATCCGGCAGGCCGCGCTGACCAAGAACCCGACCATCATCCAGTGGGAGTTCGTCCAGAAGCTGGCCCCCAACATCCAGTGGGGCATCATGCCGGACAAGGTCATCCCGGTCATCGACTTCAAGAACATGACGGGCCCGCAGAAGTGATCCTTCTCGCCGGCGGCGGCAGCCGAGGCCGGCGTGCCGTTCCTGAGCTCGCTCTACCGGCGCGGTTTGTGGATCGCGGGCCCGGTCTTCGGTCTGGGCCTGGCGCTGCTCGTCCTTTCGATCGGCGGCGTGTCCCGGGCCGTGCGCCGGGCCGAGATCACGAGCGTGACGCTCGCGGAGCGGCAGGAGCTCGATTTCCCCGCGGCCGGGCGGGTCGTCCTTTGCTCGGAAGGCCCCCGGCTGTCCCGCCGCTTCGCCGGACTTCGCTATGCGCTTATCGGACCGGGCGGTGCGGAGATCGCGGGCCGCCGGGTGGC
Source organism: uncultured bacterium (assembly GCA_963805015.1). Taxonomy (GTDB): domain Bacteria; phylum Acidobacteriota; class Aminicenantia; order Aminicenantales; family Saccharicenantaceae; genus RBG-16-66-30. The sequence continues at coordinate 295,417 of CAWDSL010000006.1, forward strand.
GTTCCGGACCGTCCGCTCCGATCTCGACAAGGTTCGCCTGGCCTACGCGGAGTACGCTCTCCCCCGGGCCGGGCGCTACGTCCTGGAGGTGCGCGGGCTTCCGGAGCGATATCCTCCCGACGAACGGTTCTCCGTCGTTTTCATGTGGCCCTATCTCGGGCGCTCGATGGCCGGCGTCGCCGGGATCCTCGTCTCGGCCTTTCTTCTCATCGGGAGCCTCGTCCTCTTCTTCCTCAGGCTCCTGGACAAGGCCAAACGGCCTCGGGAAGGGACGGGGCCGGCGCGGGAGGGGCCATGAGATGCGTCGCCTGCCGCCGGGAGCTGGGGCCGCCGGCCGCTGACGGACCGGCCGTTTCCATCTCCGGCGGGATCGCCGGTGACGAATACACCGAGACCTATTTCTTTTGCCCGGATTGCCTCGCCTATACGGTCGAGATCGTCCACGACCGGTTCCTCGGCGAAACGACCGTCCTCGAGAAGGGCCCCCTGTCGGAAGCGGATGGCCTTGCCCAGTTAGAGATCGTCCGGCGCTGTCCCCAGCCATGGGACAAGAAGTGCCGCTGCCCGGCCCACCGGGCCTATTTCGGCGACAGCCCTCGACTGAGGGAGGCCGCTATTTACTGAAGAAGTCGATCATCCGGGCGATGGCCCGCTGGCAGACGGCGCAGAACTCGTTCTTCGGGTTGCCGATCATGATGCAGTAGATCTGCGACCGGTAGAGCCCCTTGGCCGCGTAACCGGCCCCCTCGAAGACGCCGACCTTGTCGACCAGGGAGGCGTACTCCTCGCGGACGGCCTCGATCTTGGCCCTGAGCGCCGCCTCGCGCGGCCCCGGCCTTGTCCTCGATCTTCTTCAGCTCCGCCGCTCCCGCGCCCCGTTTCTTGGCCGCCTCGACGGCCTTGGCCCGGGCGGCCCGCGCCTCCCGCAGCCCGGCCTGGAGCGCCTCGGTCCGGTCCTTGCCGTACTCGGTCGGGACGCCGATCCCGGGCGAGAGCAGGTCCCTTCCACTTGACGTTCGCCGGGTCGAGCAGGGCCGTGATGTTGGGCTCGAGCGGCTCGATGCCCTTGGGATAGAAGTCGTTGTAGGAGACCTCGGACTGATAGTATTCGTCGGCCAGACCGCCGAAGGAGTGGCCGAGCTCGTGGACGAAGACCTCGAGGCTGCGGGGGTGGTCGACGGTGGTCACGCAGTAGTCGAAGGCGATGGAGCCGCCCCCGTACCGCTTGCTGTCGACGAGCACGATGAGGGCGTCGTAGGGGACCTGGCCGGCGATCTCGTGCATCCGGTGGTCCTCCTCGATGAGCATATAGCGGTCGAGGTCGAAGGCGTTGAACGAGGCGTTGAGGACGGTCTTCCGGTAAGCCCGCTGGCGCGGCTCGTCCATGCCCTTCTCGGGGGACGGCCGGAAGACGGCCCGGACGTTGAAACGGTCCTTCAGGGCCCTGTAGGGCTCGATGCTGAAGAGGAACTCCGTCATCCGGCCGACGTCGGCCTTGAACTTGTCCTTGTCGCCGGCCGTGTAGCCCTCGGCCACGAAGACGAAGTCGACCTTGTCGTGGGGATCGCCCGTGACCTGGACCTCGAAGACCGCGTCACCCGAGCGCGGGCGTCTCCCGGATGATGTGGTAGTCGGCCGGATCGATGATCCGGTCGAAGATCGGATGGAGGAGGTTGCGCTTGTCGCGCTTCTCGACGACGAAGAGAACGGGCCGCTTGGGCAGGGGGATGCGCACCGACCTCTCGAAGACGCGCACTTCGCCGGCCAGGGCCGGAGAGGTCGTCTTGTACTCGGCGTACATCGTGTCGAAGCCGCGCAGGAAAACAAGACGGTTGGAGGCGGCATCGTAGACCTTGAGGACGTAGCGGCCCTGGTCGAAGGGCGGGAGGAGGCCGGTCTTCGATTCCGGCCAGATCCCCTCTTCGTAGATCTGATGGACCGTCACCCGCTCGTCCTTGGCGTCGCCGGATTGAAAGAGATCGATCCTCAGGGCCCTGTCGACGAAATACTCGTCGAACGCCGGCGGAGCCTGTTGGGCGGCGGCGGGGGCGGCCAGGAACGGGAGCGAAACGGCCAGGACGAGAAGGGCGAGGACGGTCTTGCGCATGCGGGCCTCCTTGGGTCTTCCCGGCCATTATAGGGCTCCGGGAAGCGGGAGACAACCCGCCGCGCCGGGGACGGACAGGCCCGTCCGCCGGCGGTCTCCCCTCAGCTCAGCGGCTCTTCCACTGGAACTGGTGCGGCCACTGCGACGCCGTCGCGGCCGGCCCCGCCGTGTGGCAGACCCGGCAGGCCGTCGCCCGCGTGCCGCCGTGGGCCTCGGCGAACTCCTCGATGCCTTCGCCCTTGGACGTGTCGTGGCAGACCTTGCAAGTCCCGATCGGCAGGACGGCGGTCTGGTACTGCACCGACTGATAGCCGTCCGCGGCCTGGCTCGTCGGGACCTGGGCGTGGGGGCTGCCGTGGCAGGCCGGGCAGGAGATGCCGTTGTGGCCCGAAGCGTTCCGGTAGAGCGTCGTCCCCGTGTTGATCTCGGCGATCCCGGCGTGGCAGGTCGCGCACAGAGGCTCGCCGACCCATGGGATCCGGCTGCCGGAGGCGACGGAGCCGGCCACGTCGGACATCGTCCCGTGGCAGGTCACGCAGTTGCCGTCCGAGGAGGTGTGGGCCGTGCTCCGGCTGCATTGGGTGGTCGGGCCGGGGTGACAGTCGTAGCAGGTCGCTCCCCGCGACGAATGAGAGCCATGGATGACCTGGGAAAGGTATTTGCCGGACGACCCGGGTCCGGTCTGGCCGAGCCCCGGACTGCCGTGGCAGGACGCGCAGAGAACCGGCCGATCGGCGGCCAGGTCCGTCCCCTCCTCGTCGTCGTGTTTCTCAAGGACGTCGAGGAGCGGGTCCGCGCCGTGGCACCGGCCGCAGTTGATCTCGTCGGAGGTCGGTACGGTCGCCCGGGTCTGGACGAGAACGGCGTTGGTCCCGGAGTCCCGGACGACGATGTCGGCCACCTGGTAGGGATTCCAGGCCAGCGTGTCGTCGACGGGAACGACGGGGATGCCGTTGGCCTGGAAATGGTCTCCCTTGACCACCATGGTCCCCGCGAGGCCGTTGTGGATGCCGGGGTCCTCGAGGTTGAGACCGGTGTCATGGAGGAGGGCGATCCCGAAGAGGGCCGCGCTGGTGTCCCAGAACTGGCCGTAGGAGCGCTTGCCGTAGGAGTAAGTATTGCCCCGGATGGCGTACTCGACGGTGACGCCCGCGGTGACGATCTCGGGCGGATCGCCCCGCCTGACGACCTGGACCCAGAGGGTGTTATAGGGCGGTAGGATGACGGCTTTGTCGTAGGTCGGATTGAGGCAGTGCATGCCGAGGTCGTTCCAGGCGAAGGCCACGTAGTTCATGGTGGCCGCCGGGATGGCCTTGGCGTCGACCCCGTCCCCGTCGCCTCCCCCTCCGCTCGAGGCCGAACAGGAGGCCAGGGCCAGCGCGGCGAGCAGGACAACGGGCGTTCCGATCCGTTTCCGGATACAAGACGTCAACATTTTCCTCCTCCTTCCCCTCTCGGGGATCTGCTCTACCTGACCAGGACTATGCGGATATCGGGCCGGCCTGTCAAGAGGAAGGCCTCCCCGGCCTTGAGCCCGGCCGGATTTTCCGCTATAATACCGGCTCACCTGTTCGACATCGGCGCGTCCGTTGATCTCCCACCGGCAAAACCCCGAACGATCCGGCAGGCGTGAATCTTCGAAAGGCATAGGTCCATGAGCTTCGACATCGCGAGAATGCGCAACATCGGCATCAGCGCCCACATCGATTCCGGCAAGACGACGCTGACGGAAAGGATCCTCTTCTACTGCAAGAAGATCCACAAGATCCACGAGGTCAAGGGCAAGGACGGCGTCGGTGCGACCATGGACTCCATGGACCTCGAGCGCGAGCGGGGCATCACCATCGCCTCGGCCACGACCTACGTCGAGTGGGCCGACCACTCGGTCAACATCATCGACACGCCCGGCCACGTCGACTTCACGATCGAGGTCGAGCGCTCCCTCCGGGTCCTCGATTCGGCCATCCTCGTCCTCTGCTCGGTCGGGGGGGTCCAGTCCCAGACGATCACCGTCGACCGCCAGCTGCGCCGCTACAACGTCCCGTTCATCGCCTTCGTCAACAAGCTCGACCGCGTCGGGGCCAACCCGTACAAGGTCCGCGACCAGATCGCCGAGAAGCTCGGCCGCAACGCCGTGCTCATGCAGCTCCCCATCGGCCTCGAGAGCGCCTTCGAGGGCCTCGTCGACCTGGTCACGATGAAGGCCCTCTACTTCGACGGCCCGGACGGCGAGCGGATCCGGATCGAGGACATCCCGGCCGAGATGGCCGAAGAGGCCGCCCGCAAGCGCGAGGAGATGCTCGACGCGGCCTCCCTGCACTCCGACGAGCTCATGGAGGCCATCCTCGAAGGCCGCCCGACCGAGGCGCTCATCCGGTCCGCCGTCCGCAAAGGGACCATCGCCCGGAAGCTCATCCCGGTCTTCGTCGGCTCGGCCTACAGGAACAAGGGCATCCAGCCTCTTCTCGACGCGGTCGTCGCGTACCTCCCCAATCCCTCGGAGGTCGAGAACCGGGCCATCGATCTCGACCAGGAAGGCCTCGAGCACGCCCTGACGTCCGATCCCGCGGCCAAGACCGTGGCCCTGGCCTTCAAGCTCGAGGACGGGCCCTACGGACAGCTGACCTACATCCGCATCTATCAGGGGAGCCTGCGCAAGGGCGACGAGCTCGTCAACACCCGCTCGGGCCAGAAGATCAAGGTCGGCCGTCTGGTCCGCATGCACGCCGACACGATGGCCGAGATCACCGAGGCCGGACCCGGCGACATCGTCGCCCTGTTCGGCGTCGAGTGCGCCTCCGGCGACACGTTCTGTCATCCCGGTCTCAATATGGCGATGACGGCGATCTACGTCCCCGAACCGGTCATCTCCCTGGCCATCGAGCCCCTGGACAAGAACGCCTCCGACCGGATGGCCAAGGCCCTCAACCGGTTCACCAAGGAGGACCCGACCTTCCGGACCCACGTCGACGCCGAATCCAACCAGACCATCATCCAGGGCATGGGCGAGCTCCACCTCGACGTCTACATCGAGCGGATGAAGCGCGAGTACCGGGCCGAGGTCAAGACGGGCATGCCCCAGGTCGCCTACCGGGAGGCCATCAGCCAGGCCGTCGAATTCGACTACACCCACAAGAAGCAGACCGGCGGCTCGGGCCAGTACGCCCGGGTCATCGGCCGGCTCGAGCCCCTGGCCAAGGGCGCCTACGAATTCGCCAACGAGGTCAGGGGCGGCCGCATCCCCCGCGAGTTCATCCCCTCCTGCGACAAGGGCTTCCGGGCGGTCATGAAAAAGGGCCAGCTCATCGGCTTCCCCGTCGTCGGCGTCCGCGTGGTCGTCAACGACGGACAGTACCATCCCGTCGACTCGTCCGACATCGCCTTCCAGACGGCCGCCCAGGGCGCTTTCCGGCAGGCCTACGCGAAAGCCAAGCCGCAGATCCTGGAGCCGGTCATGAAGGTCTCGGTCGAGGGCCCGACCGAGTTCGCCGGCAACGTCTTCGCCACCATCAGCCAGAGGCGGGGGACCATCGTCAGCTCGGTCGAGGACGGCCAGTTCTCGCGGGTCGACGCCGAGGTGCCGCTGGCCGAGATGTTCGGCTACTCGACCGTCCTGCGCTCGCTGACCCAGGGCAAGGCCGAGTTCACCATGGAATTCCTGAAGTACGGGCGGGTGCCGCCCCATGTCGCCGAGCTCCTGACGGAGCAGCACCTCGAGAAGCTTCGCAAAGAATCCCACAGATAACGGAGAGGACGATCATGACGCTCACGGTCAAGGAAGAACTCATCAAGCGGAGCCCGCTCCGCATCCTCGAGAAGTCGATCTCCGGCGGGCTCGGAAAGGGCCACATCGGCGTCCTGGCCAGCCGCAAGGGCGTCGGCAAGACGGCCTGCCTCGTCCACATCGCCGCCGACAAGCTCCTGCAGGACAAGCACGTCATCCACGTCTCCTACGCCAGCCGGGTCGACCATATCATCACCTGGTACGAGGACATCTTCAAGGAGATCGCCAAGAAGCCGAAGATGCGGGCGGCCCTCGACGAGTTCGACGAGCTCATCCGCCACCGGGTCATCATGAACTTCAAGCAGGACGGCACCAAGACCGAGCAGGTGCTGCACAGCCTCGAGGCCATGATCGTCCACGCCAACTTCCGGGCCGAGACGGTCATCGTCGACGGGCTCGACTTCGCCCAGGCCGGACCGGAGGACCTGGCCAAGTTCAAGGACTTCGCCGGGCGCCTCGGCCTCGAGGTCTGGTTCAGCGCCTCGCTCAAGGGCGAGGAGCCGCTCTTCGACGAGCAGGGCATCCCCCGCGAGCTCAAGGCCTACCTCGGCGTCGTCGACGTGCTCATCTCCCTCCAGCACCACGGCGACCACGTCCACTTCAGCCTGGTCCAGGACCACGGCCGGCTGGCGCCGAAGGACATGCGCCTGAAGCTCGATCCGACGACCCTGCTCATCGCCAAGGACGTCCGGCCCCGGGCCCGTTGACGGCCTTTGACTCGCCCCGGCGGGTGTGCTATATCTGCCGTCGCGACCAAGGGCGGCCCGCCCGCCCGCTTCCCGGACATGACGACGACACCGAACGCCCGGACCTCCTTTCCCCGCGGCACCCGTCTGGCGGTCATCGACCTCGACGGCACGCTGCTCAGGGGCATGAACGCCGAGAGGATCTTCTACCTCCACCTCCTCGCCGGCGGCCACGCGGGACCCCTGCGCCTGGGCGGGTTCCTGCTTTCCCTCTTCCGCGACACGCTCCGGCTGGGCTTCCGCCCGGCCCTCGGCGCGAACGCCCGTATCCTCAAGGGCCGGACCCCGGATAAGGTCGGCCAGTGGGCGCACGCGTTCGGGCGCGTCTTCCTCCGCAAGGCGATCCCCGACGACCTCCGGCGCAAGATCCTCAGCCTCAAGGCACAGGGTTGCCGGATCGTCCTGCTCTCCGGCTCCCTGCAGGTCCTCGTCGACCAGCTCAAGGAGAGGCTCGAGGCCGAGATCCTCATCGGCACGGAGCTCGAGGTCGCCGACGGGAGGCTCACGGGGAGGAAGACCGGCATCTTCGCCTACGGCCCGGGGAAGATCGACGCGCTGTACAAGAGGATCGACCCGGAGGGCATCGACTGGGCGGGTTCCTGGGCCCTGGCCGACCGGATCTCGGACTTGCCCGTCTTCGAGCTCGTCGGCCATCCGGTCGTCGTCCACGGCGACCGCAAGCTGAGGCGCCTGGCCCGCGAGAGGGGCTGGGAGATCATCGGCAAGCGCTAGGAGGGCGGCCCGCGAAGGGGCTCCCCGGTCAGAAGAAGTAGCTCAAGCCGGCGAAGGTCCTCGTTTCGTTCCCGCTCGCCCGAACGTCCCCGATCCGGCCTTGGCGGTGGATGGCCTCGACGGCGCCGAAGACGCGCAGGGGGACGGAGGGCAGCCGCCATCCGGCCTTGAGCAGGAGCCGGGTCCGGGAGTCGGCGGCGTGCGCGTCGTTGGTGAGCTCCGACTGGAACCGGTCCCGGTTCTCCCAGGAGCCGTAGGTGTGGGCGCTGGCCTGACCGCGGACCCAGAAGTGACCCCATTCGAGGTCGACGCGGCCCGAGGCGCTGGCGCCCAGGGCGTAATGGTAGCCGAAATAGCCGAGCGTCGTCTTCATGCCCTCGATCGAGTGGACGGCCGAGTAGGCGTTGAAGGCGTAGGCGGTCATCATGGCGAAGTCGACGTAGGCGTCGGCGACCAGCCGGAGCTTGAATCCGCGCCCGAACCTCGTCCAGTCGACGACCGGGCCGACGAGGTGCGTCACCGACATCTTGTCGCGGAAATCGGTGGGCGTTCCCGGCAACGGATCGATGTGGACGGCGACGTTCGTCGCATCATAGAGGGTCGGCCTCTTGCGCACGTAGGAGAAGGCCGAGCCCAGGCCGATCGACAGGGCGTAGCCTCTGCCTGCGTCGTCGACGTCCTGCCGGTACCAGGCCATGGGGACGACGCGGGCGTAGAGGTCGACTTCCTCGGACAGCCCGCCCCGGAGGTGTCCGTCCTCGGGGCGGCGCCGCCGCAGGGCGACGTCGATGGCCAGCTCGCTCAGGGAGGTGTCCTTCAGGACCTTGCGGAAAGCGCCCGGCCGCCCGTAGCCCGGGATCCGGAGCATCTCGGTCTCGACGCCGATCCAGCCGGCATCGAACGACGGACGCCCGGTCTCGGAGGAATGGCGCCAGCCGGTGGAGAGCGTGAAGCCGTGCCAGCCCGGTTCGTCAAAGAGCCTCGAGGCCGGCTTCCTCCGGTCGAGGAAGTGGTTGATCTCGTTGACCGGGTTCATGAAGGCCAGGACGCGGCGGAACGGGGACCGGCTGTGGTGGAAGACATCGGACAGCTGGAACCAGGCTTCCCCGACCGAGATGGCCCCGAAGCTGGTCATGAACATGTCGTTGATGGAGATGACCTCGCGCCACTCCGAGACGTACTCGTAGGTCAGGGACGAGACGAAGGCGGCGAGCAGGGATTCCTTCCAGGTCAGATAGTTGGTCCGGGCCATCTGGTAGTAGAAGGCCCCGGCGATGACGTGGGTCCAGTTGGTGACGTAGTTGTTCGAATCGAAGCGGATGGCCTCGGTCGTCAGGAAGCGGCGGTACTGGTCCTCGCAGGTCAGCTCGTATTGCCAATCCTCGACCCAGCGGTGGTAGTCGGCCCAGTAGCGGATCGTGGAGTAGACCGCCACGACCCCGAGCTCCAGCAGGGCCCGCCTGGTCATCTTGGGCATGACGGACGCGGGCGCGGCGTCCGCCGGCGCCGGGGCGTCTTCCCCGGCCTCGCCCCCGGCCAGCGAGAAAGCGGGCGGCCGGGGCCCGGAGGCGGCCGGGCCGGCCAGGGAGAAGGCCGGGCCCGAAGCCCGGGCGGCGGGCGGGACGAGCAGGCCGGCCAGCGCGGAGAGCCCGAGAAGCCCCAGGGCCGCGGGCTTTTTCAGGGAGGCTTGGAAGTTCATCGGTGTCTTTGCTTTTCTGGGTATAGGGGACTAAAATAGGCCAACCCTCGAGGAGAGTCAAGACGTGTTCAAGCTGAGCCGGATCGGAAAGGTGAACGGCGCCCCCCCTTCCGGCCGGTCCAAGGCCGGGACCCTCATCCTGAGGCTCGTCGGCTGGGCGGGCGTCGCCCTGTTCGTCTACCTCATCGTCAAAACGGGCCCGAAGGAGATCCTGAAGGCCATCGGCCGCCTCAGCCTGCTCGAGATCGCGGCCCTGATGGGCCTCCGCTTCCTCTACTGGCTCATCCGGGCCGTCAACTGGCGGGCCCTCCTCGTCGCCTCGGGCGAGCGCGTTTCCTTCGGGCACATCCTCGGCGCCCGCATCGCCGGCTACGCCGTGAGCTATCTGACCCCGGCGGGAAACCTGGGCGGCGAGACCATCCGCATCTTCTGCCTGGACCGGGTCGGCCGGAACAAATGCCTGGCCACGGTCGTCGTCGACAAGACCATCGAATTCCTGGCCGGATTGTCCACGGTCGCCCTGTCGGTCGTCTTCCTCATCACCGAGTTCGCCCTGCCCCGGCGCCAGAAGATCGAGCTCTTCGCGGCCATCGCCCTCCTCGTCCTGGTCCTCATCTTCCTCATCCTCAAACAGCGACAGGGGCTCTTCACCTGGGCCCTGGACGCGCTCCGGAAGCTCCGGATCCGCGTTCCCTTCCTCGAGAACCGGCGCGACAAGATCCTGGAGACCGACGCCCACATCGCCGATTTCTACAGCCGGAATCCCAAGCTCTTCCTGATCCTGTTCGCGTCCTATTTCGCCCAGGCCTGGCTCTGGGCCGCCGAGATCTATTTCACCTTCCGGTTCCTCGGCGGGGAGACGCCGACCTTCTTCAAGTGTTTCCTGATCGTCACCCTGGGGTCGTTCTACTCGTTCCTGCCGGTGCCGGGCTCGGTGGGGGTCTACGAGCTGACCTACGTCTCCCTGTTCGCCCTGCTCCGGATCGAGATGTCGTCCGGGATGGCGGTCATCCTCATCCGGCGGGTGGTCGGGCTCGTCTGGGCGGGGATCGGCGTCTTCCCCCTGATGAAGAAGCGGTCGGGCCCCCCCGTCAGCGGACCGGAGCCGCCTGCGGGTCCTTCCCCTTCCGCAGGAAGCTGACCAGCTTGAGGGCCGTCCCCAGGGAGCCCATCGCGAAGACCGAGAAGAGGATCCCGAGCGGCCAGCCGACGAGGGAAAAGACCAGGATGACGAAGACGGCCAGGTTCTTGGCCTCGGCCCCCTCCCCGTTGTTCGATACGCCCGTGTAGATGTTGTTGAGGTAGTACAGGCCCACCTGGAGCAGGTAAAAGCCGATGGTCAGGAGGCCGAGCTTCAGGACCCGCGGATCGCCCGAGACCCGGTAGATCCCGAAGGTGACCCCCGTCAGGACGGCAAAGTCGCAGATGCGGTCGAGGAAGAGGTCCAGGAAGGCCCCATAGCGGCTGGACAGGCCCTTGGCCCGGGCCAGCATGCCGTCGGCGTTGTCGAAGATGTCCGAGAGCATGGCCAGGGAGCCCCCGATAACGACATAGGCGGGCCGGCCTACGGCATAGACGACCGCGGCGGCCAGGGACAGAAAGAACGAGATGAAGGTCAAATGGTTGGGCGTGATGCCCGTCTTGAAGACCCCGCGGACGATCAGCGAAGCCAGCGGACGGACGATCAGGCGGTCGACGGGGATGTATCTGTGCAGGAAGGGGTAGGACTTGACGTTCTTGAGCGATCTCTGGTAGTCGAACCGGTTGTCGGGTGTGCTCATATAGGCCTCGGCCTTCCGGCCTTATATAACCCACTCTCTTGATATCCGTCAAGGCCGGAAACGGGAAAATGGAAACGTCCCCTTTTTCTCGATACGCTCCCGTTTTCCTGTATAATTGGAGCTTGCGGAGGTGACCGAATGAGGAAGATCGTCGGATTCCTGGTCCCGGCCGTCGCGGCCCTCACCCTGTCCCTGCCGGCGTCCTTCAAGAAGGAGGACGTCAAGGTCCAGACCCTCGACAACGGGCTCAAGGTCCTGCTCGTCGAGGACCATAACGTCCCGAGCGTCGCCCTGTTCACCTTCTTTCGGGTCGGCTCGCGCAACGAGCGGCCCGGCCTGACGGGCGTGTCCCACTTCATCGAGCACATGATGTTCAACGGGACCCCCAAAGTCGGTCCCGGCGAGTTCGACCGGAACATGGAATTCCAGGGAGGCCGGAACAACGCCTACACCGGCGACGACCTGACCGCCTACACGGACTGGTTCCCGCCGGCCGCCCTCGAGGCCATGATCGAGATGGAGGCGGACCGGATCCAAGGCCTGTCCTTCGTCCCCGAGGTCTTCGAGTCCGAGCGGGGCGTCATCGCCTCCGAGCGGCGCCTCGGCGTCGAGAACGACAACGACGCCATCCTCAACGAGAACGTCCGGGCCACGGCCATCATGGCCCACCCCTACCACTGGGACGTCATCGGTTGGATGAGCGACATCCTGAGCTGGCGCCGGGACGAGGTCGCGGCCTACTACCGGACCTACTACGCCCCGAACAACGCCGTCCTGGTCGTCGTCGGCGATATCGATCCGGCCAAGACGCTCGAGCTCGTCCGCAAGTACTACGGCCCCATCAAGGCCTCGCCTCCCCCGCCCCCCGTGTCCACGGTCGAGCCGCCCCAGATGGGGACGAAGACCGTCGTCATCCGCAAGGAGGCCCAGACGCCGTCCTACATGGCCGTCTGGCACGGCCCGGCCTATAAGGACCCGGATTTCTTCCCGCTGGCCATCCTGGCCAAGCCGCTCCTCGAAGGGGAGAGCAGCCGGCTCTACCGGCGGCTCGTCCGCGAAGAGGAGCTGGCCATCGACGTCGGCGGCGGCATCCCCGAGACGATCGATCCGCAGCTCTTCCAGATCGTCGTCAAGCCCCGGCCCGGGGCCGACCTCGAGCGCATCGACAAGGTCGTCGAGGAGGAGCTGGCCAAGATCCGGGACGAGGGCATCACGCCCCGGGAGTACGAAAAAGCCCTGAACATCGTCCGCAGCGACTTCTACCGGGGCCTCCAGACGATCTCGGGCAAGGCCGATCAGCTCGGGCAGGCCGAGCTCGTGGCCGGCGATTTCACCCGGCTCTTCACCATCATGGACGACTACGCGGCCGTCAAGATCGAGCGGGTCCGCGAGGCCGCCCGCAAGGTCTTCGTCGCCAACAACAAGACCGTCGGGATGCTCGTCCCCGAGGGAGGTGCGAAGTGAACCGCCTCGACCGCAGGGTCCTCGCCGGGGCCCTCGTCCTGTTCCTCGCCTCCGCGCTGCCCCTGGCGGCGGCCCGCCAGCTGCCCGCACCGGAGAAGATCGTCCTCAAGAACGGCCTGACCGTCTACCACCTCAGGAACGCCGAGCTCCCGCTCGTCAGCGTCCGCATCGTCTTCGGCGGCGCCGGATCGGCTTTCGACCCGGCCGGGGCCGAGGGCGCGGCCGGCCTGGCCGCGGCCCTGTTGACGAAAGGCGCCGGAGGGATGGACGCCGACGCCCTGGCCGAGGCCCTCGACTTCATGGGGGCCTCTCTCTCCTTCAACGCGGCGGAGGAATACGCCCAGCTCTCCGGGGATTCCCTGGCCGAGCATTTCCCCCGTCTCCTCGAGATCGCCGCCGCCTGCCTGACCCAGCCGGCCTTCGCCGCCGGGGAGTTCGAGAAGGAGCGGGCCCTGAGGATCGACGGGATCAAGTCGGCCAAGGACAATCCCGGGGCGGCCGTGCGCTATTATTTCCAGAAGGCCTATTTCGGCTCCCATCCCATGGGCAACCTGGCCTCGGGGACGGAGGAGTCGCTCGCCGGCCTGACCGTTCATACGGTCAAAGACCTTTTCCGCGGGCGATTCCGGCCCGACCGGGCCGTGGCGGCCGTCGTCGGCGACATCGACAAGGCCAAGCTCCGGCCGCTCCTCGAGCGGACGATCGGGCGCATGGCCAACCCGTCCGGGCCGGCGCCCGCGGCGGATCTCCCCGCCCTGCCCCGGCCCAAGGGCCGACGGCTCCTGCTCGTCGATAAGCCCGACGCGACCCAAGCCTACTTCTCGCTCGGGGCCCCCGGCTACGCCATGGGCGACCGGATCACGGCCGCCGCGTCGGCCATGAACACGCTCTTCGGCGGGCGCTTCACCTCCTGGCTCAATACGGAGCTGCGGATCAAGAGGGGCCTGACCTACGGCGCCTCGAGCTCGGCCCGTTCCTGGGCCGCCGGGGGTCTTTTCACGGTCGGCTCCTACACCAAGAACGACAAGATCGGCGAGATGCTCGATATCGTCTTCGACCTCCTCCGCAAGGGAGGCCGGGAGGGCTTCTCGGCCGCGGAGACGGAGAGCGGACGGAACTACATCCTCGGCCAGTTCCCGCCGACCCTCGAGACCAACTCCAGCAAAGCCGCGGCCTACGTCCGGCTGGCCTTCTACAAACGCGGCTTCGACGAATACGATCGCTACCTCGACGAGATCGGCAGGCTCGACCCGGCGGCGCTTAAAGCGGCGGCCGCGGCGCTGCTCCCCCAGGACGACTTCGTGCTCGTCGTCGTCGGCAAAGCCGCGGAGATCCGGCCGCTCCTCGCCAAATACGGCGCCTGGCAGGAGAAGAGGATCACCGACCCCGGCTTCTAGCCGGCGGCCCGGGTCCGAAAGAGAGGTCCCATGAAGAGAGCGCTCCCGGCGGCCCTGGCGGCCGTCCTCATCGCCGGCCTGGCGCCGGCGGCCCCGGCGGCGGGCCAGGACAAGGTCGCGCTCCGCTTCGGCCCGGCCGAAGGCACGCGCCTGACCTACAGCGTGTCGAGCGTCGTCAACGTCGACGGCAAGAATTTCCTCGGCAAGGACCTGGCCCTCAACGCCGACTCGCGCGGCGAGATCCGGCTGCTGACGCGGGCGTCGGCCCGAGACACCGTCCGCGCGGACCTCACCACTCCCGGCATCGAGATCAACGCCCGCCTGCCCGACCGCGTCCTCAACCGGAAGCTCGGCGCGACCGAGGGCGAGCCCCTCGAGGTCGTCTTCAACCGGACCGGACGGGTCGAATCCATCCGCAATCCCCAGGCCGTCGGCGGGGATAATCCCTTCAACATCTCGCTGCCCCAGATCCTGCGCGACTATTTCCCGACGCTCCCGGTCGAGCCCGTCGCCCGCGGCGACTTCTGGACCGAGGAGCGGCGGCTGACCATCCCCTTCCAGGGCCTCGAGGTCCGGGTCGACCTGGCCATCACCTACACGCTCGACGATCTCCTGCCGGCCGACGACGGACAGACGGCCTACATCTCCGCCGTCTACCGGGTCAAGGTCTCGGGCGGCAAGGAGCTCGGCGAGGCCCGGGGCGTCTTCGAGGGCGAGGGCGCCGGCGCGGGCACGCTGCAGTTCCGGGTCGACAAGGGCTGGTTCACCGAGTACCGGATCGACTTCAAGTCCGACGCGGCCTTCGTCATGAAGAAGGGCGAGGACCGGCTGGCCGAGTTCCCCTTCTCGTTCTCGGCCTTCGCCGAGGTCGTCCTGCTCAACGCCCAAGCCCCGGATCCGGTCATCCGCTGATCCCGGGACGGGGACACGCGCCTCCGGCACAGGCCCCGTTTTTTTCCCTCCACTTGAAATCCCCCGAGGGAGGGCGTATCATTGCGCATGACATCAGGAGAGGCCCGATCGTAACCGAACGGGCCCGGCAACCTGGGACGGACACCCGAGGTGCTCACCCGCCACCGGCGGGGATGTGGTCGCGCAAGCGCAAGCGGCAACCAAGTGTCCACGGCGAAAGCCTGCCACGACCCCATCCCAGCCCCTGAGCGAGCCGAACAACCTCGCGCGTCCGGAAAGGAGGCTTCGATGGCCAAAGACTTCGTGTTCACCTCGGAATCCGTTTCCGAGGGCCATCCCGACAAGATGGCGGACCTCATCTCCGACGCGTTCCTCGACGCGGTCCTGGCTAAGGATTCCCACGGCCGGGTCGCCTGCGAGACCCTGGTCACCAAGAACGTGGCCGTCATCGCCGGCGAGTTCCGGACGACGGCCAAGCTCGATCCCGTCTCGATCGTCCGCCAGACCGCCCGCGAGATCGGATACGACGACCCGCAGATCGGCTTCGACGCCGACACCTGCGAGGTCCACACCTACCTCGGCCAGCAGTCGGCCGACATCGACATGGGCGTCAGCCAGGCCAACGGCGAGGTCGGGGCCGGGGACCAGGGCCTGATGTTCGGGTACGCGACGCGCGAGACGCCCGAGCTCATGCCTCTGCCCATCCGCCTGGCCCACCGGCTCGTCCAGAAACAGGCCGAGCTCCGCAAGAGCGGCCGCCTGCCCTGGCTCAAGCCCGACGCCAAGTCCCAGGTCTCCGTCCGCTACAAGGACAAGAAGCCCGTCGCCGTCGAGAAGGTCGTCCTGTCGACCCAACACGCGGCCGACGTCGACGACAAGGTCCTGCGCGACGCCGTCGTCGCCGAGATCGTCGAGCCGATCATCCCGGTCGAGCTCCGCTCGCCGTCGATCCAGTACCTCGTCAATCCGACCGGCCGGTTCGTCATCGGCGGTCCGGTCGGCGACACCGGCTTGACCGGCCGCAAGATCATCGTCGACACCTACGGCGGCAGCTGCCCCCACGGCGGCGGCGCCTTCTCGGGCAAGGACCCGACCAAGGTCGACCGCTCGGCCGCTTACGCCGCCCGCTATATCGCCAAGAACATCGTCGCCGCCGGGCTGGCCGACCATTGCACGGTCCAGCTGGCCTACGTCATCGGCGTCGTCGAGCCCTTCTCCCTCATGGTCAACGTCCACAGCGGCGCCAAGGTCCGGGAGGAGGACATCGAGACCGCCGTCCGCAAGATCTTCCAGCTGACCCCGGCGGGGATGATCAAGATGCTCGACCTGCGCCGGCCCATCTACAAGCAGACCGCGGCCTACGGCCATTTCGGGCGCGAGCTCCCCGATTTCACCTGGGAGCGGACGGACAAGGTCGACGCGCTCAAGGCCTATTTCGGCTACACCAGCCTCTAGACCGGGACCGCGACCCATCGGTCGAGGGCGGTAAAGAGGAGACCCGTCTCCTTCACCCGCTCCCCGGTGATGTCGCTCCAGAACCGCGTATACAGCCGGACCTGCGGCGCGTAGAACGCCACGAGCCCGGCCAGGGCCTTCTCCCGCTCGGCGGCGTCCGCCGCCGACAGGACGGCGGGGAGCCGGTCGGTCTTGTAATCGGCGATGACCCAGCCGTCCTTCTCCGCGAACAGCAGGTCGACCGCTCCGGACAGGAAGACCGGCGCGCCGGCGACGGGGACGACGGGGCGGCCGCCGGCGACGGGGACGGAGCCGAACCGGGGGGCCAACTCCTCGTAACCGGGATCCGCCGGCGCCACCCGGACCGTGAACGGGACCTCGAACAGCCTCCGGTCCGATCTCATCGCCCGCCGCCAGAACTCCGACCGGACGATCGCGGCGACATGGCCGGCCAGGCCGGGCGCGTCGGACGGGTTCCTGTCCGCCGCGACGAGGACATCGCGGGCCATCCGGACGAGGGCCTCTTCGGCCGGCACGCTTCCCAAGGTCCAGCTCTCGCCCAAAGCCTTGAGCATGACGTGGACCTCGGAACCCCACCGGCCCAAGCCGCCCTTGGCCCATTCGGGCGGCTCGACATCGCGCCGGGCGACGGAGGTCACGGTCTCGTGGAGCGACCCGGCCATCGAGGCCCCGGCCATCCTCATCTGCAGGGCCACCCGGGCCTTCTGCGCCTCTTCCGGCCTGACGATGCCGGCCGCGCGACCACGCCGGGCCGGCCGCCGGCTCTCCCCCGCCGCGGCCGGAGCGACGTCGGGGAGCTCGGCGATGCCCGCGAAACCCTTCTCGAGCGGCCCCCAGGACTTCCTTTCGCCCAGGTCTCCCGCGTAAGCGCTGACGACCAGGAGGTCGCGGGCCCGAGTCGCCGCGACGTACATCAGACGGTTCTCCTCGGCCGCCTCGTATCTTCTCTCCTCGGCCGCGCTCTCCTCCCAGTCGACGGGCTGCGAGACCGTCCGGACCGTGAAGCCGAAGGTCCGGGTGAAGCGGAAATGGCCCCGCGGCCGGCCGCCGCTCCGCCGGACGTGGCGGTCCGGCTCGAAGTCGCGGACCCCGGCCGGATTGGCCAGCCAGACGACCCGGGCCTCGAGCCCTTTGGCCTTGTGGAGGTTCATCAGCTGCACGGCGTCGCGCCGGCCGGGCGTGAGGCTCATCTCCTCGACCGGCTGGGCGCCGACCCACTCGTCCATGAACGCGACGGCGGCGGCAAAGGAGGTCATGTCCTCGTTCTCGCGGCCGCGCAGGATCTCGACGAGCTTGAGGACGTTGCCGGCCCGGCTGCTGCCCATCTCCGCCGTCACCAGGTGGGCCAGGAGACCGGACCTCTGCAGGATGGTCTCCACGGCCGCCGAAGGGGGCAGCGTCGCCGCGAGCTCGCGCCAGCCGCGGAGGACGCCGAAGGCCCGCCGCACCCGCTCGACGCCGCGCTCTCCACGGCCCGGGTCGAGGTAGCAGAATCCGCCCCCGGCCGCGCGGTGGGCGAGGAGCTCCGGATCGCTCAGCCCGAAGAAGAGGCCGCGCAGGACGGCCACCGTGGCCACCGGATCGTCGGGATCGTCGAGGGCCCGCAGGAGGCTGACCACCTCGGCGATCTCCCCGTTGTCGGCGAAAGCGTCGCTGCCGGCGATCTCGTAGGGGATCTTCCGCTCCTCGAGCCGCCGCGCGTACCTGTTCATGCGGTCCTTGTAACGGAAGAGGACCAGGAAATCGCCGGGCTCGGCCGGCCGCGGCCGGCCGTCGTCGCCCTCGAGCGTGAGGTTGCCGGCCAGGGCCCAGGCGATGAAGTCGGCCAGGCGGCGCGAGTCCCAGTCGGCGATGGGCTCTTTGGAGTGCCGCGGCACGGCCGGCACCGTGACCCGGCGGACGCCCGCGAGAGACTGCGGGCCGGGCCCGCGCATGGCGTCCAGGCGCATGAAGCCGGCCTGGTAGGCGTCCGACTCGCTCGGGAAGAGCCCTCCCGCCCCGGGATCGAAGAGAGGATTGACCCACTCGGCGATCGGGGCCACGGAGCGGTAATTGGCGCAGAGCTCGAGGACCCGGCCGCCGGAGGCGACGACGCGGTCCTTGACCAGGTTGTAGACGTCGATGTCGGCCCGCCGGAACCGGTAGATCGACTGCTTGGGATCGCCGACCAGGAAGAGAGACCCGGCCGCGGGCTTGAACTCCGTCCAGTCCTTCTCGGTCCGGTCGCGCTCCGCGTCACCCGTGCGGCCCGTGAGGAAGAACAGGATCTCGGCCTGGACGGGATCGGTGTCTTGGAATTCGTCGACGAGGACGGGATGGAACCGCTTCCGGAAATAGGTCCGGACCTCGGGGTTCTCGCGCAGGAGCGCGGCGGCGAGCATGAGCTGGTCCTGGAAGTTGAGCCGGCCCTCGGTCCGCCGGCGGTCGGCGTAGAACCGGACGGCCGGGACGAGGAAGGACAGCGCCCGGGTATGCCGGAACTCGCGCCACTCCCGAAGCGCCGGGACGGCCTGGTCGTCCCGGAATCGCTCCGCCGCTTCGAGCATCCGTTCCGCGTCCTCCTTGGAGGCCCAGCGGTTCTTGGTGACGGCCAGCTTCTTCTCGAAAAGCTCGAGAGTCTCCGCGAGCCGGCGTCCGTCGGCGAAGCCGATGTTGCGCCGGCGGCGGAACGAGCGGACGAGGACGGACTGGAGCGCGTCGCGGCCCTTCTCCGGACGCTCGGCGGGGACGAGGACGTGGGCCAGGTCGAGGAGCTTTTCCAGGGCCCGGCGCGCCGGCCCGAAGTCGGGCGCCTCGGCCCGCCCGGGGACCGGTTCGACCTCGGGGAAGCCGGCCAGCGTCCGGAACGCGGATTCGAGGTCGGCCGGCTCGAGACCGGCTTCGTCGAGCCCGCGCAGGGCGGCTTCGTTCTCGAGCCGGGCCTTGGCTTGGAACTCGTCCCAGACCTCCTTGAGCATGACGCGGTCCTCGTGCTCCTCGAGCTCGCGAAAGTCGGGATCGACGCCGGCTTCGATGGGGCGCTCCCGGAGGAGCCGGGCGCAGAAGGAGTGGATGGTCCCGATGAAGGACCTCTCGAGACCGGTCAGGGCCGCGTCGAGCCGGGCTCTCGCCTCCCCGTCCTTTTCCGCGGACCGGGCCCGTTCCAGGGCGACCTGGAAGCGCCCCCGGAGCTGGGCCGCCGCCTTGCGGGTGAAGGTGACCGCGGCCAGCGAGTCGATGTCGGCCCGGCCCGACCGGAGCAGGGCGATCATCCGCTCGACCAGGCTCGTGGTCTTTCCCGACCCGGCGCCGGCCTCCACGAGGAAGGTCGTGTCGAGATCGTTCCGGATCCTGTCGCGGGCGGCCGCGTCGGCCGGGGTCCTCGTCTTCGCGCTCATCACTTGTACTCGTCCAGCCTGTCGTAAGCTTCGAAGACCTCCGGGCTCCCCTCCCTCTTCCGGCCGGTCCGCTTGGGGGCGTCGGCGCCGCAGGCCGGAGCGTAATCGCAATACGCGCACTTGGCTTCCGGCCCGGCGATGAAATATCCCTTTTCGAGGAGGCGGAGGAGGTCGTCGAGGAGCCGCCGGAGCCGCGCCCGGTCGAAGTCCTTGACCACGATCTCCAGTCCCTCGCCGCGCCGGGATGGAAAGAAATATCCGCTCCGCGTGACCCGGGGCCGGCCGCTTCCGGACCGGCCGGCGAGCATCCCCTCCAAGGCCACCGCGTAGAGGGCATGCTGGATCGTCCGGCCGCGGCCGAACTCGACCAGGTCCTCGTAGGCGGCGGGACTGCCCGTCTTGTAGTCCAGGATCCGGTAGGTGTCGGGCCCCAGCCGGTCGACCCTGTCGATGTAGCCGCGCAGCGGGAACGAGCGGCCGGCGCCCAGATCGATCGGCTGCCGCACGATCTCCATTTCGAAGGCGAACGGCTCGCCCTTCTCCTCGCGTTTCTCTTCCGCGGCGAGGAAGATCGCCAGGGTCTCGAGAATGTCCCGCCGCTCGCTCTCGAAGATCGCGTCCGAGGGCGGCGGCACCTCGTCCTTCATGCGGGCGATGACATCCCCGGCGATCGCGGCGAGCGGCCCGCGGTGGCGGGCGGCCGCGACCTCCTCCCCCGACTCCCGGACGCGCGTCATGAACGCGCACAGGATCTCGTGCACGAGACTGCCCCGCTGGAGGGGATCGAGCCAGCGCGACCGGTCGAAATCGACCTCCTCCGGCGCTTCGACCTTGAGGATGTGCTTCAGGAAATAGGCGAAGGGGCAGCGGGCCAGGAGCTCGAGCCGCGAGGCGGACATGATCGCCCGGCCCCCGGCCGTCGGGTCGACGTCGGCCCGCACGGGCCCGATGTCGACGAGGCCGTCGTACTCGGTCAGCCGGTCGCCGGCCCGGGCGGCGGCGGCGGCGAGCCCCGCGGCCAGGTCGGCGAAGTGGACGGGGATCGAACCCGGACCGTCCGCGGCCGCGTCGCTCCCGGCCAGCCTCTCCAGCCACCAGTCGATCTCGTCGAAGGACCTCTCGGCCCCGCCGGGGAGGAACCCGGCCGCCTCCGGCAACCCGCTCTCGAGGGCCCCGTAGTCGAGGCCGGCGTCGCCGCGCATCAGCCGGAAGGCCTGCAGGACGACCGAGGACGGGAAGGACTCCCGGCCCTCGACGACGTCGAATGACGGGTAGCCGAAGACGACCCGGCCGCGAACGGAGGCCAGGGCCGCGGCCAGGCCGAAGAGGGCGGCCCGGAGCCCGTCGGCCGCCGTCGACAGGTGGTCCGAAAGCGCGATCCTCTCCTCGTCGAGCAGGACCGGGTCCTGGAGGCCGCGGCCGGGGAAAGTCGCTTCATCGAGGCCGAGGACGTAAGTCACGGGCCGGCCGGAATGCCCGCCCGTCGCGATGCCGGCGACGTGGAGGTGTCCCGGCAGGGGCGGCGAAGCGCCGACGCGGATCGAAGCTCCCGTCGCGCGGAGGAGGTCGAGGGTCTCCTTGAGCGCGAGGACCGGGGACCGGCTTTCCTGCCGGACCTCGTCCAGGCGGTCGAGCAGGGCCTCGCGGGCTTTGCGGTCGGGCTCGGCGTCGGTTCGGGCGCGCTCCCCGACGATACGGGACAAGGCCTCACAGAGCGCCCCGACGTCGTACCTGTCCTGGCCGTCGGGTCCGGGTAGCATGCCGAGTAGCCGTTCGACGTCGGAGGTGAGGGCGTCGATCTCCGCGATCGACGCGGCGAGGGCCGTCCGGCGCGCCTCGTCCGCTTCGGCCCCGTCCTCCCCCGCGCCCTTTTCCGTCAGGGACAGGTCGGCCTCCCTCGACTCCCGGAGGGCCCGCAGCCGGGGCAGGTAGCGCTCCCTTTTCCAGCCGATCATCGCGCTCCGCACGAGCCGGCAGGCGGTCCGGGCGGCGAGCGCGGTCCCGGACGGTCCCGGCGTCAGGGCCAGGTCGCCGTTCTCGAGCAAGCGGCAGAAGTGGTCGCTCGAGAGGTCGTTGCCCAGCCAGTCGAGGAGCCCGAAGAAGAGCCGGCCGGGCGAAGTGAAGGAGACGGGAACGCCGTCGCCGAAGGTCACCGGCAGGCGCGTCCGGGCCGAGAGGAGATGGAAGATCGTCGCGTGGGCCGAGCCCGCGGGCGTCAGGACCTCGACGTGGTCGAAAGGCGTCTTGTCCGCGTAAAGGCGGCGGAGGACCTCGCGGCATTCGTTGGCGGGGCCGAGCGCCCGGAAGATGTCGATCGACGCGTCGCCGCCGGCGGCGGGGGCTTCGCGGGGATCGAAGAGCCACGACAGCCGCTCCGCCTCCGGCGCCGGGCCCGCCGCGGGTAGGGGCCAGCAGGACCGCGGCCGCTCCAGTCCGTGGACGGGATCGCCGGGGACGAGGACGAGCCGGTCCCCGGCCGCGGCCAGGACGAGTTCGCGCTCGAGCCGGCTCGGGCGGGAGTCGGCCGGGCAAAGGGTCCAGGCCGGCCCGAACCTCCTCTCCCCCGCCGCCCGGGTCGCGGCCCCGAGGAACGCGGCCGCGTCGAGGAGCCCCTCCTCTTCGAGGGCCCGCTCGTAGCGGCCGACGAGGAGCGCCAGCTCTTCTCCCTTGCGCGCGACGAGGAAGCGTTCCGGCCGGATGTCGGCGGCGGCGAGCCCGGCCAGTCTCAGGTCGCGGACGGCCCGATGGAGGGCTCTGGCGAGACCCGGCGAGGGGGGCCGCTCCGGCGTCCCGAAATATCCGATCCGTCCCTCCTCGTAGAGCTCGCGGAACAACCGGTCCACGAGCGCTAGCTCGGCCGACGAGGTCATCGGCCGGCCCGCGCCGGCCCGTCCGCTCCGTTCGAGCACCTCTCCGGCCAGCGTCCACGGGGTGACGAAGCGGAGGTTGATCCAGGAGCCGGCCTCCCGGGCCAGGCTCTCGCCGATCTGTCGCCCGACCACGAACGAGGGGCAGACGAAGACCTTGTCGTCGAGCGGACGCTCGCGGCAGAACCCGGCCAGGAAGCGGATGGTCGCGTTGGCGGTCATTTCGGGCCCGGCATCCGGTAGAGGAGGATCTTGTGCTCGCGGCCCTGCGGGTCGGGCAGGACCTCCTTCAGGACAAGCCGCTTCTCCCACCCCGGGATCTCGTAGTCGTGGGAGACGAGACGGACGCCGGGGGCGAGGTCCCGCTCGAAGACGGGCGAGAGCGTCTCCAGCGATTCGGGCAGAAGGTAGAGGACGACCACCGTGGCCTCGGTGAGCCGGACCTTGACGGCGTCCTGCCGGACGAAGCGGACCAGGTGTTCGACGCCTTCGCGTTTGGCGCCGGACCGGCACTCCTCGAGAAGGGCCGGATCGAGCTCGACCCCGACGCCGCGGGCGCCGAAGCGCTTGGCCGCCGCGATGACCATCCGGCCGTCCCCGCAGCCGAGGTCGTAGACGACGTCCTCGGACCCGATGCCGGCGCGCTCGAGCATCCTGGCGACGACCTCCGGCGGCGTGGGGACGAAGGGCGCGAGGTCGGCGGCGTCCTCCCGGCCGTGGGAGCCGGGGTAGAGCTTGATGATGCCGTTCTCGTCATAGCGGAACGAGTACGGCTTCTCCGGATGGACGAGATAGGTCGTCGTCCGCCGGCCGTTGTCGAACGAGATCTCGACCGGCAGGTCGGCGGCCAGGCGATCGACCGCCCCGACCTCGAGAGTGCGGGTCCGCGGGACGCGCGCCCCGGGCCCGGGCATGATGGTGTAGGCGATGGGCTGGCGGGTGACGTTGCGCAGGGTGGCCTCGGTCCGGAAGGCCGCGGCGGAAGGCGGCAGCGTCGCCAGGTCGACCCGGTTCTCCGCTTTCCGCTCCGGCCGGCCGACGAGGAACGCCAATACGGCCAGCGCGGCGACCGCGACGGCGAGCGCGGCCTGGACGGCCCGCTTCACCGCCTCCTCCCCTTCCCGCGCCCGGTGTTCATCCGCTCCAAATTAGAACACCGGGAGGGCGAAGTCAACGCGTTAGAACAGGACGAGCAGCGCGGTCATCAGGGCCACGAGGGCCCAGAGCGCCACCCGGATGACGGTCTTCATTTGCGGTCCTCCTGTCCTTCGCGAAGGCGGCCCGCTTTCCGGACCGCCTCCTTGAGGACGTATTCCATCTGGGCATTGATGCTCCGCAGCTCGTCCGCCGCCCACTTCTCCAGGGCGTCGTAGACGGAGGCATCGAGCCTCAGAAGGAACTTTTTCTTGTCGGCCACGGCTCAGGCCACCTCAGGTATAGAGAGTTCCCGTATTGACGATGGGGTGCATCTCGGTCTCGGAGACGAGGGCGACCAGGAGGTTGTTGACCATGGCCGCCTTCTTCTCCTCGTCGAGCTTGACGACGCCCTGGGCCTCGAGGCTCCTCAGGGCCATCTCGACCATGCCGACGGCGCCGTCGACGATCTTGGCCCGCGCGGCGATGATGGCCTCGGCCTGCTGGCGCCGGAGCATGGCCTGGGCGATCTCCGGGGCGTAGGCCAGGTGGGACAGCCGGGCCTCGACGACATGGAGGCCGGCGACATCGAGCCGGTTCTGGACCTGGCTCTTGAGCTTGCCGGCGATCTCGTCGGGATTGGCCCGCAGGGACTCCGTGTCCTTGTCGTGGGCGTCGTAGGGATAGTGCGTGGCCAGCTGGCGGATGGCCGTCTCGCTCTGGATGGCCACGAAGTTCTGATAGCTCTCGACGTTGAACAGGGCCTTGGCCGAGTCGACGACGTGCCAGACGACGACGGCGGCGATCTCGATGGGATTGCCCAGGGCGTCGTTGACCTTGAGCGTCTCGCTGTTGAAGTTGAAGATGCGCAGGGTCACCTTCTTCTTGACGGCGAAGGGATTGGTCCAGAAGAAACCGGACGTCCGGGCGCTGCCGACGTACTTGCCCAGGAAGGTGAAGACCTTGGACTCGTTGGGGTGGATGAGGAAGAAGCCGCCGAAGGTCATGAAGGCGAGAATGGCCGCGAGCACGGAGAGGAACATCCCGGCGCCGGGCCGGACCATGTTGGCGTGGGTGACGAGATAGCGGCCGCTCGCGACAAAGACCGCCAGGTCGATGACGACCATGACCCAGCCGTTGACGCCGAAGATCTTCTTTTCCTGGATATCTTGCATCTTGTCCTCCTGTGATATCTATATAATAGCATTATGATATCATTTGTCAAGTGATTTCAGCCATAAAAAAAGGCTGCCGAACGCGGGTTCGACAGCCAGGAATAAGCTTTGAAATGAACTGGTTAGGCGAAAAAATCGCCGGGCACGGCCCGCAGACGGCTGATGTCCCTGACCCGGTCGGCCAGGTCAAAGCCCTTGGCGCAGACGGCCGTGCACGATGAGCAGGCGCCGCAGGCGTCCCCGGGCAGATCGAGGGAGCCGACGAGCTCGTGGGCGGCCTGGAGGTTCCGGTAGCCGTAGGCGTACATGTAGCCCCTCATCAGGTCGGGGATCGGCAGGCCCTTGGGGCAGCCGGCCAGGCACTGGCCGCACTGCTGGCAGTAGAGGCCGGCCGCCTGTTCCCCGAAATGGAGGTCCTTGAGCTCCTGCGGCGTGAGCGCGATGTCGGCCACGACCGACCAGTCGTCCTTGAGCTGGTCGAAGGTCGTGAAGCCCGGGATGGCCGTGGCGACGTTGGGATCGTTGAGGACCCACTTCAGGGCGGCCCTCATGTTGATGGGCTGGAGCTTCTCCTTGTC
Organism: uncultured bacterium; assembly: GCA_963805015.1. GTDB lineage: Bacteria > Acidobacteriota > Aminicenantia > Aminicenantales > Saccharicenantaceae > RBG-16-66-30. The sequence goes on from CAWDSL010000006.1 coordinate 320,646, forward strand.
CCAGTAGGCGCCGGCCTGGGTCTTCATGGCCACGACGCCGACGCCCGCCGCCGCCGCCTCGGCCACGGCCTTGCGGACCTCCTCGCGGTGGTCCTGGCGGAAATTGTAGGCGGTCAGCACGACGTCGTAGACCTTGGCCTCGACGGTCGCCCGGATGACGGCCGGCTCGTTGGAGTGCGTCGTGGTGCCGATGAAGCGGGCCTTGCCCGATTTCTTGGCTTTTTCGAGGGCGCCGAGGATCGCGGGGTTCTGGACGTCCTCGCGCGTGCTGTTGTTGTGGAGATAGAGGATCTCGACGTGGTCGAGGCCCAGGCGCTGGAGGCTGAGGTCGAACTTCTCCAGGAAAGCCTTCTCGAGGGCGGGGGCGTCGAGCCCCTGCATCGTCCGGTCCTTCTGGGGCCCGGGGACCTTGGTGGCGATCATATAGGAGTCTCGCGGCCGGCCCTTGACGACCTCGCCGATCATCTGCTCGTTGCGGCCGCGCTGATAGCCGTGGGCCGTGTCGAGCATGACGACGCCGGTCTCCAGGGCGGCCTGGACGACGGCCGGGTTGTCGGCGTTCATGACGCCCATGCTGACGACCGGGACCTTGAGGCCGGTCCGCCCGATCGTCCGGATAAGGGGCTTGGCGGCGGCCGGCGCCGGCGAGGGCCCGCCCAGTGCGGCGGCCCTGACGGCGCCCGGGATGGCCCCGACGGCCGCGAGCCCGGTCAGCCCCTTCTTCAGAAAGGACCGTCTTCCGATCTCCTTGTTCTCTTCCGTCATTCTCTCCTCCGTCATGGGATGGCCCGTCTCCCCGTCGGGCTCGTTCCGGTCGGAACGGAATCCATTGTATAGGTTGCTCTCCGGTTGTCAAACGGCGGTCCGGCCGTGAGCCGGTGGGGTTTGACTTTTCCCGACCCGGGGCTATACTGGCTGACGATGTCGAGACGATCGCTCCTCCCCTTCGCGGCGGCCGTCCTCGCCGGATCGCTCCTGAGCCTTCCCTCGGATGCGCAATACCCGGCTCCGGCCTCCGATTTCCCCATGCGGACGTTCTTCTCGATACGCTCGGCCCGGCCCGACGACACCATCCCGGACGTCTGGCGCGAGCAGTTCGAAAAGGACGACGGCAGCCCGCTCAAGTCGGTCCCGGTCGACCTCGACGGCGACGGGAAGGACGAGAAATTCGTCCTCTGCAGCGTCCCGACCGGGTCCGGGGCTTACCAGTGGCTCGTCTACGACCCCGCACGCGACACGGCCCGCGGCGTCGTGGCCGGGGCCATCTTCTTCGTCGGCCGCGAATCCGACGGCGGATTCCCCCGTCTCGAGACCTACTGGAAACAGGGCGGCGACATGTCCATCGTCTACCGCTACGTCTACGCCAAGGGCCGCTACGCCCGCACCGGGACCCGGGCCCTCACGCTCTGGGAGACGAGCGAGTACTTCCGGGCCAAGCCGCCCCTCGACCTCGAACGGGAGCTCGCCGAGATCAAGTCGCCCTCATGATGGCCCGGCGCCGCCGTTCGCTCGTCCCATTCGCCGTCCTCGGCCTCGTCATCGTCCTCGCCCTCCTCGCGGCGCCGGGCTGCCGCGGGCGCCGGCTGGACGAAGGTGCCGGCAAAAAACCTCCGCGGATCGCCGTGATCCCCATGGGCACGACCCACGAGTTCTGGAAATCGGTCCATGCCGGCGCCCTGACCGCCGCCCGCGAGCTCGGCGTCGAGATCGTCTGGAAGGGCCCGCTCAAGGAGGACGACCGCAACGAACAGGTCCAGATCGTCGAGACGCTCGCCGGCTCCGGGGTCGACGCCCTCGTCCTCTCCCCTCTCGACGACCGGGCCCTCGTGCGTCCCGTGGCCGAAGCCCGTCGAGCCGGCATCCCGACGGTCGTCTTCAACTCGGCCCTCCAGGGCGAGGAACACGCCGCGTTCGTCTCCACCGACAACGTCCTCGGCGGCGCCCTGGCCGCCCGGGCCGTCGGCCGGCTCACCGGCGGACGCGGCCGGCTCATCATGGTCCGGGTCAAGGCCGGGGTCGAGGGGACGACCAAGCGGGAGGAGGGCTTTCTCGCCGCTCTCCACGCGGAGTTCCCGGGGATCGAGGTCGTCTCGGAGAACCAGTACGGCGGGACGTCGACGGAGACGGCCTACCAGACCATGGAGAACCTGCTGGCCCGGTTCGGCGACGTCGACGCCGTCTTCACGCCCAACGAGTCGACGACCTTCGGCTGTCTCCGGGCCCTGCAGGACCACGGGCTGGCCGGCCGCACCGTCCACGTCGGTTTCGACGCCTCCGAGAAGCTGGTCGAGGCCCTGGCCCAAGGCGAGATCTCGGGGCTCGTCCTCCAGGATCCCTTCGCCATGGGCGAGCGGAGCCTCCGGACCGCCGTGGCCATCCTGCGAGGCGAGCCTTACGAGAAGAGCGAGGCCACGGCCGTCGTCCTGGCCGACCGCGCGAACATGGACCGTCCGGACGTCCGCCGTCTCATCCGGCCCGACCTCTCGATCCTCGGAGGCCGGCGGTGAGGACGCCTCGGACGGGACGATCAACGACCAGGAGGGACCGATGAACGCCATCCGCCGGACTCTCGCCTTCGCCGCCGCCCTGGCCCTCCTCGGACCGGGCCCATCGGCCGCGCCTCGCCCGAAAGGGGAAAGGAAGGACACCGTGAAGGGACGGCTCCACATCATCTCCTCGAGCCACCAGGACATCGCCTGGATGGACTCGCCCGAGAAGTGCATCGTCTTCCGCGATACGAACTGCATCACCCCGGCCCTGGCCATGATGGCCAAGGACCCCGCTTACTCCTTTACCATGGAGAACATGCTCAACCTGGCCGAGTACCTCGAGCGCCATCCGGAGCGGGCCGAGGAGATCGGCCGCCTGACGCGCGAAGGGCGGATGGAGTGGGGCGCCACCTATAACCAGCCCTACGAGTCGCTCTTTACCGGCGAGTCCCTCATCCGCGAGGCCTACTTCGGCCGTCTCTGGCTGAAAAAGAGGTTTCCCGGCGCCGAGGCCCGCGTCTATTTCAATCCCGACGTCCCCGGCCGGGCCGCCCAGATGCCGCAGATCCTGGCCAAGGCCGGCATCCCCTATATGGTCATGAGCCGCTATCACGAGGGGTTCTACCGCTGGGCCTCGCCCGACGGCTCGTCGGTCCTGGCCTACTCGCCGGGCCATTACGGCAACGCCGCGGCTTACCTCAACGCGGCGCCCGCCGAAGGCGCCAAGGCCATCGCAGACAAGCTGGCCAAGTGGACGGTCTATTACGCCGGGCGGGGCCTCGCGGCCCAATACCCGCTCCTCAATTCCGTCGACTTCTCCCAGCCGACCGATTTCGGCCCGCTCATCCGGCATTGGAACGAGGGGGCGGCGGCGGACGAAACGAAGCCGTCCCCGCAAGGCGGGGCTGCAAAGCCTGTCATGCAGTACTCCACGGCGCGCCGGTTCTTCGAGGCGTTCGACGTCGAGACGGCCAAGCTCGACACCGTCACCGGCGAGCGCCCTGGCCTGTGGCTCTACATCCACGGCCCGACCCACCACTGGGCCGTCTCTGCGGCGCGCGAAGCCGGCCGGCTCCTGCCGGCGGCCGAAGCGTTCGGCACGGTCCGGGCGCTTCTCGAAGGGAGTTTTGCGAGCTATCCGGCCGCACGCCTGTCCGCCGCGTGGGAGGCCGCCATCTACCCCGACCACGGCTGGGGCGGCAAGGAAGGCCAGGTCACCGACCGCCTGTTCCGCAAGAAGTACGAGTTCGCCCGGGACGAAGGCCGGGCCGTTCTCCATGACGCCTTGACCGCGATCGCCGGCCGGATCGCCGTCGATGCCACGAAGGGCGTGCCCATCATGGTCTTCAATCCCCTGTCGTGGCCTCGGACCGGCCCGGTGCGGGCGGTCGCCCCGTCGTGGGATCCCGCCTACCACGTCTGGGACGCGGAGGGCCGCCCGGCGCGCATGCAGGTCAAGCCGGCCAGGGCCACTAGCTCGGACCTGGATGTGAGCAGCGGCCGTTATTTGGCCGCCGGACAGCCGTTCGAGTTCATCGCCGAGGACGTCCCCGCCCTCGGCTACAAGACCTATTTCCTCCGTAAAGCCGAGCCCCCCGCCGGTCCCGTCCGCGGGGCCGTCACCGGACCGCCCCTGAGGACGGTCGAGAGCGATTTCTACCGGGTCACGCTCGCGCCCGGCGGCGTGGCCGGTCTCTACGACAAGGAGCTCGGCCGCGAGGTCCTCGACACGGGGAAGTTCCTCGGCTTCGAGGTCTTCACCATGCGCTCGGTCGGCAACGGCGCGGGCGAGTTCGGCCGCGTCCAGCAGCCGACCATGGAGGGCTTCGACAAGCTGTCCCGGCACAAGCCGGCCTGGCATCTCATCGCGGAGGAATCGGGACCGGTCAAATATGTCTATGCCTTCGAACAGCCTTTCTCCGGCTGTACGGTCCGCGAAAAGCTCATCGTATACAGGACGATCAAGCGCATCGACTGCGAGGTCTCGCTCCTCGGCTGGGACGGCGATCCCTACCGGGAGTTCCGCCTGGCCGTCCCGGTCGCCGCGGAGAAGGGCCGGGTCGCCTACGAGATCCCGCTCGGGGTCCTCGAGGTCGGCTCGGGCGAGGCCAAGGGCACGGGCGGGCCGGCCTACGGCAACCTCGTTTACGACCAGGAGATGTCCGACATCCGGCCGCGGGAGGTCCAGAACTTCCTCTACGCGGGCGACGACGCTTTCGGCCTGACCCTGACGACGAGCGTCGCCGTCAACGACTACCAGGACCCGACGGACGATCCCGTCGCCTACCCCGTTCTCCAGCCCATCCTGCTGGCCTCGCGGCGGAGCTGCCACGGCGAGGGAAATTGGTACCTCCAGGAAGGCGACCACCATTACCGCTTCTCCGTGACCAGCCATGCCGCCGGCTGGCGGAACGGCTATCGCGCGGGCATCGGGCCCAACGATCCGCTGGTCGCCCTCGTGGGTCCGGCGGCCGGGCCGGTCTCCGATCTGCCCGAATCCCGGAGCTTCCTGCCCTTCGCCTCCGCGGGCCTCGTCCTGTCGGCGATGAAGAAGGCCGAGGACGGCGACGCCGTCGTTCTCCGGGTCTACGACATCGAAGGCCGGGACGGGGAAGCGACGATCGAACTCGTCCGCCCGGTGAAGGCGGCCCGGCGGACGAACATCGTCGAGGAGGAAGGGGCGGTCCTGAAGCCGATCGACGGCCGGCTCGTCCTCCCGGTCGGCCACCACGCCGTCGAGACGGTCAAGCTCGTCCCGGACGTCCCGAAGCGCTGAGGTCCGGCGGCCGGCCCGCGCTCAGTCCTCGTGGATCCGGACGAGCTCGAAGACGACCGGGTTGGCCGCGTCGGGGCAGGGGTGGGTCAGCGTGTCGGGATGGTCCTTGGCCCAGGGGAAGTCGGCGTTGAACATCATGGCGAAGACCTTGGGCATCATGCTGTAGAGGGCGTGGACGCAGATCCGGCCCTCGACGCCGTGATCGGTGAACCGGACGACGTCGCCCGCCCGGTGCCCCAGCTCGCAAGTCCCATTGACGCTCGTGACCCTGGCCTCGACCACTTTGACCTTCTTGCTCATGACCGCATTATAGCGCGGTTCCCGGTCCTCCAGCTAAGCTTTCCGATGGCGCCGTGAGAAAGGGACCCGGGGCCGAGCGTCCTTAGGATAGGAAAGGAAACGCACGGCAATGCCGAACGGGAGGTCCGGATGAAAGCGAAGCTCGGTCACGAGGAATTCGTCAGATTGGCCATCACGCGGCTCCGCCTGGAGAACTACAAGGGCATCCACACGGTCTACAGCGGGTTCAACGAGGCCTTCAAGAGCTACTTCGACGGCGCGAACCCCATCGAGGCGACCGACGAGCTGGCCAAGCAGGGCAAGATCGGGCTGCGCCCGGTCAAGGGCGGGGTCATGCTCTATCTTCCGGGCGAGGGCCCGGAGATGAGCCGCGGCGACATGGCCCTCAAGAAGATGGGCCTGCTCGAGAAGCCGGCCTCCAAAGACGCTTAGCCGGGCCAGTTGATTTTCGGCGGCCATCCTTTCATACTCTCCCCAAAAGGAGAGTGCCCATGGAGCGATGGACCCGGCGGAGATTCCTCGCGGGGGCCGCGCAGGCGGCCGCGGGCGCGACGGTGTTGGGGAACGCGTGCGGGCCGGGCGGAACGGCCGGGGCCGCGGAGGCGGCCTTCGGGGACGGCCGGGAGCTCGTCGTCCCGCTCGACGGAACGTGGCTCTTCCGGACGGACCCGGACCGGCGAGGCGAAGCGGCCGGCTGGAACGGCGCCGACATCGTCGATGCGAACGGTTGGGAAGAAGTCTCCGTCCCGTCCACATGGCAGGTCGCCGGGAAGACGGTCGACTACATGGGCAGCGCTTGGTACCGGCGGGAATTCGACGCGCCCGAGGCCTGGAAAGCGCTCGTGGTCCGGATCGAGTTCGAGGCCGTCTTCCACACGGCCGAGGTCTTCGTCAACGGCAAGAAGGCCGGCGAGCACGTCGGCAAGGGCTACACGGCTTTCGCGTTTGATATCTCCGGCCACCTCGCCTTCGGCGGGCTCAATACGGTCGCCGTCCGGGTTGACAACGCGTTCTCCCCGGACATGCTGCCGAGGAACGACTCTTACGACTGGACGCCCGACGGCGGGATCACCCGGCCGGTCCGCCTCATCGTAACGCCGCCGGTTTTCATCGAGCGCCTTTGGGTTGACGCCGTGCCTGAACTCCCGGCGGGACCGACAGCGCTGACCGTGACGGCCGTCGTTCGGAACACGACGGGGAGAGAGGCGCGGATCGCGCTCAGCGAATGGATCGAGGAGGAAGCCTCGGGCGCTATCGTTCAAAACGGCCATGCCCCGGCAGAGGAAGTCGTCCCGGCGGGCGCCGCGCGCGAGGTCAGGATCTCCGACCACCGGCCGGCCCGCCCGCTGAAGCTCTGGCATTTCGACCATCCCCATCTCCACGTCGCCAAAGCCCTGATCTCCGGCGGGGGAAAGGTCCTGCACCGGGCCGAGACGACGTTCGGTGTCCGCCGGATCGAGGTCCGGGGGACGGAGTTCCTGCTCAACGGCGAGCCCGTACGGTTGGCCGGCGTCGAGCGCATGGGCGGGAGCCATCCCGGCTTCGGCATGGCCGAACCGGCGTCGTGGATCGCACACGACCACGCCGACTTGAAAGAGCTCAACTGCGTTCTCACCCGGGCGCATTGGCAACAGGACCGCCGGGTCCTCGATTATTGCGATCGGCACGGCCTCCTCATCCAGGTCGAGGTGCCGACCTGGGGGCCGGGCACGTTCCAGAAGCTCGACGGGAACATCCTCGAGAAGGTCACGGCCAACGGCCTCGAGCAGCTCCGCGAGATGATCGCCCGCGACAGGAACCACCCGTGCGTGTTCTCCTGGGGGCTTTGTAACGAGGTCGACGGGCAGAACCCGGTCGCCCAGAGCTTCGTCCGGGCCATGCTCCGCGAGGCCAAGGGACTCGATCCCGGCCGGCTCTGCTCTTACGCCTCCAACTCGCTCCAGGCGACGCCCGAGCGCGACGTGGCCGGCGATATGGACTTCATCGAGTGGAACGAGTATTACGAGAGCTGGTTCGGCGGCGACGTCGGGACCCTTCGGCGGAACCTCGAGGCCATCCACCGCGCCTTCCCGGACAAACCCGTCGTCATCTCGGAATACGGCTACTGCGCCTGCACCACCGACCGGCCCGAGGACGACGCCCGGCGCGCGGAGATTTTGCGGACCCACAACGCGGTCTTCCGGGAGTTTCCCTGGATCGCCGGGCTCATCTTCTTCGACTACAACGACTACCGGACCCACATCGGCGACAAGGGGAAGGGCGTCCTCAAGCAGAGGGTCCACGGCGTCGTCGACGTCTTCGGCGTCCGGAAGCCGTCCTTCGAGGCGCTGCGCGAGGAGTCGAGCCCGGTCGAAACGGTCGACGGTCCGGACGGAAGGGGCGGTCCGAACCGCGGTCATCCGGACGAGGCGGACCGTCCCGGCCTATACGCTGAGGGGCACACGCTCCGCTGGACGGCCTACGGGAACGGCGCGATCCCGATCGAGAGGGGCGAGTCGCCCCTTCCCGATCTCGCTCCGGGCACGGAGGCTTCAGTCCGTTTCGTCCCGCGCTCGCCGGACATTCGCTTCGTCCGGGTCGAAGTCGTCCGGCCGACGGGCTTCTCCGTCGCTGCCGTACGCGTCTGACCGGACGGCTGCCGACCACCGATCAGACCGTCGGCACGGTCGGCGGAACGGTCAGCTCGCCCGGCTGCTGCTCCATATATTGGATGTAGAGGTCGGTCAGGTCCTCGTGGGCCAGCTCCTTGGCCGTCTTCAGCATGACCAGCCGGCCCTTGCGCATGAAGCCGATGCGGTCGGCGATGAGCTTGGCCCGGAAGATGTCGTGGGTCGACATGAACACGGACTTGCCCTTGTCGCGCATCTGGACGAGGATCTCCAGGAACTCGCGGCCCGACTGCGGGTCGAGGCCCGAGGTCGGCTCGTCGAGGAGCACGTTGGCCGCGTCCTTGACCACGGCGATGGCGATGCCGAGCTTCTGGCGCATGCCCTTGGAGAAGTTCTTGATCCGCCGGTCGAAGGCCTCCGGCTGGAGCCCGACCCGGCCCAGCACCTCGGCGTAGTCCTTCTTCGAGAGGCCGCGCTTGCCGGCCAGCTTGCTGAAGTAATCCAGGTTCTGGATGGCCGTGAAGTTGCCGTAGAGCATGACGTTCTCGGAGACGAAGGAGACGTGGCGCTTGGCCTGGAGCGGGTCCTTGCCGACGTCGACGCCCTCGACCAGGGCCGCGCCCGACGTCGGCGGGATGAAGCCCAGGAACAGGTTGATGGTCGTCGTCTTGCCGGCGCCGTTGGCGCCGAACATGCAGAAGATCTCGCCGGGCTCGACCTTGATGGTCAGGCCGTCGAGGGCCAGCTCGCCGTCTTCGTAACGCTTGGTGAGTTCGATGGCTTCCAACATGGGGGCCTCCTCAGCGGACGTCGTAGCGCAGGAACGAGACGTACGCGCCGACGAAAAAGACGATGATCATGACGATGAGCAGGGCGAAGTCCGGGATGGCCCGGACGAGCGAGCGGCTCAGCCACTCCGGCTCGTAGGCGTGCTGGGGCATGTTGTCGAGGCTGATCTTGCTCTGTTCCCCGGTCTGGAAATTGATGCTCTCCCCCATCTTGGAGTTGATCCACTTGGTGTAGATGGGCTTGTAGGTCCGGACCGAGGCCAGGAACCGGTCGAACTCGTCGACACCCGTCCGGGCCAGGGTCATCGAGCCGAAGGTCAGGGCCGAAGCGGGGGAGACGCGGGACAGGTTGATGGCCAGGTCCTGCTGGGCCCTCTTCTTCTGCTGGTAGTCGCGCTCGAGCGCGGCGTTGTTCTCGTCGATCTTCGAGGTCAGCTCCTGCTGGTAATCCTGGAGGAACTGCTTGAACTTGTCCTGCCAGGCCTTGGGGTCCTTGGTCGCCTCGGCCTGGTTCTTGGTGACCCAGTCGCGCGCGCCCTTCTGGCCCTCGGTCTGGATCTGCTGGAGGAAGGCGTCCTTTTTGGCCGTGATCTCGTGGACCGAGGGGATGGGCCGAAGCTGCCCGGCCGTGATGACCGCGGCCTTGGGGATGACCATGACGAAGACGACCCAGACGAAGAGCAGGACCAGGAAGCTCGTCGACGAGCGCTGGGTCCGGGCCGAGACGAACAGGCCCAGGCTGAAGAAGACCGAGAGGTAGAGGAAGAACATCAGGAAGATGAGGAGCAGGCGGGCCCAGTCCTGGCCGCTGAGGGAGATGTCGGGCATGATGAGCAGGAAGAGGAGGCTGAGGAGGAGCGGGACGAGCAGGGGCAGGAGCAGGCTGATGTAGCCGCCGATGGCCTTGCCCAGGATGAGCCGGTCGCGGGGCACCTCGTTCGACAGGGCCAGCTTGAGCGTCCCCTTCTCCTTTTCGCCGACGATGGCGTCGTAGGTGAAGAGGATGGCGAAGAGGCTGAGGACGATCTTGACGATGAACATCAGGTCGAGGGCGCCGAAGACGGCGAAGACCGGGTTGCTGCTGTACTTGGAGTCGATGAGGTTGGGGTCGGCGGCGATGTTGACCGGGGCGACGCGGCCGACGGCTTCCTCGATGCCCGTGACCACCGTCCCCAGGACCTGGGGCGGCTTGCTGACCTTGACGCCGATCCCGGCGAGCGAGCCGTAGTTCGGCTGGCTCTCCATGTTCTTCTTGTTGAGGGCCAGCGCGGCCGTGTACTCCTTCTTCTCGGCCCGGTAGTTCGCGACCCCGGTGTAGACCGAGAGCAGGATGAGCACGGTGCACAAGAGGAAGGTGAAGACGAACTTCGGGCTGGTGATGTTGTCGAGGATCTCTTTCTTGATGATGTCGCGGAGCATGCCGGCCTCCTTCGAGAAAGCGCGAATAGGGGAAATCCGCGTGCGGATGCCCGGGGTATTATACGACAAACGGGCCGGACGGTTCAGAACTTCCTGGCCACCGCGCCCCTTGACCGGCCGGGGCCGGCCCTCTATCATGCGGCCATGCGCACCCATCCCCCCGAGCCTAACCTGAGGATCGTGCCCTTCCTGGCCTTGATGACCGCTCTCGCCGTCCTCCCGGGATGCCGGCCGGCCCCTGTGGAGCCCGCGCCCCTCCCCGATCTCGAAAGGCCGCTGGCTCTCTTCGACGGGCACGGCGATATCGGCCGGGTCGCCCGGCCGGGTTCGGTCGCCGAGGGACCGGAGGCCGGGGCGCTCGCCGTCGAGGGCGCCGGCGCCAACATGTGGTTCGGCGCCGACGAGGGCCATTTCCTGTGGAAGCGGGTGAAGGGCGATTTCATCGTCAGCGCCCGGGTCGCGTTCCTCGGCGAAGGGGTCGAAGCCCATCGCAAGATCGGCTGGATGGCCCGCGGCTCGATGGATCCGGCGTCCGCCCACGCCAGCGCGGTCGTCCACGGCGACGGCCTGACCTCGCTCCAGTTCCGGCGGGCGTCCGGCGCGGAGACGGAGGAGTCGAAGCTCCTCACCGTCTCCGGGGCCGATCAGGTTCAGCTCGAGCGGCGCGGCCGGACCTATGTCATGTCCGCGGCCCGGTTCGGCGAGCCCTATGGCGAGCCGGTGAGCGTCGACGGTTTGGAGCTCGGCGACGAAGTCCTGGTCGGGCTCTTCGTCTGTTCGCACAACGCGAAGGTCGTGGAGAAGGCCCGGTTCACGAACGTCCGTGTGACCGTCCCCGCTCCGCCAGACCTCGTCCCCTACCGGGATTACCTCGGCGGAGCGATCGAGATCCTGGACGTCGAGACGGGAAAGCGCGCGACGGTCTTCCGTTCGGATCGCCCCATCCAGGCGCCCAACTGGACGAAGGACGGCCGCTTCCTCATCTATAACGCCGACGGCCTTCTCTACCGGCTCGATCTGGCCACGGGAAGGGTTTCGAAGCTCGACACGGGCTTCGCCACGGCCAACAACAACGACCACGCTCTGTCGTTCGACGGGAAGCGGCTCGGCATCAGCCACCACAGCACCGAAGACAAGGACGAATCCGTCATTTTCGTGCTACCGTCCGGAGGAGGGACGCCGAAGCGCGTCACGGCCAAGGCGCCGTCCTATCTCCACGGCTGGTCTCCGGACGGCCGATCCCTCGTCTATACGGGCGGACGCGACGGGAATTACGACATCTACAGGAGCGCGGTCGAAGGCGGGGACGAGGTCCGCCTGACCGACGCGCCCGGCCTCGACGACGGCCCCGAGTATTCGCCCGACGGCCGTTTCATCTATTTCAATTCCGCCCGGACGGGCGACATGAGGATCTGGCGCATGGCCCCCGACGGGAGCGGCCAGGAACCTCTGACCTCCGGCGAATTCAACGATTGGTTCCCCCACGTCTCGCCCGACGGGAAAAGGATCGTCTTCCTGTCGTTCGGGAAGGACGTCGCAGCGGACGATCACCCTTTCTATAAGCAGGTCACCATCCGGATGATGCCCGCGGACGGCTCGGCCGCGCCGCGCGTCATCGCCTACGTCTACGGCGGCCAGGGCACGATCAACGTCCCGTCCTGGTCGCCCGACGGGAAGCGCGATCGCCTTCGTCAGCAACTACCGGTAGGGACTCGTCCCTCTTCCCGGCCTAGCGTACGGGATCGAGAAAGAGCCCGAGTTCGAAAAGCCGGAGGACGGGCAGGAACAGGGAGCCGGGACCGTAGCTTCTCGCCCTCAGGATGCGCAGCCGGACCCGGTCCGTCTCGACGGCCGGAAAGCGGAGGAGCTTCTTATGACCGACGGTGGTGCCCCGGGCTATTTCCCGCCAATCCGATCCGTCCCAGATATCGAACGCGAAGGCCTCGATCCTTTGCCCGTAGCTGATGTCTTCGCTGATCCGAGCGACATTGAAACGCTTCGGGCCCGTCAGGCGAGTGGTGCCCGTGAGCTCCCGGATGTCTTCGGCGACTAGGCCGTCCCTTTCCGGGACCGGATCCATATCCCGCGCGTCCTTCTGGGTCCAATCGAAGGACGCCCAATCGAGCGTCCCGACGAAGGTAGCCCGCAACCTGTCCCCCAGCTCCTTGAGCCGCGCCGCGTCGTTCTCATGGATGCGGCCGCGCTTGTCGGGCGGGATGTTGAGCAGAAGCTGAGCGTTGCCGCCGACCGAGGTGTAATAGATGTCGAGGAGCTGGTCAAGGGTCTTGACCTGGGTGTCCTCGGCCGCGTGGTAGAACCAGCCGGGGCGGATGGAGACGTCGACCTGGCCGGGATACCAGATGAGGCGCCCGCCCTGCTTGGCGACCTCGGCGATCCTGGCCAAGGAACCGAGGTCTTGGGCCTGGGCGTCGAGGCGGGCGATGCCGCCGGGATTCTTTTCGTCGGGCAGGTCGTCGAGGCCGACGACGGGGATGACGCTCCATTCGCTCTCGCGCGTCACACCCGCTTCGTTCCCGATCCAGCGGGCGTCCGGCCCCATGATCGAGATGACGGCATTCGGCTGGAGATCCCGGATGAGGGAGAAATAGCCCGCCCAGTCGTAGACCTGCCGCTTGCCGTTCGGTCCCTCGCCGCAGGCGCCGTCGAACCAGACCTCGGAGACCTCGCCGTATTGCGTCAGGAGCTCGCGGAGCTGGTCCTTGAAGTGCTCGTTGTAGCGGGGCGAATCGCCGTAGGACGGCTCGTGGCGGTCCCAAGGGGAGAGATAAACGCCGAACTTCAGCCCGCCTTTCCTGCAGGCCTCGGCGACTTCGCCGACCACGTCGCCCTTCCCGCCCTTCCACGGCGAGCTCTTGACCGAGTGCTCCGTGAACCGGCTGGGCCATAAGCAGAAGCCATCGTGGTGCTTGGCCGTGACGATCAGGCCCCGGATGCCCGCGGCCTTGACCGCTTCGACCCACTGGTTCGCGTCGAGGTCCGTCGGATCGAAGAGCTTCGGGTCCTCGGTCCCCTCCCCCCACTCCCGGTCGGTGAAGGTGTTCATGCCGAAGTGGACGAAGGCCTGGAACTCGAGCGCCTGCCAGGCCAGCTGACGTTCGTACGGCACGACGCGCGCCGCCTTAGCCTCGAGCTGCGCGATCGAGTCGTTCGGCCCGATCTCGACGGGACCGGGCACGAAGGTTCGCTTTCCGTGTGGGACCCGCCGGACAGGCCGGCGAAGAACGACCGAGGACTCGCCAGCACGACGATCGCGTTCATCAGCGACGGGATCTTCGTTTTTCATGGTCTCTCCCCGGGCTTGGCCGCCGAAGGACTTCCGAGCCGACTATATCGAATTCAGATCGGTATGACCACTCTTCCGATCGCGATCGTCGGCTGCCGCTCGGGCGGACGCTCCGGGCCGTGACGGCTGCTGTGCCACGGGCTCGTCGCGGCGGGGGGAGCCGCATGCCCCCGGCGTTGACAACGCCCGGGGCGTGAATTATGCTCCCCCGCGGAAAAGAGGACGACCGTCGTCCCGCCCGAAAGGAGAGCGCGATGGCCCCCGTCATCACCCTGAATCTCATCGATTACGCCATCATCGGCGGCTACATCCTGGTCATGGTCCTGGTCGGCTATTCGCTCAAGAAATATATGAAGACCGGCGAGGACTTCTTCCTCTCGGGACGGTCCCTGCCCGGCTGGATCACGGGATTGGCCTTCCTCTCGGCCAACCTGGGCGCGCTCGAGGTCATCGGCATGGTGGCCAACTCGGCCAAGTACGGCATCGCCACGGTCCACTTCTATTGGGTCGGGGCCATACCGGCCATGGTCTTCCTGGGCATCTTCATGATGCCGTTCTACTACGGCAGCCGCGTCCGGACCGTGCCCGAATACCTCAAGCTCCGCTACAACGAGGCGACGCGCGGCCTCAACGCCATCTCCTTCGCCATCATGACCGTGCTCATGAGCGGCATCAGCCTCTACGCCATGGCCCTGCTCTTCAAGATCATGCTCGGCTGGCCGCTCACCCAGAGCATCCTCTTCGCCGCGGTCGTCGTCCTGCTCTACGTCTTCTGGGGCGGGCTGTCCTCGTCGATCTACAACGAGGTCATCCAGTTCTTCCTCATCTGGCTCGGCCTCCTGCCGGTCGTCTTCCTCGGCCTCAAGCAGGTAGGCGGCTTCGCCGGGTTCGCGGCCAAGCTCAACGAGACCCTGCTCCATTCCATCCGCTATCTGGGCACGAGCAACAACCCGCTCGGCGTCGATTGGTTCGGCGTGGCCATGGGCCTCGGCTTCGTCCTGTCCTTCGGCTACTGGACGACCGACTTCCTGGTCGTCCAGCGGGCCCTGGCCTCCAAGAACATCAACGCGGCCCGGATGACCCCCATCATCGCCGCCTTCCCGAAAATGCTCGTCCCCATCATCGTCGTCATCCCGGGGCTCGTCGCCCTGCTCGTCCTGCCCGAGTTCGCGCCGGCCGCCCTGCCCACGGCCGATTACAACTCGGCCCTCATCCTCCTGATGAAGCACTACCTGCCCAACGGCGTCCTCGGGTTGGCCATCACGGCGTTGCTGGCGAGCTTCATGTCGGGCATGGCCGGCAACGTCACGGCCTTCAACACCATCTGGACCTACGACATCTACGGGTCCTACATCAAGAAGGGCAAGCCCGACTCGCACTACCTGAAGATGGGCAAATACGCCACCGTCTTCGGCGTGGCCCTCAGCGTCGGCACGGCCTACATCGTCCAGTCCTTCCCCAACCTGATGGATTACATGCAGCTCATCTTCTCCTTCTTCAACGCGCCGCTCTTCGCCACCTTCCTGTTGGGGATGTTCTGGAAGAGGGCCACGGGCTGGGGCGGCTTCTGGGGCCTGCTCGTCGGCATCCTGACGGCGGCCGGCCACTACGTCCTCTACAAGGCCGGCGTCCTGACCTACCACAGCGACATGGCCGCCAACTTCTACCAGGCCATCTGGGCCTGGCTGGCCGACTTCGTCGTCACGATCGGGGTCAGCCTGTTCACGGCCCGGCGGGACCCCAAGGAGCTCGTCGGTCTCGTCTTCGGGCTGACGCCGAAGCCCAAGGCCGATGCCCGCTGGTACGCGCGGCCGGCCGTCTGGGGGATCCTGGCCATCATCGCGGCCATCGTCCTGAACGTCATCTTCTGGTGATCGGGCCCGAAAGCCCCTAGGAGCGAACCATGAACGACCCCATCGACAACAAAGACCAGGGCGCGGGCATGAGCCAGGGCCACGCCCTGGACCTCAAGCTCCCCATCGGCTGGCTCCTCGGCGCCTACGGCGTCCTGCTCACGGTCTACGGCCTGCTGACCGAGCCCGGGATGTACGCGATCTCCCTCGGCATCAACCTCAACCTGATCTGGGGGATCCTGATGATCCTCATCGGAGGCGGGTTCCTGTTCGCCGCGTTCGTCAAGAAGAGCCGGGCGAAGAGCTAGGACCGGGACCGGGCGCCGCCCGTCAGTCGCGGTTCTCGCGCAGACGGATGTAGATGGCCGCGCCGCCGGCCTCGTCGCCCCGCGACTGGACCTCGAAGAGGACCTGCTGGCTCTTGATGAGCTGCGAGAGCTGCTTGAAGCCGTAGGTGCGGGGATCGAATCCGGGGTCGAGCTGGCGCAGGTAGAACCCGATCTCGCCGAGGTTGGCCCAGCCGTCCTCGTGGACGGCCATGTCGAAGGCCCCCTTGAGCAGGGGCACGGGGTCGAACTTGGCGGCCGCGTCCGCGCGGTCTTCCTTGTCCTCGTGATCCTCCCGCTCCTGTTGCTGCTCCCGGGTCTCCTTCGCGCCGCCCTTGCGCCTCGATCCGCCCCGGTCGCGGCGCCGCGGCTCCCGGGCCTCCCGCTCCCCCCGGCCCCGGGGGACGAGGTTCTCGGTGTAGATGAAGATGTTGCAGCCGTTGACGAAGGCCTTGGGCGTCGAGCGCTTGCCGATGCCCATGACGAAGAAGCCCATCTCCCGGATGCGCGTCGCCAGACGGGTATAGTCGCTGTCGCTCGAGACGATGCAGAAGCCGTCGACGAGGTGGCCGTGGAGGATGTCCATGGCGTCGATGATCATGGCGCTGTCGGTGGCGTTCTTGCCGATGGTGTAGCGGAACTGCTGGATGGGCTGGATGGCGCTGTCGTGGAGCGCGTTCTTCCAGCCCGACATGTTGACCGTCGTCCAGTCGCCGTAGATGCGGCGGATGGTGACGAGCCCGTATTTCCCCGCCTCGGTCAGGATCTGCCCGATGAGCGAGGGCTGAGCGTTGTCGCCGTCGATGAGCAGGGCGACTTTACGCGTTTTTTCTTCTATGAACGGCTCGGCCATGAGGGTGTCCTTTCGTGAGAGGTCGATTCCCGCCTTATCTTAACCTATTTGAGAGTGACGTTCAATTGTCCCCCAGGGACCGTTCCTTCCGGGAACGTTCCCCTGAGAATCCGGGACATGGGGCACACGGAAAATCGGGGACACGATCCCATTTCAAGAGAAATGGGTCATGTCCCCATTTTCCGGTCCTGTCCCCGATTCTCAGGCTTCTTCGAGGACCGTCCAGCCCAGGGCCTCGGCCAGCTCGAAGACCGGCTTCTTGAGATCGCCGTAGACGGTCACGCGGTGCCAACCCCACAGGTCCCATTCGCCGAAGAGCCTCTCGATGTCGCCGACGGGCTCGACGGCGAGCTTGGTCCGGCAGGCCCGGTCGTCGGGCGAATTGGCCACGGCTTTGCCCTGATGGAAGAGGACGAGCTTCCGCTCGGGCGAGACCTCGACCGTCGTCGTCATATAGCCGACGGGCAGGACGGAACGGACGGACGCGCCCTGGCGGTCCTCCGAGTGGGTCAGGATCTCGAAGGGATTGGCCGGACCGGCCGGGCCGAAAGCCCGGTTCGAGGCGACGCAGTGGGCGTAGATGATCTGGCGCGCCGCCGTGTCGATGACCGGGTCGGAGATGTAGCCGGGCCGTCCCCCGGTCAGGGCCGTCATAGCGACCATGGTCGCCGTCGACCGGACATCGCACTCGCAGGCCCCGACGAGGCCCTCGTTGAGGAGCTCATGGAAGCCGAGGCAGGGATAGGCATGGATGTGGCCGCCGTAGAAGCCCCCCAGACAGTTGATGGTGATGGCGTTGGCCCCGAACTCTTTCAAGACCGCTTTCTGGCCCAGATACATGGCCGCCGAGGTCAGGAGCGTCGGGCCATCGACCCCCTCGACCCTGGCGGCGTTCTTGGCCCAGCGATCGGCGACGGCCGCCGCTTCGTCCGGGTCGGCCGCGGCCCAGGCGTCGTTGACCACTGCGAAGGGAACGTCCAGGACCTCGATGCCCATACCTTCCTTGATGGCCGGGGCGATGCCGGGCCAGCTGCCGCCGACCGCCAGGATCCTCGATTCCTTCATTTTGCGCAGGCAATCGCCGGCGGAAAGGCAAGCCAGGTCGTCGGCCGAGACGGAGAGGTCTCCCGGCGCGGGTGTCGCCGAGCGGCGGATGGAGGCGACCAGGGCGCCGAATTCACCGGCCGCGCCGCCGCGCTTCACTTTATCGAAGGCCCGGCAGGCGGCGACGAGGTCCGCGCTCCGCGAGGACGCGACGAAGCCGAGGTTGGGCGTCTTCTTACGGAGAAAATCAGCGGTGTAGACGAGGAAACCGCCGCTGCCGCCGTATTGGAAATCGACGTAGAGCGTGGGCTTGCCGGACCCGGCGATCGTCTGCACGACGCGGTTCCAGCAATTGAGCTGGCAGACGATATAGCCGTCCATGGGCGCGGCGGCGTCGCCGGCCAGGATCTTCTCCGCTTCTTCGGGGCCTCTGGCCATGGAGGTCGCGAGGTCCCAGCGGGGGAAGCTCCGGCCGAGCGTCCCGGTGATCCCATCCATCACCGGCTGGAAATCGAAGCCGACATTGGGCCAGTCGGGCCCCGGCTGGACGACGTCGTGCAAAGCATAGATGACGCGGATCCGGGTCCTGGCGGCGTTGCCGCAGGCCTGGAACAGTCCCGTCGAGGCCAGGGTCCCCAGCGCTCCGGCCGAGGCCGCGGCCAGGAAACGGCGGCGGCTCAAGGGACAGCCGGAGCAAGATCCCGTCGGTGTCTGCCTGTTTGTCATCGGTCCTCCTCGTTCCTTCCCGTCGCGGCCGCGACCGGCCGCGTTCCGGCCGCCCCGATGCTAATTCAGGGTCGAAGGTCCTGTCAAGGAAAGGACGATTGACCGGGGCCGGAAAAACCCGTTATAGTAAGCCGCGATGACAGGGATCACGCGTCGGGCCTTTTTCGGCGCTTCGGCGGGCGCCGTCGCCGGGGCCCTCCTGCGGCGAACCGCCGGCGGGCGCGGCCAGGGACCGGCCGGAGCGGGCCCGGCGCCGCCCTTCACGCTCGGGCTGGCCTCCTACACCTTCCGCGAGTTCGACCTCGACGCGACCCTGGCCATGGCCAAACGCGTCGGGCTCATGCGCCTCGCCCTCAAGGACGTCCATCTGCCGCTCGAGAGCCCGGCCGAAGCCGTTCGGGCCGCGGCGGCCAAGGTCCGCGCGGCCGGCCTCGCGCTCTACGGCTGCGGCGTCGTCTACATGACGAACGAAAGCGAGGTCGACCGCGCCTTCGGCTACGCCCGGTCCGGCGGCATGGGCGTCATCATCGGCGTTCCCGAGCACGGACTTCTCGGCCGGGTCGAGGCGAAGGTCCGCGAGACGGGCATCCGGTTGGCCATCCACAACCACGGACCGGGCGACCTGCGCTACCCGACGCCCCGATCCATCCTGGACCTCGTCGGACAGTCTCGATCCCCGGATCGGCGTCTGCCTCGACGTCGGGCATTGCCAGCGCTCCGGCATCGACCCCTCGGAGGCGGCCGCGGCCTGCGGCCCGCGCCTTCTCGACGTCCACCTGAAGGACGTCACCGCCTCGACGGAAGCGGGCGTCGCCGTCGAGGCCGGCCGCGGCGTCGTCGACCTCCCCCGCTTCCTCCGGACGCTCGCGGCCATGGGCTTCGGGGGGACCGCCGCGTTCGAATACGAGAAGGACGGCCGGGACCCGCTGGCCGGGCTGGCCGAGTCCGTCGGCTATGTCCGGGGCGTCCTCGCCGGTTTGGACGCGGACACGTCCCGGTCCCGCGAACTCGGAGCGAACGGAGACGGCCCATGACGGTCCGAGAGCGGCTCGCGAGCCTCGACGCCTTCCGCGGTTTCGACATCCTGACCATGGTCTTCGTCAATTACATCGCCGGGATGAAGGCCATCCCCTTCGTCCTGCGCCACGCCGCCGCCGACCAGGACGTCTTCACCCTGACCGACGTCGTCTTTCCCGGCTTCCTCTTCATCGTCGGCGTCTCCATCCCCCTGGCCCTGACCAAGCGGCTGAGCGAGGGCCGGACCGCCCTCTCCCTCGTCGGACACGTCCTGGCCCGCACCGCGGGCCTGCTCGTCCTCGGCGTCCTCCTCGTGAACGAGGACCGCTTCTCGGCGGCGGCGACCGGCCTCGGCCGGGACCTCTGGTACTTCCTGGCCACTCTCGCCGTATTCGCTCTGTGGGCCGTCGTGCCGAAGGAAGCGACCGCCCGGAGGAAGCGAAGGCTCGTCCTGGTCAAGATCGCCGCCGCGATCCTTCTCCTCGTCCTGGTCGCCATGTTCCGCGGCCAGGGCGACGACGGCCGGACGACGGGACTTCAAACGGCCTGGTGGGGCATCCTGGGGATGATCGGCTGGTGCTACCTGGCCGGAAGCCTGCTCTACCTGGCCAGCCGCGGCAACCGGACCGTCCTGGCCGGCGCGGTCGGCGTGATGACGGCCCTCTATATCGGCGGCCGCCACGGCGCGCTCGATCTCCTCGGCCCGGTCAACGGCTTCCTCAACGTCGGCAGCCTGTTCGGCTCCCATGCGGCCATCGTCACGGCCGGCATGCTCGCCGGCACGCTCTTCCTGCCGGGGACGGAAGAGTCCGGACCGCGCGTTCGCGTCCGGGCCCTGTTCGTACTGGGAGCGACGCTCCTCGCCGCGGGCTTCGTCCTCCGGCCGCTTCACGGCTTCAGCAAGATCCACGGCACGGAATCCTACGCCCTGGCCACGGCCGGGATCTGCGCGCTCGTCTTCCTTCTCTTCTACGTCGTTCTCGACGTCTATAAAGGAAGGAAAGCGGCCGCCTTCCTCGTCCCGGCCGGACGGAATCCCCTCTTGGCCTATCTCCTGCCGGGTCTCATCGGGAACGCCGCGGCCCTCGTCGGCGGATTGGTGTCCTTCGACCTCGGCCGGATCCTCTGGCCGCTGGCGGGGAGCGGGGGGGTCTGGGGGATGCTCAACGCGGCCGTGATGACGGCGGTCGTCCTTTTCCTGACGACGGTCCTCACCCGGGCCGGGCTGGTCCTCAAGCTCTGAGGGACCGGGCCTACGGGCTATTTCGCGTAGCGGCCGAGCGGGAACGTGACCTGGCAGCCCGGGCGGGCGACCCGGACGTCGAAGGCCCGGAAGGCGCCGTCCGCGGCCACGGTATCGGGAGCGAGGGACAGGATGTAATAATCCCCGGAGACATCGGCCGCGTGCTTGAACGCGGTCGCCGTGTTGAGGGAGATGTCGGCCGTGCCACCCGTCGCCTGGGCGATGGCTACGAAGCCGGGGTAGACGTCCTCGGACTGCTCGCGCATCGTCGCCCCGAAGATCCGTTGGCTCTTCCTCTCCACGAAGATGAAGTGGAAATCGATGCCGGCGTCGGCGAAGGCCTTCTTGACCTTGTCCGCGTCGAAGGTCTTCTCGCGCTTGTAGAAGTGGAACAGGTCCATGAGGCTGCCGAGGATGTCCGGATTGTCCTGGTAGAGGCTCATCAGCCTGTTCATCGTGCCCGGGCTGAGCTCGGGGCGGTATTCCCGCTGATAGAACATGACGACCGTCTTCTGGCCGGGAGTGGGCTTGAGCTGGGCCGCGAAAGCCAGGAGCTTGTCCTCGTCGATGTGCCGGATCCTCTCCATCGACATCAACGCCTCCCGGTAGCGGCTGATCTGCGTCTCCAACCCGAAGCTCGCGCCTTCGGTGGAGATGTCGGATTCCATATCCTCCTGGAAGGTCGACGTCTCCCCCCCGATGGCCCTGGTCAGCCTCTTGAGGTCGTTGACGAGATTGCGGTACTCGCCGCTGCCGCGAAGGATGTCCTTCCTCAGGACGTCCTTCAGGCTCTTCTCTAGCTCGGCCTTGGTCCGTTGCGACAAAGCGTCCTTCTGCAAGTGGTAGGGCCGGAACGGGGTGATCAGGCTCACGGCGTCCCCGGGGAGGAGGACGGAGGTGAAGAGGTGGCCGACGGCCGCGGAGAGGTTCGGGTCCCAGTCCATGATCTGGAAGAGCAGGGTGTAGGACCTCTCGAGGTGGACCGGGATGGATCCTTCGCCTTCCCGATAGGCGACCTGCCCGCCCCGGACCAGGGTCAGGGAGCTGACGGGCCGGGTCCGGCCGTCCTCGAGGACGCTGAAATCGGCCAACTTGAGGTCATCCACGAACTGGCCGCCGGCCACGACGTGGACACGGATCTCCATGCCCTGCGGCGGCGCGGCCGCCGCTTCCTGGGATGACGCGGCGACGAAGGGCGCCCCCAGGATCAGGCCGATCGCGAAAATCCCGGAAATCCTCTTGATCTTCATTCCCTTCTCCTCATCCGCAGACCCATCCGTATTTTACCATAAAAAATACAGCAAGATTTATGCCACCTTCATACAGGGCTCACCCGTCCCAAGCGGGTCAAGAAGGCCCGCGGGGTGTCAAGGTTCTTTCCATACGCCTAGGTTAGTGGTAAAATGAAATGGCCCGTGGAGTACGGTCCGAAGACCGGGGACGGGCGCAGGAGGTCACGATGAAAAAAAGAGCCCTCGTGTGCGGACTCCTGGCGGTCCTCGCCGCCACATCATTCGTCGCCGCCCAGGATTGGAAAGGCAAGGGCCGGCTCGGCGGCCTCGTCCTCGACCAGGCCGGGGCCCCGATCGAGGGGGTCCGGGTCAAGCTGTTCTCCGTCAAGGCCCAGGAGGGGACCGAGGTCAAGACGGACAAGACCGGCCACTGGATGGCCGCCTGGATCCGCAGCGGCGCCTGGAACATCGACTTCGAGAAGGTCGGCTACGCGCCGAAGAAGCTGGTCGTCGATATCTCCGAGAACAAGAAGAACCCCGACGTCGAGCTCAGGCTGGACAAGATCGAGGGCCTGGTCATTAACGACGAGATCATGGACCTCCTGACCCGCGGCAACGAGCTCTTCGACAAGAACGACTACGCCGGGGCCATGGCCATCTACCAGGATCTCCTGACCAAGAATCCCGACGCCTACCCGATCTACCAGAACATCGGCAACTGCCACTTCGCCCAGGAGAAGTACGACCTGGCCGAGGAGAACTACCTCAAGGTCCTGGAGAAGGATCCCAAGAACGTCAACGCCCTCATCGCCATCGGCAACTGTTATGCCAATCGCGGCGACGCGGCCAAGGCCCAGGAATGGTATGCCAAGGTCGAGTTCGAGAAGCTCGACGACCCGACGGTCCTCTACAACCTGGGCAGCATCTACTACAACAACGCCAAGTTCGAGGACGCCCTGAAGTTCTACCAGAAGGCGGCCGAGAAGCAGAAGGATTCGACCGACGCCCTCTACCAGCTCGGCCTGACCTACCTCAACCTCCAGCGCAACGCCGAGGCCATCGACGCCTTCGAGCGCTACCTGAAGATCGACGCCGATTCCGAGAAGGCCGGCCAGGTCAAGGCCTTCCTCGACTACCTGAGAAAAAAATAGTCTCCGCGCCGGAGACCCGGGGAGGGACGCCATGTTGACACCGAAGCGGGCGGTTCCCACGCTCCTCATCGCCTTCGCGGCCCTCGCCGCGACGGGCCTCTTCGCGGCCAAGCCGAAGCTCGATCCGGAGAGCGAGAAGTTCTACCGGACCGCCCGGCTCATCATGACCAAAGAGGAGGACCGGATCTTCAAGCGGCTGCCCGACGCGCCGAGCCGCCAGGAGTTCATCGCGGACTTCTGGCTCAAGCGCGATCCCGATCCCGACACGCCGCTGAACGAGTACCGGCAGGACTTCGATGCCCGGGTCGAGTTCGTCAACAAGCGGTTCAACAAGGAAGGCGGGCCCGGCTACAATACGGACCGGGGCCGCGTGTATATCTTCATGGGGCCGCCGACCAAGATCGAGGAATTCCCCCCCCAGACCGGCTCGTCCATCCAGGGCTTCACCTACTGGTGGAGCTATTACGACGACCGGCTGGCCGTCGAGTTCCAGGACGAGAAGGGCTCGGGCCGGTTCCGCATCACCGATTACGAGGGCGATTTCTTCGGGGCCATGGACCTCATGAAGCTGGGCCGTTGGGTCCGGGCCGACGACGTCTTCAGCAAGAGGTTCTTCAAGTTCGAGACGATCTACGAACCCGACGCCCGCGAGATCGTCGTCCGTCTCCCGGCCAAGTCGCTGATGTTCAAGGAGAACGACGCCGGCGGCCTCCAGGCCGACCTGCGTTTCCGGATCTACGTCTACGGCGACGAGGGCGCCACGAAGGAGAGCTTCCTGGACGCCCGCTCGGCCGTGACCACGGTCGCCGAGATCGACGGCCTGAAGAACGTGGAGTTCCGTTTCGCCCGGGCCCTCGGACCCGGCACCAACTTCGTCGACGTCATCATCCAGGGCCCCGAAGGGATGAAGGGGAAGATCCGCCAGGTCTTCGAGATCAAGGTCCCGCGCCCGAGATCGTGACAGAAGGAGCCGCCGCCATGCGCCGTCCGGTCATCGCCGTCCTCGTCGGCCTCGCCCTCCTGGCGGCCCTCCCCGCCTCCGGACAGAAAACGAACGTCAAGGACCTGGCCGCCCGGTTCCAGGAGTGGCTGAACCTCGTCGCCTACCACATCCAGCCGGTCGAGAAGGACGTCTTCCTGAAGCTCGCGAACGACCGGGACCGCGACGTGTTCGTCGAGACCTTCTGGAAGCAGCGCGACCCGACGCCCGGCACGCCCGAGAACGAATATAAGGACGAGCTGGTCAAGCGCTTCAAGTACTGCAACGAGTTCTACAGCCGGGCCACCACCCGGGAGGGCTGGAAGACCGACATGGGGCGCATCCACATGATCCTCGGCCCGCCCGCGAGCGTCGAGCACTTCGAGGCCACGATCGGCCTGGTCCCCTGCTATTCCTGGAGCTACTACGGCGACGCCCGCCGGGACCTGCCGCCCCAGTTCTACCTCTTGTTCTACCAGCGCGGCGGCGTCGGCGAGTTCAAGCTCTACGACCCCGTCACCGACGGCCCGACGCGCCTGCTCCTCGACCAGAGGACCATCGAGGACCCCTTCGACTACGAGACGCTCTACGAGAAGATCAAGGACCTGGCCCCGACCCTGGCCGAAATCTCCATCACCCGGATCCCCGGCGAGTACAACTACGACCTGTCCCCCTCCCCGCGCAATGCCATGCTGCTCGCCGACATCATGGAATCGCCCAAGAAGGACGTCAATCCGTCCTACGCCACGCACTTCCTCAACTACAAGGGCCTCGTCTCGACAGACTACCTGACCAACTACGTCGAAAGCGTGACGACGACGGCCCTCATCGAAGACCCGGTCACCGGCCTGCGCTTCCTCCACTTCACCATGGTCCCGGCGGAGGTCAACGTCGACCTCTACGAGCCGAAGAGCCAGTTCTACTGCAACTTCCAGATCAACGTCAGCCTCCGCCGGGGGAACGACATCGTCTTCCAGTACAGCCGGGACTTCCCGCTCTACTTCCCCGAGGATTCCTGGGACCGGATCAAGGCCAACGGGCTGGCCATCGAAGACTCCTTCCCCGTCGCCGAGGGCCGGTACGATCTGAGCGTCCTTTTGACCAACACGGTCGGCAAGCAGTTCAGCCTCCTCGAGCAGGCCCTCGACATCCCGACGGCGAAGTCCGGCCCCTCGATCGAGGGCCCCTTCATCGGCTACAAGTACGAGACCTACCAGCGCGACGTCCACATCCCGTTCAAGGTCCTGGACAGGAAGCTCGTCGTCGACCCCAAGAAGACCTTCGCCTCGGGCGACGCCGTCGCCGTCCTCTTCAACGTCCTGAACTCCACGCCGGCCCTGGCCCAGAACGGGGAGGCGCGGATCGTCGTGCGCGGCTTCCGGGAGGCCAATCCCGTCCGCAAGACCTACACGGTCAAGCTGGACGCCCCCATGGTCGGGAAGACCCTGAGCATTCCCTACACCATCCCGGCGGGCGAGCTCGAACCCGATTACTACGAGGTCACCGTCACCCTGGCCGGGCCGGGCGGCGAGGTCCTGGACGAGAAGAGGGACCAGATCACGATCTCACCGGCGGCGGCGATCGGCCACCCCATCGCCAACGCCAAGGGCGTCCCCGTGGCCAACCAGTTCCTGTTCCGCTACATGGTCGGCGAACAGCTCGAGAAGACCGGCCGTCCGGACGCGGCCGCGGTCTTCTACGAGGAGGCCTTCCGGCTCCGGCCGGAGTACGCCGACGGAGTCGTCCGTTACGCGAACTTCCTCATCAAGACCGGCGCGTACGGCCAGGCCCTCGAGATCGCCGAGTCCCTGCGCAAGGACGAGAAGCGCCAGTTCGTCCTGCGCGTCATCCGCGGCCAGGCGCTTCTCGGCCAGGAGAAGTACGATGAAGCCCTGGCCGAGCTCCTCCAGGCCAACAAGCTCTACAACAGCGAGACGACCGTGCTGAACGCGCTGGGGAAGTGCTACGTCAAGCTGGGGAGGAAGACGGAGGCCACGGACGCCTTTAACGCTTCCCTCAGGCTAAATCCCGACCAGCCTGACATAATCAAGATGCTCGAAGAAATCAAACGCTGAACCGGTTTTTATCCATTTATTTGAACGATATTCAAATAAATGTAGATTCGGGCTGTGCGGCCCTCCCCCTCTGATCGCATAAATCCTTATCCTGGAACACGTTGGGGCGTCCCCTCCGCCCGGTTTGGATTGGCACACCTTTTGCTAATTAAGAAAACAATTACAGCAGGAATTTCCATGGCAATAGCGACCATAATTCCACAAAAGATCGGAGGTGGTAATGATCTAGGGCCGTTTTCTATCGGGAATGGGGTGAGTGGCCGTCCACTCGAACGGAGGTATTGGATAATCGACAGGAGGTATGATTCATGAAGAAGTTTCTCGTCGTTCTCTCCCTGCTGCTGCTGGCCGTCTCGGTCTCGGCGCAGGTCAGAACCGGAAACATCTACGGGAAGGTCACCGATACGGAAGGCAATCCCCTCCCCGGCGTGAGCGTCAGTCTTCGCGGGAGCCAGATGGCCACGATGACGACGGTCACCGGAGAGACGGGCATCTACCGTTTCGTCTCGGTCGGCCCCAGGACCGACTATGAGATCTCGGCCGAGCTGACGGGCTTCAAAAAGGAGACCCGGACGGGCATCATCGTCACCGTCGGCTCCAACGTCGAGATCGACCTGACCTTGGAGGTCGGGACGATCGAAGAGCAAGTCACGGTCGTCGCCCAGACGCCGGTCGTCGACGTCAAGAAGACGACGGTCGGGCAGAACATCGACAAGGAAGCCATGCAGTCCCTGCCGACGGCCCGCGACCCGTGGGTCGTTATGCAGCTGGCTCCCTCGATCATGCTCGACCGCGAGAACGTCGGCGGCAACGAGTCCGGCCAGCAGTCGGCTTTCGTGGCCAAAGGCGACGCGACGGGCGGCATGGGCCGCAACCAGGGCGCCAACAACATCTGGTCGGTCGACGGCATCGACATCACCGACCCGGCGGCCCTCGGCGGCTCTGCCCTGTACTACGACTTCGATATGTTCGAAGAGCTGAACGTCACGACGGGTGGCGCGGCCGACGTCACGATTCAGACCGGCGGCATCGCGCTGAACATGGTCACCCGCCGCGGCGGCAACCGGATGAGCCTGGCCGGCCGGTTCTATCTGACCGACAACTACTTCCAGTCCGACAACCTGACCCCCGAGCTCATCGCCCAGGGCGTCGCCCGGACCAACAAGATCGAGCAGATCAAGGACTTCGGCTTCAACGCCGGCGGCCCGATCATCAAGGACAAGCTGTGGTGGTGGGGCGCCTACGGCGTCCAGGACATCTTCGTCTACACCATCACCGGGAACAAGGACCAGTCCCTGCTCAACAACTACAACATCAAGTTCAACGCCCAGATCCTGGCCAACAACCGGTTCGAAGCGCTGGTCACCTCCGGCGCCAAGGAAAAGCTGGGCCGGAACTCCAGCCTGTCCAAACCGGAAGGCGACCACCAGAGGGGCATGTACCACTGGGGCAGCCCGATCGTCAAGTTGCAGGACGAGCACGTCTTCGGCAACAACCTGTACCTGTCCCTGAAGTACTCCTTCAACGACGCCGGCTTCGGCTGGGTCCCGATGACGGACGAAGGCGTCATCTACCCCATCGTCTACGACCAGACGGCCCAGAAGTACGTGGCCTACAGGTCCGGCCTGGGCACGAGCTGGGGCTCCTACGGCGTCGGCCGCCCGCGCAACAACTTCCAGCTGAACGCCAGCTACTTCAACGACACGTTCCTCAACATGTCGCACGAGATCAAGATCGGCGCGGAGTATTCCCACAAGGAGCAGACGTATCACACGGGTAACCTGCAGGGCTTCGACATCAACCGGAACTACACCAGCCTGCAGCTCGACGTCAACGCCGACGGCACCCGGACGGGGGCCGAAATGTCCGGCTGGCAGCGCGTCGCCCTGTACCGCTCCAACGAAGGCGCGGACATCGCCGACCAGTACGCCGGCTACCTCCAGGACACCATCACCAAGGGCAACTTCACCGTGCTCCTCGGCCTGCGCTTCGACTATCAGGCGCCCGGCGCCGGCGCGTACACGAGGTCCGCGGTCTACCCGGGCGAGACCGCCTGGGACACCGTCTTCGATTCCTCGACGTCGTCCACCCTGGCCGGCATCCTGCCCGGCTCCGAGGTCGACGCCGTCAAGGGCGAGGATCAGATCGTCAACGGCAATCCTCACGCCTATTCCTGGTCGACCTGGTCGCCCCGCATCGGCGTGACCTGGGACATCCAGGGCAACGGCAAGACCGTGGCCAAGCTGGCCGTGTCCCAGTACGGCGACGTCATGGGCGTCGGCTGGTGGAATGCGGCCCCCCAGGGCACCGGCGGCGGCCTGCGTTATTGGTGGCAAGACGCCAACGCCGACACCAAGATGCAGCTGACCGAGATGTATTGGATGTACTCGACCCTTAACCCGGTCGCCGACCCCGCCAATCCCGGCCTGCCCTACCGCTACGTCCCCTACCAGGTGTTCAACGCCGACGGGACCCTCACGACGGCGGCCTCCAACATGCTGGCGGGCGGTTACTCGAGCGACGCCTATTACGCGGGCCAGTACTACAGCTTCGACTACTACAATCCCAATAACATCGTCTACGGCGTCCAGAACGACTACTTCCTGAACCGCAGCGATCAGGCCTCCACCCGGACGCGCGAGGTCATGATGACCCTCGAGCGGGAGCTCTCGACCGACCTGTCCATCATGCTGATCGGCACCTACCGCCGCTACGACAAGTTCGACTACGGCATGACCTATTATCCCACCGAGCACAGCGAGGACTATCCGTCCTACACCGGGCCCGAGGTCATCGATCCGCGCGATCCGCCGGCGGGCGGCTGGTACGTCGAAGCCGGCACGATCCCCGACACGATCGACATCGGCGGCACGACCTACAGCAGCGGCGACGCGGCCGGCAAGCCCTACTACTTGCCCGGCCCGAACTGGCCCACGACGTCCACGAACTACGTCCTGTACCGCAAGTCCGACGCCTACAAGACCTACATGGGCGTCGACCTCGTCCTGAACAAGAGGCTCTCCGACAAGTGGTTCGCCAACGCCTCCGTCACGCTGCAGGACAACCGCACCTACTGGGGCTCGGACTACTTCGATGCCACCAACAAGTGGGCGTTCGACGGCCAGGGCTACGGCGACTGGGGCGGCGGCGCCAGCGGCAAGCTGAGCGTCCTGATGTATACCCGCTGGATGGCCAAGGTGAGCGCTCTCTACCAGCTCCCGCTGGGCTTCGACGTCTCCGGCACCTTCAACATCCGCGAAGGCTGGAAGATCCCCCACTACTATTGGATCGAGGACGACGACGCCCCGAACTACGCCGCCGGAAGCTGGGTCAACATCTACACCCAGGAGTACCTCAAGGACTCCCTGCCCACCTTCTGGAACGTCACCCTGCGGCTGGAGAAGAAGATCAATATCGGCACCGGCAAGCTCTACCTCATGGCCGACTGCTTCAACCTCTTCAACTCCGCCATCGTCAACAGGGCCTATGACGCCTACTACGGCGACGCGTACTTCGCCGGCGGCGAACAGTACGACAGCTGGACCTACGTCTACAATCGCCGTCTCAACGAGATCCTGAACCCCCGCATCTTCAGATTCGGGGCCCGGTTCGAGTTCTAAGCAGCAGCAGAAGCAGCACTCGCAGCACACGCACGAAAGCCCGCCCCGGCTCCGGCCGGGGCGGGCTTTTCCTTTTACGGCCCTTTACGGCCCCGCCGGGTCGCGCTAAACTGAGGGGCGTCCAAGGAGGCTGATATGAAAGCGCTTCGGACAGTCGGGATCGCGGCCATCGCCGCCGCGCTCGCTGCGGCCGCGGCGGCCCAGGGGCCCGAATCCCCGGGCAAGCCCCGGGAACGGGCCCGGTATTACGAGGAGACCCTGAAGGGCCTCGTCGGCCGGCCCTTCGGCGAGGTCCTCTCGGTCATCAGGGATTGGAAGTTCCAGGCCCTGGCCGCCTGGGAGGCCGAGAACCCCACGCCCCGGGAGGTCGCCGGCCACAACCGCAACAAGATCCGCTTCTCCAAGCGGGAGATCGCCGAGATCTTCGGCCCCGGCGGGAAGTTCCGCGTCGTCGTCTACAACAAGCTCGTCGCCACGGACGCGACGACGATCGGGGCCGTGAACGGGGCGGGCATGACCGCGGGCAAGGACGCGACCCTCAGCGTCGAGAAATACACGGTCATCCGGGCCGTTTTCAAGGACAACGTCCTGGCCCTCGTCCGGGTCTGGCCGATCATGGAACAATCCGGGATGGCCGGGGGCATGCTCCTGCGGCGCTGACCCTCCGCCCAGTTGACATCGGCCCCGGGCTCCATTAGCATAGCCCTCTCGGAGACCGGACAAACACCATGAAACTGCGCCTGTTCCCCAAGGACCACAAGTTCTTCGATCTCTTCCGCGAGGACGCCGCCAACCTGCAGGGAGGGCGCCCTGGCCCTCCAGGAGCTCGTCGACCACTTCGAGGACGTCGAGCGTAAGTACGAGCATATCAAGAGGATCGAGCACCAGGGCGACAACATCACCCACGAGCTCTTCACCCGGCTCCGCGACACATTCATCACGCCGCTCGAGCGGGAGGACATCCACGGCCTGGCCAGCGGCCTGGACGACGTCCTCGACTGCATCGAAGGCGTGGCCAGCCGCATGTGGACCTTCAAGCTGGCCCGGCCGACGCCGGAGTTGAAGAAGCTCGTCGACATCATCGTCAAGGCCGTCGAGCAGATCTTCGAGGCCATCGACCACCTCGAGTCGCTGGCCCACGTCCACGCCTTCTGCAAACAGATCAACATCCTCGAATACGAAGCCGACGTCGTCTGCCGCGAGGCCATCGCCGAACTCTTCGAGAAGGCCGAAACGGCCGCCGAGCTCAAGGACCTCATCAAGCTCAAAGAGATCTACACCCGGCTCGAGGTCGCCGCGGACCGCTGCGAGGACGTGGCCAACGTCATCGAGGAGATCATCCTCAAGTCCAACTGAGCCTCATGCCCGACGCCGGATTCCTTTTCGTCCCCTTCATCATCTTCGTCGCGCTGGCGTTCGACTTCACCAACGGCATGCACGACGCGGCCAATTCCATCGCCACCGTCGTCTCGACCCGGGTCCTGTCCCCGCGCTGGGCCGTCCTCTGGGCCGCCTTCTTCAATTTCGTGGCCTTCCTCATCTTCCGCACCGGCGTCGCCCACACGATCGGGGCCGGGATGATCGACATCTCCGTCGTGACGCCCGCGGTCATCTTCGCCGCCCTTCTCGGGGCCATCGGCTGGAACCTGTTCACCTGGCTCATGGGCCTGCCGACGAGCTCCTCCCACGCCCTCATCGGCGGCTACGCCGGGGCGGCCATCGTCAAGGCGGGAACGGGCGCCATCATCGCCCACGGCTGGTTCAAGACGATCCTGTTCATTTTCGTCGCCCCGCTGCTCGGCATGGCCCTTGGCGTCCTGTTCATCACGATCACGACCTGGATCGTCCACAAGGGCAATCCGACCCGGATCAACAAGTGGGCCCGCCGGCTCCAGCTCCTCTCGGCCGCGTTGTACAGCCTGGGTCACGGCGGCAACGACGCCCAGAAGACGATGGGCATCATCGCCGGCCTGATCTATGTGTCCAGCCACGACCCGAACAAGGTGTTCCAGATCCCCCTCTGGATCGTCCTCTCCTGTCACGCCGCGATCGCCCTGGGCACGTTGTCCGGCGGCTGGCGCATCGTCAAGACCATGGGCCAGAAGATCACCAAGCTCCGGCCGATCGACGGCTTCTGCGCCGAGACGGCCAGCGCCATCAGCATCTTCTTCGCCACCCACGCCGGGATCCCGGTCAGCACGACCCACGTCATCACCGGGGCCATCTCCGGCGTCGGCGCGGCCAAGCGTTTCTCGGCCGTCCGCTGGGGGGTCACGCTCAAGATCGTCTGGGCCTGGATCTTCACCATTCCCGGCGCCGCCCTGACGGCCGGGATCGCCTACACGATCATCGACCTGGTCGACAAGTATTTGATATAAAATATGTTACGAACGTTCCGCGCTCTCGCCCTAGCCGTCGTTCTGGCCGCGGCCTCGTCCGCCGCGCCGGGCCGCGCGCCCCAGACCGCTTCCCTTCGGGACGTTCTGCCGAATGAAGGGCTCGTGGCCGGGAGCGTCGCCGCGATCCGCGACCAGGCCGACCTCGACGCCTTCTATTACCTGGCCGACGAGTCCGTACTGGGGCTCGACGGCGAGGCCGAGGCCGTCTTCGCCGCCTACGAGGCGTGGGACGGCGAAGCCCTCGTCCTCGCCGCTCTCTATCCCGCCGAGGCGGATGCCGCGAAGGTCTACGCCCGGTTCGGCCTCGATTTCTTTCCGGAGGGGTTCGACCCCGACGCGATCCGCTTCCTGGCCCGGCTCGAGACCGGCGACTGGGGCGCCGCCGCGCGGACGGGCCGCGTCCTCGTCGTCGTCCTGGAGGCGCCGGATAGGGAGTCCTGCGAGAGCCTTCTCGGCCGGCTCGAAGAACGGGCGGCCGCTCTCGTCCGCTGAGAGCCGCTCCCACAAATCCCTTGATTCCGGGCCGGGGCCTGGTTTATTTTAGCCGCGACCGCCAACGCCCCCGACGAGAGGTGCCCCCATGACCGACGCCGCGACGGCCAAGCCGAAATTCCCGGCCACCTTCTGGACGGCCAACACCATCGAGCTCTTCGAACGGGCCGCCTACTACTCCATGGCCTCCTTCATGGTCATCTATCTCAAGGAGTCCCTGGGGATGAGCCCGGAGTTCGCCACCTTCCTCAACGGCTCCCTGCTCTGGGGCATCATCTATTTCATGCCCATCCTGTCGGGCACGCTGGCCGACAAGTTCGGCTACAAGAGGTCCCTGTCGGTGTCGTTCGTCCTCATCTCGATCGGCTACTTCATCATGGGCAACGTCCAGCGCCTTTGGCCCGGGCTCATCGGCCGGGGCGCGGCCGAAACGGTCGACTTCACCGTCCCGGTCATCCTGGGCATCGTCCTCATCGGCCTCGGCGGGTCCATCGTCAAGCCCTGCATCGCCGGCACCGTCCAGAAGACGGCGGGCACCCGGGCGACCCTGGCCTTCGGCGTCTTCTACATGGTCATCAACATCGGCTCCATCACCGGACGGAGCGTGTCCTACTTCATCCGGACGAGCCTGGGCATCCCGGCCATCTTCACCTACGCCGCGACGGCCTTCGCCCTCGTCGGGCTGCTGGTCACCCTGTTCATCTACCGGGAGCCGCAGTACGTCAGCGACGGCATCAAGGACGGCCAGCAGGTCCGGAAGCGGACGCTCGGCCAGGCCCTGGGCGGCATCTTCGTCGTCCTGGGCAACCTCAAGTTCGTCTTCCTCATCCTCGTCCTGGGCCTGTTCTGGTTCCTCTACATCCAGCTCTACAACCTCATGCCCCTGTTCATGCGCTACGTCGATCCCGACGCGCCCATGGAGCTCTACACCCTGGCCAATCCGATCATGATCGTCGCCTTCCAGCTGCTGATCACCCGGCTCGTCAAACGCTGGCTGCCGGTCAAGACCATCATGCTGGGGGCCATCGTCGTGACGCTGGGGATGCTGGTCAACGTCCTGCCGTCCCTGCTCTTCGCCGACCCCAACGCCAAGACCGGACTCCTCGGCCTGAGCCTGCCGATAGCGGGGATCTTCATGATCGTGTCCATCGCCTCGATGGCCGTGGGCGAGATGATGGCCTCGCCGCGGATCTACGAGTACATCGGGGCCATCGCCCCCAAGGGGCAGGAAGGGCTCTACTTGGGGTATCAGAGCCTGCCCATCGCCCTGGCCAGCATCGTCGGCGGGCCGATCGGCGGGCGCCTGTTCACCCGCTACGTCCAGACGCCGCTCAAGGAAGGCCGGCCGGTCGACACGGTTACCATGTGGTTGATCATCGTCGGGATCGGGGTCCTGTCGGTCGTCGGCCTGTGGATCTACGACCGGGCGGTCGTCAAGGGCAAGAAAGCCTGAGGCCCGGGCGGGCTATTTCTTCTTGGCGGCCGTGCCGTCGTCGCAGGGCAGGTCCTCGTCGTAATTGCGGGCCATCTCCGGGTGGGGGGCCGCCGTGCAGAACGGCAGGGGTTCCATCTCCTTCGTGCAGCACAGCGGGACGGGCTTCCCCTTCTCGGCCTTGGCCTGCTTGCCGCACACCGAGCACGTATATACGATTTCGCTCATCGCACGCTCCTTCTGTCTCAAATCCAACCATATCTTATCACCTCAGGACATATGAGACAATCGATCCCGAAGGTCATCGGCGCCGCGAACGGTTGACAGGTCTTCGGGGATTCGGGTAGTGTCTAGGGGAGCGACCCATGATCCCGCAGAAAGATCTCGTCCTCGGCAACTACCGCCTCATCGAAAAGCTCGGCGAAGGCGGCATGGGCGTCGTCTGGAAGGCCCGCGACCTCAAGCTCGAGCGGGACGTGGCCGTCAAGTTCCTGCCGGAGGGCGCCGTCGACGACCCGGAGCGCCGGGCCTTCTTCGAGCGCGAGGCCAAGGCTGTCGCCGCCCTGAGCCACCCCCACATCGTCACCATCTACGCCGTCGACGAGGCCGAGGGCGCGACCTTCTTCACCATGGAGCTCGTCGACGGCCAGCCCCTGTCGAAGCTCGTCGAGCCCGGAGGCGTGACCCTCGACCGCTTCCTCGAGATCGCCCTGCCCCTGGCCGGGGCCGTGGCCGCCGCCCATGCCCGGGGCATCATCCATCGCGACCTCAAGCCCCAGAACATCATGATCGACGCGACGGGCACGCTCAAGATCCTCGACTTCGGCCTGGCCCGCATCCTCCTGCCCCTCAGCCGGATGCTCTCCCGCGACGACGGCTCGACGGCGACGCTCGATACCGACTTCGCCGGGACCATCGCCTACATGTCGCCGGAACAGCTCCGGAGCCATCCGATCGACCACCGCACCGACCTCTTCTCGCTCGGCGTCGTCCTGTTCGAGTGGGCGACCGGGCGGCTGCCCTTCGGGGGCCGGACCGGCCCGGAGAAGATCGCCGGGGTCCTCAAGGAGGAGCCGCTCTCGGCGGTCGACCTCAATCCCCGCCTGCCCCGCACGCTCGACCGCATCCTGCGGCACTGTCTCGAGAAGGAGCCCCGCTACCGCATGGCCTCGGCCCGCGACCTCCGCGACGAGCTCGAGACCCTGCGCCAGGCCGGGCGGGAAGGCCGGGACGTCGGCATCCCCTCGATCGCCGTCCTGCCCTTCGCCGACATGAGCCGGGAGAAGGACCAGGGCTATTTCTGCGACGGCATCGCCGAGGAGATCATCAACGCCCTGTGCCGCATCCGCGGCCTGCGGGTCGCCTCCCGCACCGGCTCCTTCCAGTTCAAGGGCACGGCGGCCGACCTGCGCGAGATCGGCAACAAGCTGCGCGTCGAGACCGTGCTCGAAGGCAGCGTCCGCAAGTCCGACCACCGCCTGCGCATCACGGTCCAGCTCATCGACGCCGCCCGCGGCTTCCATCTCTGGTCGGAATCGTACGACCGGGAGCTCCGCGACGTCTTCGGCATCCAGCAGGAGATCGCCCACAACGTCGTCCGGGCCCTCCGGGTCACCCTCACCCCCCGCGAGAAGGGGGCCCTGGCCGAGATCCCGACGAGCCAGGTCCAGGCCTACGATTACTACCTGAAGGGGCGGAGCTTCTACTACCGCTACGGCCGTAACGACATCGAGTTCGCCCTCCAGCTCTTCTCCCGGGCCGTCGAGCTCGATCCCGCCTACGCCCTGGCCCATGCCGGGCTGGCCGATTGCTGGTCCTACATCTACCTCTACGCGGAGCGCAAGGACGCCGTCCGGGAGCAGGCCGAGGCCGCCGGGCGCCGGGCCGTCGAGCTGGCTCCCGAGTCCGCCCAGGCCCAGGCCTCCCTCGCCGTGGCCCTGTCGCTCGGCCCCCGCAAGGACGAGGCCAAGGCGGCCTTCGAGCGGGCCATCGAGCTCGACCCGACCCTCTTCGAGGCCTGGTACTTCTACGCCCGCCAGGTCTTCGCCGCCGGCGACATGCCCAAGGCCGCCTCCCTCTACGAGGAAGCGATGCGGGTCCGGCCCGAGGACTACAACGCGCCGCTGCTCGTCGCCCAGGTCTACCAGGAGCTGAGGCGGCCGGAGGACGCCCGGGCCGCCCGGGAGCGCGGTGTCGTCCTGGTCGAGCGGCACATCGACCTCCACCCCGACGACGCCCGGGCCCTCTACATGGGCGCCAACGGACTCGTCGCCCTGGGCGAGAAGGACAGGGGCCTCGAGTGGGCCCGCCGGGCCCGCAAGATCGATCCCGACGATCCCATGCTCCTCTACAACCTGGGCTGCATCCACTCCCTGGCCGGGGACGTCGACGAGGCCGTGGACTGCCTGGAGCGGGCCGCCTCCGGCGGGCTCCTCCAGAAGGGCTGGTACGAGAACGACGGAGACCTCGATCCCTTGCGCGGCCACCCCCGGTTCAAGGCCTTGCTGGAAAGGATGTGACAGGACCCGCCATGCCGCCCCTCGTCTCCGCCACCGGGCTGACCAAGAGATACGGCGACCTCGTCGCCGTCGCCGGGATCGACTTCGAGATCCAGGAAGGCGAGTGCTTCGGCTTCCTCGGCCCGAACGGCGCCGGCAAGACGACGACCGTCCGCATGATCCACTGCGTCTCGCCGCTCTCCGGCGGCACGCTCACGGTCGCCGGCCACCCGGCGGCCGTCGACAACCGGGCCCTGAAGAAGATCACCGGCGTCATCCCCCAGGAGATCGACCTCGACAACGATCTGACCGTCTTCGAGAACCTGGTCGTCTTCGCCCGCTTCTTCGACATCGGCCGCCGCGAGGCCAAGCCCCGCATCGCCGAGCTCCTGAGATTCGTCGAGCTGGAGGCCAAGGCCGCGAGCAAGATCTCGGAGCTGTCGACGGGCATGAAGCGGCGCCTGCTCATCGCCCGGGCCCTCATCAACCGGCCGCGGGTCATCGTCGCCGACGAGCCGACGACCGGGCTCGATCCCCAGGCCCGCCACCTCATCTGGCAGAGGCTCCGGCAGCTCAAGAGCCAGGGGACGACGCTCGTCCTGACGACCCAGTACATGGAGGAGGCCCAGCAGCTCTGCGACCGGCTGGTCGTCATGTACCAGGGCCGGATCCTCAAGGAAGGGACTCCGTCGCGCCTGGTCGAGGAGGAGATCGGCCGGGAGGTCGTCGAGGTCCGCCTGCCGCCGGAGGACGACGCCCGGATCCTAGGCGAGCTGGCCGCCTTCCCCTGCGCCCACGAGCGCGTCGGCGATACGCTCTACTTCTACTGCCGGGACGGCCACGCTCTGATGCGCCGCCTGCTCGAGCTCGACCTGCCCAACACCCTCCACCGGCCGGCGACCCTCGAGGACGTCTTCCTGAAGCTCACGGGACGGAGCCTGCACGAATGAGCCTGTCCTACCGCGTCGCCTACGTCTTCCTGAGGAACCTCTATTCCTATAAGCGGTTCATCGTGCCGACCTTTTTGGTCAGCCTGATCGAGCCCCTGTTCTATCTCATCACCTTCGGCATCGGGATGGGCGCCTACATGGGCGCCTTCGGCGGCAAGCCCTACCTCCATTTCCTCGTCCCCGGCGTGCTGACGACCGCCGTCATGATGTCGTCGTCCTTTGAGTGCCTCTACGGGACCTACATCAAGATCGTCCACGAGAAGGTCTACGACTCGCTCATCGCGACGCCGGTCTCGGCCGACGAGGCCGTGGCCGGGGACATCCTCTGGGGCTCCTTCCGGGGCCTGGTCAGCGGCACGCTGATGATGACCGTCGCCCTGGCCATGGGCGTGGCCCCGGCCGCCGCGTGGCGGTTCGTGCTGCTCCTCGTCTTCATGGTCCCCGTCGGCGTCCTGTTCGGATCGCTGGCCATGATCGTCACCTCGGTCGCCCCGAGCTTCGACTTCTTCAGCTACTACACCGAGCTGGTCATCACGCCCATGATGTTCTTCTCGGGCGTCTTCTTCCCGCTCGACAACTTCCCCGGCTGGATGAGGACGCTGGCCGAGTTCATGCCCCTGACCCACGCCGTCCGCATCTCCCGCTCGCTCTTCACCGGCCAGCCCGCGCCGGGGATCGGGTGGAGCCTGGCCGGTCTCGCCGTCCTGGCGACCGTCGTCTTCTCCGTCTCCACCCGGATGATGAGAAAGCGCCTGATCAAATAGGAGCGCCCCATGGCCCATCGGACCCTGCGCGCCGCCCTCGGCGCGGCCGCCGTCACGCTCGTGCTGATCCTCCCCTCCCCCGCCCCGGGCCGGGCCCCGGACGCCCCCCAGGACCGGGAGACCGTCGGGCCCAAGGGGAAGGGCCGGACCGTCCTCCCGGTCAACCAGGTCGTGACCCCGGTCGGCCTCCACCTCACCCTGCCCGGGCTCCGGCCCCAGGACCTGGCCCTGTCGCCCGACGGGAAGATCCTCGTCGTCGCCGGCAAGACGCACGAGGTCGTCGTCGTCGAGCCCGCGACGGGGCGCATCCTCCAGCAGGTCGTCCTCCCGGCCGAGAGCCAGGAAGAGCAGGACCCCCGGGTCGTTTCGCCCCAGATCCTCGAGCCGGACAAGGAAGGCCAGCTGAGCTACACCGGGCTCGTCTTCTCCCCCGACGGCCGCCGCCTCTACATGAGCAACGTCAACGGCAGCGTCAAGGTCTTCACGGTCGATCCGGACGGCGACGTCGAGCCGTCGCACTCGATCCCGCTGCCCCCGGCCGGCGCGCCGCGCCGGGCGGAGGAGATCCCGGCCGGGCTGGCCCTCTCGGCCGACGGCGCCCGGCTCTTCGTCTGCGGCAACCTGTCGAACCGCCTCCTCGAGCTCGACGCCGCGTCGGGCCGGGTCGTCCGGACCTTCGATGTCGGCGTCGCGCCCTTCGACGTCGTCCTCGCCGGCGAAAAAGCCTACGTCAGCAACTGGGGCGGCCGGCGGCCGGCGCCGGGCGATCTCACCGGCCCGGCCGGGCAGGGCACCGAGGTCCGGGTCGATCCCCTGCGGCACATCGCCTCCGAGGGCTCCGTCACGGTCGTCGACCTCGCGGGCGGCGCGGTCAAAACGGAGGTCGCCGCCGGGCTCCATGCCTCGGCCCTGGCCCTGTCGCCCGACGGCCGCTACGTCGTTTGCGCCAATGCCGCCTCCGACAACCTCAGCGTCATCGACACCGCGACCGACGCCGTGGTCGAGACGATCTGGGCCAAGGCCTCGCCGGCCGACCTGTTCGGGGCCTCGCCCAATGCCCTGGCTTTCGCCGCGAACGGCAAGACGCTCTACGTCGCCAACGGCACCCAGAACGCCGTGGCGGCGATCAAGTTCAGCCCGAAGAAGAGGAAGTCGCGCCTCAAGGGGCTCATCCCCGTCGGCTGGTTCCCGGGCGCGATCGCGTTCGACGCCGGCCGGGGCGGGCTGTGCGTCGCCAATATCAAAGGACACGCCCTCGAGCCGGCCGAATCCAAGCCGGACGGCGCGCCGGGCTTCAACTCCCACCAGTACCACGGCTCGATCTCGATCGTCCGCGAGCCGCGGCAGAAGGAGCTTTGGGAGATGACCGACGTCGTCACCGCCAACTTCCGCCGCGGGCGGATCGTCGAAGCCTTGCGGAAGCCCCGGCCCGGCCAGCCGGCCCGGCCCGTGCCGGAGCGGATCGGCGAGCCGAGCGTCTTCAAGCACGTCGTCTACGTCATCAAGGAGAACCGGACCTACGACCAGGTCCTCGGCGACGTGGCCGAGGGCAACGGCGATCCGGCCCTCTGCGTCTTCGGCGAGCAGGTCACGCCGAACCAGCACAAGCTCGTCCGCGATTTCGTCCTGCTCGACAACACCTACTGCAGCGGCATCCTCAGCGCCGACGGCCACCAGTGGTCGACGACGGCCTTCGGCACCGACTACCTCGAGCGGTCCTTCGCCGGCTGGCCGCGGAGCTACCCCGACGGCATGGGGCCGGACGAGATCGACGCCCTGGCCTACGCGCCGAGCGGCTTCATCTGGGACAACGCCCTGAAGCACGGCGTCTCGCTGTGGAACTTCGGCGAATTCACCATGCACAACTGCGGCTGGACAGACCCGGCCCGGACGGCCGAGCCCCTGTGGGCCGACTACTGGGACGAGTACCGACACGGCCGGGGGCTGGTCCGGATCGCCAGCCTTCCGGCCATCCCGACGGTGGCGCCGTTCTCGCCGACCGACACATTGGGCTGGAACATGGCCGTCCCCGACCAATGGCGGGCCCGTTACATCGAGGGCCAGATCGCGAAATGGGAGGCGGAGGGCCGCATGCCCGGGCTCATCCTCGTCTGCCTGCCGGACGACCACACCAGCGGCACGAGCGAGGGCTCGCCGACGCCCGAGGCCTGCGTCGCCGACAACGACCTGGCCTTCGGCCGCATCGTCGAGGCCTTCAGCCACAGCTCCTTCTGGAAGGAGACCGTGATCTTCGGCATCGAGGACGACCCCCAGAACGGCTGGGACCACGTCAGCGGCTACCGGACCACGGCCTATTGCGCCAGCCCCTACACCAAGCGCGGCGCCGTCGTCTCGACGCAGTACAACACGACGAGCATCCTGCGGACGATCGAGCAGATCCTCGGCCTGCCGCCGATGAACCAGTTCGACGCCACGGCCACGCCGATGTTCGACTGTTTCACGGCGACGCCGGACTTCGCGCCCTACGACGCCGTGCCCAACATCGTCCCGCTCGACACGATGAATCCGCCCAAGGACCAGATCACGGACGCCCTCCTGCGGCGCCACGCCGTCCAGTCGGGCCGGCTGAACTTCCGGCAGATCGACGCCTGCCCCGAGGACACCCTCAACCGCATCATCTGGCACGCCGTCAAGGGCTCCGCGGCACCCTACCCGTCCTGGGCCGTGATGTTAGTGGATGACGATGATTAGGGGATGAAAAAAGGCCTTTTCGCCTCGAGTGGGCTGATGTAAAATCGGCCCGGCCGCGCAACCAGCGCCCAAGGAGCGGACATGAGCGTGCTGAAACCCCTCGACTGGATCATCATCCTTATCTACTTCGGCGTCATCCTCGGCCTGGCCTGGAAGGTCATGCGCCAGAAGCAAAAGACGTCCGACGAGTATTTCCTGGCCGGCCGCAACCTCGGCTGGTTCATCGTCGGCGCGTCGATCTTCGCCTCGCAACATCGGCTCCGAGCACCTGGTCGGCCTGGCCGGATCCGGCGCCACCGACGGCGTGGCCATGGCCCATTACGAGCTGCACGCCTGGTGCCTGCTCGTGCTGGGCTGGGTCATGGTGCCGTTCTACATGCGCTCCCGGGTCTTCACCATGCCCGAGTTCCTGGAGCGGCGCTTCTCGCCGGCCGCGCGCACGGTCCTGTCGCTCATCTCGCTGGTGGCCTACGTCCTGACCAAGATCGCCGTCGGCATCTTCGCCGGCGGCGTCGTCTTCAGCGTCCTGCTGCCCGAGCTCAACTGTCCTGGGCCTCGACAGCTTCTGGATCGGCTCCATCCTGGTCATCGTCATCACCGGGCTCTACACGGTCCTCGGCGGGCTGCAAGGCCGTGGCCTACACCGAGGCCCTGCAGACGTTCATCCTCATCATCGGCTCGGCCCTGGTGACCTTCTTCGGCCTCAAGGCCCTGGGCGGCTGGGGGGCGCTCCGGGAGATCGCCGGCTCGGAGATGTTCAACCTCTGGAAGCCGCTGGTGCCCGGCCGGGATCGAGGGGACCTGGGCCCCGGTCAGGGAGACCGGCCGGATGGCCTGGTACTTCAACGACAACTATCCCTGGCTCGGCATGCTCTTCTGCGCCCCGATCATCGGGCTGTGGTACTGGTGCACCGACCAGTACATCGTCCAGCGCGTCCTCGGCGCCCCGAACGAGCGCCAGGCCCGCCGGGGCTCGATCGCCGCGGCCTTCTTCAAGCTCCTGCCCGTGTTCATCTTCATCATCCCCGGCATGATCGCCTTCGCCCTGGCCAAGAGCGGCCAGAACGCCGCCCTTCAGAATGAGCTCTTCGCGGGCGGGACGGCAGCTCGTCCGGGCCAACGCCCAGAAGGCCTTCCCCATGCTGGTCGCCAACGTCCTGCCCGTCGGCATCCGGGGCATGGTCGTGGCCGGGCTGCTGGCCGCCCTGATGAGCTCGCTGGCCGGCGCCTTCAACGCCTCCTCGACGCTCTTCACCATGGACTTCTACCAGCGCCTGAAGCCGAAGGTGACCCAGGAACGGCTGGTCTGGATCGGCCGGGTGGCCACCGGGGTCATGGTCCTCATCGGCCTCCTCTGGATCCCGGTCATCCGCGGCGGCCGCGGCCTCTACGATTACCTCCAGGGCGTCCAGGCCTACCTGGCCCCGCCGATCTTCGTCGTCTTCTTCTTCGGCGTCTTCATGAAGCGGCTGAACGCCAAGGGCTGCCTGGCGGCGCTCGGCATCGGCTTCACGCTGGGGCTTTTCCGCCTGGCCGTCGACACGCCGGTCAAGCTAACGGCCGGTTTCTCCTACGCCCAGGGCTCGTTCCTGTGGATCGTCAACAACATCTTCTTCCAGTACTACAGCCTGATCATCTTCGTGGTCAGC
This sequence comes from uncultured bacterium, assembly GCA_963805015.1. Lineage (GTDB taxonomy): Bacteria > Acidobacteriota > Aminicenantia > Aminicenantales > Saccharicenantaceae > RBG-16-66-30. Next base: position 363,346 of record CAWDSL010000006.1, read on the forward strand.
GCCGCGGTCATGATCGTCGTCAGCTACCTGACCGAGGCGCCGTCCTACGAGAAGATCAGCGGCCTGACCTACGGCACGGTCACGGCCGAGCACCGCAAGGAATCGCGGGCCAGCTGGAACGCGACGGACGTCATCACCTCGGGCATCGTCCTGGCCCTGATCATCGCCGCCTACCTCTATTTCACCGGGTGACGGGCGAAGGCGGCGGAACGCGATGAAGGCCGCGGTTCCGGGCGCACGCGGCGAGAGGCGCCGGCCGGGCCTGCCCCTCGCTTTCGCGGCCTTGCTCGCGGCGGCGGCTCTCGCGCCGTCCGTTTCTCCCTCCACGAGTCCCTTCCCGGCCGCCCCGGCCAAGCCCGCGGACACCCGGCGCTCCGAGATCGTCGGCCCGGGGATCGAGCACGTCGAGATCCGGCGCGGGGACTTCTCGGTCGGGATCGGCCCCGACCGGTGGACGATCCACGTTCTCGTCGCCGACCCGGCACGAACGCGCCTCGGCCTCGGCCGGGCCCACGGCAAGGGCGTCGGCACGGAGTCGACGAGCTCGATCGTCCGGCGGCTCGGCGCGCTGGCCGGCGTCAACGGGGGCTACTTCCGGACGGAGGGCCCTTATCGGGGCGAGCCCGCGGGGATCGTCATCGCGGCCGGCAAGGTCCTCAGCGAGCCCTACCGTAAAAGGCCCGGGCTGGCCGTGTCCAACAGGGGCCCCCGGACCCGGCTTTCCGTCGTCGATGTCGGCTTCCGGGCCGAAGCCATCGCCGGGAAGTCGGCGAAGCGCCGGATCGACGGCCTCAACCGGCCCCGCCTCGACGACGAGCTCATCCTCTTCACGCCCGAGTTCGACGGGACGACCCTGACCGGACCGAACGGGGCCGAGGCCGTTATCGAGAAAGGCCGGGTCTCGGCGGTCCGGGACGGAAGGGGCGACACGGCCATCCCGGCCGGGGGCGCGGTCCTGTCCGCCCACGGCGCCGCCGCCGGCTGGCTCCGGGCCAATCTGTCGCAGGGCGCCAAGGTCGAGTTGAGGACCGAGGCCCGGCTCACCCCCCGGCCCGGCTTCACGCCGGAGTTCGTGATCGGCGGCGGGCCGCGCCTCGTCGCCTCGGGCGCCGCCGCGGCGATCGACCCGGCCATATACAATCCCGGCTTCGCCGAGGCCCGGCATCCCCGGACGGCCGTCGGGGTCCGGGCCGACGGCCGCCTCCTGCTCGTCACGGTCGACGGCCGCCAGCCGGAGCGGAGCGTGGGCATGACCATCGCCGAGCTGGCCTCGCTCCTCCTCGAGCTCGGGGCCGTCGAGGCCATCAACATGGACGGCGGGGGCTCGACGGCCATGGTCGTCCGGGACAAGGTCGTAAGCAGCCCCTCCGATCTCACGGGCGAGCGCGCGGTCGGCGACGCCCTCCTCCTTTTCCCCCGCTGACGAAGGCCAGCCGGCCCCCGCCCGATTGACGGGACGCGAGGGGGCCTGTTATACTCGCCGTCTCATGGCCATCGGCCTGATCATTCCACTCCGCGGGGGAACATCATGAAGCGAACGTCCGCGATCTCGAAGTCCGTCCTCATCGCCCTCGTCCTCGCGCTGGCCCTTGCCGCGCAGGCCGGCTCATCGGCAGCGCCGGGCGGTCCGAAGAAGCCCTTGAGCTACGACGCCTACGACGGCTGGCGCTCGATCCAGGGGACACAGCTCTCGCGGGACGGGCAGTGGCTCGTCTACGCCCTCGTACCGCAGGATGGCGACGGCGAGCTCGTCGCTCTCGACCTCAAGACGAATAAGGAGTATCGCGCCCCCCGGGGCAAGCAGCCGGTCATCACCATCGACGGCAAATGCGTCGTGTTCGCCGTCGCTCCTCTCAAGGCTGAATTGGACAAGGCCAAGAAGGACAAGAAGAAACCGGAAGAGCAGCCCAAGAGCGCCCTCGGCATCATGAGCCTGGCCACGGGCGAGGTGACGACGGTCGAGCGGGTCAAGAGCTTCAAGCTTCCCGAGGAGTCGGGCGCCTTCGTCGCCTACCTCCTCGAACCGCCTCTCAAGAAGCCGGACGAGAAGAAGGACGAGGCCCCGAAGGCGGAGACGAAGAAAGAGCCCGAGGCCAAGCCCGAAGCGAAACCCGAGGTCAAGCCGGCGGTCAAGCCCGAGCCCGGCAAGGAAGCGCCGAAACCGGAAGAACCCAAGAAGGAAGAGAAGAAAAAAGAGCCTGGGACGGACCTCGTCGTCCGCGAGCTCCTCTCCGGTAAGGAGACCAAGATCGCCGAAGCGGCCGAATACGTCTGGAACAAGACGGGCACCTGGCTGGCTTACGCCGTCTCGTCGAAACTCCCCGAGAACGACGGCGCCTTCGCCCTCGAGGCGGCGACGGGCCGGACCGTCGCCCTGCTCAAGGGTCTAGGCAACTACAAGAACCTGACCTTCGACGAGAAGGGCACCCAGCTCGCCTTCACCAGCGACCGCGACGACTACAAGTCCGAGAAGTCGATCTCCAAGCTCTACCATTGGTCCTCGGGCGCCGGAGCCACGAAACTGGTCCCGCTGGCCAAGAAGCCGGCTTCTTCCGCCGACGCCGTCGAGCTGGTCGCGGCCTCCGCCGGCGCGGTCGAGCTCGTCCCGGCCCAGGCCAAGGGCTTCCCCGCGGGGATGGCCGTCAGCGAGAACGGCAAGCTCCAATTCTCCAAGGACGGCGGGCGGCTGTTCTTCGGCATCGCCGCCGCGCCCGCGCCCGAACCCAAGGACGCGCCGGAGCCCGTCAAGGTCGACATCTGGAGCTGGAAGGACCCCTACCTCCAGCCCATGCAGAAATCCCAGGCCGAAGAGGATAAGAAGCGGACGCTGATGGCCGTCATGCACTTCCGGCCCAAGGAGAAGAAGTTCGTGCAGCTGGCGACACGCCGACGTCCCGGCGATCGCGCTGTCGGAGGACGCCAAGACAGCCGTCGGGCTCTTCGGACCTCCCCTACCGGCAGCTCGTTTCCTGGGACCAGGGCTACGAGGACGTCTATGTCGTCAACGTCAACGACGGCTCGAGGACGAAGGTCATCGAGAAGAGCGCCAGCGGCGCCCATCTCTCACCCGGCGGCGGCTGGCTCACCTTCTACAAGGGCGAGGGCGACGACTGGTACAGCTATAGGATCGCCGACGGGAAGACGTTCAACCTGACCGGCAAGATCGCCGGTCGGCTTCGCCGACGAGGAGAACGACTCGCCGGGCGATCCGTCGCCTTACGGCATCGCCGGCTGGACCGAGGCCGACGGCTCGGTGCTCGTCTACGACCGCTACGACATCTGGGAGGTCTCCCCGGACGGCGCAAAGAGCCGCATGGTCACGAACGGGATGGGCCGCCGCGACAAGCTGGACATCCGCTACGTCCGGCTGGACCCGGAGAAGCCGGCCATCCCCGCGCGCGGACCCCTCGTCCTCCTGGCCACGAACGAAACGACCCGGGCCACGGGCGCCTACCGCGTCGACCTCTCGGCGCCGACGGCCGATCCCGCGAAGGTGGTCATGAAGGACAAGCAGCTCGGCGGTCTCCTGAAGGCCAAGAACGCCGACGTCTACGTCCGCACCGAGCAGCGCTTCGACGAGTTCCCCGACCTCTGGGTGAGCGGCCCGGACCTGGCCGCCGCCCGCAAAGTGAGCGACGGCAATCCCCAGCAGGCCGGGTACAACTGGGGCCAGGCCGAGCTCATCAGCTACACCAATGCCGACGGCAAGCGGCTGCCCGCCGTCCTGATCAAGCCCGAGGACTTCGACCCGTCCAAGAAGTACCCGCTCATGGTCTATATCTACGAGACCCAAGCCGTCGGGCTGCACCGCTATTACGCCCCCTCGCCGGGGACGAGCATCAACTTCACGCGCTACGCGAGCAACGGCTACGTCATCCTCAGCCCGGACATCGTCTACGAGGTCGGCTATCCGGGGGCGAGCGCGATGAAGTGCGTCATTCCGGCCGTCAACAAGGTCCTCGACATGGGCTTCATCGACCCGGCGCGCGTCGGCATCCAGGGCCACAGCTGGGGCGGCTACCAGATCACCTACCTCGTCACCCAGACCGACATGTTCGCGGCCGTCCAGGCCGGGGCCTCGGTCTCGAATATGACCAGCGCCTACGGCGGCATCCGCTGGGGCACGGGTATGTCCCGGGCCTTCCAATACGAGAAGACCCAGAGCCGTATCGGCGCCCCCCTCTGGAACCGGACCCTGCAGTACCTCGAGAACTCGCCCCTCTTCTGGGTCGAGCGGGTCCGCACGCCCTACCTCTCCATCCACAACGATGAGGACGACGCCGTGCCCTGGTACCAGGGCATCGAGTTCTTCTCGGCCCTCCGCCGCCTGGGGAAAGAGGCCTACATGTTCAACTACAACGGCGAGAAGCACGGCCTCCGGGAGCGCGAGAACCAGAAGCACTGGACCGTCCACCAGGACGAGTTCTTCGACCATTTCCTGCTGGGAAAGCCGAAGCCGGAGTGGATGGACAAGGGCGTCCCCTACCTCGAGCGCGGCCGCCGCGACGTCACGCCGCTCTACAAGAAGACAGGAACGGAGAAAAAGTGAAGGGCGTCCCCGATCCGGGGATATCCCGCGTTGCGCGGGTCGATCTTCATTAAAAAGGAGGGGATGATGACCATCCGGCAAACGCTGGTGCTCTACGCGATCACCCTGGCGGTCTTCTTCCTGATCGACATGGTCTGGCTGGGGGTCGTGGCCAAGGGCTTCTACCGCAAGCACCTGGGCTTCATTATGGCGCCCAAGGTCGGCTGGCCGGCGGCCATCCTGTTCTACCTGCTGTTCATCGCCGGCCTCCTGGTGTTCGCCGTGCGGCCGGGTGTCCTGGCCGGCGCGCCGCTCAAGGGGCTCCTCCTCGGGGCGTTCCTAGGGCTGGTGTCCTACGCCACCTACGATCTGACCAATCAGGCCACGGTCAGGGACTGGCCGGTCATCGTCACCGTCGTCGACCTCGTCTGGGGAACGGCGCTCGGCGGTCTCGTCTCGGGACTGAGCGTCCTCGCGGGACGGGCCCTGCTCAAGCTCTGAGCCCGGAGGACCGCGCCGCGGCGATCGCGCTCAGCGGACGTCGAGCCCGACGACGGACATCGCCGGGATGGCGAAGAGCGCCCGGCGCGACTCGATCCGAACGGAAAGAGGGGCCGGACCCACCGACGCGGCGTATTCCGCCTCACCGATCACCCGGCCCGTGACGCTCCGCGGAGTCGACGGAGGCTCCAGGGCGATCTCGAGCGCGGCGTCGGACTTGTTGATGAGAAGGAGGCCCAGGCTGCCGTCGGGCTTTCGGGCCGCGTAGCCCGCGAGCGCCGAGGCCCCGGCGCCGAGCGAAACGGCCAGGACCTCGACCGGCGCCGCGGGATCGGAGGAAGAGAGGGTTTGGGCGGCCAGGTAAACGGGCCAATAGTTCTTCGTAGGCGCGGGAGGCGTCGCCTCGCTGTCGATGAGGGCGTGCGGATCCGTCCCCGGGTGGAGGTGGATCCAGACATTGACGGCGTCGGCATGGAGGAGCGAGACGCCCAAGGCGTCGGCCAACCACAGTCCCTGCCGGATCGTGAACTGGTCCCGGGTGCAGCCCGTGTCCCAGATGGCCGCGTTGATCTCGGTCACGGCGATCTTGACCCGGGAGAGGCCGCGGGCGTCCAAGGCCGCCCGAAGGGCCTCAAGGTCGTCGCCATAGGCCTGGGGATCGCCGAGGTCGATGAGATCGGCGTTGCTGTTGGAGATCCAGCCGCCGTAGTGGTGGTAGCTGACCCAGTCGAGGAGGCCCGTGCCCCCGACGAGCGTCAGCCGGTCGAGGAAGTCGTCGACCGTCCCGGGGTAGGCGGCGACCGGGCCCATGGACCGGGCCGACGGATCGGCCGTCTTGACCGCCCGGACGAGGAGGACGAACCGTTCGGTGTACTCCTCGACGCTGAGCATCGGATTCCACGATCCGTCGTTCTCGTTCCCGACCTCGTAGAACGCGCCAGGGAACCCTTCGCCCACGAGCTTGGCGGCGAGGTTCCCGGCTTCGGTCACCGCGAAGTGGGTCGCGCCGTCGATCGTGTGATCGAAGGGGTTGAGGGTGAACATCGGGACGCAGCCGACGGTCTTCAGGAAGGCGATGTACAGGTCGACATCGATGCCCCAGCTCCAGTCCTCCCAGACCAGGTGATCGTTGCCGCTGACCTTCTGTTCCACCCAACAGTAATTGTTGGAGATGTTGCCGCCGGGAAAGCGGGCGACCGAGGGCCGGAGAGCCGCGATATGGCTCTGGGTCGTCGTTCCGAGCTTGGTGTTCGAAACCCACGCGCCGAGATTGGCCCCGAAGACGAGGCCCGGCTCGACGGTGCGGAGGACGGTGCTGCCCGTGACCGTTACCTCCGCGTCGACCCCGGGCTCCGGCGTGGAGCTCGCCGTGCAGGCGGCGAGTCCCCACGCGACGCCGAGCGCAAGAAGGGAGAGCCGGATCCGATCGTTCATCATCGCCACCTCCGGACGGGAGAAAGCATAGACCGGGGCGGCGGAAATGTCCAGAAGGGCGTCGCTGAGCGGCCTCAGCCCTTGACAGCCCGGGCGACCATCTGGTCGTCGGGAGCGCGGAGCGGGCGGCCGTCGAAGCCGCCGAGGATCTCCCATCGGGCGAAGCCGGCCGCCGCGAACAGGAGCTCGAGCTCGAACGGATAGACCCAGCGCTGGACCGTCGAGAACTTGTGCACGGCCGTCGGCCGGTCCGCGGCGTCGAGCTCCCAGATCTCCACCGCGGAATCCTGCCGCTGGGCGACGGGGTCCTTCCGCCGGTTGTCCCACAGCTGGAGCTTTCCGCCGCCGGGCCGCGGCGCCTCGTGCTCGAGGACGGCTTGGCCCTCGGGCTCGGACCAGTAAGCGGGACCGGGATAGGACATATGGAGGGCGAGGACGCCGCCCGGCTCGAGATGGGCGAGGGCCGCGCGCAGGAAGGCGAGTTGGTCGCGGGTCGTCTCGCAGTGGGCGAAACCGTTGAATCCGCAGAAGATGAGGGCATAACGCCGGCCCAGCTCGAAGCCCCTCATGTCGGCGACTTCGGCCCGGACCGCGAGCCCCGCCGCGGCCGCCTTCTCCCGCAGGCGGCGGACCATCGGCTCGCTCGCATCGAAGCCTTCGACGTCGATCCCCGCCTTCCGGATGGGCAGGAGGAGCCGGCCCGTGCCGCAGGCGGCCTCGAGCACCGGTCCGCCGGCCGCACGCGCGGCGTCGACCCAGAACGGGACGTCGAAATCGAAAGAGTCGAAGAGCCCATCGTAGAGCTCGGCCGCATCGTAAAGCGTGGGATAAGGCTGATCGGTCATCGAGAGCACCTCCCGGACATCATAGGCGACGCGGCGCGGATTGGCAAAGGAATTGTGCTATCCTTATGGCCGAAGCACCTGCCAAAGGAGGAGCCCATGGCTATCCCCATCTACCAGGTCGACGCCTTCGCGGAGGCGCCGTTCACAGGCAATCCGGCCGGCGTGTGCCTGCTCCGGGGGCCGGCCGAGGCCTCCTGGATGCAGAGCGTCGCCGCCGAGATGAACCTGGCCGAGACGGCCTTTCCGCTGGCCGAGGGCGACGGCTTCCGCCTGCGCTGGTTCACGCCCAAGGTCGAGGTCAGGCTCTGCGGCCACGCCACCCTGGCTACAGCCCACGTCCTTTGGGAGAGCGGGATCCTGGCCCCGGACCGCGAAGCGCGCTTCCTGACCTTGAGCGGACTGCTGACGGCCCGGCGCGACGGCGGCCTCATCGAGCTCGACTTCCCGGCCCGTCCTCCGCTTCCCGAGCCGCCGCCCTGGGCCGAGGCCGTCGTCGGCGCCCTGGGCATCAAGCCCGTCACCATCGCCATGAGCGCCGAGGACGTCCTCTTCGAGGCCGCCGACGAAGCGACGGTCCGCTCGATCGCGCCGGACTTCGCGACCCTCCGGGCGCTTCCGGCCCGCGGCGTCATCGTCACCAGCCGGTCCTCCGATAAACGCTATGATTTCGTCTCGCGTTTCTTCGCCCCGGCCGTGGGCGTCGACGAGGATCCCGTGACGGGGTCTTCCCACACCGTGCTCACCCCCTATTGGGCGAAGAAGCTGGGGAAGACGACGTTCACGGCCTATCAGGCATCGGCCCGCGGCGGCGTCCTTCGCCTGCGGCTCGACGGAGACCGGGTCAAGATCGCCGGGAAGGCCGTGACGGTCATCGCCGGCGAGATCCTCGTCTGATCCAGGCTCAGGGGACGGCGACGCGCACGGGCGTCGGCCCGAGGAGGCGGACGAGGTCTTTCGGCTCGAGGCCGACGATGAACCCGCGTTTGCCGCCGTTGATGTAGATCCGGGGGAGGTCCAGGACCGAGGCCTCGGCGTAGACCGGCATCGGCTTGCGCAGCCCGAAGGGCGAGGTGCCCCCGACCAGGTAGCCGGAGTGCCGCTCGGCGACGTCGGGCGCGCACGGGCGGACGGACTTGACGCCGAGGAGGCGGGCCAGCTCTTTCGTCGACACTTCCCGATCGCCGTGCATGAGGACGACGAGCGGTTTCCCGGCGTCGTCCTCCATGATCAGCGTCTTCACGACCGCGTGCTCGTCGACCCCGGCCTGGGCCGCGAACGCCGCGGTCCCCCCATGCTCGACATAGGTGTAGGGATGCTCGGTGAACACGACCCCGGCCTGGCGGAGGGACCGGACCGCCGGCGTGGCCGGGGCCCTATCGCGTCCCATCGCGCCTGAGCTCCGGCTCGGTGTGGACCAGGACCTGGTCGATCGCCGGGTTGTCCCGCTTGAGCGCTTCTTCGATCCGCGACGACATCCGGTGGGCCTCGATGACGGGCAGGTTCCGGTCGAAGCCGCAGTGCAGGGAGACCGCGAGCCGGTCGCCCTGGCGCCGGACGAGGATGTTGTGGCAGCAATCCCGCCCGGCGATGCCGTCCGTGATCGCCTTGACCCGTTCGACGAGCGGCGCTTCTTCGGCCGTGACATCCCGGCCGCTCCCGACGCCCGTGCCGCGCGATTCGATGTGGGTGTTGATGCGAGCCAGGCGCGGGATCTCGGCCCGCAGGTCTTCTTCGATGTGGCTGGCCAGGTCGTGGGCCTGGTGGAGGAGGAGGTGGTCGTCGACCTCGATGTGGAGGTCGACGTGGACGTCGCCGCCGTCCTCGTGGACGCCGATGTTGTGGACCGGGATCTGGTTCCGGTCGGCGATGGCCCGGATGCGGCGGGCCAGCGTTTCCCGGGCGCTCTCCCTCGGATCGGTGTGGATGACCACGTCGGCGCCCGGCACGAGGGCCTGGATGTGGGCCTCGACGCTCTCGGCGATGGCATGGGTCCGCTCGAGGGTCAGGTTGCGGTCGACCTCGATGGTCATGTCGACGAACGTCCGGGGGCCCGACTGGCGGAGGCGAACCTGGCCCGCGCTGATGACGCCTTCGATCTCGACGGCCGCGGCGACGATCTTCTCCTTCAGGCCCTCCGGGGCCCGGTCGAGGAGGACGTCGATCGTCCGCTTGCCCAGCCTGTAGCTGACGAAGAGGACGATGAAGGCGACGCCCAGGGCGGCCACGGCGTCGGCCCGGTTGAGAAAAGCGGCCCGGCCGGGAAAGAGCTTCTGCCCGACGAGGACCAGGGCCAGGCCGCCGAGGACCACGGTCGAGCTCCAGACGTCCGTCGAGAAGTGCAGGGCGTCGGCCTCGAGGGCCTGGCTGCGGTGCTTCTTGGCGGCCCGGCTGAGCATGCGGGACCGGCTGACGTCGATCCCGATCGACACGACGACGACCAGGAAGGCCCAAACGCTGGGTTCGACGGAGACGTCCCGGAAGAAGATCCGCCGAACGGCTTCGTAGATGATCCAGGCGCAGGTGACGAAGAGCAGCAGCGTCTCGACCAGGGCCGAGAAGTTCTCGACCTTGCCGTGGCCGTAGGGATGGGCTTCGTCGGCCGGACGGTCCGACACGCTGACGGCGATGAGCGTCACCAGCGCGGCGACGAGATCGAGCCCCGAGTGGGCCGCCTCGGCCAGGATGCCGAGGGAGCCGCTGAGGACGCCGACGACGAGCTTCATGCCGGTCAGGCCCAGGGCGGCCACCACGGAATTAAGGGCCGCCCTCTTCTTCTCGCTCCGCGTCAGATCGATGATCGAGGCGTCGTCGTTGGACATGAACTGCGAGCTCCCGGAAAGACCCTATGCTATCACGCTCCGGGCCTCCAGGCAACGCCCCCGCGGCGGCGTTGACACCGCTCCGCGCCTGTCATATATTGCGCCCGCCGGACAAGGAGGGAGACCATGGACGCCGTATTCCTCGCCCGACTCCAGTTCGGGTTCATCGCCGGGTTCCACTTCCTGTTCCCGCCGACGACCCTGGGCCTGTCCTTCATCGTGGTCATCCTCGAGACGCTCTATCTGCGGACGAAGATCGAGGCCTACAAGACGCTCTCGGCCTACCTCGTCAAGGTCCTGGGGACGGTCTTCGTCATGGGCGTCGCCACCGGCATCTCGCTCGAATTCGCCTTCGGCAACAACTGGGCGTCGTATTCGCGCGCGGTCGGCGACATCTTCGGCGCGCCCCTGGCCGCCGAGGCCGTCTTTTCGTTCTTCCTCGAATCCGTGTTCCTGGGCGTCCTCGTCTTCGGCCGCGACCGGGTCAAGCCCAAGACCTACCGGCTCTCGGCTTTTCTCGTCTTCCTCGGGGCCCACCTCTCCGGGCTTTGGATCATCATCGCCAACTCCTGGATGCAGACCCCGGCCGGGTTCCGGATGGAGGGCGGGCGGGCCGTGCTCGACGATTTCTTCAAGGCCGCCTTCAATCCGTCGACGGTCGTCCGCTACGTCCACACCATCCTCGGCGGCTGGATGACCGGCGCGCTCGTCGTCCTGGCCATCGCCGCCTGGCTCGTTCTCAAGGGCCGGTCCGTCGACAAGGCCGCCCTGCTGATGAAGCCGGCCCTGGCCGTCTTCGCCGTCGCCGCGGTCCTCCAGCTCGGGACGGGCCACGCCCACTCGGTCCAGGTGACGCGCACGCAGCCGGAGAAGATGGCCGCCTTCGAGGCGCTCTGGAGGACGGCGGACGGGGCGCCGTTCACGGTCTTCGGCATCCCCGACGAGAGGAACGAGCGGACGCTCCTCGCCGTCCGCGTCCCCAAGATGCTGAGCGTCCTCGTCCACTTCGACCCGAACGGCCGCGTCCTCGGATTGAACGAGTTCCCCAAGGAGGACCGGCCGCCCGTCCTCCTGCCCTTCGCCAGCTATCACCTGATGATCCTCCTCGGCCTGGCCTTCATCGCCCTGGGCGCGGCGGGCTGGTGGCTCCTGGCGAAGAAGAAGCTCCTCATGAGCCGAGGCTTCCTGAAGCTGCTCATCATCGCCGTCCCTCTCCCCTACGTCGCCAACGAGCTGGGCTGGATCGCGGCCGAGGTCGGACGCCAGCCCTGGGCCGTCTACAAGGTGCTGAGGACCTCGGAGGCGGCTTCGGCCGTCGTCCCGGCCGGCAACATCCTCTTCTCCCTCGTCCTCTTCGCGCTCATCTATGCCCTGATCGCCGTCGTCGGGCTCAAGGTCGTCCTGCGGACGATCCGGGGCGGACCCGAAGGCGCCGGGCCGGAAGCCCCGCAAGGAGCGGCCTGATGGAAACCGCGAGCTTCCTGCAGAACGCCTGGTTCCTGCTCATCGGCGTCCTTCTCGCCGGCTATTCGGTCCTCGACGGCTTCGACCTCGGCATCGGCGTCCTCTTCCCCTTCCTGGCGAAGACCGAGGACGAGAAAAGAGCCCTCCTCGGGGCCATCGGACCGGTCTGGGACGGCAACGAGGTCTGGCTGCTGGCCGGAGGCGGGGCCTTGTTCGCCGCTTTCCCCGCGGCCTACGCCACGGTCTTCAGCGGCTTCTATCTGGCCCTGATGCTCGTTCTCTTCGCGCTCATCCTCCGCGCCGTCTCGCTCGAGTTCCGGGCCCACGACCCGGACCGGAAGGGCCTGTGGGAAGCGGTCTTCGTCGCCTCCAGCTTCTTGCCGGCGCTCCTCTTCGGCGTCGCCTTGGGGAACGTCGTGGCCGGCGTCCCGCTCGACGCCCGGGGGGAATACGCCGGGACCTTCTTCACGCTCCTGCGTCCCTGGCCGCTCGCCGTCGGCGTCCTGGGACTCTGCGTCTTCCTTCTTCACGGCAGCGCCTACGCGGCCCTCAAGACCGAAGGCCCCGTTCGCGAGCGGGCGCGGCGGGCGGCCAAGGTCCTGGCCGTCCTGGTGTTCGCCGCGCTCTTCGCGGCCTTCCTCCTCGTCCTGGTCCTTTTCCCCCGCATGCTCGACCGGGCCCCCTCCTGGCTCTTGGGGAACGCCGTCTGCCTGTTCTGCGCTTTGTTCCTCATCGCCCTGAAAAAGGGCCGGGACGGCCGGGCGCTCTTCTTCTCCTCGGCCGTGTTCGCCGGCCTCTGGGGCGTCATCGGGGCGATCCACTACCCGAACCTGGTCAGGGCCACGGACCCCGCCCTGAGCCTGACCGTCGTCAACGCGTCGTCGAGCCCGCTCGCGCTCAAGATCATGCTCGTCATCGCCCTGATCGGCATGCCCGTCGTCGTCGGCTACACCGTCTTCGTCTACCGGGTGTTCAAAGGCAAGGCCCGGCCCGGAGCGGCGGGCTACTAGCGCAACCAATCCGCCTGTCCGGGCGTAGATAGGGATGAGGGCGGCGGATTGCATTTCGCCGCCGCATTTTGTATGCTAACGCTCGGAGACAGGCTCTCCAGGAGGGCAATATGAAAAAATTCGCGACGATCGCCGGGCTCCTCCTCGTCGCCTCCTTCGCCGCCGCGCAGACGGCCACGGTCCTCACCGGACCGTTCGAAGAGGCGCTGGCCCAGGCGCAGAAACAGAACAAGCTCATCCTCATCGACTTCTACTCGAGTGGCTGAGGGGCCTGCAGACTGCTGGTTCAGCAGTTCTACAACAACCCCAAATACGCCGAGTTCCTCAACACCAACGTCATCCTCTACCGGGCCACCCGCGGCGACAGGATCGGCGACACGATCTATGAGCGGTTCAAGATCAGCGGAACGCCGACCGAGCTCTTCGTCGACAAGACCGGAAAGGAGATCGACTGGATCGTCGGTTACGGGCCGCCGGCCGACAAGTTCCTGGAGAAGGTCAAGAAGGCCCTGGCCGGCGTCGACACCTACCAGTCCCTGAACGACCGTTACGCCAAGGACCCTACGGACGTCGAGGTCGTCTTCAAGCTGGCGGAGAAGTGCGGCAGCCGCTACACACCCGATATGGAGAAGAGGTCCACGGAGCTCTACCAGAAGATCCTGACCATGGACCTCCAGGGCCGGACCGCGTCCTATTACGACGAGGATCACAAGGCGACCATCCCCTACGTCGAGGCCGCCGAGATCAACTTGGCCCAGGCCTCGGCCTACGGCCGCAAGCCCGACCCGGCCCCGCTCCGGGCCTTCATCAAGAAGTACCCGGAGAGCAAGTTCGTCAAGAACGCGTACTCCGCGCTCAGCTATTATTACGGTCAGATGGCGGCCAAAGAGGACGCGGCCAATTTCTTCGAAGAATATACGGCCAAGTACCCCGCCGACAAGAACGCCCTGAACTCCTATATCGAGCGCATCATCAAGGACAAGGAGCCCGTCGAAAAGGGCCTCGAGCTGGCCCTGAAGCTCCAGGAGATGGCCGGCTATCCGCGGAATCCCAGCTACCAGGAGAACCTGGCCCAGCTCTACGCGATCAAGGACGATCCGGCCAAGGTCGAGGAGGAGTACGGCAAGGATTTCGCCGACGACTACGTCGTGACCGCCGTTTACGCCCTGATCGGCTATGCCAATTTCTGGATCGAACAGGGCAAGAACCTCGAGAGCGTCGAGGAGACGGCCGGCGTCCTCGCCGCCGCCCTTGGCGCCAAGAAGGACGTCCCGTCCTACTACCTCTCACAGGTCGCCGGGATCTACGTCAAGCTCGAGAAGGACGAGAAGGCCCTGTCGATCTACGGGCCTGCGATCGCCAAGAAGGGCTGGGACGACCAGAACTCCCTCGCGAGCTACGCCGCCTTTTGGAACCGGCAGGGCAAGAACCTCGAGAGCGCCGCTGAGGCGGCCCAACGGTCGGTCGACTTGACCTCCGACTACTACAACAACTTCATCCTCGGCCAGATCCTGTTCAAGCTGAAAAAATACCCCGAGGCCCTCAAGGCCGCGGAGAAGGCCGTGGAGCTGGCCAAGCCCATGGCCGCGAAGTACGAGGGGTTCACCACCGCTCAGTACGACAACCTGGTCAAGCAGATCAAGGAGGCCATGGCCAAGGCCCCCGAGGTCAAGAAGTAGAGTTCGCCATCGAGGGGGACACGGACCGCGGCGGTCCGTGTCCCCCTCGCTTTTTTCGCCGCTCCTTTCCCCGTCTCGCGTCAGTTGAATTGCCCCGGGGATTCCTCTATAGTGCCTTTGGGCGGCCATCCATGAGACGAACCGCTGGCTTCATCCTCCTCGGCACGGCCCTCTCCCTCGCCGCCTTCGGGCAGACGGCCGCCGATCCCGTCAAAGCCCTCGACACGCGCGTCCGCGACTTTCTGGCCGCGCAGAAGGACCAGTGGCGCCAGGAGAACGTCACCGAGGCCGACGGCCGGCTCCTCTACGACCTCATCCTCAAGCACCGATACACCCGGGCCCTCGAGATCGGGACGTCCACCGGCCACTCGGGCATCTGGCAGGCCTGGGCCCTGAGCAAGACCGGCGGGACACTGATCACGGTCGAGATCGACGAGTTCCGGCACCTCGCCGCCAGCCGGAACTTCAAGGCCTCGGGCCTCGAAGGCCTTATCGACGCGCGCCTGGCCGATGCCCACGTGCTCGTCGGCGGGCTCGAAGGCCCGTTCGACTTCATCTTCATCGACGCCGACCAGAACTGGACGCCGAACTACTTCAAATCGCTCCTCCCCAGGCTCGCGCCGGGCGGCTGTTTCGCCGTCCACAACGTCCTCAGCCTGGGCTACATGAAGGGCGTCCGCGACTTTCTGGAACAGGTTCGCGCCCTCGCGTTCATGGAAACGACGATCGAGACGTCCTCGGGCGGCGGCATCTCCTTCAGCTTCCGCCGGAAATGACCCTACTCAGACCGCATTTCGGAAAGGAGCCCTCCATGCACCGTTCCCCCGCCCGCCCCGCGGCCCTCGCCGTGGCGGCCGTGCTCGCCCTGGCCGCGGCCCTGCCCGCCGCCCGCCCTGACGCCGCGGCCGGCCAGGCCGTCGCCGAGGGTCTCAAGCTCAAGAGCCGGGTCCTCGGCCGGGACGTCGCTTACGCCGTCTACCTGCCGCCGGATTACGCGAGCTCCACGCGCCGCTACCCCGTCGTCTACCTCCTCCACGGCTATACCGACGACGAGTCCGGCTGGATCCAGTTCGGCGAGGTTGGCGAGGCCGCCGAGCGGGCCGTCGCCGCGGGCGAGATCCCGCCGATGATCATCGTCATGCCCGACGGCGGCGTCACCTGGTACATCGACGACGCCGCCGGCCAGGTCCGCTGGGAGGACATGTTCGTCCGGGAATTCATCCCCCATATCGACGCGACCTACCGGACGCGGCCGTCGCGGGAGTTCCGCGGCATCGCCGGACTGTCGATGGGGGGCTGGGGAACGCTCGTCCAAACCCTCCGCCATCCGGAGCTCTTCGCCGCCGGCGCCGCCTTCAGCGCGGCCGTCTGGCCGGACGACGAGGTCGCCGGCATGAAGCAGGAGAACTGGGACAAGCTTCTCGGCCCGCTCTTCGGGGCGGCCGGGCTCGCGGGCCAGGACCGCCTGACGCCGCACTTCCGGAAGCACAATCCTCTCGACCTGGTCCGGACGCTGCCCGAGGAGACCCTCAAGAAGATCCGCCTCTATATCGACTGCGGAGACGACGACTTCCTGATCAAGGGCAATTGCGCCCTCCACATCGCCCTGGCCGACCGCAAGATCCCCCACGAGTTCCGGGTCCGCGACGGCGGGCACACCTGGAGCTACTGGCGCACCGGTATCGTCGACGGCCTGAATTTCATCGGCCAGAGCTTCCACCGATGAGCGCCGCCTTCCGGGACCGGCTCCTCGCGGGCGAACCGCTCGTCGGAACGCTCCTCAGCCTGCCCTCGCCGGAGCTGGCCGAGATCGCCTCGGCCGCCGGTTTCGACTGGCTCTTCCTCGACATGGAGCACGGCGCCCTCGGACCGGGGGACGTCCTGCGCCTGGTCCAGGCGGCGCGAGAGCCTTGCGCCTGTCTGGTGCGCATTCCCGAGACGAGCGAGACGGGGGTCAAAAAGGCCCTCGACACCGGCGCGGCCGGCATCATCGTCCCCCACGTCAACGGCGCCGGAGAGGCCGCCCGGGCCGTCCATTGGGCCAAGTACCCCCCGGAAGGAGGCCGCAGCGTCGGCTTCAGCCGGGCCAACGGGTACGGGGTCCGCTTCCAGGAGAACGTCGATACGGCCAACGCCCGTACGGCCGTCATCGCCCAGGTCGAGCACATCGACGGCGTCCGGGCCATCGGCTCCATCCTCGACGTTTCCGGCGTGGACGCCGTCTTCATCGGCCCCTACGATCTCTCGGCCAGCCTGGGCAAGCCCGGCCGCCTCCAGGACGCCGACGTCCGTGAGGCCGTGGCCGCGGTCGCGACGGCCTGCGCCGCGCGGAAGGTCCCCGTCGGCATCTTTTCGGGGGATATCGCCGCCTCCGCCCGGGCCCTCGCGGATGGCTACACCCTGGTCTGCTCGGGCATCGACATCGGCCTCTACGCCCGGTCGGCGGCCGAGATCGTCAGGGGGCTGCGGCCAAGAAATCCTTGACAGTCAACACCTTGTATACTAGATTTTGTGTGGAGACGCATGGAGTCGCACAAAATTTGGTGTTGTGGTCTAGCCGCCGGGCGGTCCCGTTTTTCCGCCGGGCGGCCATTCGGCCGACTAAAACCTTCCATGCGATCCCGGAAGGTCGGACCCTGACATGGCCCGCGAACAGGTGGACAAGCCCAAGGCGAGCGCCCTGCCCGTCGTTCTCGTCGTCGACGACGACCTCGCCTATCTCGAGAAGCTCCAACGCTCCCTGAGGGATATCTACTCCGTCCATACCGCGACGACCGGCGTCGAAGCCATCCATCTCATCAAGGCCTTGCCCGAGGTCAACGTCCTGGTCGTCAACGAGGACCTGCCCCGGATGAAGGGCACCGAGCTCCTGCGTTTCCTCAACGAGATCTTCAAGAACGCCGAGTCCATCATCAAGATCCTGCTGACCGCCTGCCCCTCGAACGGGACGACGATCGACCTGGCCAGCTACGGCCGCATCGACTGCTGCCTGGCCAAGCCGGACGATCCGGCCGCCCTCCGCCGGAAGATCAGCTTCCTCATCGCCCAGCGCTCGCGCGAGAAGCGCTCCTCCATGCGCATCGCCATCGACGCCTCCCGCGACGTCCGCGTCGAGACGGGCCCCCTGGGCGACGCCAAGCTGGTCAACCTCAGCGAGAACGGCATGTTCCTCAAGACCCTGTCGACCTTTCCCGAGGGCGCGGCCGTGCCCCTGAACATCACCCTGCCCGACGGGCGGCTGTACGCCGTGAACGGCCGCGTCGTCCGGCGGGACAGCGACCAGGGCGGCGTGGCCGTCGAGTTCGAGCCCCCGGACGACGCCAGCCGGCTGTCGCTCCTCCAGTTCATGGCGGACTACGTCGCCATCCGGGACCTCGACGAGCTCAAGATCCGCTATCCCTTCCTTCGCACGGACGAGATGGTCCTGTTCACCGACTCGGTCAAGATCGAGTCCCTCATGCGCGAGGCCCTGCAGCGCCGGGTCGAGGTCGCCGCCGTCCCGGCCGGGTCGGGCAACCCCGAGATCCTGGCCTTCGCCGACATCCGCCCCCCGGCGGTGTGCCTGCTCTCCGGCGAGAAGCTCGACGTCAAGTTCAAGACCTCGGACCTCCTGTTCGTCTCCTACCAGGTCGGCTACGCGACCTACAACTTCGAGACCATGGTCTCGCGCATCTCGTCCGACGGCCGGACCCTCGTCTGCCTCTACCCGCGGCTCAT
Source organism: uncultured bacterium (assembly GCA_963805015.1). GTDB lineage: Bacteria > Acidobacteriota > Aminicenantia > Aminicenantales > Saccharicenantaceae > RBG-16-66-30. The sequence goes on from CAWDSL010000006.1 coordinate 381,343, forward strand.
GTTCTATTCGGAGAAGCGGGCCGAGCGGCGGATCAGCCCGGCCGGGGACCTGCGGGTCGAGATCCCCCTGCCGGCCCCCTTCGACCGCACGCTCCGCGGCCGCGTCACCGACATCAGCCCGAACGGGATGAGCTTCATAGCCGAAGAGGGGGCCCCCGTCCTGCTCAAGGGGACGCCCCTCGAGACGGTCGCCATCCTCGACGGCGGGAAGCGCCTCTGGGAGGAGACCGGAGAGGTCCGCCACGTGGTCCGCGCCGAGAAGGACGAAGGCCCGGGGCTGAAGTACGGCGTCCAGTTCGGCATCAGCCGGATGAGCATCCAGTCGGTCCACGCTCCCGATCCGGATTTCGCCCGCCGGGGCGAGGGCCTTTCGGACCGGCCGCCGGGCCGGGCCGCCGGGCCGCCGGCCGACTTCGTCCGTTCGAGCCTGATGAGCCCCCACGTCATCCGGCTCGAGAACCGGCGCGGCGAGGAGATCGTCGGCCTCCTCAACACGTCCCTGCCGCTCGACGACCGGCCCGTTCCCGTCGTCGTCATCCCGCCGGCCTTCGGCAAGACCAAAGAGGTCCTCTTCGGCCTGGCCCTGACCCTGTGCGAGAACTTCCGGCTCCTGGGCAAGCCCCTGGCCGTCGTCCGCTACGACGGGATCCGCAAAAAGGGCGAGAGCCACAACGATCCCGAAGCCGACGAGCCGCCCTACGAGATGCTCAACACCAACTTCAGCCAGGGCGCCTCGGACATCGTGACCGTCCTCGACTGGCTCCAGACGAACCCGAAGGTCCGGGCTTCCTCGGTCGTCCTCCTGACCTTCTCGTTCTCCGCCCTCGAGGCCCGGATCGTCCTGCGGGACGAAGCCCAGCGCCGCCGGGTGGATTACTGGATCGCCTGCATGGGGACGCCCGAGTTCCGCGACCTCATGGTCCGGGTCAACTGCGGCCTCGACTTCCTCGAGCATTACCAGCTCGGCATCAAGCTCGGGGTCATGCCGGTCCTCGGCAACCTGGTCAACGTCGACACCTACGTCGCCGACGGCGTGGCCAACTCGGTGGCCACCCTCGAACAGGCCCGCGAGGACATGCGCCACATCGACCGGCCCATCACCTGGATCTACGGCCAGTTCGACAACTGGGTCAAGTCGGAGTTCATCCGGGATGTCATGAGCGTCCAGGCCGACGCCCCGCGCGAGGTCATCTCCGTCCCCATCGGCCACAACGCCCGGACCTCCAAGGAGGGCCTGCGGCTGTTCGGGACGATCACGTCGCTCATCTACCGGTTCCTCCACAAGCAGTTCATCCAGCCGGTCATGCCCGGGCGCAAGGATATGGAGGTCATGCGGCGGGCCGAGAAGGACCGGCTGCCGCCCCGCAACCTCAAGAACCGGACGGGCTACTGGCAGCGCTACCTCGTCGGCGACGACAAGCTCCTCGGCTTCGACGTCATGGCCCTGTCCGACGATTACCAACAGCTCATGCACGACCAGCTCCAGGCCCTCGAGCTGAGGCCCGGGGACCGGCTCCTCGACCTGGGCGGCGGCACGGGCAACTTCGTCGAGCACCTCCTCGTCTCCGGCGGCGAGCTGCCGTCCCAGATCACCGTCGCCGATCTCATCCCCGAGGCCATGAAGAAGGCGGCCCGGAAGCTCACGACCCGCTTCCCGGCCTTGCACGAGCCCGGCCGGTTCGACCTCGTGGCCCTGGACCTCGAGATGAGCCGGTACCAGGCCATCCGCCGCTTCCTCGACGGCGAGGTCGGGACCTTCGAGGAGATGGCCGATCGGGTCGAGAACCTGACCCTCGAGAGCGCCATCAAGATCCGGGAGGACTATTCCCCCCGCCTCCATCGCGTCCTGCGCGGCGAGCGCATCACGCCGGCGCACGACGACTGGCTGAAGACCCGCTTCGACCTCCACGAATACCGCATCATCACCGATTTCAACCGCGCGGCCCGGTACGTGCAGGGGCTCACGGCGGTCCGGCCGGATTACCGCCGGCTCATGCTGCCCGCTACGCTCGAGGGCACCTTCCACCTGCCGGTCAAGGCGGGGTGGTACAACAAGATCCTCATGAGCCTGGTGCTGTCCTACATCTTCGACCCGGTCGAGACCCTCAAGGAGGCCCGCCGGATCATCATGCCCGGGGGGCTGCTGGTCCTGTCGAGCATGCGCCCGGATACGGACGCCTCGGGGCCGTTCACCCGTCTGCTCGAGAAGATCGAGGCCCTGCCCGAGGAGGCGCTGCCGCCGGAGCGTCCGAAGGCCCTGCTCATCGAGTCCCTGCGCGTCTTCCTCAACGACGCCCAGGAGCTCGTGGACCTCGAGGAGGCCGGGACCTTCGATTTCTTCGACCCGGAGAAGCTCGAGGGCCTGCTCGAGGAGACGGGCTGGGAGGTCATCCGGTTCATCCCGTCCTACGGGACGCCCCCCCAGGGCTACGTCTACGTCACCAAAGCGAGGGACGCCAATGGAAAGCTATGACCCGCAGTTCGAAGACCGGCTGAACCAGGAGTACGACCTGCGGGGCCGGACGCGCATGGCCGCCTACCTCAGCCTGGCCCTGTATTCGGTGTTCATCGGCCTCGACGCCGTCTACACGCCCCGCTATTTCCTGCCCTTCCTCCTGCTCCGGCTGACGGTCATGGCCGCGGTCGGCGTCATCCTGCTCGTCTTGAAAAAGATGAAGACGAGCCACGGCCTCATGAACCTGGCGCTGGTCCTGGCCCTCATCGACGCGGCCGGCATCGCCGTCATGATCTACGTCCTGGGCGGCTTCCTGACGAGCTACTACCAGGGCCTGAACATCATCGTCATGGGCATGATCGTGCTCATCCCCCTGGCCTTTCGCTACACGATCTACCTGTACGTCTCGATCTGGTTCATGTACACCGTTCCCAGCGTCGTCCGGCTCTTCTCCGGCCCTTCGGTCCACGTCGTGGACGGGATCGAGATCGGGGTCTGGCGCTTCGTCATCAACAACCTGACCTTCCTGACCTCGATCATCGTCGTCGGCGCCATCGGCTCGTCCTACATGGAGAGCATCCGGCGCCGCGAGCTGCGCAGCCGTCTCCAGCTCGAGGAGACCACGGCCCAGCTCAAGGAGTCCAACGAAAAGCTCAAGAGCCTCGACGAGCTCAAGACCCAGTTCTTCGCCAACGTCAACCACGAGCTGCGGACGCCGCTGACGCTCATGCTGGCCCCCCTCAAATCCCTGCTCGAGGGGCGCATGGGCAAGCTCTCGCCGTCGCTCAAGGATACCCTGGAAACGATGCAGCGCAACGGCTACAAGCTGCTCAAGCTCATCAACAACCTCCTCGACCTGAACAAGCTCGAGGAGGGCCGGATGCGCCTCAAGGTCCGCACCGTCAACCTGGTCGACTTCGTCCCGCCGCTCCTGGCTTCGGTCAAGCCCCTGGCCGACCAGAAGCAGCTCCGCCTCTACTTCCAACACCCGCCCCACCCCGTCGATCTGACCATCGACACCGACCAGTTCGAGAAGGTCCTCTTCAACCTGCTGTCCAACGCCCTCAAGTTCACCAACAAGGGCGGTAAGATCACGATCTACATCGAGGACAAGGACCATACCGTGACCATCACGGTCGAGGACACCGGCATCGGCATCCCGGCCAACATGCTCGAGCGGATCTTCGACCGCTTCTCCCAGGTCGACGGCTCCAAGTCCCGGGCCCAGGAGGGCACGGGCATCGGCCTGGCCCTGGCCCGGGAGATCGTCAACGTCCACCAGGGGACGATCAAGGCCGAGAGCGAGCTCGGCAAGGGCTCCCGGTTCATCGTCGAGATGCACAAGGGCGAGGAGCACTTCGACGAGGAGGTCCTCGACCGCCGCTCGGAGGACCTGCCCATCGGCCTCAGGCGGCGGACGACCGACATCGAGGAGCCCCGCGTCCAGGACATCGTCACGGACTACCGCCGCCTCCAGCTCGTCGACCTCGAGAAGGTCGACATCACCGGGGGGCGCGTGGACGAGGCCAAGGTCCACGACGCGCTCATCCTCTGCATCGACGACAATCCCGAGGTCCTCAAGCTGATGAAGATGCTCCTGGCGGACGAGTTCGATCTCGAGCTGGTCACTTCGGCCGAGCAGGGCCTGGCCTTCCTCCGGGCCAAGAACCCCGACCTCGTCCTCTGCGACGTCATGATGCCGGGCATGGACGGCCACGCCTTCTCCCGGGCGGTCAAGAACGACGAGACCCTCAAGCACATCCCGATCATCCTGGTGACCGCCCGGACCGGCGCCGAGATGCTGGCCGAGGGCATCAAGGCCGGGGCCGACGACTACATTTCCAAGCCCTTCGACTCGACCGAGCTCAAGGCCCGCATCCGGTCCCAGCTCCGCATGCGCCAGATGGAATCGGAGCTGGCCCTGGTCAACCGGAACCTGCGGATGCGGACGTCGGACCTCGTCGAGCAGCAGCGCTCGCTCTTCCTCTCGACGGTCAAGTCCCTGGCCTCGGCCATCGACGCCAAGGACGAGTACACCCGCCACCACTCGACCCGGGTCACCGAGTTCTCGATGAAGATCGCCGCCAAGATGGGCTTCAGCGAGAAGGAGCTCGGCGACCTCGAGCTGGCCGCCCTGCTCCACGACGTCGGCAAGATCGCCGTGCCCGAGAGCATCCTCAACAAGCCGGGCAAGCTGACCAAGGAGGAGTTCGAGCTCATCAAGGAGCACCCGGTCCGCGGCGAGGCCATCCTCAGCCCGGTCATCGAGCTGAAGGAGATCTCCCGCATCGTCCGGTCCCACCACGAGCGATACGACGGCACCGGCTACCCCGACCGGCTCAAGGGGCGGGAGATCCCCCTGGGCGCGCGGATCATGACCATCGCCGACACCTACGACTCCATCACCTCGGAACGGCCCTACCGCAAGGCCGCCTCCCACCGCTACGCCGTGAAGGAGATCATCGCCTGCTCGGGGACGCAGTTCGATCCCGAGGTCGTCGAGAACTTCCTCGAGATCGCCGGGACCTTCGTGCCCGAGCACGAGCGGGATAACGGCAATTAGGACGGCCCCATGAGCCTGCAGGTCGGCTACTACGCCCTCACGCTCTTCGCCGGCGCGCTCGTCGCCGGTTCGGTGGCCGTCATCGCCTGGAAGCGGGCCGTAACGTCCGTCGGCCGCCTGCTGGCCCTGCTCATGGCCGCCGTCTTCGGCTGGTCGCTGGCCGCGGCCTTCGAGGCGGCCGTGCCGGACGCGGCCGCCAAGCTCCTTCTGTCGAAGGCCGAGTACCTCGGCATCGCCAGCGTCCCGGTGCTGATGTTCCTCTTCGCCCTCCGGTTCCTGCGCTCCGGCACGCGCCTCGGGGCGGGACGGACGGTCGCCCTCTGGCTCATTCCTCTCGCGACCATGGCCCTGGCCTTTACGAACGATCGACACCACCTGATCTGGTCGGGCTTCCGGTCGGCCGCCGGCACGCGGGAACCGCTCCTCATCTACGAGCACGGCGCCTTTTTCTGGGTCCACGCCTCCTACTCCTACATCCTCCTGACGGCCACGACCATCTGTCTGCTCCTGGCCTTCTTCCGGTTCAAGGGCATCCATCGCCGGCAGGCCCTGACCCTGCTCTTGGCGTTCCCCCTGCCCTGGATCGGCAACGCCATCTACCTGGCCGGGCTGGGGGGCGCGGCGCGAGGCTACGACTTCACGCCCGTGGGCTTCGCCATCGCGGGCTTTTTCCTGCTTTGGGCCATGTTCCGGCTCCAGCTCGTCGACATCCTGCCCGTGGCCCGCGAACGCATCATCGACAGCATGGGCGAATCGCTGGTCATCCTGGACGAGAAGGGCCGGGTGGCCGCCACGAATCCCGCCGCCCGCCGGCTCATCGCCGAGACCGGGGGGCCGGCCGAGGACACGCCGGAAGCGAAGATCCTGGGCCGGCCCGCCGGCGAGCTCTTCGTCGCCTGGCCCGACATGAAGGCCGGGCTCGAGGCCCCGTCCGCCTCGGAGCGCGAGGTCGTTTGGGAGAAGGACGGCCGGGCGCGCTTCTTCGACCTCCGCCTCTCGCCGCTCCTGGGCTACGGAGCCTTCGTCACGGGCTGGGTGGCCGTCATCTACGACGTCACGCGGATGAAGCGGGCCGAGACGGAGGCCGTCGAGGCCCGCCGTCTCGCCGACACGCTCCGGGAGGCCGGGCTGACCTTGAGCTCGAAGCTCGACTTCCGCCAGATCTCGGCCCTCATCCTTGACCTCCTGAAACGCGTCATCGCCTACGACATCGGGGCGTTCCTGACGGTCGAGGGGACCGAGCTCAAGCTGGCCGGCATCCGCCGGCCCAAGGACGTCCGGAACCTGATCGGCGAGTCCTACCCGCTCGCCGGATCGCGGCTTTGCCAGATGGCCGTCCAGAGGAAGCGCCCGCTCATCGGGGCCATCTCCGAGCCGGAGGACATCCTCCTCCCGCTCCGGCCGGACCTCGACCTCCGTTCGTTCCTCGGCGTCCCCGTCGTCTTCGGCGACCACGTCATCGGGCTCATCGCCCTGTACAATTCCGGCGGACGGTCCTTCGACGAGCAGGACCTCCGGGTGGCCGAACTCTTCGGCAGCCAGGTGGCCATCGCCCTCGACAACTCCCGCCGGGTCGAGCAATTCGAGCGGCAGGCCGTGACCGACGAGCTGACCGGCCTCTATAACCGGCGGGCCTTCCTCCGCATGGGCGAGAAGGAGGTCGGGCGGGCCCGGCGCTACCAGCGGCCCCTGGCTCTCATCCTCTTCGACATCGACCACTTCAAGAACGTCAACGACAGCCACGGCCACCTCATCGGGGACCACGTCCTGCGGGTCATGACGGAGCTCGTCACGAAGACGACCCGGGCGACCGACGTCGTCTGCCGCTACGGCGGCGAGGAGTTCATCGTCCTCATGCCCGAAGCCGGCCGCGAAGAGGCCCTGGCCATGGCCGAGCGGCTGAAGCAGGAGATCTCCCGGATGACGGTCGTCACGGCCGGAGGGACCCTGTCGCTGACCATCAGCCTGGGCGTCGCCGAGCTCAAGCGCGACGAGGACGAGGACCTCGAGGGCCTCATCGGCCGGGCCGACAGGGCCATGTACCAGGCCAAGGCCGCCGGCCGCGACACGGTCTGCGGCTGACCCCGTTCTGGCAGAGCCGGGACTGGGTTAACGACCCGGAAGAAACCCTGCCCCGCAGAGCCGGGACTGGGTTAGCGACCCGGAAGAAACCCTGCCCCGCGGCCCGCGGGCTATGTTATAATGGCCCTCTTTTAAAGCCCATCCGGAGGACCTCATGGCCCGCATCGAACCGTTCCGGGGCGTCCGGCCCCGCAAGGACCTCGCTTCCCTCGTCGCCGCCCCGCCGTACGACGTCTTGTCGTCCGAGGAAGCCCGGGAGCTCGCGGCCGGGAATCCCTTCTCGTTCCTCCATGTCGGGAAGCCCGAGATCGACCTGCCGCCCGGGACCGACCTCTACGCGGACGCCGTCTACGCCAAGGGCAAGGAGAACTTCGATCGCTTCCTGAGGGACGGGACGATCGCGCCCGACCCGACCCGCGATTTTTACGTTTACAAGCAGATCTGGGGGGACCACGTCCAGGTCGGCCTGGTCGCGGCCGCCTCCTGCCGGGACTACCTCGACGACGTCATCAAGAAGCACGAGCTGACCCGCGTCGACAAAGAGAACGACCGGATGCGCCACATCGAGACCCTGGGCGCGCAAACGGGCCCGGTCTTCCTGACCTACAGGAGGTCGGACGCGGTCGAGGCCCTCGTGGCCGAGGCCATGGGCCGGGCGCCCGAGGTCGACATCACCACCTACGACGCCGTCCGCCACATCTTCTATGTCGTCGACGACCCGGGCCTGGTCGCCCGGATCAAGGCCGCCTTCGCCGCCCTGCCCACCCTCTATGTCGCCGACGGCCATCACCGCTCGGCGGCCGCGACCCGGATCAAGGTCAAGCGCGACGCCGAGCGTCCCGGCCGGACCGGCGACGAGGAGGACAACTTCTTCCTGGCCGTCCTCTTTCCCCACAGCCAGATGAAGATCCTGGCCTACAACCGCGTCGTCCGCGACCTCAACGGTCTCGAGCCCGCCGTCTTCCTGGCCCGGGTCGGCGAGACGTTCGCCGTCCGCCCCGACGGTCCGAAGGTCCCGGCGAAGAGCCGGGAATTCTGCATGCTGCTCGACGGCCGCTGGTACGGCCTCGAGACGAGGCCCGGCGCCTTCGACCCGGCCGACCCGATCGCCTCGCTCGACGTCTCCATCCTCCAGCAGAGCCTGCTCGCGCCCATCCTCGGCATCGCCGATCCCCGGACGGACAAGAGGATCGATTTCGTCGGCGGCATCCGCGGCACGGCCGGGCTCGAAAAGAAGCTCGCCTCGGGCGGCTTCCGCGTCGCCTTTTCCCTCTTCCCTACGACCATCGAACAGCTCTTTTCCGTGGCCGACGCGGGCAAGATCATGCCGCCCAAGTCGACCTGGTTCGAACCGAAGCTCAAGGACGGCTTGGCCGTCCACATGATCGACGAATGACCCCGACGATCCCCGCGTCCCTCGTCTCCCGCGTCCGGGAAGAAGCCGGGGAATTCTTCCGCGGCGCCCGCGGCAGCCACGACTGGGACCACACGGAGCGCGTCCGCCGCCTCTGCCTGAGGATCGGACGCAAGGAGAAGGCCGACCCGGGCATCCTCGAGCTGGCCGCCCTCCTCCACGACATCGGCCGCGGCGAGGAGGACCGGTCGCACGGCAAGGTCTGCCACGCCCGGAGCGGCGCCCGCCTGGCCAAAGCGATCCTCGAGCGGTGCGGCTGCGACGCGGTCACGGTCCGGGCCGTCGTCCCCTGCATCCGCACCCACCGCTTCCGCCGCGGCGGCGCGCCGGCGACGCTCGAGGCCCGCGTCCTCTTCGACGCCGACAAGCTCGACTCGATCGGGGCGGTGGGGATCGGCCGGGCCTTCCTTTTCGCCGGCGAGGTCGGGGCCCGCCTGCACGACAAGGACATCGTCGTCGAGCGGACGAAAGCCTACACCCGGGAGGACACGGCCTACCGTGAATACCTGGTCAAGCTCCGGCGGGTCAAGGACCGGATGACGACGCGCGAAGGCCGCCGGATCGCCGCCGGGCGGCACCGGTTCATGACCGCCTTCTTCGAGCGCCTCCACAAGGAGACCGACGGGGAGCTCTGACGATGGGCTGGGACCAGGTCTACAACCCCCTCGGCGCGGCCTGGCTCTCGACCCTCGTCGCCGCGCTGCCCATCGCGCTTCTTCTCGGCGGGCTGGCCGTTCTCCGGCTGAGGGCCCATGTCGCCGCCCTGGCCGGACTGGGCGCGTCGCTCGTCGTCTCCGTGCTCGTCTTCGGCCTGCCGGCGGGGATGGCCCTCCGCACGGCCGGGCTCGGGGCGGCCTACGGTCTCTTCCCCATCGGATGGATCATCCTCAACGTCATCTTCCTCTACGACCTGACGGTCGAGAAGGGCCACTTCAAGGTCATGCAGGACAGCCTGACCGGCATCACCCGTGACCGCCGCCTCCAGCTCCTGCTCATCGCCTTTTCGTTCGGCGCGTTCTTCGAAGGGGCGGCCGGGTTCGGGACGCCGGTCGCCGTGACGGCGGCCATCCTCATCGGGCTGGGCTTCGCCCCGATCACCGCGTCGGGGCTGTCGCTCGTTGCCAACACGGCGCCCGTGGCCTTCGGCGCGCTGGGGACGCCCATCGTCGCCCTGGCCGGGGTGACCGGGCTCGACGTCCGCCAGCTCAGCGCCATGGTCGGGCGCCAGCTGCCGTTCTTCTCGATCCTCATCCCCTTCTGGCTCGTCTGGGCCTACTGCGGGTTCAGGAAAATGAGGGAGGTCTGGCCCGCCCTCGTCGTCGCGGGCGTGTCGTTCGCGGTGCCGCAGTTCCTCATCTCGAACTTCCACGGCCCGTGGCTCGCCGGCGTGGGCGCGGCGGTCGTCTCGATGGCCGCGCTGGTCCTTTTCCTGATGAAATGGCGCCCCGAGACCGTCTACGGCGACAGAGAGACCGGGGCGGCCGGGACCTCGCCCGCGGCGCCGGTTCGCCTGACCGCCGGGGAGCTTCTCCGCGCCTGGATGCCGTGGCTCGTCCTGAGCCTGTTCGTCTTCCTCTGGGGCATCCCCCAGATCAAGACCTTTCTCGACGGAACGTCGGCCGTGCGCTTCCCCGTGCCCGGGCTGGACAAGCTCGTCTTCCGGGTGCCGCCCGTCGTGGCCGCGCGGACGGCCGAGCCGGCCGTCTTCGCGTTCAATTGGCTGTCCTTCACGGGGACGGGGATCTTCGCGGCGGCCGTCGTGTCGGGTCTGCTCATGGGCTTTTCGCCCCGGCGGCTCGTCCGGGCCTACGGCCGGACGCTCAAGCGGGTGCGCTTTTCGCTCCTGACCGTCGCCGCGATGCTGTCCTTGGGCTATGTGACGCGCTATTCGGGACTCGACGCGACGCTGGGCTTGGCTTTCGCCCGGACGGGCGTCCTCTATCCGTTCTTCGGAACGATGCTCGGCTGGCTCGGCGTGGCCTTGACCGGATCCGACACGTCGTCGAACGTCCTCTTCGGGAGCCTGCAGAAGATCTCGGCCCAGCAGCTGGGCCTGAGCCCGGTCCTTATGGCCTCGGCCAACAGTGCCGGCGGGGTCATGGGCAAGATGATCGACGCCCAGTCGATCGTCGTGGCCTCGACGGCCACCGGCTGGTACGGCCACGAGGGCGATATCCTCCGCTACGTCTTCTTCCACAGCCTGGCCCTGGCTTCCCTGATGGGCCTCTTCGTCCTCCTCCAGGCCTACGTCTTCCCGTTCACCAAGCTCGTCGTCCGCTAAAAGAAAATGGAGGCTTGCCCGTGAAGAAGGTTACCGCCATCGTCGGGACGGCCAGCCGGAAACATACGCATCTGGCCACCCGTCAGTTCCTGGACAACCTGCGCGCGCTCGGCGACGTCGAGACCGAGATCGTGAACCTGTGCGACTATAAGATCGGGACCTGCCGAACCTGCAAGCTCTGCCTCAGTCACGGGGAGGAGGCGTGCCCTCTGAAGGACGACCGGGATGTCCTCATCGGGAAGATGATGGCTTCCGACGGCGTCGTCTTCGCAACTCCGAACCTCTCGTTCCACGTCTCGGGCCTGATGAAGGTCTTCCTCGACCGGCTCGGGTTCGTCTTTCATCGGCCCCGCTTCTTCGCGAAGGCCTCGACGAGCATCGTCCCGCAGGGCATCTACGGCGGCCGGAAGATCGTGAGCTACTTTCATTTCATCGGCAAAGGGCTGGGCTTCAATCCGGTCAGGGGGGTGTGCTTCACGGCGCTCGATCCCATGGCCGAAACGGAACGGCGGAAGATGGACAGGTCCCTGGCCAAGTTGGCCCGGCGGTTCTACGACACGATGGCCGGGCCGGCCCACCCCTGGCCGGGCTGGCTCTATTACACGGCCTTTCACTCGGGTCGGACGAAGATGCGGCTGGAGCTCGACGAGAGCAGCTTCGACTACCGCTATTACAGAGACAAGGGCTGGTTCGAATCGGACTATTTCTATCCCGCCCGCTTGGGCCCGGTGAAGAAGACCGCGGGCCGTCTTATCGACTCGTTCCAAAAGGGGCGGACAAAACGCCGCAGAGGCTCGCAGGCGCCATCTTAGCCTGGGCGCGCCTAAGCAAAAGGGGGACACCTACCCCCGGGTACATGTCCCCCGCCCGCCGCGACCTCTATTCGTATGTTCTCCCCCATCAAAATAATCGATCGGGTGACTAACGAGCGCGGCAAATGGAGCGATGACGCGGGGCGGTGCTGTGACCGCCCTGAGGCCCCCGTGAGGGAGGGGGGGCCGGCAGGGAGCGGAGTCCCCGGAGCGACCATCAGCGCCGCGCCGGAGCGGCCCGGAGGGGCGGCGCTGGGAGATATCGGGAGAGTGCTTTCTCCAGATATTTCCCAGAATCACGGCCTCGAGCACTCGGCCGTGATTCTGAGGTCCGCTCCCAAGAGTCCGCTCCCCGTAGGCGGGGGCAAAGGGCGGCCCAGCGCCGCCCTATGAGCGTCTGAGCGAAATTTGCCGCGACCTTTATGACCCGACGATCTTTTTGACGCCCTTGTACTTGGCCGCGACCCGCTCGCAGGGCAGGTACTCGTTCTCCATGGCCCGGTAGTCCTTGAGCCCGACGAAATCGGTGTACTCCTCGAACGACGAAACCCACTGGGTTTGGCCCGGAAGCGTGCCGGTCGGCGATTTCTTAAGGGCCGCGAAGAAGTCCACCAGGGCCTTGTGGACGACCATGATGGAGGCCACGGGGATGGAGACGCGGCCGACGCCCATCTTCTTCAGCTCGGGGATGGGGATGAGCTCGGTCTTCATGCCGGTGATGGCGTCCATGAGGTTGACCGACAGCGGTCCCTTGATCGACTTGACCGCCTTCTCGATGTCGGTCCGGCTCTTGATGCCGTCGATAAAGGCCAGGTCGGCGCCGGCCTCGAGGTAGATATTACAGCGCTTGATGGCCTCGGCCAAGCCCATTCCGGCGAAGACGTCGGTCCGGGCGTTGATGATGAAGTCCTTATCGAGCCGGTCCCGCACCGCGGCGCAGGCCCGGATCTTGCCGGCCATCTCTTCCGCCGAAATGACCTCCTTGCCGGCCATGTGGCCGCAGCGCTTGGGGAAGACCTGGTCCTCGATGTTCATGCCGGCGACGCCCATGGCGATCAACCGTTCGGTGATCCAGGCGGCGTTGACGGCGTTGCCGCCGCCGGTGTCGACGTCGGCCATGACCGGGATGGAGACGGCCTGACTGATGTTCCAGGTCAAGTCGAGGACGTCCTTCATCCGGACCAGCCCGACGTCGGGCTTGGCGAGGTAGGACCCGGCCAGGCCGTAGCCGGAGACCTGGATGGCCTCGAACCCGGCCTTTTCGATGACCTTGGCCGACAGGGCGTCGTGAGCGCCGGGGACGGTGACGGCCCGGCGTTCCATGATGGCTTTGCGCAGGACTTTGGTTCTCTTCATGGGGTGGAGACTCCTTTTCATTGAAAGCGGTCTTCTATTCTACATTATCCCTGGCCCGCGGAAAAGAGGGGCGGCGGGATGTAAAGGAACTTATCGAGGGAGCGGCTTGCCAGCCGTCCGAGCCGGGGATCCCCCCAGGGGATTTCCGCGACCGCCCCTGGCACAGAACGTGCTGACGATAGGATCGAAAGGGAGGAGACCATGCCCCATCAACCCATCAAGAGGAAAGCTTTCCTCGCCGTTCTCGGCAAGGGCGGAGCCGGGATGTGCCTGTGCGCCGCGGCGGCCGGCATGGGCGCGGCGCTCACCGGCCAGACGGCGACGACCAAGCCCGGCGACAAGTCGGTCGAGCGGTCGGCCAAGCGCATGGAGTTCGCCGACGGCTGGGTCCGGCGGTTCTTCGAGACCATGGACCGGACGCTCGACGCGGCGTCGCGAGAGCGTCTGATGGTCGCCAACGGCCGCTCCTGCTTCGCCGCCTACGCGGGCCCGCCGAAGCAGAAGCCGGCCCCCGACGCGCTCGAGAAGTTCACGGCTTGGGTCGCCGAAAAGGGCAAGGACCGCGGCTACTCGATCGAGGGCCGGGTCATCGCTTTCGAGTTCGTCGGCAGCGCGGAGACCGGCCAGGCCTCGCCCGAGGGGATCTGCCTCTGTCCGATGGCCGAAGCCCAAAAGGCGGGCCAGCTCTCCCCCACGTACTGCCTCTGCTCCGTCGGCTACGTCAGGGAGATGCACGAGCGGACGCTCGGCCGCGCGGTCGAGGTCGAGCTCGTCGACTCCGTCCTGCGGGGCGGCCAGCGCTGCCGATTCCGCCTGACGGTCGCCTAAGGCGCGCCCCCGGGCCCGGCGCCTTGACAAGGCCCCCCCGTTCGGGGAGACTGGGACCCATCTCGCGCCGCCGTGGGAGGGCCGCATGACCAAGCTCGAGGGCGTTTCCGTCGAAACGTTCCGGGGGGATCTCGAGGGGCTGGAAAGGATGGCCCACGCCTCGTGGCGCGACGAGTACGGCGTGGCCTCTTTCCCCAATTTCTACCGGCCGGCCTTCCTGCGCTACCTCTTCGACCGCATCCCCGAGGGCAAGCGCGACCATCTCCTGGCGGCCTACAAGGGCGGCGAGATCGTCGCCTTCCTGGCCAACCTTCCCCAGAAGTTCCATTTCCGGGGCGGCCTCTACGGCGCGGTCTACAGCTGTCTCCTCGTCGTCAGGAAGGAATACCTCCGGCGCGGCCTGGCCCTCGAGATCATCCGGGCCGCGGTCGAGCTGAACAAACGCCACGGTTACGACTTCTCGCTCCTGACCCTGGAGAAGGGCCACCGCTCGACCCTGATGATGGAGAAACTGGCCGCCGAAGGCCACCGGATCGAGCGCATCCGCAAGTCCGGCGTCATGGCCCGCATCCTCGACCTCGGGCGCGTGGACGCATCGGAAGGGCTCAAGGGCTACGAAAAGGCGGCCCTGCGCGTCATCGGCGCCGGCCGGCCGCCGCAGGCCGTCCCGGGCCTCGCCCTGCGGGACTACCGCCCGGCCGACCTCGACGCCTGCCACGCCCTCCTCGACCGTTACAAAGACACGACGGCGCTGGCTCTGGCCTGGGATAAGCGCGACCTGGCCGTCGAGCTCGAATATCCGGGCGTCGCCCGGACCCTGGTCTGGGAGACGGACGGCCGCGTCCGGGCCCTGATCAACTTCATCTCCCACGACCAGCTGGGAAAGACGGTCGAGCGCTACGCCTGGATCAACCACGTCGCTTATCCCGACCTCTCCCCGGCCGAGCAGGCCGCGTTCCTGCGGGCTTACCTCGCCCGCATCCGCGAGGACGGCTTCGTGGCCACGATCGATTTCGACAAGCGGGGCTGGCCGGCCGGGCCCTTGTACCGCGCCCGCTTCATCCCCTACCCGAGGGCCGTCAACCTCGTTTCCTGGACGTTCAATCCGGAGATCTCGCTGGCCGGGATCCCCGTGGTCTACGAGATCCAGGTGTGAATGAAGACCCGAAAGAGGAGGTCATCATGAAACGAATCTGCTTCGTCCTGGCGGCCGCTGTCTGTGGCATCGGCGTCTTCATGAGCGGCGGGACAAGCCAGTCCCGGAATACCGTCCTCCAAAAAGCCGGACTCTCGGCCGACGCCCGGGCGGCCATCCTCACCGTCGGCGACGACGTAAGGAAGCTCGAGAAGAGCCACGAAAACTACGTCGCCACCGCCAAGGAGCTCGACGGTCATTATATCAAGCTCCTCCAGAAGGCCCGGGAAGTCTCCCGGCTCGCCGACGAAGCCCAAAGAGCCCGGGGCCAAGCGCTGGACAAGCTTTTCAAGGCGGCCGAAGAAATGCAGGAGATGTCGCAGAGCTTCAACCTGCAATATCTCGCGCTCCAGCAGACCATGCAGCAAGAGAACAGGCAGTTCGCCTTGATCAGTAATATCATGAAGACCAAGCACGACACGGCCAAGAGCGCCATCAACAACGTCCGTTGAGGGCCGTTTGACAGGCTTTTTCTTTACTGATACAAAAGGGCCCTGAGGTCGAACATGGCATCCGCCGCCGAACGCTGGGTCGAGGAACAGGAACGACTGGCCAAGCCGGCCAAGGTCTATTGGTGCGACGGCTCGGACGGCGAGGCCTGGCGCCTCCTCGAGATCGGCATGAACGAGGAGCGCCTCAACGGCCCCGTCTTCCAGCCGCTCGATCACAAGAACTGGCCGACGGCCTACCTCCACCGCTCCTCCCCGACCGACGTCGCCCGGGTCGAGCACCTGACCTTCGTCTGTCACCCGACCAAGGAGGCCGCCGGCCCGAACAACAACTGGATGGAGCCGGCGAAGGCCAAGAAGCTGATGGCCAAGCTCTCCGACGGCTGCATGGCCGGGCGGACGATGTACGTCATTCCCTACATGATGGGCCATCCCGACTCGCCCTACGCCAAGGCCTGCATGATGGTCACGGACTCGAGCTACGTCGCCGTCAGCATGCGCATCATGACCCGCATCGGGACGACGATCCTGGAGAAGCTGCGCAACCGCGAGGACTTCGTCAAGGGCTTCCACTCGATCGGCACGCTCGACCCCAACCGCCGTTACATCATGCACTTCCCCGAGGAAGGGCTCGTCTGGAGCGTCGGCTCGGGCTACGGCGGCAACGCGCTGCTCGGCAAGAAGTGCGTCTCGCTCCGCATCGGCTCCTTTCTCGGCTACAAGCAGGGCTGGCTGGCCGAGCACATGGTCATCATGGGCATCGAGGACCACCGCGGCAAGACCACCTACGTCACGGCCGCCCTGCCCAGCGCCTGCGGCAAGACCAATCTGGCCATGATGGAATCGGCCCTGCCCGGCTACCGCGTCTGGACGCTCGGCGACGACATCGCCTGGCTCAACATCGGCCCGGACGGCCGGCTCTGGGCCATCAACCCCGAGGCCGGGTACTTCGGCGTCGCGCCCGGGACGTCGATGAAGACCAATCCCAACATGATGAAGACCATCAAGCGGGGGGCCTTCAACCCGACCCTCTTCACCAACGTCGCCCTGAACACGGACACCAACGAGCCGTGGTGGGAGGGCATCGACGGGCCGGTCCCCGAGCACCTGCTCGACTGGCAGGGCAGGCCCTGGACGCCTTCGCTCGGGACCAAGGCCGCCCACCCCAACTCCCGGTTCACGGCCCAGATCGTCAACTCGCCGATGCTCGACAAGGAAGCCGCGAACCCGCAGGGCGTGCCCATCTCGGCCATCATCTTCGGCGGACGGCGGACGAGCCTCATCCCGCTCGTCACCGAGAGCTTCAGCTGGTCGCACGGCGTCTTCATGGGCGCCCGCATGGGCTCGGAGACCACGGCCGCGGCCACCGGCCAGGTCGGCGTCGTGCGGCGCGATCCCATGGCCATGCTGCCCTTCTGCGGCTACAACATGGCCGACTACTGGCGCCATTACCTCAACATGGGCAGCCGCATGTCGCGGCCGCCCAAGATCTTCTCGGTCAACTGGTTCCGGACGGACGAACGGGGCAAGTTCATCTGGCCCGGCTTCGGCGACAACATGCGCGTCCTCAAGTGGGTCATCGACCGGGTGACCGGGGCGGTCCCGGCCCGCGAGACCCCGGCCGGCCTCGTGCCGCGCCTCGAGGACCTCGACATGACCGGCCTGGCCCTGCCCAAGGACAAGCTCGAGAAGCTGTTCGAGGTCAGGATCAAGGACTGGAAGACCGAGGTCGACGAGGTCCGGGACTTCCTCAAGCCCTACAAGGGCCGGCTCCCGGCCGAGATCCGCGAGCAGTACGAGAAGCTCGAGCGCCAGGTCCGCTCGGCCTGAGGGCTCAGACCGCCCCTTCGCGCGTCCCCGGTCCTTCCGTCGCCCCGCCTTCGCCCGCGCCGAAGAACTCCGGTCCGCGCGGGAGCATAGAAGAGGAAGACGGCGACCGTCAGGACGCCCGTCAGGACGAACGGGAACCAGATGCCGACGAGGTCGGACAGGACGCCGGAGACGAGCGAGACGACCGCCCCCGAGAGCGAGCTGGATGTTGCTGACCCAGCTGAAGGCCATGGTCTGGCCGGAGGCCGGGACGGTCGAGCCGACGAAGGTGTGGAGCGAGGGGTAGGTCATGAGGAGGAAGCCGCCGAAGAGCAGGAGGCCGGCGACGGCCAGGCCCTTGGTCGGGGCGAAGCCGAGAAGGAAGAGCGCCGCGGCGGCGCCGCCCAGGCTGGCCATGAAGACGCTCTTGCGGCCGAACCGGCGGCTCCAGATGCCGTAGCCGTACCCGGTGACGGTCCCCAATCCGATCCACAGGGCCAGGAACAGGCCCGTCTGCCCCATGGGGATGCCGTACTTGTGGTTGAGGAGCGACGGGGCGTAGATAGACGGCGACCGACCAGCCCGCGCCCGCCGAAGAAGAACCCCGGCACGAACCGCTTGATCGACCGGAGCGAGCGCGACCAGGTCGCGCGGCCGGAGGGACGGCCGCTCCTCGCTCCGCGACGAGACGCCCCGCAGGGCCCAGGCGCCGAGGCCGGCCAGGACGAGGCCGAATAGCGCCCAGACGTAGAGCGGCGTCTTCCAGCCCCAGCGCTGGGCCAGGAAGCCGACCGTCAGGTAGGCCAGGCCGACGCCCGAGGTTCCCCGAGCCGCTCTGGATGCCCATGGCGTCGTCGAGCTCCCGGCCCGAGCCGGCCCGCGACTTGGAGATCCAGGCGATGACGATGGGATGGTAGAAGCTGGCGAAGACGCGCAGCAGCAGGAAGAAGAGCAGGAGCGTCGCGTAGCTCCGGGCGAAGGGGATGACGGCCATGGAGGCGCAGAGGCCGAGGCCGCTGAGGATCATCAGCGTCCGGTACTCGCTCCGGAACGAGACGCGGACGACCAGGAACTGGACGACCAGCGAGGTCAGCAGGCCCGAGGTTCGACAGGATCCCGATCTGGGAGTAGTTGCGGACGAGGAAACCCTGGGCCAGGAGCATGGGGAAGACCATCGGCGTGATGACCGAGGCGGCGTCGGTGAGGGCGTGGAAGAGCGACGCCGAGAGCAGGATCTTCTTTTTCATGGCCTTTGGCGGGATACTCTAGCATGGACGGAGGCGGATTGCCATCCGGTAAACGCCACGTTCGCTCCGGGAGTAGTCTCCAGTAGACGGAACGGCGGAGGATGATATGCGGACCGGGGACCTGTCGAAATACCTTCCGGGGCCCTGCGCCAAGGCCGTTCTCGCGGTCTTCGGATCGTTCTTCCTGATCGCCCTGCTTTCCGTCCCCGTCACCACGACGATCTCCAGGACCCGGCAGGACGAGGGCTCGAACCTCGTCGTCCGCACGACCTATCCCCGCGAGGCCACGATGTTCCTGCCACGATTCCTGTCGATGAGGGCACATTCCCCGGCCGGGACGACCGTCCGCCTCCGCCCGACGCCATGGGTCGCGACGATGGTCCTCGTCGTCGTCCTGGGGCTCGTCGACTACGTCTTCTTCTGCCGCCTGCTCTGTCTGGGGAGACGGAAGGAGGAAGAGCCCGGATCCGAGGCCGGGGCGCCGCTCGCCTAGCGCCGGCCGTACGATTCGACGATCGACTGGTAGACGAGGGCTTTGAACTTGCCGTGCGCGTCGCTCCCGGTCGCCGGCAGGAGCTGGGTCATGAACACGGCGACCAGCTTCTCGGCCGGGTCGACCCAGTAGGTCGTGTGGTAGGCGCCGCCCCAGCCGAAGGCCCCGACCGAGCCCGGATCGCCGTTGCGGCCGAGCTCTTTCGTCACCCAGAAGCCGAGGCCGAAGCCGTTGCCGGGGCTGGTGTAGAGCGGTCCGAGGTGGTCGACGGTCATCAGCTCGACCGATTTCGGGCTGAGGATGTGAACGCCGCCCCACTCCCCGCCGCTCTGGAGCATGAGCAGGAAGCGGGCGTAGTCCTCGGCCGTCGAGAGGAGCCCGGCGCCGCCGGCGTAGCACGTCCGGGGGCCCTTGAGGTAGGCGATCTCCCGGGGATCGTCGACCGGCCCGGCCTTGCCGTCCTTGCCGACGCCGTAGACCGCGGCGAGGCGCCCGGCCTTCTCCTCGGGCAGGAAAAAATGCGTATCGGCCATGGCCAGGGGGCCGGTGATACGCTTCGCGACGAAGTCGGCCAGGCTCATCCCGGAAACGACCTCGACCAGGTAGCCGAGGATGTCGGTGTTGTAGCCGTAGATGTACCTCTCGCCGGGCTGGGCGTCGAAGGGCAGCCCGGCCAGCTTCTTGATGTACGTGCCGATGGGCTCGGGCCGGTCGGCGAAGAACCAGCCCTGGAGCCCGGCCGCCTTGTAGAGGTCCTTGGCCGGCCCGTCGCCGTAGGAGATGCCGGACGAGTGGGTCAGGAGGTCGCGGACCGTGATCGGGCGCTTGGCCGGAACGATCTTGTAGCCCGGGCCTTTCTTGGAAGCCTCGGGGACGGCGACGGTGGTCTTGGCGAATTCGGGGATGAACTTCGAAACGGGGTCGCCGAGCAGGAGCTTGCCTTCCTCGAACAGGATCATGACCGCGACGCTCGTCACGGCCTTGGTCTGCGAGGCGATGCGGAAGACGGCGTCGGCCGGCATGGGAGCGCCGGTCGCCGGGTCGAGCGTGCCGAAGGCCCGGAGGTAGGCGACCTTGCCGCCGCGGGCGACGAGCGCCACCGCGCCGCCGAGCCGGCCTTCGTCGACGTACCGCTGCGATGACCTCGGAGAGCCTCTCGAGGCGGGCCGAGGACAGCCCGACGATCTCCGGCCGGGCCCGGGGCAGATCGGCGGCCAGGACCGGCAGGGTCAGGCCAAGTAGGATGGCTAATATCAAGAATCTAAACGATTTCGTGCGCCTCATGCGGGCCTCCGTCTCCGGCGTTCTTCATCCTGCTTATATCAGAAGAGCCGCAACGCGGTCAAAAGAGACCGTCCCTCATCCAGGACGGGGACACGTGCCAAAGGCACGTGTCCCCATTCTTTCACTTGATATAGGGCACGCCATTCGCCGCGAGCCGCTTGTTGAGCTCGGGGACGTCCTTCTCGGCGATGTCCTTCATGGCCGAGAAGAGCGGCTCCGCGAAGGCCTTGAGGTCGGCGAGCTGATCGATCATCGTCCGCGTCGGCGCGCCCATGCCGGCCGCGCCCCGGCCGGCCGCCCGCGACCAGCTCGGCCGCCGTGCCGCCGCGGAAGGCGACGAAGAGCGGCTTGCGGTAGAATCCCTGGTCGGGCGGGCTGAGATAGAAGACGGCCTTGATGGCGTCGACCTTGTCCTTGACCGCTCTGACCTTGGCCGCGAGGTCCGGCTCGGCCGGCGTCATCGACGAGACCCGGCCGGCGACGTCGTCGAGCTGCTTCGTCATCGATTCGATCCGCTGAAGGAGCTCGCGTCCCCGCCGGGCCAGGTCCTGCGATTCGCGGGCGAACTTCTGGCCGGCCAGGCGCTCCTCGGTCGTGAGGCCCTGGTCGGGATCCGCGAGGACCCGGAACGGCGCTTCCATCTTCCGGTCGCCGACCTCGAGGACCGCTTTGTACTCGCCGGGCAGGGCGTAAGGCGCGAGACCGGCCATGGCCCGGCCACGGCCGCGCCCTTCCGCCGCCGGCTCCGGCGACTCCGCCGCCGCCCCGCCGCGGAGGTTCCAATAGACCCGGTTGAGGCCGGGCTCCTTGGTCATGAACGGCGTCGCCACCTCCCGCCCGTCCTTGTCCAGGACGGCCAGCTTGAGCTTCGCGCCGCCGACGGCCGACGCGTTGAGGTAATAGCTGATGGCCGCCCCGAACGGCGAGTTCGTCCCGGCGTAACCGGCGTCGCTGTAGTTGTCGACGGTCGTCCGGTAGGAGAAGAGCGCGGCGTCCTTGACGTCGAAGAGGAGGGCGTCGGACCTCGCCGCTTCGGCGGTCAGCCGCTCGAGCGGCCGGATGTCGTCGACGATCCAGACGCCCCGGCCGTGCGTGCCGATGACGAGGTCGTGTTCGCGCGGGTGGATCTGGACGTCGCGGACGGCCACGGTCGGGAATTCCGTCTTGAAGGGGATCCAGGTCCGGCCGCCGTCGGCGCTCACGAACAGCCCGAACTCGCTGCCGGCGAAGAGGAGGTTCCGGTTGAGGGGGCTCTCGCGGACGGTATGGAGGTAGCCGTACTCGGGCAGGTCGCCGCGGAGCGAGACCCAGCTCTTGCCGAAGTCCTCGGTCTTGAAGATGTACGGCCTGTAGTCGTCGACCTGGTGGCGGGACACGGTCAGATAGACGCCGCCCTCGACGAAGTGCGACGCCTCCATCCGGGTCACCCAGTTGTCGCCCGGGCCGAAGCCCTTGATGTTGGCGGTGACGTTCGTCCAGGTCGCGCCGCCGTCGCGGCTGAGCTGGACCTGGCCGTCGTCGGTGCCGACCCAGAGGACGCCCTGCTTCAAGGGCGATTCGGCGATGGTCAGTATGGTGCAGTGGTTCTCGGCCCCGGTGTTGTCGATGGTCAGGCCGCCCGAATCCTTGAGCTTGGCCGGGTCGTTCGTCGTCAGGTCCGGGCTGGCCTTGGTCCAGGACGAGCCCCGGTCGGTCGACTTGAACAGGAAGTTGCCGCCGAAATAGAGCACGTTCCGGTCGTGGCGCGAGAGGTAGATCGGCGAGTTCCAGTTGAAGCGGTAGGGCGGCTCGGCCAGGGGGGCTTCGGGACGGACGCGCACGGATTCGCCCGTCTTGAGGTTGTGGCGCTCGATGCCGCCCATCTGGAGGTTGCGGAACATGACCCACCACTCGACGGGATCGAACTGGGCGTAGTAGCCGTCGCCGCCGCCCGTCGGGACCCAATGGGAGTTGAAGATGCCGGCCCGCTCGCGGGTATTGGAGGGGCCGAGCCAGTTGCCGTTGTCCTGGAGACCGACGTCGATGTAGTAGGGATCGCGCATGTCGACGCCTATGTTATAGACCTCGGCCCAAGGCGCCGCGGCGACACCGAGGGCCTTCTTGCCGCCGTCCCAGGAGATGTCGATGCCGCCGTCGTTGCCGCTGATGACGTGCCGCGGAGTCGCGCGGGTCGACCCAGACGGCGTGGTGGTCGGGATGGGCGCCGGTGAAGACCTGAGTGAAGGTCTTGCCGGCGTCGCGGCTGACGTAGCAGGAGCCGGAGTAGACGTAGACGACCAGGTCGTTGGTCGGGTCGACGGTCAGCCGGCTGTAGTAGAACGGCCGGAAGTTGACCTGGTCGTAGGTCGCCTTGTCGCAGGCCCGGCGCCAGCTGCGGCCCTTGTCCTCGGAGCGGAAGAGACCGCCGCTCCCCGCCTCGACCAGGGCGTAGACGACGTTCGGGTTCGAGCGGGCGACGCCCAGGCCGATGCGTCCGTAGGGCGCGGCCGGCAGGCCCGCGGAGGTCGCGGTCCAGGTGTCCCCGCCGTCGGTCGTCCGGTAGATCGCGCTGCCGGGGCCGCCGCTCCGGAAATAATACGGCCAGCGGCGGTGCTCCCACATGCCGGCGTAGAGGATCTTCGAGTTCGAGGGGTCGAGGGCCAGGTCGCAGGCGCCCGTCTCCGGGTTGACGTACAGGACCTTCGTCCAGGTCTTGCCGCCGTCGGTCGTCCGGTAGACGCCGCGTTCCTCGTTCGGGCCCCAGAGGTGGCCCTGGGCGGCGACGTGGACGATGTCGGGATCGGCCGGATCGATGACGATGCGGCTGATGAAGCGCGTTCCGGCCAAGCCCATGTTCGTCCAGGTCTTGCCCGCGTCCTCGGACTTGTAGACGCCGTCGCCGGGGGCCACGGAGTTGCGGGCCGTGGCCTCGCCCGTGCCGACCCAGACGATATCGGGGTGGCTGGGCGACACGGCGACCGCGCCGACCGAGACGGTCCCTTCCTTGTGGAAGGACGGCGCCCAGTTGAGGCCCATGTCCTCGGACTTCCACAGCCCGCTCGGGCCGACCGCGGCGTAGATGACCGACGCGTCGCTCCCGGGGACGGCGAAGTCGACCGTCCGGCCGCCCATGTTGGCCGGCCCGATGTTGCGGGCCTTGAGCTTCTTGACCACGGCGGCATAGTCGAACGTCTCGGCCTTGGCCGCGGCGGGCGCGGCCGCTTTCTTCGCCTGGGCCAGAACGGGCCCGGCGGCGAGAAGCGAAAGCGCGAAGAGAGCGAGAACGGAAAGCTTGAGGGATTTCGGGAAACGCACGGGGACCTCCTTCGAGAGGGCTGTTTAGCCTGCTTATACCAGATTACCTTATCCCCCGTCAAAACACTCAGGTCCGTTCCTTTCCCAAAGGCCGAAGTCGCCAGACGGAGGAGGATGGGTGGCCGGGAGTTAGTCCCCGCCCGCCTGGAGGCGGAAGGGGTTCCCCACGGGGGGATGGGTGGAGCCGAAGCCGGACGGGGACGCTACCGGACAGGACCCGTCCGACGACGGCCCAGCGACGAGGCCGGGAAGAACGGCTTCGACGGCAGAATTGTCCGCTTGTCCTCGGAACGGCTTCTTCCTATAATGGGCGCGACACGCGCCGCCCGGCGATCTCCGCGAAAGGACGATAGCCATGCGTCTTCAGCTCCTCGACTGGATCATCGTCGCCTTCATCCTGTTCATCTGCTTCGGCCCCGCTCTGTACTACCGCAAGCGGTCCGGACAGAACACGGCCGAGTTCTTCGCCTCCGGCCGGGCCGTGCCGTGGTGGCTGGCCGGTCTGTCCATGGTCGCCACGACCTTCAGCAGCGACACGCCGAACCTGGTCACCGACATCGTCCGGCGCAACGGTGTCGCCGGCAACTGGGTCTGGTGGGCCTTCACGCTGACCGGCGTGGCCACGGTCTTCTTCTACGCCCGGATGTGGCGCCGCTCCGAGGTCCTGACCGACCTCGAGTTCTACGAGATCCGCTACTCGGGCAAGGCCGCCGGCTTCGTCCGGGGCTTCCGCTCGGTCTACCTCGGGTTCTTCTTCAACTGCATCATCATGGCCACGGTCAACCTGGCCGCCTGCAAGATCGCCGCCATCATGTTCGGCCTCGACCGCTGGCAGACGCTGGCCGCCGTCGGCTTCCTCAACGTCGTCTTCGCCGCGCTGACCGGGCTTTGGGGGGTGCTGATCATCGACATGATCCAATTCTTCACCATGATGACGGCGGTCATCGCCGCGGCCTTCTTCGCCGTCCGGGCCGTCGGCGGACTGGGCCCCCTGGTGACCAAGGTCTCGGCCATGACCGGCCCGGGCGGCATCAACTTCCTGAGCATGCTGCCGAACTTCAAGAGCAACTGGGACCTGGCCATCGCCATCTTCATCATGCCGCTGGCCGTCCAGTGGTGGGCGGTCTGGTACCCCGGCGCCGAGCCCGGCGGCGGCAGCTACATCGCCCAGCGCATGCTGGCCTCCAAGTCCGAGAAGGACTCGCTCGGGGCCGTGCTCTTCTTCAACATCGCCCACTACGTCCTGCGGCCCTGGCCCTGGATCCTGGTCGCCCTGGCCTCACTCATCATTTTCCCTCAGCTCTCCGATATCCAGGCGGCCTTCCCCCATCTCGATCCGAGCCTCCTCGGCCACGACATCGCCTACCCGGCCATGATCAAGTTCCTGCCCGTGGGCTTCTTCGGCCTGCTGGTCGGCGGGCTCATCGCCGCCAACTCCTCGACCAACCTGACCCATCTCAACTGGGGCGCCTCCTACCTCGTCCACGACTTCTACCGCCGCTTCATCAATCCGACGGCCGGCGAGAAACATTACGTCATGGTCGGGCGCCTGGCCACGATCATGCTCTTCGTCGTCGCCGGCGCCATGGTCTTCGTCCTGGACACGGCCAAGGACAGCTTCGACATCATCCTCCAGGTCGGGGCGGGCACGGGCCTGCTCTATCTCGTCCGCTGGTTCTGGTGGCGGGTCAACGCCTGGTGCGAGGTCAACGCCATGATCTCGTCGTTCGTCTTCTCCATCCTGCTGCTCGTCCTGCGCAAGTTCGGGGTCACCGTGCCGACCCACTACGCCCTCATCCTGACGGTCGCGGTGACGACGATCAGCTGGGTGCTGACGGCCTTCCTCGGGCCGCAGACGGACAAGGAGACGCTGGTCGGCGTTCTACCGCAAGGTCCGTCCCTTCGGGCCGGGCTGGAAGTGCATCCGCAGGGAGGCCGGGCTCACCGAGGCCGAGGCCAAGGCCGCCGGCGACAGCTTCCCGCTGGCCCTCGTCGGGTGGGTGTCCGGCTCGCTGACCATCTGGTCGGCCCTGTTCATGGTCGGCAACGCCCTCTACGGCCGTTGGATCTTCGCCGGCGCGCTGCTGGCCGTATTCGTCGCGAGCGGGATCGTCCTGATCAAGGTCGTCAACCGGCTGTGGGACAAGAAGCCGGTCGCGACGGGGACGCCGGCCGCGGGCTGATCCCCGGCCTCAGAAGCCCGCGTTGAAGACCGGCAGGACCCGCAGGCCCTTGGGATTGTCGCGGACGATGTTGACGACGCCCAGCTGGATGCCCTTCTCGATCTTCCAGGCGTAGTTGACGAGCCCGATCGAGAGGCCGCGGACCGAGCCCCGGCAATAGTTGAACGCGCTCGCCGCCAGGCCCGAGAGCCGGCCGCCCTTTCCGACATGGACCATGCCACCGGCCAGGAACACGCCCCGGAGCGTCTCGCCTCCGACGCCCAAGCCGCCGATCGCCAAGCCCCTGATCTCCGGCGCGCCCAAGCCGAGCCCGCCGATAGCGATCCCGGTCAGGCGCCCGCCGCAGCCGACGCCGAGACCGCCCACGGCGATCCCGGTGAGGTTCTCGCCGCATCCGACCCCCAGGCCGCCGGCGGCCAGGCCGGTGATGTTCTCGCCCGCCCCCGCCCCCAAGCCGCCCAGAACGATGCCCTTGAGGTTTCCGCCGGCCCCAGCGCCGAGGCCCCCGAGGCAGATACCTGTGATATTCTCCCCCGCCCCCGCCCCGAGGCCGCCGATGGCGATGCCGGAGAGATTGTCGCCGGCGCCGACGCCGCCGAAGGCCAGAACGACGCCTTTGACGTCCTCTCCCGCGCCCGCGCCGAGACCGGCCACCGTAAAGCCGGTCAGGCTCGTGTCCGCCCCCGCGCCCAGGAGGCCCAATTGGACGCCGCACACCCGCCCGCCGCCGGGAGCGACGCCCAGCGACAGGCCGCTGACGACCGCGTCCTTGTTGTCCTTGCGCGGCATCCAGAAGGTGACGTTCACCCCGGTGACGCGCCGGACCCGGCTGTCGCGGAAATTGAAGCGGAGGCCGGTGAATTCCTTGGAATTGCCGAAGCTCAGGCCCCATCTCTCCGAAGGGATGTCCAGGCTCTGGGCGAATAGGGAGGAGGCCGCGAGGCCAAGTCCCAGGAGGACCGCGATCCCCGCTCCACGGAGGGCCGGCCGTCGGTGGCTCTCGTCATGTGGCTGTCCTTTACCCGGAATGGGCGGAATCCGGCCGCCTATTCGAAGATACGCATCCCCTTGGAAAGGTCGCCGCCGTCCCGTCGAGGCTCGGCGGCACTTGCCCATCGGCGGCGATTTGATGATAAAATGGGGGCGCACGGACAGGGAGGTGCTCATGAAAAAGCTCAGGGTCTGGGCGACGGTCGCATTGACCTTGGCTGTTTTGGCGCTCATTCTCCTATTCCTCATGCACCTGGCGTTAACCGATATCTATCACGGAGAAGAGAACGCCATCGCCGAGTGGACGATCCTCCGGCTGGGATTCTTCGTCATCTTCTTCCTCATCATCGCGACGTTCGTCTGCACCGGGCTCGTGCTCAAGCACTTCCGCGACAAGGACGGTCCGGGATCGAACTGAAGCCGGATCGGCGGGGAGGCCCGCTTTCGCCTCCCGGTTTAAATGGGGAATAGGTATTGTGTCCCCGATTTAAAGGAGGGAACGATGTCTGAAACACCGCGAAGAACCGACTGGGGCCCGATCCTGGTCCTCGGCGGCCTCTGGGGGCTGTCCGAGGCGGCGCTCGGGATGTATCTTGAGGGCCTGCGCCTCGACCATCTCGGGCTCGGTCATGACGGGGGCGGCGCTCTTCTTCCTGGCCGCGGCCTGGTCGATCTCGCCCAAAGCGAGGACGGCCGCCGCGATGGTCGGGATCGCCGCCGGCTTCAAGCTGGTCGATGCCCTGCTCCTCGGCCTGCCCGTCCTCCATGGGGCCATCGGCAACCCCATCTTCGCCATCGTCATGGAAGGAGCGTCTTTCGCGCTCATCGCCGGCATCATCCGTAAGGCCCTCGCCGGGAAAGCTATCGGACAGGGCCTCGCCGGCGGGCTGAGCGCCCTCGTCGCGGTCAACCTCTTCCCGCTGGTCAAGTACGCGACGGGGGTCGCGCCGTGCGTCACCGGCACGGCCTACCCGCTCGCGCTCTACTACGCGCCGATCGCCGTGGGCCTGTCGTTCCTGACCGTCCCGCTGGGCGCGCGGGCGGGGGCGTTCCTGGCGGCCTCCGAGGCCGGGACCCGTCGCCTGCGCTGGGCCTCCCCGGCCGCCCTGGCCCTGTCGCTCGGCGCCTTGGTCCTGCTGAGGATCCTCTGACGGTTCCGCGAGGGAATAGCCATGGACAAGGGAAAAGAAAAGAAGAAGCCGGACGGCCTCAGCCGCCGGGACTTCATCAAGGGCATGGGCACGGGCGCCCTGGGCACGGCGGTCCTGGCCCCGCTCCACGGCCAGACGATCGCGACGAAGAAGGGGCGCGTGCCCGTCTACGAGCGCAGGACGATCGTCCTGACCGTGAACGGCATGAGGATCGAAACGGCCGTCGAGGCCAACGAGACGCTCCTCGAGGTCCTGCGCGACCGGCTCGACCTCACCGGGGCCAAGAAGGTCTGCGACCGGGGCGAGTGCGGCGGCTGCACCGTCCTTCTCGACGGAGAGCCGGTCTACGCCTGTATGTTCTCGCGATCCGGGCGGACGGCCGGACGGTCAGGACGGTCGAGGGCCTGGCCGAGGGCGAGCCGCTCTCGCCCGTCCAGGAGGCCTTCATCGAGAAGGACGGCTACCAGTGCGGCTTCTGCACGCCGGGCTTCCTCATGACGGCCACGGCCTTTCTCGAGAAGAACCCGTCGCCGTCAAGCGACGAGATCAAGCAGGCGCTCTCCGGGAATCTCTGCCGCTGCGGCAACTACGCCAAGATCTACGACGCCGTCGAGGCCGCGGCCAAGAAGCGGAAGGGGGCGTGAGATGAACGGAGGAATTCCGGCATATCGGAAAGAAGACGCCCCGGGTCGACGGCCGCGAGGTCGTCACGGGCAGGGCCAAGTACACGCACGACGTCAGGCTGCTCGGCATGCTCGTCGGCAAGATCCTGCGCTCGCCCCACGCCGCGGCCGAGGTCGTTTCGATCGACCTGGCCCCTGCGCTGGCGGTCCCCGGGGTCCGGGCCGCCCTGAAGCTCGCCGAAGGCAAGGTCCGCTACGCCGGACAGCAGGTCGCGGCCGTGGCCGCCGTCGACGAGAGGACGGCCGAGAAGGCGTTGGCCCTGATCAAGGTCGAGTACAAGACCCTGCCGCACGTCGTCGACGCGGAGCGGGCCCGCGACGCGGCCGCGCCGCAGGTGCGGGACGGCAAGCCCAACCTCGAGGAGCTTTACACATACGACCGGGGCGACGCCGAAAAGGGCTTGGCCGAGGCCGATGTCGTCATCGAACGCGCCTACCGGACCGGCTTCGAGGTCCACCACCCGACCGAGACGCACGGCAGCGTCGCCGCTTGGGAGGGCGACCACCTCGTCGTCTACGACTCGACCCAGAACATCCACGGCGTCCGCGACGGCCTGGCCCGGGCCCTCAAGATCCCGGCGGCCAACGTCACCGTCATCAAGAACTATATGGGCGGCGGGTTCGGCAGCAAGCTCGGCCTGGGCGATTATACGGTCGCGGCGGTCCACCTGGCCCGCCAAGCGGGGCGGCCGGTGAAAGTGCTGTTGTCTCGGCGCGACAACGCCTTATGCGTCGGCTACCGGCCGTCTTCCCACCAAACCTATAGGGTCGGCGCCAAGAAGGACGGCACGCTGACCGCGTTCTCGCTCCTGAACGAGGCCTGCGGCGGCCTCGCGGCGGGGGACGAGGTGGCCGAGCCCGTCGTCGACCTCTACAAGTGCCCGAACTGCCGGGTCCGGGAGCACACCGTGTACACCAACGTCGGGGCCCAACGGGCCATGCGCGCCCCGGGGCACACGCCCGGCGCCTTCGGGCTCGAGAGCCTGATGGACGAGCTGGCCGCGGAGCTGGACCTGGACCCGCTCGAGCTGCGGAGGAAGAACTATTCGTCAAAGAACCAGGGCGACACGGGCCTGCCCTATTCGAGCAAGGGCCTCGCCCAATGCTACGAAGCCGGCGCCAAGGCCATCGGCTGGGAGCGGCGCAACCGCCGGCCGGGCGAGGGGAACGCGACGGGACCGCTGCGGCGGGGGCTCGGCATGGCCTCGAGCATCTGGTTCGGGGCCGGTCTTCCCGGCACGCTCGCCGACGTCGTCCTCTACCCGGACATGTCGGTGGAAGTCGTCTGCGGGACCCAGGACCTCGGCACGGGCACCCGGACCCACATGGCCGTCGTCGCGGCCGAGACGCTCGGGCTCGAGCCGAAGGAGATCACGGTCAAGCTCGGCAATTCCGATTATCCTTGGGCTCCCCTCTCAGGCGGCAGCCTGACGGCGCCGTCCGTGGCCCCGGCCGTGCGCGACGCCGCCCTCAAGGCGGTCGAGAGGCTCAAGGCGGTCGCGGCGTCCCGGCTCAAGGCCGGCCCGGCCGACGTCGTCATGGGCGACAGGAGATTCACGGTCAAGGGCGACCCGGCCAAGTCGGCCTCTTTCGCCGAAGTCTTCCGCGACCTGCGCCGGGAGTCGGTCTTCCACGGCGAGCGGGGCGGCATGCCCGACGACACATACGCCTTCAACACCTTCGGCGCCCATTTCGCGGAAGTCGAGGTCGACACGGAGACGGGGACGGTGAAGGTGCTCAAGTATGTCGCCGTCCAGGACAGCGGGCGGATCGTGAGCGCGCTCACGGCCGAAAGCCAGGTCGTCGGCGGCGTCACCCAGGGGTTGAGCGCCGGCCTGTTCGAGGAGCGGGTCATGGACGACGCCACGGGGACGGTCGTCAATCCGAACCTGCGCGACTACAAGATCGCGACGGCCCTCGATATCCCGGAGATCACGCCCCTCTTCGTCGACCCGGCGACGCGTTCATCAACAACCTGGGCGTGAAGGGCCTCGGCGAGCCGGCCCGGGTGCCGGCCTCGGCGGCCGTCGCCAACGCCGTCTTCAACGCGATCGGCGTGCACGTCCGCGAGATCCCGATGACGCCCCCGCGCGTCCTCGCGGCCCTCAAGAGAAAGGAGTCCGCGTCATGAGAGAATTCCGCATCGCCGAACCGCGGACGGCGGCGGAGCTGGCCGCGCTGCTCGCCGAATCGACAGAGCCGGTCGCGATGATGGCCGGCGGCACCGATCTCCTCGACGAGCTCAAGAGCGGGGTCGCCAAGGCGGGGCTCGTCGTCGACCTGGGGCGGGTCGAGGGCCTGGCGGGCATCGCGAAAGAGAAGGACGGGCTGCGGATCGGGGCCATGACCCGGATCGTCGAGCTGGCCGGCGACGGAAGCGTAGCCAGGGAATGCCCGAGCCTGAAGGAGGCGGCGCTGTCCTTGGCGACGCCGCAGCTGCGCAACGTCGGGACGGTCGGCGGGAACCTGTGCCAGCGGCCGCGCTGCTGGTACTACCGCGACCCGCAGGTCGTCTGCCGGAAAAAGGGCGGCTACAACTGCTATGCCTTCCAGGGCCGGAACAAGTATCACGCCATTTTCGGTGGCGGGAGCTGCTTCATCGTCTACCCGTCCGACCTGGCGCCGGTATTGATCAGCCTGGGAGCGAAGGCGACGATCGGAACGGCCAAGGCCGACAAGGTCGTCGCGCTCGAGGCGTTCTACGCTTCGCCCGAGGTCGACGTGACCCGGGAGAACGTGCTGGCCAAGGCGGAGTTCCTGAAGAGCGTCTGGGTCCCGGCGCCGAAGCCGGGTCAGAAAGCGGCTTACGTCAAGCTCAAGGAGCGCGGGACGTGGGACTTCGCGCTCGTCTCGGCGGCCGTCGCGGGCGTCGCGAACGGCGGCGTCCTTTCGGAAGTCGCGGTCGTGATGGGCGGCGTCGCGCCCGTGCCGTGGCGGCTGAAGAAGGCCGAGGACGTCCTGAGAGGCAAGCCCGTGACCGAGGCGCTCGTGAGGCAGGCCGCCGATGCGGCCCTGGCGGACGCGGCGCCGATGCGCGAGAACGGGTACAAGACGGACCTCGTCTTCGCCGCGCTCAAGCGGGCGGTGATGGCCGTCGCGGCATGAGATACAGCGTCCCCAAGCTCGTCGAGGTCCTGGCGACGGAGAGCGGGCTCGTCCTGGCCACGATCGTCGAGGCCGCGGGCTCGACGCCTCAGGTGCCGGGAGCGTCGGCCATCTTCGGCGGCGCGGGGCTCCTGGCGGGGACGGTCGGCGGGGGACTGCTCGAGGCTCGCGTGGAAGGCCTCGCGACCGAAGCGAGGCGCGACGGCCGGGCCCGCCTCGTCTCCATCCGGCTCGACGCCGATCCGGCGGACATGGAAGGGGCGATCTGCGGCGGCGCGGCCCGGGTCCTCGTCGATCCGGGCGTCGGTGCGGCGCGGGCCGTCTTCAGGAGCGCGCTCGACGGCTTCCGCGGGCGGCGGCCGGGCGTGATCCTGAGCCGGATCGAAGCGGCGGACGGAGAGTTCGTCCAGGTCCGGCGGGCCTGGCTCCCGGCAGAGGATATCGGGGCGGAAGGCCCGAAGGACTTGTCGGCGGACGAGCGGAAGGCGGCCGGGGAAGCTCTCGGGGACGGACGGCCCCGTCTCACGGGCGAGCCCGGGCGCCTGGCCTTCCTCGAGCCCGTCCGGCCATTGCCGCGCCTGGTGATCGCCGGGGCCGGGCACGTGGGGAAAGCCGTCGCACGACTGGGCGCTCTCCTCGACTTCAGCGTCACGGTCGTCGACGACCGGGCCGAGTTCGCGAGCCCCGCGAACGTGCCCGAGGCCGACGAGGTCGTCGTCGGGGAGATCGGCGCGACGCTCGCGAGCCTTGAGCCTTCGACATCCGACTACTTCGTCATCGTCACCCGCGGCCACGCCAAGGACGCCGAGGCCCTGCGGGCCGTCGTCCGGCGGGACGCGGCCTACGTGGGCATGATCGGCAGCCGGACCAAGATCGGGCTGATGCGCCGGGAGTTCCTGGAAAAGGGCTGGGCGACGGCCGGCGAGTGGGCCCGCGTTCACGCCCCGATCGGGCTCGACATCGGCTCGAAAACGGTCGAGGAGATCGCCGTCAGCATCGCCGCCGAGCTCGTCCGGGTCCGGACCGGGCTCGGAAGCGGGGGCGCCGGATGATCTGGGCCGTCATCCTGGCCGCCGGCGAGTCCCGGCGGATGGGGACCCAGAAGCTCCTCCTGCCCTTCGGGGAGGCGACGGTCGTCGAGGCCGTCGTCCGGACCGCCCTGGCTTCGGGTGTCGACCGGGCGGTGGCGGTTCTCGGCGCCGACCGCGAGGCCATTTGCGCCCGGCTCGAGCCCCGCGGCGTCGACGTCGCCGTCAATGAGCGGTTCGCCGAAGGGATGCTGACCTCGATCCAGGCCGGTTTCCGGGCCCTTCCGCCGGAGGCCGAAGCCGCCGTCGTCATGCTCGGTGACCAGCCCTTTCTGCCGTCCTCGGTCGTCGACACGGTCATCCGGGGCCATCGGGAGAGCGGGAAAGGCATCGTTATCCCGGTCTTCCGCGGCCGCCGCGGCCATCCCGTCCTCGTCGACCTGAAATACCGGGCCGAGGTCCTGTCCCTCGACCCGGTCGACGGCCTGCGCCGGCTCATGCGGAGCCATCCCGAAGACATCGCCGAGGTCGAGGTCGACGATCCCAACATCCTCCGCGACCTCGATACGCCCGAGGACTACTCCGGCCTCAAGAAGAGCTAGGTTTGACTCCCGGGACCGGTCGGCCTACCATGAAGGGGAAAGGGGGGCAACCATGTACGCCCGTATGTTGAGGATGCAGGTCCGGCCCGAACGGATCGACGAAGCCGCCCGGCTTTTCGCCGAGGACGTCGTCCCGGGCTGCCGGGCCCAGGCGGGCTACCGGGGCGCCTATTTCCTGGTCGACCGCAAGCTCGGCGAATGCGTGCCGGTCACCCTCTGGGAGACCGAGGCCGAGATGCTGGCCACGGAGGAGAACCGGTTCTTCCAGGACCAGCTGATGAAGTTCCTGGGCCTGTTCCATCACGGACTCTTCCGCGAGGCCTACGAGGTCACCTTCTCCGAACGGGCCTGACGGCTCCGTTCCGCCCGGGCTCGTTTGAGGCGGCCAGGTCTAGGTCCGGAGCCCTCTTTTATGATATAAAGCCCCTGAAAAGAGGTGCCCCCATGAGATTCCCGAGGACCGCCGTCGCCCTCCTCCTGTGCCTGAGCGGATTCATGGCCCTGTCTGCGTTCGCCGCCCCATCCCCCGCCCAGGATACCGCCGACGACCTGATCGCCCAGGGCGACGCTCTTTACGTCTGGCGCGCCGACCTGGCCAAGGCCAAGGAAGCCAAGGCCAAGTACGAGGCCGCCCGGACCGCCGGCGAGGACGCCTACGGCGCCTCCTGGCGGCTGTCCCGGATCTGCTATTGGATCGGCGACCACACGTCCGACAAGGAGGCGAAGAAGGCGACCTTCCTCGAAGGCATCGAACACGCCAAGAAGGCCATCGCGCTCGATCCGAACAGGGCCGACGGCCACTTCTGGCTCGGCGTCAACTACGGCGTCTACGGCGAGGCCAAGGGCGTCCTCAAGAGCCTGGCCCTGGTCAAGCCCATCAAGGAAGCCATGCGCCGCGTCCTCGAGATCGATCCCGCTTACGACCGTGGCGGCGCCGACCGCGTCCTCGGCCGCGTCTTCCACGAGGTCCCCGGCATCGCGGGCGGCAGCGAGAAGAAGTCCCTCGAGCACCTGCTCAAGTCCGTCGAATACGGCCCGCGGGTCGGCCTCAACCTCCTCTACCTGGCCGACACCTACATCTCTCTCGACCGGTACGCCGACGCCCGTAAGACGCTGGAGACCATCCTGACCATGGAGCCCTACGCCGACCTCCTGCCCGAGACCGAGGAGGAACGGGTCCAGGCCCGCGAGAGACTCGAAAGGAAGCCGTTCAAGAAAAAATGACCGGCTCGACGCAAGAACGGGGACCGCAGGTCCGGGTCCTCTATGAGACGGACGACTACCTGGCCGTGGACAAGCCCGAGGGCGCCGTTTCGGTCGGCCCGGCCGGCGGCGGCCTGCCCGAGCTCCTGGCCGCCGGCCATCCCGGCCGGCTCTTCCCCGTCCACCGCCTCGACCGCGGCGCCAGCGGCGTCATTGTCTTCGCCAAGAACGCGGCGGCCCACCGCCACCTGAACGGCGAGTTCGACCGCCGGGCCGTAGCCAAGACCTACCTCGCCTGCGTCGACGGCGTCCTCGAGGTCACCTCCGGACGCATCAACGCGCCTATCCGCGAGTTCGGCTCGGGCCGCATGGGCGTCGATCCCCGGCGCGGCAAGCCGTCGACGACCGAGTGGAAGCTCGCCGAGCGGCTCGACGACGCGACCCTGCTCCGCGTCCACCCGGCGACGGGCCGGCGCCATCAGATCCGCGTCCACCTCTATCACATCGGCCATCCCATCCTGGGCGACCCTCGCTACGGCGACCGGGGCCGCCAGGGGCGTTTCCCGCGCCTGATGCTCCACGCCCTGGCCATCGGCTTCGCCCTGCCCTCGGGGGAGCGGGTCGACATCGAAGCGGCCGCGCCGCCGTCTTTCGAGGCGGTCCTGGCCGGGCTCAGGAGCCGGAAGAGAGGGGGGGCCCCATGAACGACGGCGGCTACGACCTTGTCGTCATCGGCGGCGGAGAAGCCGGCATCTCGGCCGCTCTCCGGGCCACGGAGCTCGGGGCCAAGGTCCTCTTGATCAACCGCGAGCCCGAGCTCGGGGGCGGCTGCGTCCGTACGGGGACCTTGCCCTCCAAGACGCTCAGCAACGCCGCCCACTTCCTGGAGAACCTCAAGAAGGGCAAGCGTTACGGGGTGCCTGTCATCGAGAACGCCAAGGCGGATTACCAGGCCATCCTTGCGAGCCGGCACAAGACGACGATGTGCGAGCTCGGCGTCCTGGCCAACCTCCTGCGCAAGAACGCCATCGTCCCGCTGACGGGGACGGCCGCGTTCCAGGGCCCCCGCCGGCTCGAGGTGCGCCTTCCCGACGGCGCCGCCCGCCTCGTCGACGCTCCCCGGACGGTCATCGCCACCGGGTCCCGGCCCATCCTCATCCCCGGCCTGCCCTTCGACGGGAAGACCGTCATTACCCCCGACGAGCTGACCGCCCTCGACGCCGTCCCGGCCCGCTTCCTCATCGTCGGGGCCGGGGTCGTCGGCTGCGAAATGGCTTTCATCTTCCGGTCGCTCGGCTCGGAGGTCGTCATCGTCGAGAAAGGCGACCGGGCCCTCGTCGGCCAGGACCACGAGGTCGCGGCCCTCATCAGCCGCGAGTTCAAGAAGCGAGCGATCCGGCTGGTCGTCTCGGCCGGGCTCGAGCGCGTCGAACCGGCCGCGCCGGGAGGACCGCTGCGGGCCTCGCTCTCGAACGGAGAGACGGTCGAAGCCGACCGGATCATGGTCGGCGTCGGCCGACGCCCCGACACAGAGGGGCTCGGACTGGCCTCGGCCGGCATCGCGCCCGGCCCCCGCGGCGAGCTCCAGGTCGACGACCGCATGCGGACCTCCGTCCCCGGCATCTACGCCGCGGGCGACGTCCTGGCCCGGTTCATGCTCTCGTCGATGGCCGTCATGGAGGCCCGGATCGCGGCCGAGAACGCCATGGGCCTCGACGTCCGGATGGACTACTCCTGCGCGCCCTGGGGCCTCTACACGGATCCCGAGGTCGGCTCGGTCGGGCAGACCGAGGAATGGGCCCGGGCCGGAGGCGCCGATATCGTGATCGGCCGGTGCGGCTACAACGACCTCGTCCGTTCCTGCCTCGACGGCAACGTGACCGGGTTCTTCAAGCTCATCTTCGACGCGGCGACGCGCCGGATCGTCGGGGCCCACGTCGCGGGCCAGGACGCCTCGGAGATCATCCACTTCGCCGCGCTGGCCGTGAAGCTCGGCGCCCGGGCCGAGGACATCAAGGACATGGTCTTCAACCACCCGACGGTTTCCGAGGGCTTCGGCAAGGCCGCCGCGGACGCCCTCGGGAAATTCGCCAAGTGAACAAGCCATAAGGAAGCCGCCATGCATCGTTCCCCTCGCCTCCTCTGCTCCCCGTTCGTCCCGTTCGTCGCGTTCGCCGTGCTAGCCGCCTGCCTCGCGCTCGCCGTCCCGCCGGCCCGGTCCGCGACGGACGGCGCCGCGCCCGGGAAGGCCGTCCCCAGGATCGTCCCGGACGGAGCCCGGGCTCTGGCCCATGCCAAGTATCTGGCTTCGGACGAGCTCGCCGGCCGCAAGTCGGGCTCCCCCGGCTATCGCCGGGCCGCCGAGTACGTGGCCGCCGAGATGCGCAAGGCGGGTCTCGAGCCGGGCGGCGACAACGGGACCTTTCTCCAGGAGGTGCCGTTCAAAGGCTGGTCGGACTTCGAACAGCCCATCCGCCTCGAGATCGTCTCCCCCGAACGGCGTGTCTACTTCGCCGGCCGCGGCCGCGACTTCACGCCGGTCAGCGGGACCGGCTCCGGGACGGTCCGGGGCGGGCTCGTCTTCGCGGGCTACGGCGTCGCCGCTGCCGCGGAGGGCTGGGACGACTACGCCGGGCTTGACGCCGCGGGCAAGATCGTTCTGGTCCTGCCCGACGTGCCTACCCCCCTTGGCGACGAGGCCAAGCGGGCCTGGTCGTTCGAGAGGAAGGTCCGCGCGGCCGTCGAGAAGGGCGCCGTCGGCCTTATCGAAATGGACCTCTCCGTTCCCGGGGAGCCCCGCCAGAGACAGCGCTTCGGGGTCTTGAGGTCAGGCCAGGCGCCCGAGGGATTCGTGGTCCTGCGGGCCGGCCGTGATTTCCTGAACGACGCGTTCTATCTCGTCGATAAGAGCTGGAAGGACGCCGTCAGCAAGATCCTGCGCCTGAAGAAGCCCCGGAGCTTCGACCTCGACGCGGCGGCCGAAATAGAAGCCCATTACGTCACGGGCGACCGCACCGCGCCCAACGTCGTCGGCGTCCTGCGCGGCCGCGACGCCAAGCTCAAGAGCGAGGCCATCGTCGTCGGCGGTCACCTCGACCACCTTGGCGTGGGCCTCGACGGCTGGACCTACCCGGGGGCGGACGACAACGCCGCTTCGGTCGCGGCCATCCTGGAGACCGCCCGGGCCCTTACCGCCGGCGGCTTCAGGCCGGACCGGACCATCGTGTTCTGCGCCTGGGCCGGCGAGGAGCTGGGGCTCCAGGGCTCCCGCTGGTACACCGAACACCCGGCGATCCCCCTCGGCCAGACGGCCCTCTATATGAATATGGACATGGTCGGGGTCGGCGATTCCGACCTCCTCGTCGGCGGCCTGACCGAGTTCGCCGAGCTTTTCGCCATCGCCGAGAAAGCGCTCGACGCCGAAACCCTCAAGAAGATCCGGCCCCGGCTCAATTACCGGGGGTCCGACCACACCTCGTTCTGGTCGAAGAACGTCCCGGCCATCAGCCTGCGGACCGGGGAGATCCTGACCGAGAAGCTCGACGACGAGCATCCCGAATATCATTTCCCGGGCGACCGGCCGGAATTCATCGACCCGGCGCTCCTGGCCCTGGCCTGCAAGTACCACACCGACATCCTGCAACATCTCGGCAAGAGCCGGGAGAACCTGCTCGACCCGATCCACCGGACGATGTTCCTCCACCGGGACGCGGCCGTCGTCGACATGCACTGCGACACGATCGGCCGGGCCTTGGCCGGCGAGGATCTGAGCCAAGACCTGCCGAAGGGCCACGTCGACATCCCCAAGCTCGGGCGCGGCGGGGTCGACCTCCAGGTCTTCGCCTGCTTCGCCCCGCCGCCCGCGAACGAGGCCGAGAAGGGCCGGTCCGGGAACGGCGTCTTCGCCCAGATCCAGGCCGTCCGGGAGCTCGTCGCGAAGAACCCCGAGCGCCTGGCCTTGGTCACGACGTTCGCGGAGGCCGCGGCGGCCCGCAACGAGAGCAAGACCGGCATCCTCATCGGGATCGAGGGCGGCTACGCCATCGAGAACGACCTGGCCCTCCTCCGCGAGTTCCACCGGGCCGGCGTGCGGCTGATGACCCTGACCCATTGGACCGCCACCGACTGGGCCGACGCCTCGGGCGATCCCAAGCCCATCCACGGCGGCCTGACCGAGTTCGGCGAGAAGGTGGTCGCCGAGATGAACCGGCTGGGCATGATCGTCGACGTCTCCCACGCCGGCGACGAGACCTTCTGGGACGTTCTGCGGATCTCCAAGGCGCCGGTCGTGGCCTCCCATTCGGCCTGCCGCGCGCTCTCCCCGCATCACCGGAACCTGAACGACGAGATGCTCAAGGCCCTGGCCGAGAAGGGCGGAGTCGTCGGCATCACCGTCCTGCCGGGCTTCCTCGACAGCTCGCTGGACAAGGCCGAGAGCGAGCTCTTCGCCAAGGTCGCAGCGGAGCACGGCCTGCCGGACGACTATGCCGGGATCGGGAGGGCCGAAGCCGCCGCCCGCGACAAGTTCTATGCGGATTTCGGCAAGCGCTGGGCCGCGCTCAAGAAGACCCTCCCGGTCGTGGACGTCGGGACGGTCGTCGACCACATCGACCACGTGGTCAAGGTGACCGGCGACGCCGACCACGTCGGCCTGGGCTCGGACTACGACGGCACGAGCGACACCCCCGTCGGGCTAGAGAACATCGGCCTCCTGCCCAACATCACCAAGGAGCTCGTCCGCCGCGGCTACAAGCCCGAGGACATCCGCAAGATCCTCGGCGGCAACTTCTTGAGGGTCCTCCGCGGGGTCGGACCCCAGGTTCAATGACAAAATCAACAAAAAAATGCTATCCTAAATGGCCATGACCGATCCGAAGGATACGCCCGACATCGACGATCCGGGAGCCTACGAGGCCCCGACGATCCTCGACCGGGGGCGCCACCGCATCTCGCGTCGCGATATCGATCCCGACTGCCTCAAGGTGCTCTACCGACTGAACGTTAGCGGCTACACCGCCTACCTCGTCGGCGGCGCGGTCCGCGACCTTCTGCTGGGGCGTAAGCCGGCCGATTTCGACATCGGGACCAACGCCCATCCCAACCAGATCAAGAAGCTCTTCCGCAACGCCTTCCTCATCGGCCGCCGTTTCCGCTTGGCCCACGTCCGGTTCCAGGACGGTAAGATCATCGAAGTCGCGACCTTCCGCCGCAAGCCCAGCGAAGAGGAGCTGGCCGCCGAACGCGAGGAGGAAACCGAACGCGCCCGCGAGGCGGAGCGGGCGGCTGAAGCCGGGGAAAACCCCCGGGAAGGGCACGAAGACGACGCGCGACGGGCGGCCGAAGCCGAGGGCCGGGAAGGGTCGCCCGATCCCGGCGAGGCCGGCCCGGACGGACCCCGCGCCGACGCCCCGCCAGCCGACGCTCAGGGCTCTCCCGGCTCCCCGCGCTCCCCCCGCCGCCGCGGTCGCCCGCCGCTCAAGCCCATCGCCTACGGCACGCCGCGCGAGGACGCCTTTCGCCGCGACCTGACCATCAACGCCTTGTTCTACGACATCTCCACCTACTCCGTCATCGACTACGTCGGCGGCCTCGACGACCTGGCCGCCCGCCGCGTCCGCATCATCGGCGATCCGGACACGAGCTACACGGAAGACCCGGTCCGCATCTGGCGCGTCCTGCGCCATTCCTCGCGCCTCGGCTTCACCATCGAGGAGCGCACGGCCGAGGCCATCGGCCGCCACCGCGACGCCCTGGCCGCCTGCCCCGGCGCCCGCCTCTACGAGGAGCTCAACAAGGACATCAAATCGGCGAGCGCCCGGGCCTTCTTCCAGAGCGCCCGCGCCCACGGCATCCTCTCCCGCTTCCTCGGCGACGTCGGCGCCGTCTACGAAGCGTCCGACGAACGGGCCGAGCGCGCCGCGGCCCTCCTCGGCGTGCTCGACGCCTCTATCGCCTCCGGCGGCTCCCCCCCGGCCGAGGTCATGTACGCCCTGCTCCTCTGGCCCTGGGCCGAACCCCTGCTCGCCGAGATCGACGGCGACAGGCCCAAGGCCCTCTACGAGGCCTTCCGCGCCGCCAAGGCCTCGGCCACGGTGCCCAAGACCGTCCTCCTGGAGACCGTCCACACGCTGGTCATCGCCGACCACATGGTCCGGGCCCTCGCCGACGGCCAGATGCGCTGGGCCCTCAGGGAGCGTCCCCGCTACCCCGAGGCCTCGCGCCTGACCTCGGTCCTCGTCGACGGCTCGTTCGGCAGCTGCGAGGACCCGTTCGCGTTGATCTATCAGCGCCTCTTCGGCCAGCGGCCGCGCTCGAAGCCCCACCGCTATCGCCGCCGCCGGAAGCCGGGCGGGCCCGGATCATCGGGACCGCCGGTCCCGCCGCCGCCCTCGGCTCCGCCCTCATCCTGATCGCAAGGAGACACGCCATGGACGACACCCACGCCCGCACGCTGACCCTGGGCGGCTGGAAGCTCCGCCGGGCCCTGAGCTTCCTCGCCGGGGCGGGCATGATCGCCGCTTCGGTCATGACCATCGATCACTTCTTCAAGGCCAACTACCCCGCGACCATCTTCGCCGGGTCGTTCTGCGACATCAGCGCCTTTTTCAACTGCGACAGCTCGGCCTTCTCGGAAATTTCCCAGGTCCTGGGCATCCCGCTCGGCTTTTTCGGCCTGTTCATGGGCGCCCTCATCGTCCTGGGCACGATCTTCCCGTCCGAGGCCTTCGAGCGGACCAACAAGTCGCTGTCCCTTCTCAACGTGCTGGGCGTCATATCCCTCTTCCTCTACTCCGTCCTCCACCTCGGCAGCCTGTGCCTGCTCTGCTCGGGCTTCTATCTTTTTTCGATCATGAACTTCATTCTGTTCGTGCTCTACGGCATCGACCATGAGCCGAAGAACCCGATCAAGCGGTGGGTCCGCCCGTCCTTCAAGCTCCTCGTCGTCTTCGCGGTCGTCGCGGCCGCCGGGGCCTACGGCATGGTCCAGTACCACGACGCCCGCAAGGCCGCCCAGACGGGCACCGCCGTCAGCATCGTCAAGCAGTTCTACGAGCTGCCCAAGGTCGCTTCGCCCTCGTTCCTCTCGCCCTACTGGTCGGTCAAGTCGACCGAGGCGTTCGAGGATGCGGCCATCCAGGTCATCGAATACACGGATTTCGTCTGCCCCGACTGTCTCTACCTGAGCCAGCAGTTGGAAAGGCTCAAGAAGGATTTCGCGGGCCGGATCAACGTGGCCATCCAGTTCTTCCCGCTCGAGGGCCTGTGCAACGAGGTCGTCCCGGAGAAGGCCAACCTCCACCCCGGCGCCTGCGAGATGACCTACTTCGCGGCCGGCAATCCCGCGCGCTTCGCCGAGATGCACGACGAGATCTGGGCCAACTTCGCCTCGCGCAAGGACCCGGCTTGGCGGTCGGCCTTCGCCAAGAAGTACGGAGCCGATAACGCCCCGAACGACCCCGGGCTGCGGGCCCTCGTCAAGAGGATCATCGACACCGGCGCCGAATACGAAAAGACCTCGGACAAGTTCTCGCACGGCATCCGCTCGACGCCGACCATGATCATCAATAACCGGATGATCATCGGAACGCTCCCCTACGAGCACCTCAAGGCCATCTTCCAGGCCCTGGTCGAGGAGCGCGAGGGCGGCCCCAAGAAATTCATCGAGAACTGGGTCGCGCCCGCCCGCAAGAAGAAATAGATCGGCGTTGACGGCGGCCGGCCCCGGTCCCTATAATCCCGAGGGAAGGGGCAGGATTTCAATGGCCGGCGCACTTATCGCATCGTCAGCGTGTCCGAGATCCCTCAGCCGGGCCTTCGCCTCGGCCGGCCTCGCCGTCATCCTCGCCGTCGGGGCCTCGCCCTCGTCGTCCGCATCCGCCGCTCCGGCGCGCCCGGGGCCGGCCCAGGACAGGACCGTCGACCTGAGCTCCCTTCCGGACGCGGCGGAATATCGCACGGAGGCGCCCGATGGCCCCGGGTTCCTCGGCAGCGAAGCCGCCGCCCTCGGCCGCGCCCTGGCCCGGATCAACAAGGCGCTCGGGACGGACCTGCGGCCGGACAACCGCCTGGCCCGGATGACGCGCTGGATCTACGAGGGATTCGGTCCGGAGCCCGCCTGGCCGCCCCAGAGCACGGTCGGCCTCCTCACCCATCACCTCGGCTTGCCGGAGCCGCTGCCGCACCTGCTCATGACCCACGCCCCCGACGCCCCCCGCCTGGCCAATGTCGTCTCTTCCCGCCTGGCGCGGGTCTTCGACCTCGGTCAATACACCCATATCGGCGGCGTGGCCGAGCGGGTCGAGGCCGGCGTCATGGTCGTCATCGCGCTCAGCCGCCGGCACGCCGCCCTGGCGCCCGTGCCGCGACGCCTGCCCGGGCCCGCGCGGCTGCCGGTCGAGGGAAGCCTCACTGCGGGCTTCACGCGGCCGGAGTTGGCCCACACCCTGCCCAGCGGCGAGACCCGGATCGAGTCCCTGGGCCCCGGGCCCGCGTTCTCCGCCGCCGCCGATCTCGCGGGGACCGGCCGGCACCGGCTGGAGATCCTGGCCGAAGGGCCCAGGGGCCCGGAGGTTATCGTCAATTTCCCCGTCGACGTCGGGATCCCGCGGGACGGGGCCGTCGAGACCGCGCCGGAGGCGCCGCGGGCCGTGAAGCCGGACCAGGCCCAGGGCCGTCTCTTCGAGCTCATCAATCACGCCCGGGCCGAGGCCGGCCTCGACGCCCTGGTCCTCGACCCCGAGCTCGGCGAGGCGGCCCGCGCCCACAGCGAGGACATGCGGAAAACGGACATCGTCGCCCACATCTCCCCCACGACCGGGGGCCCGGAGGAACGGCTGCTCCGGGCGGGCATCGTGACCGACCTGGCCGCCGAGAACATCGGGCGCGGCCTGAGCCCGGACGAGATCCACAAAGGCCTGATGGACAGCCCGGGGCACCGGAGCGCCATCCTCCTGGCCAAGGCGACCCATGTCGGCATCGGGATCTCCTCGAAGCGCGCCGGCGATTCCGTCGACTACATCGTGACCGAGCTCTTCATCCGCCGCATCCCCGCACTCGGAAAGGACGCCGAGGTCCTCTTGCTGGCCCATCTCGCCGCCAGCCGCGAGCTCGACGGCCTGCCGGGCCTCGCGGAGGACGCTCCCCTTTCCCGGATCGCCGGGGAATCGGCCCGGCTCTACCTGGAAGACCAGAAGCTGAGCGAGAGCGATGTGATGAAGCGGCTCGGCGAGCGGATCGGGAGGGAACGGACGACGGTCGGTTCCACGACCGCCGCTTTCATCATCGCCGGATCGATCAAGGAAGGGATCGAGGGGATGAAGATCGACCCGAAAGCCTGGGCTGCCGCCCGGCGGGTCGGCATCGGCATCGCCCAGGGCGTCCGCCCCGGGCTCTTGCCGAACACGATCGTCATCGTGCTCGTCCTGTCGGAATAGGGGTCGGGGGTCAGAGCCAGAGGGAGGCGGCGTCCGGGACCTCGGCGCGGTCGACGAGCGCGATCGCGCCCGTGACGCAGGCGGAGCGGCAGATGCCGCACCCGTAGCACCGGGCGGCGTCGACCTCGGCCTGGTCCTTCTTCTTGCGGGGCCGGAAGGCCATGAACGAGCACAGCTTGACGCACTGCCCGCAGCCGTTGCACTTGGCGTGATCGACGCGGGCCACATACTCGCCGCGGAAAAAGACCGGCGACTTGTGGGTCACCGTCGTCTTCAGGGCATAGCACGAAGGCAGCGAGCAGTTGCACAGGCCGGCGAGGAAGGGCGTGATGAACGTCCAGACCGTATGGCAGTTGCCCTCCCGCTCGCTCTCACGGATCCGGGCCAGCGCGTCGACCTTGGACATCGATTCGAGCCCGGCCGTCGTCGGCCCGACGAGGTAGGAGGCGTCGATCTCGCCCAG
This sequence comes from uncultured bacterium, assembly GCA_963805015.1. GTDB lineage: Bacteria > Acidobacteriota > Aminicenantia > Aminicenantales > Saccharicenantaceae > RBG-16-66-30. The sequence goes on from CAWDSL010000006.1 coordinate 425,747, forward strand.
AAGCTTGGCCATCCCGCCGCCGTTCGGCTCCATGCTGACGCCGAAGCAGTAGCGTTGTTCTTTGCCGCCCGCGACATGCCGGCAGATGCAGGCCAGCCGCACGACCGAGGTCGTCAGGGCCAAGATGCGTTCGATGTCCTCGATGGGTACGACCTGGCCGAAGTGCTTGGGCTTCTGCCTGTCCGTGATCTTCCGGCGAACGCCCTTCCACAGGAAATCGGGCATGACGTCGAGCGCCGTGAGGGCCCGTTCCCCTTTCGCCAGATGCCCTGGATTCTCGAAGAACCGGGTGATGAAACGCCGCCGCCGGAGGTCGCTCAGCAGGTCCTCGGCGTAGTTATGGGCGTTGAGGTACCACTTCTTCCCCTCGCCGTGCTGATGGCAGAATTCGCACATGGCCGACCCTTCCCCATCCTGCCATAGGGCTCAAGGGCTGTCAATTCGAAGAAAAACACGAAAATATCGCTTGACAAGCCGTGTATTATACACTATCGTATATTACACATTATAGTGAGGCACACATCATGAGCGACAAAGAACCCGATATCGGCAGCCTCGAGACGGAGATGAACCGGGGATTCCTCCACATCCTCGCGCTGGCCCTCCTCGAGAAGGACATGTACGGTTATTCCATGGTCAAGCACATCGAGGGACTGGGCTACAAGGTCGAGGAGAACACGCTCTATCCCCTGCTCCGCCGGCTCGAGAAGAACGGCTGGATCGCGTCGAAGTGGGACCTCTCCGAGGACAGGCCCCGCAAGTTCTACGCGATCACCGCCGAGGGCCGCGCCCTGCGCGCCGCCCTCCTCGACGTCTGGAAGAACCAGGACCGCGTCCTCGAAGAGATCATCAAGGAGACCGCCCATGTCTGACAAGCTCGAAGCCTACCTCGAAGAGATCAGCCACTTCCTGTCCGGCCGCGCCGAGCGCGAGGAGATCCTCAGCGAGATCCGCAGCCACATCATGGAGAAGGCCGCCGAGGGGCCCGGCGAGTTCGGCGACGCCGCCGTCGATCGGGCCATCGCCGCCTTCGGCCCGGCCCGCAAGGTCGCCGAGCGCTACGTCGACGACAGGCCTATCATCGCCCCCGCCTACAAGCGCTACCTCTTCCGCTACACGTCGTTCCTATTCGCCATCCACGCCGCGCTGACCGTCGTGGCCGTAGTTTTCAAGAAGGACTTCGTCATCTTCCCGTTCCTGTTCATGCCCAAACTCGGGGTCATCGAAGCCCTGATGTACCTGCCGACGGCTCTCCTGACGGACCTCGGCGTCGTCGCCCTGGTCCTCTACTTCATCACCCAGAGCGGAAAGGACATCAAGCTGCCCTGGCCCAAGTTCGCCGTCGACCTCGACGAGGTCAAGCCTCCGAAAAAGGGCTTCTGGCCGAGCCGCATCGCCACGGCCGTCGGGGCGATCGTCATGCTGGCCATCACCGACTTCGCGCTCTACCTCTTCGCCCGTCACGGGAGCATCTTCTTCGTCAACCTGGACTGGCATGACCCGAGACCGCTCTTCACCCCCGCCGCCGGTCGCTACGTCTCGCTCGTGGTCATCGCCATGTTCGCCGCCTCGACCATGGCCCTTCTGGTCAAGCTGATCACCCGGTCCCGCTGGGTGGACGTGGCGTCCAACGCCGTATCGCTCGCCTTGATCGGGCTCCTGCTCCGCCAGCCTCTTGACGGGCTCTTCGCGCCCGAGATCGCCGTCCGTTTCTCGCCCCGGTTCACGACGTGGATCCAATACACCATCCTATTCGTGCTCCTGTTCATCGCCCTGATGACCACGATCGAGCTCATCAAGAGCATCGTCGCGATAAGCCGGCGGAAGCTCGCCGCGAAAGCGCGGTGAGCCGGCTAAAAGCGGGGGAAAAGAACGGGGGACACGATACCCGTTTCCTATTTTTTAACAGTAGCTTACAGAAGAAGATAATGGGAAACGGGTATCATGTCCCGCTTTTTCAGGGTACGTAATTCGCGTCGTCGGCGGCGATCGACGAGTTTAAGTAATAGGCGGTGGCCCGGGCCACGGTGAAGACGACAAAGACCGTCATGAGGATGGCCAGGACCATGAGGGCGACGGCCTTGGGGCTCGAGACCTTCTTGGCCAATCCCTGGGGCGACAGCACGTCCCAGAGCGTCTTGCCGATGAAGCCGATCATGATCATCAGGCCCAGGAAGAGCCTGTAGCTTGTGACCTTGCCGGCGCCCGCGTCCCTGGCGTCGATGCGGAAGTAAGGCGAAACGAGCCAGAGGGCGAAGAGCAGGACCAGGGCGGTCACCGCGATGGCCAAAGCCTTTTTGGAGTCAAGTTCGAGTTTCACCGTCGGTTCCTCCGCGTTCTATTAGACGGGGGGAGGCCAAAAACCTTCCCCAATTCATAAGCCGCCGTACTTCTCCAGCCGCTCGGCGTACTTGTGCTCCTCGCGCCTCAGCAGCTCGGCGAAGCGGGGCTCGCCGCGAAGCCTGTCCAGGAAATGGTCGCGGCGGTTGTTGAGAAAGGGGAAGAAGTAGGCGTAATCGTGGGTCTCTTCGAAAGCGTGGCCGATGGCGTAGTCGATTTCGTCGATGGCTTCCTTCCTCATGCCGAGCGCCGCGTAGATGCGCGAGACGTAATAAGTCATCCGGACCGAGGGGCCCGCCGCCCGGGAGGGCGCGATGGCGGCCAGCGCCGCCTTCCCCTCCCCGCGTCCCGCGGCGAGCAGGGCCCGGACGGCCCCGACATAGGGATCTCCCGGCGCGAAGGTCTCGGCCACGGCCAGTTCGGCCGCGGCGGCGTCGTAGCGCTTCATCAGCATGAGCGCCCGGGCCCGGTGGCAACGGGCCCGGAAATCGGCCGGCTCGAGCTCGATCATCTTGTCGTAGTCGGCCAGAGCCGACTCGTAGAAGCCCATCTGCTCGTAGGACCAGGCCCGGAACAGGAACACGTCGGCCGTCGCCCCGCCGGCCTTGACCACCCGCGTGAAGTACTCGACGCTCCGCTCCAGGACGCCGACGCTCTGCAGGAACGAGCCCGCGTCGGTCAGCACGTAGAGGCTGGCGGGGTCGAGCTCGACGGCCTTCTTGAGGTAGGCGTAGGCCTGGTCCATGTCCTGCTCGAAAAACGCGGGCCCAGGCGACGCCGACGTTGGTCTCGGCCCGGTCGGGCGAGATCTCGTAGGCACGCCGGTAGTTCTCGTTCATCAGCCGCAGGGCCTCCGGATCCCGGCCCTCGTAGACGAAGCGCATCTGGTAGGCGTCGCCCAGCCCGAGGTAGGCCAGGGCGCAGCCGGGATCGGCCTCGCGGGCTTGACCGAACAGGCCGATGACCTTCTCGAGGTCGGCAGGCGCGAGGCTCAGGGTGTACTTACGCTCGATGGCCCGGGCCGATTCGTAGTAGCGCGTCGCCTGGACCGAGCAGGCCATGAGCGCGGCGGGCCCGGTCGCGGTCGGGACGCCGAAAGCCCGACGGATCCCGTCGGCCATCCGGTCCTCGAGGACCGGCATCTCGGCCTCCGTCCCCGGCACGTGGTCCGTGAGGAGGGGCCCGCCGGCCTTGGCCTCGCGAAGCTGGTAATCGATGCGAAGCTTCGAGCCGGAGCGGCCCAGGTGGGCGACGAGGAGCCACCCGGCCCCCGCCCTGGCGCTGACGGCGGCCAGGTCGGCCGGCGTGAGCGGCGCCCCCGGTTCGAGCCCGAGCTTGCGCACGGCGTCGGAGACGACATCGAAGCTGTACACCTTCAAGTGCTCGGCGCTCTGTTGGAGGTCGCGGATGACGTGGTCCGCGATGGATTCGCAGAGGTAGTTCAGGCCGTCGTCGCCCGTTCCGTTGACGACGGGCAAGACCGCGAGGCTGGGGCGATTGCCGCTCGGCACGAATCGGGCGCCGCCGTGGTCGATCGTGCGCAGGGCGAGGACGCCGATGACCAGGGCGCCCGTGAGGGCCGCGGCGACGTACCAGCGGCGGAGGAACTGGAGGGAGGGCGGGAGACGAAGGGCGCGAAGGACGTCCAGGAAGCGCGCGGGCGCCGCGGGAGCGGGCGGGAGAAGAGACTTCTCGCCCTCGCGCTCGTGGAGCTTGATCTCCTGCCAGCGGTCGAGCTCATCCTTATAGGCCATGACCCGGGCCTTGGGCGAGCCGTTGAGACGGTGGACCGGCAGGCCGAGATGCTCCTCCCAGCGGCGGCACGTGCGGACGTCGCGGCTGAGATAGGCGGAGATCTCCTTCCAGGATTGGAGGACTTCTCGTGCGCTCATCGCCCTTTCCCCCGGGGATTGGCCGGTGCCGTTGTTTAACTATAAATTATTCATAAGAAAGAGGAAATGTCAATAGCCCCGCGGGCCGGCGAGCCCGGGGACATGTACCCTTGGTACGTGTCCCCCCGCTTGTATTACAATGCCCCCAATATCCCAGCCCGGAGGTGCCCGATGGCTCGTTTCACCAAGAGATCAGTCCCGAAGATTCGCGCCCTGGCCGCCGGCGTCCTCGCGGCCGTTTTCGGCCTGGCCGTGATCCTCGTCGCGGCCGCGCCCGTGGCCGCCGCCGAGGAGACGACGGACAAGGTCGACAAGCTGTTCGCGACCTGGGACCGGACGACCAGCCCCGGCGCGGCGCTGGCCGTCGTGAGGGACGGCAAGATCGTTTATGAGCGGGGCTACGGCATGGCCCGGCTCGAGGACGGCCTGGCCAACTCGCCGGACAAGGTCTTCGACGTCGGCTCTGTTTCGAAGCAGTTCACGGCGGCGTGCGTGGCGTTCCTCGTCCGCGAGGGCAAGGTCGGCCTCGACGACGACCTCCGCAAGTACCTTCCGGAGATGCCCGACTACGGAACGCCGGTGACGGTGCGCCACCTGCTTCACCACACGAGCGGCCTGCGCGATTACAACGCTCTCCTGAGCCTGGCCGGGTTCCGGCCCGAGTCGGACTGTCCGACCGTCGAGGAGGCGCTCGAGATCGTGAGGCGGCAGAAGAAGCTCAATTACGCACCGGGAGAAGAGTACTCGTACACGAACACGGGTTTCTTCCTGTTGAGCCAGATCGTCGAGCGGGTCAGCGGGAAGTCGCTCAACGCCTTCGCCCAGGAGCGGATCTTCAAACCGTTGGGGATGACGAAGACGCTTTTCCAGGACGACCACACCCAGGTCATCCGGGACCGGGCGACGGGCTACGCGAAGGGCGAGCAGGGTTGGGCCGTCTCGATGAGCAACTGGGACGAGACCGGCGACGGCAATATCTACACGACCGTGCGGGACATGGCCAAATGGGACCAGGCCTTCACCAACGGCACGCTCGGAGAAGGGCTGACGGAGATGATGCAGGAGACGGGCCGCCTCAACTCCGGTAAAGCGATCGATTACGCCTGGGGCCTGGTGGTCACGGAGTACAAGGGACTCAAGGTCGTCGAGCACGGCGGGGCCTGGGTGGGCTTCCGGGCGGCCATCGTCCGTTTCCCCGAGCAGAGGTTCACGGTCGTGATCCTGGCGAACCTCGACGCCATCGACCCTTCGGGACTGGCCTTCAAGGTGGCGGACATCTATCTGGCGGGGCAGCTGAAGGAGCCGGTGAAGAAGGAGGCGGGAGGAGCGGAGACGAAGGGCGGGAAGGCTTATGCGGCATCAAAGGCCGAGTTGGAAGCGCTCGCCGGCAACTGGCAAGACGACAAGTTCGGCCTGTGGTTGACGGTGGCGATGAAGGACGGGCGGCTCTACGGCCGGGACGATGGGCCGGAACTATCGGGCTCGAGGCCGTCGGGCCGGGTCGGTTCGTCGTGCCGGGTAACACGACGGGCATCACGGTCGAGTTCGCGAAGGACGCGGCCGGGAAGCCGACGACGGCCCAGATGACCGTTGGCCAGAGCCAGGAATTCCGGTTCAAGAGGGCCGAAGCTGTCAAGGCGCTGGACGCCGCCGGGCTGGCGGAATACGCGGGGAATTACATGAGCGAGGAGCTGCTCGATACCAAGTACAAGGTGAGCGTCGAGAAGGACGGCTTGGTCATGAAGACCAGGGACGTCCCGCGGGCCGAGCTCAAGGCCATGGCCCCGGACAAATTCACGGTGCCCGGACTTCGGCATGAACGTCGAGTTCGTGAGGGGCGACGGCGGAAAGGTCATGGGATTCACGGTGAGCGTGGGACGCGCCGGCGGGATCGAGTTCGTCAAGAGGTGAGCCATGGCCAAGATCACGATGCTCGGGACGGGGCTCATCGGAACGTTCTATACGCAGACCCTCCACGGGCTTCAGGAGCCGCGACCGGGTGGTCAACGTCTATTCGCGCTCGGCGGAGAGGGCCAAGGCGTTCGCGGCGGACCAGGGGATCGGGCGATGGAGCGCCGATCTGCAGAAAGGCCGTCCGGGACCCCGAGTCCGAGATCGTCGTCGTCGGGCTGCCCAACGACGTCCATAGGGAAGCCGTTCGGCTGGCGGCCGAGGCCGGGAAAGCCGTCCTCTGCACCAAGCCCCTCGGCCGGACGGCCGCCGAGGCGCTCGAGATGCTCAAGGCCGTGGAGAAAGCCGGGGTCTTCGCCGGATACCTCGAGGACCTCGTCTACACGCCCAAGACCCTCAAGGCGCTCGCCTCGACGCGCAAGGGCGCGATGGGCCGCATCCTGTGGACCCGGTCGCGCGAGACCCACCCCGGTCCCCACAGCGCCTGGTTCTGGGATCCGAAGCGGTCGGGCGGCGGGGCGGTCGTCGACATGGGCTGTCATTGCATCGAGATCGGCCGCAGCTTCATCGGCAAGGACAAGCGGCCGCTCCGGGCGTTCTGCTGGGGCGCGACCCAGGTCCACCCCATCGAGGCCGAGGACCACGCCATCGGGCTCGTCGAGTACGAGGGCGGGGCGGTCGGCCAGTTCGAGGTCAGCTGGACGTTCCGGGGCGGGATGGACCTGCGCGACGAGGTCAGCGGGACCGAGGGGACGATCCGGCTCGATCACTTCCTGCGCACGGGATTCGAGATGTTCACGGCCGCGGGCCAAGGCGGCTACGTCGCCGAGAAGGCCGAGGGCCGGACGGGTTGGCTCTTCCCGGTCGGCGACGAGGCCCACGAGCTCGGCTACGTCCACATGTTCCAGGACATGCTCGACGCGTGGGAGTCCGGCCGGGCGCCCATGGAGACCTTCTACGACGGATACGTCGTCAACGCCGTCATCGATGCCTGCTACAGGTCGATGAAATCGGGGCGGTGGGAGCCGGTCAGGCTCGTTGGATGGCAAGGGAACGGAGCTAAGGCAGGCAAAACGGGTCGGAAGCCAGGCCGGAAGGCCCCATCAAAGGCCCCTGAGCGGCCCCTGGAGGCGAAAAACGGGGAAAACCAGGGAGGAAGAAGCCTGGGGAAAGCCCCAAAGGCAGGCTTTATCGCCATCAAGACCGAGCGCCTGCCCGACGGCAGGACCAAGCGGATCCTGAAGGACAAGGCGACGGGCCGGATCGTCGAGAAGATCGAGTAGGGCGGCCCGGGGCCCTCACCTCGCCGGGGCCAGCGAGATCAACGCCCGCAAGGTCCGGAATCCCTCGATATAATCGTCCGCCGTGAAGGCGAGCGTCCGGGCGTCCATCCTCTTGACGTCCGGGAGAAGCATCGCCCCCATGTCGGCCTGGGCGGAGACGTGGTAGCCGAGCTCGAAGTTGTACGGAGAGGCCGAGCTTGAAGGGCTTGATGCGAGCGCAGCTTGCCGAGCGCCTCCTTGACCCCCGCCGTGATCATCTGTCGGGCCTCCGCCATGGGCACGAGCTTGGCCGCCAGCCGGCCGTAGGCCTCCTTGACGGCGACGGTCACGACGTCCTTGCCCAGGATCTCGCCGGCCTGCCGGCAGACGGCCGTATCGCCGCTGACGAGGACGACCGGCACGCCGTAATAGCCGGCGATCGCCGCGTTGAGCCCGAGCTCGGGCATCTCGATGCCGTTGACCTGGATGGCCCGGACGACCGAGCCCGAGATCGTGTGGTCGAGGATGGCGTTCTCCGTCCCCGCCTTGGCGTGGTAGCCGATGAAGAGGCAGGCCGCGAACGAGGCGTCGATCCCCTGCATCATCGACAGCGGCTTGGGCGAGCCGCTGATGAGGATGGCCTCTCGGATGGAGGTCGTCGGGATCGATGTTGCGCATGGAGCCGTGGGAATCGTTGACGACGACCTCGGTGGCCCCGGCCGCGAGGGCGCCCTCGACGGCGGCGTTGACGTCCTGGGCCATCCATTTCGCGGCCGTCGGCGTATTCGGCCGTGCCGGGCGTCGTCTGGTCGCCGTGGACGATCCCCGAGATCCCCTCCATGTCGACCGAGATGAAGACCTTGAGCGGGGGCTTTCGGCTGGGCTGCGGCCGACGAGCAAGACGGCGAGCGAACAGGATGATGCCGATGCGACCGCGCCGGACACGATGACGACAGCTCGTTTTTCTCATGGCGATCTCCATCGAATCGCGCTTTATACCATTCGTCACCTGTTCTTAGGTTCTCGGTCCGACGAATGGAGCCTTGCGGCCGGGGCAGCGCTCCCGCTCGCAGAGCTGGCAGGCCACGAAGCCCTCCTCGGACGGGAAGAGGATCCCGGAGATCGACTTCCGCGGCACCATGAGCATGCTGTCGGTCAGGCGCACGCCGACGAGGCGCTCCGTGTCGCCGAAGATCGAGAAGAGCTTCGTCTGCTCGGTGATGGGCCAGTCCTCGAGCGAGCCGGGGCTCATGTTGGAGAGCGGGCCGAGGCCGAAGCGCGCTCTCGAGCTGCTCGGCGAGCCAGCCGGCCGCCTGTTCGAGGGCGATGTTGGCCATCTCCTCGAGGTAGTACTGCTTGAGGAGGTCGCCCTGGGCGCGCGGCCGCGCGCTCGAGCTCCGGGCCGACCGTGATGATGTAGGGGAAGACCTTGTTGGCCCGCTCGAGGTTCCCGCGCAGGATCGGGCTGTGGAAGGTGACGCCGGCGACCTCGACCGTCCCCTCCCCTTTCGCGCCGATATACGCGACTTCGTAGATGGCTCGGGGAACGATGAGCCCCCGGGCCAGCCCGGCCAGATCATCGAGAGAGGGGAAGCCGGCCCGCTCGGGGTTGAATCGCAGCCGCTCGGCCAGATCCGAGGGATCGAGGGAGATCGGCAGGACATCGAATATTTCCATGGCTCAGGTCATATCTATCCTGAACGGCCGCGAGAATCAAGGCTCCTTTGTCCGTCCGAGGGCCGGCGACGGATCCATCCCGATATCCGATCCATCAGGCGGCGGTTCGACCGGTCTTGGCTGGCCTGGAGTTGGGTATTGACTTTGCGTATGTTAGGCCTTAAGATAGGCTCCAAGGGAAGCAGGGAGTCTTTGGTCGTTCTGTGCGCTGTTGTTGTTGAAAAAGGGTCGTATTCCCCTCTTTCCCGAAGAGATACCGGCTAGGTGGAGGGAGAGGAGATGGAAACAGCGAAGGCCAGAGCCTCAAGAAACCAAGAGTCGCATTTCGGGGAGAGGTCTATACGGGACCGCATAAAGCCGGGATGGTTGGCTGCCTTGGGCAGGAGGAGCGTAAAAATGAGCACTTTGCCTCGCCTGGTCCTCTGGGCTTTGATTGGATTGCTCCTCCCTTTGCGAAATGCCCTGGCCCAAGATCACCAGATCACGCCATGGAGGCACAATCACGCGGGGGCGGTCTCTGTGACCTTCGACGACGGATATTGGTCGCAAGTCACAAACGCCGTGCCTCTTCTGAACTCCAGGGGTCTGAAAGCCACCTTCTTCGTGACAACGGGTACGACAGAGGTCCCCTGGGACCAATGGTCGGCAGCTCGCGGTGCAAGGCCATGAGATCGCGAGCCACTCCGTCAACCACCCTGACTTTGTTTACTTGACCGACTCGGAGCTGCGGTACGAACTCAGCGAATCCCAGCGAGCGATCAACGAGAACATCCCCTCGCAGTCGTGCCTAACGATCTCCTATCCCTACACGGACAACAATGCGTATGTGCGAGCCGTCACAAGCGAATACTATATCGCGGCGAGAGGCGGCTGGGCGGGGGACGAAGGGGGAAACTTCAACTTTTACGACGACATTCCGTCGTTCTGGCCGTGGCCGGCGGGCATTCAGTTCGGGCAATTCAGAGCCGTCGATTTCTACAACACGGCCGCTGAAAACATCGATTTTTCCATGGACATATCTTTGTTGGACGCCAAGTTCGACATCGCCATCGCCTACAATGCCTGGTATTGCATGTATCTGCATGCCGTGCCTACCGAGGGCATCGGCTACCTGACAACGCTTCTCGACCATATCGTCGCGAGGGATCTCTGGATGGCCACGTATGAAGATGTGGCCCAGTACATGCGCGAGCGAAAAGCCTCCACGCTCAGCGTGCTCTCGTCGGACGCCTCCGCGATCCAATTGAGCCTCACGAATCCGCTGGACGGTTCCAGGTACAACGAACCGCTGACGATCCGAAGCGTCGTGCCGTCCACCTGGCTGGAGGTCAACGTAACGCAAGGGGGCTCCTCCGCCATCGTCGCTTCCGCCTTCGAGGGCGCCGACAGGGTCGCCTACTTCGATGTGATACCGAATCAGGGAACGATCGTTCTCACCCGGCACCAGGCGTCGGGGGTGGGACTGAGCGGAGTGAGCGTGAGCCCGGCGACGGTGCTGGGAGGAGTGTCGTCGACGGGGACCGTGACCTTGGACAATCCTGCGCCCACGGGCGGGGCGGTGATCGCGCTGACGTCCTCCCACCCGGCGGCGGCCCAGGTGCCGGCCTCCGTGACGGTCCCGGCCGGGGCGACGACAGCGACTTTCACGGCCACGACGAGCTCGGTGGCCTACGATACGGCCGTGACGATAACGGCTCTCTACAACAGCGTCAGCCGGACGGCGACCTTGACGGTCAGGGCGCCCGCGGCGGCACTGAGCGGAGTGACCGTGAGCCCGGCGACGGTGGTGGGCGGGGTGTCGTCGACGGGAACGGTGACTTTGGACAATCCTGCGCCGGCCGGCGGGGCGGTGGTCAGTTTGACCTCGAGCAACACGGCGGCGGCCCAGGTCCCGGCCACGGTGACGGTGACGGCCGGGGCGACGACGGCGACCTTCTCGGCGACGACGAGCCCGGTGGCCTCCAATTCGGCGGTGACGATCACGGCGGTCTATAACGGCGTCACCAGCACCACGACGCTGACGGTGACGGCGCCGGCCCTCAACTCCGTAAGCCTGAACCCGACTTCGGTCGTGGGGGGCAACCCCTCGACGGGGACCGTGACGCTGAGCGGGCCTGCTCCCGCGGGCGGGGCGGCGGTCGCGTTGACGTCGAGCAACACGGCGGCGGCCCAGGTCCCGGCGACGGTGACGGTGCCGGCCGGACAGACGACGGCATCCTTCACGGCGACGACGAGCCCGGTGGCTTCCAATACGGCGGTGACGATCACGGCGGCCTATCACAGCGTCAGTCGGACGGCGACCTTGACGGTCAGGACGGCCGTGGCGGCGCTGAGCGGGGTGAGCGTGAGCCCGGCCACGGTGCTGGGCGGAGTGTCGTCGACGGGGACGGTGACTTTGGACTATCCTGCTCCCACGGGCGGGGCGGCGGTCGCGTTGACGTCGAGCCACACGGCGGCGGCCCAGGTGCCGGCCTCCGTGACGGTGCCGGCCGGACAGACGACGGCGACCTTCACGGCAACGACGAGCCCGGTGGCTTCCGATACGGCGGTGACGATCACGGCGGCCTATAACAGCGTCACCAGCACCACGACCCTGACGGTGACGGCGCCGGTCCTCAACTCCATTAGCCAGAACCCGGCTTCGGTCCTGGGGGGCAGCCCTTCGACGGGGACCGTAACGCTGAGCGCCCCTGCGCCCGCGGGCGGGGCGGCGGTCGCGTTGACGTCGAGCAACACGGCGGCGGCCCAGGTGCCGGCCTCCGTGACGGTGCCGGCCGGACAGACGACGGCGACCTTCACGGCGACGACGAGCCCGGTGGCTTCCAATACGGCGGTGACGATCACGGCTCTCTACAACAGCGTCAGCCGGACGGCGACCTTGACGGTGACGGCGCCGGTGGCGGCGCTGAGCGGGGTGAGCGTGAGCCCGGCCACGGTGCTGGCCGGAGCGTCCTCGACGGGGACGGTGACCCTGAACAATCCTGCTCCCACGGGCGGGGCGGCGGTCGCGTTGACGTCGAGCAACACGGGAGCGGCCCAGGTGCCGGCGACGGTGACGGTGCCGGCCGGGGCGACAACGGCGACCTTCACGGCGACGACGGGCCCGGTGGCCTCCGATACGGCGGTGACGATCACGGCGGTCTATAGCGGCGTCAGCCGGACCACGACACTGACGGTCGCGGTGGCGCTCGCCGCCTCGTTCAGCTACCTCCCGGCTTCCCCGGCGGTGGGCCAGTCGGTGCAGTTCACGGACACGTCGACCGGGAGCCCGACTTCCTGGCTGTGGGGCTTTGGAGACGCAACGACCTCGACCGCGCAGAACCCGGTCCATACGTATTCGTCAACGGGAACCGGGACGGTGACTTTGACCGTCACGAACGCTTCGGGCTCCAACAGCACGAGCCGACCGATCACGATCGTAACGGCCGTGGCGGAGCTGAGCGGGGTGAGCGTGAGCCCGGCGACGGTGCTGGGCGGGGTGTCGTCCACGGGGACGGTGGCCCTGGACAATCCTGCGCCTGCGGGCGGGGCGGTGGTCAGCTTGACCTCGAGCAACACGGCGGCGGCCCAGGTGCCGGCGACGGTGACGGTGCCGGCCGGGGCGACGACCGCGACCTTCACGGCGACGACGGGCCCGGTGGCCTCCGATACGGCGGTGACGGTCACGGCCCTCTACAACAGCGTCAGCCGGACGGCGACCTTGACGGTGACGGCGCCGGTGGCGACGCTGGTGGCCTCGTTCAGCTACCTCCCGGCTTCCCCGGCGGTGGGCCAGCCGGTGCAGTTCACGGACACGTCGACCGGGAGCCCGACTTCCTGGCTGTGGGGCTTTGGAGACGCAACGACCTCGACCGCGCAGAACCCGGTCCATACGTATTCGTCGACGGGAACCGGGACGGTGACTTTGACCGTCACGAACGCTTCGGGCTCCAACAGCACGAGCCGACCGATCACGATCGTAACGGCCGTGGCGGCGCTGAGCGGGGTGAGCGTGAGCCCGGCGACGGTGCCGGGCGGGGTGTCGTCGACGGGGACGGTGACCCTGGACAATCCTGCTCCCACGGGCGGGGCGGCGGTCGCGTTGACCTCGAGCAACACGGCGGCGGCCCAGGTGCCGGCGTCGGTGACGGTCCCGGCCGGGGCGACGACCGCGACCTTCACGGCGACGACGGGCCCGGTGGCCTCCGATACGGCGGTGACGGTCACGGCTCTCTACAACAGCGTCATCCGGACGGCGACCTTGACGGTGACGGCGACCGTGTCGGCGCCGGTCCTGAACTCAGTCACACTGATCCCGACCTCGGTCGTGGGAGGGAGCCCCTCGACGGGGACCTTGACGCTGAGCGGCCCGGCTCCGGCGGGCGGAGCGACGGTCGCGTTGACGAGCTCGAACACGGCGGCGGCCCAGGTGCCGGCGTCGGTGACCGTGCCGGCCGGGGCGACGACGGCGACCTTCACGGTGACGACGAGCCCGGGGACCTCCAATAGATCGCCGAGAATTTCGGCCATTTATGGGGGCACGACCCGGACGGCGACCTTGACCGTGACCGCCCCTGTCGCTTCATCCTTGACCCTGGATCCGAGCAGCTTGCGGGGAGGGAATCCGTCCACGGGCACGGTCACGTTGAACGGGCCCGCGCCGGCGGGCGGGATGGTCGTGACATTGACCAGCAGCCGTACCGCGGTGGCTCAAGTGCCGGCGTCGGTGACCGTGCCGGCCGGGGCGACGACGGCGACGTTCCCCATTACGACGTCGGCGGTGACTTCGACCCGATCGGTCACGATCTCGGCTCGAAGAGGGGTGACCGTCAGGGCGACCCTGACCGTGACGCCCTGATCACCGCGGGTGACAGAAGCGGCCGCGTCCATCCGAAGCGCCGGAAGAGCCAGGGCCCGGGTATGCCCGCTCCCCTCTATTGACTTGCCTTGGCGTCGATGATATTTCTTTGAAATCGTTGGACCGGACCGGCCGGGCAGGAGGAAGGACATGGCGTTTTCCAAGGACGTTCTTAGGCTCGATCGCTCGAGCGAAGCCGAGAGGATCGTCTCCTTCATCAAGGACCAGATCAGATCCATGCATAGGAAGGGGATCGTCATCGGTTTGAGCGGCGGTATCGATTCCGCCCTGAGCGCCTCGTTGTCGGTCAGGGCGGTCGGCCGGGAGAACGTCCTGGCCCTCTTGCTCCCCGACAGGGAATCGAGCCCGCAGAGCGCCGAATTCGCCACGAAACAGGCCGCCCAGCTGGGGATCAAGGCGCTCACCGTCGACATCACCCCGGTCCTGGAGGCCTTCGGGACCTACGAGAAGCGCGATGCCGTGGCCCGGGCGATCTATCCGGATTTCGGGACCGGATACACGCTGAAGATCACTCTGCCTTCGGACATCCTGAACAAGGACGGCTATAATTTCTTCACGCTGACGACGTACGATCCCCAAGGACGGTCGAAAGCGACCCGTTTGACGAACGAACAGGCCCAGGGCATCATCGCCGCCACGTGCACGAAGCACCGGACGCGGATGATGGCGCAATACTATCACTCCGAGAAGCTCAACTACCTCGTCTGCGGCACCACGAACAAGAGCGAGGCCATTCAGGGTTTGTTCGTCAAGTATGGGGACGGCGGCGTGGACATCGAACCGATCGCGCACCTCTACAAGACCCAGATCTATCAATTGGCCGAGGACCTGGGCGTCATCCCGGAGATCCTCAACCGCGCCCCCTGCCCGGACACCTATAGCGCGCCGGTCACGGACGAAGAGTGGTTCTTCCGCATGCCCTTCAAAACGCTGGATCTCCTGCTCTTTGCCTGGGAGAACAAGACGGACCTGGCCGAGGTCTGCCGGGTCATGGAGCTGTCGGAGGACCAGGTCAGGCGCGCCTTCAGGGACTTCGAGAGCAAACACCGGGCGACCGAGCACCTCCGGCAATTTCCCCCGTCGCTGATCTAAGGGAGAAAGGCATGAATTCGATCTCGATCATCGGCACAGGGTACGTCGGGCTGGTCACCGGGACCTGCCTCTCCGAGTTCGGCCTGAACGTCATCTGCATGGATTCGGACGCCCAGAAGATCCGCGATCTCGAAGCAGGGCCGTGTCCCCATCTACGAGCCGGGCCTGCCGTCCCTCATCGCCAAGAATGTCGCCGCCGAGCGCCTTTGCTTCACGACCGACATCGCCAGGGCCGTCACGGCCTCGCAAGTCATCTTCCTGGCCGTGCCCACGCCGCCCGGCGAGGACGGCTCGGCCGACCTCCAGCACGTCCTGGCCGCCGCGGACTCCATCGCCCAGCACATGACGGACTACAAGGTCATCGTCAACAAGAGCACCGTGCCCGTCGGGACCGGCCGCAAGGTCAAGGACGTCGTCCGGATCGAGGCTCGACCGCCGGGGCCTGGCTCTCGATTTCGATGTCGTTTCGAATCCCGAGTTCCTCCGCGAAGGGCTCGGCCATCCGCGACTTCATGCATCCGGACCGCATCGTCATCGGCAGCGACAACGAGAAGAGCCGCGAGATCGTCCGCGACATCTACAACGTCCTCTATCTCATCGACACCCCCTTCATCTTCACTTCGCTCGAGACCGCCGAGCTCATCAAGTACGCGTCCAACGCTTTTCTGGCGACGAAGATCGCCTTCATCAACGAGGTCGCCAGCCTCTGCGACGCCGTCCAGGCGGACGTCCGCGACATCGCCAAGGCCATGGGCATGGACGGCCGGATCGGCAAATACTTCCTCCACCCCGGACCCGGCTTCGGAGGCAGCTGCCTGCCCAAGGACACCAAGGCCCTGGTCAAGATCGGGCAGGAGCACGGCGTACGGATGAGCATCGTCGATTCCGTCGTCAAAGCCAACGATTTCCAGAGACATCACGTGGTCCGGAAGATCGAATCCGGGCTTTCGGGACTCGAAGGGAAGGTCGTCGGCGTCCTCGGCTTGGCCTTCAAGCAGGGGACCGACGATATCCGCGAGTCGCCGGCCGTTGCCGTCATCCTCGAGATCATCCAAAAGGGAGGCCGGGTCAGGGTCTTCGACCCGCAAGCCATGGAGAACGCCCGGAGACTCCCGTTCGCCAAGATCGAAAGCCTCGAGGGAGGACGGTCCGATGAAAGCGCCCGGGGAGATTTCGGGGCCGGGCCCTTCAAGCTCCTTTACGGCGCCGACGAATACGACGCCGCGAAGGGGGCCGATGCCCTTGTCATCCTGACGGAATGGAACCAATTCCGCCATCTCGATCTTCCGCGGATCGCCGGCTTGATGCGGGGAAAGCGCTTTTTCGATTTCCGGAACCTCTATGAGCCCTCGGAACTGACCAAGCTCGGATTCATCTATGAGGGCTTTGGCAGAGCTCGGTCCGAATCTCCGGAGCATCCTCCGAAGCCGTACTCGGGCGAGGGAGAAAGGACGATCTCGGGGAGCCGGGGCGAGGAATGAAACCAGGGGCCGGCAAAGCCTGGGCGTTCGCCGTCAAGGGACTGGCCTTCGCGGCCCTGATCGCATCCCTATTCTCATGTCGGGAGGAAAAGACCATGGACCCGCTCAGCAGCTCCCGCCAACGGCTCCAAGCGATCCCGGCAGACCGATGGGAAGCGCTGGCCCGCAAGAGGATCTATTTCGGGCACCAGTCCGTCGGGCAGAACATCCTTGACGGCCTCCGGGCGGTCCTGGGCTCTTCGCCCCATATCCCGCTCGATATCCGGGAGACGGCGGACCCGCGTGATTTCGACCGGCCGGTCTTCGCCCATTCGCTGATCGGTCAGAACCGCGACCCGAAAGGGAAGATCGATCATTTCCGCTCGATCCTGGAGGGCGGGATCGGGCAGAAGGCGGACGTGGCTCTTTTCAAATTCTGCTATGTCGACATCGATTCGTCGACCGACCTCCAAGGGCTTATGGACCATTATGACAGGACTCTCTCCGATCTGGGCGCCAAGTATCCCGATCTGATCATCCTCGCCGTCACGGTCCCTCTGACGAACGCCGCGCCCGGGATCAAAGCCAGGATCAAGGGCTTCCTCGGGCGGGGATCGGCGCTCAAGGGGGAGAACGCCAGGAGGAACTCGATCAACGACCATATCCGGAGGACGTACGGGGCCGCCGTCTGGGACCTCGCGGCGGTCGAGGCGATGTCGGCCTCGGGGGAACGGATCTTCGTCCGTGACGGCCAGAGGACGATCGATCTATTGAATCCGGCCTATACGAGCGACGGCGGGCACCTGAATGAAGTCGGGAGCCAGGCCGCCGCGATCGACCTGCTGATCCGCCTGGCCGGCCTGGAGGGCCGCTGATGTCTGCGGCCCCCAGCCTGATCCATCATTTCCTGGAGACAAGCGCGGCACGCTATCCGGACAAGCTGGCGGTCGTCCACGGCCAGGAACGATGCACCTATGCCGCCGTCAATCGGCTCGCGAACCGTCTCGCCCATCGTCTCCTCGGTTTGGGCGTCAAACCGGGGGACCGGATCGCCCTGCTGAGCGAAAACAGCAAGGAATATGTTTTCGGCTACTATGGGATCCTGAAGGCCGGCGGGGTCGCCGTGCCCCTCAATACGGAGCTCAAGCCGGACGATCTGTCCGGCACGCTCAAGGTCCTCGAGGCCAAGGCCCTTCTCGTCTCGCGGAAGTACGAACGTTCCGCCCGATCGACCGATCTGTCTCCGCTGGGTCTGGACCTGTTGGTCCTCACGCCGTCCGGCGTCCTGGACCCTGGCCCCGATACGTCCGTCGAAGGCCGCGGGCTTGGCGTTTCGGACCTCCCCGATCGGAACCCGGACCTGACAACGGATCCGCGATCCTGTGCCATGATCATCTTCACTTCGGGGTCCGAAGGAAAGCCCAAGGGGGTCATGCTCTCCCATGCCAACGCGGTGGCCAACACGCGGTCCATCGTCGAATACCTCGCCCTGACCGCCGCCGACGTCCAGATGGTCGTTCTGCCCTTTTTTTATGTCATGGGGAAATCCCTTCTCAATTCGCACTTTTCGGTCGGCGGGACGATCGTCATCAATAACCAGTTCGCCTATACCGCCTCCGTTCTCAAGCAGATGGCCGAGGAGAAGGTCACGGGGTTCTCCGGGGTCCCTTCGACATATGCCCAATTGCTTTTTAAATCGCCCCTGGCCGAGTATCGCGACCGCTTGCCGGCCCTTCGGTATTGCTCGCAGGCCGGCGGGCACATGGCCCGGAGCATCAAGCTGGCGCTCCTCGATATTCTGCCGCCCCAGACCCGATTGATCATCATGTATGGCGCCACGGAGGCCTCCGCCCGATTGACGTATCTCCCTCCGGAATTCCTGCGGGCCAAGATCGATTCGATCGGCCGGGCCATCCCGGGCGTGACTCTGGACGTCCTGTCCTCCGACGGCCAGGCCCTCGGGCCTGACCAAAGCGGAGAGTTGGTCGCCCGGGGGGACAACATCATGCTCGGCTATTTTCGCGACGATGAAGCGACCCGAAGGGTCATCGACCGGCACGGCTATCACACCGGAGATATCGGGTTCAAGGATCAGGACGGCTTCTTTTTCGTGACGGGCCGAAGGGACGACCAGGTCAAGATCGATGGGCATCGGATCAACCTCCAGGAGATCGAGGACACGATCATCGAATCGGGCCAAGCCATGGAGTGCCTGGTCTTCGCCGTTCCCGACGCCCGGGACATGACCCTGGCGGGGCTGGCCGTCCCGAGGGGAGGGGATCCGGCCAGCCGGGATCTGGTCCTCGAATACTGCCGTTCGAAGCTGCCGAAATACAAGGTCCCGCGTCTCCTATTCCTTATCGACGCGATCCCCAAGAACAGCAATGGCAAGCCGGATCGGGCCAAGGCCCTGCAGGTTTTTAGGGAGCAGCATGACCGGAACAAAGATCTCAACGCGCCAAGGAGCCCGAAATGAATAATCACGAGCCCGATATCCGCAAGTTCCTCACCGACCAGTTCCTGTTTGGCGACAGCCGCCCCCTGGAACGCGACGTCTCTCTTTTCAACCAGGGGATCATCGATTCCACCGGCGTTCTGGAGCTCATCAATTACTTGGAAGAACATTTTGGGATCAAGGTCCAGGATGACGAATTGCTGCCCGAAAACCTCGATACGATCGGGAACATCTGCGCTTTCCTGGAAAGGAAGCTCGTCCGATGAGGCCCTCTCCCCTATCGCGTGGATCTGAGGCCCCGCGGAAAGAACGCCATGATCGATAAGAAACCGTTTTCTCCGGAAGTCCTCGAACTCGATTGCGCCCGCACCTGCGAGGAGATCACCGCGCGGATCCGGGCCTTCATGAAGGATCTCCTGCACAAACGAGGCCTGGTCATCGGCATCTCGGGAGGTATCGACAGCAGCGTTACGGCGGCCCTTTGCGCCGCGGCTGTCGGGCGCGAACGGACGCTGGGACTCGAGATGCCGGAGCGGCATTCGGCGGACGAGACGATCATGCTGAGCACGCGGCTCGCCGACCATCTGCAGATGCCCCGGATCCTCGTTGATATCACGACAGTCCTCGAAGCCGTCGGCTACTATGAGAAATATGACCAGGCCGTCCGTTCGGCCATCCCCGCCTACGGGAGCGGCTGGAGATCCAAGATCATCGCCTCCGATGCCACGTTGGGCCGAGGGTTCACCTACTTCTCCATCGTGGCCACGTCGCCGGAGGGAGAGACCCAGACACGGCGGCTGGAGCTCAAGGCCTACCTCGAGATCGTCGCCTGCACGAATTTCAAGCAGCGGATCCGTAAGATGTTCGAGTACTACCACGCGGACAGGCAAAACTACGCGGTGGCCGGGACCCCCAACCGCCTGGAATACGACCAAGGCTTTTTTGTCAAACTCGGCGACGGCGCGGGAGATCTGAAGCCGATCGCTCACCTCTACAAATCCCAGGTTTATCAGCTGGCCCGCTATATGGGTCTGCCCGAGGCGATCGTCCGACGCCGCCCGACGACAGACACCTATTCGCTGCCCCAGGGTCAGGACGAGTTCTTCTTCTCGATCCCCTTCGAGAGCATGGATCTCTGCCTCTACGGGAAGAACCATGGCCTTGACGCCGAGCTCGTCGGTCGCCACGCCGGACTCTCGGCCGATCAAGTCAAGGCCATCTATCTGGATATCGACCGCAAGCGCGCGACAACCCGATATCTTCACCTCCCGCCGCTCTTGGTCTCGGACGTCCCGGAGATCGACCTCGAAGGATCCAAGAAAGGATTCCCTTCCTAGGGGATTTGGGGTAGACTGTTCCCGTGTCCTTCGCGAAACCCCTGCTAGCCCTTGCTTCCAGCCTGGATGACGTCCTCTTCAACTTCGTCATCAACCTGTGGCCGGACGAGATCCTGTCGAACGCTTACCTTCGTCCGCTCCTGGCCCGCGCGTTCGGGCTGCGATGCGGCCGGGACGTCCAGATCCGGGACAGCATCTACTATGAAGACCATCGGAGGATCGTCATCGGATCGAACGTCCAATTGAACCGGAAGGCCTATCTGGACGCGGGCGGCGGCATCACCATCGGCGATAATGTCCGATTCGGCCCTCAGGTCATGCTGGTCACGGGCAGCCATGAGATCGGGGACCCCTCCAAGCGGACGGGTCCGCTCGTCTACAAGCCCATCGTCATCGGCGACGGCTGTTGGGTGGGCGCACGCGTCTTTATCGGACCGGGCGTGACCATCGGAAGCGGCAGCATCGTTTCCGCCGGCTCGGTCGTTCAGCGGTCGATGCCGGCCAATTTCATGATCGCCGGGAACCCCGCCAGGCCTGTCTCGCCTCTGTAGATCCCGGAGCCGGCTCCCGATAGGGCGAACCCGCCCGGTCCCTACGGACATATCGATCGCCCTGAGGGGAAGGCCTCAGCGGCTTTTCCCAGCGAACGGAGATCGAGGGGTCCGGCTTCTTCCCCTCGGGAATGGGGCTCGCCCGAGAGGGCTCCGCCGGACGGCTTCGAAGCCGTCCGAGCATGAGGTATCCGATGATATTTGCCCGCGATTCATATATAATCCTTAAAAACCGAATCGGGAGCGGAACATGAAGATCAGTGTGTACGGCCTTGGCTATGTCGGAAGCGTGACGGGGGCTTGCCTCGCCGAGCTCGGTCATGATGTCATCGGCGCCGATATCAATCCGTTCAAGGTCGGATTGATCAATGGGGGGAAAAGCCCCATTGTCGAAAAGGACATCGACACGATCATCGGCAAGGTCGTCGCCAACGGCAAGTTCAGGGCGACCGACGACGTCGCCGAAGCCGTCCGGGCCACGGACCTCGCTCTGGTCTGTGTGGGCACCCCCTCCCGGCCCAACGGCAGCCTGGAGCTGGGCGCCATCCGGAGAGTGTCCGGCCAGATCGGCCGGGCCCTCAAGACCCATCCCCGCTACTTCGTCGTCGTCGTTCGCAGCACGGTCCTGCCCGGCACCGTCGAGAACGTCGTCGTCCCTATTCTGGAGCGTCACTCCGGGAAGAAGGCCGGACGGGACTTCGGCGTCTGCATGAACCCTGAATTCCTCAGGGAGGGAACCAGCGTTCATGACTTCTACCATCCGCCCAAGCACGTCGTCGGGCAGATCGATCGAAGGAGCGGCAACGTCCTTCTCAAGATCTATGAGCACGTGGACGCCCAGATCTTCCGGGTCCCCCTCAAGATCGCCGAAATGGTCAAGTACTGCGACAACTCGTTCCATGCCCTCAAGGTCGCCTATGCGAACGAGCTCGGCGGCCTCTGCCGGGAATACGGGATCGATAGCCACCGGGTCATGGATATCTTCTGCTCGGATACGAAGCTCAATATCTCCCCGGCCTATCTGAAGCCGGGATTCGCCTTCGGCGGCTCCTGCCTGCCCAAGGACGTGAGAGCGCTCGCGTCCGAAACGAAGCGGATGGACCTCGACTCGCCGATCCTCACTTCGATCTTGGCCAGCAACAAAGCGCAGATCGCCAAGGTCATCAAGACGATCGCGGCCTATAAAGGAAAGAAGATCGGATTCCTGGGCCTGAGCTTCAAGGGCGGTACCGACGATCTCCGGGAAAGCCCGATCGTCGATGTCATCGAAGCCATGCTGGGCAAGGGCTTCGAGATCCGGATCTATGACAGATACGTGTCCATCGCCCGGCTCCTGGGAGCCAATAAATCCTATATCGAAAAAGAGATCCCGCATATCGCCGACCTGATCGAAGAGGATATCGACGAGCTCGCCTCGTTCGCCGATGTGCTCGTCGTCGCGAACCCTTCGGCGGAATTTACGGCTCTGGCCAAGAGGCTGGACCGGAGCAAAACGTTGATCGACCTGGTCAGGATCGTCGAGGATCATTCGAGGATCCGGGCGGTCTATCACGGGATCTCCTGGTGATCCGGGCATGACCAAGGTCCTGTTGATCTCCAACGAGGTCATGCACTACCGCGTCAGCGTCTATAACGACTTCGCGCGGAGATTCAAGGACCTCGGGTATGAGCTCATCGTCCGCGCGAACTCGCTCCAAAAGAAGAATCCCCATCCTCTGGAGTTCGATTTCCAGGCGATCCCCTTCCGCTTCTCTCTCTACAGGAAAGAGATCCAGGAGCTCGACCCTGACGTCGTCATCCTGTTCCTCCACATCAAGGATGTCATCCTGTTCCCCCTGCTTTATTGGCTGCGTCTGAGCCGGCGGCCCGTCCTGATCTGGACCAAGGGCGCGAACCTGGACGCTCCGGACCACCGCCTCCGGTCCGCGGCGTTCCACCACATGCAGACCCTGGCCGACGGCCTGATCCTCTATTCCCCGAAGGAAACCGGCTTCGTGAAGGCGAAGAACCGGTCCAAGATCACCTACGCGAACAACACCATCAATTATCTCGAGTTCCCCGAGATCGACGCGAGCCGGGAGGAGATCAAGCGGGAGTACGGCATCCCGTTCAAAAAGACCGCCCTGTTCGTCGGCCGCATGGATGTCGGGGGCGGCCGCAAGAAGGTCGATCACGCGATCGAGGTCTTCAACACCATCGAGAATCCCGATTACGGACTGGTCCTCGTGGGCTCGGGGTTCAACGACCGGCTCCGGAAGGAGATCCGGAGGGACAACGTCCTCTATCTCGGGGAGATCTACGATCCCGGGAACGTCGGGATCTGCAAGATCTTCAAGATGGCCGACGTCTTCCTGATCCCCGGCCACGTCGGGCTGGGGATCAATCAGGCCTTCGTCCTGGGCCTGCCGGTGATCACGGAAAAGGGGCCCCAGCCGCCGGAGATCCACTATCTGATCTCGGGACGGAACGGCTTCCTGGTCGAGGAGAACGACCGGGACGACCTGAAGGCGAAGGTGCTTTTCCTCCTCGATCACGATCAGGACAGGGCCAGGTTCGCCGAGAACGCCAAGCGGGATATCCTCGCCAACGCGTCGATCGAAGGGATGTTCGGAGGATTCCTGCAGAATATCGAAAGGGTGCTGGGCCGGCCCTAGGCCGCGCCCGGCGAGAGGTCCCTGGCGGCTGACAATGACCGAAGACATGCCCGAATCGGAAGCCCTGGCCCTGAAGAACAAGGCCATCCGGGGCGCCAGCGTCAACATCGCGGCCCAATCCGTGGCCATCGCCTGCCAGACCGTCGGCGCGGTCGTCCTGGCGCGCCTCCTCGGGCCGGCGGATTTCGGCCTGGTGGCTATCGTGACGGCCTTCAGCACCTGGATCGCCAATTTCGGGGTGAACGGTTTCACGGAATACATCATCTACCGGCCCGACCTCAACAAGGACGAGGTCGTGTCGATCTATTGGCTGCACGTCCTGATCGCGTCCGTGTTGACGGCGGGCTTCGTCGGCTTCGGGTTCGCGCTCGTCGGGATCTATCGCCAGCCCGGCCTCAGCGGGATCGCGGCGGCGATGGCGGCGAGTTTCGTCTTTTACGCTCTATCGACGACCCCCATCGCCCTTCTGAAGCGGGAGATGAAATTCGCCAAGGTCGCCCTGGCCGAGCTGTCCGGCGTGGTCCTGAGCTATGTCCTGGCGATCGGAGGGGCCCTCGCGGGCTTCGGCTATTGGTCCATCGTCGTCCGGCAGCTCACCATCCCGGCCGTGCTCGTGTTGGCCGCCTGGATCCTGAACCCCTGGCGGCCCAAGGGGCCCATCCGGCTCAAGAAGGCCTTCCCGAGCCTGAAATACGCGGTCAAGGTCTACGTCAATTTGGCGCTCGGCTTCCTGTCCAACGGCCTGGACAAGGTCCTATTGGGGAAATTCCACGGAGCCAGCCTGGTGGGCAACTACGACCGCGCCTACAGCATCTTCTCCATGCCGGCCGCTCAGCTCCTGACGCCCCTCCACAACGTCGCCCTGGCGGCCCTCAGCCGTCTCCAGAACGACAAGGACAAGTTCTCGGCGTACTTCGCCAAGGCGGTCTCGCTGGTGACCTTTCCCGGAGTCCTGGCCTCGGTCCTCCTGACGATCCTGGCCCACGACCTGGTCGCGCTGCTCCTGGGCCGGAATTGGGTCGAGGCCGGCTTCGTGGTCCTGGCCCTGGGGCCGGGGATCGCGGCCCAGCTCCTCTACGGGTCCAGCTCGTGGCTCCACCTGTCCCTGGGAACGCCGGACCGGTGGCTGCGCTGGAACTTCGTGGCGGGCGCGGTCACGGTCACCCTGTTCGTCCTCGCGGCGCCGCGCGGCGCCGTGGCCATGGCCGCGGCCTTGAGCGCCAGGAGCTACATCCTCGTCGTGCCGGCGATCTGGTACGGAGGACGCCCCATTCAGTTGCGCCTCAGGGACGTCTTTGGGAACATCTGGCCCTATTTCCTGTCCGGGGCCATCGTTCTCGCGGTCTGGTTCCTGCTGTTGGGGCCCGGCCTTTCATGGGATCTCGTCCCGAAGGGATCGAGCCTCGTCGTCCGTATCCTGGTCTCCAGCGCGATCGCGACGGTGCTCTACCTCGCCCTGGTGGTCCTCCTGCAGCGGAGCTTCAGGTCCATCCGCGACGTGCTTTCCCTTGTCCCCCATCTGCTGCACCGGAAGGGGTAAAGGACCCCTCCCCGCCAGCAAAGCCCGACGGCCGAGGCCCCGGTCCTCGGGCCGTCTTAAAAGAGGTCCGCGAGGTTCCCCGAGGCCCGGTAGGCGGCCCACCGCGCGCTCGCGGGGATGTCCCGCGCGTAGCCCGCGATATCGGGACCGATGGCGGGCAGGGCCAGCGCGCCGAACCAGGAGGGCGTCTCGGTCAGGTAGAGCGAAGCCGGAAGGACGTGATTGACGATGTTCGTGTCCCACACGACCGTGTTGTTGACGGTATCGAAATTCCCATGGCGGATCAGCGTCGCCTTGACGTTGGTGTCATAGTAGGTCCCATTCGTCGGGTTGGACCCGGTGCCGCTGTAGCCTCGATAACCCATATCGGGGTAGCCCAGCCGGTAGATCTGCGGGGCCTGAACGTCGGTGCCGCTCGCTTCATAGATCTGCGAGTACAGACCCGTCCCTGACGTCGACCAGCTCGAGCCCTGGGCCGTGCCCAGGACATTGCCGACGACCGTGTAGTAGGCCGACCAGTGGGTCAGCTCGATCGCGCATTCGTCGGGATAGGGGACCTTGTTGCAAGTCCCGTAGATCCGGTTGCGGAAAAAGGTCCCGTAGGCCGATGACCCCCAGTAGCCGTCGCTGCCCAGGATCTCGCAGAAGTTGCCCTCCCAGAGATTGAAGATCGTGGGCACCCCGTGGTTGTCGTCCATCGTCAACGGGCCCACGGCATCGGGGTCCGTCATCTGGTCGAAGCCGTCCTGGAAGTTATAGCCGACGACGTTCCCGCAACAGCCGCCCATCCAGTCGCTGAAGATGACCATCGGGTATCCCGCCGAGTGGAAGATGTTGTCCTGGACCAGGCACCAGCAGCAGTTCTCGACGAAGTCCAATCCCTCGCAGTTCCTCCCGAGTTGCTGCCCGTTGTCGGAATAGCTGTGCTCGAACGTGCAGTTCGTGGCCTCCTGGAACCAGACCGACCGGCTGTGGATGTTCTTGAAATAGCACCCGTAGAACCAGCAGGCGTTCACATTGACGAGCGTGATCGCCCTGTCCACGGTGCTGTTGGTGCAATCGATCGTCAACGTCTCGAACCCGACGCCCACGGTGGGAGTCATCGTCCAGAGGATCAACCGCGGGCTGGCCGTCATATCGATGGGCAGGGCGTGGTCGAGGGTGACCGTCCGGGCCCCGGAGTTGACGCTGACGACCATGAACATGACCGTGGCCAGGCGCGTTTCGTCGTAGCCGATCCAGTCCGCCGCGGACCAGCCGTTCGCGGTATTTCCGTGCATATAGGACGGGGTGAGATCGGTCAGCTGGACCATTTGTCCCGCCCTGACGGTGCTGCCCCGCGTGTCGGTCAGGCTGCTCACGGTCAGGACGCGGCTGCCCGCCGTGGCCCCCCCGGTGACCGTGAGCCCGATCTGCGCCGAGACGTAGGGCGACTGCGACGGCGTTTCGAACCCGCCGCCTCCCGAGAGCCTGAGGACGGTTCCGGCCGTGCTTTGCCCACGCCAGGTGACGTTCGATTTCGGGGTGATCGTGCCCGAGATCAGATAGGTCCCGTCAGGGATATACACATGGGAACCGGCGGGGCAGGCCGCCTGCGCGTTCGCGAACGCCGTCGTACAATTCACGGTGCCGCCGCTGACGGCGCCGTAGTTGAGGACGTTCACGCCCAAAGGCCGGGCGTTCGCGCCTCCCGGCCGGTATTGCGCGGTCCCGCCGGGGACCCCGGCGCTCGACCATTCGATCAACCGGTTCGGAGGGATGATGGTGTTGGCGTCGACCGCCATCACCGTCCGGCTCACCTGATCGGAGCCGGAGCTGTTGCGAACCGTGAGGCTGACGGAGTAGGCCCCCAGCTCGGAGAACGCGTGCCCGGGGTTCTGGGCCGTGCTGGTGGCGCCGTCGCCGAAGTCCCATTGCCAGGAATTCGGGGATCCCGTCGACGTATCGGTGAACTGAACGGTCTGCCCGGGCGTCGGGGCGGCGGGACTGTAGGTGAAGGACGCGGCGAGGTCCTCTCCGGGATTATTGGGCTCACGAACCGAGCATCTGTCCCCCGCCAGGATGAAGATCGAGGCCATCACGATCAGGCCATTCGGCAGACGATTCCCCCTTAGACGCATGACCATCCCTCCGCCTCCGGATTGAAAAGAACCCCTCCTATTCTATAACAATTCTCCTCGGATTGGGAAGGGATATCAATCCCCGATCGATCCCGGGGACGAGGCCGACGGAGCCGTGGCCCAGGCCTGGGACAGGACGGACCAGGCCGCCCCGTGTCTCCGGCCGGCGCTGCCCTCGAGGGCTTCGGTCTTGAGGCGCGGGGGCGGGCGGTGGCCCAAAGCCCTCGGGGATGTCGCCCCACGCCTGTCCGCCCCGTGCGCCCAGCCGCAGGCGATCCCCGATCCGCCCGGCGTCCCCTTAGAAGAGGTCGGCGAGCCGCCCCGAGGCCAGATAGGAAGCCCACCTGGCGCCCGCAGGAATATCCCGCGTGTAGCCCGTCACGTCAGGGCCGATGGCGGGGAAGGCCAGCGAACCGAACCAGGACGGCGTCGAATCGAGATAGAGCGAGGCGGGGAGGACATGGTTCGAGATGGCCGAATCCCAAAGGACCGCCTGATTGACGTAATCGAAATTCCCGTGCCGGATCAGCGTGGCCTTGACGCTCGTGTCGAAATAAGTGGAATTGCTCGGATTGGACCCGGTGCCGCTATAGCTCCGATTGCCCATGTCGGGGTAGCCCAGCCGGTAGATGTGCGGGGACTGGAAGGAATTCCCGCTGGCCTCATAGATCTGCGAGTATTCCCCGGTCGTGTTCCAACTGGAGCCGGCGGGCGTGCCGAGGACGTTGCCGACCACGGTGTACATGTAAGACCAGTGGGTGAACTCGAGACAGCATTGATCGGCATAATTCATTTCGCTGGTCGTGCCCCAGATGCGGTTCCTGAAGTACGTGCCGAGGCCGGCGGAACCATAGTAGCCGTCGTTCCCGAAGATCTCCCCGACATTCCCCTCCCACAGGTTGAAGACGCAGGGAGGGCCGTGGCTATCGTCCGCCGTCAGCGGGGCGGTGCTCAAGTCGTAGCCTTGGTTGAACCCGTTGAGGAAGTTGTAGGCGATGACATTGCCGGCGCACCCGCCCTGCCAGTCCCCGAACATGATCATCGGGTACCCGGCGGAATGGAAGGTGTTATCCTGCACCAGGCACCAACACGCGTTCCCGACGAAGTCCAGCCCCTCGCAGTTGCGACCCAAACCCTGGCCGTGGTCGGAGTGGTTACGCTCAAA
Source organism: uncultured bacterium (assembly GCA_963805015.1). GTDB lineage: Bacteria > Acidobacteriota > Aminicenantia > Aminicenantales > Saccharicenantaceae > RBG-16-66-30. The sequence continues at coordinate 454,061 of CAWDSL010000006.1, forward strand.
GGTGCAGTTCGTGACCTCCTCGAACCAGGCCGAGCGGTCGTACATCCGCTTGAAGTAGCACCCGTAGATCCAGCAGGACGTCGCGTTGACGATCTGGACCACCTGATTGGCGGTGCTGCTGGTGCAGTCGAATTGCAGGTTCTCGAACCCGACGCCGCGCGTCAGCAGCGCCCGGGGCGTGAGCAGGGGGCTGGCGGTCATGTCCAAGGGGAGCGAATGGTCCAGCGTGACCGTCCTGGCCGCGCTGTCGATCGCCGCCACCGTGAACATGATGCTCGACAGCCGGGTCGCGTCGTAGCCGAACCAGGATTCCGCCGTCCAGCTGTTGGACGAGTTGGCATGCATATAGGACGGAGTGAGCTGCGTCAGCTGGACGAGGCCGCCGACGGAGAACGTGGCCGTGCTGGCGACCGTCAGGACCCGGCTCCCTTTGGTCGCCCCGGCCGTGACAGAGATGCCGTTGGCCGAATAGCTCGGGGGCGGCCATTCCGCCTGAGAGGCGAACCCGCCGCTGCCGGAGAATTTGATGATGGCCCCGGTGACGCTCTGTCCGCGCCAGGTCCGGTTCGACGTGAGCGAGACGGTCCCGGACAGGAGATACGTCCCGTTGGGGATGTAGATGTACGAGCCGGCCGGACAGGCCGACTGCGCGTTGGCGAAGGCCGTCGAGGAGTTCCTCGCCCCGGTCGGGTCGGCGCCGTGATCCGCCACGCTCACGCCTCGAGGCCGGGCGTTGACGCCGCCATCCCGGTATTGGGCGATGCCGCCGGGAACGCCGGCGCCGGACCAGTCGATCCAGCGATCGGCCAGATTGACGGAGGGGGAGCTATCGGCCACGGCGACGGTCCGGCTGGCGCTATTCGATCCGGAGCCGTTGCTAACGGTCAGCGTGACGGTCCTGGACCCCGTCGTGCCATAGGAATGACCCGGGTTTTGGGTCGTGCTGGTCGTGCCGTCCCCGAAATCCCACAGCCAAATGAGCGGGCTGCCGGTCGACGTATCGGTGAATTGAACCGTGTCGCCGACCTTCGGGGAGCTCGGCGAGAACGTGAACGCGGCGGCCAGGTCCGCGGGCTGGGCCGCGACGGTCACCACCCTCGTCGTGCTGGAGCTCGCGCTCGCGTTCGACGCCACGAGGGTCACCGAATAGGAGCCGGCCGTAGCGAACGAATGAGCCGGATTCTGCAACGCGCTCGTCGAGCCGTCATTGAAGTTCCATGACCAAGCCGTCGGCGAGCCCGTCGAGGCGTCCGTGAATTGCGCCGTCTGGCCTACGACGGGCGCGGCGGGCGAGACCGTGAACGCGGCCACGACGCTCGGATTCGCCGCGACGGTCACGGTCCGGCTGGCGCTGTTGGAACCGGAGCTGTTGGTGGCGGTCAGGGTGACCGTGCGGGACCCCGCCGTCGTGTAGGCGTGGCTGGGATTCCGGGCCGTGCTGGTCGAGCCGTCGCCGAAGCTCCAGCTCCACGACGTCGGGCTGCCCGCCGACGTATCCGTGAACTGGACGGCCTGGTTGACGGCGGGAGAGCCGGGGCTGTACGTGAAGGACGCGGCCAGGGCCGCCGCGACGGTCACGGTCCGGCTGGCGCTGTTGGAACCGGAGCTGTTGGTGGCGGTCAGGGTGACCGTCCGGGACCCCGCCGTCGTGTAGGCGTGGCTGGGATTCTGGGCCGTGCTGGTCGAGCCGTCGCCGAAGTTCCAGCTCCACGACGTCGGGCTGCCCGCCGACGTATCCGTGAACTGGACGGTCTGGTTGACGGCGGGAGAGCCGGGGCTGTACGTGAAGGACGCGGCCAGGGCCGCCGCGACGGTCACGGTCCGGCTGGCGCTGTTGGAACCGGAGCTGTTGGTGGCGGTCAGGGTGACCGTCCGGGACCCCGCCGTCGTGTAGGCGTGGCTGGGATTCTGGGCCGTGCTGGTCGAGCCGTCGCCGAAGCTCCAGCTCCACGACGTCGGGCTGCCCGCCGACGTATCCGTGAACTGGACGGTCTGGTTGACGGCCGGAGAGCCGGGGCTGTACGTGAAGGACGCGGCCAGGGCCGCCGCGACGGTCACGGTCCGGCTGGCGCTGTTGGAACCGGAGCTGTTGGTGGCGGTCAGGGTGACCGTCCGGGACCCCGCCGTCGCGTAGGCGTGGCTGGGATTCCGGGCCGTGCTGGTCGAGCCGTCGCCGAAGCTCCAGCTCCACGACGTCGGGTTGCCGGCCGACGTATCCGTGAACTGGACGGACTGGCCCACCGACGGGGATGCCGGCGTATAGCTGAAAGAGGACGTCAGCACGGACATGGAAGCGACCGTAATGGTCTTACTGGCCTGCTTGGGCCCGGTGCTGTTGGCGGCGACCAAGTTCACGGCATAATTCCCCGGCTGGGTAAAAGCATGGCTCGGGTTCTTCGCCGTGCTGGTCGCCCCGTCCCCGAAATTCCATGACCAGGCGGTCGGGTTTCCCGACGTCGTATCCGCGAACTGAACGGCCTGGCCCGGTCCCGGGGTCGCCGGAGAAAAAACAAAGGACGCCCCGCCCTCGGCGGCCAGTACGGTCACCGTTCGGGACGATTTCCTTGAATTCGTGCTATTGGAAACGGTCAGCGTCACCCGGCGGAATCCGAGGGACGCATAGATGTGCGTCGGGTTCCTGAGCGTGCTCGTGGTCCCGTCGCCAAAATCCCACTGCCAGGAGACGGGCGTTCCCATCGAGGCATCCATGAAATGGACAGCTTGTCCGGCGACGGGGAACCTGGGGGAGTAAGCGAACGCGACCTTGAGATTATCCGAATCTCTCTTGGCCAGGGAGGTTAGGATCGAACCGGACTTGGCCTGCCCGGCCGCTTGGAGCGGTAACGAAAAAAGACAGAAGGCCGCGGTGACCATCATAATAACGAGGTTCTTCGGATTTTGACAAAGGCGAAGCGTCTTATTCATAAGGAATCCTCCCTCCGGCAAATGGAGCCCCTCGGCCCGACGGCAAGATCAATGGGTTTCATTTTTTTTACCGTTCAGATTCTCCGTTATCCCCTGTGGGCAGGAATCACCCCAAAAGGGGATTCCTGAGAGCATAGTGGACGGAGAATGGCTAGCTAGGGGGGCTTTTGGCCCCGAAAGATGTCCTCGGACGCCAAGGGGATCCGGGCCAAGGGGCCGGTCGCAGAAGGCCATCGGAATGATGAACGCGCCGTTCATCTTCCGGGGCGTCGAACCGGAGACGAAGACCGGCGGGCGCTCGGCATCCCCCCGCACAACGGATCGACGGGGGATCCCGAGACGCCGGGCCTCTGCCGGAATGGGGATCTTCGATATCAAGACCTCCCTGGCGTTACGCCTCTCGCGCCTGGCGAGACTTGAACGCCCGGTCGACTTTCAATAGAATGGGGACGCTACGATCTGGGCCCGAAAGGAACACGGTTGCCATCGGCAGGATATCCTCCAAAAACGCAGTCGACGGGGACGGGTTCGGGGAAGAGCGCGTTGATCGTCGTCGAGAACCAGCCCTATCTCACGGATACCCGGGTCAAGGCCGAAGCCGCCACGCTCCGGGAGGCCGGGTGGCGCGTCCATGTCATCTGCCCGGACATCGCCCAGGACGGTCCCGGCGGGAAGCCGCCGGTCTACCAGGAACGTTCGTTAGAAGGGATCCATATCCATTCCTACCGGATGGACTTCGCCGCACGCGGCCTGGTCGGATATCTTCGAGAGTATCTTGTTTCTCTTTTCCATATCGCTCGCCTCTCCCTGCGGGTTTTCAGGCGTGACCGCTTCTCCGTGGTCCATCTCTGCAATCCCCCCGATTTCCTTTTTGTGGTCGGGGCCTTCTACAAGCTCCTTGGCCGGGGAGTCGTTTTCGACCATCATGACCTGTTCCCGGAAATGATCCTGTCGCGCTATCAAGGGCCGGTGCAGCGTTTCCTGTATTATTTTTCTCGAGCTCTGGAATTCCTCACTTTTCGGACGGCCGACGCCGTGCTGTCGACCAATCATTCGTATCGGGACATCGCCGTCCGACGCGGCCGGGTCGACGAGGGCGACGTCTTTGTCGTGCGTAACGGGCCAAGGGCTGGCGAGATCGTTCCGGGGCGTCCCGAGCCGGAGCTGAAAAAAGGGTTCTCCTATATGGCTTGTTACGCCGGTATCATGGGTCCGGAGGACGGCGTTCTCGAGCTCATGCAGGTCATCCGGCACATCGTGCTCCAATTGAAAAGGACCGATATCCTATTCTGCCTCCTGGGCGACGGTGCGGCCCGGAACGAGGCCGCGGAATGCGCCCGGACCTGGGGCATTCAAGATCAGGTCGACATGCCGGGAATGATCATCGACCGGGCTCTCTTCTGCAAATATCTTTCGACCGCCGATATCATGCTGGCGCCGGAGACGTCCAATCCCCTCAACGACAAATCGACGTTCATCAAGATCGCCGAGTACATGGCGATGGCGAAACCCATCGCGGCTTACGACCTCAGGGAGACCCGGTTCACGGCCGGCGAAGCCGCTGTGTATCTCCCCTCAGGGGACATGGAAGCGTACGCGGCCGCCGTTGTCACCCTCTTGGATGATCCCGGACGGCGGGCGCGGATGGGCGATATCGGGATCGAACGGATCAGGGCTCGATTCCAATGGGAACACCAGAAAGCGATCCTGCTGGGAGCCTATGATCATGTCCTGCGTAAGGGGCTCGACAGAGCGGGGACACCCGGGCGGAGTCCCCGGTCTTAGGGCGTTCTGGTCGTCGACCTAGGCTTTTTCCACGAGATGTCTTTGGATCAATTCGCTCGTCAGGATCCAGTGGATCTCTTGCGTATGGTTATTGAGGCCGTTGATATGGGCCTTGACCATCTTTTCCAGGTTGTTCCCCCTGAGATAGGGCCGCTTGAGGGTCCGGGAATCCAAAAGCAGGCTTTGGACATAGTTCTTGAGCTCGTTGCGATACCAGATCCTGAAATGATAGTACTTGTGACGTCCGAGAAAGAGCTTTTCCAGGTGCGCCGGCGATAGCGCGTTATCCAGCTTGGTCAACCATCGAGGCATGCCGTAATCGTAGGCATATTCCGCCTTTTTGGTGAACGCCTGGAACCTGCGCCGCGCCGTCCCGATCAAAAAAGCCGAAGGGAGGCTGACGCCCATATCGGTCGGGATCCGCGCCAGGGAGGGATCCCCCGCTTCAATGAACCGGAGCGAGGTCTTGAGATCCCGGCAAGGATCGGGGGCCTGATAGGCGAGGGAAACCAGATCGTTATCGAGGAAGGGGGACCGAACGGTCAGCTGCGACATTTCCAGGGCATGACGAGGGTAGTGGTACCAGGGCACCTGCGCCGTGCAAAAGAAGGACAAGGCGTCTCGCTGATCCGGGATCCGAGCCCGCTTGGCATCGCTCATACGCAGGGAGAATTCGTCTTCGAAGATCTCCGGGAACAGATCGAGAGGCTTGAAACCGATGACCCCCCGGATCACCTGATCTCCGTAGTTCCCCGTGAGCCTCACCGGGGCGATGTCCCTGGCCTTGCGATTCATGTAAAGCTCGGCCGAGCCGCTCACGTCCATGGTGCCGTCCGAATAATAGATGCTCCTTTTGGCCAGAGCCGGGAACTCCGAAAAGAAATCCTTATTGATGCGGATCGTCTCATGTTTCTGCTGGCAGGCCGAGGCGACCTTCTTCCCTATCCTGACATCCGCGCAATCCCGATAGATGCCGCTGAACGTGTAACAAGGCCGTTTGAACGGGAGGCAAGGAGCCCAGGCCATGATCATACGGGTATCGATGCCCCCGGTCAGCGAGATCCCGACCGTTTGCGGGCCTTGGAAATGCCGCTGGAGGACGCGTGGATAGGTTTGCAGGAACCTCTCACAATAGTCTTTCACATCCAGGCGAGGCTGATTCTCCCATTCTTCCATCTTGAAGAACGCGTCTTTGTCCGTCTTTTGGTTCGGACGAAAGGTCCATTTCGACCCTCCGGGCAATAGCTGGATCTTCGAGAAGATCGTTCTATCGCCGAAGACACATCCCCATGACAACAGCTCCGCGAACCTGTTCCAATCCAGCTCCCGCAATTCCGGCAATAGATGAAGAAGGGATTTCGCCTCAGAGGCGAAATAGAAATGCCGATCGGTCTCGTAATAGTAGATCCGACCCAATCCATATCTGTCGTTGAACAGGAGGACGCGCTTTCTTTGATGGTCTACCAGCAGCCCGCTGAAGCAGCCGTTGAGCTTGGCCAGGAATTCTTCGCCCATATCCTCATAGAGATGTACAAGATAGCTGGCGTCCCCGACGTTGAACCGATGCCCGCCCGATCTCAACCGCAGAACCTCCGCTTCGTTCGTGAAGTCTTCGCCACTGTAGATCAGACACACATCCCCGGTTTCGTTCCAGATCGGCAGGCAATCCGAAAAAGAACCCTGATGGCCCACCCAGCCGACGGAAAGGCCGGCGAGGTCGGCCCGGTAGGTCCCCGAAACATAGGATTTCTCATGACGCATGCTCTTGACCATCAGGTCGATATTCGGCTGGGCATCGCTCTCGCCGCGTCCCTTATCGATGATCCCCATGATTCCTGGCATATCCGGTTCTCCCTGTTCTAGTTCAAATCGGGGATCCCTGCCCCGGCGTCCGCTCCGCCGGGCCAGAGGGGCCGGCCGCCAGGCCCCGCCAAGGCCTCGCTCCAGGGCCTGCCGAGGCCGGCCCAGGGCCCTTCGCGTCGTCTCATGTCATCCAACGCTCGGGGTCTTCTCCGCCAACTTCCTGGTGACGCGTGAGCGCACGTCGAGGATCGCGGTCACCAGCGGCCCGGGAAGTATCCCCAATAAGCCGCGCGTCAATCGGAGCCGGACCGCGGCCCGGCCCTTGGCCGTCAGCGGAATGTAATACCTGGGGAATACGATCCGCTCGAATCCGTTCCGCTGTTTGAAATCGGCGAACGAAGACCGCTTCTTGTTGCCGTACTGGGATCGACCGTAGGTCAGGTACGTTTTTTTCTTTTCTACGGCTATTTCAACGGCTTTCGATATCAGCGCGTTGATGGGTCTTTTGTCATTGTATTTCGTCTTTGAGAGGATTTCCAGAAAACAGGCCAGCTCTCCGACATAGACCATCTTCAGAATGGCCGCCAATTCGTCGTTGAAGGTGGCCGCAAGGAACTCGCTTCGGTCCGGGAACGTGGCGTATTCCCTTTTGGTCGTTTCAAAGTCCTTTCCATAGTGCTTGAAGCGCTTGCCTTGCCGAAAAGGAACGTCATTATTGATCTCGACGATACCCCTGACCAGCTCGTCGTCCAGCCCGACTCTTTTCACGATGATCCCCTGTTTCTCCGCCCGTTTGACGTCCTTTCTTCGGTCGGATGTCAGGCGCTGCCACCAATCCTGATAGCTGGTTATCGGAATGGCCGCCACGTTATCCCATTCGAACGTGAAGTCGTACCGCGGCTTGCAGTCCGGGATCTTTTGCGCAAAAGCGAAGATATCGGCCTTGATCCCGCTCCGTCCTATTTTTTTAGCGAAGTCCGCGGGGTCGGCCATGATCGGTCTATCATGCCAATCTTCATCGACGATGACGGCCGTTTTCAACCACTTCCCTTTGACCACGATGTCCCAGCCGTCGATCGGGATGATCCCTCTCTGATCGGCCCTCTGGTCAGGTCTTGTCATGTCCATCCATCCTCGAAGAAGATCGCCGAAGGACATCCGGCGCTGGGACGCCGACAAAGGCCCGGCCTCTTCTTGGGGCCGGCGTGGCTCGGGCCGGGCGACAGGCCAGCAGGGGATGTGCTTGGCCTGAGCCGCGTCCCATAAAAGCCTTTTCGTCCTCTACTTAATAGTGCTTAAGCAGGAATGTGTCAATCCTCGCGTGATCCGTTCGAGCCACGCGTCCTCCTTGGGAAAGCGGGGCCGGATGATCGCCTCGAAAACCCGGCCTCTGTTCTGACCCGACACTCCTGTCGGGGTCCCGGCCGGCTATGGGTCATTTCGGGAATGCGCGAAGCGCCGATATCTGCTATGATGACCGTGCGTCTACCCGGGGGCATCGCCGGGAAGCCTATCGGATCCCCATCAACGGACAGCCAAGGAGCAAGGATTATGATCCAAGCCCTCTTCAAAACGAAGCTCAGAGAGAGCCTCCATAGACTCCAGGAGTGGATCGAAGAGAATGACTACCGGGGATATGAACCGTTCGATGGGTTATCCTCCCCCCTCAGGCCCTTGACGTTCAATAACCTCCTCCTCGAGCGCGTCCTCCAGCAGGTTGTCCGGCAGAGCCCGATCAACCTGAGGCCCTTCCTGGGCATCAAACCTCAAGCGTCGACCAAGGGGCGGGGCTATATGGCCTGGGGCTATCTGCAGATGTTCAGGTCGACGGGCGATCCGGCCTATAAGGACAAGGCGATCCAGTGCCTCGATTGGCTGGACCAGAACAAGGCTCCCGGCTATGCCCATCATAGCTGGGGGAATCACTTCGATTTCTCCAGCCGCGTCGGGAAGCTGCCCCGCTTCGAGCCCATTATCGTTTGGACCGGTCTCATAGGCCAGGCCTATCTGGACGCCTATGAGATCCTCGGCGACGAGCGGTTCTTGAAGGTCGCCGAAAGCATCTGTTCGTGGATCTTGGAAGTCCCTCGCGAAGCCACTCCGGACGGCACCTGCTTGAGCTATGTCGCGTTCGAACAAAGGTCCATTCACAACTCGAATCTGCTGGGCGCCGCGATGCTGGCGCGTACGGCCCGCCATGTCCGGCGGGAGGACTATGGGGCCGTCGCCGGGGAGGCCGTGCGCTACAGCTGCACCAGGCAGCTGGCCGACGGCGCCTGGTATTACGGCGAACGGAAGGACTACCATTGGATAGACAATTTCCACACGGGTTATAATCTGGATTCGCTGAAGTGCTATATCGAGAATTCCGGCGACGAACGTTTTCGCGAGAGCCTCCGCCGCGGATTCGCCTTTTACAGGGATTCCTTCTTCGAGCCCTCGGGGAGGCCGAAATATTATCACGACAAGGTCTACCCGGTCGACAGCCAATGCGCGGCTCAGGCGATCGAAACGCTAAGCCGTTTTGCCGAGATCGAGGACGGCTCTTTGAGCTTGGCGGTCAAGGTGGCCGATTGGACGATCGATCACATGCAGGATAAAAAGGGCTATTTCTATTTCCGGAAATATCCGTTGATCACAGCCAGGACGCCGATGCTGCACTGGGCCCAGGCCACGACATTCAGAGCCTTATCGGTTCTTCAAGACAAGATCGCCTGAGGCCTCCCTGGCTTATCCCGTCCCCCGTCAGGGTACCGGAGCGAGCCGGCCGCAGGCCTCGCAGACGGGCAGGATATCCGATCCCGACCTGTGGGCATAATTCACCAAGTCCTCCAGGGCTCGGGGGGTGCACCCGTAGGGGGAGGGATGCTCGTCGATATCGTGCGTGCTGAAGATCAACCACCCTCCCCTCTCGCAGCTTTCCCGAATGACCTTCTTGATGACATCCAGATCGTCCCTGTTCCTGGCGTCCACAAAATAGCTCTTCAAAAGATTGAGATCGACCGTCTTCGCATTATAGGTTTGCCCTCCGCCTCGGCAGCAGAGATGCAGCTTTCCGGCTTTCTTCTTTATTCTGGGATGAGGCGTTCGGATGGGATAGGAGAAGGTCTTGAAGCCCAGACCGGGATGGATCTCATCGAGCTTGCGCTGGTTCTCATGAATGGACGCTTCAAAGACAGCCGCCTTGGTGTTCCAGGCGTCCAGGTGGCCAAACGTATGGGACCCGATCTCGTGGCCGCCGGCTATGAGCTGTTCCAGGTCGGTTCTGGAGAAGGCGGCCCCGATCGAGTAGACGGAGTCCATGAGGGACATCGACAAATAATAGGAGGCTCTCAGCCCGAATCCCTCGAGGATCTGTCGCCCTCGGGTGCAGGATGATCTCGGCACATCGTCGAAAGTGAACGAAATGAGGGCCTTTGTATTATGCATCGCCTGGGGTCGTCTATGCCTATGGCCGGACAGTGCCTCTCTGTACCTGTTCTCGAATCTCAGCCATGCGTGGGCTATGGACATTTCCGGAACCCCTTCTCTTGACTTGCCAGAACCACTCCCGCTGTCCTTATTCGCCTCGGGCGGCGGTCAGGCCGACGCCAATCCGGCCTTTATTCCAAATCAACTTATACTCTTTCTCGAAAGGGAGTTTCAAGCCCTCTCGCCCCGGGTGAGCGCTCTCGGAGAACGCCGGCACGAGGGGTGGCCGAGCGCGGTTCGCGACCTTGACTTGGTGGGGAACCTGGATTAATCTGCCCTTCAAGAGCGATCCCGTTAGGCAGCGGTCCGGAATTGAGACACGACCCAAAACGGAGGCGAGGGGTTGTTCTTCCCTCGAGCTCAAGTCACACGATGACGGCGGGTGAGAAGACGTGAAATTAATTGCCGCGTATGTGATCTTCATCATCATGCTGGCCGCCCTCCTCAAGAGAGAGGGCCTGCCGAAGCTCTCTCCCGCTCTTTATGCCCCTCTGCTCTGGATCGTCCTTTGCCTTTCCCGGAGCTTATCCCAATGGTTCCAATTCGGGGGTGACCTCGACACGGTCCGCGTCGATGCCGAGGGAAGCTCTATTGACGCCACTTTTCTTTCGATCCTGATCCTGATCGGGCTCAGGACGCTATATCGGAGAAGAGTGGATATCCTGGGCGTCATCAAGGACAACAAGGCCCTGTTTGCGCTGTACGGCCTGGCCCTGATCAGCATGTTCTGGGCGGATGTCCCGCTGATCGCGTTCAAGAGATGGACGAAATGGTTCGGAAGCCTGGTCATGGTGCTGGTCGTCCTCTCCGAAACGGACCCCAAGGGCGCGATCCGGTCGCTCATCAAGCGGAGCGCGTACGGCCTGATCCCGTTGTCCATTCTGTTCATCAAGTTCGTGCCGAACATGGGCAGGTCCTTCACCCGCAGCGGGGCCGTCGACCTCCACGGCGTGGCGACGCAAAAGAACGAGTATGGGCTTCTTCTCCTGATCTTCGGGATCTATTTTGCCTGGGAGCTCATCAGCTTATGGAGGCGGAAGGATCTCGCGAATTTGAAGAAGATCGGCGTTGTCGACCTCGCTTTTCTGGGAGTGATCTTCTGGCAGCTTTTCTTTATCGACAGCAAAACGCCGATCCTCTGCCTTTTGCTCAGCATCGGGATCATTTTCCTGATCGGCCATCCGTATTTCAAAGGAAGTCCGAAAAGGGTCCGCAACTCCATTATTGTCTTGGTATTCGCCGCCGTCTCCCTGCTGTCATTTACCGATATCAAGGGGATGATCCTATCCTCGGCTGGCCGCAACCCCACCCTGACCGACAGGACCGTGTTGTGGGGAGAAATACTCAAATTGCCGGTCAACCCCTGGCTGGGAACCGGTTGGGATAATTTCTGGCTCGGCGATCGGGTGGCCCCTCTCTGGGAAAAATGGTGGTGGCACCCCCGAAGCGCCCATAATGGCTATATCGAGATCTATCTCTATTTGGGCTGGCCGGGCGTTGCGCTTCTCGTCTTCGCTCTGCTATCAGGATTCAAGCACTCCATTGGCCGATTCCGCTCGGATATCGAGTACGGCGGCCTTTCGCTGGCCTTTTTCTTCGCGACCCTGTTCCAAAACTACGCAGAATCGGCCTTCCATCGATTGAGCCCCATTTGGTTCTGTTTCTTGTTGCTTTCATTGGTCAAGATGCCCGAGAGACTGCGCGCCAAAGAGCCGGACGTCACAAGGCTGTCCAGTTGAGCGGATCCCCCTCGGAGGCCTTGGGCGGCCGGGTCGAGATCGAAAGCGGCCCGCGTCCCGGGACACATATCGCCGTTTGTGTCTGTACCTTCAAGAGACCCGCGATGCTCGATCGCCTCATCGCTTCCTTACAGGGGCAGGAGACCGACGGCTCTTTTCATCTGAGCATCACGGTCGTCGACAATGATCAAGAAGGCTCGGCCGCAGGAACGGTGGCCGCCAGAGAGAAAGAAAGCCCGCTGCCTATCCGCTACGAGATCGAACCTGAGCAGAATATCTCCTTGGCGAGGAACCGGGCCTTAACACGCGCCGAAGCGGATTATTATGCCTGTATCGATGACGACGAGCTCGCGGACAGGGCTTGGTTGCTCAGCCTTTATAAGGCCATCGTCCGTTATCAAGCCGCCGGTGTTCTTGGCCCCGTCCGGCCGATCTATGACGATCCTCCGCCGGCTTGGCTCATCAAAGGGAGGATCCTGGAACGCAGGGAATTCCCGACGGGCACGGCGATGTCCGATCCCAAATATTGCCGAACGGGGAACGTTCTCTTTTCCAAGGAATTGATAGCTGCTCAGGAGGCTCTTTTCGATCCGAGCTATGGCCGGACCGGCGGGGAAGATAGCGATTTTTTCAGAAGGATGATCAACCGCGGATACCGGTTTGTCTGGTGCAACGAGGCTGTCGTGCATGAAAGGGCCCCGTCCATCAGGCAAAAGCGGTCCTTCTATCTTCGAAGAGCGCTCCTTCGGGGTGTCGTGCAATCGGCCCAGGCTCCGCTCCTGGGTCTCGATACCCTGAAATCCCTGTGCGCGTGCGCGGTCTATACGCTGGCCCTTCCGTTCGTGTTCATTTTCCGCAATCGATCATTCATGCCTATCCTGATCAGGGATCTGGACCACGCCGGGAAGATCCTGGCCCGCTGCGGGATCGCGCCCGTCAAACGCCGGGGCGATCCATGACCGATCCCCGCTGATCGCCCTGTCGGCTCGAGCCTCCTGTCCGGTTCTTATCGCCAGCCTACGACGAGGTCGGCCGTTCGGCCCGGGAGAGCGCGGCTCAGGCGGCGCGATGATGAGCGCAAATGATGCCCTCGTCGCCGCGGCCTCGGTTGACAGGACCGCTTCATCCGGTCTATTTTAAGGGGGGGGGTTAACCGCCTCTCGATGAGGCGCTCTTTGGGCGATCCCGGGCAGATGGGCCGACTTAGATGTCCGTTTTGACCATATCCCGGGAGAGCGTCTCACCCCTAGAGGGGAGAAAGACAGGGGATATATCACCCCCGAATTAACCCCCTGCGGTGATGGCTATGAGGGATCCTTCCCTCTATTCTGCCCCCGAGACCTTAGGAGGTCTCGGCATGTCCGAGATTTGGACACTATAATTTCGCCAGAAGGAGCTCCGGATCAACATGAATGTCCCATTCGTCGACCTCAAGGCCCAGTACCTGTCCATCAAGTCCGAGATCGATCCCGCCATCCAGTCGGTCATCAGCGAGACCGCCTTCGTCGGCGGCAAGTACGTCGAGGGGTTCGAGAAGGCCTACGCCGAGAAGTACGGCCGGAAGCACTGCATCAGCTGCGCCAACGGCACGGACGCCATCTATATCACCCTCAAGGCCCTGGGCATCGGCCCGGGCGACGAGGTCATCACCGTCGCCAACAGCTTCATCGCCACCTCGGAAACGATCACCCAGGCCGGGGCCAAGCCCGTCTTCGTCGACATCGACGAGTATTTCCACATCGATCCGAAGCTCGTCGAAGCCAAGATCACGCCCCGGACCAAGGCCATCCTCCCCGTCCACATCTTCGGCCAGTGCGTGGATATCGAGGCCATCAAGGCCATCTGCGACAGGCACAGGCTCCACCTCATCGAGGACTGCGCCCAGTCCCATTTCGCCACCTACAAGGGCCGGAAGACCGGCACCTTCGGCATTGCCGGGACCTTCAGCTTTTACCCCGGCAAGAACCTGGGGGCCTACGGGGACGGCGGGGCCATCGTCACGGATGACGATGCGTTCGCCCGCAACGCCCGCCTGTTCGCCAGCCACGGCTCCCTGCAGAAGCACATCCACGAGATCGAGGGCATCAACAGCCGGCTCGACGCCATCCAGGCCGTCGTGCTCAAGGCCAAGCTCGGCCACATCGACGACTGGAACAACGCCCGGAATGCTCACGCCCTGAAGTACAACGAGCGGCTCGCGGGCGTCAAGCAGATCCAGACTCCCAAGCTCCGGCCGGACGCGCACCATATCTTCCACCTCTACGTCATCCGGGCCGAACGCCGGGACGACCTGGCCGCCTTCCTCAAGGACAAGGGCGTTTTCACAGGCATCCACTACGCCAAGGCGTTGCCCATGACGCCGGCCTATCGCTATCTCAACCACAAACCCGAGGATTTCCCGGTCGCCTGCGCGTGCCAGGACCAGATCCTCTCCCTGCCCATGTTCCCCGAGCTCACGGAGGAGCAGATCGCCCACGTCGCGGATTCGATCAAGGAGTTCTACACGAGATGATCCGATCGTGCGAAAAGACCATGAGCGCTAGAACAATGGGCCCTTTCGACCTTTCGCCAAGAAGTCGTCAGGGAATCGTCATACTCAATAATGGGAGCGGGTATCATGCTTAATATCGGTGTCATTGGATACGGCTATTGGGGGCCCAACGTGGCCCGGAACTTCCATGCCACGGCCGGCGCCAAGCTGGTGGCCATCAGCGACGTCTCGGAGAAGCGTCTGGCCCTGGCCCAGAACAACTTCCCTTTCATCAAGGTGATGAAAGATCCCCTCGAGCTGATCAACTCCAAGGACGTCGACGCCGTGGCCATCGTCACGCCGGTCTTCGCCCATCACGAGCTGGCCAAAGCGGCGCTCCTCGCGGGGAAGCACATCTTCGTCGAGAAGCCCTTCACGGCGACGAGCGATCAGGCCAGGGAGCTCGTCGACCTGGCCGCCAAGAAGGGCCTCCGGGCCATGGTCGACCACACCTTCCTGTTCACGGGAGCGGTGCGGAAGATCAAGCAGGTCATCGACTCGGGCGAGCTGGGCAATCTCCTCTTCTACGACTCGGTGCGGGTCAACCTGGGCCTCTTCCAGCACGACATCAACGTCATCTGGGACCTGGCCCCGCACGACCTGTCCATCATGGCCTACGCCATCGACAAGAAGCCGGTGGCCATCTCGGCCCACGGCTCCATCCATTTCGAGGGTCGCTTCGAGGACATCGCCTACCTCTGCGTCGAGTTCGAAGGCAACGGCTTCATCGCCCACTTCCATGTCAACTGGCTGAGCCCCGTGAAGGTCCGCCAGACCTTGATCAGCGGGGACAAAAAGATGCTCGTCTGGGACGATCTCAGCCCCGACGAGAAGGTCAAGATCTACGACCGGGGCGTCGACGTCAAGAGCGCCAACGGGGCCAAGAACGGGATCCACGAGCTGCTCGTGAGCTACCGGTCCGGCGACGTCTACATCCCCAAGCTCGAGGCGACCGAGGCCCTCAAGGCCGAGGCCCAGTACTTCGTCGAGTGCGTCGAGAAGGGCCAAGATCCCTTCAATGACGGAAAAGCCGGGCTCCAGGTCGTCCGCCTCCTGGAAGCCGCGGACGAATCCATCAAGCGGGGCGGCCAGAGAATCGAGCTGTAAAGGAGCGTCCATGGAATTCTGCAGGGTATCGCCCGACGTCAAGCTGGGGAAGGACGTCAAGATCTTCGCCTTCGTCAACCTCTACGGCTGCACGATCGGCGACCGCACCAAGGTCGGGACGTTCGTCGAGATCCAGAAGAACGCCTTCATCGGCCAGGACTGCAAGATCTCGTCGCACACCTTCATCTGCGAGGGGGTGACCGTCGAGGACGACGTCTTTATCGGCCACAACGTCACCTTCATCAACGACATGTATCCGCGCTCGACCGCCGAGGGCGGCGGGCTCCAGACCGAGGCCGACTGGAAGGTCGTCCCGACCTTCATCAGGAAGGGCGCCTCGGTCGGCTCGAGCGCCACGATCCTGGCCGGCGTGACCGTCGGCGAGGGCGCCATCGTCGGGGCCGGCTCCGTCGTGACCAAAGACGTTCCGCCTTGGACCATCGTGGCCGGCAATCCGGCCAAGGTCTTGCGGAAGATCGAGAAAAAGTAGATAATCGGGGAGCTTATCGATCAGAGGGGTTTGAGTCGATGCTCACGGAAAAGGAAACCGTTCTGCGCAGGTTCTTGATCTTCGTCGACGCCTGCGTCCTTATCCTGGCCTACCTCTTCGCCTATCTCCTCCACGGGTTCTTGAACGAGGCCCCCTTCCCCCTGCTGAAATTTTGGCTGGCCCTGGCCTTCGCCGTCCCCTTTTGGTGCCTGGCCATGTACGCCAACGGCATGTACCAATCGATGCGGATCCGGACCTATCTCGAGATCCTCTGGGCCGTGATCAAATCCGCGGTGGTGACGTTCCTGCTCCTCGGAACGGTCATCTTCCTCCTCAAGCTGACCTTCATGAGCCGGCTGTTCTTCATGCTGTTCATGAGCTTCGGCTTCCTCTTCATCTGGCTCGAGAAGACCGCCATCTTCATGAGCTCGCATTACGTCCGCCGTCAGGGCTTGAACACGCGCCGGCTGCTGATCGTGGGGACGGGCAAGAGGGCCGTCGAGTTCATCAGGAAGGCCGACCATCATCCCGAATGGGGGTTCGAGCTCCTGGGCGCCATCGACGATGAGCCCGGGCGCGGCATCCAACGGGTCGAGCGGCTGGCCGTCCTCGGATCGCTCGCGGATATCCCCAGGATCTTCCACCGCGAAGCCATCGACGAGGTCGTCTTCGTCGTCCCCCGGTCGCGGTTGAATTCCCTCCAAGGCGCCATCGACGACTGCGAGACCGAAGGTGTCGCGGTGACCGTCGCCGTCGATCTCTTCGACACGAAACTGGCCCGATCGTCCATCGCCGAGCTCGATGGCCTGCCCTTGCTCCATTTCAAGACGACGCACGCCAAGGAATGGGAGCTCCTCATAAAGAGGCTCTTCGATTTCGTGGCCGCCGGTCTGGGGATCCTCGTCCTGTTGCCGCTCTTCCTGATCATGGCCGTCCTGATCAAGGCCACGTCGAAAGGGCCCGTGTTCTTCAAGCAGAGCCGGCTGGGCCTGGCCGGCCGCCGGTTCACGCTCTATAAGTTCCGGACGATGCGCCAGGGCGCCCACGATGACCTGTCCGACGTGACCGACCTCCAATCCATGACCACGCCGGAATTCCGGGAGAAAAAGACGGGTTGGATCACTCCCGTCGGGCGTTTCATGAGGAAATTCAGCATCGACGAGCTGCCGCAGCTCTTCAACGTCTTCGTCGGTCATATGAGCATCGTCGGCCCCCGGCCGACGGTCCCGGATGAGGTGGAGAAGTACCAGGATTGGCAAAGACGCCGGTTCTCGATGAAGCCGGGGATCACCTGCCTCTGGCAGGTCAACGGCCGGAACAACATCGCCTTCGAGGAATGGATGAAGCTCGACCTGGAATATCTCGACAACTGGTCGCTGTGGCTCGACGCCAAGATCCTCTTGAAGACCGTCCCCGTGGTCATCTTCGGCATAGGGGCCTACTAAAAAGACCTGTTCGTCCCGGAATCCGCCTGGAGAAAAGAACCCATGAAGGCAACAAGATCGTTAGCGGCATCCGTCCTCATGATCGCGCTCTGGCTGTCCGTCGCTCCCCGCGCGGCCTTCGGCCAAGGCAGCACGTGGGCCGGGGTAGGGCTCGCCAGGATGGTCGAAACGGCCATGTGGAAGGCGGGGAGCCTGAGAGTGAATGCCGATTTGGAGATCAGGGACGCGGGCTACGACTCCGATATCTACTACGGCTTTGCCGGATATTCCGTGCCGGACGGCACGATCGCGACGAGCTTTCCTTTTCAATTGCTGTTCTCTCTCAATAAAACGGTCGTCCTGGATTTTTTCGATATCCCGCGCTACGATTTCTACCTCGATACCAAGAGCGAGCGGGCCTGGAACAATACCTTCCACGGACAGATCCATTTCGCGCTCGCCAAGGTCTATCTCCGGCTGGGGGGAGGGTACGCGAACAATCGACAGCGCTTGAGCCAGGAGCTCTACGTCAATATCCGCGAGAAGACCAGCCGCCTCGACGCCTTCGCCCTCTGGCAGGCCTCGCGGGCAGCCTCGTTCGCCGTGGTGTTCGATCGGGTGAAGTTCGACTATGGCAACGCGGAGTTCGGCGGGATGGACCTCGCCGAGACGCTCAATCGCCGGGTGGATTCCCTCGAATTCGTGACCTTCTTACAACCCGACCCGCGTTTTCGTTTTTTTCTCGACGGCCAGTACGGGGACTATGTCTTCACCGCCGTTAGCTCGCAATTCAAGAACACCCGAAGCTACGCCCTGTTTGGCGGCTTTGTGTCCATCATCCAAGAGGATTCGCCCGATCGGACGGGCCGGATCGTAGGCAGCGCGAGGCTGGGCTACATGAAGTTCGATGTCCGCGATATCGGACAGACCGATGGCTCGGGCCTCGTTGGCGACGTCGATCTTACGGCCGGCATCTTCAGATTGACGACCGCCAGGATCTTTTACTCCAAGGGATTTCAATTTTCCGTTTTCTCGGGAGCTACGTTCTTTGTCGATCAGAGTTACGGGATCGGGATCAACCGCGCTTTTTCGAGGCGGACATCCCTTTCCTACGACCTGACGTTCGGACAGAACTCCTATCCGAGAGCGGCCGCGGATGAAGAGGCCTTCTCGGGGGTGCTCTATCGCTTCACGACCCACAGGATGAGCCTGAGCAAGACGCTGTCCCGCTACCTGAGGATCTCGCTGACGGGGACGTTGGGTCGAAGAGTGACCGCGGAGACCGGCCAGGCATGGAAACGCTATCTGATCGGCGTGAGCCTGGACTTCGGCACGCCCATAAACCCCATTTCGACGCCCATCGGAGGACTCCTCAGGTCTTCCCCTGAATTCGGTAATTAGGTATGCTATAATAACGTGAACGACATGACGGTTTGTTGTGATCGCGAAGAGGAGTGGGGTGGCCATGGGTAAGTTCTTCTGTGTTCTCTGCGCGGCCCTCGGACTTGTCCTTCAGCCGGTCAGGGCCTCGTTCAATTCGCAGGATCCGGCGCCGCTCCAGGTCAAGGATTATCAGATCGGTCCGAACGATCTGCTGGAGATCACCGTTTTCGAGCTCCCCGAGCTCAATCAAACCGTTCGTGTATCGGAGGATGGCTCCATCACCCTGAGCTTGCTCGGCAAGGTCGAGGTCTCGAAATTGACCGCGCAGGAGCTCGAAAAGAAGCTCGCCTCGCTCCTCGATCAGCAATACACGAAAGGCGCCCATGTCACGGTTTTCATCAGGGAGTATCAGAAGGTCTCCGTCCTTGGAGCCGTCGGCCGGCCCGGCGCGTATGAACTCGTCGGCCCGGCGACCCTCCTGGAGGTCATCGCCCAGGCCGGAGGCCTGACGGCCCTGGCCATGAAGGACATCTATGTCTACAGGCAGGGAAAGGACGGCCAGCAGACGCGGATGGTCATCAATATCGATGCCCTGATGATCAGCGGGGAGCCGGGCTTGAATGTCGAACTCCAGCCCAAGGATGTCGTGACCATCCCCATGGATCAGATGTTCAACGTTTTCGTCTACGGCGAGGTCCGGACCCCGGGTGTGGTGTCCTTCCTGGGCTCCCGGAAGATCACCCTTCTCCAGGCCATCGCCCAGGCCGGCGGGACCACGGAATGGGCCAAGAAAGCCAAGGTGGTCGTCAAACGGAAGGACTCGAGGACCGGCAAAGAGATCGTTTTACACATCAACCTGAGGAATATGCTCGCAAACAAGCAGGCTGACATCTATCTCCAAGAAGGGGATGTCGTGATCGTCCCCTGATCCTGAACATCCAGCAAGGGAAGAATCCTATGGCGACAGAACTCGGCTCCGACCATCACCGCGGGCTCTTGTCCCAAATCCAGCATTATTGGCATATCCTCCTCAAGTGGAAATGGCTGTCATTCTTCTTCTTTCTCGCGGCCGTTCTCTCCATGGTGCTCTACAGCTTCCTGGTCAAACCGGTTTATAAGGCCAGCGGCAGCGTCTGGATCGAGAATACCCCGAATATCCTCCCGTTCGAAGACGTTCAATCCTTCAGCCCCGATTTGAGCCTTCAGAGCAACGCCCGTCTTCTTCAGAGCAAGGCCTTGGCGGCTGATACGATCGAGAAACTCGCGTTGTATGCGAATCCGGACTTCGCGAGGATCCCGGATAAGGCCGATACGTCCCGCATGCCGGAAGACCCTATCCGCAAGGAACGGCTGGTGCAGGAGTTCCTGAAGAACGTGGAGGTCACGGCCAGTGACAGGACCCGGCTCGTGGACGTCCTCTACGCGAGCAGCAATCCCCGGCTCGCGGCCGATATCCTGAACGCGCTTTTTGATGGCTACATCAAAATGATCATCAAGAAGAAGTACGCGGCGTCCGAGCAGGCCGCGGAATTCCTGAACGTCCAAGTCAAGGATCTTCGGACCCAGATCGAGGCCAAGGAGAGAGAGCTCAATCGTTACGGTTCGGAGAAGGATATCCTGCCTCTGACGGCCTTCGAAGCCCCGACCGTATCCCGGATCGCCGAAGTCAATACGGCGCTGACGGACGCGACGATCGACAGGATCAACAAGTACAATACCTACAACCAGTTGAGCTCGGCCCCCCTGGGAGAAATACCCAACGCGCCGGAGGACAGCCTCATCCAACGCCTGCGGACGGAATACATCACCCTGAGCCGGCAGTATGCCACTCGCCTGGCCACGGTCAAACCCGAGTTCCCGGCGATGCAGCGGCTGAAGTCCGAGCTCGACGCGGCCAAGACGGCCCTTCAAAGCGAGACTCAAAACCTCGTGCAGAACGCCTACAACGAGTATCAGGCGGCTCTGCAAAAGGAGCGATCGTTACAAGGGCTCCTGAATACGAGAAAGACCGAGGCGTTCCGGGCGAACAGCAATTCGGTCGTCTACAACAGCCTCCGTATCGAACTCGATAATATGAAGTCGCTCCTCGAAGCGATCCTGAAGAGACAGAGCGAGACCGACGTCTCGTCTCGCCTGGAGAGCTTGGATGCCCTGAACGTTTGGATCGTCGACAAAGCCGATTACCCCCTGAAGCCATCCTATCCGGACAAGCCCAAGAACGCGCTCCTGGGTCTCCTGATCGGCCTGGCGGGAGGGATCGGGTTGGCCCTGGGACTGGAATACCTGAATCAGACGGTCAGAACGACGAAGGATGTGACCAGCTCGGTATCGCTGCCGACGTTGGGTCTCATCCCGGCCTTCGTTGCCGAAGCCAGGCCCAAAGGGCCACGGGTGGAATTCTTGAGGATCCTTTCCATGTTCAAAGGGGAAGGCACGGTTCAAGAGAGCCCGCCCGCGGGATCCGGAAGGAGGAAACCGGCCGCGGCCTCCATGCCGGGCGATCCGGATCGAAAGGGATCGGATAGGAAGGCCGGCTCTCCTCAGATCGAGCTCATCGCCGCGCGCGAATCTCAATCGATCCAAGCCGAGAGCTACCGGTCCGTCAGGACGACCCTCCTCGTCTCCTCGCCTCCCGGAAAGATCAAGACGATCTTGTTTACGAGCCCCCTGGCCAGGGAAGGCAAGTCCTCGACGGTCTCCAATCTCGGGATCACCTTCGCGGAAGCCGGCAAACGCGTCGTCCTCATTGACGCCGACCTCCGCAAGCCAAAGCAGGCCAAGCTCTTCGACATCCCGAGTATCAGCGGGCCGGGACTCAGCCAGTACCTGAGTTCCGAGATCAACCCCGAGGACATCATCCAGCATACCAGCATCCCGAACCTCTCCCTGATCACGAGCGGCCCCCTGCCCGCGAACCCCATCGAGCTCCTGTCCTCCCAGAAGATGGACATGCTGGTGGCCTATCTGAAGCGGAGCTATGATTTCGTGATGCTCGATACCCCTCCGATCCTGGCGGTCTCGGATACGATCGCCTTGGGCCCCATGGCCGATACGATCGTTCTGATCGCCCGAGGGGGCCAGACTCCCATTTCGGCGCTCCGGCAGGCCCGAACGAAGCTCGATGCCCATAAACTGAAATGCCTCGGGGTCATTCTGAACGGCGTTGACATGATCGAGGAAGATGGCTATTACGCCCGACAATATTACAGCTACACCAGGTCCGAATGAGCCTCGGCCGGGCCGTGTCCCGGTCGAGCGAGCTCATGGTTGAGTCGGCTTGTTAGGCCATTCCTCAGGCTTCTCGGTTTAATCCCATCCTCGGATATTGAATCCTCATCGGGGTCGAGGTATTCTGGACGTGCGGACGGTCCGTCCGCCGGCTCGCCCTCATGGTGGAGCCGCGCATCCATGGTCTGAGAGGAGCTGGAATGATCCGAAGGATCCGTCTTGGCGATCATCGCCCGGGAGTGTTGCTCCTGGTCTTGGCTCTGTCCGTGTCCGTTGCGGCCTGCGCAAGGAAGACGGAGCCCCCCGATGCCCCTCCTGAACTGGCCAAGGCCTCGCGCGTCGACACCAACGGCTGGATCCGCGTCCACCTCGAGGGAACGCCGCGGGAGATCGGGTTCCAGCACGGGTGGCTCCTGGCGCCCGAGATCGACGACCTGCTCAAGGCGCTCGACGTCTTCCTCCGGGGCTCGACGAAGCGCGACTGGGCGTTCTTCCGCGCCTCGGCCGAGCGGATGTTCTGGCCGAAGCTCGAGGCCGAATACCGGGAGGAGATCGAGGGCATCGCGGCGGGCCTGCGGGCCCGGCTCCCCCGCTCCGCCGCCGACCGCGTCGACCTCACCGTCCTCAACGCCTGGATCGAGCTCGCCTGGTATTATGTCCCCTATCTCGACGGAATGGCCAGGACGGGCGCCGGCGACAACAAGGCTCCCGGCTACTGCAGCGCTTTCATCGCGACCGGGAGCTGGACGGAGGGCGGCGAGATCGTCGTCGGCCACAACAACTGGGTCGACTACATCATCGGCGCCCGCTGGAACGTCGTCGCGGACATCGTCCCGGCGACGGGCCATCGTATCCTCATGGATTGCCTGCCGGGGGCCATTCACAGCGGCGACGATTTCGTGGTGAACGGGGCCGGCCTCGTCTACACCGAGACGACCATGGGGACCTTCAAAGGCTTCCGCGAGGAGGGCACGCCCGAATTCATGAGGGCCAGGAAGGCCGCCCAGTACGCGGCGTCGATCGACGACTTCGTCCGCATCATGGGCGAGGACAACAACGGCGCCTACGCCAACGACTGGCTGATCGGCGACACCAAGACCGGCGAGATCGCCAAGTTCGAGCTGGGTCTCAAGAATCGCAGGCTATGGCGGACGGCCGACGGCTATTTCGTCGGATCGAATTTCCCCGGCGACGAGAAGGTCATCGCCGAGGAGACGACCTTCGACGCGGGGAACGACGGCCAATCCGTGCTCGTTCGAAAGGCCCGTTGGGAGCAGTTGATGGCCGAATACAAAGGCTATATCGACGTCGAGGACGGCAAGCTCTTCGAGTCCGACCACGTCGACATGGCGACCGGCAAGACGGGCTCGAACAGCAACGTGCTGTGCGGCCACGTCGACGAAGATCCCCAAGGGACGCCCGAGTTCAGCTGGGCCCCGTTCTCCCCGGCCGGATCGGTCCAGGGCAAGGTGACGTCGAGCGCGCTCGCGAGAGAGATGAAGATGTGGGCCCGTATGGGCCATCCCTGCGGGCGCGACTTTAGGGCCAAGGAGTTCCTGGACAAGCACCCCGAGTTCGCTTGGCAGAAACCCTATCTGAAGGACCTCAAAGCTCAGCCGTGGACGCTATTCGAGGCCGATCGATGAGCTCA
Organism: uncultured bacterium; assembly: GCA_963805015.1. GTDB lineage: Bacteria > Acidobacteriota > Aminicenantia > Aminicenantales > Saccharicenantaceae > RBG-16-66-30. The sequence goes on from CAWDSL010000006.1 coordinate 477,597, forward strand.
GGACGCGCGTGAACCTCACCGAATTCTTCTCTCAGATCCGCTGGCGGCCCGGTATCGGGGATCCCAGCCTGTTCGGTTGGCTGACGGTCGTCGCTTATGCGCTCGCCGCGGCCTTATGTTTCATCGCCGCCCGCCGTGGCCTGGCGGCCGACGATTCCGTTCTGGGGCACCGCCGATATCGGGTATGGCTGGGCGTCGCCGTTCTCATGCTCATCCTGTGCGTCAACAAACAGCTCGACCTGCAATCGCTCTTCACGGATATCGGCAGGGCTCTCGCCAGGCAAGAGGGGTGGTATGGCCAGCGCCGCATCGTCCAGCGCTGGTTCGTCCTGATGGTGGCGGCGGCCAGCATGGTCGCGTTCGCCCTACTGGCTTGGAAATCCCGTTCCGTGCTGCGGGAGAGAACGCTCCTGTTGGTCGGGCTGAGCGCCCTCATCGCCTTTATCGTCATCCGGGCGGCGTCTTTTCATCATGTCGATGTCCTCATCAATTCGAGGGTCATGGGTGTCCGGTTCAATGTGATCCTGGAATTGGGGGCCATCGGTTTGATCGCCGTCAGCGCCGCTCGGTCAGCCGGCCGGCCCCGCGAGGGCTGAGCCTTACTCATTATCGCTTCATAGCCGCCAACCGGGGTGATCAGAAAACCGGGGGATGAGCGAATTCGGAAACGTGAAAGCTGCCCCTTCCCGTTCCGATTCTATTGTAGAATTGGCCTGAAACGGCTCCGTTCTACGAGGAGGTCCCGAGATGATCAAGCGAATCCCGACGAATCGCCGTTCCCATGGTCCTTTGATCCGCGGCCTATTCGCCGTTCTAGCGTTCCTTCTGATATCCACGGCCTGCAAGCCCGCCCCTGACAAGAATGCCGCCCCCGCTCCCCGCCCCTCCGCCCGCGTCCTGACGAACCAGGTCGGATACGAACCGCTCTCCCCGAAGAAGGCCGTCATCCAGGCCCAAGTCGGCGACACCTTCACGGGCTTCGCGGTCAAGCGCCATCCCGGCGGCGAGACCGTCCTCGCGGGGACGCCTGTCCACGACGGTGCCGTCGCCAAGTGGAAGGATTGGGACTTCTGGACGGTCAACTGGAGCGCGGTCACGGCCGAAGGGACCTACGTCGTCGAGTGCGCCTCGCCCGCCGGCCCTGTCCGCTCCCAGCCCATCCTCGTTCGGAAGAACGTGCTCCTCCGGAATACCCTCTCCGACGTCATCTACTACTTCAAGGGCCAGCGCTCGTCCGGGCTCTGGGACAAGGCCGACCGCGCCATGACCTTCGAGGGGCGGCCCGGCGTCGTCGATGTCCACGGCGGCTGGTTCGACGCCAGCGGCGACTACGGCAAGCACCTCTCGCATCTTTCCTACTCGAGCTACTTCAATCCCCAACAGATCTCGCTCGCCGCCTGGGCCCTCTTCCGGGCCCTGCGGGCCCTCGAAGGCACGGGTCCGAGCGATCCGCCCGAGCCGGCCGCCAAACAATACCGCAAACGCCTCCTCGACGAAGCCCTCTACGGCGCCGATTACCTGGTGCGGATCAAGGACCCGAGCGGCTCGTTCATCATCACCGTTTCGGGCCGAGGCCCGGAGAAGAAGCCCGAGGACCGCCGCATCACGGCCAAGGCCGAGCGGCACATTATCCTGACGCCCGAGACCAAGGACAAGTTCCGCGATTATGGCCGGGAGAGGATCGCCGGCGACGCGGCCTACGAGGCCGGTTTCAGGGAGGGCGCGGGCCTCTGTATCGCCGCCCTGGCGATGGCCGCCGACCGCGCGGGAACGGCCGGCCGGCCGGGAAGCGAAGGCTACGGCGTCGCCGGCGGCTCCGGCGACTTTACGGCCGCCGATTACCTCAAGGCCGCCGAGGACGCCTTCGCCTATCTCGAGACGAACAACCTCCTTTTCGCGAACGACGGCAAGGAGAACATCATCGACGACTACTGCGCGCTCCTCGCGGCGACCGAGCTCTATAGGACGACGAAGAAACCGGCCTATCGGGCGGCGGCCGACAGGCGCGCGGTTTCGCTCATGGCCCGGCTCACTTCGGGACCGGCGGGAGACGGACGCTCCGTCTACGATAACTATTGGCGTGTCGACGACGGCGACCGGCCCTTCTTCCATCCGGTCGACGCGGGCTTGCCGACGTTCAGCCTGCTGGATTACGCGCTCATCGCCAACCCGGGGGCCCGGACGAAGGCGCTGGAGACCGTCGAAAAAGCCCTAGGCTTCGAGCTCGCGGTGACCGGAGAGGTGACGAATCCCTTCGGCTACGCCCGCCAGCTCGTCCAATCGGAGGGCGGGGCGACGACGCGCCGCTCGGCCTTCTTCTTCCCCCACGACACCGAGACCGCGCCGTGGTGGCAGGGCGAGAACGCGAGGCTCGGATCGTTGGCGGCGGCCACCATGTGGGCCGCGAAGCTCCTCTCCGAGCGGGGCGGCGGGATCCCGGAAGAGGGGAAGGTGCATGGGGAATTCGCGGACCGCGTCTTCGCCTACGGCCGCGCCCAGCTCGACTGGCTGCTGGGTCTCAATCCCTACGATGCCTGCATGCTCCACGGCCACGGCCGCAACAACATCGCCTACCTGTTCTTCGACTCCTGGGAGTACACGAATGCGCCCGGCGGCATCTGCAACGGCATCACGGGCGGATACGCCGACGCGGGCGGGGAGGGCATCGATTTCGGATTGCGCTATGCCGAGACCGGCAAGGACGACGACTGGCGCTGGGCCGAACAGTGGCTGCCCCACGCGGCTTGGTACCTGCTGGCTGTCTGTTTGGAATGATCGGGGTCATCGTTCCCGGAGCCTGTTCGACAGCCTAATTCGCTAATCTATTGGGCAAAAAGCGCTTTTGTTGATATCGCACCGAGGCCCGGACAGCTGAGGTCCGGCCCCGTTCATTCCGAACCCGTTTATTTATTGAATTCGGCGACAGCCCGGAAGAACGCGTTCAGGTTGGCCAGCGGGGCGCCGGCCGGGACGTCGCCGCCGGACGATATGTAGAAATTCCTGTGGCCGCGTGTCGCTTCGAGCAGCGCTTTGGTGGCCTCGCCCGCGGCCGGCGGCGTCCCCTTCTGGAAGACCGCGGTCGCGTCGAGGTTCCCGGCCAGGACGATGTCCGGGCCCACTCTCGAGAGCGCCGCCGCCATGTCCATCGACGGGCCGAGGTGATAGATGCCGGCCCCGCTCGCCAGGAGCTCGTCGAGATGGCCGGGCGAGGCCTGGCCGTAATGGACGACGACCGCGAAATCCGGGGTCTCGACGGCCTTGACGATACGCTTGAGGAAGGGCACCGAGAAGCGCGCCGAGCCCTCCGGGGCGAGCCGCCCCGCGGCGTCATCGGCCACGAGGACGCCCCAGGCCCCCGTCTCACGGAATTCGAGGGCGTAGCGGCAAAGGAATCCCGTCACGTTGTCGAGCATCGTCTCGATCGTGTCGGGCTCCGAGGCCGTCGCCGCGAGGGCCGCTTCGATGCCGAAGAGCCGCGCCGCGAGCGCGAACGGGCCGAGCATGGTGCCCAGGACCGGCACCTTATCCCCCACCTCGGCGGTCAGCCGCCAGGCGGTCTCGATGGGGACGCGGGTCCGGGCGTCGCCGGGGACGGGATCAGGCAGTCCGGCGGACTCGGCGGCGTTCGTGACGAGCCGGCCCACGATGCTCGGGGCTTCGCTGGCCGAGAACTTGATCTCGCAGCCGTAGGCCTCAGCCTCAGCCGTCGTGTCGATGGCCGTGATAAGGACGGGCGTCCCATAGCGGTCGGCCAGGGCCATGACCGCCTTGAACTGCGAGCCGGGGACGCTGACCAGGTCCTCGACCGATTCGCCCGTGATCTCGAGCCCGGCGTAGGACGCGATCGGCAGGGCCAGGCGACCCGGGAATTCCCGCACGAACTTGGCGAAACGCGTTTCCATAGGCGAATCATAATCGAGACCCGGCGGCCGGTCAAATCCAATCACGATATCTCCCGAAAATGTGACAGAAAACCGGGATATTCCATGGTTTTGGCCCTAAAAACAAAAAAAGATGCCGGCTTCCTTATCTCCCGGGCAACAATCGGGCGGGCCGTTTCGTAATTATGGGTGTACCAAGCTCGCTCGCGAAAAATCGGCCGCAGGGCCTTCGAAGCATCGATATCCGATTTGCCGGCCATCGCTCGTCAGGAGTCGCGCATGAAAAGAACAGCCACCGTCGCCTCGATCATAGCCCTCTCGCTCGCCGCCGCGCAGATCTTCTCCGCCGGGCTCGCCGCCGCGCCCCGGCCCGCCCCTCCCCGTCCGCCGTCCCAAACCCCGGCTCCCGCCGTCAAGGCGGTCCAGGCCGTCCGCGCCGCGGAACCCATCGTCCTCGACGGCCGCCTCGACGAGCCCATTTGGAAGTCCGCCCCGGCCGCGAGCGGGTTCACCCAGAACGATCCCGACGACGGCCGGCCCGCGACCGAGCCGACCGAGGTCTGGGTCGCCTACGACGACCACGCCCTCTACGTCGCCGCGTTCTGCCGCGACTCCGAGCCCGCGAAGATCCGCAAGCGGCTCGGCCGACGCGACAGCGATACCGATTCCGACTGGTTCGCCGTCGGCATCGATCCCTACTTCGACAAGCGCTCGGGCTACCTTTTCGTGGCCAATCCGGCCGGTTCGATCACCGACATGGCGCTCTCGAACGATATCGGCGAAGACGACTCCTGGGACGGCGTTTGGGAGACCAAAGCCGCCGTCAACGGCGAGGGCTGGACGGTCGAGATCCGGATCCCCTTCAACCAGATCCGCTTCCCGAAGAAGGACGAGTACGTCTGGGGCGTCAACTTCAAGCGCATGGTCCGGCGCAAGAACGAGCGGTCGAGCTTCAGCTGGGTGCCGAAGAGCGAGTCGGCCGAGGTCTCCCGGTACGCCCGCCTCGAAGGCCTGCGGGGCATCAGCCCGGGCGGGCGCGTCGAATTCATGCCCTACGCCGTGGCCCAGGCCCAGCTCCGCCCCGAGCAGGCCGGCAATCCCTTCGAGACCGGGCATCACGCGCTCGGCAACGCCGGGTTCGACCTCAAGGTCGGCCTCAAGAGCAACCTGACGCTCGACGCGACGGTCAATCCCGACTTCGGCCAGGTCGAGGTCGATCCCGCCGTCCTCAACCTCTCCGCCTACGAGACCTATTACGAGGAAAAGCGGCCGTTCTTCATCGAGGGCGCCTCCCTCTTCAACAACTTCGGCCGCGGCGGCGTCTTCATGAACGCCAACATCAACTGGCCCCAGCCGAGGTTCTTCTACAGCCGGCGCGTCGGCCGGGCGCCTCAGGGTTACGTGACCGAGGACGGATTCGCGCGCGTGCCCGACCGGTCGACGATCCTCGGCGCCGCCAAGCTCACCGGGAAGCTCGGCGGCAGCTGGAACATCGGCTGGCTCAACGCCGTGACCGGGCGCGAGTTCGCCGAGATCGATCAGCTGGGGACGCGGCTGCGCCAGGAGGTCGAGCCGCTCACCTACTACGGGGCCCTTCGCGTCCAGAAGGATTTCGCCGAGGGGCGGCACGGCCTCGGGCTGATGGCCACGGGCGTCGCCCGCGACATCGGCGACGACGGGGCGCTGGCCGGCATCCTCAACAAGACGGCCTTCTCGCTCGCCGCGGACGGCTGGGTGTCGCTCGACAAGAAGAAGGACTGGGTCATAGGCGGTTGGGCCGGGGCGACGCAGGTCGCGGGGACGGTCCAGGACATCCTGCGCCTCCAGACCTCGTCGATGCACTATTTCCAGAGGCCGGACGCGACCCACGTCGAGGTCGATCCGACGGCCACGAGCCTCAGCGGCTGGGCCGGGCGCGTCAATCTGGCCAAGCAGAGCGGGCACCTGCTGGTGCTGGCGAGCGCCGGCGCGATCTCGCCGGGTTTCGACCCGAACGACGTCGGCTTCCAATCCGGCGCGTCGGACATCGTCAACCTGCAGTTCCTGCCGGGCTACCAGTGGACGAAGCCGGGCAAGGTCTTCCGGAGCGCGCTCCTGCTCGGCGGCTGGTTCCGCAACTACGACTTCGAGGGCAACAAGATCTGGGACGGCGGGCTCGTCGAGTTCCAGGGCCAGATGAGGAATTTCTGGGTGTTCGACGTCATGTTCGCTTACAACCCGGAGACGATCAGCAAGAACCTGACCCGGGGCGGGCCGCTGGCGCTCATGCCGTCGGGATACCAGTGGAACCTGGGCGTCGAGACGGACAGCCGCAAGCCGGTCGTCTTCGAGTTCTTCGGGACGACCTACCAGCGGCCGGGGGTCACGAATAATTGGGAAGGCAGCCTGTCGGCGCGCTGGAAGCCGGGCTCGAACTTCAGCCTTTCGGTTGGGCCGACGCTCGAATACCTGGCGCACGAGGTCCAATGGGTGACGCGGGTGGACGACCCGTTGATGACGGCGACATACGGACGAAGATACGTGGTCGCGACCATCGATCAGAAAGTGATCGGGAGCGAGGTGCGGCTCGATTGGACGTTCACGCCGCGCTTGACGCTCCAAGCCTACCTGCAACCTTACCTGGCGGTCGGGACGTACGCGCGGTTCAAGGAGCTGGCGGCGCCGAAGACGTTCGACTACAACACCTACGGGGCCGAAGGGAGCGCCTCGACGATCGGGTACGACGGCGAGAGCGGCGTCTACACGGTCGATCCGGACGGGACGGAGGGCGCGGCCGCGCCGTTCTCGTTCGGCAATCCCGACTTCAACTACAAGTCCCTGCGGGGGACCGTGGTCCTGAGGTGGGAGTACCGGCCGGGCAGCCTGCTCTACTTCGTCTGGACGCAGAACCGGGCGGATTACGCCAATCCCGGGGACTTGCGGCTGTGGCGCGACATGGGCGACCTTTTCTCCGCGCCCGGCGATAACATCTTCCTGCTCAAGGTCTCGTACCGCTGGAACATGTGACGGGGTTGTGTCGGGGATCGATAGGACTGATTCTATTTGAGAAGCCGAGGTCCGACCCCGGATCCTGCCCCCGATCCCTCCAGGTGGGGCCTGAGGGCCGAGAAGGCGACGGCGATGAGCGCGCAGGTCGCGGCGCAGGCATACCAGACCGCGTCGGCGCCCAATCCGTCGTAGACCGCGGTGCCGATCGCCGGACCGACGACGAACGCCAACGAGAACGCGAGGCTGTTCAGGCCCATATAGCGGCCGCGGTTGGTGTCGTCGGCCCGCCGCGCGATGAGGGCCGTGACCAGCGGCATGCTCAGCATCTCTCCGAACGTCCAGATGGCCACGGTCAGCGCGCCGAACGCGAAGCCGCGGCCGAGGGGCATCAGGCCCAGGCCGATCCCGAGCAAGACGAACGACAGGTTGATCATCCGGGTCAGAGGATATTTCCGGATCTTCTCCATCAGGATCATCTCCAGGAGAACGATCAGGACGGTATTGACCGCGTAGAGTTGGCCGATCCGGTTCTCGGCCAGGCCGTAGACGTTGCGAACGTAGATGGGGAAGGTCGTCAGGACCTGGATGAAGACGACGCTCCAGACGAAGAAGACGAGCATCATCAGGAGGAAGGGGCCGTCCTGCCAGGGCGAACGGGACTTCGATACGGCCGCCGGTGGCGGATCGACGGGCGGCCCCCCGACGCCTTCCGCGAATTCATCTCCCCCGGGATCCGGGACGCTCTCCCCCATCGCGCCGGAGGCCCTCGCACCGGCGGCGGCGCCCCTCCACAGCAGGGCGAACACCGCGGCCGCCGCGAGCGAGGTCAGTCCGTCCGCCCAGAAGAGCAGCCCGTAGCTGTGGACGGCCAGCGCGCCGCCGACCGCTGGCCCGATCGTGGCGCCCAGGTTGTTCGCCAGACGATTGAGGGCGAAACCCTTGACCTGGAGCCCCGGCGGGCAGATCTTCGCCATCGAGGTGGCGTTGGCCGGATAGAGCATGCCCGCGAAAAGGGCCATGGCGAAGAGCAGAGGCAGGATGCCGGCCAGGGTCCTGGCCTGGCCCAGAACGATCAGCAGGACCCCGCACACGGCCAGGCTCAGCTTCTGGACCCGGATCGAACCGATCCGGTCGGCCAGCCAGCCCCCGGCGAAGGCCCCGGCCAGGGAGCCTAAGCCGTAGGCGCCGAGCGCCTGCCCGGCCCGGGCGGTGGTCAGGCCGATCTCTCGGGTCAGGTAGAGGGACATGAAAAAGAAGACCATCGAGCCGGACGAATTGATCAGGTTGACGGCGAACAGGATCCAGGCCCGGCCCGGCAGGCCTCGGTAGGCCTGGGCGTACTCGTTCTTGATGAAGCGGATGGGGCGAAGCATCTCAGGGAACGCGCTTTTTCGCCGCCCGGGAAGCGCACTCCCGGTACCGGAAGCAGGTCACGAGATGGTCGTTGACCATCCCGGTCGCCTGCATGTGCGAGTAGACGACGGTCGAGCCGACGAACTTGAAGCCGCGCGCCTTGAGGTCCGCGCTGAGGGCGTCCGAGAGCGGCGTCCGGGCCGGCATGTCCTTGAATGATCTCAGTCCGGACGCGATCGGCTTCCCATCGACGAAGCTCCAGATGTAGCGGTCGAAGCTCCCGAATTCGTCCCTCACCTCGAGAAAGCGCTTGGCGTTGTTGATCGCCCCCAGGATCTTGAGCCGGTTGCGGACGATGCCCGCGTCGCCGAGCAGCCGCCGCACATCGCGGGCCGTGAACCGGGCGACCTTCTCCGGATCGAAGCCGCGGAAGGCCCGCCGGAAGTTCTCGCGCTTGTTGAGGATGAGGTTCCAGCTCAGCCCGGCCTGCATGCCTTCGAGGATGAGGAACTCGAAGAGCCTGCGGTCGTCGTGGAGCGGCGTGCCCCATTCGAAGTCGTGATAATCGCGCATCAGGGAGCTCAGCCCATCGCCCCAGCATCGCTTCTTCGCGGCCATTGTTCTCTCCTCGGGGTCGGACCTCAGCATCTTAAATAATATGTGCGCCATATTCAACTGCGATCCCGGTCTATCCGCGTGCTCATCGCCGAAAACGCGCATTTTTGGGCATCAAGAGCGCACCTCGACAAGAAATTCCTGCTCGAGTCCCGTCGGGACAAGCCGCTCTGGATCCGGTGGATGCGCGAGGCGAAGCGCCGTTTTCGTTGCGGAGGCCATCGGACCTGGGCGGACGGCTGAGACGAGGAGAGATCGCCAGGGAGGGCGAGGTGTCGTCCCTCCGCAGATCGAGACGCCCGTCCTGGAACATTTTCGCGGGCAAAAGCACCCAAAAAGACGGAGAAACGGGCCCTAAAGAGCTTGTATCTTATTGATCAATAAACAGATCCTGGGGTCCGGCCCCGGATATTGAAAAATTCCTATATTAATGCTAGTATTTATCGGTCTGAAGCCCGCAAGAAGCGAGGACCGCCGATGAAACGCCTCATCATCCTCGGGGCCGGGACGGCCGGCACCATCATGGCCAACCTCCTCCGCCGGCGACTGCCGCGCGACGAGTGGGCGGTCACCGTCATCGACCGCGACAACGAGCACTACTACCAGCCCGGGTTCCTGTTCATCCCGTTCGGCTTCTACAAGAAGGAGAATATCGTCAAACCCCGGGCCAGGTTCCTGCCGCGCGGCGTCGAGTTCATCGTCGCCGAGGTGGACCGCATCGACCCCGTCGCCAACGCGGTCGTCTTCCAGGACGGCAGCGACCTCCCCTACGACTATCTCATCGTCGCCACGGGGGCCATCATCGTCCCCTCCGAAACGCCCGGTCTGCTCGACGGCTGGCGCGACACGATCTTCGATTTCTATACGCCCGACGGCGCCACGGCCCTGGCCGAGAAGCTCAAGACCTTCCCGGGGGGCCGTTTGGTCGTTCATGTCAACGAGACGCCGATCAAGTGCCCGGTCGCCCCGCTCGAGTTCGCCTTCTTCTGCGACGACTGCCTGCGCCGCCACCACCGGCGCGACAAGATCGAGCTCGTCTACGTGACCCCCCTGCCCGGCGCCTTCACCAAGCCCGTGGCGTCAAGATCCCTGGGCGCGATGCTCGACGAGAAGCGCATCCAGATGGTGACCGACTTCAACGCCGAGCGCATCGACGCCAAGGCCCGCAAGATCATCGGCTACGACGGACGCGAGATCCCTTACGATCTCCTCGTCACCGTGCCGACGAACATGGGCTCGGAGGTGATCGAGCGCTCCGGCATGGGCAACGAGTTCCGCTTCCTGCCGACCGATCCGCACACCCTGCGCTCGAAGAAGTACGAACGGGTCTTCGCCATCGGTGACGCGACCGACCTGCCCTCGTCCAAGGCGGGATCCGTGGCCCACTTCCAGGCCGAGATCCTGGCGGAGAACGTCATGCGGGCGATCGAGGGCCGGCCGCTCGAGCCGGCGTTCGACGGCCACTCGAACTGCTTCATCGAGACCGGCCATCGCCAGGCCATCCTCATCGACTTCAACTACGACGTCGAGCCGCTGCCCGGGCGCTTTCCGTTCCCGGGGCTCGGCCCGATGCCGCTCCTCAAGCCGAGCCGGATCAACCACATCGGCAAGGCGGCCTTCCGCTGGATCTACTGGCACCTGCTCCTGCCGGGGCGGCCGATCCCGTTCGTCCCCTCGCGCATGAGGATGGCCGGCAAGAAGCGCCCGGCGGAGGGCCCGGCGGGCCCATAGGATCTCGGGCTACGCCCGGGATATCTTTCACGGGCAGATAGACGAAACGACGACAAGGAGGGAATCGGATGGCACAGAAACAGTATGGACCGGCGACGGTCGAGACCGACGCCGAAGGTTTCATGACCGATTTTTCGCAGTGGACCCGCGAGGTCGCGGCGGCCATCGCCAAGGACGAGGGCATCGCCGAGCTGACGCCCGCCCATTGGAAGGTCATCGAGTACATCCAGAAGGACTTCCGGGAGAACGGCCAGGTGCCGAGCATCCGCAAGCTCAACAAGAGCGGCGTCATCAGCACCAAGGAGCTCTACGACCTGTTCCCCGGCGGACCGGCCAAGAAGGCCGCCAAGATCTCGGGCATGAAGAAGCCCGAGGGCTGCGTCTGATCCCCGAAATCCCGCGAATAAGAAAGGGACGAACATGGCAGACAAGATCAACAAAGTTTCGATCATTATCTCGAAGGGCGGCCTGGATGGCGTTTACCCGGGCCTGATCCTGGCCAACGGCGCCCGCATGGAGGGCATCGAGGCCAATCTCTTCTTCACCTTCTTCGGCCAGGACGCCATCACCAAGAAGCGCATGGGCAAGATCAAGGTCGCGACGGTCGGCAACCCGGGCATGCACATGCCGAGCCTGCTGGGCGTCTTGCCGGGATTCTCGGCCTTCGCCACGGCGATGATGAACAAGACCATGGACAAGCTCGACATCCCGCCCGTGCCGGAGTATATCGAGATGATCGCCGACGCCGGCTGCAAGCTCTACGCCTGCAAGATGACCGTGGACATGTTCAAGCTGAAGAAAGAAGATTTTTGTCCCCAGGTCGATTCGATCATCAACGTCGGCAAATTCTACGAGATCGCGGCCGGCGGCGAGATCATCTTTACTTGATCGGGGTCTTGATCGGGGTCAAACCCCGGCTTCTCTTTCAGAATTAAGCAGATAGCCGGATCCTGCCTTCGCTCTCCGGGCTATGATCCGTAAGCATTTCTGTTTTTTGCCTAGAGGAGCATCAAAAATATTCATCCGGTTCCCCAAATTTTTTGGGGACCAAAAACATCGGATTCCCAGTTCATTCCGCCACCAGGGACATTTTAAGTTGCTGTATCAAATAGAGAATCCGGGGCCCGCCCCCGGTGGACAGACAGACCGGAAAAGTGTATCTTGCTCCCGATTGAGGAGGCCGCGATGGAGTGGATCACGCATTTCCAGTCCTGGATCGCCCTGGCGACGCTGACCGCGCTCGAGATCGTCCTGGGCATCGACAACATCATCTTCATCTCCGTCCTGGTCGGGCGCCTCCCCGACGACAAGCGCAACCGGGCCCGCGTCCTGGGGCTGGCCCTGGCCATGATCAGCCGGATAGCGCTCCTCCTCTCGCTGACCTGGGTCATGGGGCTCAAGCGGACGCTCTTCGAGGTCTTCTCCCGCGATTTCTCCGGTCGCGATCTCATCCTCGTTGCCGGCGGCCTCTTCCTTCTGGCCAAGAGCACCCGCGAGATCCATCACAGCCTGATGGGCGCCGAGGGCCACATGAAGGGCAAGGCGGCGTCCCGGATGCTCGGCGTCCTGGCCCAGATCGCCGTCCTCGACATCGTTTTTTCGCTGGACTCGGTCATCACGGCCATCGGCCTCGCCAATCACGTCACGATCATGATCACGGCCATTGTCATCGCCGTGGGCGTGATGATGCTCTCGGCCAAGCCCATCGGCAAATTCGTCGACACCCACCCGACGATCAAGATGCTGGCCTTGAGCTTCCTGCTCCTCGTCGGCTTCACGCTCTTCGGCGAGGGCCTGGGCCTGGTCATCCCCAAGGGCTACATCTACTTCGCCATGGGCTTTTCGATCGGCGTGGAATTCCTCAACTTGAGGGTTCGCAGGCGGATGGAGCAGCCGGTCAAGCTCCACGCCGACCGGCCTTAACGGTTTGTGATGTTTTAGAGGCTAAAAAGAGCGATATTCCCCCCGCGCCAAGCTGACGCGCGCGGCCGATATTCGTTTATGTCTCTATAAACAAACATCTTCCTGTGGTCCGACCCCGTTAGGAGATCTCCGGATAACGCATGTCGGCGAACCGGAGCAGGGCTAAATAACCGACGGCCGATAGCGCGGCCAGCCCGACGAAGACGATCCCCAGCACGGCGTTCGGCGCGAGCTGGGCCTTGATCAGGGCCTTGACCCCGAAGAAGAACGCCGTCAGGATGCCGGCGTCGGCCAGGAGCGCCAACAGCACGTTGAGGTTCTGCTTGATGGCCTTCTGCGGATTCGTCCAGTCGAGGAGCGGCCTGGCCAGGTCGATGATCATGCCCACGGCCGTCAGAAGAACGCCCGCGACGAGCGCCAATCCCGCCCCCACGGCTAGGTGAACGGCCTTCACGTGCAGGAAGACGCCCGCCACGACCGCCGAGGTGACCACCCCCAGCGTCGCCACCAGGTACGAGTGCACGAACTTGGCCACCGCCTGCTCCCGCGGCGCGACCGGGATGACCTGCGAGATCCAGAACTGCGCCCCTTCCCTGGAGAACGTCGACGACGCCGTCCCGTTGATGCTGCCGCAGATGGTCATGAACAGCGCCGCGCCCAGGATGACGATGAGCGGATTGCTCTCCATCAGCATCTTCAGGAGGCTCATCGTATCCCCCCCCTGCCCGCCGCCACCCGAATCGACGGACGCCATCAGGACGAAGAGGGCCGGGAGCAGGACGCTGACGAGAACCCCGTTGAGGAGGAAGATCGGGGTCCGGTTCATGATCTTCCACTCGCGCCCGAAGACCGCCGCGAAGGCCCGCCGCCCGCTCGAGACGCGGCGCGACATCTCGTCGCGCGACAAGCGCCGCTTCTTCCCCGTCGTCTCGCCCAGCCCGATGACCCCCCGGTAGAAGAGCTTCTCCGCCAGGGCGACCATCGCGGCGAACAGCCCGATCGACACGCCCAGGAACAGGGCCAGGTGGGCCAGGCCCTCCCGGCTGAAGCCTCCCGCGATGGCTCTCGTCGCCCAGATCGCCGGCGGGAAGAACGCGCCGACCCGGTTGAGAAGGCTGTTCGGCGAGGTGAAGAACGCGGCCAGGCTCTCGGCCGTGGCCTGCATGCCCCCCGCGCCTTGGCCGTGTCCTCCCGCCGACCTCCCCAGCCCGACCTGGACCGCGACGGACGCGCCGATGAGGACGAGGCTCCCGACGAGGATGAGCGCGTCCTTCTTCCGGCTGACGTTGATGACGCGCATCAGGGCCACGACGGCAAGCGAGACGAGGGCCAGCGGGATGACCGGGAGGGCCAGGTAGATCAGGGCCGCGTTGACCCAGTAGCCCGCCCCCGCCCGCGAGACCACGCCGAGCGTGATGACGATCGGCAGCACGACGGCCGAGACCGTCAGGTACTCGTTGATCACGACGACGGCGAACTTGCTGGCCATGACCTCGCCGGGCCGGAGCGGCAGGGGGATGAGGAGGTCGAGGTCCCGCGCGAAATAGAAGGCCGCGATGACGTAGTAGATGCCGAAGAGCAGGACCAGGAGCTGGCCGGCCAGGATGCCGAACGACAGGAGGGCCCGTTCCTGTCCCATGGGCCGCAGAACCAGATAGACGTTGTGGACGAGCAGGACGAGGCCGTAGAACATCGGCACGACGCCGAGCAGGGCGACCCCGATGAGCGGGACGAGCCAGCGGTCCTTCTTCTCCGTGAACAGCCGGTATTTGAGGGTGGCCAGCCCGAAATTCGACCTCAGTCCGGCCCTGACGACCGTCGCCAGCTTGCTCATTTGTCCGTCAGCTCCAGGAAGATCTCCTCGAGGGACTGCCCGGCCTCCGTCCGGTCGATGGACTTGAGCTCGGCCATCGTCCCGCAGGCGACGAGCCGGCCCTTGTGGATGATGCCGATGCGGTCGCAGAGCTTCTCGGCCACCTCCATGATGTGGGTCGAGAAGAAGAGCGTCTTGCCGGCGTCGCAGTGCTCGCGGAACATCTCCTTGATCTGGTGGGCCGCCCGCGGGTCGAGCCCGACCAGGGGCTCGTCGAGGATCATCACCCGGGGCGCCGGCAGGAGCGCCGCGGTCAGCACGATCTTCTGCCGCATGCCGTGCGAGTAGCTCTGGATGGGATTGGTGACGACCGGGGCCAGCTCGAAGATCTCGAGCCACTTGCCGATGCGCTCGAGCCGTTCCGACTTCGGCACGCCGTAGACGTCGCCGATGAAGTTGAGGTACTCGAGGCCGGTCAGCCGCTCGTAGACCGCCGGCGTGTCGGGGACGTAGGTCGTCACCTGTTTGGCCTTGAGGCTGTCGGCCGCGAGGTCGAAGCCCTCGACGGCGAGCCGGCCGGCGTCGGGCCGCAGCAGCCCGACCAGCATCTTGATGGTCGTCGTCTTTCCGGCGCCGTTGGGGCCGAGGAAGCCGAAGATCTCGCCTGGCTTGACGGTGAGTGTCAGGTCGTCGACGGCCTTGATCTTGCCCCGGTTGTAGCTCTTGGAGACATGTCTAAGCTCGATCACGTGGCACTCCTTCTCCCGGGCATTATAGGACGATCGGGGGCATTCCGGTAAGGCCCTATCTGATCCTCCGGTACTTGATCAGGAGCGAGGCGGGGGCCTCGGGGATCTTGAGCGTCAGTCCCGCGGCCAGCTCACGTCCGCTCTTCACGACCATAACGCCGTAGTCCTCGTAATTCACCTCGTAATCCGCGCCGGGCTCCAATCCGCCGAGCTTGACCTCGATCGCCGCCTGCGGCGCCAGCGGCCGCCGGAAAGCCACGACGATCCCGTCGCCCACCTCGGGCCGGTCCCATTGGAAGGCCGCCCAGGCGTCATCGCCCGTCGCGTACGCCGTCAACGGGTAGTAGTCGCCGTAACTGTAATCCCTGAGGGACCGGAACTCGGACACGTCCTCGATCGCCCCCCGCAAATTGAATCCCGGCGTAAGCTCCCAGCCCATGACCACGGCCCCGCCCACGGCGGCGCTCCGGAACCAGTATTTCCGGGGATCGCCGTTGCCCGTGCCGCTGGCCGGCAGGAAGAAGTGCAGGCCGTAGGTGTGGCACTGGTAGCCGTTCGGCTCATAGTACTGGTAGTCGGTCCGCCACAGGGGGATGCTGCGGCCCGTCGTTTCCAGGTCGATGCGCCGCCCGCCCGACGCGCAGTTGTCGATGAGCAGCCCCGGATTCCGCTCGAGCAAGGCGTCCCAGAACTTGTACAGGCCTTCGATGTGCTTCATCTCGGCGATGCCGATCCGGTCCGGCGCGTCCATGGCCTTCCAGTACGGCGCCGGATCGAAGTTGAAGTCCTGCCGATAGACGGTCACGCCCTCGTCCCGGATGAAGCCCGCGACGTGATCGGTGAGCCAGGCCAGCGCCCGGGGATCGCCCAGGTCGAGCAGGCGGTTCGGGTTGCCGGGCAGGAAGGTCAGCCAGTCCTGGTGCTCCCGGTCGAGCCACGTCCCCTCGTATACGCGCTCGGGCTCGAACCAGACCACGAAGCCCTGCCCGTGTTTCCTGGCCGCCTCCGTCACCGGCTTGAGGCCCCGCGGGAAGTTCTTCCGGTTGACCGTCCAGGTCCCGACGCCGGACCACCAGTTGACGGTCGCGTTCTCGTACCAGCCGGCGTCGATCCAGCAGGCGTCGACGCCGATGCCGAACTGGTGCAACCGCTCGATCATGCCGATGGCGTAGCTCTCGGTCGCGCAGACGTACTCGTTGCACGGGAACGGCCCGCCGAAGCCGACGCCGTGGTTGATCGGCAGGGGCACGGGCTTGCCCCCGGACTGCGGCATGTGATGGGCCAGGACGAAGCGGCGAAAGAGGTTGTGGCCGGCCATCCGGTCCGCGCTTTTCCAGAAGAGGAGCGCCACCGACGGCGTCCTCACCTCCTCGCCGGGCAGGAGCTTGAAATGCGTTTCGGCCAAGCCGGCCGCGAGGTCGATGGCCCGCGGCGTCGTCGCCTTGCGGCCGACGGCGGCCTCCCAGCGCCCGCTCCAGCCGATGGCCGCGACAACGCCGTGACCGGCGGCCGCCACGTTGAAGAAAGGCAGCGCGTTCGTGTCGGAGGACCGCCCGGCCGTGGGGCCGAAGCGCACCTCGCCCTTCGGCGCCAGCGTCTCGTCGATCGGGCCGAAGTCGGACCGCTGGGCGCTGCTGCCCCGGGCCCGGTATAACATGACCTCACCGTCGGCCGACCCGGCGAAATCCGGCAGGGAAACAGCGCAGGCCCGGACCCGCTCGAGGATCGGGGTCGCCGCGCGGCCCGTGTTCTTGAAGCGTACGACCCATTCCGCCGCGGGGAAGTCCAGGAAGACGGTGTAGACGGCGGTCACGCGCAGGCCGGTCGACGGATCGGTCCAGACGACGGTCCGGACGAGCTTCCGGCCCTCGGTCCTCTCCTCGGAGGTGACGCTCCACTTGCCCACACAACCGGACGACGGCTTGCCCCCATAGACGAACGCGAACGGCGGGGGCGCCGTCTTCGACAGGTGCGCGGCGACGAACGCGTCGCGTCCCGCCGTGTCGTGGGCTCCCGTCGCGTCCCATCCGGCCAGCGCGCCCGGCAGCGCCGCGAAGATCACGCCCAGCGCCGCGAGGACGCCCGCCATTCCCTTGAGGTGTTCCTTCATCTCGACTCCTCCTTCCCGATCGGGGTCGGACTTCGGCTTTTGTATGATTATGTGTTATTTGACTTCGATGGTCAGGCTCTCGTGAGCTTTGCCCGCCTTTTATCGCTTTGTATTAACCTTATTTTCTTTTTTTGCTTTATGTCAGCCTGGTCCGACCCGGTCATCTTATGAACGGACCGATCGGCCCCAGGTCGAGCGTCGGCAGAAGCCGCGGCGCCGTCCGCGCGCCGAGCGCCCGCTCGAGGCCGTAGGCCAGCTTGATGAGCTCCGCTTCGCTCCAGGCCCCACCGATGAGCGATACGCCCACGGGCAACCCGCGGACCCAGCCGGCGGGCAAGGTGATCGTCGGATACCCGGCCACCGCCGCCGGCGACGAGCTGCTCCCCGAGAACGAATCGCCGTTGACGAGGTCGGTCATGTGGGCCGGGCCGTTCGTCAATACGAGGATCGCATCGAGCCTGTCCTTGGCCAACATGGCGTCGAGGCCCTTCTCGCGCGAGGACTCGCGGCACTTGGCCAGCGCGTCGAGGTAGGCCTTTTCCGTCAGCGGTCCCTTCTTGGCGGCCTGCTCCAAGATCTCCTGGCCGAAGAACGGCATCTCCCGATCGGCGTTCTTCGCGTTCCAGGCGATGAGCTCGTCCAGCGTGCGAACGGCGGCCCCCGGCCTGGCCGCGAAATAGGCCTCGAGGTCGGCCTTGAACTCGTAGAGCAGGACCTCGTACTCCGCGTCCCCGGCGTCGCCGGCAGCCGGCGGCTCGATCGGATCGACGATCTCCGCCCCCGCTTTCCTCAGGGCCTCGACCGCGCCGTCCAGGACGGGATCGAGCGCCTTGGCGAAGTTGAAGGCCCGCAGCCGCAGGACCCCGATCCGGGCCCCCCGCAGGCCGTCCGCCACGAGGAACTCGCGGTAATCCTTGAAGACCCGGGCGCCGCCGGCCATGGTCGCCGCGTCGGCCGGGTCCGGCCCGGCCATCGCGCCGAGCAGGATCGCCGCATCGGCCACCGTCCGGGCCATCGGCCCGGCCGTGTCCTGGGAGTGGGCGATGGGCACGATGCCCGACCGGCTGACCAGACCGACCGTCGGCTTGAGCCCGACGATGCCGCAGCAGGAGGCCGGCGAGACGATCGATCCGTCGGTCTCCGTCCCGACGGCCACCACGGCCAGATTCGCCGACACCGCCGCGGCCGAGCCCGAGCTCGAGCCCGACGGATTGCGGTCGAGGGCGTAGGGATTGCGCGTCTGCCCGCCCCGCCCGCTCCAGCCGCTCGTCGACCGGCTCGACCGGAAGTTGGCCCATTCGCTGAGGTTCGTCTTGCCGAGGATGACCGCGCCGGCCGCCCGCAGGCGGTCGACGACGGCGGCGTCCTTGGCCGGCTTGGAGCCGAGCAGGGCCAGCGATCCGGCCGTCGTCTCCATCCGGTCGGCCGTGTCGATGTTGTCCTTGATCAGGACGGGGATGCCGTGCAGGAGACCGCGCGGCCCCTTCTCCCGGCGCTCCCGGTCGAGCTCGCGGGCGATCGAAAGGGCGTCGGGATTGATCTCGATGACGGCGTTGAGCCCCGGACCGGACCGGTCGACGTCCCGGATGCGCCCGAGATAGAGCGCGACGATGCTCTCGGACGTTTCCTGGCCCGACGTCATCATCTCCTGGAGCCCGGCGATCGTCGCCTCCTCCAGCCGGAAGGCCGGGGCCTTCCCGGGGGCCGTCTGTTCGGCCGCCTTATCTCCGCGGGGCCCGCACGCGATACCCAGGATCAGGGCCAAGCCCATGAGGGATGCGATCCCGATCGTCCGATCCGTCGTTCTCGGCATACTGCTCCTCCTTCGGACCGCCGGCCGCCCGTCTCCGGCGCCCGGGCCGGGCCTGAGAACCGCGCGGTGCGTCCCGTTCACATTACCGCAAAACCGCCCCCGGGCTCAATCGCCCGGAAAAAGCCCCCCTCCCCCGATTCACGGCGGACGGGCGACTGTGCTAAGATTCCCCCGGCAGGGACGACGGGGCCCGCAGGGCCGGTCCGGGGAGGGCGCATGGACAAGACGGTCCGCTTCAAGCTCAACGGGCGGGAGGTCGCCCTCGAGACTTCGCCGGAGCGCATGCTCCTGTGGGTCCTGCGGACCGACCTCGCGCACACGGGCACGAAATACGGCTGCGGGGAAGGCTACTGCGGCGCCTGCACCGTCCTCGTCGACGGCCAGCCCGCGTTCTCCTGCCAGTTCCCGTTGGCCAAGGCCGAGGGCAAGACCGTCCTGACCATCGAGGGCTTGGCCCGAGGCGGCCGCCTCCATCCGCTCCAACAGGCCTTCGCCGACGAGGGCGCCCTCCAGTGCGGCTACTGCACGCCGGGGATGATCCTGCAGGCCTACGCCCTGCTCCTCCGGAAGCCCGACCCGACCGAGGCCGAGATCGCCGACGCTCTCGAGACGAACCTCTGCCGCTGCGGCTCCTACGACCGGATCGTCAAGGCGGTCCGGGCGGCCTCCCAAAAGATGAAGATGAAAGCGACCGGTCATGAAGCGCGATAAGACCGTCACGCCGGGCGACGACGAATACACGATGTTCGGGCCGGACGGCGAGCGCACCGGCGGCGCCGAAGCCCGGACGTCTCTCGAACGCCGCGAGTTCCTCAAGCTCGCCGGCGGCGGCCTGGTCGTCTTCTTCGCGGTCGGTGAAGGCCTCGAGGCCCAGATCGGCGGAGCGCGCGGCGGCGACGGAGGCTATCCCGACGATCCCAACGCCTACCTCAAGGTCGGACCGGACGGCCGCGTCACCTGCTTCACCGGCAAGATCGAGATGGGTCAGGGCATCGTCACCTCGCTGGCCATGATGCTGGCCGAGGAGCTCGACGTTCCGCTCGGCGCGGTGGACATGGTCATGGGCGACACGGACCTCTGCCCCTACGATGCCGGGACTTTCGGCTCGCGCAGCACGAAATATTTCGGGCCTCCCCTGCGGCAGGCCGCGGCCGAGGCCCGCGGCGTCCTCGTCAAGCTGGCCGCCGCCCGCCTCGGGGCCGCCGAAGAAACGCTGCGGACGAAGGACGGCGCCGTCCACGACGCGAGGGTTCCGACGAGAACGGCGACCTACGCCGAGCTCGTCGGCGGGAAGAGGATCGCGGTCCGGTTGGAGAACAAGCCGCCCGTCAAGCGCCGCGCCGAACACGCCCTCTCCGGGAAGCCGACCCTTCGCACCGACGCCCTGGCCAAGGTCACGGGCGAGGCCCAGTTCTCCGGCGACATCCGGCTGCCCGGCATGCTCTACGCCGCCATCCTCCGCCCGCCGGCCCACGGCGCCGTTCTCAAGAGCGCCGACACCGCCGAAGCCGGGAGATACCCCGGCGCCCGGGTCGTCCGCGACGGCGATCTGGTCGCGGTCCTCCACGAGAAGCCCGACTTCGCCGCCGAGGCCCTCGCTCTCGTCGAGGCCGAGTTCGAGCCGTCGCCGTCGAAGCTCGACAACGCCAACATCTTCGCCCATATCAAAGCGGTCGACGCCCGCTCCGAGGTCGTGGTCGAATCGGGGAATCTCGACGAAGGCGCCAAGAGGGCCGTGAAGACCGTCGAACGATCGTATTTCGCGCACTACGTCGCCCACGCCCCGTCGGAGCCGCACACGGCCGTCGTCCGCGTCGAGGGCGGCAGGGCCGAGGTCTGGGCCTCGACCCAGTCCCCCTTCCGGGCCAAGCAGGAGGTCGCGCGGGCGCTCGGCCTGCCTGAGGCCGACGTCCGCGTCAGGACCCCCTTCGTCGGCTGCGGGCTCGGCGGCAAGAACCAGGGCGGGCAGATCGTCGAGGCGGCCCGGCTGGCCAAGATCGCCGGGGTGCCCGTCCAGGTCGCCTGGACGCGCCGGGAGGAGTTCTTCAACGATTCCTTCCGGCCGGCCGCGGTCTACGACATCCGGTCCGGGCTCGACGCCGCGAACAGGATCGCTCTCTGGGATTACAGGAACTACCAGGCCGGCAGCCGCAGCTCGCAACCCGTCTATGACATCCCCCACAAGCGGGTCCTGTCCATCGGCGGCGGCTGGGGCGGCGGAGACGGCGCCGTCCGGGCCCATCCCTTCGCCACGGGGGCCTGGCGCGGGCCCGGCAGCAACACCAACATCTTCGCCACGGAGTCCCACATCGACGTGCTGGCCGAGGCGGCCGGGATGGACCCGCTCGCCTTCCGGCTCCACAACCTGGCCGACGCGCGGATGAAGAGGGTCGTCGAAGCGGCCGCGGCGCGGTTCGGGCACGCCTTCGCCAAGGCGCCTTCCGGCCGCGGCTACGGGATCGCCATCACCGATTACCTCGGCACCTACGTCGCGACGATGGCCGAGGTCGATGTCGACAGGTCCAAGGGCTCCGTCCGCGTCCTGCGTATCGTCTGCGCCCAGGACACGGGCGAGGTCATCAATCCCGAGGGCGCCCGCATGCAGATCGAAGGCTGCCTCACCATGGGATTGGGCTACGCCCTGGCCGAGGAGATCCGCTTCAAGGACGGGCGCGTCCTCACCGAGAATTTCGACACCTACGAGACGCCGCGGTTCTCCTGGCTGCCCAAGATCGAGGTCGTCCTCGTCGACAACCCGGCCCTGGCTCCCCAGGGCTGCGGCGAGCCCGCCGTCACGACGATGGGCGCGGTCGTCGCCAACGCCATCCACGACGCGATCGGCGTGCGGCTATTCACGCTGCCGATGACCCCGGCGCGGATCAAGGAAGCGCTCGCGGCGAGATAGCTAGTTGCCGTCCCAGCCCGCGAGCCGGGCCCAGAGATGCCACGCCGCGTAAGCCTTCAGGTTGGCGTTGAGCGGCTGGCTGTGGGCCGACTCGCAATGCGTACCATTCGCCGGGGTGGGCGTTCTGCCAGATGACCGCCCAGTTGCTGTCGCGGGTGCCGTCGCCGTCGCTGTCGTAGTCGCAGGCGTCGTTGACCAGCTTGTCGCCGAAGTAATCGCCGTCGGGATCGTAGCTCTCGATGTCGGCGAAGTCATAGAGGACCTTGTTATTCTTGCGGCAATAATCCCTGATCTGCTGATTCCGCACCGGGGTCACGATCTCCCAAGGATTCCCTTTGAGCGCCGCGCCGTCCACGTGACCCGTCATATAGACGAAGGTGATATCGGGGTAGTCTTTTTCCAGCCGGCTCATGAGATCGAGATAGAGCGCGATGTCCGATTCCGATCCCCCCACCTGCCAACACCAAGCCCACATGATCACATTGACGCCGGGCTTCGAGCTCAAATAGGCCCGCGTGGCCTTCTCCCAGGCTCCCCGGTCCAGCTTGCCCGTGAGATCGGCCCCTAGATCGTTCGCGATCCCCAGACCTCCAAAGTCCCCGTAGAAAGCGCGCAGGTCGAGGGCCCCGCGGGTCCCTCCGGCGCTCCACGCATAGAGAGGCCCCTTGGCTTTGACCAATCCCGCCATCCCGGTCGTGATCTGGCTTCCATGGGACGTGTGCCCATAGGCGATACGCAGGGAGCTTTTGGCCTTCTCGATCCATTCCCGGGGAACGCTGTCCAGCTTCGTGCATCGATGATCGATGACGATCGGACCTCCGGTCGCGGCCGTTTTCCCGGCAGAGAGCCCGCCGTTGAGGAACAGCGTCAAGAGCACCGATCCGAGAAGTGCCGTGCCAAGCCTCCATCGGTTCCTGTGGTCCATCATTCCTCCCCCGATCGGAAATGCCGCCGTTATTCCCTGGTCAATTCCCGTCCCAGCCCGCGAGCCGGGCCCAGAGATGCCAGGCCGCGTAAGCTTTCAGGTTGGCGTTGAGCGGCTGGCTGTGGGCCGACTCGCAATTGTACCATTCGCCGGGGTGGGCGTTCTGCCAGATGACCGCCCAATTGCTGTCGCGGGTACCGTCGCCGTTGCTGTCGTAGTCGCAGGCATCGTTGACCAGCTTGTCGCCGAAGTAATCGCCGTCGGGATCATAGCTCTCGATGTCGGCGAAATCATAAAGCACCTTTTTGTTGGCCAGACAGTAGTCGCGGATCTGCTGGTTGCGCGCGGGGACGTTCCCGGCGGGCGCCGCGCCGTCCGTGTGCCCGGTCATATAGACGAACGTGACCCCGGGATAGTCGTCCTCGAGCCCATCCATGAGATCGAGGTAATGCTGGATCTCGGCCTCGGTCCCGTCGACCTGTCCGCACCAGGACCAGATGATGACATTGACCGTCGGATTCTGGTTGAGATAGGTCCGGGTCGCGGTCGCCCAGGCCGACCGGTCGGGATTGCCGAGGTCGCCGGCGACGCCCAGGCCGCCGAAATCGCCGTAATAATCGCGCAGGTCGAGAGCCCCCCCGGTGCCGCCGGTATTGTAGGAGTACTGAGTGCCCCCGAATGTCACCAGGCCGGTCATGCCTGTCGTCAACTGACTGCCGTGCGAAGTGTGACCGTAGGCGATATGGAGCGTCTGCTTGGCCTGATCGATCCAGGTCGAGGGAATGTCGGCCAAGGCGATGCTCTCGTGATCGACGACGACGGCCTCGGCATTGGGGTCCGGATCGCCGTCATCGTCCGGCGCCGCTTGGCACCCGGCGAAAAGCGCCAAGCTGGCCACGAGGCCTATCAAGCCGAGTTTTCTGATGTCGCTCATTTTGCCCTCTCTCAACGATATCTGCCCCGACAGCGTCAATTATACCTTTCCTCACAAATATAGTCGCCGGCATTCGAAAAAGGCTGGAAATATATCCCTGCATTGTCCAATAATAAGACACATTTGGGCCTCCACAGGCGTTCCCCGCGGACGCCCGCTTTGAAATCCTCGCGCCCTGTGCTATAAGTCCCTAGCCATGAAAACCCTGCTCATCGTCAATCCGGCCGCCGGGCACGGGCTCGGCCGCAAGACCTTCGCCCGGCTCGAGTCGCGCCTCAAGGCCGAGATCCCCGGCCTCGAGGTCCGCTTCTCGGAGCGCCCCGGCCACTCGGTCGACCTCGGCCGAGAGGCCGCCCGGGGCGACTACGACCGCATCCTCTGCCTCGGCGGCGACGGCACGCCCTACGAGGTCATCAACGGACTCTACGCCGGGGGCCGTCCCATGCGCCTCCCCGTCCTCGGCCAGATCCCGGCCGGGACCGGCAACTCGTTCCTCCGCGACTTCGGCATCGAGACGCCCGAGCAGGCGCTCGAGGCCATCCGGACCGGCCGACGCCGCAAGGCCGACTTGGTCGAGTTCGACTACCAATGGGAGGGCCGGACCGTCCGCGCCTACTCGCTCAACATCATCGGCGTCGGGCTCATCGCCGACATCCTCCAACTGACCAACGAGCGCCTGAAGTTCCTCGGCGCCGCCGGCTACAGCCTGGCCGTTCTCGCGCGTCTCGTCCGCGGCATGCGCAACCGCATCGAGGTCGAGGCCGACGGCCGCCGGCTCGAGCTCGCCGACAGCGCCCTGGTCGTCTCCAACTCGAAGTACACCGGCGGCAAGATGATGATCGCCCCCAAGGCCGATACCGCCGACGGCCGGGCCGACGCCGTCCTCTTCAACGGGCCCAACCGCCGCCAGACGGTCGGGATCTTCGCCGGCGTCTTCTCCGGCAAGCACCTCGCCCATCCTCACGTCGATCTCGTCCAAGCCGCCTCGATCTCGGTCGAGTCGGATCCCCCGCTCCGGCTGATGGCCGACGGCGAGCTCATCGGCTTCACCCCGCTCCGGCTCCGGGTGCTGCCGGCCGAACTCGACATCCTCGTCTGAGGGCCCGCCCCATGAGGAAGCTCGCCGCCCGCCTGCGCTCGCTCCTCATCTGGCTCATCACCCTGCCCGTCTTCCTCGCCGCGTGCGCCGCGGTCTGGCTGGCCTCGTTCGTCCTCCGCGGGCCCGCGCTCGAGCGCCTGATCAAGGCCGGCTGCCGCGCCGTGCTCTTCGTCGCGGGCGTGCGGGTCAAGGTGTGCGGCCGGGAGAACATCGTCCCGGGCCGGCAGTACGTGGCCCTGATGAACCACGTCAATTTCTTCGATCCCCTCGTCTTCCAGGCCGCCTTCCCGGCGGCGCTCCGCGGCGTCGAGGAGGAGAGCCATTTCCGCTGGCCGGTCTACGGCGGCACGATCCGCCGCATCGGCATGTTCCCCATCAGCCGCAAGGACACGGTCCGGGCGGTCGAGACCATGCGCCGGGCCGCGGCCTGGGTCCGGGAGCGGCCGGACTTCTCGTTCGGCATCATGCCCGAAGGCACGCGGACGCTCGACGGCCGGCTCGGCCCGTTCAAGCGCGGCGGTTTCATCCTGGCGGTCGACGCCGGCCTCGAGGTCCTGCCCCTCGTCCAGAACGGCGCCTTCGAGATCGCCCGCAAGGGAAGCCTGAACATCCGGCCGGGAAAGGTCACGGTGACCATCGCCCCGGCGCTGCCGTCGGCCGGCTATTCCAGAGAAACCGTCGGCGAATTCATCGACCGCGTCCGCCTCGTTTTCCTCGACCGGCTCGGGGAATCGTCTTCCTGACCGGAACGGCTACGATCTCCGATCCCGGGGGGAAAGAGACTCGCCGTCCAGAGCGGAGCCGGCGCTATCTTTCGCCCGCCCGCTCATTCGAGAAATGGACGAAGGAAAAGCATTCGGGGATGTGCGAATCGTAGACGCCGTGCGCGTTGAGCGCCCAGCCCGGATGGGGCTCGGCCCTGGTCCCGCAAAACTCGAGGAGCTCGAAGCGGGAGAAGTCCATGCGCCAGACGTCCCCCGCGCGCGGCGGCACGGGCCGGCTCCCGGCCAGATGCTTCAGGCCGTTCCAAGGGAAGGCGACCTCGGCCGTCCAGCCCTCGTCGACATCGGACGGGTCGTTGAGCGTCCCCTGGACCTGGACCGCCGCCCTCAGACCGGGGAGGTCGTAATCCATGAAAGCCCAGCGCGGGCCCCGCGGATGCCTGCCGTAACGCATACCGTCCTGGAAACCGCCGAGGACGTCGACGCGGCGCTTCGTCAGGTCGAACTCCGGCGCGTCGAACCGGCTCCCCGGCCTCAGGGCGTCCTGCCAGACATAGAAGACCTCGTAGACCGTGCCCAGGGCGTTGATCTCGAACTCGTAGTAGCAGTCCTCGCCGCCGATGAAGATCTCGACGTCGTTCTCGGTCCAGACGAGCGCGTCGCGCTCGGCGAGCTGGGCCCTCACGTCGGGCTCGCTCACCCAGAAGGCGACGTAGAGGTATTCGTCGTCCCAGAGTGAGGCCATCCGCGTATCCAGAAAACCGGGGACACCGGTCACCAGATCGACGAAACGACGGGATTTCGGCGCGTCCCGCCAGGCGGGCCGGTCCAGGCGCCCGTCGATGGCCATCTGGTGCGGGGCCCTGCGGCAGGTGTAATGCGCGAGCTCGCGCTCGTCGCATCCGTAACGGGCCTTGAGAGCCATATCGTCCTCCGCGCCCCCTTTATAGCCTTATTTTCGGTGTCACACAACTCCGGACACCCGGCCCGCCGCGGGATTTGCTTTTGGCCGGCGGTCCGTCTATCTTAGTCATAAGGCTCAGATCGACCGGGATGAAAGGAAGGTCGCCCGATATGAACAAGCTCAGGTCCGGTCTGCTTGCCTTGGGGGCCGCCGCGATCGCCCTCGCCCCCCCCTCGTCGAACCTCGTCAACGGGGCTCTCTTTCCCGCCTCGGGTGCCCGGCAGACCGTCGCCTCCGCGCCGGCGGCCCCTCCCTCCGCTTCCCTC
This sequence comes from uncultured bacterium, assembly GCA_963805015.1. GTDB lineage: Bacteria > Acidobacteriota > Aminicenantia > Aminicenantales > Saccharicenantaceae > RBG-16-66-30. The sequence goes on from CAWDSL010000006.1 coordinate 504,388, forward strand.
CCCCCGCTCCTCGCCAAAGCGGCCGATTACTGCCGCCGGCTCGAGGCTTCGGCCTTCGACTTCGTCTGCCGCGAGGAGATCTCCGAGACGATCGACCCGAACATCGAACTCGACCGCCGCACGCCTCCGATCAACCACCGTCAGACCGAATTCCTTGGACCGGTCATCACGATAAGCCGGGCCCGCAAGGTCAAGTCCTCCTACGTTTACGATTACCAATGCGTCCGCGCCGGCCGGACCATCCGCGAGGTCCGGACCCAACTCGAGGAGAACGGCAAGCGCAAGGTCGTGCCGAACGCCGAGCTCAGGACCTCGGTCGTGGTCTGGGGGACCGCCCTTCTGGCCCCGGTCGGGATCTTCGGTGAGCGTTTCCAGGGCGATTACGATTTCTCGGTCGCCGGGAACGAGCGCATCGGCTCCACCGCGGTCCTGGTCATCGACGCCAAGCCCAAACCCGGCGCCCCGCCGTCCCGCAACCTCTACGGAAAGGCCTGGATCGATCCCGCGACCGGGGACATCCTGAGGATCGAGTGGAGCGAGAGCCGGGTCGGGCGCTTCGACGTCTTCGAGAAGCGCGGCCAGCTCTACAAGCGCACGCCGCGCCTGGTCATCCGCTCCGAGTTCAGCGCCGAGAAGAACGGCATCCGTTTTCCCAGCCGCCTGACGGTCGAGGAGGCCTATCTCAAGGATTCGGGCAAGGCCTTCGTCCGTTCGAAGACGGACGTCGTCTACAGGGATTTCAAATTCTTTACCGTCGAGGTCGAAGTTCGCGACTGACGGGGTTATAATGCCCTTTCGACCGAAAGGACACCCGTCTTGAGCACACGCACCTTCCGGCCGGGTTTCCGGCCCGCCCTCGTTCCCCTTCTTCTGCTCTCGCTCCTCCCCCTTTCCCACGCCCCGGCCCTCCGGTCCCAGGACTTCGCCTTCCACGACGTCGGGGCCCGGGCGGCCTCACTCGGCGGAGCGTTCACGGCCCAGGCCGACGACCTCACGGCCGTCTATTACAATCCCGCGGGCCTGGCCTTCCTCGACGGGTTCCGGATCAAGACGAGCCTGACCTTCGCCACCCGCGAGATCACGGCGTACTCGCCGGCGGCGGATAGGACCTTCCGGACGGCGCCCCATGAGCTCATGGGCAACTTCTTCCTGTCCTGGCGCCCGCTCAAGGGCATCAGCCTGGGCGCCGGCTTCTATACGCCGTACGGCTTCGACTCGATCTGGCCGAGCTACTGGGGAGGCGAACGCGTCTCCATGGCCGCCAAGCTCCAGGCCCGCACCTTTCGCGGGGTCTTGGCCGTCGAGCCGGTCAAGGGCCTGGCCCTGGCCGCCGCCCTGGACGTCGTTTCGATGAGCGTGGGCTGGGACCTCCGTCTTCCCTTCGAGATCGAGACCTATACGCTCCCCCACGAGGTCGAGGTCATGAGCCGTCACGAGGCCAGCGGCCGCGGCACCGGTTTCGCCCTCGGCGCGCTGTGGAAGGTCTTTTCGGGGCTTCAGGTCGGGGCGAGGTATCAGAAGAGCGTGGCCGTCGACCTCGCCGGACGGAACACGTTCATTTTTCCGAACAACCTCCAGTTCAGCTCCGATACCGTTCCGGACCCCTACGCTCCCTCCATCTCGGTGGCCCAGCTCCTCAATAAATATTACCATCCTCAGGATACGACGGGGCGGCTGACCACGCCCAGGGAGATCGCCTGCGGCATCCTCCTCCGGCCCTTCCGGCGGCTCGCCCTCAACCTCGACGCCGAGTGGCAGCGGTGGAGCGAGCTCGGGCCCTGGCAGTTCGCCTCGGTCAACGCCGCAGAAGACCTCAGCCCGGCATTCACTCCCGTCTACCAGGAGTTCTACGGCATCGTCCCGGATTACGGGGCCCAGGGCGTCGATCTGGCCCTCCGGGACTCGAAGAGGCTCAAAGCCGGGCTCGAGTACCGGCTCGGTAGGTGGTTCGCCCTGCGCGGCGGCTTCGCCCGTCACGAGAGCTCCGTCGAGACCGGGCGGCGGACGCCGCTCTATCCCGATCCGGCCTTCGATATCTATTCGTTCGGGGCCGGCTACGAGGGGCCGCTCTACTCCATCTGGGACGAGGAGAAGACGGTCAGCCGGCTGTCGATCGAATTCTTCGCCCGCTACGCCGCCGCCAAGGAGGCCTCTTCGGCGCTTCCCGGCCTGGAAATGTCCTACGGCGCCCGGCGCTGGGTGGCCGGCGTCGGCGTCGGGTTCATTTTCTGATCTTCGTTCCTTCGCAGGCGTGCCAGTCGTCCGCCTCGACGTTCAGGCGCCGCCATCTTCCCTTGAACGCGCCGCCGCCCGGCTCGAGGACGAATTCGAGCTCGCCCCAGCTGCCGGTGTCCTCATAGAAGCGGCCGACGAGCTTGCCGCCCTCGATCCGGCCCTCGATGCGGCCGAACGTCCCGTCGTAGCCGCCCTTGACGAGGCCGTCCCCGGCCGCGCGGAGGACCAGGTCGCCGATCGTCGTGTCCCAGTCTCCCGCCCAGGGCGAAGCGGCCGCACGCGGCTCGCCCGCCGCGGGCGCCGCCGCGGCGTCCTCGTCGAACGGCCGCCAGCCCTCGCACCCGTGCCAGTAATCGTCGGCGATATCGGCGCGGCGCCACTGCCCGGAGAAGGTCCGGTCCTCGCGGCCGAGCGTCAGGACGATGTCGCCGCGGGCGCCGTTGTCCTCGACGAACCGGCCGGATAGGCGTGTCCCCGCGACCCGGCCTTCGAGACGGCCGAATTCGCCGTCGTAGTTGAAATCGACCGCGCCGTCGGGGCCGACGACGATGTCCATCGCGCCGATCGTCGTCTCCCACTTCCCGGCCCAGGGCGACGACGATCCCGCGACCGCCGGCTTCGCCTCTTCGGCCGCGGCCGGCTCGCCCGTGACCGTCGACGGGGCGTCGTCGCCGAACTTGCGCCGCTCGATGACGGCCGTCTTGTCCTTCTCGAGCGACACGGCCCGGCAGCCGAGGTGTTCCTCGAAGAAGCCGGGCGGCACCAACAGGGTAGCCGTCGAGGCTACGGGAACGCACCTGCTGATCCTGGACACGGGCTTGATCAGCCCGTTCATCGCGATTTCGCTCTTCCCGGCCGTCAACACGATCTTCGCGTCGGGCGTTTCGAGCGTCGCAACGCCTTTGGCGGCATCGTAGGCGAGCCCCGCTCCGAGCTCCTTGGCCACGAGGTCGAGCGGCACCAGCATGCCGCCCGGGCCGAGCTTGGCGGTTGACAGCGCATCCTTCATCCGGCCGTCGACGACATATTTCTTCGCGTCGGCGAAAAACCGCAGGACGACCGGCGGCGGCGGCGGGGCCTCGGCGAACGCGAGCGTCGCCGGATGGACGTGCACGGCCGCCGGCAGCTCCACCTTCGAGCCGAACGGGCGCGGCTTCAGCACGACGGCGAAATCCGGCACTGTCATCTCGGGTAATTCGTCGAACCTGACCTTTTTCGGGACCGCCAGCTGGCCGGACGCGTCCACCGTTCCTCCGGCGGCCGGCCGCGGCATCGCGACCGTCGTTCCTGAGCCGCCCGTGCCTGAAGCGGCCGCCTGGGCCGCCGTCTGCCAGACGAACCTCGGCCGGAAGACCGACTCGGGAAGGGCGATCTCGAGGGGCGGAGCGGCCGCGGCGACCGCCAGGCCCAGGTTCGCCCCCGGCCGCTGGACGTGGAAGATGCGGCGGAAGATCTTCTGCCGCGCCGCCGGAATGTCCCAGAGCTGAAAGCCTGTAAAGTCGGGCCGGTTCCAATCGTAGCCGGCGTCCAAGCTCCCCATGAACTGCATCTGGATGCCCCGGGGGTAGACCCATTTCTCGAACGCCGCGAGCTGAGCTTCGGTCGACTGGCCCGCGGGGTCGTTGTAGGGAAGCGTTCTCTCCGCGAACATGATCCGCGCTAGCTCCGCCGGCTCCACGAGCTGGAGCTTGATCATGGTCAGGGTGTCCAGGAACGGCCCGAAGCTCGACCGATAGCACTCGAGGACCGGGAAGACCTGGCCGAAATTCCCGAGCTCGCCGTCGATCTTCTCCTTGGTCCCGGCCGGGAAGAGGAGCGGATTGCGGAACTGGGTGGCCGGATCGCGCAGGGCGTCCTCCATCTCGGTCAGGGTGATCCCGAACGCCTTCTCCATGACATAATCGACGAACCAGCGCTTGAGGTCGCTGATGGCCTCCTTGATCTCGTCCGGCAGGATGGCGTCGGAGATCCGCTCCTGGACCGCGCCCGTCATCTCGATGCCGCGGCCGACGGCGTCGGGCAGCCCCAGCCCGGACAGGCCGTAATTCATCAGCCAGCTCTCGATCTCGTTGAACCAGGCGCCGAAGCCCTCGCCCGAGGACATCCGCCGGGCCACGCGCAGCTGCGAATGGACGAGCTCCTTCAGAGCGGTGTCGACGTCCATGAACCACTGGTGGTTGTAGAGGAGGCTGGCTTGGCCGAAATCGAAGTAGCCGAAGACGAGCTGCGTGATGAAGCCGGCCCACAGGGCGTCCCAGTTGATGTCGCGCGTGACGCTGCGCAGGCGGTCGCGGATGGAGAACAGGATATCCAGGTGATAGGGCGTTCCCGCCGCGTAGCCGGTGATCAGGGGATTGATCCCAAAACGGTCGTCCTCGCTGTCGTCGTGGTCGATGCGGCCGCCGTTGCCCGTGATCCAGGTCATCAGGTAGCGGTTCGTCAGCTGGCCGCCGGCCGGGATGTCCATCGTCACGCGCGAGCCCTGCAGGAAAACCCCGGGGATCTTGCTCGAGACGTAGGCTTCGACGATGAGGTGGCGGAGGATGTTCTTTGTTTCCTCGTCCGTGACGCCGTCGGAGATCGTCGGCCAGACGCCGCCCGCGTAATCGTTGACCCAGGCGTGGCCGAACAGGTCGCCGGCCATGTGGGCCAGCCAGCCGGCATAATAGGCCCGCAGGATCGGCGACTCGTCGAAGCGGCCGGGGCTTCCGTCGTAGAGGCCCGCGACCCGGCGGACCTCCGACTCCAGGTGAGCCGCCCACCGCCCGGACTTCGGCCCTTCGCCGGGATGGACGACGGTCTGCCCGGTGATGAGGTCGGGGAAGAGGTCGGGGCCGATCGCGCCGGCCCGCACGAGGCCGGGGAAGTAGAAGAGCGCCCGGGCCATGTCCTCGTCGAGCCGGAGCCAGCCGAACGGCGGGACCTGGACCGCCATCACGGGCCGGACGCGGGTCAGCCGGTCCTCAGGCGGATAGTAGACCCACTGGACGAACGCGTTGTCCAGATAATCGATGCGGGTCAGGCCGGCGGCGGAGCTGCCGTAGATGCGCCTGAGCTCGGCTTTGATCTTTTCCTTGAGTGCGGCGTCGGTGACGACCGTCTCCTGGAAGGTCAGGGTGCTCAGGGCCTCTTCGAGGACGAGGTTGGCCGCGTAGACATGGGTGTCGACCTTCCAGGCCCGCGCGGGATTCGGCCCGGCGAGCGAGATGGTTATGAAAACGACGAGGGGAACGAGGGCTGCGAACCGGCCGCGTGTCATGTCCGACCTCCTCGATGATCTCCGGCGGGACGATGAACGGATCCGGGGCGGATAAGGGGAACGAAGCGCCGTCATCTCCCCGCTTCCTGCCGAGTCCGAGATTAGCCTCAACGCCCCGTCCTGTCAATCCCCTAACCCGGCGATAAACAGCCAGATACGCGCGTTCGCGCCGGACGGGCGCGATCGCCTTGAGTTGCGGGTCCTCCGGGCTCTATAATCGGGGCATCCGTCCGGAGGAGGGCCCCCATGAGATCCCGCGCGCTTCGCCTGTTCGCCGCCTTGACCGCCACGACGTTGACGATCGCGATGACCGCCCTGCCGGCCGGGACCGGCGGCGGCCAGGAGGCCGCCGGCGCGAAGCCGTCCGCGCCCGTTCCGCCGCGCGCGCTCACGGCCCACCTCATCGGCCACGCCCACATCGACCTGAGCTGGCTCTGGCGCTGGGAGGAGACGGTGGCCGATATCGCCCGCTACACCTTCCGGGGGACCCTGGCCCAGATGGACAAGATGCCCGGCCTGACCTTCGCCCAAAGCCAGGCGGCGATCTACGAGGCCATCGAAAAGGACCAGCCCGAGCTCTTCGCCGCGATCGCCCGCAAGATCAAGGAGGGAACGTGGGTCCCGGTCGGCGGGATGTGGGTCGAGCCGGATGCCAACATGCCCGACGGCGAAGCGCTCGCCCGCCAGCTCCTCTACGGCAAGCGCTATTTTCTCGACACGTTCGGCATCGACGTCAAGGTCGGCTGGAATCCCGACACCTTCGGGCACAGCTGGCAGCTGCCCCAGATCCTGCGCCGGGCCGGGATCGACTCTTACGTCTTCGGACGCTGCGCTCCCGGGCCGGACCCGACCCATTTCTTCTGGTGGGAAGGGCTGGACGGCTCGCGCGTCCTCGGCTACGTGCCGGCCGGCTGGTACAACGTCAGCCTCCAGAACGGCACGCGTCCGATCCTGGAAGCCGCGCGCAAAAATACCGGCATCAAGGACTTCATGATCCTCTACGGCGCCGGGGACCACGGCGGCGGGCCGCGCGACGTGGACCTCGCCGCTATCCGGAAATTCCGGGAGGATCCGAACGAGCCCCGGCTCGTCTTCGATCTCCCGGAGGCCTATCTCAAGGGGATCGCGGCGGCCAACGGCGCGGGTCTCCCCCTCGTCAAGCGCGAGCTCAATTTCACCTTCCCGGCTTGTTACACGACCCAGACGGCGACCAAGAAGAACAATCGCCAGCTCGAAAGCCTGCTCGTCACGGCCGAAAAGTTCTCCGCGATCGCCACGGCCTCGGGATACCGGGACTATTATCCGGAGCGCGACCTCGACGAGGCCTGGAAGATCGTCCTCCGCAACCAGTTCCACGACATCCTCGACGGCTCGAGCATCGGCCCCGTCTACGACGAGGTGGCCGGATTCTACCGGCAGGCGCGGACGCGGGGCGAGCGGGCCCTCGACTTTTCGCTCGAGACGATCTCCAACGCGATCGACACGCGCGGCGAGGGTTTCCCGGTCGTCGTCTACAATCCTCTCTTCTGGGAGCGGACCGAGCCCGTGATCGTCGAGGTCACTGTGCCGCCGGACACGAAGACGGGCAAACCCTGGGAGGGGACCATCCGGATGCGGGCCGAGGGCGAGAGGCCTATTCGGGCCCAGATCCTCGAGCGGCGAGTCCAGGGCGACCGCGTTTCCTTGAGTGTCCTCTTTATGGCCGAGGGCGTGCCTTCGCTCGGCTATAAGGTCTTTCGGGCCGTCCCCGTTCTCGCACTATCGGATGAGCGGGCGTCCGTCGATTCCGATGAGGGCCTCATCGCCCGGGAGAGGGCCTGGTCCCAGGTGACGGGCTCGGACCTGCCCTCGCCCCTCTACGAGCTGGAGAATTCCTATCGAAGGTCCGCCTCGACCCGAAGACCGGCTGGATCGAGAGCCTTTACGACAAGGCGGCCAAGCGAGAGGTCCTGGCCGGCCCCGGGAATGTCCTCGAGGCGATCACGGATGAGCCCAAGGAGATGTCGGCGTGGGAGCTCGGCCTCAAGGGCCCGGCCGGCCGGGCCGGAGAGGCTGGAGCGACGATCGAGCTCGTCGAAAAGGGCCCGGTGCGCGCCGTCATCCGCGTCAGGTCCCGCTTTCGCGACTCGATCTTCGAGCAGGACCTGACCCTCTACGCCGGGCTGCCGCGGCTCGACTGCCGGATGCGCCTCGACTGGCGCGAACGGAACATCATGATCAAAGCGGCCTTCCCGCTCGAGGTCAAGACGCCGGCCGCGCGGTTCGAGATCCCCTACGGCTCGATCGCCCGCCCCGCCGACGGGACGGAAGTGCCGGCCCTGCGCTGGATCGACGTTTCGGAGGGATCGGGCGCGTACGGCGTCGCTCTCCTCAACGACTCGAAGTACGGCTTCGACGTCAAGGGCGGCGTCATGCGCATGTCCGTCGTCCACGGCGCCACCTACCCCGATCCCGAGGCCGACCGCGGTCGCCAGGAGCTTCTCTACTCGGTCCTTCCCCACAGCGGGGATTGGAAGAGCGCCGCGGTGACGCGAAAAGGCCTGGAGCTCGGCAATCCCCTCATCGCCCGCACGCCGCTCGTTCACGCCGGGGCCCTGCCCGAGGTCCATTCCTTCGTCAAGGCCGGGCCGGCGAACGTCATCCTGTCGGCGGTGAAGAAGGAGATGGGCTACGCCGAGCCCGGCCTCATCCTCAGGCTCTACGAGATCCACGGCGATAAGGCCGCGGCGAAGATCGAATTCCCCTGGCCCGTCGAGGCGGCCGAGGCCGATCTCATCGAGCGGCCGACGGGGAAGCCCCTCGGCTCGGGCCAGGTCATCACGGTGCCCCTGGCGCCTTACGAGATCAAAACGATCCGGGTCGTCAGGAAATGACCGGCCGCGAGGCAACTTCGGGACACCGTTCATCGTCTGTTCTTTTGATGGATTCCGTTGTATCATTCGCGAATATCCCAGACCGCCGGAGGAGCCCCATGACCAAACGCATCCCGACCGCCGTGATCGCCCTCGTCCTCGTTGCGACGTTCTTCGCGGCCGCCCCGCCGCTGGCCGCGGCCGACAAGCCGCTCCTGGCCCAGCACCCGTCCCTCAGCCGGACCCACATCGTCTTCGCCTACGCCGGCGACCTGTGGCTCACGGGCCGCGAGGGCGGACCGGCGGCCCGCCTGACCACGGGCGTCGGCATCGAGAGCGCCCCCGCGTTCTCGCCCGACGGCGCGCTCGTCGCCTTCTCCGGCCAATACGACGGCAACACCGACGTCTACGTCGTCGCGGCCGAGGGGGGCATCCCCCGGCGGCTGACCCACCACCCGGCGCCCGATACCGTCGTCGGCTGGACGCCCGACGGCCGGCGCATCCTGTTCAGCTCGGAGCGGACCAACGCCAACGGCCTCCCCATGCTCTTCACGGTCGGCCTCGACGGCGGCTTCCCCGAAGCGCTGCCCCTGCCGACGGGCGTCTCCGGCTCCTACTCGGCCGACGGCACCCGCCTGGCCTACGTGCCGACCATGCAGTGGCAGATCGCCTGGAAGCGCTACCAGGGCGGCCAGACGACGCCCGTCTGGATCGTCTCGCTCGCCGACCTGAAGGTCGAGAAGATCCCGCGCGAGAATTCCAACGATTCGAACCCGATCTGGCTGGGCGACAAGATCTACTTCCTGTCCGACCGCAAGGGCCCCGTCGCGCTCTTCGTCTACGACCTCGCGACCAGGAAGGTCGCCGAGGCCATGCCCAACGACGGCCTCGATTTCAAGTCCGCCTCGGCCGGGCCGGGCGGCATCGTCGTCGAGCAGTTCGGCGCCCTCCACCTCTTCGATCCGGCCACGGGGACGGCCCGCCGCCTTTCGGTCGCCCTCGACGGCGACCTGCCCGAGGTCCGGCCGCGCTACGCCAAGGTCGGATCCCGCATAGCCGGGGCGTCCATATCGCCGAACGGGGCCCGGGCCGTGTTCGAGGCCCGCGGCGAGATCCTGACCGTCCCGGCGGAGAAGGGCGACATCCGCAACCTGACCCGGACGACCGGCGCCATGGAGCGCGATCCCTCCTGGTCGCCCGACGGCAAGTCGGTCGCCTACTTCTCGGACGAGTCGGGCGAATACGCCCTGCACATCCGCGATCAGGCCGGCCAGGGGCCGGTCAAGAGGATCGCCCTCGGCGAACCGCCCTCCTTCTTCTACTGGCCGGTTTGGTCGCCCGACGGCAAGAAGATCGCCTACCACGACAAGCGCCTCACGGTCTGGTACGTCGATATCGCCAAGGGGGTCCCCGTCAAGGTCGACACGACCTATTACTACAACCCGACGTTCACGTTCGACATCGGCTGGTCGCCGGACAGCCGCTGGCTGACCTACGCCAAGCAGGTCCCGAGCCACATGGACGTCATCTGCGTCTATTCGCTCGAGACGGGCAAAGTGTCGCAGATCACCGACGGCCTGAGCGACGCCAAATACCCCTCCTTCGACCGGAGCGGCAAGTACCTGTTCTTCACGGCCAGCACCGACGTCGGGCTGACGCCGGGGTGGCTCAATATGTCGAGCATGGACAGGCCCGTGACGCGGAGCGTCTACGTGGCCGTCCTGCGGAAGGACCTGCCTTCGCCGCTGGCCCCGGAAAGCGACGAGGAGAAGCCCAAGGAGGACGAGAAGAAGGCCGAGGCCCCCAAGGCCGACGCCAAGAAGGGCGCGGCCGACGCGAAGGACAAGGGCAAGGACAAGGAAGCGGCCGCGGAGCCGGAGAAGGTCACGATCGACCTCGAGGGCATCGGCCAGCGCATCCTGGCCCTGCCGGTACCGGCCCAGAACTACATTGGCCTCGCGGCGGCGAAGGAAGGCATCGTTTTCCTGCTTGAAGCGACTCTGACATCTACGGCCATGCTGCGCAGTTCTTCATCGAACACCCTCCGCAAATTCGACTTGGCCACGCGCAAGATCGACAAGTACCTGGACGGGGTCGGCGCCTTCGTCCTTTCGGCCACGGGCGAGAAGATCCTCGTCAGCCAGGGACCGCAGTGGACGATCGCCGCGACGGCGGGCCCGGTCGAGCCCGGCAAGGGCGTCCTGAACACCGGGGAGATGGAGGTCTATGTCGAGCCCCTCGTCGAATGGCGGCAGATGGTCCACGAGGTCTGGCGCCTCGAGCGCGACTTCTTCTACGACGCCGGCGCCCACGGCCTCGACCTCGCCGCGGCGGAAAAAAGATACGCTCCCTACCTCGAGGGCGTCGCCAGCCGCCAGGACCTCAACTATCTCTTCGAGGAGATGCTCGGGGAGCTGACCTGCGGCCACGTCTTCGTCAACGGCGGCGACCTGCCCGAGGTCAAGCGGGTCGGCGTCGGCCTGCTCGGGGCCGACTACAGGATCGAGAGCGGCCGCTACCGCTTCGCCCGCGTCTACGACGGCGAGAACTGGAACCCGCAGCTGCGGGCGCCGCTGACCCAGCCGGGCGTCAACGTCGCGGCCGGCGAATACCTGCTGGCCGTCAACGGGAAAGAGATCACGGCGGCCGAGGAGGTCTACAAGCCCTTCGAAGCCACCGCCGGCAAGCAGACCGTGATCAAGGTCGGGCCGAGCCCCGACGGCAAGGGCGCCCGCGAGGTCACGGTCGTCCCGGTCGGCGGCGAGTCCGGGCTGCGCACCCTGGCCTGGGTCGAGGACAACCGCCGGAAGGTGGACCAGCTGAGCGGCGGGAAGCTGGCCTACGTCTGGCTCCCGGACACCGCCGAGGGCGGCTACTCGAATTTCAACCGCTACTACTTCGCCCAGATCGGCAAGCAGGGCGCGGTCGTCGACGAGCGCTTCAACCAGGGCGGGCTGATCGCCGATTACATCATCGATTATATGCGCCGGCCGCTCATGGGCTATTTCGCCGCCCGCGAAGGCGCCGATTACATCACGCCCGTGGGCTCCATCTACGGGCCCAAGGTCATGGTCATCAACGAGTACGCCGGCTCGGGCGGCGACATGATGCCCTGGCTCTTCCGGGCGGCCGGGGTCGGGCCGCTCGTCGGGAAGCGGACCTGGGGCGGCCTGGTCGGCATGGCCGGGGCGGCTCCGCTCATGGACGGAGGCTTCACCGGAGCGCCGCAGAGCGGCTTCTGGAACCCCAACGGGACCTGGGACGTCGAGAACCACGGCGTCGATCCCGATTTCGAGGTCGAGATGGACCCGGCCTCGGTCATGGCCGGTCGCGATCCCCAGCTCGAGAAGGCCGTCCAGGTGGCTCTCGACCTTCTGGCCAAAAACCCGCCGCCGAAGCACAAGAAGCCGGCCTATCCGGATTATCAGAAAAAGAAGTAGGACCGTTCCCCTCAGGGGCGGTTGACGAGGAGCAGGGCGAGGCCCACGGCGAGCATCGTCCCGAAGAAACGGAAGGTGTATTTCGTCCATTTCTCCGGCAGGAAGGTGTCGAACGCATAGCCCTTGACCGCGCCGTACTTTTGGGCCAGGCCGGTCAGCGGGCACTTCATGCCGTTACCCACGAACACGACGGCTTCGACGGCCGACAGGACGAGGGCGACGGTCAGCCAGGGGCCCCGGAATTTCGTGATCCCGGCGTAGAGGATGAAGACGGTCGCCGCAGCCATGACCAGGTAGATCGCCGTATGGACCGCCTTCACCAGTTTCAGCTTGGCGCTGTCGTTCATGTCGCCTCCCTTAAAAGCCGGTCGATCCGGTAGCCGGCGGCCAGGTAGAACTGCAGATCGAAGGCGTTGTCGTCGAGGTCGATAGGGGTGGTGCCTGTCAGGCGGAAGAAGCGCTTCTCGATCTCGCGGGCCAGGCCGCGCGGCCGCGGCCCGTCCTTTGGCCCGTAGGCGTTCCAGAAAGCGTCCCACTCCTCGCGCGCCCCGGGGGGCAGGTCGTCCAGGCTGACGAAGGGCTCTCCCGCCGCGTCGAGCCGGATCCAGTGGTCCCGCAGGGCCCGCACGGCCGGGTAGAGATGGGGTTCGCCGGGATCGTCGAAGAAATAATGGAAAGGGATATTCGCGTCGACATACGTGTAATAGATGTCCCAGAGCGGCTCCTCCGACGCCATCCAGGCCGTGCCGAACCGGGCGACGAGGTCGACCGGCTCGGAGTAGCCGACGAGGGTCAGGTCGCTCGGATCGAGCGTCCGGTCGCTGAAATAGAACGGGACATAGCTCTCCGCCAGGGCTTTCAGGGCCGGATAGTGGGCCGGCCGGCCGACGAGGCCCGGGTAGCGGGATTGGGCGTTCGAGCCGAAGAGCCGGGTGTACCGGTCGCGCCAGACGACGAGGTTGTGGTCGGCGTCCTGGCTGGCCTCGAGCATCAGCAGCCGCGGCTCGTGGCCGTGGAGGAAGTTCACGGCGTAGGCGAACATCGCCCCCTCGAAACAATGGGCCATGCCGGTCCTCAGGACGAGCCGCGGCGGCATGGCCGTCTCCTCCTGGTCGACCGAGGCGTGGTCGTCGTTGTAGTAGAGGCGTCCGTCGAGGAAGGCCTGGACCTTGCCCGGCCGGTCGAGGGCGGCGAGCACGGCGGTCTCGTCGTCGCCGAACCGGAGGCCGAGCGCCCGGCAGTGATCTCGGAAGCGGTCGACGGCCGCCGGCTTGAGGCGGTCCCGAAAGAAAGCGGCGAACGCCGCAATCTGCTCGTCCGGCGGCAGGTGAACGATGCCTTCCTTCGGGATCGGCTTGCTCATGGGGGCCTTTGACGGGGTCTTGTATAACACAGCAAAACCTATCGAATCAACCGCCTGGGAGATCCGGATCGATCTCGGCCCGTTTGTCGGCCGGGCGCGGTCGTGCTATCCTATCCCGCCGAGCATGCGCAAACACGACCTCTCCGGCGAAGCCCTGACCGCGGGACGTATCGGACGCTTCTGGCTGCCTCTCGAGGCGACCTGGCTGATGATGGCCGCCGAAGGCCCGTTCGTGGCCGCGGTCATCGCCCGGCTGGCCGATCCCAAGGAGAACCTGGCCGCCTTCGCCGTCGCCTCTGCCTTGGCCTGGATCGTCGAGTCGCCCATCATCATGATGCTCTCGGCCTCGAACGCCCTCGTCCGCGACGGCCTGGCCTACCGGAAGCTGAGGCGGTTCTCTATGGCCCTCAACGCGGCGGTCACGGTCGTCATGGCCGTCCTCATCGTTCCCCCCGTGTTCGACCTGGTCGCCCGGGGGGGGATGGGCCTCACGCCGGTCGTCGCGGGACTGGCCGGACGGTCGATGGTCTTCCTCGTCCTGTGGCCGGGAGCCATCGGCTTCCGGCGTTTCTACCAGGGCATCCTCATCAACGACGGCCGGCCCCAGGCCGTCACCTGGGGGACCGTCATCCGGCTTTCGACGATGGCCGCGACGGGCCTGGCCTTCGCCCTTGTCCTTCGTCTGCCCGGCGCGAGCGTCGGAGCCGGCGCCCTCGGGGCCGGGGTCATCGCCGAGGCCGCGGCCAGCTGGGTCATGGCCCGCCCGACGGTCCGCCGCCTGCGGCGCCAGCCGGACGAGGAGTGCGCCTTCGGCCGGAGCCTGACGCAGGGCAAGGTCGTCCGGTTCTATGCGCCGCTCGCGCTGACCTCGATCATGTCCTTCTTCATCAATCCCCTGACGACCTTCTTCCTGGCCCGCGGCCGCCTGCCGCTCGAATCGCTGGCCGTCCTGCCCGTCGTCACCGGCCTGGCCTTCGTCTTCCGGACGGCGGGCATCGCCATGCAGGAGGTCGTCATCGCGCTGGCCGGGGAAGGCCCGGGGAATCGCCGCGTCCTGGCCCGGTTCACCTTGCGGACGGGAGCGGCCGCCTCCGTCCTGCTCGGCCTGGTCGTGTTCACGCCGCTGGCGACCGTCTGGTACGGGACGGTCTCGGGCCTCTCCCCGGACCTGGCCGCCTTCGCCCTCCTGCCGGGCGCCCTGCTCGTCCTCCTCCCCTTCCTCGAATCCGTTCTGTCCTACGAGCGCGGCATCCTCGTCCGCTCTCACCGGACGCCCCCCATCGGCGTCGCCGTCGCCGTCCAGCTCTCGGTGACCTCGGCCGTGTTCGCCCTGATGGTCCTCGTCCTGAAAACGGTCGGGGCCGTCTCCGTCGGGCCGGCCCTGACCGCGGGCTACGCCTCCGGGGTGGCCGCCCTCCTCGTCCATAAAGCCCGAAAAACCCCGTAGATTCCGTAAACGAAGGCGGCCGCCCGGACGGTAACAGGGTGAAGGCGAACAAACGCCCCATCCGGTCAAAGGAGGCCGTCATGACAAGCCGTAGGTTGATCTCCCTCTTGGTGCTCGGACTCGTCCTTGCCGGCACGTCCGTTCTCGCCGGCCAGGAAAACACGCCGGAAGCGCTGATCGGCCGGGCCCGCGCCGCCGTCCTGACTCCCGAGGGCTCGCGCGACGCCATTCTCGAAGCGCTCATCGAAGTCCTGGACGTCTCCCTGATGATCCTGCCTGATAGGGACTACGCCGGCGAGTTCCGTTCCCGCATCGAGTGGGTCAGGGGCTCTTACAGGGAAGGAGTCCTTTTCTCAGACAAGGCCCGTCAATATCTCGGCCTCTCCTACAAGCTCGTCTCCGGCGGCAACGCTTGGCAGATCCCGGCGGAGCTCAAAGCCCCCGGTCCGACGACGAGGGGCATCGAACGGGCGACCGAGATATGCGTCAAGCTCCTCGACTCGGCCTTGGCCGAACGGAAGGCCGGGCGGAACGAGGAAGCCGTCCGCCACCTTCTCGAGTTCGTCCTCCTGGTCATCACTCCCATCGAAGCCTGAGCGCGGTTTCGAAGGGGCGATCCGTGCCCGACCCGGGGTTGATTTGCCGGCCGCCCTGCATTACAGTGGGCCCGGCCGAGGCGGCCGCGATGGAGAACCGGGAATTCGACTACGACGCGCTCGTCCGGCCGCTCGAGCCCCGGATGATGCGCGTGGCCTGGCGGATCGTCCGGGAGAGGGAAGCGGCCGAGGACGCCCTCCAGGACGCCCTGGCCACGATCTGGAAGAAGCGAGCCACGGTGGCCGGCCATCCCAATCCCCAGGCCTTGATCCTAAAAATAACCGTGGCTGCCGCCTTGGACGCCGCCCGGAGGCGTCGCCGGCGCCTGGCCCACGAGACCGCCGGTCTCGTGGAGGACCGGTCCGCCGACGCGGCCGCGCCGGTCGCGAAGGAGGCAGAGGACCGCGCGCTGCGGGCGGAGATCCTCGAGGCCATCGGCCGGCTGCCCGGGCGCCAGGCCACGGCCGTCCTCCTGCGCGTGGTCGAAGAGCGGCCCTACGAGGAGATCGCCGCGGCGATGGATTGCACGGAGGCCACGGTCCGGGTCCACGTTCTCAGGGCCAAAGCGGCCTTGACCAGGCGGCTGGCGCGGCTCCGACCGGACCTCGGCGAACCGCCCGAAGGGAAAGAAGAGGAGCCCGTGTCATGACCGAAAAGAGAACCGACACGCGGGATCTCGAGGGTCTGTTCAAGGCGGTTTTCGCCGACGACCTGCCGGCCGAGGTCGAAGCCGGTATGCGGGAGCGCGTACGCCGCTTCCGCACCGGGAACGGAACGAGCGAGCGGCCCGCTTCGGCCTGGGCTTTGATCTCTCGACGGGCCGTCTGGGCCGCCCTCTCGTTCCTCATGCTCATCGCCGGGATCCTGCTCCAGGGGACGAACTCCCGGAGCCATCTCGCCGACAGGATCTCGTCGGTCAAGTCCGCATACGCGAGCCTCGAAACGCCAAGGAGATGAAGCCATGAGAGACACCGACGTCCGATCCGCGCGGGGCCGGGCCGCGATCCGTTGGATATTCGCGGCGGCCTTCGTCGGCGCCGTCCTCGCCTCCGGTCTCTTGACCGGGCTGATGAACCGGGTGGGCCTGTTCTTCCTTATCGCCGGGAGCATCGCCACGGCCCTGATCGGGTTCTCGGGCCGCGAGATCGGGACGGCCTTCCGTCACGCGGCCGGGAGACAGGGAAGCCGAGAGGAGATGGTCCGATCCGGCTATGTCTGGGAGGCGGCCGCCCGCAACGCCTGGATCCTCGGCGTCCTTGGAAGCGCGCTGAACTTCACCCTGGCCCTAGGATCGGAGAGCGGCGGCATCGCGGACATCGGCAACCGCATGATCCAGGCCCTCCTCGTCACGTTCTACGGCCTGGTCCTGGCCGTCGTCTGCCTCGTACCGGCCATGAAGCTCGCCGGCCGGGAAGGACAAAGCCCGTCCCGGACGGACGAACGGCTCGCGCCTGGGCCCGGACCGTCTTCGCACCGTGTTCTCGGGGCCGTGACGCCCGATCGGATCGTCGGGTGCGTCCTCTTCGCGGCCGTCCTCGTTCTGACGGTCGTCTTCCTCGCTCAGGGACGGCCGCGGCTCGGCCCCCTGACCCTGGACAAGCTCCTGTTCCACGGACCGGCGATCCTGGTCGTCCTCGGCGGGGCGATCGCCTTGGCGCTCTTCATGGGCGCGGGAGCCGGGGCGCGCGCGTGGACCCTCGGGTTCGCCACGACCGGCCTCATCAGTCTGCTCATGGGCCTCATTCAAGCCCTGTTCGGTTTCGTCCATGCGGACATCGCCGAGGTCTCGGCCGCGGCGGCATTCATCATCACCGGTGCTTCGCTCTCCCTCCTCGGTCTCGTCGCCGTCGCGGCGCCGCTCGAGGACCGCGAGGTCATGGCGGGGCGGCGCGCGGGCGCGGCACCTTCCAGCCGGATGTTCTGGATCCTGCTGCCCCTTCTGTCCTTCATTTTCCTCATCCTGACCTTTATCATGGTCGTTACGCCGATGCAGAAACCGGGAGGGATGTAAGCGGATAGGCGCGAAAGACCGGCCGGGAAATCGGAAATGGGTATTGTGTCCCCGATTTTCTGGTAAAATGCCGGCGGAAAGGGCGCGCCATGAAATGGATATCTTCGCTCTGTACCTCGGTCCTGGGAACGGCTCTAATCGTGCCGGCCCTGGCCTGTAGGCCGGATAAGCAGGGCCCGCGGGTGATCTATTTCCTCGACCTGCTGCGGTCGCCGGACGCCGTGACCGTCGTCACGGATGAGGGCCCGGTCGAGCTCGGCCGGGCAGGCGGAACCTGGAAGTCCGACGGCATCGAAGTCGCGACGGTCACGCAGGACGGGCGCCTTAAGCTCGAGCTCGCCGCCCCCGGCGCCGCCGTGAAAACCATCGTCGCCCGCTGGGACGCCGAGCCCCCCGCCGGCTGGAAATACCTCGGCGACGCCTGGGAGCGCTCCTACGGCGAGCTCGAATGGCAACCTCTCGACGCGGCCCGCGAGATGCCCTGGTATTTCCTGGCGAGCGACGGCCGGACGACCCACGGCTACGGCGTGATGACCCAGCCGGCGGCCATGTGCGCCTGGCGGGCCGGCGCGGCGGGCGTCACGCCTCGCGGCCGACGTCCGCTGCGGCGGGGCGGGGGTCCGGCTCGGCCCGCGGCGCCTCGCCGTCTGCACGGTGACGAGCCGGCGGGGAAAGCCCGGGGAGACGCCCTTCGAGGCGGCCCGGGCCTTCTGCCGCGACATGTGCCCCACGCCCCGCCTGCCCAAAGAACCGGTCTACGGCTTCAATGACTGGTATTGCGATTACGGCAAAAACAGCGCCGAAAGCGTCCTCTATTACGCGGCCTTCGTCGCCCGGCTCGCGCCGAAAGGCGACAACCGCCCGTTCATGGTCGTCGACGACGGCTGGCAGGCGACCGGCGGCGGCACGGGACACGGCGGCCCCTGGGACAGGGGCAACGCGAGCTTCCCCTCGATGAGCGATCTCGCCGACGGCATTCGCAAGGCCGGGGCCCGGCCCGGCATCTGGATCCACCTGCTGACGGCCCAGGAGGGGCAACCGGATCCCTGGCGCTTGGCGCACGACCCGAAGATCCTCGACATCTCCGTGCCCGAGGTCCGGGCCTACGTCAAGGAGACCGTGGCCCGCCTGCGCGCCTGGGGCTACGAGCTCATCAAACACGACTATTCCGTGAGCGACCTCGCCGGTTATACCCGGGCCGCGCCGCCGCCCGAAGCGGCATGGACCTACGCCGATACGGGCCGGACCGCCGCCGAGATCGTCCTCGAGCACTACCGCGACATCCGCGAGGCGGCCGGCGACGGCGGACTCATCATCGGCTGCAACACCATCGGCCATCTGGCCGCCGGCCTCTTCGAGCTCCAGCGGACCGGCGACGACACCAGCGGCCGGGACTGGAACCGGGTCCGCAACCGCGGCGTCAACACCCTCGGCTTTCGGGCGCCCCAGCACGGCGCCTTCTTCGCGGTCGACGCCGACTGCGTCGGCTTGACCGAGGCCGAGGCCATCCCCTGGGCCTGCAACAGCCAGTGGCTCGACCTCCTGGCCCGCTCCGGGACACCGCTCTTCATCTCGTTCAAAAGGGGCGCGCTCACGAAGGAACAGGAGAAGGTCGTGGCCGAGGCGCTGGCGATGGCCGCCCGTCCTCAGCCTCTGGCCGAGCCGCTCGACTGGTTCGAGGCGGCGAACCCCACGCGCGGCCTCGAGGCCATCTCCCATCTCGAGGGCGGCGCCGCGCCCCGGCGGTGGAAGCTCATGGGCAAGGTCATCGAGTACGACTGGACCTGTCCCCCGGTTCGCTAGCGCCGGGCGCCCCTGGGTCGCTCTACTCCAGGATGTCCTTGAGGCCGAAAGAGGCGGTGTAAAGGCAGCCGACGCCGGACAGGTGGAAGGCGACACGCAGAGCTTCCGCGATCTCCTCCTTGGTGGCGCCCGCCTTCAGGGCCTCTTCCGCGAGGTGCCGGACCCCGCCGGGGGCCCCGTCGGCCGCGTCGAAGGCCATGGCGATCAGCAACTTGATCCGCCGGGGAAGGGCCCCGTCGGCGTAGACCAGGGCGTCCGTTTCGTCCACGTGCTTCAAGAACGCCGGGTCGAGCTTCCTGAGAAAGGCCAGCGGATGGTCGGGCATGTCGATCCTCCTTATTTCAGGCGTAATGGAAGCGGGGAACGAGGACCCGGCCGGCCGCGTCGAACGCGACGCCCTCCCGCTCGAGCAGGGCCCGCTTCATCGCCGGGCCGCCCTGGTAGCCGCCGAGCTCCCCGCCCGAACGGACGGCCCGGTGGCAGGGCACGATGATGGGGAACGGGTTCGTGGCCAGGGCCTGGCCCACGGCCCGGACGGCCTTCGGCTTCCCGAGACGCGCGGCGAGGAGCCCGTAGGTGCTGACGCTCCCGCGCGGGATGGCGTGTTCGGCCCGTAGGACCGCCTGTTGGAACGCGGGGCGCGTCCCCAGGGCCGCGAGCGCGAGCGGGAACGTCACGTCCTCGCCGCCGAGGAAGGCCCGGATCTCCCGGGCGAGATGGTCGATCGCCGCGCACGAGCGCGGCCTCGCGTCGGGATAGGGCGAAGCCGCGGCGGCACGGGCGGCCTCCCCGGG
Organism: uncultured bacterium; assembly: GCA_963805015.1. Taxonomy (GTDB): domain Bacteria; phylum Acidobacteriota; class Aminicenantia; order Aminicenantales; family Saccharicenantaceae; genus RBG-16-66-30. Next base: position 524,189 of record CAWDSL010000006.1, read on the forward strand.
CCGGCCGAGGAGGACACGGAAGACCTTCGGCCCGCCCTCGAGCTCGGCCCAGAAGAGGACGACGGATCCGAACGGCGTCGGCTCGACGTTCTTCCGATTCATGCGCGGGCCCTCATCCCAAAGAAAAAAAGGGCGGACGCCCCGGTCGAGGCGTCCGCCCTACGACTTCGAATGCGGACTGGGTCACCCGGGAAATCACGCCATAAAGGCGTGCTCCCCTCTCAGGGACGGCCCCTCACGGGAGCCGTTCCGGGCTGATGCGAGGCCGGCGATCAGTAACGGCCGCGGCCGCCGCCGAATCCGCCTCTGCCGCCGCCGCCGCCGCCGGCGGGCCGGGGCTGGGCTTCGTTGACCTTCAGGTTGCGGCCCTTGAGGTCCTTGCCGTTGAGCCCTTCGATGGCCTTGATGGCCTCGTCCTTGTTGGGCATCTCGACGAAGCCGAAGCCGCGCGACTGGCCGCTCATCTTATCGGTGATGACCGCCGCTTTCTCGACCGCTCCGAAGGCCGAGAAGGCCGTGCGCAGCTCGTCCTCGGTGACGCCGAATGAGAGGTTGCCGACGTAGATATTCATACTCATCTCCTACAAAAAATTCGATCGCAATAAAGGAGAGGAGTACGCCGGCTGTTTGGGCCTCAGGCCTCCGTGCCTTTATCCGACCCGCGCCCCCTTTACGGGGGAATTACGGGCGCTAGGATACCAAAAAAACCCGCGCGCGTAAAGTCAATATATGTTTTAATAGAAAGATGAAAAAAGTCGTCGTCGTCGGCGGGGGGGTGACCGGGGTGCTGTCCGCCTGGGAATTGGCCCGGGCGGGGCACACGGTCACCCTGGTCGAGGCCCGATCCCTGGGCAACGGGGCCAGCTCCCGGTCCGCGGCCGGCATCCGGGCCCAGTTCGGGGTGGCTTCGACCGTCAGGGGCCTGGTCTACTGCGAGCGCTTCTTCGAGGGCTGGACGGCCCGCTTCCCCGGCAGCCAGCCGCCTTTGAGGCAGAACGGCTACCTTTTCCTCAAGAACTACACCGCCGACCTCGACGCCGTCCGGGAGCTCGTCCGGATGCAGCGCGAATCCGGTCTCACCGAGGTCGAATTCCTCGACAAGGCCGCCCTCGACGAGCGCATGCCGTTCCTCGATTCGACCGGGATCACGGCCGCCACTTGGTGCCCCCGGGACGGGTTCCTTTTCCCGGCCATCATCTACCAGGACGGGGCCGAGGCCGCCCGGGCCCTGGGCGCCACGATCGTCCAGAACGACCCGGTGGTCGGGGCCGAGCGGTCGGGCGCGTCGGCCGCGGCCGCCGTCCTCGGCTCCGGCCGGAGGATCGAAGCCGACCTCTTCGTCAACGCGACCGGATTCATGGCCAACGCGGTCTCCCGGATGTTCGGCGGCCGCGAGCTGCCCATCAAGGCCGAGCGCCGCTACCTTTATTTCCTGTCAGGGCTCGGCGCCGACAGCGACTGGGGACTGAGCGTCGGCGAGTTCCCCTCCCTGCCCATGATCATCACGCCGTCGGGCGCCTATGGCCGGCCTGAGAACAAGCAGCTGATGATGGGCTGGCTCCAATTCCCCCGGCCGGTCGAGGCCGCGCTCGACAACCAGGACGAGATCGAGCCCGGCTTCGGCCTGGGCATGGACGAGTACGGCGCGGCCGTGCGCAAAGAGGTCACCCAGTTCCTGCCTGCCGCGCAGGACATGGGCCGGCTGGCCGCGGCGACCACCGGCTTCTACGACACGACGCCCGACCACAATCCCCTCTTCGGTTACGACGGCGGCGTCGCCAATCTCATCCACGCCGCCGGTTTCAGCGGCCACGGCCTGATGCACTCGCCGTTCTCCGCCCTGATCGTGGCCGAGCTCGTCGCCCGGGGCGCGGACGTCGGCTCGTTCGAGCTTCCCGACGGCCTGGGGCCGGTCGATCTCGGCGTCTACGCCCTCGACCGGGCCTTCGACCGCCACGAAGGGCTGGTGATCTGACCATGGCCATCCCCGGACTGACCATCATCGGCGAATCCATCAACGACTCCGTCCCCTCGACCAAAAAGCTCTTCGACGAGAACGACGTCGCCGGCCTGCTCGGGCTCGCCCGGAGCCAGGACGAGAAAGGCGCCGCGTGGATCGACGTCAACGTGGGGCTTCGGCCGCCCGAGTTCATGGCCGGCCTCGTCCGCAAGCTGCAGACGGTCACGGCCAAGCCCTTGTCCATCGACACCCCCGATCCGGCCCTCGCCCGGGCCGCCCTCGAGGCCTACGATCCGGTACGGGCGGAAGGGCGGAAGCCCATCCTCAACTCCGTGTCGCCGCTCCGGCTGGACATGTTCGATCTCTGGAAAGTCCGGCCGTTCGTGCCCATTCTCCTGTCTTCGGAGCGCTTCGAAGCCGGCGCGCCGTGCGCCAGCGCCAATCGGACCGCCGAGGAGACCTGGCTGACGGCCCGCACGCTCCTCGAGGAAGCGAAGAAGCGCAGGCCCGGCTTCGGCAACGACCAGGCCATCATCGATCCGGGCATCGCGCCGCTCGGCACCGACTGCGAGGGCCAGCTCAAGCGGGTCCTCGAATCCCTGGCCATGATCCACGACGACCCGTTCTTCGCCGGCGTCCACGTCTCGGTGGGGCTGAGCAATTTCACGGTCATGCTGCCGTCGAAGCGCGCCGACGGCTCTCCGGTCAAGGGGCCGCTCGAGAGCGCCTTCCTGACCCTGGCCATGCCCCTCGGCCTCGACACCATCATCGGTTCGACCGTCCGCAAGTACGAGCTCCTGGCGCCGGGGCACCCGGCCCTGGACTGCCTCGAGGACATCCTGAAGCTCGAGGGCTACGACACCCTCGTGCGGCTGAAGGAATTCTATGGCTGACAACCTCTTCCACGTCGAGCTCCAGACCCCCAAGCGCGCCTCCGAGGACGTCGAGAAAGACCTCATGACCTTCGAGGACAAGTACCGCAAGGTCGTCGACGCCGGCTGGATCGTCTGCATCACGGACAATCCCATGGGCCTGCTGAGCTACGGGGCCATGGAGACGATCGATCTCCTGGGCTTGCCCGTCCGCCCCGAGCAGCTGATGGTCCACCTCAACACCTTCCACCCGCGCCAGGAGCTCGACGAGATCTTGGGGACCTTCAAGGACGCCGGAGGACGGCACCTGCTCGTCGTCTCCGGAGACGGCAGTCAAAAGCTCCACCGGCTCGAGCCGGCCGAGATCGGGATGGCCTGCACGACCGTGACCTCGGTCGAGCTCCTCCGCTACATCGACCGGGAATATCCCGGGCGGTTCACGTGCGGGGTCGCCTTCAATCCCTACGAGCCCCAGGACGCCGAGCTCGAGAAGATGGCGCGGAAGGCCGCCGCGGGGGCGGCCTTCATCATCACCCAGCCGATCATCGGCCGCGACGACCGGCTGGCCGGCCTCGAGCCCTTCGGCCTTCCGGTCACGCTCGACGCCTGGATGTCGAAGAAGCTCCACCTGCTCTCCGAGTGCGTCGGCCACGAGATCCCCGAGGGGACGCCCTACGATCCGATCGAGAACCTCCGGGACCTCCGGCGCCATTATCCCGATTACGGGCTCTACCTGGCCATCCTGGGCTTCAAGACCCAGTACCCCCTGCTCCAAGACCTCTGGAAATAGGAGGGCCGCATGACGGAAGCGGAGGCCGGGCACCCCGGCAAGGGAAAAGCGAACAGGATCTTCGTAGCCTCCGACGGAACGGGCCGCACGGCCTACCTGGCCGTGAACGCGGCCCTGGTCCAATTCCCCGGGGCGCGGGTCAAGATCGTCGTCCGGCCGGACATCAACACCAAGGAGCGGGCCTACGAGGTCGTCCATGAGGCGGCCGACGCCGGGGGCTTCGTCGTCCACACGATCGTGACGGAAGGGGTCCACGCGGCGCTGATCAAGGCCGGCCGGGAGCTCAACGTGGAAACGATCGACCTCATGGGTCCGCTGATCGCCCGGCTGACGGAGACCCTGGCGACCTCCCCGTCGGAGAAGCCGGGCCTGTTCAGCCAGCTGGGCCGGACCTATTTCCGGCGCATCGAGACGATGGAATTCGCCCTCCGCCACGACGACGGCCAGCGCGCCGAGGACTTGAGGCAGGCGGAATTGGTCCTGCTCGGCGTCTCGCGGACGTTCAAGACCCCGCTGAGCATCTACCTCGCGTTCAAGGGCTGGTTGGTCGCCAACGTGCCCATAACGCTCGAGCAGGAGCCGCCGGCCATCCTGGCCAAGCTCGATCCCGATACGGTGTTCTGCCTCGATACGAGCGCCCGCCAGCTGGCGGAGCTGCGCAGGAGCCGGGCCGAATACCTGAAGGGCGCGGTCGCCGACTACGCCGATCCGGAATACGTGCGGATCGAGCTGATGCACGCCCGCCAGTTCTACGGCCTCCACCCCGGTTGGGCGGTGGTCAACGTGACCAACAAGCCGATCGAGGAGATCGCCACAGAGATCCTGGCCCTTCGGGGCAAACCCGCGAGAGAAGGGGACTGAGATGAGAAAAACCTGGGTCCTGATCGCGGTCGCAAGCGTCCTCGCAGGCTGCGCGGGGACGCCGGACGATTCGGCGATCCTGCCCCCCGTCCCCAAAGGGGCGCAGGCCGTGTCGCTCGCCGGACAGCCGCTCGTTCCCGCCGAGCCTTCTCCCGAAGCCCGGCAAAAGTACGAGGCGGCCCGGAAGGCCGCCGCCGACGACCCGGAGAGCGCCGACGCCCTCGTCTGGCAGGGCCGCTGGGCGGCCTACACCGGCGACTACCGGGAGGCCGTCCGCGTCTTCACCCGGGGGACCGGGAAGTTCCCCTCCGACGCGCGCTTCTTCCGCCACCGCGGCCACCGCTACATCTCCATCCGGGAATTCGACCGGGCCGTCCGGGACCTCGAGAAAGCCGCCTCGCTCATAGAGGGGAAGCCCGACGAGATCGAGCCCGACGGCGCTCCCAATCCCCGGGGCATTCCCGTCAGCACCCTCCACTCGAACATCTATTACCATCTCGGCCTGGCCTATTTTCTCAAGAACGACCTGGAAAAGGCGTTGGCCGTCTACCGGAAGGGCCTCGAGACCGCGCCCAACGACGATATGCGCGTCGCGACGGCCCACTGGCTCTATATGACCCTCCGCCTGCTCGGCCGCGGGGACGAGGCGCGGCAGGCGCTCGAGCCTGTGCGCGCGAACATGGAAGTCATCGAGAACACGGTCTACCACCGGCTCCTGCTCTTCTACAAGGGCGAGCTCGTCGCGGACGCCATAACGGCGGAGGACGAGGCCTCGACCACGAACGACGCCGCGGCCTTCGGTTTGGGGAATTGGCGGTTCTACAACGGAGACCGGGAGGGGGCCCGGGAGATCTTCGCCTCCATCCTGGAAGGCGGCGGCTGGGCCTCGTTCGGCTTCATCGCCGCCGAGGCCGCCTGGGCCCGGGACTTCGCCGGGCGCTGAAGGGGCGCCGGGCGGCCGCCCTAGGCCCGGGGTTCCCAGCTCCGGGCCGCGGCCATCATGGCCCTCAGGTTCTCCGGGGGCGTCTCGGCCGGGATGGCGCAGCCGGCGTTCAAGATGAAGCCGGGCGTGCCGGCGAAGACCTCGAGAAGCTCACGGGTCCTGCGCTCGACGAGCGCGGGCGTCCCGAGGGCCAGGACGCCGCTCGGATCGATATTGCCGATGAACACGGCCTTCCCCTGCATCGCGTCGCGGGCGGCCCGGACGTCCGTCTTGTAGTCGAGCTCGAGGGCGTCCGCCCCGGTCGCCAGCATCGGCCCGAGGATCCGCGTCGTATCGCCGCAGATGTGGAGGGCGTACGGCAGGCCCAGGCGATGGGCCTCGTCGACGAGCCGCCGCTCGTACGGCTGGGCGAACTCCGCGTACATCGACGGCGAGATCAGGTCCGGCCCGGCCGGGCTGTCGCCGTTCGAGACCATGTCGGCCCCCGTCCCGGCCATGAGCCGGAGGAACGAGGCCGCCGCTTCCGCGCAGTGCGCGAGGAGGGCGCGGGCGTCCCCGTCGTTCGCCTCGTCGAGGAGGTCCATCATCCACTCCGCCGGCCCGCGGACCATGGCGGCGAGCGAAAAGGCGGCCTGATCGCAGTTGCCGCGCACGAAGACCTCGCCGCGGAAGTGCGCGACGAGCCGGCGCACGGCCTCGAGCCAGACCTGGACGCGCGGGTGTCCGCCGATGTCGGCGGGAGGGAGGTCCCGGACCTCGGCCAGGCTCCCGATCAGGGCGCCGGCCGGGCGCGCCGGCAGATCCTCCGGATGGTCGACCGGGACGCCCAGCGCTTCGGCCAGCGTGACCGTGTCGACGTCCACGAGGACGCCGTCGTAGCCGTAGGTCTCGACGGCCCGGACGAAGCTCTCGGCGATCGCGGCGGGGTCCTCCCGGAACTGGCGCTGGGTGAAACCCGCCTCGCGGGCGGCCATGAGGAAGTTGTGCAGCATGACCGGGACCCGGTCGGGACGGGCGCCTTCGAGAGCGGCCCGGATGCGCCGATACCCGTTCATTCCGTCCGGACCCCCAGGGCCCGCTCGTCGATGGCCCTGACCGCGCCGCCTTCGAGCCGGCTCATCTCCGCGGTGAAGCCGATGAGGTGGCTCTCCATGGAGGCCTCGAGCGTCGTCGCCAGCAGCCCCGGATCGCGCCGGCCGACGGCCTGGACCCAGTCCCGGACGAGGCCGTTGTCTCCGCCGCCGTGCCCGGAATCCAGGCGGCCGTGTTCCTCGACGGTCCAGACATAGCGCTTCTTTTCGTGAAAATCGAAGACCTCGAGCCGGCTCTCGTCGCCGACCAGATCGCCGCGCGTGCCCATGATGCGCGTCCGCCGGCCGGCATAGGAGGTCAGCCCCTCCATCGCGAACGAAGCGCCGATGTCGCCGAACTCGAGGTTGACCACCTGGTTGTCGACGACATCGTTGTCGCTCCGGAAGACGCACCGGCCGTAGTTGGTCCGGGCCAGCCACTCCCGGACGGAAGCGTCGTCGTCGCCGGGGGTGTCCTTGTGGCCGAGCCAGGACTTGCGGCGGAGGTAGATCTCGACCGCCGAGAAGGGGCACTTCGCCTCGACGGGACAGCCGTCGGCGCAGCGGGCCGTCGCTCCGGGCGGAGCCATCTCCTTGCGGAAGAGCCGCAGGGAGCCGAAGGACTGGACCTTGGTGCAGGGCTTGTCCGCGATCCAGCGCAGGATGTCGAGGTCGTGGCAGCTCTTCGACAGGAGCATGGGATTCGATTCCCGGCTGTTGCGCCAGTTGCCCCGGACGAACGAGTGGGACATATGGATGTGCTCGACCGGCTCGAGGTGCTGGATGCCGACCACCTCGCCGAGCCTGCCGGTGGCGACGACGTGCCGCATCATCCGGAAGTAGGGCGTGTAGCGCAGGACGTGGCAGACGCCGACGATGGCCCGCTCGCGCCCGGCCCGGTCGAGGATGTCGCGGCACTGCGGCCAGGATTGCGCGATGGCCTTCTCGAGGAGAAGATGGTACCCCTTGTCCAGGGCGGCCATCGCCGGGCCGTAGTGGAGATGGTCGGGGGTGGTGATGACGATGGCATCGCAGAACTTGGGGACGTCGAAGGCCCGTTCCCAGGTCGGCCAGCGGCGCTCCGGCGGGATGCCGTGGGCCTCGGCCAGGAACGCATTGCGATACGGGATGGGCTCGGCCACACCGACGATCGTGAGCTCTTCCGGAAAAGCCTTGGCGTAGGCCGCATAGACCCGGCCGCGGCCGCCCGCCCCCATGATGGCCGCCCTGACCGGCCGGGAGGGCTTCTGCCACTCGAACGTCGGGGGGGCTCCGAGCGGGTGGGGCTGGCCTTCCTGGGCCCGGACGAGCCTGTAGGAGGCCATCGTGCCGGCGGCGGCGCCGAGCGTCCTCAGCATATCCCTTCGTTTCATGATCGGTCTCCCCGGTGAGCTCATCGGGCAGCCTTATGCCCATCCGGACGGAGGACGGCCGCTCGACTGAGGCGGATGCTCTCCTCGCCCTGGCGGACAAAGCCCGCGCCTTCGGCGGCCTCGACGAGGCCCGCGAAAGCGGCCTCGGTGACGTGCATCCTGGGCTCGACGAGGAGGAGGCGGCCGTCGGGCTTCAGGGCGGCCCGGATCTCGGCGAACAGCCGCCCCGGATCGGGGACCTCGTGGGCCATCCAGAAAGCCAGGGCGAAATCGGCCCGTGCCTCGAGACCGAGCCGGTCCTTATCGGCCAAGTGGAGACGGATCCGGCCGGAGACACCGGCGCGGACGGCCCGCTTGCGGGTTTTCTCGAGCATTCCCGGATGGATGTCCACGGCCACGACCGAGCCCGTCTCCCCTACCATCCGGGCCATGGGAACGGCGAAATACCCCGGCCCGCAGCCGATGTCGAGGGCGACGTCCCCGGGACGGAGGAACCGGCCGAGGATGCGGTCCGGGTCCTGGGCCATCCGCCGGAAGACGTTCGTCAGGGTGAAGGACAGCCAGGGCGGGCAGACATGTTCGTGCATCTCGTTTCCGGTCCTTTCGGCCGGTGGGGAGCGTAACCGAGGCGCGCGGCGAAGTCAACGCCCCACGGCCGCCTCGGCGCGCCTCTTGACGCCGCGCCGGCTCTTCGGCTAGCGTACAGACGGCGAGAAGAATACCAGGGACAGGGAGGAATCTAATGACCACCGTGATCCGTTATCATTGCCCGACCTGTCGCAAGGAACTGGATTTCGGGCTCGCGGATCTGGTGAACGGCGACCTCATCGCGGAATGCGGGAAATGCCGGAAGCCGATCGTGCTCGAACGGGGCTTGCGCTGTCGCGAGTGCGGCCGGCCCGCGTCAGAGAGGCACCTGGTCTCCGATATAACCCCTGGCCCATACGCGTCCGTTACTTATTTTTGCGGAGTGCACTTCGCCGCATTCCGCGACAAGCGGAGCAGACGGCGTTCCACATTTTGGGCCTATGTCCTTCCCGTGGTCGGCGCCGTTTCCCTGGCGTTGGGCGTCTGGCTCAAGGGCGGGAACGGAAAGCCCATGCTGATCCTCTTTCTCATCGCCGCGTTCTGTGGGATCCAGGCAATCGTTCTATGGCGGAAGCTCCGCCCCTCTGGGATCTCCAAGGACGACCGCTGAGATAGTTCCATGTGCCGGAGAGCGCTTCCCCTGATCATATTAGCGGCATCACTGACCGGCTCATGCGGCGCGCCGGAGACGCCCCGGGATTACACCCTCGTCTGGTCGGAAGAGTTCGCCGTCGACGGGCTCCCCGATCCCGCGACCTGGGGCTACGAGGCCGGCCAGATCCGGAACCAGGAGGCCCAGTACTACACGGAAGCGCGTTCGGAGAACGCCCGGGTCGAGAACGGCTGTCTGGTCATCGAAGCCCGGAAAGAGGAATACGCGGGCGCTCACTACACCTCGGCCAGCCTCAACACCCTGGGGAAGCGGGAGTTCTTCCGCGGGCGGATCGAGGTCCGGGCCAAGATCCCGACGGGCGTCGGCTCCTGGCCGGCCGTCTGGATGATGGGGACGAACATCACGACCGTCGGCTGGCCGGAGTGCGGCGAGATCGACATCATGGAGAACGTCGGCTACGAGCCAGACACGATCTACGCGACGGTCCACACGCCGGGCTCGGTCAACGATCCGGGACGCGTGGAGCGGGGCGGGCACATCGATATCCCCTCTCCTTTCAATGACTTCCACGTCTACGCCGTCGAATGGCAGGACGACGAGCTGGATTTCTATTGCGACGGAACGAAGTACTTCACCTACAGGAAGAACGCGAGCTACCCCGCGTACTGGCGTTTCGACCGGCCCTTCTACCTGCTCCTCAACCTGGCCATCGGCGGCACCTGGGGCGGCGCGCACGGCATCGACGACGCCATCTTCCCGCTGACGTACACCATCGACTACGTGCGCTATTACGAGTGGGATTGACTAGTCCCGGACCTTGAAGGCGCGGGCGGCGACGGCGCCCAGCCCGATCGCCAGCGCCGCCAGGATGCCCAGGTTTAGAAGGATGTCCTCGAACCCGCCCTGGAAGAACCGGAGCTTGTGCAGGGCGTCCATGGCCCAGTAGGCGGGCGAGATCATGGCCACCTTGCGGACGCCGAGCGGCACGATCTCGCTCGGCCACCAGCACCCCCCGAGGCCGGCGAAGATGTTGGCCAGGAGCACGGCCAGGCCGATGATCATGTCCTCTTTCGTGCAGAGCGATCCGATGAAGACGCTCAGCGCGGCCATGGCCAGGGCGAAGACGGCGATGACCAGGAGCGCCAGGGGGAGGCTCCCCAGGTTCAGCTTGAAGAAGATCCGGCCGACGACGATGAGGATGAGCGCCTGGACGAGCCCCATGGCCCACCGGCCCAGGAGCTTGGCCTGGAAGACCTCGCCCTTCGAGAGCGGCGAGAAGAGCATCCGGGCCAGGACGCCCTTCTTGCGGTCCTCCATGACCGTGATGCCGCCGTAGATGATGACCATCATCATGATGAACTGGATGGTCGTTCCGGGGATGGAATGGTCGAACCCGCTCGGCACGACCGTCACGGTCTTCTCGGGGAAGGCCGACGTCACCTGGACGATGTCGCGGAACTCGGCGTGGGCGTCCAGGAACTTCGCGAGGTCGCCGTCTCCGTAGAGGACGAGCTCGCCGAGCGTCCGGGCGATGGCCTGGTAGAGCCGCGTCTCGATGCGGGCGGCCTCCTTGGTCGAGGCGTCCTCGCGTTTCTTGAAAGCCAGCTTCTGGGCGACCTTGGCCTCGATCTTGGCCGAGAAGTCCGCCGGCAGGACGATCAGCCGGTCGTACTCGGCCGGCTCGCTCTCGACGATCTTCAGATCGATCGTCGGGGCCTTGATCTTATCGAGGAAATAGTCGCCCCATCGGCCCTGGTCGAGGTTGACCACGGTCAGCTCGGCCACCGCGGGGGCGCTGTCGGAGGCCTTGAAGAGCAGGCCGAAGAGGACGATGAACAGCATCGGGAAGACCAGCGACCAGAAGAAGAAGACCTTGTCGCCGACCATGATCCGCAGGTCGTTCGCCGCGACGTGCAGGATGCGTTGGAGTTTCTTCACGGTCACACCGAGGTCTTCCGCCGCAGGGCCGGCACGGCCAGGGCCGCCAGAACGAGACCGCTCACGACGAGGACGGCGAGCGGCAGGAGCGGGAATCGCCCGTCCCGAACGAGCTTGGCGCCGTCGATGAACCAGCGGTTGGGCGTCAGTATCCCGACCGCCCGGAACGCCTTGGGCATGGCCTCCGGGTTCATCATCGAGCCGCCGAACAGGCTGAAAGCCAGGATGACCGGGGCGCCGAGCGCTCCGGCCTGGTTGCGGTTCTTGACCAGGGCGCTGAAGAAGCCGAAGAAAGCGGCCGTCCAGAAGGACGCCGCGGCGCCGAGGAGCAGGAACACCCCGAAATTCCCCCAGTAGGCCTGGAAGATCAGGGTGCCGAGGGCGACCATGACCAGGAGCACGGCCATGCCCATGACCCAGCCGCCGGCGAGGCGGGCGCCGACGAGCTCCAGCGGCCGGAGCGGCGTCGTCATCAGGCGCCGGAGCTTGCCGTCCTCGCGCTCGGAGATGATGTCCCGCATCAGCGTCTGGACGATGAACAGCAGGAACATGATGGCCATGCCCGGCAGCATGATCGAGAAGAGGTCCGTCTGGGTGAACCGCGTCTTGGCCCCGGCCGCCTTGATCTCTTCGGCCTTGATCCCGAGAAGCAGCGGGTTGAGGTATTTCTCGGCGGCCACCATCTTCTTCTGGGCCTGGCCGAGCTGCGGCCCGAGCGCCTCCCAGGGGATGGCATCGACCGGGGCGTCGAGCATCGCCCGGATGCCTTTGGCCTCTTCGGCGAAGGCCTGAACGACACCCGAGAGCATCACGGCGACGGTGTTGACGAGCTCCTCGACGACGTCCGGCAGGAACTGCTCGGCCGGGTTCTTGACCACGGTCAGCGTCGTCGTCTTGGCGTCGAGCAGGTCGAGGGTGAACCTCTCGGGGATGACGACCATGGCCGAGGCCCGGCCCTTCTTCATCCGCTTCCGGCCCTCGGCTTCGTCGCTCACCGTCACCTCGAACATCTTCTTCATCTGGTCCGCGTCGAAAGCCCCCAGGAGGAGCTTCGAGGCCAGGCCCTTGTCGTGGTCGACGAGGACGACCTGGATGGGCGGCAGGGTGTTCTCCTCATCGCCAGGTGCGAAGATGATGCCGATGAGCGCGGTCATGACCATGGGGATGGCGATGAAGATGACGATGGCCAGCGGCGACTTGAGGTGCCGGCGCACGTCGTTGCCCAGGACGAGGAGAAGCCGCCTCATGCCGGTTCCCTAATCCCTCAGGGTCCGCCCGGTCAGCTTCAGGAACACGGTCTCGAGGCTGGGCGACTTGATCTTCATGTCGGTGACGGCCAGCTTGCGCTGGAACAGCCGGTCCATGATCTTCGGGATCTCGGCCGTGTCCCGGACGGCCAGCGAGGCCAGGCCGTCGGCCGCCGACAGGAGCTCGACGCGCTCGCCGGCCAGGTCCTGGACGGCCTCCGAGAAGGCGGCCGCGGCGAAATCGCCGGTGATCTCGACGACGTCGCGCTCGCCGACGATGCGGACGAGCTCGTCGAGCGTCCCCTGCGCCAGGATGCGGCCGCGGTCCATGATGGCGATGCGCGAGCAGGTCGTCTCGACCTCGGCCAGCTGGTGGGTCGTGAAAATGACCGCCGTGCCCGCGGCGCCGACGTCGCGGATGATGTCGAGGATGCTGACCTTGGCCTGGACGTCGATGCCGACCGTCGGCTCGTCGAGCAGGAGCAGGTCGGGCTTGTGGAGCAGGCCGATGGCCGTGTTGAGGCGGCGCTTCATCCCGCCCGAGAAGTTCTTGACCGGCTCCTTGGCCCGGGCGGCCAGCTCGACGAGCTCGAGGAGCTCGGCGGCCCGCTTCTTCAGGTCGGCCCGCGGCACGTCGTACAGGCCGCCCCAGAAGAGCAGGTTGTCCATGGCGCTGAGCTCGTCGTAGAAGGCCATGTCCTGGGGCACGATGCCCAGGCGGTTCTTGATCTCGCGGTCGGCGAACAGGTTCCGGCCCTGGAAGTTGACGGTCCCGGTGAAGTCGCCGAGCGTCCCCGCCAGGATGGAGATGAGCGTCGTCTTGCCCGCCCCGTTGGGGCCGAGCAGGCCAAGCACCTCGCCCTTCTTCAGCTCCAGGGAGAAGCGGTCGAGGGCCAGGACGTCGCCGTAGGATTTGGTCAGGTTCTTGATCTCGAGCATGGTCGGCACACCCTTTCCGGGCATATTACCATAATCTACGCGGCGGAACCCAGGAAGGTTGATGGCCCCAGTTATCCCTTGACCTCGCGCCTTGCCGGGGCCATAATCCCCGTCTCGAATCCGGCGGAAGGCCGGAACCCAAGGAGGATCCGATGTCGAACCCGAAAAAAATGACGCTGCTCCTGATCGCCTCGGCCCTTCTCTGCCTCTCGGCCGCGGCCTGGGCCCAGCTGCCTCCCGCGGCGGAGGTCGTTCCGGCGGGATTCCAGGTGACATTGGAGCGCGACTTGGGCGGCACCAAGGTCATCGAAGCGACCAAGCCCAACGAGAATTTCCCCAAGCCGCACATGGACCAGGGCATCACGCTCCAGATCACCTGGCAGAACAACCCCGCGGCCGACATGATCGTGAAAATGCTGGCGCAGCAGCCCGAGGAGCCGGCCGGGCAGGTTCCGGGCTCCGCGACCCGGGAGGAGCCTTGCGGCATCCAGTCCTACCGCGACGGCGTCCTCGTCTGCCGCAAAGTCATCATCCCCTGGATCGGCGGCGGGAGCGGCCCCGAGCTCGTGACCTGGCGCATCAGTTGGACCGGCAAGGGCCAAAACGGGCTCGTCGGCGTCAATATCAACAATTTCCATGGCGGAAAAGAGAACGCCATGGCCTGGATCGACGCCATCATCCCCAAGATCACGAAGCTCGATTAGCCGTCACTTCTTCGCGGCGGGCTGGGGCGTGAGCTGGTTGTACTCGACCAGGAGCTTGAGCCACCAGTCGGGGAATTTCAGCGGACCCCGCTTGCGCGTGGCTTTGTCGAAGACCCACATGTGGTTGTACTTGACCAGCAGGTCGTCGCCGAGCTGCCACCAGGCCGCCAGGACGTGGTCGATGTTGGCGAGGCTGTAGTCGGTCAGGAACTTCGACGCCAGCGCGGGGTCCTTCTTATAGAGGTCCAGGGCCGCCTTGTCGATCGTGTCGGTCCGGTCGATGGCCGGGTCCTCCCAGGCCCTCTGGGCCGCCCGCACGTCCTCGATGGCCAGGTTGTAGGCGACCTGGGTGTGGAAATCGACATAATCGAAGGCCCAGCGGGCCGAGCCGCGGTCGAAGGTCCAGTGGTCGCCGATCTCGAACGAGCGCGGGATGCGGTCCATGGCCGCCGCGTAGAGGGGCATGAAGCAGGACGTGTCCTGGGCGCCCCAGGCCAGCCAGACGATGCCGCCGACGGGATCCGGCAGTCCGCCCCGGCTCTGGGTGACGGTGACGTACTCGGCCCTATTGACCCCGATGACGCGCGGCGTGCTGTAGCGCTTGCCCTCGAGCTCGAAGCCGTAGGGCAGGTAGTTGGGGTTCTGGAACGGCCCGCCCTGGATGCCCCGGGCCGGCCAGTAGGGTGTGCCCTCGGTCTTGTCCCGGGTCAAGCCATGACGTCGCGGACGGAGAGCTTCTTCTCCGGCTTGACCGAGAACGGGAAGTCCTCGTTCAGGGTCTCGGGGCTGAACTTCTGCGAAGGGGCGACGAGGTCGAGGAACCGCCACAGCCGGACGCGGGACCCGTTGGTGTTGGCGGCGCTGACGTCGGTCGGATTGTAGGCCTTCTTCCAGTTGAAGGGCTTTCCGGCCTTGGGATCGAAGAACTTCATGTCGATCGGCCAGCTGGACGACGTTGGGCGAGGCCATGAAATAATCGGGTTTCTTGAGGTCGATCTCGCCGATGCGCGACTCGTTCGGGGCAGACGCTGACGTGGTCGTCGGGGACGCGCTGGGCGGCCCAGACCGCGCCGGGCTTGCCGCTCGCGGGAGTCCACAGCGGGCCGACGGGCATGATCTCGAACATCCAGACCTCGTTCGGGTCGGCCACGGCCAGCATCTCGCCGGTGTCCGTGTGGCCGTAACCGTACTTCTCGCCGAGCTCGCCCATGATCCGGATGGCTTCGCGGGCCGTCCCGGCCCGCTCCATGGCGATGAGCGTCAGCATGGTGATGTCGAACTTGGCCGCGGGCGTCGGGTTCTCCATCTTGGCCCGGCAGCCGATCGTCGACTCGCCGATGGCCACCTGGGCGTCGTTCATGTAGCCGAAGTCGCCGTGGAAGTAGGCCCGGGTGTGCGGCAGCTCCGGGAGCTCCATGACGACCGTGCGCTTGATATCCTCCCACTTCAGGCCCTGGTCGGGCGTTCCAGTTGCCGAACTGGCTGATGTGGTAGATCTTGCGGACGTCCCCGGGCTTGTGGTCGGCCGCGGGGATGTACCGCCAGGTCCAGTCGCACTCGCCGCAGTCGCAGGTGTGCGTGGTCATGACCGAGCCGTCGGTCGAGGCGGCCTTGCCGACCATGATGACCGTGCAGCCCTCGGGCTCGCCGGCCGGGCCGCAGGTGGGGCAGGCCGGGTCCTGGGCCTTCAGGGCGGGACCCGCCGTGAGCAGGGACAGGACGAGGAAGAGCAGGGCTCCGGGGACGACGAAGCGGTTCGGTCTCATGGGCACCTCCTGGATGCGCGGACGTCGGGTCCGAGGATATTCCGGCCCGGCGCCGGTTGTCAATCGCGGCGTGACGCGCCAAGCGCGGCGACGCCGCTCACTCCTGGGCCGGAAGCAGCTTGTCCTTGTCGAGCGACGACTTCCCGAAGATGCCCAGAACGCCCTTCAGCCCGACGCTCATGACGATGTTGACGAAGAAGGCCAGGAAGCCGAGGGCCAGCAGTCCCCCGCAGAGGGCGGCCAGGATCATATAGACGTCGAACTCGCCGTTCGTGTAGAGCGTCCGGCGCAGCATGCCCTGCAGCCCGGCCATGCCCATGAACGCCCCCATGCCGATGCCGCCGACGAGGTGAGCCCAGAAGTGGACGTTGGCCAGCTTCTGGCTGTAGAGCTTGGCCCCGTTGGTCAGGATGGGGAAGAGGATGTAGATCGCCGAGTAAAGGGTCATGGTCAGCCCGACCAGGATCGCCACGTGGACGTGCGGCCCGATGACCCACTGCGTGTTGTGGAGGATGCGGTTGAGGCCGACGTCGGCCTGGATGATGCCGGCCGGGACGCCGAGACCGAACCCGAGCAGGCCGCCGAGCAGGAATTTCAGCTCGTTCGACATCTTGAGCGGCCGGGCGCTCCAGAGCGTCACCAGGGTGATGAAGAAGGCCAGGCCCTGGGTGATGAGCTCGAAGGCCGTCACCATCTCGCCGGAGACGACCTTGAGGATGGCCGGCTGGGCCTGGTCCGAGAGGAGGTGGTGCGACCAGACCGTCCAGGAGACGACGAGCTCGACGAGCAGCGCGGCCCGGGCGACGTTCTCCATGAACAGCTTCTTGCCCGTGATCAGGGTGGCCAGGAGGTACCAGGTCCCGGCCACGAAGATCAGGACCAGGCCGTCGGCCACGAGGTCGAGGCCCCACCAGTACCAGTTCTTGTAAAGCAGGGCGTCGATCGAGCTGTGCTTGAGGCTGTGACCGAAGAGCTCGGCGACCATATAGACGAGGATGAGGACCCCGGTGAACAGGATGATGCCGGAGTTGAGGGCCACGTCGACGGTGCCGCGGGCGACGGCCGCCACGGGCAGGGGCACGAGGTGCTCGGTCTTCTTCCGGCGGAAGAAATTCCTGACGGCCGTCAGCCCCAGGGCCGACCCGAGCAGGGCGCCGGCCGGCTGCTTCTCCCAGCCCTTGGGCGTGTAGGTGATGGTCTTGAAGATGTTGACGACGAAGAAGATCGTCCCCAGCATGACCAGGGCGATGCCCAAGATGAAGAAAGCCCCGCCGAGGGCGCTGAACTGACTGAAATCGGCCGGCAGCGGCCAGTACAGGGTATAGAGCGGCGCGTAGTGGGTCAGGAAGCCGGCGGTCCAGAAGACGGCCGTGCCGCCGGCCAGGAGCCAGAAGGTGGCCAGGGCCAGCCGGTAGCTCCAGATCGGTTTCTTCATCAGGAACGGCACCAAAAAGAGGAACGCGCCGAAGACGATCGAGTAGCTCGACCCGAAGATGCCGACGAGCGGGTGGGCCGTCATCATGGCGAAGAACTGGTCGGTCTTGATGAACGGGACCGGCTCGACCTCGAAGATGCGCATCAGCATGCCCTCGATCAGGGCGAAAGCGTAGTAGACGAGGCCGACGACGACGAACCGCAGGGTCAGCTTCTGCATGGGGGTCAGCGTCTTCGGCTTGAACAGGCCCTGCTCCCCGTTGAGGAAGGTTTGGACGAGGCTCATGGTGTGCTCCCTATCTCGCTTCCAGGACCTCGAGGGCGTCCTTGACGATCATGGCGATGCCCTTGGGGCCCGAGTATTCCGTCGACCGGATGGTGTAGAGCCCCGGCTCCGTGAACTCCCAAACGACGTCGTTCCGGTGGCCGGGGACGACCTGCATCTGGAAGACCATGGAGTTATCCGGGCGGAAGATCCCGAAGCCGTAGGTCAGGTCGGCCGAGTCCACCTCGAAGCGGACCGTCTCGCCGACCCGGGCGACCATCCGCTCCGCCGGCAACTCGAACAGGTGGTCCGCGACCTTGATCTCGAAGACCCGGTCGACCCGGACACTGTCCCGGTCGAGGTCCGGCTTGACCCAGGGGATGGTCAGCGATGTCGTGATATGCAGGGAGAAGCCGAGGACGGCCAGGACGGCCACGAAGGCGTAGAACAGCCCGGGCTTCACCCCCTTGACCTTGCCGGCATGGGTCAGCCGCCAGCCGAACCAGCCGACGAGGAGGATGATGACGACGGCGTAGACCGTGTAGCCCAGGGTTTGTCCGAAGAGGACGATCTTGGAGTCGACCATGGATGTGCCCTCCTTGCGGGGGCATCATAACGGCGGCCGCGCCGCGGAGTCAAGCACCAAAGGCGGGATCAGTTCCCGATCTTCATCTCCTTCAGCCAGTGGTTCGGCAGGTCGGGCGGCATGGCCGTATCCGTGCCGACGAACGTGTTGTCGGCGCCGACCCGGAAATAATAGTGGCTGCCGGCCGGCACTTCGAATTTTTCCCCGGTCGTCGGGTCCTGGATCAGGACTTCTCCGCGGAAGGCCCGGCTCCAGTTCTCGAACATGCGGTCCTGGCTTGCGGAGCGGTCGGCGTAGGCCTGATCGATGATGGCGGAGGTCTGCCGTTGGGCTTGTGTGACGGAGCCGTGGACCTTGGCCATCGCTTCTTGCTGCCGCGCGCTCCAGACGGGGTCGACCTTGTAGCTCGCGACCATGAGCGGCAGGATCGCTGCGACCCGGGGCTCCGCCTCGGGCGCGGCGAGATAGCCATAGAAGAGCTCCACGCTCCAGGTCCCGCCGTTGGGGATGGCCGACGAGGGCATGAAGCCGGTCCGGATGTAGGCCCCGCCCCTGCGGAGCCCCGCCTCCGTCTGGGCCTCGAAGGTCACGTACCCTTCGTCCCGGAGGATGGTCATGCCGTAGGCCTGCCCCACCGTCTGCGGCTGGTTCTGGACCTTGAGGTTGCCGACCTGTCCGATCCGCTGGGGGAGATAGACTTGGGTCAGGTAAGTGGTGGCGGGAAGATAGCGAAGGATCGGCATCTTCGTGCCGAACCCGTTCGTCTCGACGCCCCCTTCATAGAATCCGTACTGCGCCCCGAACGCCGTAGGGACCGTCATGAGGCTGGGAATGGCGGCGTCACCGATGCGGACCAGGATCGAATCGTCCGGGCTTGTCGCCAGGATCTCGGAGCGCACGTCGGCCAGGCCGAACCGCCTCATCCCCCCTTCGACCTTCCAGCCCTGGGGGACGGGACAGGTGAAGGCCCCTTCGACGGGATCCCTCCATATGACCATGGCCGGGCCCGCCGCCTGTCCGCCCTTGCCGGCGTAGAAGAACCGGCTCAGGACCTGCTTCATAACGGCCTCGCTCCGGGGCCAAGCCGCCTCGGTCGAAGCGATGGCATAGAGGACGCCTTGGGGGTCCGCCTTGAAGCACAGGACGGCGCCGACGAACTTCGTCGCCCGGGGCGTGAAGGAAAGCTCCCCGACCGCCACTTCCGGCGCGTTCGATACGACCCGCGTCTTCGCGACCCGGACCCCCGGGAAGAGCTCCGGGGCGATCTGCCCGAGCCCTTGGACGACGCCCACGGCCCGGCCTTCGATCTTGGCGATGGGCTGGACGTAGACGAGCGCCAGGGCCCCACCGTCCGGTCCGGGACAGAACACCGCGAAGCCTCCCTCTCCGCGCTCCTGTACCTTCCAATCGGCGGGATGGGGGACGATCAGTCCGCTCGGCCCCCGAAAGACGGTCCAGCCCGGCGGGATCTCCAACCGGACCTGCCGGGGAGCGGTCTGGGCAGGTGACGGCGGGCCGCCCTGGGCGATCCCGGCCATGGCCAGAAAGACGAGGACGGATAAAGAGAATCCTCGAAGCATGATACCCTCCGGAGAGCCGGGGACTCTGGTTTTCATGCTATCCCCGCCCGCCCTGCGGAGTCAAGGTCGTTCGGACGGCGGCTATCCGGCCGCCCTCCTCCCGGGGGGGCCGGATTATCACTCCCCTTATCACCCCCGCGGATGATGGACAGAGATACCCTCAAGCCCTAATCTGGCGTTTCGATATCTTATTTTCTATTTTCGGAGGATTCATATGAAGAAGTTCTTCGCTGTTTCACTCGCTCTCCTCACGCTGGCCTTGCTCGCCCCCCAGGCCGGCGCGGTCACCGTGGGTCTCAAGGGCGGCGTCAACTTCGCCAACATGGCGATCAAGACCACGTCCGTCGACATCCCGGATTTCAACAACCAGACCGGCATCGTCGAGGGGATTTTCGCGAGCTTCAAGCTCGGCCCGGTCACCATCCAGCCGGAGCTCCTGTATTCACGGCGCGGCCTGACCTACCAGGAGTTCGAGGACGTCGACGTGAACGTCACCGGCCACTTCGTGCTCGATTACGTCGAGCTGCCCGTCCTCGTCAAGTACAGCTTTCTGGCAGGGCCGGCCAAGCCCTTCCTGTACGCCGGTCCCTCCTTCTCGGTGCTGCTGAAGGCCCGGCAGGGATATAGCGTCGACTATATCGCCGACGACGAGCCCGACTACTCCTACCTCTACGACATGGACGAGTACTTCAAAAAGACCGAGCTCGCGGGCGTCTTCGGCGCGGGCGTCGACCTCAAGCTCGCCAAGGTCATCCTTTCGCTCGAAGGCCGCTACCACCTCGGCCTGGGCAACGTCGCCGACGAAGCGTTCATGGGCGAAAGCGACATCACGTCGCTCAAGAACAAGGGATTTTCCGTTCTCGTCGGCATCGGCTTCTGAAACAGCATCCGGGGCCGCCGGCCTGGCCCTCAGGCCGGCGGCTTCCGGAATTCGATCAGCTCGACGGGCGCGCCGTCATCCTCGATCGATCGCCACCCTGACCCCTTCGGACGGCGAGCCGATCTCCGCCGTTACCCCGAGCTCCGCCAGCGCGGCCTCGAGATCGTCCACTTCGAAGGCGATATGGGGCACCGTGCGGACGAGATCCGACACCGCGCAGTCCGGGTCGAACCTCATCCACTCGATGCCGTAGGGGCTCGTGCCGAAGCCGCGGACGTAGAGCTTGAGCTCCGGCAGGTAGACATCGTCCGGGTGCGGGACGGTCGTGGGGATGCCCAGGTGATGGTACCGCCAGCCGCGCTTCGCGACGGCGGCCGGCGGCTCGTGGTCCCGCCGCTCTCCGGTCATGCTTTTCCGATCTCCTTGCGGATCGCCTCGAGCTTCTCCTTGAGGACGGGGGCGAAGGCGAAGAACTGCTGCAGGGTCGCGCAGCCGTAGTCGCCGCAGTGGGCGCAGGTGACGACGCCGCGCTTGGACGCGCAGAGCCGGATGGCGCAGGTCGCCGCGTGGGCCGCGCTGATCCTCTTCCCCGAAGCGCAGCCGTCGCAGACGCAGACGTCCGCGCCGAGGTCCTGGCCCCCGTACTGCTGGGCCCACTTCCGGGCCGTCGCTTCGAGCCCGGCCCGGTCATCGGTCTGGGTGGCGACGTACGCTTCGCATTCCCCGCAATCGATACCGCAATAGGCTTGGATCTTGGCCATGTCGCTTACCTCCGCTTGTCCGACGTTTTCGTGAAGCGATGATAGGGCCTGGGAGGCAGCGTGTCAAACGCGGCTCCGGTCGGGAACGGCCCAACTCATCGGGGGCCCGCTTGATCCGGCCGATGGGCCCGCACCAGGGGCATGGTCAGGCAATGCGGCCCGCCCAGGCCGTCCGCTAAGTACTTGCCGTCGAAAGTCAGGACTTTGATCCCCTTCCGTCTCAGCGCCTCATTGGTGAACCTATTATGGGTGTAGGCGACGACCGCCCCCGGACCGAGCTGAACGACGTTCGCCGCTTGTAGGCTCATTTCATAAAGTACCCGGTCGTCTATATAGCGGTCTTCCCGCAGAGCCCCTCGCTCGCCGCCGACGGGGATGATCTCGTAGCCCTGCTCGACGAGCCAGTCCCCCAGCTTGCGCCCGAGTTCGTGCGCCTCGCCGGTCCCCGCCCGGAAGAGGGTCAACCAGCCGACCTTGGGGATGGCTTCGATGGCGATCTTGAGGGAGACCGGCAGGTCGATCTCCCCCTTCGCCGGCTCCGACGCGGGCCGGGCCGCGATGGCCCGGAAATAGGCGACGACGGGATTGTCCCGGGCATAGCGTTCGAAGAAGAAATAGGGAACGGTCAGGGCCTTATTCCGGTCGACGAGATTGAACACGGTATCGAGGTGCATGATCTCGAAGTTGATCCCGGAAAAGCTCTCGATCGGCGGCATGGACACTCCGACGACGTCGAGATCGAGCTTACGGGCGATCGCCGCGGCCGCGTCCCGATCGCTGAAATTACCGACGCCCATCAGGATGGTCCGTTCGTCCTTGACGATGATGTCGCCGCCGTCACAGCGGACGCCTTCGGCTTCCGCGTCGAAGGCGACCGGGAACGGCGCGAGCTCCCGGGCATACCGGAAAAGGAACCGGCCGACGCGGTGTTCGGGTTTGCGCCATTTCGGCCGGCCGTTCGTGAGAATGATGCCCCGGGGCGTCGAAACGGCGAAATCCCGGGTATAGACGAACGCCCCGTACGTCGGGACGAGCGGGGCGGAGGCGTCCTTCCCGTCATAGCGAAAGAAGAGATCGGCGTCGCGACCGAGGATCGCCCGCGCCGTGATCCGGGACAGCTCGTCCTTGAGCCGGGGGAACTGCTCGGGGAAGATCTCCGCCATGGCGCTCTCGAGCTCCCCGGCCCGGCGGGCCTGGGCGATGGCATCGTCCAGGAGGTCGGTCACGTCGAGGACGCGGATGCCGCGACCCCTCAAGATGCCCGAGAGCTGTCGGTGCTGGGAGGCGACACCGTCCCCGTACCAGAGCGATACCATGGGCTCGTCCGCATAGAGATTGTAGGATTCCCGGCGCTCATCCCTGTCTGGCGAAAGAACGATGACGGAGAGGAGAGGGTCGATGTCGGAATAAACGCGATCCGAGCCGCCGACGGGCCCCGGCAGGCCGCGATACCGCATGCCAGGAAAGCCGCGATGACCAATTCGCCGGCCGCAAGCTGACGACGTGCCTTCATGGGCTCTTTCCTTTTTGGGGTCTAAATGCCTTCGCTCTTCTCGAAGAACCAGGTCCCCAGGAAGAGCATGATCAGCGAGAACCCGACCATGACGGCCAGGTCGACGGCCACCGGCAGGGACGACCGCCCGATCAGGACCGCCCGCAGGCCGTCGACCCCGTAGGTCAGCGGATCGGCGTAGGACAGGGCGCGGACGAACCAGGGGAAGTTCTCGAGCGGGGTGAGGGCGCCCGAGAGGAAGAAGAACGGGAAGATGACGAAGTTCATGACGATGCCGAAGCCCTGCATGTCCTTCATCCGCGAGGCGAAGACGAGGCCCAGGCCGATGAAGGTGAAGGCGATGAGCAGCATGAAGACCAGGCCGAAGGCCAGGGCCCCGGGGCCGGGCAGGCGGAAGCCCATGAGGAGCGACGCCCCGAGGATGAGCAGGCCCTGGATCATGGACGTGGTCGCGCCCCCGGCGACGCGGCCGAGGACGAGCGACACCCGGCCGACCGGGGCGACCATGATCTCCTTGAGGAACCCGAACTCCTTGTCCCACAGCAACGACATGCCCTGCATGGAGGAGGAGAAGAGCATGGTCATGCCGATGATGCCGGGGACCAGGAAGCCGATGTAGCCGGTCCCCTCGCCCATCCCGGGCACGGGCATGCGCCGGAAGCCGAGCCCGAGGAAGCCCAGGAAGAAGACCGGCATGGCCAGGGACCCGACGATCCGCGACTTGGCCCGGAAGAAGCGGATCATCTCCCGCCGCCACAGGACGTAGATCGCCGTTCCGTGGATGGTCACGGCCGCCTCCTGCCGCGGCCGCCGTGCCCCATCATCATGGCCCGGTTGCGGTCGCTTGGGCTGGCTTCCTGCTCGCGGATGGTGCGGCCCGTGAAATGGAGGAAGACGTCCTCCAAGCTGGGCTTGCGCAGGTTGACGCAGTTGACCGTCACGCCCTTCTCCCGGGCCAACATGACCAGTTCCGGGATGCGCCTCTCCCCACGCTCCATGGTCAGCGAGAGGACGTCCTCGTGGAGCTTGGAGCGCTTGACCCAGTCCTCGCGACCCAAAGCCTCCCTGAACGCCGTCGAGTCCCCGTCGAGCTCGAGGGAGACCACGTCGCCGCCCAGGGTGTCTTTGAGCCGGGAAGGGGCGTCCATGGCCACGAACTTCCCGTGGTCCATGATGGCGATGCGGCCGCAGAGATAGTCGGCCTCCTCCATGTAATGGGTGGTCAGGATGATCGTCACCCCGCCCTCTTTGTTGAGCTTGCGGATATACTCCCAGATGTGGCGCCGGGTTTGAGCGTCGAGTCCGAGGGTCGGTTCGTCGAGGAACAGGACCTTGGGCCGGTGGGTCAGGCCGCGGGCGATCTCCAAACGCCTTTTCATTCCGCCCGAGTACTTCTCGACGAGCGTCCCGGCCTTGTCGGCGAGCTCGACGAGGGCCAGGACTTCGTCGATGCGGCGGGCCCGGTCGGCCTTCCCGATACCGTACATCATGGTGTGGAACTCGAGGTTCTCGCGGCCCGTCAGCTTTCCGTCGAGGGCCGGTTCCTGGAAGACGACGCCGATGCTCTTGCGGACGTCGTCGCGGTCGGCGGCCACGTCGAAGCCGGCCACGGAGGCCCGGCCCGAGGTCGGCCGGAGGAGCGTCGCGAGCATGTTGATCGTGGTCGTCTTGCCGGCCCCGTTGGGCCCGAGCAGGCCGAAGAGCTCCCCCTCGGCGACGGTGAAGGAGATGCCGTCGACGGCCGTGAAGCCGTCGAACGTCTTCACCAATCCGTCAACGCGTATGGCGTCCATGTATCATCCTCTGAGGATCCCCCATGATAACACTTTTCACGGAGGGACGCAGGGACCGCCGCGCGTGTCAGCGGACCCGGCCTTCGATCAGGGCCAGACCGTAGGGCATCGGGATGCGGATGTCGGTCCGTCCCTTGTACGCCTCGATGCGCGCCAGGCTCGCCGCGCCCTGGCCTTTCACCTTTTCGTAGAGCTGATCGTAGCTCGCGAAGGCCTGGACGCCCTCGTAGGTCCGGGCCCTCTTTACCGGGAAGCCGCCGAGCGCGGCCCAGCTCGCCGCCACCTTCAACTCCTCGGCCGCGACATAGGACCATTCGGAGCCGGGGCCATGATCGAAGACGACGACGTCGGGGGCCAGGGCGCGGGCATGCTCGACCGCCGCGCCTGGGATCGGGCATCTCGTGAAGGCAGAACTCGAACAGGACGACATCGGCCTCGAGCGAGGTCCGGAAAAAATCCCCCAGGACGGGCTCGAACCGGTCCCCGAGACCGGCCGTCCCGCAGGCTTTCCCGGAGCATCTCGATGGCCTTCGTGTCGCTGTCGAGGGCCAGGACCTTGCGGGCGGTCCGGCCATACTCGACGAGCTGGCCGCCGCCCGCGCCCACCGCGAGCACGGTCTTGTCCTTGAGCTCGTAGAACGCGAGCAGGTCGGCGACCATCTTCCGGTAATCGGCGGCCATGGGGATCCTCCTTTCGCCCAATCTACCACCCTCGTCGCCGCCTTTTCAATCGTTGACACCGGCCGGCGGCCGGGCCTATGCTGGCTTTCAAGGGGCGCGAAACGGCCCTTCATCTTCGTGCCCCATGAAAGGTGACCCGCCCATGAAGACAAAGACATCCGCGGTAAAGCCCATAAGCCTCGCAGCGGCCTTGGCCGTTCTGTTAGGCCTGGGAGCCCTCCGCGCCCAGGGTCCCGACGACCCCCTCGCCCGGGGATTCCAGGATCCGCCGGCGAGCGCCAAGCCGCGCGTCTGGTGGCACTGGATGAGCGGCAACATCACCAAGGAAGGCATCCAAGCCGACCTCGAATGGATGAAGCGCGCCGGCATCGCCGGCTTCCAGAACTTCGACGCCGGGCTCGACACGCCCCAGATCGTCGAGAAGCGCCTCGTCTACATGACCCCGGCCTGGAAGGACGCGTTCAAGTTCACCGCGACCCTCGCCGACAAGCTCGGATTGGAGATGGCCATCGCCGGCTCCCCCGGCTGGAGCGAGAGCGGCGGGCCGTGGGTCACCCCCGCCCAGGCGATGAAAAAGTACGTCTGGAGCGAAACGCGCCTGGAGGGCGGTCAGCCTTGGAGCGGAGTGCTGCCCAAGCCGCCCGCGACGACCGGCCCCTATCAGAACATCCCCACCGGCCGGGACAAGGAGCCGCGGTACTACGCCGACAGCGCCGTCGTCGCCTTCAAGCTGCCCCGCCACGAGAGGACCATGGCCGAGCTCGGGCCGAAGATCACCTCGAGCGGCGGCCCCTTCGACCTCGCGGCCCTGACCGACGGCGATCTCGCCAAAGCCGTCCTGCTGCCGGCCGCACCGGTCGACGGGACGGCCTGGATCCAGATCGAGTTCCCCTCCCCTCAGACCGTGAGCGGCCTGACGCTGATGGCGTTGGAGTCCGACAGCCGCACCCGGTACGGCGAGCCGGAACTCGAGGCCGGCGACGACGGCCGGAACTTCCGTTCCGTCCTCAAGCTCCCGGCCGAAGCGCGCACCGTCGCCTTCGCTCCGGTCACGGCCAAGTATTTCCGGGTCAGCCTCAGGACCCTGCCCCCCGGGACCGGGACCCCGGCCGGCCAACCGGCCGAGCCCGCCGGCACCCAGGTGTCCGAGCTCGTCCTGCACCCGGTCTCTCCGGTCCATTGGTTCCAGCAGAAAGCGGCCTTCGACTCGACCGCCGGTCTCTACGAGCGCGCGACGCCCGCCGTCCCCGACGAAAGCGTCGTCGAGAAAGCCGATGTCGTCGATCTGACGTCGAAGATGCGCCCCGACGGCCGGCTCGATTGGACGCCGCCCGCGGGCCGCTGGGCCGTCCTGCGCTTCGGCTATTCCCTCACGGGCGCCCGCAACTCGCCGGCCTCGCCGGAAGCGACCGGGCTCGAGGTCGACAAGCTCGACAAGACGCACGTCAAAGCCTACTTCGAAGACTATCTCGACCAGTACAAGAACGCCACCGGCGGGCTCATGGGCCGGCGGGGCCTCCAATACGTCATCACCGACAGTTGGGAGGCCGGGACGGCCAACTGGACGGACAAGATGTTCGCCGAGTTCGCCCGCCGCCGCGGCTACGACCTGCATCCCTGGCTGCCGGTCCTGGCCGGCCGGATCGTCGAGAGCGCCGAAGCGAGCGACCGCTTCCTTTGGGACTTCCGCAAGACCCTGAGCGATCTCGTCGCCGAATACCATTACGACCAGCTCACCGACATCCTGCGCGCCCGCGGCATGGGCCGCTACACGGAATCTCACGAGGGCGGCCGGGCCTTCATCGGCGACGGCATGGAGGTTAAGCGGCAGGCCGCGATCCCCATGAGCGCCACCTGGCTCGAGGGGCCCGGACGGCCGAGCGCCTACCACGACGCCGACGTCCGCGAATCGGCCGCCGTGGCCCACATCTACGGCCAGAACCTGGTCGCGGCGGAATCGCTGACCGTCTACCGCAACGCCTGGATGTTCTCCCCCGAGACCCTGAAATCCACGGCCGACCGGATGATGACCAACGGCCTGAACCGGTTCGTCATCCACACCTCGGTCCACCAGCCGGTCGACGACAAGATCCCCGGGCTCGGGCTCGGCCCTTTCGGCCAATGGTTCAACCGGCACGAGACCTGGGCGGAGATGGCCCTGCCCTGGACGACCTACCTCGCCCGCAGCTCGTTCATGCTCCAGCAGGGCCGCTTCGTCGCCGACATCCTCTATTACTACGGCGAGGATTCCAACATCACCGCCCTCTTCGGCGGGAAGCTGCCGGACATCCCGGCCGGCTACATCTACGACTTCATCAACGCGGACGCTCTGCTGAACCGGCTGTCGGTAAAAGGCGGCCGGATCGTTACGCCGTCCGGCATGAGCTATCGGTTGCTCGCGCTCGACGCCAACAGCCGGCACATGTCGCTCGCCGTCCTGAAGAAGATCCGCGAGCTGGTGAAGGCCGGGGCGGCCGTCGCCGGACCCAAGCCTGTCGAAAGCCCCAGCCTGGCCGACGACCAGGCGGAATTCCTGGCCATTGCGGACGAGCTATGGGACGGTGGCGCCCACGAAGGCAGGGTCATCGGCCGCCTGACGATCGCCCAGGCCATGGCCATGATCGGGGCGTCGCCCGACTTCACGTATACCAAGCCGCGCGAGGACACCAGCCTGGCGTTCGTCCACCGGACCCTTCCGGACGGCGAGGTCTATTGGGTCGTCAACGGCAACTCCCGCCGGGAGACTCTGGAGGCCAGCTTCCGCGTCACAGGAAAAGCGCCCGAGCTCTGGCACGCCGAAACCGGCTCCGTCGAACCGGCCTCTTATCTCATCGCCAACGGGCGGACCATCGTACCGCTGCGGCTCGCGCCGGACGACGCCGTGTTCGTGGTCTTCCGGAAGGCGGCCGCCGCCCCCGCCCGGGCCCTGCCCGACCCGGTCGAATCGGAGCTCCTGACGGTCGCCGGGCCTTGGCAGGTCGCCTTCCAGCCCGGCCGCGGCGCCCCGGCCACGGCCCGGTTCGACGCGTTGGGCTCTTGGAGCGAGAGCGCCGATCCGGGGATCAAGTATTTCTCCGGAACGGCGACCTATAAGGCGAGCTTCGACGTCCCCGCGCATTGGTTCGTCTCCGGCGCCCGGCTCTGGTTCGATCTGGGCGACGTCAAGAACCTCGCCGAGGTCAAGGTCAACGGCGCTCCGTTGGGCACGGTCTGGAAGGCGCCCTTCCGCGTCGATGCGACCGAGGCCCTGAAGCCCGGCCCCAACACGATCGAGATCAAGGTGGCCAACCTGTGGGTCAACCGCCTCATCGGCGACAAGCAGCCGGGAGTGACGAAGGCCACCACCTATACGGCGGTCGAGTTCTATAAGGCCGATTCGCCTCTGCTGCCCTCGGGACTCCTCGGCCCGGTCAGGATCGTCGGGCTGAAATAGCGGCCTCCGGTCCAGCGGCCGGCCGTTTGACGGCCTTCGGAGTGGTATGTTATATGCTTGGTCTGGAGCCTCCCGCCGGGGCTCCGAGCTTCCATCCCGCAGAGAGGTGGCACATGCGTCGGATACCGACCGTCGTTCTTTCATTGGTGTTAGTGGCCGGCCTGGCGGCCGTCGCCCCGGCCCAAACCCCGGAAAAGACCCATCCCCTGACCATCCACGATATGCTGGCCATGGACCGGATCTCCGATAGCCAGGTCTCGCCGGACGGCAAGTGGATCGCCTTCACCGTCCGGGAGACGGACCTGGCGGCCAACCGCGGCCGCACCGACATCTGGCTCGTCGGGATCGACGGCAAAGGCCTGCACCGCCTGACGAGCCATCCCGCCGCCGACTTCAACGGCCGCTGGACCCCCTGCGGCCAATGGATCTTCTTCCTCTCGACGCGTTCGGGTTCGTCGCAGATCTGGCGCATCAAGGTCGACGGCGGCGAGGCCGAGCAGATGACCCGCCTGCCGCTCGACGCCGGCAACCTGATCGTGGCCAAGGCCAAGCTGGCCTTCACGATGGACGTCTTCCCCGGCCTGACCCCCGAGGCGACGGCCGCCAAGCTCGAGGCCATCGCCAAAGGGCCGGCCACCGGACGCCTCTACGAAAAGCTCTTCGTCCGCCATTGGGACACCTGGAGCGACGGCCGCCGGTCGCACCTCTTCTATATGCCGATGCACGGCGGCGGCGAGGCCAAGGACCTGATGCCGGCCATGGACGCCGACACGCCCAACAAGCCGTTCGGCGGGACGGAGGAGATCGCCTTCACGCCCGACGGCACCGGCCTCGTCTTCGCGGCCAAGGACGTCGGCCGCGAGGAGGCCTGGTCCACGGACTCCGACCTCTATTATGTGCCCATCGACGGCTCGGCCGCCCCGCGCTGCCTGACCGAGGCCAACAAGGCCATGGACACCTTGCCGGCCTTCTCGCCGGACGGGAAGACCCTGGCCTACGCGGCCATGGCCCGTCCCGGCTACGAGGCCGACCGTTTCCGCATCGTGCTCCGCGCCTGGCCGGACGGACAGCCGCGCGTCCTGACCGAGGCCTGGGACTTCTCGGTGGCCTCGCTCGGTTGGGCCAAGGACGGGACCAAGCTCCTGGCTACGGCGCCCAACAAGGGCCAGACCTCGCTCTTCGCAATAGATCCCGCGACCGGGAAGGCCGACACCCTTGTAGGCCTCGGCACCGTGGCCGGTTTCGCCCCCTTGGCCGACGGCGTCGTCTTCGAGCGCGAACACCCTGACCTCACCGACCGAGATCTATCGCCATCGCGCCCGGCGCGGGCGAGAAGGCCCTGACCTCGATCAACGCGGCCAAGGTCGCGGCCCTGCGCTTGGGCGAGCCCGAGCAGTACAGCTTCAAGGGCTGGAACAACGAGACCGTGTACGGCTACATCGTCAAGCCGGTCGACTTCGACGCGGCCAAGAAATACCCGGTCGCCTTCATGATCCACGGCGGGCCGCAGGGCTCGTTCGGCAACGACTTCCACTACCGCTGGAACCCCCAGGCCTACGCCGGGGCCGGCTACGCCGTGGTCATGGTCGATTTCCACGGCTCGACCGGCTACGGGCAGGCCTTCTGCGACGCTATCCGCGGCGATTGGGGCGGCAAGCCGCTCGAGGACCTCAAAAAGGGCCTGGCCGCGGCGCTGGCCAAGTACCCTTGGATGGACGGGACGCGGGTCGGCGCCCTGGGCGCCTCCTACGGCGGATACATGATCAACTGGATCGCCGGGAACTGGTCCGATCGCTTCAAATGCCTGATCGCCCACGACGGCAACATCGACGAGCGGGCCGCCTATTTCGAGACGGAGGAGCTCTGGTTCCCGGAGTGGGACCACATGGGCACGCCCTGGGAGAACCCGCAGAACTTCGAGAAGCACAATCCGGCCAACTTCATCAAGAACTGGAAGACGCCCATGCTCGTCATCCACGGCGGGCAGGACTTCCGGGTCGTGGAGACGCAGGGCATCGGCTCGTTCAACGTCCTCCAGCGGCGCGGCATCCCGTCCAAGTTCCTCTACTTCCCCGACGAGAACCACTGGGTGCTCAAGCCGGCCAACTCCATCCTCTGGCACGAAACGGTCATCGGCTGGCTGGACAAGTGGCTTAAGTAGGCCCCGGCCGATCTTATTTCGAGCGCGAACGGGGCCTCCGGACCGAAACCCGGTCCGGAGGCCTCTTTTTTTTGTGGGTTTTTCGCCCGCCCGTTCGTCATAATGGTGGATGTGCCGAGAAAGGAGCCGGAAGCCGTGCTAGAGGAACAATGGCTGAAGATCTACCGGGAGACGGTCCACCCTCTCTACGGCTACATGGCCAAGCGCACGGGGGGCGACAGGGCGCTGACAGAGGACGTCGTCCAGGAATCCTACTTGAGGGCCCTCGACAGCTGGAAGCGCAAGGCCGTCCCCGACGAGCCCCTGGCCTGGCTGAAGCAGGTGGCCCGGAATATCCTGATCGACTGTCTCAGGCGGAAGAAATGGGACGCCGACGCCGGTCCGTCCGGGGCCGATGGCGTCGAGCCGCGGACACCCGCGGACGAATTCGAGTCCCTGGAGTTGTTCCTGGCCGTCGCAGCGCTCGGACGGAGGAAGGCCAGGGTCCTCGAGGCGTTCTATTACGACGGGCTGAGCGTCCGGGAGATCGCCGGCGAGATGACCATCTCGGAGCGGGCGGTCGAAGGATTGCTGCGCCGGGCCCGCGGCTCGCTGCGGGCCGTGCTTCCCGATCCGCGGCCTGAAGGAGGGACCAATGCCTAGCCGATTCGAACCCGACGACCGATTCGTGGACAGGCTGGAATGGCAGCTGGCCTCGGAATTCCGGAGGAAGGACCGCCTCAAGCCGGCGGCCGGAAAGGTCGTCCTCCCCCGAAGCGTCGTCGCCCTCGGCCTGGCCGCCGTCGTCCTGCTGATGGGCGTGGCCGCGACCAAAGCGGCGGACCTCATCAAGGACTCCTGGCGGAAGAGGATCGAGGTCGCCCGGCTGGAGACCGAGGTCAAGATCAAGACGGCCTTCCTGGAGCTCAAGAAGGATCGGGCGGCCCAGGCCGTAGGCCGGTACTCCCTCGGCCTCGTCGACGAGGACGAAGCCCTGGTCGCGAAGCTGGGGGCCGAAAGGGCGGCGGCGGACCGGGAGATGTCTCTCCTCGATCTCGAGGAAGCCAAAGCTTCAGGGGATGCCCCGCGCAACGAGCTTTACGCGCCCCTCGTCGGCGGCCGCGACTTTGTCGGGGAACGGCTGGGGATCGAGAAGAAGGTGCTCCAAGCCGATCTGGACCTACGACGAGCCCGCACCGAACCCGCGTTACGGCATCGGGTCGAGCTGGGGCTCGCGCCGAAAAGCGCCCTGAGCGAATTCGCGGCCGCGCTCGCAGGCCAGGAGGCGGGCCTCGAGAACATCGAGAACCGTCTGGCCTTGCGGCAGCGGTTCCTTGCGGGCGAGATCTCAGCCGGAGAGATGGAGATCCAGACCCGCATAAGCGCGGCGCAGAAAGAGCTGCGCGAAGCCCGATCATCGATCGATACCATCCGGCCGCGCCTCGAAGACCTCCGGGCCAAAGCCGCCGTCGGCGTGGTCACGATCGACGAGCTCAAAGGATGGGAACTCGGGATGAGCGCCGCCCAGGCCAAGGCCGATCTGGCCCTTCAGGAGATCGAGATCCTGAAAACGATCAAGTAGAGGCCCGAAGCGGCTATTCCCACACGACCGCGTAGCGCTTGACCTGGGGGATGCCGGCCTCGTTCTCTTCGATGTAGGTGTAGGCCTTTCTGTTCCTGACGGCGGCCAGCGTCTCGGATCCGGGGAGGGAGAAACGGGCGAAGAACCTCCCCTCCCCGTCGAAGACATCGTGGAAGAACCAGCCTTGCCCGTCCGTTTCATAGGTCCGGACGTAGATCCGGTTATCGTCGCCGATCAAAAAGAAGAAAAGGACCGGCTTGTGCGGAGGGAAGGAGATCTCGACGCCGGACGGCGGGGGCTGTCCGTTGAAATACTCTTTGATCAACCGGTCCTTGTCGGCCCGGCTGTAGGATCTCTTCTCGTGATCGCGCAGGATCTTCCTGACCGGCACGCCGCCCGTGTCGACGACGTTGAGCTCGTAGGCGCCGGAGGACGCCCAGACGAGGCGGTCCTTCGGATCGACTTGATAGATCAGGCGGAACATCTCCATCGGGGCCATCTGGTCGCTCGGATTCTCCGCGATCACCAGCGTCGCGACGGTGGCGACCTTGTCGAGCTTCGCAGTCGAACTTCAGGAGGATGTCCTTGACCCCTCCCTCAAAATCGAGGATGTCCCCGTAGCCGAAGCCCCGCGAGTCGGAGAGGAACCGGAACGGCCGCCAGCCCTTGAACGGGGTTTCCTTGACGCACCTCCCTTCCGGGGAGTGGTACGAAACGCGGTTGTTGCCCGAATCGAGAAGGCATAGGTCGCCGGCCGCGGTCATGGTCATCCGCGTGGGGGATTGGATCTCGCCGGGGCCCTGGCCCTTCTTGCCGATAATCCTGAGGTGGCGGCCGTCGGGCCCGTAAACCTTGATCTGCTTGCTCTTCCCGTCCAGGACGAAGATCTCGCCGCCGGCGCCGGCCTGGACGGACCGGATCGTGAAGATCATCGCTTCTTCGGGGTCGTCCTCGCGGCCGATGGTCAGCTCGGGAACCAGACGGACCCCCTTGGCAGCCCCGGGGATCATGGCCGGCTTGGCTCCGTTCCTGACGATCGTCAGGCCGTCCTTCTGTTCGATCCGGACGGATTGCGGAGAGGCCGGGACCGACATTAGGACCCCGGTAAAAAGTGCCGCCAGCAAGCGGAGAACGGACCCGGGTTGAATGGCATCTCTCATCGCTTGCCTCGCCTCCCCGCCTTCAGTCATGGTAGTCCCCGGGCCGGCCGCCCGTCAAGGGACCGGGCCGGCCCTCGCCGCCGGAATATTGGGCGGGTTCGACTGATTTCCGCTTTACGGGCCTTCCTCCGACCAAATCCATATAGGATAAGCCGATGTTTCCAGTCCGGGCCAAAGTCGCTGTGATCGCCGTCGTGGCCGCCACGGCCCTGTCCGCCGGTTGCCGGGCGGTCGGCGGCGCCGGGCCGGCCGCCGTTCCCGAGCCTCCTTCGGTTTCGCCCGCGACCCCCGTCGCGCCGGCCGGCGCGCCGCTGGCCCGCATGGGCTATACCGTCCAGGTGGGCGCGTTCGCCGTCGAGGCCAACGCCCGCCGCTTGGCCGAGTCGCTGATCGTGTCCGGCCTCGACGCTTTCTACTTCCCGGCCGGCGGCGGACTGTTCAAGGTCCGTTTCGGGGATCACCCCTCCCGGGAAGCCGCCCGCGAGCAGGCCGGGAAGCTGAAGGCGGAGGAACGGATCGGTGAATTCTTCATCGTCGGCCCCGCCGATTACGCCGCGGCCCGGCCCGGAGCGCCGGCTCCCGTCATCGGGGGGCCGCCTCCGTCAGAAGCGGAACTCCGCGACAGGCTCGCGGCCACGGCGGAGAGCTTCATCGGGGTCGACTACTCGTGGGGCGGAACGACGAGCGATTCCGGCTTCGACTGCAGCGGATTGGTACGCGCGGTCTATCAGCTCAACGGACTGGCCATGCCCCGGTCCGTCGGGGAGCAGTACTGGGCGGGAACGGCGGTCGCCGGGGACCGTCTGACGACGGGCGATCTCGTCTTTTTCGCGGCCACGCCGGGGGGCCCGCTCACCCACGTCGGGATCTACGTCGGCGACGGCGCCTTCATCCACGCCCCGGGGAGCGGCAAGAAGGTCCGCCGCGAATCCCTCGGCAGCGGCTATTTCCGGGCCCGTTTCTCCGGGGCCCGGGCCTACCTGTAGACCCGCCCGCGGTTTGACCGGGGCCACCCCGCCGGGGATAATAGGCCCCCATGGATGTCCTGACCGTCCGTCACGCCTCGGAGAACAACCTCCGGGACGTCGACGTCGACATCCCGCACGGCCGGCTGACCGTCGTCACCGGCGTATCGGGCTCGGGCAAGTCTTCGCTCGTCTTCGACGTCATCTTCCGGGAGGCCCAGCGGCGCTACCTCGAGACCTTTTCGTCCTACGCCCGCCAGTTCATGGGCAAGCTCCGGCGGCCCGAGGTCGGCCACATCGCCGGCCTCTCCCCCGCGGTGGCCGTGGGCCAGCGGACGTCGTCGCCGGGCCCGCGGTCGACCGTCGGCACCTTGACCGAGCTCCACGACGACCTCCGGCTCCTCTTCGCCCGTCTCGGGCTGTCGCCCGATGGGTTGAGCCTTTCGCGGCGGATGTTCTCGTTCAATTCCGCCGAAGGGGCCTGCCCGGCCTGTCGCGGTCTCGGCGTCGAGGACCGCATCGACTCCGATCTCCTCGTCGCCGACCCGGCCCGGACCCTGCGCCAGGGCGCCCTGAGCCTCACGACGCCGAACGGTTACATCATCTACTCCCAAGTGACCATGGAGGTCCTCGACGAGGTCTGTCGGGCCCACGGCTTCTCGGCCGACATCCCCTGGCAAGACCTGACCGACGCCCAGCGCGACGTCGTCCTCAACGGGAGCGAAAGGATCCTCATCCGCTACGGCAAGCACCCGCTCGAATCGCGGCTGCGCTGGAAGGGCATCGTCGCCAAGCCCCGCGAGGAAGGCTATTACAAGGGCATCCTGCCGGTGATGGAGACGATCCTGGCGGCGAAGAGGAACGACAATATCCTGCGGTTCGCCCGGACCCTCCCCTGCCGGTCCTGCGGCGGGCGCCGGCTCCGGCCCGAGTCGCTCCGGGTGACCGTGGCGGGCCGGTCGATCGCCGACCTCGGCGGCCTGAGCGTCCGCGAGTTGGGCGAGGAATTCCGGAGCATGGAATTCGACGCCTCCGCCCAAGCCGCCGGCGAGGCCGTGCGCGCCTCCCTCCTTGAAAAGACGGACCTGCTCGAGCGGCTCGGCCTCGGTTATCTTCGCCTCGACCGGGCCGCCGGCACGCTCTCCGGCGGCGAGATCCAGCGCATCAGGCTGGTTGCCCAGGCCCGGAACGGCCTGCGGGGCGTCCTCTACGTCCTCGACGAGCCGACGGCCGGGCTCCACCCGGCCGACACGGCCCGCTTGCTCGCGCTCCTCGGCGAGCTCCGCGACAACGGCAACACCGTCCTCGTCGTCGAGCACGACGAGGACGTCATGCGGGCGGCCGATCACCTCGTCGACCTCGGTCCCGGCCCGGGCGAGGCGGGCGGCCGAGTCCTCTATCAAGGCCCGGCGGCGGGGCTCATGGAACTGGAACGCGGCGTAAGCCCCACCCGCGATTTTCTGGCGGGAGACCGCGTCCCGGCCGCCCGCCCGCGGGGCCGCCCGGGAACGGGCCGCATCCTAATCCGCGGCGCGCGCCTCCACAATCTCAAGGACATCGACATCGAGCTCCGCCTCGGCGCGCTGAACGTGGTGACAGGGGTTTCGGGAGCGGGCAAGTCCACCCTGGTCCGCCGCGTTCTGGCCGAGCGCCTCCGGTCCGGCCGGCTGGGCCCGGGGCCGGACGCCGAGGGCCTCACGATCGAGGGGACCGTGGGCCGCGTCGTCGAGGTCGACCAATCCCCCATCGGCCGGACGCCGCGCTCCAATCCGGCGACCTACACGAAGATCTCCGACCGCATCCGCGATCTCTTCGCGGCGCTGCCCGAGTCGCGCGAAAAGGGCTTCGGCAAAAGCCGGTTCTCGTTCAACGTCCCCGGCGGCCGGTGCGAGACCTGCCAGGGCGCCGGGCTTCTGCAGATCGGCATGCACTTCCTGGGAGACGTCGACGTCCTTTGCCCCGACTGCGAAGGCCGCCGCTTCAACGACGAAACGCTGGCCGTGAAGGACCGCGGAAAAAATATCCATGACATTTTGGAGATGAGCGTCGCCGAGGCAGCCGCGTTCTACGCCGGCCAGCCCCGGCTCGCGGCCGACCTAGAGGTCCTGGAACGCCTCGGGCTCGGCTACCTCAGGCTCGGTCAGAGCTCGACGACGCTCTCCGGCGGCGAGGCCCAGCGGGTCAAGCTGGCCTCCGAGATGAGGAAGACGGCCTCGGGGCCGCTCCTCTACGTCCTGGAGGAGCCGACGACGGGCCTGCACCGGGCCGACGTCGAGAACCTGGTCGCAGCCCTCCAAGGGCTCGTGGACCTCGGCCGGACCATCGTCGCCGTCGAGCACCATCCCGACGTCATCCGGGCGGCCGACCGCGTGGTCGATCTCGGTCCGGGGAGCGGCGAAGAGGGCGGCCGCGTCGTCGCCTGCGGCCCGCCGGACGAGGTCGCGGCCTGCGCCGCGTCGCTGACGGGGCGGGCGCTCCGGGGCGAGTACGCGGCGGACAGGAGGCGCGAGGCCTCCGGCCGGGCCCGCCCCGGCGCGGACGCCCCTATCGTCCTCGAGGGCGTCTCGACCCACAACCTGCGGGGGATCGACGTCCGCATCCCCTTCCGCAAGTTCACGGCCGTCTGCGGACCGTCCGGCGGCGGCAAATCCTCGCTCGCCTTCGACACGCTGTTCTCCGCCTCGCGCCAGAGGTATATCGAGAGCTTCTCGGCCTACGTCCGGGCCCTCATCGACAAGGGCGGCCGGGCCGACTTCGCCTCGGCCCGCGGACTGACGCCGCCGGTCGCCGTCGCCGCCACCGCGTCGGCCCCGAACCCCCGCTCGACCGTCGGGACGATGACCGAGGTCCACGACTATTACCGGCTCCTGTTCTCGCGGGCCGGGCCGGCGCCTTCAGGGTCCGGAGGGCGAACCCTCACGGCCTCGATGTTCTCCTTCAACCACGAGCAGGGCGCCTGCCCCGCCTGCAAAGGGCTCGGCACGGTGACCGTTGCCGATCCGGAACGCCTGATCACGGACCCGGCGAAGTCGCTACTGGCCGGGGCGATGGACGGCACCAAGACGGGGCGGTTCTACGGCGATCCGCACGGCCAGTTCGTCGCCGCCCTCGAGGCCGCCGGCGCGGCGGCCGGGATGGACTTCTCCAAGCCCTTCGAGGCCCTCTCCGAGGCCGAACGCGGCCTCGCCCTTCGCGGGACGGGCGACCGCGTCTACGACATCGTCTGGTCCTACAAGCGGGGCCGCCGGGCCGGAGATTTCCGGTTCCGCGGACCTTGGAAAGGCTTCGCGGCCCTGGTCGCCGAGGAATACGAGCGCAAGCACGCCGACCACCGGGGCGAGGCGATGCGCGTCCTGATGAGGGACGATCCCTGCCCGGCCTGCGGCGGGAAGCGGCTCAAGCCCTCTTCGCTCGCCGTGACCTACCGCGGGCTCGACATCGCCGGGCTCTCTGCGATGACCGCGGCCGAGAGCCTCGCGTTCTTCGGGAAGGACGGCGGGGCCGCGCCGCTCGACGCCCGCTCCGCGGCCGTCACGGCGGCCCTCCGCGAGGAGATCGTGCGCCGCCTCGGGCTCATCCGCGACGTCGGACTGGACTACCTTCGCCTCGATCGCCCCTCGGCCACCCTGTCGGGCGGAGAGGCTCAGCGGCTCCGGTTGGCCGGGCTCCTCGGCGTCAAGCTCACGGGCGTCACCTTCGTCCTGGACGAGCCGACGCTCGGCCTCCATCCCCGCGATACGGGGAAGCTCCTCGGGCTCATCCGCGGCCTCACGGCCGAAGGCAACACGGTCGTCGCCGTCGAGCACGACCTCGAGGTCGTCCGGGCCGCGGACCACGTTCTCGACCTGGGGCCCGGCGCGGGTCGCGAGGGCGGCCGGATCGTCGCCGAAGGCCCGCCGGAGGCGATCGAGCGGGCTCCCGGCTCGGTGACCGGGCCCTATCTCGCCGGACGCGCGGAGCGGCCGGGACCGTTGCCCGGAAGGCCGGGGCCGCCGCTCGAGATCGCCGGGGCCCGGGCGAACAACCTCCGCGGCCTCGACGTCTCCATCCCGACGGGCGTCCTGACGGCCGTGACCGGGGTCTCCGGGAGCGGCAAGTCGAGCCTCGTCTTCGATGTCGTCCACGCTTCGAGCCGGGCCGGCCGCGCCGTCTCGTGCTCCGCCGTCCGCGGGCTGGAGCGGTTCTCCAAGGTCGTCGCCGCCGGCATCGAAGCCCCCGCCGAGAGCGCGTCGAGCATCCCCCTCACCTATCTCGGGCTGTTCGACGGCGTCCGGAGCCTTTTCGCGTCATCCGTGGAGGCCCGGGCGGGGGGGTTCAAAAAGGCCCACTTCTCGTTCCTGACGCCCGAGGGCCGCTGCGAGGAGTGCGGCGGGACCGGCCGCAGGACGGTCAGCCTCGACCATCTGGCCGACGTCTCGGTCCCCTGCGAGGTCTGCCGCGGCGCACGCTACGCCCGGGGCGTGCTCGAGGTCCGCGTCGAAGGCCGGTCGATCGCCGGCGTGCTCGAGCTGACGGCGGCGGATGGCGCGGCCTTCTTCGCCGGCCAGCCGAAGATCGCCGCGGGGCTGGCGCTCCTGGCGGAGATCGGGCTCGATTACCTGCGGCTCGGCCAGCCCCTCGACACCCTCTCCGGCGGCGAGAGGCAGAGGCTGAAGCTCGTTTCCGAATTGACGGACGCGCCCAAGGGACCGGCTCTCTACCTCTTCGACGAGCCCACGACCGGGCTCCATCCCTCCGACGTCGACCGCCTGCTCGCGCTCTTCGCCAAGCTCCTCGCCGCGGGGCACACGATCGTCGCCGTCGAGCACGATCTCGATCTCATCTCGCGGGCCGGACATATCGTCGACCTGGGACCGGACGGCGGCGATGCGGGCGGGAGCGCTCATCGTCCAGGGAACGCCGAAGGCCGTCGCAGACTGCGCGGCGTCACACACCGGCGCCGCGCTCGTGGCCCGCGCCCGCCGCGGGCTCAGTCGGCGTCTTTGACGCAGCGGAAGCCGACCGTCGCGGCGCGGTCGAGGCCGGGGGCGACGAGCAAGTGGATCTGGACCCGGTCCACGGCGAGCGGCCCGCTCTTCACGTACCAGACGCTCTTCTCAGGCGCGTAGAAGCTGCCACCCTTGATGATGCCGTAGCGGTAGACGCCGTTGTCGTAGACGTCGCCCATCAGCTGCCAGACGTTGCCGACCAGGTCCTGGACGCCGAACGGGCTGGCCCCCTTGGGGAAGGCCGTGACCTCCGTCGTCCGGTTGAGCTTGTTGTTGCAGCGGCCCGGCCCCATCTTCGTCCCCCACGGGTAGGTCCGTCCATCCCGGCCCTGGGCGGCATACTGCCACTCGGCCTCGGTCGGCAGGCGCTTGCCCGCCCACGCAGCGTAGGCCCTGGCATCCTCGAGCGACACCCAGCGCACGGGATGGCCGCCCTCCCCCACCGGCGGTTTGCCGTCCACCCAGTGCTTGAGGAAGTTCGAGCGGTCAGCGGGGGCGTATCCCGTCGCCGCGAGGAACGCGGCGAAGGCGTCGTTGGTCACCGGCGTCCGGTCCATGAAGAAGCGGCGCATCGCGAGCGTCCGCGGTGTCGTGGTATCAGGGTACGGGATGATGGGATTGGCGTCGTCGGGATTGCCCGCCGTCTTGAAGACGAAGGTCCCGGCCGGGACCTCGACCATGCCCGCCGGCGCCTTGACCGCCGGGGCGGTCCGCTCGATCCGGGTGACGAGCCGCGGGAGAGCCAGAGGCAGGCGGACGACCCGTTCGTCCAGGATCTCGCCGCGCCCGTCGAAGAGCTGGATGACGAACTTCTCCTCCCGGAAACCGAAGTGCTCGTGGAGCGCGACGGTCCGCTTCTCCGTCCCGAACGAGACCGGCGTCTCGGCGTAAGAAGCATCTCCGGCCGAAACGGCTATTCGGCTGCCGGCCGGCGCGCCGGTCGCCTCGAAGGTCACGAGCTCGCCGTCGGCGCCGACCCGGAGCAACCCGGGCAGGACAGCCACGCAGTCGACGCTCCCCTCCCGCCGCGTCCCCAGGGCGGCCGCGTCGAAGGCCGCGACCTCGACGGAAGCGTAGGTCCGGCCTTCCCGGACGACCGGCTCGAGCTCCTCGTGGTTCCAGAGGCTGACGAGGTGCGACCCCTTCGGGACCTCGACCTCGACGAACGGTCCTTTGAATCCCTCCGGCCTCAGACTGTAGACCGTGAAGACCGTCTTCGCGCCGTCGCGCCAGCGGTTGGCCCACGGGCCGTCCTCGAGCGCCGCGACGAGGGGCGCCCAATTCCGGTCGAGGAAGGCCGAGGAATTCTCGCGCAGGAGCTTGGTGGTCCGTCCGAGGTAGCGGAGGTCCGCGTCGATCCAGTCGGGCCGGCCCGGCCGCATGGTGTTGATCTCGGACCCGTAGCCGTTGAAGAAGGCTACGGCCGCCTCGCGGTGCAGGGGGCCCTCGGCCAGCTGCAACACCCGGAAAATGGCGAAATCGGGCCGCATGAACTTGTTCAGGTTGAGCGGCGGGGGCATGTAGAGGGCGTCATGGACGCGTCCGGAGACGATGCCGGGCATGTCCCGCGGCACGGCCATGCCCTCGCTGTACATGATGATGCCGGGCTTGACCCGGTCGGCCGCTTCCTGGAACTCGCGGCTCGACTCGCCCCGGGTGTCGAGGACGACGCCGTCGGCGCCGAGCGTCCGGAGCATGTCCTCCATCCCGGCGATATGGTCCTCGTGGCGGGTGCTCTCGTCCCAAGGGTTGTAGGAGATGAAATACTTCTTGCCCAGGCGGTGCGCCAGGTCGACCTGGCGCCGCAGCTCGGCCAGCCCGCCCGGCAGGTCGCGGTACATGTCCCACTGGTTGCGCTCGTCGAGGCCCAGGCGCGGCCAGGTCGGCCAGATGGTGAAGATGTCGACCGGCCCGAGCGTCCGGTCCCAGGCCGTGAGCGTCCGGTCGAACGTGTATCCGGCCTCGCGGTCGTAATAGGACCGGTCCCAGGCGAACCGGAGGACCATGAGGTAGGCCCGGCGGACCCAGGCCAGATCGGCCCGCTCGAACAGGGACTCGTCGAACCTCTCGAGGTCGTAGAGATAGCGCTCGCGGAACATGATCTCGAGGCCGCGGCGCCCGCCGCCGCGATGGGCCTCGAAATAGAGGGCGTACTCGACCGATCCGCCGGGCGCGAGGATCGAGGCCCAGCGGGTGCGTTCGGCCTTGTCGGTCTTGATCCGCCGGGCCAGACCCGAGAGCGACAGCCCTCCACCGGCCTCGGCCGTGCAGAAGCCCAGGTGCCAGGCGTTGTCGGGGACGACGACGCCGACGGGCTCAAGCCCCGGCCGGAAGAGCTGGGTCCGGTCGAGCGTATGGGGCTCCTTGTTGGGCAGCCCGGCGGTGATATAGGTCCGGTCGGCGCCCTCGCCGAGCGGAACGAGGTTCTCGAGCGTGATCTTGGACTTTGGTATCGTTTCGGAAGATGACCTTGAGCTTCGCGCCGGGCGCGAAGCCGCTCTCGGGGGTGACGGCGAGCGCGAGTCCGGCGGGAAGGCCCGAGGCCGGCACGAGACGGCCGTCGACGAGGAGGGAAAAGAGCGGCAGGGAAGCCGCGATGGCAATTTCCGAGCCGTCGGCAAACATGAGGCCCGAGACGGCCGTTCCCGCCCCCGCAAGTCCGGTCAGCCTGACCGACCGGAGGCCCTCCTCCGCTCCCCCGGCGACGGGCCCGGCCAGGAGGAGCGCCCCGAGAAACACGATGCCGATGATCTTGCGAGCGTCCATGCCCGCATTGTTCCACAAACGGCCCGGCGGCCGCAAATGGGGAACGGCGTATCAGCGCAACCGTTCCCAGCGGACGGCGCGCTTCAGGATGCGCTCGGGAACGACCCGGACGCCCAGGCCGGGGCCCTCGGGAATGGCGATCGTCCCGTCGGCGTCGAGGACGACCGGCGGGTCGGCGATGTCCTCGTCGAAGTAGTTCGACGTCTCCGACGTGTCGCCGGGCAGGCTGAAGCCCTCGGCGGTCTGGAGGTGGATGTTGACCGCCCGTCCGACGCCGGTCTCGTCCATGCCGCCCGACCAGACGCCGACGCCGCGCGCGGCGCAGAAACCCGCGATGCGCATCGACTCCATAAGGCCTCCGACCCGCCCCTGTTTGATGTTGACGATGCGGCAGGCGCCGAGCGCGATGGCCGCGGCGGCGTCGGCCAGGCCGTGGATGGACTCGTCGAGACAGATCGCCGTCTTCATCTCCTTCTGAAGGAGGGAATGCTCGTAGATGTCGCTGTAGGACAGGGGTTGTTCGACCATCATGAGATCGAACTCGTCGAGGCGCCGGAGGTGCGCCGCGTCGGCGAGCGTGTAATCGCCGTTGGCGTCGACCATCAGCGGCAGCTTCGGGAAGC
This sequence comes from uncultured bacterium, assembly GCA_963805015.1. Lineage (GTDB taxonomy): Bacteria > Acidobacteriota > Aminicenantia > Aminicenantales > Saccharicenantaceae > RBG-16-66-30. The sequence continues at coordinate 567,003 of CAWDSL010000006.1, forward strand.
GCTCGCGCACGGCCCGGACCCAATCGACGTCCTGGCCCTTCTTGACCTTCATCTTGACCCGGTGGTACTTCCGGGCCACGGCCTTCTCGACCGCGGCCAAAAGCTCCTCCTTGGTCTCCTTGAGGCCGATGCTGAGGCCCGATGCGATCCTGCGGGCGGGACGGCCCATGAGCTCGTGGAGGGGAACCCCTTTTCGCAGGGCTATGAGGATGAGGAGGCCATTTTCGAGGGTCGCCTTGGCCATGCCGTGACCGCGGACGTGGCGGAACTTGCCGTCGAGCTCGCCGAGCGTGAGGCCCGGCTCGACCAGGCCCAGCAGGAAGTCCTTGATGATGTGGCGGGCGGTGCCGTTGGTCTCGTAGAAGTAGAACGGGTCGGGGTCTGAGACGCACTCGCTCCAGGCGACGACGCCTCCCGCTTCGAGGCGCATCAGCATCGCCTCTTTGTCCGTCCAGGTATAGACGCTCGTGCCGAAGGGCGCGACGAACGGCAGCCGGACCGTGACCAGGTCGACACGGTCGATCTTCGGGACCTCGAGCGCCTCCAGCGCCGCGGCGGGCGACGGTTTGTCCGGCATGCGAGCCTCCTTAGTTCCCGTCCCTGTTGACGGCCTTGAAGATCGCTCCGAGGACGTGCTCCACGTCGATCGTCAGGCCGTAGACGAACGAGGTCTTGGAGACCGGCTCTTCCGTATCTTCCGCGGCCTTCCGGAAGCCCACGCCGGCGTAGATCTCGCAGACGTTGAAGAGCTTGTAGCTCAGCCCGCCGGAATAGAGAGCGGGGTGCACCGAGGGCACGACGCCGATGCCGAGGCCCAGCGGAAAGGTCCGGACGGGCCGGGCATCGAGGGCCAGCGAGGCCGCGTCGGTCTGGGCCAGCCAGACGATCTTGACGTAGGTCGGGCGCGCCGGATCCGCGCCGGCCGGCGCGGTCAGGGCCTGCAGCCGGATCGTCCCCCGGGTGACGAAGCGGGGGCTGCGGTCCGGGACGTCGGCCCGGAACTTGAAGCGGACCGAATAGAAGATCTGCGGCCCGTCGTCCTTGGTCTGGACGGCCCCGAAATGGAGGCCCGGGTTGGCCGGCAGGACGCCGGCGACCACGTTCACGATCGGGACCTGGGTCGCCAGCTGCTCGAACAGGGAGACGACCGACGACGGCGCCCCCTGGAGGTTCAGTATCTTGGAGAAGGCGTCGCCGAGGTCGAGGCCCTTCTCGAACTCCGCGATCTCCTCCTTTTGGCGCGTCGCGACTTTCGTGAGCGTCAGGTCCTGGCGGCTGCGGATGCCGTGGCGGACCGGGACGTACTGGGGCTCCATGATGATCTTGGCCTCGCCGTCCCCCTCCGGAGCCGCGGACAGCTCCAGACGGTAATCCCCGCCGAGGTCCTTGTCGGCCGGGAGCGAGGGAAAGCAGTAATAGGGATGGTCCTTGAGCTCGGCGCGGGCGACCTCGGTGCCGTTCCCGTCCTTGAGACGTATCGTCAGGCCCGGGTACTCCGCGAGCCAGTCGCCCTCGACCGGGACCCCGTCGATCCTGACCAGGCTCACGAATCCCTCGACCCCGGTCATGGCCTCGGCCACCCGGGCGTTCATGCGGTCCTCGAAGCCGCCCTTCGCGGCGTCGAAGGTCAGGGCCACGTCGGCCTTCTTCTTGTCGGCCGGATCGGTGCCGGGGAAGGCCACCCTCAGGCCGAACCCGGGCGCGACGGGGCTCGTCTGCGGAGGCAGCGTGCCGATCTGGGACAGGAGGGCGTCCACGACCTCCGTCCAGATGACGAGGGCGCGCTTGTCGTCGGGGGCCAGACCGAGGTTGCGGCGGATGGCCCGCCACCGCTCGGCCGGCTCCATGCGGCCGAGCTTGATGGCCAGGTCCATGCCGATGTCCCAGGTCCGCCCGGCCGCGAGCTTGTCCTCGTCCGGCGGGGCGAACAGGATCCTCATGAATTGGTTGGCCTGGCCCTCGACGGCCACCGTCGCGCCGACAGGGATCGGCACGGATTTGGCGGCAACGGCCGCCGGCTCCTGGCCCAACGGATCGTCCTGGGCCCGGGCGAAAAGGGAACCGCCGAACGACAGCAGGATGGCGATCGGCAGCACGGCTCTGACGTGAGTACGGATCATCATATCTCTCCTCGGTCGCCTCAGGGGCGAGGGGCCACTATACCCTTTAGGAAAAACGGCTGTCAACGAGGCTGCCGGCGCGGCCCCGAGGATCGACCCGAAGCACGCGCGAGGCCACGGGGGCCCTGATCAAGAGGCGAGCGGCGGACGGCCCGGCCCGCTTCTAGAGGACCGCCGGTCTCGGGTCCACGAGTTCGCACGGCCCGATCTTCACTCCGCCGGGTTCCTCTCCGCCCACGAGCAGGATCCGGCCGTCGGGAAGGCGTGTGGCCGTGTGCCAGGAACGGGGCCGGGGCAGGGTCCCCCATTCCATGAAGGTCCTCGTGGCGGGATCGAATCGTTCGATCTCCAGGACCGGAGAGAGAGGGTGCTTCGGCTCATACCCGCCGATGACAAAGACCTCGCCGGTCTCTTCGAGGACCGTATACGAGGCCCCATACCGGGGATGGACGAAACCGGCGACCTCTTCGAAGAGCCCTGTGTCGGGATCGTAGAGGGCGGCCAAGCTCAAAAGCGTGCTGAGCATCAGGACCTTTCCCGAGGGCAGCTTCAGAGCGGTGTCCTGGTAGCTATAAGGGATCGGAAAGGGGGCTTCCCCAAGGGCGATGGACAGGGTGCCGGGATCGAACAGCTCGATGTCGGTAGGGTAGATAACATATGGACCGAACCAGGCCGCTCCGCCCGCGATGAGGACGCGCCCGGAATCCAACAGGGTCGCCGTATGCCCGGTCCGGCAATGCGCCATGCCCCCGACGGGGAGGAATGTCTCCGTCACCGGGTCGAACACCTCGCAATTGGAATGCACTTGATCCACATATTGTCCGTCCCCTCCCGCCAGGAGGACCCGGCCGTCGAGGAGGAGCGTCGCCGTGTGGGTGTGGCGGGCCTGAGTCATGCCATGGGCGACAAGCTCGAACCGGTTCGTCCCCGGATCGTAGATCTCGGCCTGGTCCAGTGGCGATGAGATAAGGGTCTCTCGACTGCCCCCCGGCCACGAGGACCCTTCCGTCGCGGAGAAGCGTCGCCGTATGGCGCTTGCGCTTCAAGGCCAGGGTCCCGACCTCGCGGACGCTCCCCGTGATCGGGGAAATGGTGAAGGCTGAACCGGTCACCTCCGAGCCATCGGGAGAGCTCGGGGAGGAGAGCCAGCCGCCGATGATCAGGATCCGGCCGTCCGACAGAGTGACCGCCGTGTGTCCCGAACGGCCGGGGGAGATGACCGGGAGCGAAAAGGACGGTTGTTCGGCGCTGCAGCCCCCGCAGATCCACAAGCCGGGGCCGAGCCCCAGCGCCACGATCGCGATCCCCGTCGCCCGCCTTCCGCAAGCTAGGGCTGACCTGAAATCCATGACGGCCTCCGTATGGAGCCACGCTCCGCAATCATGCATATATTGTGCCAGATACGGCCCATTGCGCCCCCCCCAGGGCCGCGGAAGCGATCCGTAAAAATCTATCCAAAGGCCGCGAGAGGGCTTTACATGGCACCCCGCCGCAGAAATGCGAGTTATCAGGAAACCAAATCCCCTCCCGGCACGTCTAACCCCATGGACGATCTTTATCCCAGGGAGGAATCCATGCCGAAATCCCACCGTTCCGCTTTGAAGGCCGTCACCCTATCGCTTCTCCTGCCGCTTGTCCTGGCCGCTGCCGTTCCCCTCGCGGCCCAGGACCGCCCGCTCTGGCTGAGATATCCGGCCGTCTCCCCCGACGGCGCGACCGTCCTGTTCTGCTACCAGGGCGACATCTACAAGGTCCCCGCCGCGGGCGGCCAGGCCTTCCCCTTGACGATCAGCGAGGCCTACGATTACGCCCCCGTCTGGAGTCACGACGGGAGATCGATCGCCTTCGCCTCCGACCGCTTCGGCAACTTCGACGTCTTCGTCATGCCGGCCGCGGGAGGCGAGGCCAAGCGCCTGACCTTCCATTCGGCCTCCGACGTCCCCAGCTCCTTTACGGCCGACGACAAGGCGGTCCTGTTCTCGGCGGCCCGCCAGGACACGGCCGCCAACGTCCAATATCCCATGGGGCTCTTCTCCGAGCTCTACAGCGTTCCGGTCGCCGGCGGCGAGGCCGCCCTCGTCCTGACCCAGCCGGCCATCGCGGCCACGGTCGATCCGGCCGGGACGAAGATCCTCTACCACGATCAGAAGGGATACGAGAGCGACTGGCGCAAGCATCACACCTCGTCCGTGACCCGCGACGTCTGGGTCTACGACCTGAAGACGAAGACGAACACGCGGCTGACGACGTTCGCGGGCGAGGACCGCAACCCCGTCTTCGACGCCGACGGCGACGATTTCTATTTCCTGAGCGAGCGCGACGGGTCCTTCAACGTCTACAAAAGCTCGCTCGGCCATCCGGCCGCCGCGACCGCTCTGACCCGGTTCGCCAAGAACCCGGTCCGCTTCCTGACCCGCGCCTCGAGCGGCCTGCTCTGCTTCGGCTACGACGGCGAGATCTACACGTTGGCCGCCGGCTCGGCGGAGCCCCGCCGGGTCGAGGTCCGCATCGCCCAGGACGGGCGCCAGAACCAGGAGAGGATCCTGCCCATCGGCGGCGGCATCACCGAGATGCGCCTGTCCCCCAACGGCAAAGAGATGGTCTACGTCTTCCGCGGCGAGGTCTTCGTCGGCAGCGTGGAGGGCGGCCTGACCAAGCGGGTCACGACGACGCCCGGCCAGGAGCGCAGCGCCAGCTTCAGCCCCGACGGTAGGTCGATCGTCTACGCCGCCGAGCGCGGCAACAACTGGAACGTCTACACGACATCCATCGTGAGGAAGGAAGAGCCCTACTTCTACGCCTCGACCGTCCTCAAGGAGGAGCCGGTCGTGGCCACCGCGGCCGAGGAATTCCAGCCGGAGTTCTCCCCCGACGGCAAGGAGGTCGCGTACCTCGAGAACCGCGTCGTCCTGAAGGTCGTCAACCTGGCTTCCAAACAGACCCGGGCGATCCTGCCGGCGGAGGTCAACTACTCCTACGCCGACGGGGACCAGACCTACCGATGGAGCCCCGACGGCAAGTGGTTCCTGGTCCAGTTCGCCTTCGTCCGCCTGTTCACCCCTCAGGTCGGGCTCGTCTCGAGCGACGGCAAGGGCCAGGTCGTCGATCTGACCAAGAACGGCTTTGGCGTCTTCTTGCCTCGTTGGGGGATGGACGGGACGATGATGACCTACGCCAATCCGCGCGAGGGCGCCGTCAATACCGACGGTTCGTCCCGGGAATTCGACGTCTTCGCCATGTTCTTCACCCGGGCCGCCTACGACCGCTTCCGGCTGTCCAAGGAGGACTTCGCGCTCCTCAAGGAACAAGAGGACAAGGCCAAGGAGGAGAAAGCCAAGGCGGACAAGGACAAGCCCAAGGGCAAGGACGCGGCCGTCAAGGCGGAAGAGCCCAAGAAGGACCTCGTCTTCGAGCTCGAGGGCATCGACCGGCGCAAAGTCCGCCTGACCATCCACTCGGCCGACATCGCCGACATGGCCCTGGCCAAGGACGGCGGGAAGCTCTTCTACCTGGCCCGTTTCGAGAAGGGCTACGACCTGTGGGCGACCGAGATCCGGACGCGCGACACCAAGCTCGTCGCCAAGCTGGGCGCCAACCAGACCGGCATGGAGCTTTCGGCCGACGGCAAGGCCCTGTTCGTCTTCGTCGACGGCCGGGTCCTGAAGATCGACGCCGACAGCGGCAAGTCCGAGCCCGTGGCGATCGGCGGCGAGATGGTCCTCGACGCCTCCGCCGAGAAGGCCTACATGTACGACCACATGTGGCGGCAGATGAAGCAGAAGATGCTGGTGGCCGACCTCTACGGGGCCGATTGGGACTCGTACTACGGCATCTACAACAAGTTCCTGCCCTACATCGCCAACAACTACGATTACGCCGAGATGGTCAGCGAGCTGCTGGGCGAGATGAACGTCTCGCACACGGGCTGCTACTATTCCCCGCAGCGGCCGCCCACGGCCGACGCCACGGCCTCGCTCGGCCTCTTCCTGGACTACGATTTCGCGGGCCCCGGCCTCAAGGTGGCCGAGGTCCTCTCGGGCGGCCCCCTGGACAAGGCCCATCTCAAGATCCGGGCCGGCCATGTCGTCGAGAAGATCGACGGCCAGGCCCTCGACGCGGCGGTCGACCACTACCGGTCCCTCAACCGCAAGGCCGGCCAGCTCGTCCTTCTCTCGGTCCTCGATCCGGCCACGGGAGCCCGTTGGGAGGAGGCGGTCAAGCCGATTTCCATGGGCGAGGAGAACGGCCTGCTCTACCGCCGTTGGGTCCGCAATCGCCGGGCCGAGGTCGACCGCCTGTCGGGCGGCCGGCTCGGCTACGTCCACGTCCAGAGCATGAACGACGCCAGCTACCGGACGGTCATCGAGGAGGTCCTCGGGCTGAGCCCGGATAAGGAGGCCCTGATCGTCGACACGCGTTTCAACGGCGGCGGCAACCTCCACGACACCCTGGCCGATTTCCTGGCCGGGAAGAAAGTCTTCGACATCCTGCCCCGCGGCCAGCTCGTGGGCTACGAGCCGTACAACAAGTGGATCAAGCCGTCCCTCGTCCTGATGGGCGAGTGCAATTACTCCGACGCCCACCTTTTCCCCGTCGAATATAAGATCCGGGGGATCGGGAAGACGCTCGGCATGCCCGTCCCGGGCACGGGGACCTTCGTCTGGTGGGAATCCCAGATCGATCCCACCCTGCGCTTCGGCATCCCCCAAGGGAGGCTGGCGGACGCCCGACGGAAAGCTCTGCGAGAACAACCAGCTCGAGCCGGACATCCCGGTCAAGAACGAGCCGGACGTCATGTCGGCCGGCCGCGACCAGCAGATCGAGGCCGCGGTCAAGGAGCTGCTGAAGAAGAAATAGGGACCGGCCGCCGGGAGCCTACGCGAGGACCGCGAGCAGCCCGGACAGGGCCTTCGTCATGGCCGCAGGGTAGGCGGCGACGTCCCTGACGTGGAAGATGAAGCGGTCCCTGGACCGGTCGTCCGGGGACCAGGCCGTGACCCCGTCCGGACCGCAGGCGACGCGTACCGGGTCGAAGGAATAGACCGGCGAGGCCGTGCCCGCGACCGGCCCCACGCTCCCGTCCGTCGAGACGGTCAGCCCGGCGGCGTGGAGGAACCCGGCCGTCGACCACATGTTCCGGAAGCGCTCGCCCTGCCGGACGAGGACAGCTTCCTCGTTCGGGCCTTCGAGATAGCGAAGCCAGTCCGGGCGCAGCGCGTCCTCGGCCGTCTGATCGGACCTGTCCGATTCGCCCTGCTTGAGCATGAAGGCGAAAAAGTTCCGTAGACGCGGGGAGATGAGCGGCCAGAGGTCTTTCTGAAGGAATTTATAATACGTCCCGAACTCGCCGCCGGCGAAACCGTGCCCCCCGCCGGGGGCGATCTCGAAGCAGGGAAGCCAATAGAGCGGGCAAGGCAGGCTGAACATCGCCGCATAGGACGCCGGGTCGAGGGAGACGTTGTACTCGAGGCGGGCCGCCAAGGCCCGGTCGGGCGTCCCGGAGCCCGCGTTCAGGTAGACGCCGGCGCATTTCTTGGCGAACAGGTCCGGTTCGAGCCGGCCGGCCAGGGCCACGTCCCGGCACGAGCCGACGACGGTGATCGCCACGGGAAGGGACGAACGGCGCATGATCCCGAGCAGGGCCTTCGCGCCGGAATCGTCTTGCGCGCCCTTGGATCCCGCGAGCGCCGGAACGGCCAGTCCCGTGATCCGGTTCATCTGGGCGACGGCGAGGACGTCGGGGTCGGCGGCGATCCCGGCCGTGGGGTGATCGATCATGACGGCCAGCAGGTCCAGCCGCCCCTGCCCGGCCAGGGCGAAGGCCGTGGCCAGGTCGAAGTGGTCGTCGGGATCGGCGTGGGGACGGAAGAGATCGGTGGCGTGGATCAGGGCGACCTTCGGTCCCGTCGGGTTCGCCCGGGCGGTCGGGCGCCCCTTGCAGGATAAGCTCGCGCCCGCGACGGCCCCGCCGGCCAACAAAGAACCCTTGAGGAATTCCCGCCTTCCTAATTTCGTCGTCATACGCGTCTCCTCACTTGCGGACAAGCTCGATCCTGACCGCGGGCCCGGCCACATCGATCTCCGCCCGCCACGGATAGTCGGGATCGCCCGTGGCGACGAGCGGCACGGTCATCCCGTTCTTGGCGAGCGCATAGGCGTATCCCTCGGGCGCCGCGAGCCGCAGGCCCGTCCGGTGCGCGTCGGCCGTCCGGTTCTCGAGCGTGAAGGAGATCCGGCCCAGGGATCTGTCCATCCTGATGCGGCTCTCGGCCGCGAACCCGTCGCGCTCGAGCTCGATCTTCAGCCGGAGGATATCGTCCGGTCCGGTCCCCGGAACGACCGCCGCGAACCGGCGCCTCACGCCGTCCCGGGGCTCCACGGCCACCTCTCCCCTCTTTTCCGCGAGCGCGCCCCCGTAGGCGATCCAACCGAAGACCGGATCTCTCGTGACCACGGTCGCGGCCATGCGCAGGGCCCCGCCGTAGCCGAGGTCGATCTCGCCGTCGTAGCGCCAGGGACCGCGGGGGACGGTGACGCCGCCGGGCACGCTCGAGCCCATCCAGGCGCCGCCGGCCTTGGCCGTCTCGAACTGCCAACCCGAGGCGCCGTCGTTCTCCGGGCCGGGATGCCAGTACCCGTAATTCGTCTCCGGCCGGCCGGTATTCATCAGGCACCAGGAACCGAGGTAGGACGCGTAGCCGAGCGCGAGCCAATCGGACGGCCGCGGCGCGAAATTGAGCGCGTAGTCGAGGACGCCCCAGCCGCCCATGGCCGTCATATAGCTGACGCCCGGGTCGCAGCCGAGCGCGTAGTAGGCCGGGTTCAGCCATCCCCGGACCGACAGACCGGCATACAACTGGCGGTCCATGAAGGCCCGCGAGTCCTGGCGCCGGACCGTGGGATGGGAATACCATTTCTTGTTCTTGATATCGAACCACAGGTCCTTGTCGGGGGCCATGTCGCGGGTCGCCCCGTACTTGGCGAAGGCGTAGGTCGACTCGAAGGCCGTGCGGTCGAAAGCGTACTCGGACCGGAAAGGGTAGAGGTCGTCGTAGACGAAGTACTTGACCTTCTTCTCCCACTCGCCGCGCAGCCAAGCGGCCCGCTCCGGGAAGCCCTCGCGCTCGAGGGCGGCGATGAGGTCCAGGACGACGAGCTCGTTGTAGAGCCCCCACTTGTAGGTCTCGTAATAGTCCGGGTAGATCCCGTAAGGGTATGTGAAGAAAGCCCGGGCCGTGCCCCAGGCCCGTTCGAGGTAGCCGGCCGCGTCGAGGTAGACCGAGAGGCCGGGGTACATCCGGGCGATCTGGTACATGTGGAAGTAGAGCATGACGACGTGCGGGTAGTCGTAGGAGCGCCAGACATGCTCCTTGGGGAGATCGCCGAGCGCCTTGGCCTTGTCGCGGAGCGATCCCGCGTAGGCCCGGCGCCGGTCCGGGTCGCGGTTGACGTACCAGTTCGGCGTGCCGTAGATCCCGTAGGGATAGGGCGTCTCGTCGTCGCGGCGCTGCAGCTTGCCCCAGACGAAACGCTCGAGGTAGTACTCGATCGAGGCGATCTCGTCCCTGTCCGGAAAGAGGACGTTCTTGGCCGCGAGGAAGGGCGCCTTGGCGAGGCCCGGGTCGTCGCAGGTCAGGACGTAGGCCATGCGGTCGAGGAAGATGTCCGGGTCCTCGACCGTCCGGGTGACCTTGGCCGCCATGTCGTAGGGACCGTAGACGCCGTCCCACCACTTCGACGGGTCCCGGACCTGCTGGCGCGCGACGAGGAAGGCCGCGCGTTTCTTGATCAGCGTCTCCAGCGGCTCGGTGACGAAGAACTCGAGATACGTGCGGCGGCCGCCGTCGTGGACGACGGTCAGCATGTTCTCGCCGAGGCGGCGGAAACGCGCCTCGTAGACGTCATGTCCCGGGACCGGCCGGCCGAGGGAGCGAAGGACCGTCTGGCCGGGGAACTCGGCCTCGATCCGCTCGATGCGGGCCCGGGTGTGCAGCGAGAACCGGGCCGCCAGGTCCTCGGGGACGGTCATCCCCGGGACGACCCGGACATCGAAAAGCCCCTCTTCGTAGAGGAGGGCCCGCAGCTCGTCGTAGCTCTTCGCCCACCGGAACCGGATGCCGTAGGAGGCGCGGCCGCCGGGCGTCCCGGCCGCCGCGAGCTTCAAGGAGGTGTGGACCTGGCGCCAGGTACCCCGCTCTTCCGCCGGGCCGCTCTTCGCGGAATGGATGAAGAGCTGCCCGCCCGCCCGGCCGCTCCCGGTCCAGTACTCGAGCTTCGTCCCGGGGCGGACGGTCACGAGAAGGTAGGGCGGCGAGCCCGAGGCGCGGACGAAGTAGACGAAGGAGCCGGCCCCCGAGACGAACTGGTGGCGGAGGAACCCTCGCTCGAAGATCTGGGCGGGATCCTCGCCGTAGGGCCCGGCGACCGGGATGGATACGGCCAGGTCGCCGATCTCGACGGGTTGAGCCGCCGTCGATTCCAGGTCGATCGTCCAATCGAGGACACGGCCGTCCGTGCGGAACGTCTCGGCGACCTTCACGGGCGAGCCGGGCCCGCCGCTCGTGTAGGAGGCCGTGCCGGCTTCGGGCGAGGCGGTCCACGCGGGACCGCGCGGGCCGAGGTCCGACCACGGGCCGTCGCCGTCCGTCCGGAAGCTCGCGGCCAGACCCAGCACGGGCGGACGGGCGCCTCTCATCCCGGCCGCGGGCATGAGCGTCGCCTTGAACGGATCGTTGGGATCCGCCAGCGCCCCGACGCCCCGCGCGTCGCACGAGAACCGGAAATCGCCCTTCTCGACGACGACCGGGGCGGTCCCCCTCCTGACTCCGCCGCCATGCGTCCCGACGCCTGGGGATGGTCCGCTCCCGCCAAAGCCAGGACAAGGACATAACCGACGATGCGCGCCATACTCGTGCCGCTCGGGCCCTGTCTCATTTTCAGCATCCTCCCGATCCTCTCGGCTCGGCGCCGTCCGCTGTCCGCTCGATAGCCAGAACCGCGCATACGATTTCGTTTTCCAGGAACGCGTTCTCTTCGGTCTGACGCCGGACGTAGGCTTCGAAGATCCCTTTGTGCTCAGGGTACTTCAGGGCGAGCTCGGCGCAGCGCCTCTTCAGGTCCCTGAAAACCGCCTCGTTGACAGCCTTCATCTCATCGACCCCGACCGGGATGACTTCGGCTAGCCGCATGCCGGCCGCGGTGATCTGTTCCAATAGAACCTCGCGTTTGAGGACCTGGGGATGGACGCGGGAGCTGTCATCCGGCAAAAAGCCGTCGTCCACGATAACGAGGCCGCCCGACGCGAGGTGCGGATCGAGGTTTTCCAGGGTCGTCCGATAATCTCCGAAGACCGGGCCGATGGCCCCCAGGACGATGATATCGAACCGGCCCAGAGTGGCGATCCGCTCCCGGACGTCGGCGACCTCGAAACGGCAGAGCTGCGTCACGCCTTCCTCCTCGGCCTTGGCCTCGGCGTACTCGACGAATTCCCGGATGCCGTCGATACTCAGGCAACGGCATCCGAGCGCCGCGGCCAGCCGCACCGAAACGGCGCCCTTGCCGCAGCCGAGGTCGAGGACGCGCGGCCGGAAGTGGACGTGCGCGCGCCGCCGCACAAGGTCCACGACGACCCGGGGGTCGGTGCCGAGCTCCCAGGCGTCCTGGAGAATGTAAGGCAGGTAGGGGACGACGCGGCCGTCGGAGCCATCCATGGCCAGGGCTACGCTCTCCTCCAAGGACGTCCGGCCCGCTCCGTCCGGAGCGGCCGTTCTCAGGGCCTTGACCATGGTGAGAGCCTGATCGGCCTCGCCCGCGACCTCGAAACCCAAACGCTCATACAGATGACGGGCGGGGTTGCGAACGTCGACGCTCAGCGACAGCGTCTCGAACCCGCGGTCCCGGGCCGCCGTGATCAGCTCCTCGAGGAGCGCCGAGCCGATGCCGAGACCGCGGACGTCCGGACGGACGGCCATCGAGAGCTCGGGGGTGCGCTCGTCGATATAGCCGAACCCCCGGTCATCGCCTCCGAAGAGCCGGAACCAGGCCGCGCCGAGCGCCTCCTCCCCGCTCCGGGCGATAAGCCCGAAATCCCCGGGACGGCCCCAGCCGGCGGCATAACGCGCGATCTCGGGCAGGCCCAGGATCCGGCGGGGAGGGCGCGCCTCTCCCGGGGGAACGAAGATGGCTTCGTAGAGCATCTCCTCGAGGACGTCGAGGTCCTCCGGCCCGATGTCCGCGAACGCGATCCTCATGTCCTCTCGGGACCCGGCTCGATCCTCAGCGCCTCAGGGTCCGGTGCTTCATGCGGTGGGGCTGGTCGGCCCCGGCGCCCTTGCGGCGGCGCAGGTCCTCGTGGTACTCGGAGAAATTCCCGAAGATCCAGTGGATCGAGCCGTCCTCTTCGAAGGCCAGGATGTGGGTGGCGACGCGGTCGAGGAACCAGCGGTCGTGGCTGACGACGACGGCGCAGCCGGCGAACCCGGCCAGGGCGTCCTCGAGCGACCGCAGGATGTTGACGTCGAGGTCGTTGGTCGGCTCGTCGAGGAGCAGGACGTTGCCCCCTTCCGACACCGCCTTGGCCAGGTGGACGCGGTTGCGCTCGCCGCCCGAGAGGGTCCCGCACTTTTTTTGCTGGTCGGTGCCGCCGAACCCGAACGAGGCGCAGTAGGCCCGGGTGTTCATCTCCTGGCCGCCGACCTTGATCAGGTCCTCGCCGCCCGAGATCTCCTCCCACACGGTCTTGTCGGGGTCGAGGGTGCGAGACTGGTCGGCATAGGCGAACTTGACCGTCTCGCCGATCCGGACGCGCCCCGCGTCCGGCGCCTCCGACCCGGTGATCATCCGCAGCAGGGTCGTCTTGCCGGCCCCGTTCGGGCCGATGATCCCGACGATCGAGCCCGGGGGAATGCTGAGCGTCAGGCCGTCCATGAGCGCCCGGTCACCGTAGGCCTTGGTCACCCCCTCGAGCTCGATGACCACGTCTCCGAGGCGCGGCCCCGGCGGGATGGGCAGCTCCTGGTCGTCGCGATAGCGCTCGAAGTCCTGGCCGAGGAGCTTCTCGTAGGCGGTGACGCGGGCCTTGCCCTTGGCCTGCCGGGCCTTGGGCGACATCCGGACCCACTCGAGCTCGCGGGCCAGGGTCCGCTGGCGGCGCGATTCCGTCTTCTCTTCGACCGCCAGCCGGGCCTGCTTCTGCTCGAGCCACGACGAGTAGTTGCCTTTCCAGGGGATGCCCTCGCCGCGGTCGAGCTCGAGGATCCAGCCGGCCACGTTGTCGAGGAAATAGCGGTCGTGGGTCACGGCGATGACCGTGCCCTTGTATTCCTGAAGGTGCCTCTCGAGCCAGGCGACCGACTCGGCGTCGAGGTGGTTGGTCGGCTCGTCGAGGAGCAGGATGTCGGGCTCCATGAGCAGGAGCCGGGTCAGGGCGACGCGGCGGCGCTCGCCGCCCGAAAGCACCGTCACGGGCGTCTCCGGCGGCGGACAGCGCAGGGCCTCCATGGCGATCTCGAGGTGGTTGTCGAGGTTCCAGGCGTCGTGCTTGTCGATCTCCTCCTGCAGGCGGGCCTGCTCGGCGAGCAGGGCGTCCATGTCGGCGTCGGGGTCGCCCATCTTGTCGCAGACGGCGTCGTAACGGGCCAGGATGTCGACGACGGGCTGGACGCCCTCGCGAACGATCTCGACCACGGTCTTGGCCGGGTCGAGCTGCGGGTCCTGCTCGAGCAGGCCGATCGAATAGCCCTTGCTCAGCGCGACCTCGCCGATGTAGCCCTTGTCCTTGCCGGCGATGATGCCGAGCAGGGTGGACTTGCCCGAGCCGTTGAGCCCGAGGACGCCGATCTTGGCGCCGTAGTAGAAGCCGAGCGAGATGTCCTTGAGGACCTGGCGGTTGGGCGGGTGGACCCGGCCGACGCCGGACATGGAGAAGATGACTTGAGTATCGGAAGGCATGGGGAGATTGTACCCGAATCCCGCCGTCCCGGATAGCCCGGCGTCACTCGCCGAACATCTCGGTGATGAGCCGGCGGAGGGATTTGGATTCTCCTTCGGAGAGGGAACCGATCCTCCGCCCCAGGCGGACCTTGCCGACGGTCCGGATCTGGTCGACCGCGATCTCGGCCGGCTGGCCGGCACATTGAACAGGCAGCCGGCAGCGCCAGGCCGGATGGAGCCGGCTGGTGATCGGGCAGACCGTGACGGTCCCGAAACGCGCGTTCAATTCGTCCAGGCTGACGATGACGACCGGCCTGGTCTTGGCCATCTCGGCCCCGCGGACGGGGTCCAGATCCGCCCACCTCAGCTCATATCGCTTGAAGGCCTCCCGACGCATCCCGGGCTTTCGCCCATACGGGGCCCCTTTTTCCCCGATCATCGCTTTCTTCGACGGCTCCCAGGGGACCGAGCTCAATCCGTCCCCGTCCAGAACGTCCCATTCGCTCCAGTCTTCGTTCGCGGCCGCCATCTCCCGTGCCGTATCCTCCCAGGAAAGCTTCTCGACGGCCGGGCCCGCGGGCCGAAGCAGGATCCCCTCCGCTCTTTCTTCCATGACCATGGAAGTCCCCACGGCATAGCGCTTCAGGGAGGCGGCCGGCAGGCGGACGCCGCGGGAGTTCCCGATCCGGGCGATCTTTATCTCTCGTGTCTTCATCCCAGGCCTCCCCGTCCGGGTCATGCGTTAGTGTACGACGTATCTACTGTAATTACATAGAGGGAGAATGTCAAGGCCCCCACGCCGATCGAGAAGCCCGTCAGAATTCTAACGAATGATCACTTTTCGAGCAGCTTCTTGAACGCCTCGTCGTCGGTCTTGAAGTCGCGGGCCGCCTGTCCCACCCGGACGATGCGGATGCTCCGGATGGGGTCGCCCTTCTTCAGGGTCTTCAGGAGGTCGAGCCCGGCGATCGTCCGGCCGATGGCGGTGGCCGTCTTGTCGAGCCCGGCGCGCTTGCGGAGCGTCAGGTGGAACGCGTTCGGACCGGAGACGCCGAGGACACCCGCGCCGTCATGCTTGAGGGCGGGATTGGCCGCGAGCGCCAACGCGGGCACGGCCACGGACTTCTGGACCTCGGAGACGACGAGCCCGGCGACGACGCCGTCCCGGACTTCGATCTTACCGATGGGCGGGATCTCCGGCCTCGGCCCGCCGGGACGCATGCCGCCCCCCGGTCCGCCGCCCGGGCCCCTCTGACCGCCCTTGCCCTCGACGATGCGGACGAAGTTCGCCGTCTGGAGGGGCGCGTTGACGAAGTCGAGCGTGGTCATGATGTGCGCGGGCGAGTCGCCGGCTCCGATCGCGATGTCGGCGTAGAGCCCTTCGGGAAGGTAGACCCCGTCGCGCGTGAGCGGCTGGTCGAGGTTGGCGACGCCGTAGGCGACGACGGCCGTGACCAGCGCGGAGTGCTTCTGGTGCTCCGTGTAGGGCACGAGCTCGCTGTAGAGGTCGTGGAGGGTGTGCCAGGCGTGGCCGTAATTGTAATCCGTCTGCGTCTGGAAGCGCAGCGTCGGGACGCCCAGCATCTCAAAGGGCGTATGATCCGAGCCGCCCGGGCTCGTGGCATTGGCCCGGGGCACTCCCCGCTCGAGCTTGAACGGCCATTTGGGGTTGACGGCCGCGAGGGGGGCCGTGATCCGCTGGAAATCGGCGAACCAGGTCTCGGGGACCGACGCGCCGGTGATGGCGCTCGGGCTGCCGTCCCGGTTGATCATCATGGCGATCTTGGGGGCGATGCCGGGCCGGTTCTTGAGCCAGGCCTGCGAGCCGACCAGGCCGATCTCCTCGGCCGCGAACAACACGACGACGACGGACCGCTTGGGCCGGCCGCCGGCGGCCTGGATGAGCCGGATGGCCTCCATGGCCGGGGCGAAGCCCGAGCCGTCGTCGACGCCGCCGGTCGCGGCGCTGAAGCAGTCGAAGTGGCCGCCGAGGACGACGTATTCGTCGGGGAACTCGGTCCCGCGGAGCGTCGCGACGACGCTGTGGTATTTGACCGGGCCCATCTTGAACCAATTGCGGATGTCGAACTCGAGCTCGACCGGCTCGCCCTTCTCGACGAGCCCCTTGATCTCGTTGTACTGGCCCTCGGCCAGCTTGATGTCGGGCAGGACCGGGAGCTTGTCCCAGGACTCGACGAACCCGTCGAGCATCGGGAAGGGATCGGTCTTGGACAGCTGGACGGTGCCCCGGGCCCCGGCCTCGACCAGGACCGCCGTGAGCGGCGGGATGAGCTTCGCGTCGGCGTACTCGGGCGTGCCGCGGCGGCCGTCACGGGCGAAACCGGTGTTCTGGCCGGGGATGAGGACCCAGGCGCCCTTGAACGCGGCCGGGTTGGCGCGGACCTCCGCAATGGCCGCTTCCGCGGCGGCGCGCTTCTTCTCGACGTTCTCCGGCGTGGCGTTCCGCCCGGGGATCGAGAACGGATCGGACTTCAGGATGACGACCGGTCCCCGCTCGAGACCCTTGGTCCCGGCGGTGAAGCTCGGGCGTCCCGAAATAGAGCGCCTTCTCGGCCGGCTTGACCATCCGGCCGAACCAGGGACCGCGGTTGAAACCGACGGGCACCTCGCCGGCCGGGTCGAGCTCGGCCTCGAGCCCCCACTGGCGGAACTGCCAGACGGCCCATTCCGCGGCGTCATTGTAGGCGTTCGTCCCCGACTCCCGGCCGCCGAAGCGGTTGCTGGCGAAGTCGTTCCAGGTCATGACCCGGTTGTCGGTCGTGCCGAGCTCGATGATCTTCTTGACGACGGGATCGGCGGCGGGACGGGCCGGCGCCTGGGCGCTGGCTGCGGCCGAGGCCAACAGGGCCGCGGCGACGACGGCGAGGAGGGCGCGTTTTCTCATGGACTGTCCTTCCGGGGGAATTTTCAAGGTTGGAATGATAGTCTCGCTTCGGAAGCCCTGTCAAGGACGCCTACCGCTTCGAGCGCGCGATCAAGGCCTCGCCCCGTTCCAGCAGATCGTCGTGGTCCGCGGGCGCGGGATGGGAGGCCATCAGCTCCTCCGTGTGGCGGCGCAGGAGATCCTCGGCCCGGGGCCCCCCGCCGGCCTGCCAGGCTTCGAGGCTCAGCCGCGGGAAGATCGGGCTGTTGAACGCCGCTTCGCGGAAATGCCGCAAGGTCAGGTCGGCGGCGAAAAAGTCGCCGCCGGGCCCGACCTCCGCGATCTCAGGCAATCCCAGGGCTTCCTCGTCCAGCGCGAACCCGGCCGCGAATCGCCGGGCCTGGCGGATGATGTGGTCCGCGTACACGGCCGCCGTCGGGGAGAAGGCCAGCGAGTCGAAGTTGCCGCCGACGAACGGGGCCAGCCCCGCCCGGCCCAGGCAGGACGTCAGGTGGTTCATCCAGAAGAGGTCGGCGGCCGGGAGGTCGGCGCCCCAGCCCGAGCCGCTGCCCGAGGTGCCGCAGTGCGGCAGCCGGTAGTGGGCCATCATCTCGGCGCAGGCCAGGTTCAGGAGCATCGTCTCGGGCCCGTAGTAGCTCGCCGCCGTGGCCATGTCGAATCCGGCCGGCAGGCTGCCGAGAATGACCGGCGCCCCCTCGCGCATGAGCTGGGCCAGCACCAGTCCGGCCAGCAGCTCGGCGTTGAGCGTCACGAGCGTCCCGGCCGGCGTGATGGGCGCGGTCGCCCCCGACATGCCGTAATTCGAATAGATGACCGGCAGACCGCGGGCGATCGCCGCGGCCATCTTGTCGCTCGTCCCCTCGTTGATGACAAGCGGCGAGACGGGATTGAAATAGGGAATGACGAATGGCTTCTCCGACAGGTTCCCGCAGAGCGCTTCGAGCATGTCCAGGGCCGGTTCGAACGCGGCGGCCTCGGAGACGAGAAGGACCAGGGATTTGGTCGTGTTGGCGGCCATCTCCAGAGTGGCCACGATGTCCGCTTTTTCCGGAGGGAGGTCCCGCAGAACGCCGACGGTGGAGACGACGTCGTAGGCGGGCAGGGCGTCGCCCAACCGGGCACAGGCAGCCATGTGCCCGCGCGTGAACGGAACCGGAGCGTCCGTGAGCGGGTCCTGGTAATAGAGGTTCGTCACGCCGATACCGAAGCGCGTCCCTCCGCCTCCGGGCCCCAGCGTGAAGGCGGGCTCCCCGGTCCGCTTGAAGACCGCCACGTTCGACGGCGCCACGCCGAGCGCCCAGGCCACGAGCTCCTCCGGGATGCGCACGGGACCGTCCCCGGAAGCGCCGCCCGCCGCGCTCGCCAGCCGCTTGCGGGCTCGCGGCGAATCGACGCGCACCCCGACCTTCGACAGGATCTCGAGCGACCGGGCGTGGACCTCGGCGATCGCGCCGGCCTGCAGGACCGAGATTTTGGGGACGATCTGAGTCACTCGGCAGCCTCCTTGGCCCGGCCTGCCGGGCTCGATCACGCAGCCCGGAGATTAGCACGGGCCGGGGGTCCGGTCAACGCGGTGAAACAAATGCCCGCGCCTTTTCGTAATACAGGACGAATCCCGTGGAGGAGGTCCGTTCATGATGAAACGCATGCTCGTCTCCCTGGCCGCCGCCGCCCTGATCGCCGGGCTCGCGTATGCTTCGGGGATCCAGGAAAAGAAAGCCGCCGACAGGTATGCCGCTCTCTGCGGCGACTACCGTTTCGACCTGACGGCCTACGGGGCCGATATGATCACGGCCCGGTTCTTCGTCGAGAACGAAGAGTTCTTCGTCCAAGCCAGCACGTCCCAGAACCCGGACGCGCTGAGCCCGGTCGATGGTCAGCCCTTGAAGTTCTTCATCGACGACCCCGACGAGGGGCATTGGGACTTCGAATTCCTCAAGGACGACGGGGGGAAGGTCGCCAAATGCCGCATCGTCAACGCCGGCATGGGTATCGACGCCACGGGAGACAGGATCGTCGACTAGATTCAGGGGACCGGAGGTCCGCCGGGCAGGGGCGGCCCGGGCTTGATCGTCAGGCCGGCGAACCGGCCCGGCGAGTTGTTGCCGACCCAGAGGGCGACGGACCCCGTCCTCGGGCCGCTGAGCGTCTGAACCGTCAGGCACGGCTCCGCCGCGCCGTCGACGAACACGCGGATCTCCGGCGGCCGGACGACGATCCGCACGTGGAGCCAGCGGTCCCCGTCGGGGGCGGGCTCGATCGCTTTCTCGAACTCGTCGGGCCTTTCCTGCCGCAGGCGGCCCCAGGTCCAGTCCGGGTGAGAGACGTACTGGACCGAGTGGGACCGCCGGCCGGGGTCCTCGGACCGGAAATTGAAGGGACGGAAATAGATCGCGTCGTAGGTTTCCGCGTCCCGGACCCCGAAGGCGATGCCTACGAAGCTCCCCTGGACCGGCGCGCTGCGGCCCTGGATATCGCACTCGATCTCGCCCGAGGTGAAGACGACGCCGTCGAGCCGGGCCAGGCCGTCCCCCGGCCGCGCGTCGAATTCCGCCACCGGCCGGCCGTCCCGGTCGGCCACCGTCACCGCCCGGTTGAAGACCGTCCACCCGTTCCCGCCCGGTATGGCGGCGAGGTCCGGCTCGATCGCGGTCTGCGCCGATGCTAACGAGGCCAATAGGAACGCCAGCATCGCGCCCTTCGCCGGGATCATCGATCGGTCGCTCATCGCTTCGCCTCCTGAGGCCCAACCGGAGCCTGCCGTGCTATCTATTGAATACGACGAAGATCAGCTGGAAAAAGACGAACCCGGCCGCGCATGGACAGGATACCCGCGGTCTCGGCCGGGTGTCAACACGCCGGGCAGCGGCCCGTCGCCCGGTTGACAATGCGTCCGAACGCGCTTAAGGTGAAGGTGTTCGGGGGGAGATCCGATGGCATCCGGAGCCGTTCGCCCTCTTTCGATCCTGATCCTCCTGGCCGCGATGGTCGCGGTCCTTCCCCGGCCTTCGCACGGCCAGCTCCGGGCCGACGAGATCGCCGGCCGGGCGGAGTGGGAGGCCTTCCTCGCGTCCGCCGAGATCGTCGGCCGGCGGCAGATCACGGGGCCCGAGGCCGTCACCGAGCCCTGGGTCCTGACGCTCCGCTCGGGCCCGGTCGAGCGCCGGGCCCTCTGGAAGGACGTCGACGGGAAGCCCAAAGGCGTCCTGGACTGCTGGCGCTACGAGATCGCGGCGTATCGGCTGGACAAGGCCCTCGGACTGGGCATGGTCCCGGCCACCGTGGAGCGCCGCGACGGAACGCGCGCGGGCTCCTGCCAGCTCTACGCGGAAGAGGCGGAGCCGCTCCGGGACAAGCTGGAGCGGTCGGAGGAGATGTCTCCGGCGGCCGTGGCCCATTGGCGCCGGGGAGGCTTCATCCAACAGGCGTTCGACAACCTCATCGGCAACTCCGACCGCAGCCAGGGCAACATCCTGCTCACACCCGATTGGCGCTGGGTGCTCATCGACCATTCCCGGGCCTTCCGGACCGAGGCCTCGTACACGAAAGCGCTTCCGTTCACGGAGAAACGGTTCCCCGCGACCGAGATGATGAAAGAGCTGCCTCGCGCCTTCGTCGAAAAGCTGCGGGCGCTCGACGAGGCGGCCGTCGCGGCCGCCGTCGGCCCGTACCTCGAAAAGAAGGAGATCCGGGCCGTGCTCGCCCGGAAAGCGCTTCTCCTGGCCTGGATCGACGCGGAGATCGCCCGGATCGGCGAGGACAAGTTCCTCTACTAGTTCTTAACCCGCGATGTTGAACCGGATATCGAGGACGGGTCCGGACCTCGTCACCGAGCCCTTCTTGGCCTGGAAATCGACGAAATCGAAACCGTCGGGCCGGTCGCCGGTGACTTTGATATACGGATCGAGATTGGCTTTGAGATGGGCCAGGGCGGCGGCCGCAGCTTCGTCGTCGGGATAGGGAACGATGAGGCGATCGTAGGCCGCGCCCGCCGGCGTCCGGTAGCCGGCCAGGGCCCCGAAAGTCCGGCCGCCGAGCGACAGGATGTCCCCCTCGCCGAATGTGAAGTAAGGCTGAAGCCCGTAGGGGCCGCGGATGAGACGCTCGGTCCCGGCGATCCGGCCTTCGGCGGGGAGGAGGTCGAGCGGCGTCCGGGCGGGCTCGGCCGCCACGCCCGCCAGGAAGGCATTGGCCAGGGCCGCCGCGTCCGCTCTCGAAGCGGGCGCTTCCCCGAGGTTGTCGACCTGGACGAAAAAGCGGCCCTTGACGATGGTCATCTGGGCTTCTTCGCTCGAATTGCGGGCCGCGACCTCGGGGAACGGCGTCTCCCTCCCCATCTTCATCAGATAGACGCCCAGAGCGGACGCGGGGCTTTCCATCTCGTAGGCGTTGAGGGTCAGCTCCGCCTTGTCCCGGGCGTAGGCTTGCAGGCGCAGCCGGACGAACCCGAATTCGAGGAAGAGCTCGGCCCCGCCGTCGATCTGGTTGAAGAGGTCCTGGCCGGTGAAGGCTTTAAGCGGTCCGGCCTTGGCCCATCCCGTGGCGAATCCCGGCTCGGGGACCGGGAGTGGAGCGGCCGTGGCCTGCCCCAGGGTCCGGGCCGCGTCCGACGCGAGGCCCGCCGGGGCGGCCAGAACGAGAAGCCCGGAGAGGACCGCCAGGACGGCGACCGGCGCCGGGCTGCCCTTTCGCCGCGGCCCGTCAGGCCTTGACATGCGCGATCTTGGCCGGGTCGGCGATCCCCAGCCCGAGCCGCTCGGCGTAGCGCAGGTACTCCGTGAAGCGCGGGTTCTCGTTGACCGCGACCCCCATCTCCTTGCGCTTGGCGACGATCCGGTTGTGGCAGACCATGTCCAGCGCGAAGGGGTCGGAGGCGAAATACAGCCGGTTGTCGATGTAGGCGAACTTGGCGTTCTTGTCCGGACCGCCGTCGTACTGCGAGCGCAGGCCGTCGGTGATGTTGAGGACCATCTTGTCGCGCACCGGCCAGAAGGCCGGCACCTCGACGCAGACGTCCAGGAACAGGGGCTGGTGAAGGCGGTTCGTATTGCAGACGGCGCCGTAGCCGATATTCTTGGTGGCCATGGAGATGGCGTTGCCGGTGTTCTTGAACACGGGCAGATTGATGAACTTGGTCAGCTTCTTCGTCAGCAGCTTCCCGAAGTACGAGTGCTTGCCGTTGAAGACGTGCTGGTTGAGGTAGGGCAGGTCCTTGGGCCCTTCGACGTCGGCCCAATAGAAGACCTCCGGGTCGAAGTTCGGCGCGCTGACGTGGCCGCCGTCGGCCTTCAGCCACTTGCTGTTGTCCTCGGTCTTGCCCTCGGCGGCCGCTTCGTCCATGGTCTGCAGGCCCTCGATGCCGATGCCCGGGTAGCGCTCGGCCGTGAAGCCGGCGTCCGTGAGCATATAATCGAAGCGGTCCCAGATGACGATGTTCTTGCGGGGCAGTCCGCACGACGTCAGCCAGTCGATGGCCGCGTCGACGACCTCGAGCCGGGTGCTGATGAGCCCGGGACCGACCGGATTGACCTTGAGCCCGACGACATCGTCCTTGGTGAAGAAGAGCCCGAAGCTCTTTTTGAGGCTCTTCCCGGTCAGCTGGCCGATCCCCTTTTCGAACATCGACTTGACCACCGCGCCGTCCACCTTGCCGTCCGGCATGGCGGCGGGGTCGTGGACCTCGACGACCCTGCCGGGGAACGGCCCGGGCAGGCTCCACTTGGTCCGGGGGACCTTGAGGGCTTCCTCGATGTTGGTCTTGGGCTTGGGCGGCGGCCCGGCCGGCTTGGCCGTGGGCTGCTGGCCCTGGGTCTGCTGGGCGGCGAGGAGGCTGCGGCCGGTCATGACCAGGCCGGCCCCGATCGCTCCGCCGGCCTTCAGGAATTCCCGGCGGCCGACGGCGTTCTCGGGGGGCATCGAGCGGTAGGTCCGTTTGTTCATGGCGTTCGTCCTTTGCGAAGACTGTCTTTTCGCAGGATAGCGGTCGCCCGGCGAACTGTCAAGGACGGACGGAACGCCGGGACCGCGCCGACCAGCCTGAGCTTACTTCAGGAAGATCTCCACGACCGGGATCTCGACCGGGGGCTTCCGCACGGGCAGCGCGAGCGCCAGGTCCGCGGCCGCCTCCCCGCTCCCCGCGCTCATGCGGATCTCGGACGCGTCGTGGAGGAACTGGGCGTATTTCGCTTTGCCGGCCAGGCCCGGCATGACCAGCCGGTCGAGCGGGTAGGCCAGCAGGTGGACGTAGAGCCGGTTGGCCGCCGGATCAAAGGTCAGCAGCGTGTTCGGCGGCGCGACGATCCCCGCCGGGGCCTCGGTGCAGCCGTAGACCGACCGGCCGTTGACCCTCATCCATTCGCCCATGGCCTTCAGGCTGGCCTGGGCCCGGTCATCGAACGTCCCTCGCGCCGTGGGGCCGACGTTGAGCAGGAGGTTGCCGCCCTTGCTCACCGACTCGGCCAGAAGCTCGACGAGCTGGGCCGGGCTCTTCCAGGTGTATTCGTCGCGGTAGTAGCCCCACGAACCGGAGAAGGTCTGACAGGTCTCCCAGGGCACCCGCCGGCCGTTGCGCTCGGGCCACTTGGCCACCTTTTCCTGCTCCGGCGTCGTGAAATCCCAGCCGCCTTCGACGTCTTCCAGGTCGAGCCGGTCGTCGACGATGATGCCGGGCTGGAGCGACCGGGCCAGCTTGAGCAGGTTGACGGAATCCCAGTCGGCCCGTCCCTTTCCGTTCTTTCCCGGGAACGAGAAATCGAACCAGATGATGCTGATCTCGCCGTAGTTGGTGAGCAGCTCCCGGACCTGGTTCTTGATGTACTCGCGGTACTTGCCCATGTCCTTGCCCGCGTTGAGCTGTGTCGTAGGCGGCGTCGCTTTCCTGCCGCAGCGGGTGCATCCGGTCGACGGTGTAATCGGGGTGATGCCAGTCGATGAGCGAATAGTAGAACCCGACTTTCAGGCCCTCGGCCCGGAAGGCCTCGACGTACTCCTTGATCAGGTCCTTGCCGAAGGGCGTGTTGGTCGCCTTGTAATCGGTGTATTTCGAATCCCACAGGCAGAAGCCCTCGTGGTGCTTGGACGTCAGGACGGCGTACTTCATGCCGGCGGCCTTGGCCATCTTGGCCCATTCCCGGGGATTGTAGAGGTCGGGATCGAACATCTCGAAGTACTTCTGGTACTGCTCGTTGGTCAGCCGCTCGCGGTTCTTGACCCATTCGTGGCGCGCCGGCAGGGCGTAGAGCCCCCAGTGGATGAACATCCCGAACCTGGCGTCCGTCCACCATTTCAGCCGCTGGGCCTTCTGGGCCTCCGTTTCTTTCGGGAGCTGGGCCGTCGCCGCCTGCGCGACAGTGGCCAGCACGATCGCCAGGACCAGGATCCTCAGGACGGTTCTTTTCGTCATCGTCATTCTCCTCTGTAGGCCCGTTCGAGGGCCGCGATGTCGAATTTCCTCATCTTCAGAAAGGCCTCGGTCACCCGCGCCACCTTTTCGGGATCGGGGTCCCGCAGCATGTCGTCGAGGACGGACGGCGTGACCTGCCACGACACGCCGAATCTATCCTTGAGCCAGCCGCACATGCTCTCCTCGCCGCCGCCGGCCAGCAGGCCCGCCCAGTGCCGGTCGATCTCCGCCTGCGTCTCGCAGACGACCATCAAGGAGACCGCCTCGTTGAACGCGAACCGGTGGTCATGGGCGCTTTCCTGGGCCGCGAACTCCTGCCCCTCGAGCGTGAAGCCCGCGTGCTTGACCGTCCCTTCTTGGTCGGGCTCCTCGCCCTTCCCGTAGCGGAGGACCTCGCCGATCCTCGTGTCGCGGAAGAGCGCCGTGTAAAGCCGCATCGCCTCTTCCGCTGTCCCGCATTGGGCCCCGACGTACATGAGCGTCGGGACGATCCTCTGCCGGATCTCCCGGTCACCCATGTGCATGACCTGCCAGGAGAGGCCGTACCGGTCTTGCGTCCAGCCGTACCGCTCGCTGAAGGGGTATTCGCCGAGCTCCATGAGGGGCGTGCCGCCTTCGGCGAGCTTCGCCCAGAGCGCGTCGACCTCGGCCGCCGTCCGGCAGGCGACCAGGAACGAGACGGACGGATTGAAGGTGAACAGCGGCCCGCCGTTGAGGCCGACGAACGTCCGCCCCTCGATCTCGAACTCGACGGTCAGCACGGCGCCCTCCGGCAGGCCGTGGGTGTCCTGTCCGACCTTCCCGGCGCGGATGGTCCTGCCGACGCGGGCGTTCCCGAAGGCCTGGACATAGAAGGCCGCCGCCTCCTCGGCCTGGCGGTCGAACCAGAGGCAGGGGATGATCTTTTGTTTGGCCCCGGTCATGACGGCCCTCCTTCGGCGGATCGAACGTCCGGACTACGGCGCGAATGTAGTCCAAGGGGGAAAGCGTTGTCAATGCGGTTCGCCCGAAGGGCCCGGGCGATCGCCGCGCCGGGCCGCCCGGCGTTCACTTGATCTTTTCGACGGCGGCGATGGTCTGGCGGGCCTCGGCGGCGGCCGGGCTCTGCGGATCCATGGCGACGAACTTGCGCAGGGACTCCAGCGCCTTGGGGAAATCCCCCTTGTTCAGGTAAGCGATGCCCAGCTTGTGGTAGGGTTTGGGCCATTCCGCCCGGATCCGGATGGCCATCAGATAATAGAGGATGGCCTCGTCGGTCCTCTGGTTGGCGAAGAGGATCTCGGCCACGTTGTAGGCGAGGAGCTCGTTCGACGGGGAGATGTCCAGGGCCTGGCGGAAGAATGTCATCCCGGCTTCGATGTCGTTGCGTTCGACCGCCGCCTCGCCCCGACCGGCCAGGGCCTGGGCCGCCAGTGGGGCCTCCTTGTCGTAGGAGCCCGACTTCTCCAGGATCGTGTCAAGCAGGATCTTCAGGTCCGCTTCGGCCCTGTCCAGCTCTCCCAGCTTGAGCCCGCATTGGCCGATCTGCAGGCGGACGGGATAAGCCTCGGGATGGGCGGCCAGGAAGCTTTCCAGCTGCTCCCGCGCTTCCGCGTATCGTTCCGCCGCCAGGAGCTCGTTCCCTCTGGTCAGGACGTCTTCGGCCGCCCGGCGTGTCTCGTCCGCGGGGGCCGCGACGGCGATGTCCCTCAGGACCAGGACGACGGGCGGATTCGGCCGGAGCTGATGCACGTCGACGTCCTGGACAGCGTCCAGGGACCCGGCCCGGCTGGCGATCAGCCGCCAGGGGCCCGTGCCCAGCCCGCCGATGACGAAACCGCCCTTGGCGTCCGTCCGGGCCTCGAGCTTTGTCCCCAGCGCGGTCAGGCTCTGGGCGATGACGCGCACGCCCGCCAGGGGAAGCTTGCCCTCGTCCACGACCTTCCCGGTGACCCGGCCCCGGCCCAGGTTCTCCTGGGCGCACGGATCGGCCGCGGCGGCGAGCGTCGCGAGGGCCGCCAGCCCGACGGCGACGGAGAGTGCTCGAAGGGACGTTCGGCGCATGGTCCTCATCTCGGTCCTCCTCCCTTCAGGCCCGTCCGGGGCGAAGAAAAAAGGGGAGGGGCCGGGCCCCTCCCCTGTTCCGGCGATGCGATCAGAAAGCGACGCGGGCCGAGAGCTTGAAGATCCTGAGCCCGGAGACGCTCGTGACCCTCTGATAGTTGTAGTCGAGCTCGCGGGTCCCGGAGGAGGTGTTCTCGTCGTCCGGACGCCAGACGCCGGCCGGGTTCAGGCCGGAGTAGACGTACTTGTTGCCGAGGAGGTTGAACACGTCCGCGAAGACGGACACCGTCCCGAAGCGGAAGGTGAAGGCCTTCTCCAGCCGGAAGTCGATGTTGTCCCAGGAGGACTGCCGGTGCGTGCCGTTGGGCGCCAGCTGGACGCCGATCCAGTTCCACCAGGTGACGCAATTGTGCTCCGCCAGCCAATCGTCCGGCACGTAGACCGTGACGTCCATGGACTTGTCCCAGAAATTCCCGCCGTAGTTGAGCGGGCCGCCCTCGATGTGGCGGTAGATGAAGGAGCCGATGAAATCGAGCGGCATCTGGAACGAGCCGAAGAGCTTGATGGCCATCGGGATGTCGTTGATGTCCGCGCCCCAGCCGTTGACGACGTAGTTCGGGTCATAGGGCGTGATGCTCTTCGATTTCGCCAGGGTGATGGAGCCGCCCAGGGCCCAGCCGTTGGCGTAGCGCTTGTCGAAAGCCAGCTCGATGCCGTTGTAGAGCCGCTTGGAATAGGGGTTGCTGGCCTGCCGCCAGACGACGTTGTCCCAGTCGTAATCGGCCGTGGGGATATAGATCGTGACGGTCGATTCCTCCCAGGCGCCGACCGCGGGGACCGTGGTGGTGAAGGGGACCCAGAAGCCGGCGGGCGCGTCCTGGATCGAGCTCAGGTAGGTCTGGGTCGCGGTGTCGTACATCGTGTCCCAATGGTCCCGGCGGCCGAGCTTGTTGACGTACTGCAGCTTGACCGAGAGGTCCTTGGCCAGCTGGTGGGAGAGGGAGACGACGAGCTCGTTGTTCCACGGGGCCTTCAGCTGGTACTGCTCGCCCTTGCCGGCGACGAGCAGGCGGAGGGCCGGGATGTCCTGTTCGACGAACGACCAGTAGTCGTCGGTCGGGTAATAGGAGTCGATGCCGGGGTCGTCGGGAACGTGATTGCCGTTGTCGTCCCACCAGTTGAAGGCGTAGTTCTGCTGGATGGAGGCCTGGGCGTTGGAGAACCACATGACCGGCATGGCCTCGTAATAGCGGCCCCAGGAGACCTTGAAGGCGGTCTTGCCGTTGCCGAAAATGTCATAGCTGAGGCCGATGCGGGGCGACAGGGTCGTGTTCTGCATGGTCTTCCAGATGGGGTCCCAGGTCATCGACGCATAGGGGTTCCAGCCGATGGTCTCGGCCACGAATTCGCCCATCTTGTAGGCCAGGCCGCCGGCATCGGTGCCTGTCGAGGTCGCCCCGCCGAAGCCGCCCCAGTAGTAGTCGAAGCGGAAGCCGAGATTGACGGTCAGGCGGTTCTTGAGCGTGAACGAATCCTGCAGATAGGCGCCGATGCGGTTGCCGGGCAGGTCCTTCGTGGAATCGCCCTCATTGGGTCCCATGTTGGCGAGCTGGATGTAGCCGTCCCCGTACGTCTCCCGGTCCCGGCCCTGGGCGGCGTAGGCATAGGGATCGCCGTCGTAGTAATGCATGGTCAGCGGATTCCCGCGGGCCACGGTGAGGCGGTCGAACGAGTAGATGTATTCCACGCCGGCCCCCAGCTCGTGGTTGCCGCCCAGCACGTTGTCCATGAAGTGGGACAGGCGGGCGCTGACGGTCTCGCCGCGGCGGATCGTGTACTGCTCCTCGTTCCGCTTGTTGCCCCAGGTATAGCCGGTATAGTCGTCGATCTTGGTGACGCTTTCCCGCGCGTCCGGCTGGGAGGTCAGCGACCAATCGAGATTGTTGTAGCCGCCGCGGAAGTCGACGTAGGTGTTGGGGCCGAGCATCCAGTTCAGATTGGCGGTCACGGCCATGCTGTTCGACAGGGAGCGGGTCGTGGATTCGAAGACCTGGTAATAGCTCGGGGAATAGAGGTTCTTGGTGTAGCTGCCGTTGAACATGACGAAGAAGCGCATATCCTTGTTGATCTGCGTGGTCACCTTGAGGAAGGGCGCGTACGTCTTGGTCGGATTGGTGAAGACGTCGTAGGTCGTGCCCTCCAGGGTGACCGGGACGTTGTTCATCGTGTACTCGTTCTGGCGATAGTCCATCGTGCCGAAGAACCAGATCCGGTCCTTGATGACCGGGCCGCCGAGGGAGAACGAGCCGTCCACGTCGTACTTGGCGAAGGCCGGCTTGGACCGGCCGAGGGAGGCGAGCTCCTCGTCGGTGAAGAGCATCTGGTTGAGGCCCTTGGCGGTGTAATAGGTCTGGGCCTGGCCGTGGAACGCGTTGCCGCCCGATTTGGTGACGACCGAGATGAACGAGCCGCCGGAGGCGCCGATCTGGGCCGGCAATCCGCCCGTGGCGATCTCGATCTCCTCGATGCTCTCGTACTGCGGGGAGATCTGCATGCCGCCCGTGGTGGGGCTCTCGCCGTTGACGCCGTCGATCTCGTAGGCCGTCGAGCCGGAATTGGCGCCATGGATGCTTCCGGAGTACGCGGCAATGCTGCCCGCGCTGCCGGCCGTGATGTTGAAGAGGCCGTTGATGCTCCGGTTGAGGGGCAGGTTCTGCAGCAGCTGCGTGGTGATGACGTTGGTGATCTTGCTCGACTGGACGTCGACCACCGGCGCCGCCCCCGTGACGGTGATCTCTTCGTTCAGGGCGCTGGCCTGGGTCTGCAGGTTGACCAGGTAGGTCTGGCCGACCTGGACGACGATGCCCGGCTTCCTGACCGTTTTGAAGCCCGACAGGCTGGCCATCACCTCGTACGTGCCCGGCGGCAGGTTGACCAGGCGGTAGGCGCCGGCCTCGTCGGTGACGGCTGCGGCCACGCCCATCAGCGCGGGCCCCTGCACGGTCACGTTGACCCCGGGCAAGGCCGCCCCCTGCTCGTCGGTCACAACGCCCTTGATGACGCCGCTCTGGCGAGCGACCTGGGCCTGCAGCGCGGGGGCGATGAGGAACGCCAGGCACAGCAGGACCAATCCTCTCCTCGTGTTCATGATCCCTCCTGATTCATGAGATGATCCGAGACCCGGGGTCTCCGGGAAAAGCCTCTCTCTGCCGCGGATGCGTTAACGTACACGTTTCATAATAGGAACTGCGCCCGCAATGTCAAGACCTTTTCTAAAAATACCCTTGACACGGGGCGGCGCAAGGGCCATATATCTTAGGAACCCGCCCGCCCGGACAAGGAGGATGAGCATCGGCACGATCAAGAAGATATCCGAGCTGTCCGGCGTGTCCATCGGGACGGTCGATCGCGTCCTGCACAAGCGCGGCCGGGTATCGCCCGCCACGGAGGCGCGCATCCTCCGCATTATCAAGGATCTGGAATACAAGCCCAACATCTTCGCCCGGAACCTCAAGCTGTCCAAGGTCTTCCGTTTCGGCCTGCTCATGCCCCGGCCCGGCCAGGACAGCGGCTACTGGACCCTGCCCCTCAAGGGCGTCGCCCGGGCCGAGGCCGAGCTCCGCTCCCAGAAGGTCCGGGTCCACCGCTTCTTCTATGACAAGCACTCCGCCGGCTCGCTGGCGCGGGCCCGGCGGAAGGTCCTGTCGTCCTCGCTCGACGGCCTGCTCGTCGCCCCGGTCACCTCGCCCGGTTTCCTGACGTTCCTCCGGGACCTCCCGGCGCGCCTCCCCTATGTCTTCTTCGACTCGTTCATCCCCGATGTCCCCTGTCTTTCTTCCATCGGCCAGGATTCCTTCCAGAGCGGGGTCCTCTCCGCCCGGCTGATGAGGATGCTGATCGCGGAGCCCGGGCACGTCGCCGTCATCCGGGTCCGTCCGAAGGACTTCCATATCGACAGCCGGGTCGAGGGATTCCTGGCCTTCTGCCAGCGTTGCCCCCGGATCACGACGGAGGTCTCCGAGATCAACGGGGACGAGGGGCTCGACGGCGATGCGCAGGTCTTCGGCCGCATCTTCCGGCGGCATCCCGATCTCAAGGGCGTCTTCGTGGCCAACGCGAGCACGCACCGGGCCGCCGCCTATGTCAAGGCCCGGGCCGCCGCCGGCCGGGTCCATGTCATCGGCTACGACCTGATCGACGAGAACGTCCGTTCCCTGCGGGAGGGCGTCGTCGATTTCCTGATCAGCCAACAGCCCGAGCGCCAGGGCTACGAGGGGATCTACACCCTTTACCGCCACATCGTCCTCAAGGAGCCGGTCCCGAAGCAGGTGATGATGCAGATCGACATCATCACGGCGGAGAACGTGGGCTACTACAGGAGCTGAAGGGGATCGCCGCAGCCATCCCGAAGATCGGGAAATCCGCGGCGCCGCATTGACTCGGGCCCGGCGACCCGGTAGTCTTAGGGCGGCCGGAGGTGCCGCGCATGATCCAGTCGGTCTTCAAAGTCCTCAAGGTCCTCAACTCCGAGACGCATCCCGCGCAGATCTCGCTCGGGCTGTGCTTCGCGGTCATCGTCGCCTTCACCCCGAAGTTCAGCCTCCACAACATCGTCATCTATTTCCTCATCCTGTTCTTCCGCATCAACCTGTCGGCCTTCCTGCTCGGGGGGCTCCTGTTCACGGGCCTGGGCGCCCTGCTCGATCCCCTCTTTCACCGGATCGGCCTGGCCCTCCTGACGGCGCCCGGGCTCGAGCGGCTCTGGACGGCTTTCTACAACGCGACCATGTGGAGGGTCGAGAACTTCAACAACACGGTCGTCCTGGGCAGCCTTGTCTCCGGGATCGTTCTCTTCGCTCCTCTCTATATTCTCTTCAACAAGGCCGTCCTCTATTACCGCAAGAACGTCTATGCGCACGTCCAGAAGCTGAAGATCGTCAAGGTCATCAAGGGCAACGACCTCTACCGGAGGTACCAGAGCCTCAAGGACTGGGGAGGCCTGTCTTGAGCGCCAAGGCCGCCGGGGTCCGGGACGGGGCCCGCGCCCCGAAGCGGTCGAAGGTCGTCCGCTGGCAAGGGCTCCTCATCTTCGTCGTCCTTTGCGCCGCGGCGGCCGGCCTCTGGCTGCTCTTCGTCGACCGCTACGCCGAACGGACGATCGAAAGGACCGGCACGTCCATCGTCGGGGCCAAGGTCGAGCTCGACAAGGCCGACCTGTCGCTTTCCCCTCTCGGCCTGACCTTGCTCGGGCTCAAGGTCACCGATCCCGACGCGCCCATGACCAACGCCTTCGAGGTCGGGCGGATCGCCTTCCACATGGACGGCCCGAACGCGCTCCGCCGCAAGGTCATCATCGAGGAGATGAGCATCGAGGGCGTCCGGCTGAACACGCCCCGGAAGACGTCGGGCGCGGTGGCCGGGGCGGCCGGGAAGACGCCGCTCGAGCAGATCGCCGGTCTGCCCTCGTTCGTCATCCCCAACGTCAAGGAGACCTTCGAGAAAGAGAAAGCCTCCCTGCGCTCGCTCCAGGTCCTCACGGGGGCCGCGACCGACGGCCAAGTCCTGAAGGCCGGCTGGGAGGCCAAGCTCGGGGAGCTCCGGGCGGCGGCCGACGTCGAGAAGTATCAGAAGCGCTACGAGGAGCTCAAGGCCAAGACCGGCAAGGCCTCCATCGGCAACCTCGTCGGCGGGGCCAAGGACGTCGTCGCCCTCCAAAAACAGGTCCGGGCGGACATCCAGACCGTCACCGACGCCAAGAAGGCCTTCACCGCCGACCTCGAAAGACTGAAGATGGTCGCCGCCGACGCCCCGGCCGCGGTCCGGGAGGACGTCCGGCGGATCGCCGACAAGTATTCCCTCACGCCGTCCGGCCTGGCGAACATCAGCCGGATGCTCTTCGGACCGAAGATCGCGGCGAGCGTCCGGTCCGCCCTGCGGTGGAACGAGCGGCTCGCGCCGTTCATCGAGCGGGTCAAGGAGAAGGTCAACGGCAAGGACGTGGTCAAGCCCGTCCGGGCCAAGGGCCGGAACGTCCGGTTCCGCGAGGACCGTCCCCTGCCCGACTTCCTGGCGCGCCTGGCCAAGGTCTCCGTCAGCCTGCCGCAGGGCGATTTCTCCGGCCGGATCGAGAACATGACCTCGGACCCCGACATTCTCGGCCGGCCGCTCGAGTTCGCGTTCTCGGCCGAGAACCTCAAGGGGCTGCGATCGGTGTCCCTGGCAGGGACGTTCGACCGGGTGGATCCCGGGGCGCGCAAGGACGTCCTGAACTTGAAGCTGCGCGGCCTCGAAGCGCGGGACGTCAAGCTCGTGACGGGCGGCTCTCTGCCCGTTTCTCTCGGCGAAGGCCTGGCCGACCTCGAGGTCAGCGCGACCCTCGCCAAAGGCGCCCTCACGGCCCGGATCACGGCCGGCCTGCGGTCGGCCCGGCTCCTGGTCGAGAAGGGCACGGAGAGGGCGGGGCTGGCCGGGCGGGTGGACGACGCCGTTCGGAAGGCCCTCGCGGGTATTTCGAGCTTGACCCTTACGGCCGAGGTCTCCGGGACGCCGGAGGACTTCGATCTCAAGGTCCGGTCGGACGTCGACGAGGTCCTGAAGTCGGCCGTGAGCGGGCTCGTCCGGGATCAGTTGGCGGGTTTCGAGAAGGACCTCCAGGAAGCCGTCGGCGCCGAGATCGCGGGCCCCCTCGAGAAGCTCGGAACGGGGCTTCGGGGACTCGAAGCGATCGGCCTCGACCTCGATGCGCTCAACAAGCGGCTGGCCGACCTCCTGAAAAAATGGAAGTGAGCGGGCAGGCCGGGATCTCGGCGCTCGTTTCCACGCACTCGATCAGGATGGCCTTCCCGGATCCGTTCTGGACCTGAAGCTCAGCCTCAGCTAAAGTATTGAAAATCAATATTATATTAATAAATATTAATATTATTAATATCTATATTGACTTTTTTAATATATTCTCGTATATATATTGTGAATATGAATAACCAACGGGTGACAAACATGGATGACTGGCAGGAACTGACCAAATTGACCCAGGGCCAGGCTTTCACGATCGAGAAGGTGAAGCTCCTCGACCGGGACATCGCGATCGAGGGACGTTTCGCCCTTCCGCCCCTGGCCAAGCTGACGGCGGCCGACCAGCTCTTCGTCACCGCCTTCGTCCGCAGCCACGGCTCGATCAAGGAGATGGAAGCCCTCTTCGGCATCAGCTACCCGACCGTCAAGAACCGGCTCAACGCCATCTCCGCCCAGCTGCCGTTCGTGGACGTCGATCCCCCATCCCCCGGCAAGGACGTTCTCGACCAGCTCGACAAGGGCGAGATCTCGGTCGAGGAAGCCCTGACGAAGCTGAAAGGCTGAAGCCCATGCTGCCCATGCTCGTCCGCATCAAGTTCGAGGAGCCCGGCCGGCGCGGCTTCCGGCTCTGGTTCCCCGTCATCCTCGTCTGGATCCTCTTGGCGGCCCTGATGATCCTCGTCCTCCCCTTCATGCTGCTGGCCGCCCTCGTCACCCTGCGGAGCGGACCGGGCGTCCGGCTCCTGCTCGTCTATCCCCTGCTCGCCTCGGTCCTCTGGAACCTGGGCGGGCTGATCGTCGACGTGGATCAGAAGGCCAAGGGAAGCGCGCTTCTGATCGATTTCATCTGAGCCTCGACAAGGAGAACGCCATGAACGAAGAACGACGCAAGATCCTGGACATGCTGGCCCAGGGAAAGATCACGGCCGCGGAGGCCGAGAAGCTCCTGGAGGCCGTCGTCGGCCCCGGGACCGGGTCCGAAGCGTCGGCCGGGACCGATGCCGCCGGCCGGCGCCCCTGGAAGTACCTCCGCGTCCAGGTCGAACCGGGCCCGGCGAGCGAATCGGGCGACCGGGTCAACATCCGGGTCCCGTTCAAGCTCATCCGGGCCGGCCTCAAGTTCGCCGCCTTCATCCCGCGAGAAGCCCACGACAAGGTCAATCAGGCCTTCAAGGAGAAGGGCATGGACATCGACCTGGCCCGGATCACGCCGAAGGACCTGGAGGAGATCGTCTCCAACCTCGACGACATGACGGTCGAGGTGGACGGCAAGGACAAGGTCCGCATCTTCTGCGAGTGAGGGCCGGGTCAAGTAGCCGCGATGATCACCGCCGCCTGGACGCCCTCGACCACGCGGGCGACGGCGCTGCCGATGGGCTGACCGCGGCCGATCTCCTTGGCCCGCTTCTTCGCCTCGCGCCGCTCCCCTTTCTCGAAGAGGACGCCGACGAGGTCGCAGGCCTGGACGAGGCCGATCAGGGCGGCCAGGCGCTCCTCGGGGAGCCCGACGCCCCTGAGGGCGGACCGGACCTCGTCCCGGATCCTGGATTCCGGCCGGGGGTCCATCTGGGGATATCGGGTCGTCGGGAAGACCCAGAGCAGCCGGCCCTCCTCCCGGACGAGGATCCCCTTTTCGACCAACCGGGCCAGGAGCCTCTTCTTGATGCGTCCCCGATCGGCCGAACCGTCCGACCCAATGGTCGATGCGGCGCGTCTTCGTGGAGGCCCGGACCGCCGCGAGGATCTCGTCGAGGATCTCGTCCCGGGCGAGGCCGCGAGGCGCCGCGACCAGGTCCTTCCCCTCGATCCGCACCAGCCCGGCCTGCGCGAGCTCGACGAGCAGCGCGCCGGCGAGGCCATAGGTCAAGCCCAGGGACGCCGCCATCAGAACCGTCCCTTTCTCGTCGTTGAGGCCGAGAAGGAGCAGCTCCTCGGCCAGGTTGAGCCTTCTGTCCATAACGCGACTCCTATTTCAGGTTGACGCCCGGGCTAAAGGATCCGGAAGGACAGGGTCGTTTCGACCGGGGCGCCGCCCTCCGGGCTCGGTCCACCGGAACGTGAGGCCGTAGTCGCCCGGCGGGAGCTTCTCGAGCTCGAGCTCGTAGATGGCGTTCCAGATCCCCGTCTTCTTGCTCCAGTCCTCCTGGACGAGGCCGGCGCCGAGGGAGCCCCCTCCCGCGCCCCCGCCGACGCGCGCCGCCGAGACCGCCAGGGGCCACTTCCTCGGGTCCTGATCGGAGTGGATCTGGACCAGGAGGCCGGCCCTCTGCCCGCGTTGGACGTGGGCGACCGCCATCGGATAGAACTTGCGGTTGGGGACATCGATCGTCCCGTCGTCGTTGGCGATCGTGAACGGGACGACCATGGCCTTGTCGGACTTCATGAGCATCCCGACCGTCGTCGTCAGGACCATCGGCCCTCCCGCTCCCCCGACATCGGGGATCTCGAGGGGGCTCTCGACCGTGCCCATCCGGTCGAGGGCCCGATCGTAGATGGCGAAGGTCGCCCGGTAGGTCTTGGGCTTGAGCTCGGTCTCTCCGGAGGCGCAGTTCCAGCCGAAGTACTCGGCGTTCCTGACCCGCTGCAGGAAGGACGGGATGAGGACGATGGGCACGGCCGTCTCGGACAGGAAGCCGGACGACCCGGAGGGATCGTCGAGGGTCAGCTTGAACTTGAGCATGACCGTCTGGTCGGCCGCCGCGCCCTCGCCCAGGATCTTGCGGGCCGACAGGGCCGTCTGGATCCAGAGGACGTACTTGTCCTTCCCGGTGGCGAAGGGGACGATCCGGGCCTGGAAGGGGATGTCCTTGAACAGGGAGGGATTGTAGGCGGCCGAGGCGAAGGCCAGCCCTTCCCGATGGTCGTCCGTGTAGTCCAGGAAGCCCTCGCGGAAGCGGAGGTCCAGGCCCGGGCGGAGGACCTTGACCTGGATCTTGTGGTACTTGCCGTCGGCCTTCTTGCCCTTCGGCGCGTAGCTCAGCTCGTAGTACTGGGCGAAATCGCGCTCGATGATGCCGGCGAACTGCTCGAACTTGCTCCCGCCCAGGAACGCGGCCCCGCCCGTGTCGTCGGACAGGGTCCGCAGGCTGGCCAGCTCGTTCCGTTTGATCTCCGCGATCTCGTCGGGGCGCTTGAGCCCGGCCGCGGCCGAGACGCTCCGGCCGATGGCGCGCGGGAAATTGTCGTAGGCGATGTCGCCCAGGACGTAGCGGAGGTAGTTGTCGGGATCGAGGGCGTAGAAGGTGATGTTGTGGGAGTTGGCGAAGCGGACCAGGTCGTCGAAGATCTCCGAGCCGGTCCGGTAGGTCTTCTTGCCGAGGACCTTGAAGGGATCGTTGACCTTGGCCGCCGCGACCTGGGACTGGACGGCCGTGGTGTCCGAGACGCCGCCGCCCTCGAAGAAGCGCGTGAAGGACAGCGACGGCACGCCGCCGCTGACGAAGAGCAGCGATTTCCGGCCGCGGATGTCCTTGACGATGTTCATGACCCCGAGCAAGCCGTTGATGGTCTTCTCGAAGCGGCGCCGCGTCTCGGCCTCGAAGGCCATCTGGGTCGACTGCTGGAAGCCGTCGGTGCCCCGGCTCTCGACCCGGTTGGGGGTGTTGCCGTCGATGATGGAGGGGACGGAGAGCGAGTCGCCGGCCTTCTCGACCCAGATGCTGCCGGTGGCCCTGTCGACGGCCTTGGCGATGAGGGCCCGGTCCCTGGTCAGCGGCTGGAGGAGCACCATCCGGCCGTCCTCCTTGAGCTCGAAGACGATGATGTCCCGGCCGATCTCGAGCAGCGAGCTGAGCTTGGCCAGGATCTCGGGCTTGCTCCGGTCGAGCATGCGCTGGATGGTGTTGATGGAATCGAAGACGACGACGAAGGGGCTGTCCCGCAGCGGCTGCGCCGCGGCGAGGGCGGGCTCGGCGCCTCCCCGCCGGAGGCGGACGAGCTCGGCCGAGGTCAGGTCCATCTTCTTGCCGTCCTCATAGACCTCGAAATCCGGCTTGGCCAGGTCCGCGACGAAGCGGCCGTCCTTGTCGAAGGCGATGACGTCGACCAGGACGAGCCGGACCGTGACGTCGTGCCGGGCGTCGGGCCGTGGCGGAGGGACCTGTCCCGCGAGGGTCAAAGACAAGGCCAGGAGGCCGGTCCCGAGCGTCCCAAACCGTTTCCGCGATATCGGATGATCGAACATGGCCGTCACCTCCCTGAATAGAAGATACGCCCTACTTTTCGGGAATACAACTACGCCGTTACTCTTCATGGGATAGGACCCGTCCCCCCGACAAACGTTCCCCGCGGGAAGGAGGGATGAGGTCCGGAGGCGCTAGCGGTCCGACGGCCTGATGTCGACGGCGAACTCCTCGCCCCAATGCGATTCGATCAGCTTCGTCAGTCCGGGAAGGTCCCTGGCTTCGATCAGCCTGAGGATCCCGAGATGGTCCTTGTACGATTTCTCGAGGGCCGGCGGGTCCGAGAAGGGCGCGAAGTCGGTCTTGCGGTGGTAGATGGCGATCTTGGCGATGAGCTCGCTCAGCGTGTCGTGGAGCGCGGCGCTGCCGCAGCAGCGCCAGATCCGGTCGTGAATACGCAGGTTCTGTTCAAGATAGCTTCGATGGTCGTCGGCGTCGTGGAAACGCCCCAGTTCCTCCGTCATCGCCCGGAGCTCCCCGATATCGTCGCCGACGATCCGGGCCAGGGCCCGGCGCACGGCCAGGATGTCGAGCGTCCGGACGATCTCGTAGAGCTCCCGGACCTGCTCGAGCGTCGTGTCCTGGGCCAGGACCTCCTTGCGGGCGTTGATGACCAGGTATTTCTCGGCCGCGAGCCGGAAGAAACGCCTCCCGCACGGGCGTCGACGAGGTGCTGAAGAGGGCCGCGATCTCCTTCTCCTGGAGTCTCTGGCCGGGCTTGATCTCGCCGTCGATCAGGGCTTTCTTGAGCGATTGGTAGATGGTTTCGCTGAGGGTTGCGGGCGCCTGAAAATCGGCCGGCTTCCATTCCATATAATCCCTCCCCGTCAGGGGCCCATACTATTACCCGGCCGTCCGGGTGTCAAGATTCCCGTTAGAAGGCGGGATCAGGTTTTCACGGCTACGGCCAGGATCTCGAAATCGTCCGGCGTCAGCGCGTCCGCCCGGCTGAAGGCGCCCAGCCGCGCGCCGAACACCTCGACCGAGCCGAAGCCGGATTGCTTGAGCAGCCAGGTGAGCTCGGAAGGGATATACCAGCGCTCGTCGCAGTCGACCTCGATCGGGCGGCCTTGGTCGTCGCGGGTCTCGAGCCGGGAGCGCATCCGGAAGGTCAACAGGTCGAAGTCGTGGCCCCCGCTCGCGGCCTCGACCATCCCCTCACTCTCGAATTGCCCGACCGAGCGGTGCAGGGGAAAAAGGCCGTTGAGCGTGGTCATGACCAGCTTTCCGCCGGATCGGAGGGCCCGGCCCGCGCCGCGCAGGATCTCGAAGTTCATCTCGTCGGTCTCCATGAGCGGGAAGGCGCCCTCGCAGATCATGACGGCCAGGCCGAACCGGCCGTCGAAGGGCAGGCTCCGGGCGTCGCCGACGAGAAAATCGGGGGCGACCCCGGCCGCCGCGGCTTTGGCCCTGGCCCGCTCGATCTGGGAGGGGGACAGATCGATCCCCGTCACCTCGTAGCCGCGCCGGGCCAGTTCGATCGCGTGCCGGCCCGTGCCGCAGCCGATGTCGAGGACGGGCACGGAGCGGTCGCGGCCGATCTCCGATTCGATGAAATCGCACTCTCCGAGCGTGCCCTGCGTGAAGGACTCCCGGTCGTAGGTCCCGGCGTAGTCGGTGAACAGCGCCTCGTACCATTTCTTAGCCATGATCGTCTCCCTTTCGGTCTATTGAGGATAATCCGGCCGCGGGCAACGGTCAAGGATTCGCGATACGGCTTGACACGACCGCCGCGTTCCCCTACAAATCCCTTATGATCACGAAAGCCAAGTCCCGTCCGTTCGTCCCGATCGTCTCCCTCCTCCTCTTCGCCGCTCTGGCCGGCTGCGTCAGCGTCGAGAAGCGCTACCGGAAAGGTCAGGAGCTCGAAGGCCAGGGACGGCTGGAGGAAGCGGCCCAGCGCTATATCGCCGTCCTGGCCAAGGAGCCGGGCCGGGAGGACGCCCGCGAGAGGCTGGCCGACATCGGGGCCCGCCTGATCGACGATTGGCTGGCCGGGGCCCGCGCCGACGGGGACGGCGGCCGTTTCGAGGACGCCGTCGCGGCGATCCGGCGCATCGACGACCTCAGGGAGCGGACGGGCCAGGTGGGCGTCGCGCTCGCCGTGGCCGAGGATTACGGCGACTTCCGCCGGAGGATGATCGGCGCCGCTGTCGACTCGCTCTTCCGCCAGGCCGCGGAGATGGAGAGCGCGGGGAACTGGCCGGAGGCGGCCGGGAGATACGACCGGCTGCGCTCCTATCCCCTGTCCCCGGACGAGACGCTCCGGGTGGATGAGGCCCGGGCCGGCGTCTTCCTCCGCTGGGCCGAGGACGACATGGCCCGGGGGTCCTTCCGGGCGGCTTACGGGCACGCGCAGAGCGCGCTGGGCATCTTCGGCCCCGACACGCGGACGGGCGCGGAGGCCCGATCGATCCAGAAGGCCGCCTTGGACGCGGGGACCGTGACGGTCGCCGTCCTCCCCTTCTGGGTCGATCCCGGGGCCGGGCCCGGCACGCCCCGGGAGCTGGAGATGCGCCTGTACGATACGCTCCTCTACGAGCGCATGGACGATCCGCCGCCCTTCGTCGGCCCGATCGACCGAAAGGAGATCCACCGGGCGATGGACCGCCTCCGCGTCCGGGGCGGGGACATCCCCGACCGGACGGCGGCGGCGATCGGCCAGGCGCTCCGCGCCGACTTCGTCGTGGTCGGCTGGCTCGACGCTTTCCGGCAGGAGGACGGCGCGGCCGAGGAGATCGTGCGCAAGGCCCCTCTCCGCAAGGACCGGTCGTCATCCGCCTCCTACACGGAAAAGAAATATACGGTCAAGCTGACCGGCCAGTTCGTGGTCCGGATCCTCGATCCCGTCACGAGGAAAGAAGTCGACGAAAAAACGGTCTCCGCCCAGGTCTCGGCCCCGTTCCGCCGCGCCTATTTCGAAGGGGACTACGCCGCGCTCGAGCTCTCGCGGGAGGAGCGGGCGCTGTTCGACAGGGAAGGCTGGCGGCGGGCCGAGGAGGAGCTCCAGGATACCCTGGTCGACAGTCTGGCCGAGAAGATCGCCCCGGCCGTTTTCGACAGGGTCCTGCGCTTCGTCAGGTAACGGTCCTCCGGCAACGGCGCGCTCCGGAGATCATCTTGCCTTTTGATCCGGGCGGTGTTAGCATTGGGACCAGGATACGGGTTGACGACACATCAACGTCATCGACGGGCCATCATACCGGGAGAAGGAGACAAGGTCTGTCTGCGCACCCCGGTCTCAATCCAACTTGCGGGAGGTCATGCATGAAACGGAACGGAAGGACACTGGCCGCGGCATTCCTCGCGGGCGCCCTGATCGCGGGCGCTCTGCCCGTCGCCGCCCAGGAAGCGGGGGCGTTCAAAGTGGGCGCGGCGCCGCCGCCCCAGGAGGTTTATACCAAGGTCAACCTGACCGAGCCCTACGACATCATCGAGGGCTTCACGATCTATCCGTCGCTCACGAGCCCGGACCTGTTCTACTACGTCCCGAAGCCCCGCGTCGCGAGGACGGAGCAGGGGCGGCTCGTCTTCC
This sequence comes from uncultured bacterium, assembly GCA_963805015.1. GTDB lineage: Bacteria > Acidobacteriota > Aminicenantia > Aminicenantales > Saccharicenantaceae > RBG-16-66-30. The sequence goes on from CAWDSL010000006.1 coordinate 607,912, forward strand.
GCCTGTTGAGCTACGCCATGGCCGAGAACAAGAACCAGGTCGGCAGCGCCGACGTCGCGGGAGGCTACCTCCAATTCGACGTGACCATGTCGCCGAACCCGGACGAGGAAAAGGCCATCAAGCAGCAGCTCCTCAATCCGCCCAAGCGCTTCGCGGCGACCCGCCTCCAGACGGGCAAGTTCCTGTCGGCCGCGTCGGCGACGGTCCATCCCTACGCCCAGACGTTCGGCCCCGCCGCCAAGCCGAAGAACGTCCGCCTGGCCCCCATCCCCATCCACAACCTCAAGGCCAAGGCCAGGATCCCCGGCGTGACGGCCGCCGATAAGACGGAGACCGACTGGTACAACGCCAACGGCGACGCCAGCGGGACGACCACCTTCGCCCTCAATCTCTCCGGCCCCCAGTCGATCGCCCTCTATCAGGCCATCATGAACCCCTCGGCCGTGGAGCCGTTCAACGTCTATTTCGACGGCGACCTGGGCGGTTACATCAAGTGCAAGGCCAAGCTCACGGTGAAGACCTCGGAGATCTACAACTTCATGCAGTCCCAGGAGGGCTCGGCCACCCGGGTCGAAAAGCCGGGCAGCCGCGGCGTCAACCTGTTCGGCATCATCCCGATCAAGAGCGGCTCCCAGGCGCAGAGCTCGACCACGGAAAGCCAGGTCAACAACATCGACCTCACCCAGATCCTGAACACGTCGATCAAGATCGAGGGCGATCTCCAGGGATACGACGACGCCCTGATGGCCATGGCCAAGTACGCCTGCGACCAGGCCATCGCCCGGTTCGGCACGCCCATCCCTCTCGACGAGCTGATCGATCCGAAGCGCGAGCTCCGCGAGCCGAACCTGCCGGCCGGCACCAAGCCCAGCGTCTGGGGGTATGCCGCCAGCATCCTCACCGGCGGGCTCATCTCCCAGGGCGCGGACAAGGGCCGCAAAGCCTATTACGGCTACTTCGATCAGAAAACCCTCGACCAGTCGAAGGCGGCCTCGTTCACGGTCGACCTGAACAAGGAGATCGCCGTCACCTGGCAGTTCTCGCCGAGCTCCTCGCTCTTCGACGATTCCATCGTCAAGGAGATCCAGGGCGGCGCGGCCCAGTACGCCCAGAAGCTGGCCCTCAACGATCCGTTCTTCGAAAAGCTGGACATCACCTACACCGCCAACTTGGACTTCGCCGGCGGCCCCTTCACCAAGGTCGTCTTCACCGACATGTTCAAGCTCAAGGACGGCAGCAACTACAGCGTCCCGGGGCTCCTGCTCGAGTCCAAGGACTTTCTGAACGAGACCGGGGTCCTGCTCGGGGCGGCCCCGCCCCAGAACATGAGGTTCGGCGGCCTGCTCCAGGGGAACCTCTACCAGGGCGATATCGGGGGTTCGTTCAACATCCTGAACCCAGGGTCCCGGCTGTCGGCCCTCCGCTCGGGGAAGTGGCCGAAGTTCGGGGACGGGACCGAGGTCAAGGGCATCAGCCACCGTTGGAAATACACCGTCTACTTCCGCCCGAGCGTCAAGGACAACGACTTTCCCCCGTCCTGGACCTCGTCCGAGGCGACGAATTCGGAGACCGTTCTCACCGCGACCATCCCGCCCAAGATCGCGCTGTTCACCGTGACGGGCGACGCCCTCGATGCGGAGACCGTGCGGACCATGACCATCAAGGTCAAGTACACCCGCAACGGCGGCGACAAGGGCTCGATCGTCAAGTCGGCCAAGATCAAGCCGGGCACCCCGGACGTCAAGCTCTATTTCTATGACGACGATCCGAAAACCGACCTGCCGTGCGAATATCAGTACACACTGATCTACGCGAGCGGCAAGACGTTCACCAGCCCGTGGAAGTCCGAGGTCGGCGGCCTCGTCGTTCCGATCGACCCGGGCGAAGGGGGAACGCGGCCGTAGCCGGGCCCCGCAACGCCGCTCTCAAGGCCCGATCCGTGGGGGATCCGGCGCGCGGACCGGCTCTTCGGTCCACGCGTCCGATCCGGGGAGGATGACATGCGCAAGATCGCGACGTTCGCTCCGATCGTCCTGGCCGTCTCGCTGGCGATGCCGGGCCCGGCCGCTCCCGGGCCCGGCGACCCCGGACAGCCGGCCCTGAAGCCTCAAAGGACCCTGGCCACGGTCACGCCGCCGAAGATCTCCGCTTCGAAGATGGACCGGTCGGGGCCGGTCAAGAGCCCCGACCCCTATTACACGATCAAGGTGGGCGAGGCCGAGATCTATCGGGACGCGAAGGACCCTTCGCTGGCCTACTACAAGCCCGTCATCCGCCTGGCTCGCCGCGCCGGCACTCCCCTCGCCGAGGGGGTCGGCTCGCTGGCCGCGTCGCTCGACGCGTTCCGCTTCCAATACTACAAATTCGAGTCCGGCGGAAATCCGAAATGGGCCAGCGTCCAGATCGTCGTGGCCCTCGAGAAGCCGCAGGACGCGACCCTCGAAGCCGTTCAGGCCAAATGGAAGGGCATCACCCGCCTCGTTGCCCTGCCCCTGAAGCTCGACGGTTCGACGGGGACCCGGATGACGCTTCCCTATCCGCCCCGGACCGTCGCCTTCTCGGAGTCCGGCCCGTCGGGAGCCGAGGGCGATAGCCGTTGGCAATACCTGTCGACGAACACCCGGCCGACGCCGCCCGATCTCCTGACCGACGGGAACAACAACGCTTTGAACGAAGCCAAGACGAGGGATTTCGCCTCGCTGATCACGTCCGACCTCGGCGACATGCCGTCGTTCCAGCCGGCGATCGAGGTCCGGGCGGTCTTCTCCGGGTTGGACGGGGAGGTCGCCTTTCTCCAGGAGCCTCGCGGCATTCAAGACGGCCGCTCCTCTCAAGCTGATGCCGAGCGGCGCTTCAGGGACAGCGGCCCCGCCGCCGGCCCCGGCCGCGAAAACGGCCACCCCGGCGCGCACGATGATCATGACCCGGACCCGCCCGGCCGGCGCGACACCGGCGCCCGCGCCAGCACCCACTCCCCCCGCCGGCCAGACGGGAGCCGTATCGCAAAAGCCGGCCCTCCGGTCCATCAAGCCGGTCACCAAGGCGGCTCTCCGCCCGGACGTCATCCGCGTGTTCGGCGAGCTGAGGCCTCGCGAGGACATCGACTACGCCTACTCGGACACCCAGGAAGTCGTGGCGCGGATACCCGTCAGCTATCCGAAGGACAAGACCCCGGACTACGACTATTACTTCCTGTCCGATTCCGGCCGGTTCGGAGGACCGTATTTCGAGCCTTCGGCCGTGCCCAACCGTCCCCAGCGGGCGCAGCCGCCCCAGGGTTTCGCCGGGCCGTGGTACGAAAGCCACTCGTTCGGCAAGCGGCTCGTCTGGGCCGCGCCCAAAGAGCTGCGCCTCCGCTGGGAGGTCGAGTCCGGGCTCCGGCCGTCCTGCCGTTTCTCCATGACCGCCGACAGCCAGGGCCGATCGACGGGCCACATCACCTACGATCTCTATCCCGATTTCTCCACGCGGGAGCTCGAGGCCGCCGCGGAAGCCCTGAGGGCCAGGACGGGCGAGGCGATCGAGCTCCTCCCGTTCCCCGACCTCATCGACGCGAACCAGATCGCTCTCGCCTCGGGCGATCCCGCCATCCAAAAGCTCATCGCGGCCCGCCAGGTCAGCCTGACGGTGCTCAGCCCGGTCCGCGTCGACGACGCCTGGTTCCGGATGACCGTCGATGTCCCGGTCGACGACTGGGCCGCCTTTACCCTGTTCATGAAGGCGGGAGACCTCGGCACATGGGACTTCGGGATCAAGACGGGCGCCGCTTCCGGGACGGCGGAAAAAGCGACCTTCCGGCTCTCCGGCGACCTGTTGGAGACCATGGGCGGCCCCGTCTCGGCTTCGCTCAAGTCCTGCGACCAGGCCACCGGCGGTTACGAGGTCGTCCTGAACAATTACGGGCTCGACGCGGTCTCGGTCCGCGGCGTGAGGTTCGCCGGGGAGGGCGGGGCACGGACGGTCTGCGACGTCTGGCTCGATGACGCCAAGGCCGGGCTGGCCGGCATCGGCTCGGCGTCCTCGTTCGACCAGCAGAGCGGCATGAGCGGAGCGGTCACGGCGACCGTCAGGGCCGATGCCTCGCCGGCCGTCAAGACGTTCCTGGAGACCGGCAAGTATCCCAACCTGACCGCTACCCTGGCCGCGGACATGGTCGCGCCGTCCGATTCGCCGGACGCCGCCGGGGGGACGGATCCGGACATCAAATTCAGCTTCCTGCGCTCTCTCTGCTACCAGTTCATCGGGAGCTCGGAGATCATCCAGGTGCCGGTGGCCCCGGCCGAGCTCAGTCAGTGGACCGACTACTCGAGCGGTTTGGCGGTCCTCCGCTTCCAGGGCTACGTCTACACCCGGGAGCTCGATCTGGCCGCGCGGAACACCGTCGAGATGCGGCGCCTGCCCCACGAGGGCGCCTACGCCTTCTCGGGCAAGCCCGGAGACGCGGACGTGCTCGAGTTCCGCACGGTCTTCACCCGGAAGGACGGGACGGTCGTCTATCTTCCCGCCGCGGCCGAAGGCGAGACCAAGTGGCTTGCGGCCGACGTCAGCGGGGTCCTGCTCGACATGACCCAGGCCCAGCCCGCTAAGAAATAGGGCGCTTACGGCACGGGAGGGTCAGGGCTCGATCTCTTCGAACATGCCCGTCTTGGTGTTCTTGCGGACCTTGTCCCAGGCCAGGGCCCGGCCGTTCATGGCCACATACACGCCGGGCGGCAGCACCTGGACGAAGGCCAGGGCCGAGCCGAGATTGAAGAGCCCGTCGGAGGAGCCGAACTTATAGGGCACCATCGCGCCGGTGAGGACGATCGTCTTGTCCCGGACCGACTGCCCGAGCAGCCGGGCCGTGACTTCCATCCGGTCGGTCCCGTGGGTGATGAGGATCCGATCGCGAGGGCAGCTGCGGCAGTGCTCGAGGACGTTCGCGCGGTCGGCGTCGGACATGTCGAGCGAATCGACCATCATCAGGGTCCGGAGCTCGACCTTGAGGCCCGAACGGCCCAGCCGCAGCATCTCGGGGACGTGCGTGTCCTGGAAAAAGAGGCTGCCGGAGAGCTCGTCGTACTCCTTGTCGAACGTCCCGCCCGTGACCAGGATGCGAATGCTGCTCATGGACTACTCCCCAGAAGGCGAGGATAGCCCAGCCGCGGACGCGAGTCAAGGAAGCCGGGTCCGAAGGCGGGCGACCATCGCCAGGATCGGGCCGAGGACGGCTTCGGGCTTGTCGAGGTGGACGTTGTGGCCGGCCCCCTCGACGAGGATCTGCTCGGCGCCGGGGACGAGGTCCACCAGCTTCTTTTGCATCGCCATCGCCACCTCGGCGAGCCTGGCCTGGCTCTCCGGGCTGAAGACGGGCGGCAGGCCGCTCTCCCTCGAAGCGGCCGTGATCACGACCAGCGGGACGCGGGGCAGAGGCCCGCTCTGGCGGAGCTGCTCGACGGTCGCGAACATGTAATCGGTCTCGGTGCGCGGAATGGGGATCTTCGTCCGGTACGGGGCGATCATGGCCGCGAGAGTCTCGCGGTCCTGGCCGGTCAGCGCCCCGAGCTGGGCCTCCGGCAGGTCCTCGTGGCTGGCCTCCTCGAGGACCAGGCCGGCCGTGTCCTCAGGGTAGGCGGTGGCGAACAGGCGCACGAGACGGCCGCCGTAGGAATGCCCCACGAGCAGATACGGCTTCGGGACGCCCAGCTTGCCGAGGAGAATATGGAGGTCGTCGGCCGTCTGCCGGCCGTGAACGGGAAGGTCCCCCCTCTCGCTCTTGCCGTATCCCGGGCGGTCGTAGGTGACGACAGTGGTGAGCTCGGCGATCCCCGGCACCACCGGGTTCCAGTACGCCTGCGGCGCCTGGAAGCCGCTCACGAGGACCACGGTCGGCCCCCCCGAACCGTAGACCGCGCAGTGCAGCCGCCGTCCGCCGACGTCGATCATGTGCTCGGTCCCCTTGATCGTGAGCGGGGGGATCTTCACGGCAGGAGGCGGCGGGGGCGCGGGCGGAAGATTTCCCCCCTTCGATCGGCCGTCAAGGAGCCGTTCGAGAGGATCAAGGGCGCCTCTGGCCAGTATGGCTTCGAGGACGGGGTCGCGGAGGCCGAGAAAGTCGGCGAGGGTCAGGTCCACAGCGACCTCCGGCGTCAAGGAGGGATCGTCCCCCTCGGCGAACCGGAAGTATTTGGTCGAGTAGGACACGCTGAGCTTGAGATTCGGGAGAGTGAACGTCCCGATCTCGCCGTAATGGTTCGGCTTTCCGCCCGTCGGCTCGCCGTAGAAAACGGCTTCGGTCCTCTTCCCGAGGTCCAGGGCGTTGAGGATCGCCGAAGAGAACGTCCTCCGGCCGACGATGACGAACAGGCGCCCCTTCCGGTTGATCTCCTTCGACGCCGCCAGCTCTCCGATGAACGGGTCGAGGATCGACGAATCGCCGCCGCCGTTGTTGCGCAGGTCGATGACCAGCCGGTCGACGGCGTTCTTTCGCATCGTCTCCCAGAGCCCCGCGACGAACGCGCCGAACGGCCGTCCGGGAAGGTCCTTGCAGGAGTTGTAGGCGAAGTAGAGCGTCCGCGAATCCTCAAGATAGACGGATTCGTAGGCCGAACCCGCGGTCCGGCGGTAGAGCGGCAGGCGCGACGGCTCGACCGCCGGCGCCGCCCAGGCGATCGAGCGGATCGCGCTGAGAGGGAGGCTCTTCATTCTCGCCGAGGCCGTCCCGCCGGCCGGCGTCCGGACCGTGACGGTCGCCGTTTCTGGATCGGCGATGAGCCCGAGACCGACAAGATGTTCGGACGAGGCCAGGAACCTCGGCACGAAATCCTTGACCTGGGCCTCGTTGTCGTGGGGAATGATGCCGGCAAACGCCCGGACGACCTCTTCGACCGGATGCCCGTCGACGGACACGAGCCGCCCGTTGAGGAGCGCCGCGTGTTCGGGCGTCGTGTCGGTGACGCAGATCCCCTCCTTGAACCAATACAGCTTCAGGGGGAAGGCCTTCTGGGGGAGAACCGTCAACGCGGTATGGGGATCGCCGGCGGCCGCCACGAGGCGGGCCAGCCCGGCCAGGAATTGGGGCCGGCCGAGCTCCGGGATCCGCGCCTTCAGGGCCGCGACCTCGGCCTGGAACATTGCGGGCGTGATCTTGAAAAAGAGGTTCTTGTGCCTGGCCGGGAGCTCTTTCGCCAGGAAATCGAGGTCCGCGGCCCACTGGTCCCGCTCGGACTGCTCGACTCCCGTCTGCCGGGGCGCGGCGGGTACGGCCGCCATCAGCAACGCGATCGCCAAGAGGGCCGGGAGGACGGTCGATCTGCGCATCTCGATCAGGGCTCCTTTCTCATTTCGGGGTGTACAAAGAAACCCTATTCAATAATACGCAAAGGAAGCCCGGATGTTCCACCGTCCCGGATTGATTCGGGGCCGGGATTCCACTACAGTGGCCCCATGCCGGAGACCGACGGGCGCATCAACATCCTGGGCTTGACCCGGCCGGCCTTCGAGGCGTTGGCCGGAGGGGCCGGACGTTCGCGGGCCTTGGGCCGCCTCTACAGGCGGGCCTTCGCCGCGGGCCGTTTCGAACCCGGTTCCGAGCCTGTCGGCAGAGAGACCGCGGCCCTCCTGGCCGCGCGCATCGCGCTCCGTCTGCCCGCCGTCGAGAGCGTCGTCGAAGAGGAAGGGCCGTTCGGGATGACCGTCAAGGCCCTCATCCGGCTCGAAGACGGCCAGCGGGTCGAATGCGTGCGCATCCCCGTGGCCCGCCGCGTCCCCGAGCCCGGGCCGGCCACCCTCTGCGTCTCCTCCCAGGTGGGCTGCCGCATGGGCTGTGTCTTCTGCGAGTCGGGCCGGCGGGGCTTCGTGAGGGACCTCCGGCCCGAGGAGATCGTGGGCCAGTACGCGGCGGCCCGCCTGACCCTGGGCTGGGACATCGGACAGATCGTTTTCATGGGCATGGGCGAGCCGCTCGATAATTTCGAGGGCCTCGCGGGAGCCCTCGCCGTTCTCCTCGACGAATCCGGCCCCGCGTTCTCGCAGGACGATATCACGGTCTGCACCATCGGCCTGCCCGAGGGCATCGCCCGGCTCAGGAGCCTCGGGCTCAAGCGCCTCAATCTCTCGGTCAGTCTCAACGCGCCGGACGAGGGTTTCCGCGGCGAACTCATGCCGGCCAGCCGGGGCGTGGGCCTCGAGGCCCTGGCCGCCGTCCTGGCCCATTATCCCCAGCGCCGCAATTTCGCCCTCGCGGTGAACTACTGCCTCATCCCGGGCCGGAACGACGGCCCGGGCGCGGCGGAAGGGGTGGCGGCCTTCCTCCGGGCCGCGGCGCCGTCCGGCCGGGTGGTCCTCAACCTCATCCCCTACAATCCCGGCTCCTCCCCCATCGGGCGCGCGCCGACCGAGGCCGAGATCGGGTCGTTCACCAAGCGCCTCGAAGCGGCCGGCGCCCTGGTCAAGCTGCGAAGCCCCCGGGGCCGGGCGCTCATGGCGGCCTGCGGCCAGCTCGGGCGCGTGGACTAGCCTCGAGGCCATTCGGGAACCAGCCCTCTTGCGTTCGAATAGCGGTCGGCGTCCGGCGTGGCCATGGGCGCGCCCGGGAGCGCCGGCTAATTATTTCTTCGGCCGATCTTTAACCGAGGCCTCGGACCGCATGTCGCGGCCGAACGAAGCGGACGCAGGGGCGTAGAGCTCGAAGTCCCAGATAGACGGTCCGCCCGCCGCTTCGAGGATGTGGAGCCGGACATACCGGCCTTTGACCGGGGGGAACGAAGCGGTCAGGCCCTCCGTCCCGATCGTCGCGCCCCGATAGAACGGCCGCCAGGGCTTCCCCGGCTCATCCCGGTATTCGAGGACGAACGACCGCACCCGGTCCCAACCCTCGCTGAGATAGACGCCGCCGAGCTCGCGGCCGGCCCCGAGATCGACCTCGAGCCAGCATTCTCCCACGCCGTCGTCGGTCGCCCAGCGCGTGTTGGAATCGTCGTCGACGGCCCGGGCCGGGTCGTAGTCCTTGTCGTTCTCATGGACATTGGACGCCGTCGCCGCCGCCCCCAGGGTCAGGGAAGGCTTGATCAGGGACGGATCGGCCAGGGCCGCCTTCATCTCCATGAGGCGTTTCGCCGTCGCCTCCGGGATGCGGCCCGTCTTGTCCGGGGCCAGGTCGAGGAGCAGATTGGCGCCCTTGTCGACGGTCGAGCGATAGAGCCGGACGAGCGTCCGGACGGACTTCAGCGCGTCCCCGGCTTCCCAGAACCACTTATGGGCCAGCGTGTCGCAGGTCTCCATCGGCAGGTAATAGGTCTTCCCCCCGACGGCGATCCTCGGATCGTGGCCGGCGGGCGGCGGCGCGGTCACCTCGCCGTTGTTGATGTCTTTCGGCCACAGCCGGATCTGAGGGAGGTCGTATACCCGGTGGGAGTAGGTCGGGGGCATGGCCCGGACCGCGCTCCCGTCGACGAAGCCCTGGTTGAGAAGGACCAGGCAGTCCGGCTGGAGCGATTTTATCTTGCCGTAGAGGCGCGCCAGGACCCCGGCCGTGTCCGGCCCCATGTCCCAGGGGATGTCCAGCCAGATCTCGGCGATCGGGCCGTAGCCGGTCAGGAGCTCCTCGATCTGGCCGCGGCAGAAGGCTTCGTAATCCCCGGGCGTGCGCGCCCATTGGTTGACTTTGTCCCAGCCCAGCAGGTAATAGAACCCGGGTTTGACGCCGTGCCGGCGGCAGGCCTCGACGAACGCCCGAACGACGTCGGTCTTGTCCGGCCCGGCCTCGACATCGTAGCCCGTCAACTTGGAGTCCCACAGGGCATGGCCGTAGCAATGCTTGGTCGTCAGGATCGCGTAGGTCATGCCGCCCTCGCGGGCGACCCGGATCCACTGGTCGACATCCAGGGCGACAGGCGCGTATTCCGTCGCCTCGGCGGTCACGGCGCCGAACTCCTGGCCGGTGAAGGTGGACATCCCGAAATGGATGAATATGCCGAAGCGCAGGGCTTCCCAGTCGGCCAAGACCGCGGTCCTTTCGGTCGCGGGGGAACGGCCGCCTGAGGAACAGGCTGCCGCGGCCGCGGCCAGGACGATGACCAGGGTCGGGAAGATGTGGCGGACATGTCGTGGCGATTTTGTGATCATTGGCGACGCCCTCCGAACTGGCCCGATGGTAATCGGGGCGGACGGGGATGTCAACGGTCACGGCTCGCCGGCCCAGACGTCGATATGAA
>CAWDSL010000007.1:0-19467 GCA_963805015.1 uncultured bacterium
GACACGGACGCTTCGTTGCCCTAAGTCGGGCAGGACCTGATTTCTAAGATCCCACGACCCGGATTGACTTCATGACCTGGCCTGGATATGATTCGGCGCGAAGCTCGGGCCGATCACCGCGGAGGCGCCATGAAGAGAACCACCGCACTCGTCTTTCTCATCCTCTCCCTCCTCGTCATCGTCCGCCACGCCCCGTCGCCGGCGTTCTCTCAGAGCGCCTCCGGCAAGACCCTGGTCTTCACCATGAAGGTCGTGGAAAAGGGCGAAGCCTTCGGCGAATCGTTCGAGAAGACCGTCGAGGCCGTGTACGCGCCGTGCTCCAATTCCGGGAGCCCCGAGACCCTGCTCAGGCAGCGCGGCAACATCGCCGGGATGAAGCCGGATGAGGTGCTGCAGCTCTATGTGACCCGGAAGACCGGCTCGGCCAGCGACAGCAGCGGCGCCTCCGGCTCGTCCTGGACGATCGGCGACGGCATTTTCGGTTGGACCGCCAAGAGGGGAAACGAGACCATTTCCGGCGACACCGGGGGGAACTCCGCCAGTTCGGGCATGGCGCCCTCGTTAACTTCCGTGGCCGAGATCACCCGGACCGAGGACGGCGCCGACCTTTGGATCGGCGAGCCGTCCGTCGGCATCGAGGGCGAAGGCGAGTTCTTCGGCATTTTCGAGGGCAACAACGTGCCCGACGGCTTCTCCGATGCCCTGACCTTCAAGTTCACCAACGAAGAGCTGAAGAACTGGGCTTCGCTGCAGAAAACCAACGACCGGACGCTGGCCGGGCCCGAGAGCGGGACGCTCAAGATCAGCGTCACTTTCCACGGCGGAGCATTGTCCGGAGCCGCCGAAGTCAAGCTCGACGGCTGCTTCGAGGTCGGTGAGGGTGGCCAGGGCCAGGTGACCGCCGCGGGCACGCCCCCGGGCGGCGCCTATCGCTTCCGGGTCGTCCCCCCCGATGTGATGAAAGTTCAGGCCTCGGGCGCCACGGCCACGCTGACCGGCGGCTCCCCGGACAAGGGCACGCTCTTCGTCGAATACACCACACCCGACGGCAAGACCGCCGAGGCCTCGCATGCCGTGGCCTCCGCCCGGCTCGAGTCGGTCAACGGCGGCGCCGCCATTCCCGAGATCCCGCTCTACGACATCGACCAGAAGAAGCTCCCCGCGGTCCTCGAGGTCCCGATAAAGGTCCTCCCGGAGGGGGCGGGGGACAGCCTGGTCTTCGTCCCGGAAGATCCCTCCGTCGTCACCCTGGTCAACCTCGGCAACGCCGTAGCCATCCAGGGGCTCAAGGAGGGCCGGACGACCTTCCGGGCCCGCTTCAAGTGCGGCGGCCCGTTCGGGCCGGCCTACCCGGTCGAGGTCGTCCGCTGCGACAAAGAGACCATCGCCACGCTCGACAAGATGCTGAGCGACGCTTTCGAAAGCCGGCGGACGGCGGCCCGGGACTTCTCGGCCGCCATGAATTCCAAGGAGTTCCAGGAGGCCGCCGACAAGCTCCCCGGTTCGACCGTCAACCTGGCCCGGAAGACGTCCCTGCTGATCGGCGGGACCCTGACCGGCTACGGCAAGACCGACCCAGGCCGTCAAGACGGTCACGGACATCGCGGGCAAGCTCGACGCGGTGGCCGACATCATCACCGACATCGCCACCCAGCCGGGCGCCGGGGAGCAGATCAAGAACTGGGCCGGCTTGATCGCCGAGTTCTCCGAAAAGCAGCTGGCGCAGACGATCTTCGATGTCGAAGACGCCTTGAGCGCGGCGACGGAGTTCGGCAAACAGCTCGGGGACCTGGTCGGACAGACCGGGCGCATGGCCGACGCGGCCCGGTGGATGGAGAAATGGAACAAGACCATCGAGGACCTCGTCCGGCGAAAGAAGTTCTGCCGCAAGACCGAACAACCGCCGGGCAAGGAGGATCCGCCCAAGGAGCCGGAGAAGCCCCAGCCCAAGCCGAAGACCGACCCGAAGAAGACGACCCCGACGCCGAAACCGACGCCGCCCGAGACGCCGACGCCGCCGGATGCAGAGCCCCCCGGGGACGATTGGCCGCCGCCGGCCGGCACGCCGCGGCAGGTCGGCCTGCCCTACGACCCGGGCGACTGCGGCTGCGGCAAAACCCTGGCCATCAGCCAGAATCCGGCCGGCTTCGCTTCGCTCGATACGGGCTTCGGCCACCTGCTCGATTGCGTCGACCGCTTCCAGAACGACCTGGCCGGCTACGCGGCGACGCTCCAGGTGATGACGGCCGTCTTCGGGAAGCTCGACGCCGCCACGAAGGCCGGCGGGACGGCCCTCTCGACCGCCGCCAAGGAGGCCGTGCCCGCCATCACGGCGTTCTCGACGAAGGTCAAGACTTTCGGCAAGGCGGGCAAGACCTTCGACGACGGCTTCCGGACCTGCCCGGATGCGACGAAAGCGGGGATCTCGTTCCTGCAGTCCGCCAAGGATTACGCCAAGGCGGCGGAAACCGAGGGCGGCCTCGGGGTGAGGAAATAGCTCCGGCGGACCAGGCCGCGGGCGGTACCGGTCGGTTAGCGCCTTTTTTCGAATGCCAAAAGGCGGATATCCCGAAAGGGACATCCGCCCCTTGATATTTTCGCGGGGATTTCGGATATGAGGGGCGGCTTATGTGCGCGAAAGATAAGCCTTCAGCCGGTCCCGGTCATCATCCGACAGCCGGGTGAAACCGATCCCCATACCCTGCATGTGGACCATCCAGACAACCAGTCCCTCGCCCGAGATGGGTCTTTCCGATCCATCGCCGGGGAGACCGAACTGGAAGCTGACCGAAGAACCCTCGGGCAGCGGATTGATCGTATCGATGTACATCCCGCCTGAGGACAGATCATTGATCCGTCCAAGGAAATGCATGCCCTTATGATCAAAGCCCACTTCCGCGACGGCGAAAGAACGGGCGCCTTGTCGTTTTTCACCGTCCATGAGATCTCCTCGGCTGGATCATGATATCCGGCCCCGGCTACGGCCGGGGCGCGAAAAGACCCGCCAAGTATACTCGAGTTCTCGGAAAATAGGGAAGAGGGACACGGGAGGATCCGGATAAGATGGGGTCTAAGCCTTCCGCAAGATCTTCTCGAGAGGCCTGCCCTTCGCCAACTCGTCGATCAGCTTGTCCAGGTAGCGGATCTCCCGCATAACGGGTTCCTCGACGTCCTCCACACGGACGCCGCAGATCAGGCCTTTGATCAAGGACCTCGAAGGATTCGGCCGAGGAGCTTCCGCGATGAAGGTTTCCAAGTCCGTCCGCCTTTCCAGCTGGGCCTCCAATCCGTCTTGGCTGTATCCTGTCAGCCAACGGATGATCTCATCGACTTCCGATCGGGTGCGCCCTTTCTTCTCGGCCTTGGCGACATAAAGAGGATAGACGCTGGCGAAGCTCATGGTATAGATCCGAGGTTTCGTCATGATGCGTATTGTACCTTATTGCCCATAAGAACGGTCATTTCGCCTTTGATCTGTCCCCGCTGCGGCAGCCCTGCGGCACTCATGGCTTCCATGAGTGCTGGCGAATGATGGTCGTGTCGTTCCTGGCCGGCCCCGAGAACGGGCCCGGGACCCGGCCTGGAGGCCCGAGGTTAGCCATTTATTGGCCGAAATGCCCTTTGTTATCCCCCAAAAGGGTGATATATTTGGAAGATACCGGGGCTATCTTATACAAGACACATCGGCACTCTCCGCGCCCTTGAGATGATCCGCAGGGGCCACCGTGCCATCCGCTGACCGTCCTGGGAGAAAGGTCATGACCATGGTCCAGCGTTGGAACCTTCCGCGAATCCTCGACACGCGCATCGTGCCGATCCTGCTCATCGCCGTCCTCGGTCTCTCCGCGGTGAGCGGTTTGAGCGCGCAGCCGGGCCCCAATGGAATGCTGGCGAAACTTGCGGCCGAACGGGCTGTCCGTCTCAAGGCCTCCTTCTCCTTCGGCCCCGCCATCCCGACAACGGGGGACGCCGTCCAATTCACCGACACTTCGGCGGGCGCTCCCACGGCCTGGCAATGGGACTTCGGGGACGGCTCGGCGAGCACGGCGCAACATCCGGTCCACAGCTACGCCGCCGCCGGGTTCTACCGCGTGATCCTGACCGTTGCCAACGCGTCCGGGTCCCGGGCGGCCCGACGGACCGTGACGGTCGTGTCGAGATCGACGCTTTTCCCATCGTTCGCCTACAGCCCCAACTATCCGGGGGTCGGGCAGATCGTACAATTCGTGGATACGTCGACGGGCGGGCCGGATTCCTGGCAGTGGGATTTCGGGGACGGAGAGACGAGCCGCTCGAAGAATCCTACCCACGTCTATAGGGCCAGGGGATTCTATACCGTGGCCCTGACCGTCGGGAGCGGGGCGGTTTACAGGTCGGCGAAACACACCGTCACCGTGGCGATGGCCTCGACGATGGCGGCCTCCTTCGGCTACAGCCCCGTCTCTCCCGTCGTTGGACAGACCGTGACGTTCACGGACGCCTCGACGGGCGCGCCGACCTCGTGGTCGTGGAGCTTCGGGGACGGCGGGACGAGCTCGTCCCAAAACCCGACTCATGTCTATACGGGACCCGGGACCTATACCGCGACCCTGACGGTGGCGGACGGGACGAGAACGAATACGACGACACGGACGGTGACGGTGACGGCGGCGCCGGTGGCGGCGTTCAGCTACAGCCCGGCCTCCCCGATCGCGGGACAAGCCGTGACATTTACGGACACCTCGACGGGTACGCCGACCTCGTGGTCGTGGAGCTTCGGGGACGGCGGGACGAGCGCGACCCGCAATCCCAGCCACGCCTTCGCGGCGGCCGGGTCCTATACGGTGAGCCTGACCGCGACCAACGGAGCGGGATCGAATGCGACGACGCGGACGGTGACGGTGACGGCGGCGCCGGTGGCGTCGTTCAGCTACAGCCCGGCATCCCCGATCGCGGGACAGGCCGTGACGTTCACGGACACCTCGACGGGGACGCCGACCTCGTGGTCGTGGAGCTTCGGGGACGGCGGGACGAGCACGACCCGCAACCCCAGCCACACGTTCACGGCGGCCGGGTCCTATACGGTAAGCCTGACCGCGACCAACGGAGCGGGATCGAATTCGGCCACCCGGACCGTCACGGTGACGGCGGCGCCGGTGGCGTCGTTCAGCTATAGCCCCGCTTCCCCGATCGCGGGCCAGGCCGTGACGTTCACGGACACCTCGACGGGGACGCCGACCTCGTGGTCGTGGAGCTTCGGGGACGGCGGGACGAGCACGACCCGCAATCCCAGCCACACCTTCGCGTCGGCCGGGTCCTATACGGTAAGCCTGACTGCGACGAGCGGCGCCGGCTCGAATTCGGCCACCCGGACCGTCACGGTGACGGCGGCGCCGGTGGCGTCGTTCGGCTACAGTCCCGCTTCTCCGATCGCGGGCCAGGCCGTGACCTTCACGGACACCTCGACGGGGACGCCGACCTCGTGGTCGTGGAGCTTCGGGGACGGCGGGACGAGCACGACCCGCAACCCCAGCCACACCTTCGCGGCGGCCGGATCCTTTGCGGTGAGGCTGACCGCGACCAACGCCTCGGGATCGAATGCGACCACCCGGACCGTCACGGTGACGGCGGCGCCGGTGGCGTCGTTCGGCTACAGCCCGACCTCTCCGATCGCGGGCCAGGCCGTGGCCTTCACGGACACCTCGACGGGGACGCCGACCTCGTGGTCGTGGAGCTTCGGGGACGGCGGGACGAGCACGACCCGCAATCCCAGCCACACCTTCGCGGCGGCCGGGTCCTTTACGGTGAGGCTGACCGCGACCAACGCCTCGGGAACGAATGCGACCACCCGGACCGTCACGGTGACGGCGGCGCCGGTGGCGTCGTTCAGCTACAGTCCGACCTCCCCGGTCGCGGGACAGGCCGTGACCTTCACGGACACCTCGACGGGGACCCCGACCGCCTGGCTCTGGGACTTCAACGACGGAGCCGCGAGCACGACCCGCAATCCCAGCCATTCGTTCGCGACATCGGGCACCTACACGGTCGTTCTGACCATCACCCATGCGGCCGGCACGAGCTCCGTCAGCGTCGTCGTCTCGGTCAGCCCGGTCCCGACGCTGAGCGCCTCCTTCGCCTACAGCCCGTCTTCCCCCGCGGCGGGGCAGGCGGTGACGTTCACGGACACTTCGGCGGGGACTCCGACCTCGTGGTCGTGGAGCTTCGGGGACGGCGGAACGAGCGCCTCCCAGAATCCCAGTCACACGTTCACGGCCACCGGCTCCTACACGGTGGCCCTGACCGTCGGCAACGCGTCGGGGACCGACACGGTCAGCCGCGTCGTTGCGGTCGTCTCCAAGGCCGCGGTCCTCGTCGACCACCGGAGCATCGGCTTGTCGGCCATTCCCTCGGCCTGGATCTCCCAGGCCAAGACGAGCCTCCATATCGCCTATGGCCATACCTCGCACGGCAGCCAATTGACGACCGGCATGGCCGGCCTGGCCCAATGGAAAGGGACGCTCTACAGCTGGAACAACGGCGGTTCGGGCGGGGCCCTGGACATCCGGGACTATTACGGGAACTTCGGCAACCTGGGCATTGCCAACGACCTCGGGGCCGACATCAACGGCAACCTCGATTATACGGCCTGGGCCCGGGCCACGAGAGCCTATCTGCCTCTGCATCCCGAGATCAACGTCGTCATCTGGTCCTGGTGTTATCAGGCCGCCGGCAGCGCGGCCCAGATCCAGCTTTACCTCGATCAGATGGATCAGCTCGAGAAGGATTTCCCCGGCGTCAAGTTCGTCTACATGACCGGCCACGTCGACGGCGAGCCGCCGACGGGCAACGAGTGGCAGATCCCGCTGACGCTTCGCAACAGGCAGATCCGGGATTACTGCGCTGCCAACAACAAGATCCTCTATGATTTCGCGGATATCGAGAGCTACGATCCGGACGGCGATTACTTCGGCGACAAGCTGGTCAACGATGCCTGCGACTACGACAGCAACGGCGACGGTACCCGCGACAGCAATTGGGCGGTCATCTGGCAGAACGCCCACCCGGGCCTGTGGTACCAATGCGAGGCGGCCCATACCCAGCCCCTGAACGCCAATCTCAAAGCCTACGCCGCCTGGTGGCTATGGGCCCGGCTGGCCGGATGGACCGGCAGCGGGCAATAGCCCCACGCCGCTATTTGTTTAAGGTGGATCCTTCGATCCGGGGACATATCCGCCCCGGCATCAGGCCTTGAAGGTGATGCGGAAGCTGCACCTCGTCCCGCCGCGCAGGACCGATTCCTCGATCTCGACGGCGACCGGCTTGCCCAGCACGGTCGAGAAGGCCGCCTCCGTCCAGCCGAGCGAGCAGTCGCAGAACTCGCCCGGGGTCCGGCCCGTCTTCACCAGCGGACACGCGCAGGGCGCGGGCTTCCCGATGACGCGGACCAGACCCGCGTGTTCGTCGTATTCGGCCCGTTCGACCCAGGCCGTTTGGACCTTGGCCAGATAGCCCTTGAGATCGCCGCGGTATTTCTGGAAGAACGCGCTATAGTCTTGGGCGCATACCCGGCCCAGGCTCCGCAGGACCTTGAGGCGCACGGCGGGGTCGAGATCGTCCCCCATGACGGTCAGCAGCTTGGCGAAGCGCTCTTGGGCTCCGTCGAGCCGCCGTTTCAGCTCGCCGTTCTCGTCCGGGGCGGTCGTTGTTTGCCCGCCCGCGTCCTCCGCCGGGGCCGAGAGCGGGGCCAGCAGGCCCAGCACGCCGCAACCGCAAGCCCCCGCGCAGGTCTTCATGAACTCGTTCCGACGACTGCCGCCTGTTGACCCCGGCCGAGATCAACGCCATCAAAGCGCGTTTGTTGGCTCTCAAGGCGGCGATGCCGGCCCCGGACCCGGCCCGTTGGGCCCCTTCGTCCGACGCGGGCATGGCCTTCACCATGTCGTTCATCGCGGAGCTCGAAGCGGGCGGCCCCATGATCTCCGGGTCGTGGCCCGGCGGGGCTTTTACGGAGCGCAACGACGTCCATCTGCTCTACGACGGCCTGGCCAAGCCCGAGGCGCAGCCGGCGGACCCCAACGATCCGCTGGCCGCGATCCAACGGATGCAGGCCGCGATCGGGAACAGGATCGAGGTGCTCGCCGCGCTCCTCCCGCACGCCTATCTCGTCGACAGGATCGATGGCCAGCTCGTCGAGATCAACGACTCCGAACCCACCGACGTCGAGAAGACCGCGGTGTTCCTGACCTGGATGTCCGGCGAAGGGACGAACCTGACGATGATCTTCGGGCCGCGCACGAGCACGCTCCGGCAACACCAGGCTCAACACCAAGAACACGGACGGATTCCGGTTGATCGCCCTGGATTGCCGCGGGCACGGCAAGAGCGATAAGCCGCACGATCCGGCGGCATACGGTCCCGAAATGGCCGCCGACGTGGTGCGCCTGCTCGACCACCTCAAGATCGAGAAGGCCCACTTGATCGGCTACTCGAGCGGGGCGTTCATCGCCGGCAAGGTGGCCGCGACCCACCCTCGGCGCGTCCTCAGCGTCGTCTACGCCGGGCAAGCGCCCCTGGTCGCGGAGGCGAGATCCTCCGGTTCCTCCGAAGTCGAGATCTTTGCCAGAGCGGTGGACGAAGGCGAAGACCTGGGATCATACATCATCGCGGTGACGCCGCCAGGCTGGCCGAAGCCGACCGTGGACCAGGCCAAGGCGATGGCGAAGTTCCGATTTGACGGAAAGGATGTCCGGGCGTTCGCCCTGGCCGGCCGCAGCTTCAAGGACCTGGAAGTGACCGCGGAGCAGCTGCTTCATGGTATTCTCCTCGCCCTTCAACGGGGCCGATCCCTTGGGATGGGCCCGGACCTACTTCGCTTTTTCGAAGTCCGCTTTCTTGAGGTTATCGAAGACCTCGCTCACGGCCGCCTTGGCGAGGTCGAGGGTGATCGTACCGCCGAGGTCGACCTCCAGGCGGACGTTGGCCGTGAGCGCCACGCCCTTGAGCTTGACGTGAGGGGTCGGCGGATACTGGGTCTGCTTTCCGGTATTGATCGTCTCCGGTTGGCATTCGGTCTCGTAGGCGATATAGACGATCTCGCCGCCGCCGAGCTTCTCCCGCATGGGGGAGGCCTGGTCCTTCTTGAGCCCTCTCATGGCGTTCTCGAGCGTCTGCTGGTTGACCGCGTCGCCCTGCATCTTGAGCATCTCGGCCATTTCACCGCCGTAATACGTGACCGCGACGGTGATGCGGGCCGGGAACTTATTGGACTTGGTACAGGGATGGTCGAAAGGCAGGTCCGCGGACCCGTTGCCCAGGCCCATCGGACCGGCGGCGTTATAATCACCGCCTCGGATGGTGCCCGTCTTCGGCAGCAGGGAGGCGATGATCGGGGGGCAGCTTCCTTTGGATTGGGCCGCGGATGGGACGGCGGACAGGGCCGCGACGACGAAGGTGATCGTCATGAGCCCGAATAGGAACCCGGACCGGGCGGTCTTCGCGAGCGAGCGACGGGAAAAGCGCATGGGAACCTCCTTGTTCCCCGGAACTCTAGCGTCACTCGGTGCGGAAGTCAAGGCCGGCCGCCCATGTTCGATGGGCGATTGACTTCGGCCGGCGAATTCTCTATAGTCCGCTTCTTCCATGAGCACTCACATCGGCGGCATCCCCAGGAGGTGGCAGATGAGATCACGTTTGACAGTGCTAGCCTTCGCTCTGTTTCTCGTTACGGCCGTGCAGGCCCAGGACATCGAGCTCCAGGTGGAATTGATGAACGGCCTGGGCACGGGGGCGAGCCACAAGGGCGATCTCGTCTCGGCGCGGGTGCTCAGCCCGGCCGCCCTTCAAGGCGATATCGTGGAGGGCAAGGTGGGGAAGGTCGAGCAGGGCGGCGGGAAAGCGGTCCTGACCTTCGCTTTCGAGACCCTGCGGCACGCCGGCCAGGCGGTCCCGATCTCGTCGGAGATCCGGTCCATCGCCAACTCCAAGGGTCAAGCCGACGTTGACGAGAATGGCAACTCCATTCGCGGGAGCCGCAGCCAGGCCAAGCCGACCGGCATCGCCCGGGCCGGCGGGGCCCTCGGCGGCCTGATGGGGGGCAAGAAGGGCGCCGCCGTCGGTGCCGCGTCCCGTGCGGCCGAGGCCATCCTGTCGATCGACCTCGCCTCCGACGGCCCGAGCCTCACGCTGGCTCCGGGCAGCCGGATCACGCTCATGGCCAAGTCCCGCAGCGGACCGGCGCTGGCCAGCCTCGCGCCGAACCCGGCCCCGGCCGCGCCCGCGGCCACGGGAGAGGCGACGACCGCCGCCGCGGCTCCGGCCGCAGCTCCCGCTCCCCAGGCGGGCGGCCAGCCGGACCTGGCCGCCGTCAAGGCCGAGTTCGTCCCGGGAGACAAGGTCATCCTTTACGACGACTTCACCGACATGGAGGGGGACGAGCCGCCGCCGCACTGGAAGGTGCGGGGCGGGACGGCGGAGCTGCGCGTCGGCGACGGCATCAGGCAGCTGACCATGACCGCGCAGAGAGTGACCCTGACGCCCAATGTGACCGGCCTGCCGGCCAACTTCACCATGGAGACCGACGTCGCCTACAAGGGGCACGGCGCCCGCGCCCACTGGAGGTTCCATGACAAGGCGGGCAAGGACATCCTCGACATCTCCACCAGCGTCAACTACACCAAGCTTTCCCTGACCATCCGGCAGTCGACGGCGGGAGGGGGCGAAGAGCTGACCGGCCAGCAGATCGATATGGACTGGACGAAGCCCGTCAAGCAGGCCCTGTGGCTGCAGAACGGCCGCATGCGCTACTACGTCAACGGCCAGCGCGTCATGGACGTCAACCAGATCGTCCTGCCGGAGCTGGGCAAGATCGAGGTCTATATCGACGGCCCCGGCGACAACGACAAGACCGGGTATGTCGGGTTCCAATTCGCCCGGTTCGCCGAATCGACGCCGGACTTCAGCAAGGTGCTCATGTCGTCCGGCCGGTACGTCACCCGGGGCATCCTGTTCGACACCGACAGCGACCGCATCAAGCCGGAGTCCGCTCCCGTGGTCAAGATGATCGCCAAGGGCCTGGAGGCCAATCCCACGCTGAAGCTCCTCATCGAGGGGCACACGGATTCGACCGGCGACGCCGGCCACAACCTGGATCTCTCGAAGAGGCGCGCCGAGGCCCTCAAGACCGTCCTGGCGGCGCAGTTCAAGATCGACGCCTCGCGGCTCACGACCGCGGGCCTGGGCGCGACGAAGCCGGTCGACACGAACGACACGCCGCAGGGCCGGGCCCAGAACCGCCGGGTCGAGCTCGTCAAGCAGTAGCCTCCGTACCGCCGGTCCGTCGCTGGTTGACACCTGTCGACGTCCGGCCTATCCTGACCTCGTGGCAGGGCCGGCCGCTGGCCCTTTCAGCCGTATCGGTCGAGCGGACGATCCGGGAAGAGAACGGTGCGTGCCGGTCGTGCCTGGCCTTGCGCCGGGCCCGGGAGGTGGGTGATGATCATTTCCAGGACACGGATCTCGATTCTTCTTGCGAGCACGGCGGTCTTGGCCCTTTCCGCCGGGACGGCCTCCGCGGAGCTGGTCGCCAAGCTGCCTCAGGTGATGAATCCCTACTTCCTCACCATTTCCGATGGCCGCATCTATGTCGTCGAGGATTCCGTATCCGTGCACATCTTCGATCTGGGTCCCCAGGGCGTCACCTTCGTCAAGACGTTCGGACGGGAGGGACAGGGCCCCGGCGAGTTCGATTACATCTACACGGTCCGCCCCTTCAAGGACCACCTGGACATCCCCGGCTCCCATAAGCTCGCCCGCTTTTCCCGGGACGGCGACTATCAGAGCGAGGTGCCCGTGACGGTCGGTGTGTTCAAGGGCGCGGCCTACCGGCTGGGCGACGGCTACGTGGTCAGGGACCTGAATTTCGACGCGAAGGGAGCCGCGACGACCATCCGCCTTTACGACCAGGACTTCAAGCTGAACAAGGAGATCGGCGTCCGCACGGCTCCCGAAGGCTTTATGAAGATCAATCTCGTCTCGGACTATTTCGCCCCGCGCGTGGCCGGCGACCGGCTTTACGTGATCGATGCCGGCGAGGATTCCATAGTCACGGTCTACGACCGGAACGGGGTCCGGCAGAGCGAGATCCGCTTGCCCCTGGTGCCGCTCAAGATGACGGACGCGCTGAAGGCCGCCGTCATCAAGCCTCTCAAGGACAGCTGGACGGGGCCGACCCGCTGGGAGGACTACGAAAAGCGGCTGTTCTTCCCCGACCGCACTCCCGGCCTCGATTACTTCGAAGTCATCGATGGGAAGTTCGTCGTCCGGACCTACAAATACCGGCAGGACCTGGTCGAATTCGCCCGTTTCGACGAGCAAGGCCGCGAGCTCGGCCGGCTGGACCTGCCCTTCACCGGCCGGCTGTCCAACGGCATCCTGTTCTGCTTCTACCAGGGCCGCTATTACTGGCTCCGCGAGAATCCCGACGAAGAGGTCTGGGAGCTCCATGCCGTGAAGGCCTGGTAGGTTCGGGAGGAACGAGGAGCGACTATGAAACGGATGATGTCCATTCTCTTCACTTTCGCCTGCCTTCTGATCATGGGGCTCGTCTCGTGCGGGCCCGGGCGAACGGCCGGCCCGTCGCCGGCGGCCGACGCCTTTTACACCCCTTCGATCCGGCCTCCCAGCCGGTACGTCATCAGACGCCCGCATGGACGCCGCCGGATCCGTCGAGGGACGGGAGACCGTCACGCTGAAGAACCCCGGCCGGACGCCCCTCGGCGTCGTCGCTTTCGATTGGGCGGTCGGCGCCCAGTCGACGCTCGAGGTCTCGCAGGGGGAGCGGCGGCTCTTTCCCCCGGCGACGGCCCCCGCCGAACCCCGGCCTCGGCCGATCATGGTCCGGCTGGCCGAGCCGCTCGCCTCTGGCGCTTCGATCGAACTGACCGTCGCCTTCGGCCGGCGGGCCGATGGGGCGCAAGCGACAGACATCCTTCCAGACGAGCGACCTCTGGTATCCCCGGCTCTGGTGGGACGGGCTCCCGGGGCACGACGCCTACTCCGTCAAGCTCGATGTCCCCGCCGATCTCACGGTCGCAGCCAGCGGACGCCTCGACCCGAGGACCGGGCGCTATGAGGCCGCCGCGGCGAGGACGTTCGGACTCTACATGGCGCCCGGCCTGAAGTCGACATCGCGCGAGGTCGAAGGCGTCCAGATCACGGCCTATTTCACGGAGAGAGGCGCCGGGGCCGCCGCCGTCTGCCTGGAGACCGCCGCCGACGCCGTCCGCTTCTACAAGGACTGGCTGGGCTTCTATCCCTTCCCGTTCCTGAACATCATTCCCGGCGGGCCGGGCCGCTGGGGCGGCTACCCGGTCGCGACCGGCATCGTGGCCATTCACGGCCTGGAGACCTATGTCGATGGCGAATCTCCGCGGCACTGGCAGCACATAACCTCGCACGAGATCGGCCACGAGTATTGGAGCGAATGGGTCCTCGAAGCGGACGATCCCGCATGGATATGGATCGCCATGGGCATCTTCGCGGACACCGAATATATGACCGTTCGCGGCCACGATCCGGACCGGGCGGCCGGCTGGATCGGGAACTACGTCGACGCCGTCCCGATGTATTACGACACCACGTTGGACGCCCCCCGCGGCCGTGAGGACGCCGTTCATTTCGACTTCAACAACACGGTCGTCCACAGCAAGGGACCGGCCGTCGTCTTCGCCCTCGAAGACGTCTTGGGACGCGAGACGTTCCTGCGCCTCTATAAGCGCTGCCTGAGCGAGTTCGGAGGACGGGCCTTCGGCTGGCGGGACCTGCGCGCGGCGGCCGAAGCCGAGAGCGGGCAAAACCTGGCCTGGTTCTTCGACGATTGGGTGCGCTCGAACCGATACCTCAGCTACGCCGTGGAGCGGGACGACAGCCGGGCGGACGGACAAGGCGGCTTCAAGACCAGGCTCCGCCTCAAACAGCTCGGCACGATGGCCATGCCCGTCCCGGCCGAGGCTTCGTTCGAGGACGGATCCACCCGGACGGTCCGGGCCGACCGGACGCTCGCCGTCACGGAGATCGAGCTCGAGAGCCGGTCTCCGATGCGAGCCGTCGTCCTCGATCCCCGCAAGCGGCTGGCCTTGATCGGGGCCCCCGTCACGCCTCTCTCTCCGGCGGCGGCCGCGGCGCTGGCGTTGGGCTGGGATACGGATTCCGCCGGGGCCGTATACGCGGCGGTGAAAGGCGAGCCCATCGCGAGCGCCGAGATCTGGTACCGGCTCGGCTTGGACCTCTATGGCGCCGGCCGCCCGGAGGAAGCCGCCGACTGCTTCGCCAAGGCCGACCGGCCGGAGGCGGCGCAATACTGGCGTTTCGGGGCCCGGGGCTGGCTGGGCCTGCTCGACGACCTCCGGGGCCGCCGGGCCGACGCGCTGGCCCACTACCGGTCCGCCCTATCTATCGTTCCCGACCGGCCGGTGCGCCACGACCAGTTCGGGATCATCATGAACCGGACATGGGTGGAGGAGCGGTTGAGGACGCCCTATGCGCCGGGGGTCCGAAACCCGGTGCCGGACCGCCCCACCTCCGAGGATCTGGTCGCCTTTGTCGACGGATTGAACTGGGAGAAGGAGGGCGAAGTCCCTCACCAGGTCTTCCAAAAGGCGGCGGGGATGACCATCGCCGAGAGCGGTTTCTGGTTCAAGCTGGGACTGCTCCTCTACGACAGCAGGAGCGACAGGGAAAGCCTGGAAGCCTTCGAGAGGGCGGCCGCCCTGGAGAAGACGGGCGTGTCCGCGTTCGCCGCGCGCGTTTGGCAGGGACACATGCACGACCTGCTCGGGGACCGCGAGGTGGCGCTCGCCTGTTACCGGGAAGCGCTGAAGATCGATCCCGGCACGGCCATGAAACACAGCCAGTGGAGGATGACCATCGACCGGGCCTGGGTCGAGGCGCGACTGATCGCGCCGTTCGCCCGCTAGCCGCGAAGATCCTGGGCTGGCAACCATCCTCCCCGCGGCGGCGTCTTTGGGTTATATGGGACTCATCCGCAGACAGGCCTCGATCGCCGTTCCGGTCGCGGTCCTAACGCTTCTCTCGCTGGGGTGCTCGCATTCGGCGCAGGACGATCCCTGGGTCTATCGGCAGCCTGTGCGGACCTCCGACGGCTGGGAGACGGCTTCCTTGACGGCTGTCGGCATCGATCCGGCCCCGTTGTCCGAGCTCATGAACAGGCTGCGGGCGAACCCCGGGCACCTCGTCGAGGGGATCGTGATCGTCAAAGACGACCAGCTCGTCTTCGAGGAATATTTCGACGGGCGGGCCCACCCGACCTACGGCGATGGGCCCGTCAGCTATGACCGGGGCACCAAGCATTGCTTGTCCTCCGTCACCAAGAGCATCACGGCGACCCTCCTTGGGATCGCCATCGACCGAGGCTTCGTGCCCAGCGTCGATGAACGGGTCCTCGGTTATTTCCCGGAGATGGCCGATCTGGACGTCGGGCTGAAGAGCGCGATCACGCTGAAGCACTTGGTCACCATGTCGGCCGGCCTGCAGTGGGACGAATGGAGCTATTCGCTCTCGGATCCGAGGAACGACCTCACGCAGTGGTTCAGGTATACGGGCGATCTCGTGCGCTTCGTGCTCGAACGCCCGATGGTCGCCGATCCCGGAGCTTTGTTCACCTACAACGGCGGGCTGACGAATGTCCTGGGCGAGGCGATCCGGCGGGCCACCGGCCTTCGCCTCGACCGCTTTTCCGAAGATTATCTATTCACGCCTCTCGGTATCACCGATCTCTCTTGGTATCTCATCCGTCCCGATTTTGTGTATGCGTCGGGAGACGTCAGCCTGAGGCCGCGGGACCTGGCCAAGCTCGGCCGCCTCTTCCTCCGGGGGGGCTGTGGAACGGATCGCGGATCCTCTCGCCGGAGTGGGTCGTGCTCTCCGCCACGCCGGTCTTCTCCATGCAGCCGTGGCCGGGCTTTGCCGGTTATAGCTACGGATGGTGGCCGAAGACCGAGATCTACGGTACTGGCGCCTTTGCGGCGGAGGGTTGGGGAGGCCAGGCGCTGATCGTGATGCCGGAATTCGATGCCCTGGTTGTGTTGACCGGCGGTTCCTACTGGGAATCCCCGCTGTTGTCTCCGCACCAAATGATGGAGACTTACGTCCTCCCCGCCCTGCGCTAGGCGGGCGGGCGATTCGCGAGATGGCGATCTCCTGCCGGGCGGATCCTGGTCCTTGCGTGGCTGAGAGAATGGATGATGTTCGTGTCCGGCCCGGCCGCGTCGGCTCATCTACACGCCCGATCTGGCCGGCCGGCCGCTATGAGCGCCCGGCCCCGGAAGCCTCGCAGCTTGACCAGGCCGCCGGCCGCTTCGAGGCGCGCCTTCATATCGACGTCTGGGCCGGCGAGCCGTGACCGTTGACATCCCCGTCCGCCCCGATTACCATCGGGCCAGCTCGGAGGGCGTCGCCAATGATCACAAAATCGCCACGACATGTCCGCCACATCTTCCCGACCCTGGTCATCGTCCTGGCCGCGGCCGCGGCAGCCTGTTCCTCAGGCGGCCGTTCCCCCGCGACCGAAAGGACCGCGGTCTTGGCCGACTGGGAAGCCCTGCGCTTCGGCATGTTCATCCATTTCGGGATGTCCACCTTCACCGGCCAGGAGTTCGGCGCCGTGACCGCCGAGGCGACGGAATACGCGCCCATCGCCCTGGATGTCGACCAGTGGATCCGGGTCGCCCGCGAGGGCGGCATGACCTACGCGATCCTGACGACCAAGCATTGCTACGGCCATGCCCTGTGGGACTCTAAGTTGACGGGCTACGATGTCGAGGCCGGGCCGGACAAGACCGACGTCGTTCGGGCGTTCGTCGAGGCCTGCCGCCGGCACGGCGTCAAACCCGGGTTCTATTACCTGCTGGGCTGGGACAAAGTCAACCAATGGGCGCGCACGCCCGGGGATTACGAAGCTTTCTGCCGCGGCCAGATCGAGGAGCTCCTGACCGGCTACGGCCCGATCGCCGAGATCTGGCTGGACATCCCCTGGGACATGGGGCCGGACACGGCCGGGGTCCTGGCGCGCCTCTACGGCAAGATAAAATCGCTCCAGCCGGACTGCCTGGTCCTTCTCAACCAGGGCTTCGTCGACGGGAGCGCGGTCCGGGCCATGCCCCCGACCTACTCCCACCGGGTATACGACCTCCCTCAGATCCGGCTGTGGCCGAAAGACATCAACAACGGCGAGGTGACCGCGCCGCCGCCCGCCGGCCACGATCCGAGGATCGCCGTCGGGGGGAAGACCTATTACCTGCCGATGGAGACCTGCGACACGCTGGCCCATAAGTGGTTCTGGGAAGCCGGGGACGCGCTGAAGTCCGTCCGGACGCTCGTCCGGCTCTATCGCTCGACCGTCGACAAGGGCGCCAATCTGCTCCTCGACCTGGCCCCGGACAAGACGGGCCGCATCCCGGAGGCGACGGCGAAACGCCTCATGGAGATGAAGGCGGCCCTGGCCGATCCGTCCCTGATCAAGCCTTCCCTGACCCTGGGGGCGGCGGCGACGGCGTCCAACGTCCATGAGAACGACAAGGACTACGACCCGGCCCGGGCCGTCGACGACGATTCCAACACGCGCTGGGCGACCGACGACGGCGTGGGAGAATGCTGGCTCGAGGTCGATCTCGGGGCCGGCCGCGAGCTCGGCGGCGTCTATCTCAGCGAGGGTTGGGACCGGGTGCGGTCGTTCGTCCTCGAATACCGGGATGAGCCGGGGAAGCCCTGGCGGCCGTTCTATCGGGGCGCGACGATCGGGACGGAAGGCCTGACCGCTTCGTTCCCCCCGGTCAAAGGCCGGTATGTCCGGCTCCACATCCTCGAAGCGGCGGGCGGACCGTCTATCTGGGACTTCGAGCTCTACGCCCCTGCGTCCGCTTCGTCCGGCCGCGACATGCGGTCCGGACGTCTGGGCCGGCGAGCCGTGACCGTTGACATCCCCGCCCGCCCCGATTACCATCGGGCCCGTCTGGAGGGCGTCGCCATGATCATCAAATCCCGTCGACGGATCCGTCCGGTTCCCGCTGCCTTGGTCCTCGTCCTTGCCGTCGTTATGGCGGCCTGTTCCTCAGGCGGTCGTTCCCCCGCGACCGGCCGGACCCGGGTCCTGGCCGATTGGGAGGCTCTTCGCTTCGGCATGTTCATCCACTTCGGGATGTCCACCTTCACCGGCCAGGAGTTCGGCGCCGTGTCCGCTCAGGCGAAGGAGTACGCGCCGACAGCCCTGGACGTCGACCAATGGATCCGGGTCGCCCGCGACGGCGGCATGAATTACGCGGTCCTGACGACCAAGCATTGCTACGGCCATGCCCTCTGGCACTCCAAGCCACGGGCTACGATGTCGAGGCCGGACCGGTCAAGACCGACGTCGTTCGGGCTTTCGTCGACGCCTGTCACCGTTACGGCATCAAGCCCGGGTTCTATTACCTGCTGGGCTGGGACAAGGTCAACCAGTGGGCGCGCACGCCCGAGGACTACGAGGCCTTCTGCCGCGGCCAGATCGAGGAGCTTCTGACCGGCTACGGTCCGATCACTGAGCTCTGGCTCGATATCCCCTGGGACATGGGGCCGGATACGGAGGGGGTCCTGGCCCGTCTCTACGACAAGATCAAATCGCTCCAGCCGGATTGCCTGGTCCTTCTCAACCAAGGCTTCGTCGACGGGAGCGCGGTCCGGGCCATGGCCCCGACTTACTCCCACCGGGAATACGACCTCCCGCCGGTCCTGCTGTGGCCGAAGGACATCAACAACGGCGAGGTCACCGCCCCGCCGCCACCGGCCACAACCCGATGATCCCCGTCGGCGGGAAGACCTATTACCTGCCGATGGAAACCTGCGACACCCTGGCCCACCATTGGTTCTGGGAGGCCGGGGACGCGCTCAAGTCCGTCCGGACGCTCGCCGGCTCTATCATTCGACCGTCGACAAGGGCGCCAATCTTCTCCTCGACCTGGCCCCGGACAAGACGGGACGCATCCCGGAGGCGACGGCGAAACGCCTCATGGAGTTGAAGGCGGCCCTGGCCGACCCGTCCCTGATCAGGCCCTCGCTGACCTGGGGGCGGCGGCGACGGCGTCGAACGTCTATCAGAACGATAAGGATGATCGACCCGGTCAGGGCCGTCGACGACGATTCCAACACGCGCTGGGCGACCGACGATGGCGTGGGCGAATGCTGGCTCGAGGTCGATCTCGGGGCCGGCCGCGAGTTCGACGGCGTCTATCTCAGCGAGGGCTGGGACCGGGTGCGGTCGTTCGTTCTTGAATGCCGGGATGAGCCGGGGAGGCCCTGGCGGCCGTTCTATCGAGGCGCGACGATCGGGACCGCGGGCCTGACCGCTTCGTCCCGCCGGCCAAAGGCCGGTACGTCCAGCTCCACATCCCTCGAAGCGGCGGGCGGCCCGTGATCTGGGACTTCGAGCTCTATGCCCCT
>CAWDSL010000008.1:0-33480 GCA_963805015.1 uncultured bacterium
ACGGCATGAAGCGCGTCACGCTCCGGGTCGGGCAGGCCGGCCGGCCGGGCCCGGAGACCTCGGCCGTCCTCTTCATTTTGCGGGACCTGGGGTTCGAGCCGTGAGGGACCGCGGCTTCACCCTGGTCGAATGCCTGATCGGCCTGGCCCTCTCGCTCATCGTCGTCACGGCCGGGCTGGGATCTTTTATGCGGATACAAAGGGACTTCCTCCGCCTCGAGGAGCGGGAGGTCTCGGGCCAGGCCGCGCTCACGGCCGTCGACCGGATGCGGATCGACCTCCTCCACGCGGGGCTCGGGCTCGTCGAGGAGTCCCGGCTCGGGATCGTGGAGCCCGTCCTGGCCACGGAGACGGAACTACGGACGGTCTCCCTCGAGAGAACGCTCGCGCCGGCCGCCGAGCCCGGGGCCGGCGACACCCGGCTCATCCTGGTCTCGGCGGCCGGCGTCGCCGCCGGTCGAGCGATCTCGCTGCGGGCCGGGACGGCGGGAGAGGTCCGCACGGTCGTCCGGGTCGAAGGGACGGCGGTCGTCCTTGACTCCCCTCTCGCGGCCTCCTATCCGTCCGCTAACGCGACCCTATCGCTTCTCGAAAACGTCGCCTTCTACGTGGACGCGCGCGCGGGGATCCTGCGGCGGCGGGTCAACGCCTCCGCCGCCCAGCCTCTTCTCGAGGATGTCGCGGCGGCCGCATGGTCCCACGACCCGGAGACCGGCCTCGTCCGCATTCGCATCGAACTCGCCGTCGAAGGAGCCCACCCCCATGGCACAACCGTGTTCCTCAAGAACGCCGCGCTGGCCAAGACCCTCTGAAGCCGAAGGTCCGGGGACACGGACCTCCAGGACCTGTCGCCGTTCGAGAGGCTCGATCACGATCGTCGTCATCATCCTCATGCTCGTGTTCGCCGGGCTCGGCCTGGCCCTGCTCCAGGCCTCGGGGGTCCACATGAAGATCAACGCTTTCCGCCGGTCCTCGGTCCTGCTCGACTGCGCTTCGGAGAACGGCCTCAAGCGCGGCCTCCGTGACCTCGCCGAATGGCTCGAGACGCGGGGCCTGCTGGCCGCCGTCCCCGCCGGAAGCGTCGACGCCGTGCGCGCGGATCCCGAGGCCGGGTTCCCGCTCCTCGTCGAGGCCGCGCTGGGCTCCGCCTTCCCTCGGACGCTCGAGGAATCCTTCGACGGCATGCTCTGGGAGAGCCGGGCCGATTGCACGTACGACCGCCTCGAAGACAGGGGCGACTACCTGAGGATAACGGCCGCGCTGAGGATCGAGGCCTCCGGGGGGCTCCTCCAGATCCGGCCCCGGCACGTTTCCGTCCTCGAGGGTTCGTTGGGGCTCCTGGCCGGGCGACTGCCCCTGCCGGCCGTTCCCCTATATATAAGGAAAGACGATCCGGGCCGGGGATCGGCCGCCTTTCTCGGGGAGAACGGGATCCGCCTGGTCCGCAAGCCCGGTTCGTTCGCCGGCCCGGGCTTGGCCCCGGGGACGGACGGCGTCCTCCCGGACGACCCCTCCCCGCTCGTGGCTAAAGCCCTGCGGGTCGGCGTCTTCGAGCCCGGCGACCTGTCCCCCGCCCAATTGAGGGCCGCGCTCGGGCTCGCGCCTTCGACCGAGCCGGTCCCCGACGGCGTCTATCTCATCGAGAACGACCTCGGCCTCGGGGGCGTCTTCGTCGAAGGCGACCTCGACGAGATGATCCTGGCCCTCGCCGGCGACTCCCAGGTCGTCGTCTTCCGGGCCAACGGCGCGGAGTGGCGGCTCGACTTCAGCCCGTCCCGAAGCCGCACGGAGTTCCGGACGCCCGAAGGGAGCTTCGCCTACGACCTCGTGCCGCTCCCCCTCGTCATCGTCGACGGCGCGATCGCCGCGCTCGGCGGCGGCGCCGTCGACTTGGACGGCACCGTCGGGATGTGCTTCGACGGGGAGACGCCCGCCGTCCTCGACGGCGTCGACCTGACCATCGTCTCTTCGGACCAGGTGACGATCGCCTCCCACCTGATCCTGGAAGGCGTGCGCTGGCGCGACGGCATCCCCTACTCGAAGGACACGCAGGCCCAGCTCGTTATCTACGCGGCGGGCCGGGACGTCGTGACCGGCGAGCCGGCCTCGGGAGGCATCGCGGTCGCCGAAGGCGCGCCCGACGACCTCAAGCTCCAGGCTTCCCTGACCGCGGCGGCCGGCGGTTTCCGCGTCGAGGGGACGGGCAAGACGGTCGAGCTGCTCGGCGCTCTCCACGCCGACGCCTACTCCGCCAACGGGAACGCGCTCGTCGTCGCCGTCGACGACCGGACCGCCGCCGGGGAGTTCGCCGCGAACGCTCCCCTGACCGCCTCGCCGCAGCTGGCGTTCTATGCGCTGCGGGTGCTGGCCTGGAAGGAATATTGAATGGATCGCGGCCGCGGGGGCTTCACGCTCGTCGAGACGCTCGTCGCGCTTGCCCTGACCGGCCTGGTCGCCGGGAGCGCCGCCTATGCGGTCCTCGGACTCGGGCCGCGGCTCCATCTGCGGGCGGGTGTCTGGGAGGTGGCCGCCGGGCTCGGCCAGGCCCGGTTCCGGGCCGTCATGTCCGGGGAACCTGTCCGGGTCCGCTTCGTCGCCTCGGGCTTCGTCTTCGAGCGCCGCGACGAGGCGGCCGGGACCTGGCGAACGGCGCGAACGGAGGTCCTGCCCGGGGTCACGGTGGGAGCCAACGCCGCCCCCGTCTTCCATCCGCAGGGAACGGTCTCCCCGCTGGCCACGATCACCGTGTCCAATGCGCGGGGGGCCTACAGGATCACGATCGCGATCACGGGGAGGATCCGGACGGTCAGGACCGGATGAGAGGCGGCGCCGGGTCCACGCTCGGGAACTCTCCGGGCTTCTTGACCTCGTAGAGCTCCTTCATCAGGCTCATGAAGCCCTGCGGCCGGTCGTGGAGGAACTCGACGCCCATCTCGTACTTGTTCTCGGAGGGGTGACGCCGGACCCACTTGACCTCGCCCACGAGGCCGAGGCTGGCCATCGTCCGCGAGAGCACGATGCGGAGCTGGATGTGGGTCCCCACCGGGTAAGGCTTCTTCCGATTGGATCATGGTCCCGCCGAGGGACAGGTCGTAGGTGAAGGCCTTGGCTTCGGAAGCTCCGCGGAGTCCTTGCTCGGTCCCCTGGAGCGTGATCGTGGTCCGGTTCTTCTGCTTGAAGCGCCTGTCCTTGCGCCGCTGGGTGCTTTTCGTCCCGGGAGTCTCTCGCATGGCCGTCCTTTCCTCAGACCTTGCCCAGATCGACGGTGGGGGGCTGGATCTTGGGCCGCGGTTCGATGTCGTGGATGTTCTTCATCAGGCTCATGAAGGCGTTGGAGGCCGAATGCTGGAACTCGACGCCCAGCTCGTGGATCGCGTCGCCCTCGTGCCGGCGGCTCCACTTGACCAGGCCCTCGATGGCGACGGTCTCCCGCGTCCGGACGAGCTCGATGCGGAGTTGGAGGAGCGTGCCCTCTTCGAAGGGCTCGGGGGAATGGACCCGGGCGCCGCCGAGCGAGATGTCGCTGGTATAAGCCTCGAGCTCGGCGAGGCCGGAGGGCCCCGCGAACCGGATCAGGGTCTTGTTCCACTGCTTGATGCGCCGGTCTTTTCGTCTCTGCATGGCTTCCGCTTTCCTTCTGACTTCGGGGGAGCCGGTCTAAACGGACGCCTTGTCCAAGCCCGCGCCGGCCGGCTCGTCCTTCGCCCTCCGGTCGGGGTCATGGTAGAGGTTGCGCATGATGGCCTGGAGCGTCTGCTCGGTGCAATTCTGGAACTCCACGCCGAACTCGTGGACCTTGAGCTCCTCGTTCCAGCGGTTCCAGCGCACCGCGCCGTCGAGGCCGACGAACTCGCGGGACCTCACCAGCTCGAGGTGAAGGCGCACTACGGAGCCGACGGGGAAGCTGGCGTCGCACTGGATCCTGGCCCCGCCGAGGGACAGGTCCCAGGCGTAGGCGTCGATCGGGCAGACGGGCAGAAGGCCCTGTCCGCCGGACGCCGACTTGATGATCGCCTTGTTCCATTGCTGGAAGCGGCGATGTTTGCGTCTTTCCATGGCGGCACTCCGGTCCGAGAGATTGGCGCTCGGTTCCTTGCCATTCTGGCGGGGCGGAGGAGATGCGGCAATCCCCCCTAGGGGTGAATCCCGCGATGAAATCCCCCCTATCGGGAGGGACGGTACAGGCGGCGGATGCGCAGCAGCTCCCGGAACATGCCCCAGGAGCCTCTGAAGATCCGGAGGCGGCTCGGCCGGCGAGTCGCTCCAGACGACCGGGACTTGGACCACGCGATAGCCCAGCTCCCGGCAGAGGACCAGCGCCTCGACGTCGAAGGCGAAGCCCGGGGTCCGGAGCCGCGAGAAGACCTCCCGGGCCGCCTCCCTCCGGAAGGCCTTGAAGCCGCATTGGGTGTCGGGGTAGCCCCGGATGACCAGCAGCCGGACAAGAAGGTTGAAGAGCTTGCCCATCCCCTCGCGCGGCCGGCGCTGGCGGACCCGGATCTCGGAGGCGGCCAGGGCCCGCGAACCGATGGCGGCGTCGGCCCCCGCCTCGATCGCCGCCACGAGCTTGTCGGCCTCCTCGATGGGCGTAGACAGGTCGTCGTCGGCGAAGAGCACGAACTCGCCGGCCGCCGCCAGGACGCCCTCCCGCACCGACGCGCCCTTGCCCAGGTTCTCGTCCCTGCGGAGGACCTTCGACGCGGGCCGGCCGCCGAGCGCGCCGAGCGCGGCCCGGGCCGCCTCCGCCGTCCGGTCGGAACTGCCGTCGTCGACGACGACGATCTCGGAATCGTAGGGCTTGGAGGCGAGGAAGGCCGCGACCGCCGCCACCGTCGCCCCGATCCGCGTCTCCTGGTTGAACGTCGGCAGGACGACGGATAGCCGGACGCAGTTCGTTCGTTGTTCGCTCATGGCCCACGACCTCGGCGAGGCACGGGAATTATAAAAGAACGGTTTGGAAAAAACGAGAATTGGTTTAAAATCGGTTCCTTCGACCATGATCCGCATCCGTCTGGAGAGAGCCCCCATGACCAAGACCGTCCTCCGTCTATCCGTCCTCGGGATCGCGCTCGCCGCGCTCGTTCCCTTCGCCGCCGGGCAGGAGCCCTATAAGATGCCGCCGAAGGAGGTCGTCGACATCGTCGACGCGCCGCCGACGCCCTCGGTCTCGATGAGCCCGGCCGGAGACACGATGCTGCTCGTCGAGCGCGAGTCGATGCCGTCGATCGCCTACCTCTCCGAGCCCATCCTGCGGATCGCCGGGATGCGCATCACCCCCGCCTATAACAGCCGCCAGGTCCTGAGCTTCTCGATCGGCCTCTCGCTCAAGGACATGAAGACGGGCGCCGTGCGCAGGGTCGCCCTGCCCGACGGCGTCAAGTTCGCGTTCCCCTCCTTCTCCCCCGACGGCGCGCGCGTCGCGTTCCTCCGCTATGTCGATGGCGGCGTCGAGCTCTGGGCCGTCGACGTCAAGGCGGGCACGGCCAAGGCCCTGACCGCGCCCGTCATCAACGCCGTGCTCGGCGGGATGGACTGGGCCCCCGACGGCCGCCGCCTCGTCGTCTCTCTCGTCCCCGACGGCCGCGGCCCGGCCCCCGCCCCTCCCCGCGTCCCGGTCGGGCCCGAGATCCAGGTCTCGGGCGGCAAGGAGGCCAAGGTCGCTACCTATCAGGACCTGCTCAAGAACGCCTTCGACGAGGTCCTGTTCGAGCATTACGCGACCTCTCAGACGGCCCTCGTCGACGCCGCGACCGGCGAGGTCCGGAAGATCGGCCGGCCCGGCATCTACGACACTCTCGCCGTTTCCCCGTCCCCGCGTTACCTCTTCGTCGGCCGGGTCAAGCGGCCGTACTCCTACGCCCTGCCCGCCGACGGCTTCTCCCATTCGATGGAGATCTGGGACATGGACGGCGCTCTCGTCAAGGTCCTGGCCGACCTGCCCACCGAGGAGGGAGTGCCCATCAACGGCGTCCCCACGGGCCCCCGCAACATCGGCTGGATGACCCACAAGCCGGATACCCTCGTTTGGATCGAAGCCCTGGACGGCGGCGATCCCAAAAAGGACGCCCCCTTCCGCGACCGCTGGCTGGCCCTCGACGCCCCGTTCACGGGTGAGCCGAAGGAGCTCTTCAAGCTCGAGGAGCGGGCCGCGGGCCTCCAGTACTTCGCGACGCCGGGCAAGGTCCTGGCCTCCCAGAGCGAGTGGAAGCGGAATTGGCGGACGACCTTCCTCGTCGACCTCACGAATCCCGCCGCGGCGCCGGTCAAGGTCTGGGACCTGAGCGCGCGGGACAGCTACAAGAATCCCGGCCGGCCGGTGACGACGGGCCTCAAGACCGGCGAACGGGTCATCCTGCAGGACAAGGATTGGATCTATCTCAGCGGCGCCGGCTCGTCGCCCCAGGGCGACCATCCCTTCCTCGACCGGATGAACGTCAAGACGCTCAAGGTCGAACGGCTCTGGCAGTGCCAGGACCCGGCCTACGAGACGTTCGTCGATTTCGCCGGCGTCTCCCGGACGAAGTTCGTCACCAGCTACGAGACCAAGACCGACCCGCCCAACTACCATGTGTACGACCTCAAGACGAAGAAACGGTCGGCCCTGACCGACTTCAAGGACCCGGCGCCCCAGCTGACCGGCATCCGCAAGGAGCGCATCACCTACAAGCGGGCCGACGGCCTCGAGCTCAGCGGCACCCTGTACCTGCCGCCGGGGTACAAGGAGGGCACGCGCCTGCCGGTCGTCGTCTGGGCCTATCCCCTGGAATACGACTCGGCCGCGACGGCCGGCCAGGTCCGCGGCTCGGTCAACCGCTTCACGTTCTTCCGCGGCACGTCGCAGCTCTTTTTCCTGACCCAGGGCTATGCCGTCCTCGACAACGCCGAGATGCCCGTCGTCGGCAGTCCCGAGACGGTCAACGACACGTTCGTCCAACAGATCGTCTCCAACGCCGAAGCGGCCATCGGCAAGCTCGACGAGATGGGCGTCGGCGACCCCAAGAGGGTCGGGGTCGGCGGCCACAGCTACGGCGCCTTCATGACGGCTAACTTGTTGGCCCACTGCG
Organism: uncultured bacterium; assembly: GCA_963805015.1. GTDB lineage: Bacteria > Acidobacteriota > Aminicenantia > Aminicenantales > Saccharicenantaceae > RBG-16-66-30. The sequence continues at coordinate 7,064 of CAWDSL010000008.1, forward strand.
ACTTGTTCGCCGCCGGCATCGCCCGGAGCGGGGCCTACAATCGCACCCTGACCCCCTTCGGCTTCCAGAGCGAACGCCGGACCCTGTGGGAGGCCCCCGAGACCTACATCAAGATGTCGCCGTACATGCACGCCCACAAGATCAAGGAGCCCATCCTGCTCATCCACGGCATGGCCGACAACAACTCGGGTACGTTCCCCATCCAGTCCGAGCGGCTGTTCGCCGCGCTCAAGGGCTTCGGCGCGACGACGCGCTTCGTCTACCTGCCTTACGAGAGCCACGGCTATTCGGCCCGCGAATCGGTCCTCCATGTCCTGGCCGAGATGTTCGAATGGTTCGATACCTACGTGAAGAACAGAAAGTGAACAACGGATTTCCACAGACTTTGTGAATAACCCTGTGGAAAAACGCGTGAAGGGATATTCTAAAGACTTGTCAGACGCGGACTTTTGATAAATCGCACAGAGGCATGTGCAGAACGAACGGCGCGCGAAGGAGAGAGCGATGAAGCAACGGGGAATTCCGATCGTGATCGTCCTCTTCGCCCTCGCCCTCGCTTCGGCGTGCGGCGCCGGCGCGCCCGCGCCGCCCGCCGCGCGGCCGCTCGCGATCCTCATCACGAACGACGACGGCATCGAGGCCCCCGGGATCGCGGCGCTGGCCGAAGCCCTCGCCCCGTTGGGGACCGTGACCGTGGCCGCGCCCGACGGCGGCCGGTCGGGCTCGAGCCACGGCGTCACCTCGGACCGGCCCATCGCCGTCCGCGAGAGCGAGCGCCGCGGCCAGCGATGGATCGCCATCGATGCCCTGCCGGCGACCTGCGTCCGCCTGGCCGTCGAAGAGCTCCTGACCTCGAAGCCGGACCTCGTCGTCTCGGGCATCAACCAGGGCGAGAACCTGGGCACCGTCACGTTCTACTCGGCCACGGTCGGCGCGGCCAGGGAAGGCGCTTTCCTCGGCGTGCCGGCCATCGCCGTCAACCTCGTCGGGTCCAAGGGAATGGACTATGCCGCCGCCGCGGCGGTCACGGCCGATATCGTCCGGGCCCTGGGGAGGGACGGCATCCCCCGGGGCACATTCCTCAACATCAACGTCCCCCCTCTTCCCCGGGAACGCCTGCGCGGGCTCCGCGTCGTCAGGCAGGACACCCGGGCCCCCGTCGACCATTTCACGAGAACGGTCAGCCCCGAGGGCGTGACGCTCTACCGGCCGGGCTGGGATCATCTCGATCCGGCCGTGCCCGGCACGGACATTTGGGCCGTGCGCAACGGCTATGTCTCCGTCTCGGTGTTCGGCTTCGACCAGTCGGCCGCGGCCCCTCCGTCAGCTTCCCTGGCCATCAAACGGCTGGAGCGCATCCCGGCCGCGGGGCGTTGATCGCCCCGCCCGCTCCGGCGCATCTATTGTCCTGTCATCGTTTTAGAGGGATTGACATCAAGCCGATTCGCTTGTAGAGTTGACTCACGCCGGTCGAGGGGGACGGGCATGAGCCGATGCCCTAACTGTTCGGTGGAGAACGCCGACACCCAGCACTTTTGCGGGGAATGCGGGACGCCGCTCCCCGCCGCCCAGCCCGCCCAGCCCACGCGGAGCTATCCCGAGGGCGGACAGCCCGAAGAGCGGACGCCGTCGGATCTCTTCCCCGGCGCCCTCTTCGCCCGCCGCTACCAGGTCATCGAGGAGCTCGGCGTCGGGGGCATGGGCCGGGTCTTCCGCGTGCTCGACCGCAAGCTCGACGAAGAGATCGCCCTCAAGCTCATCAAACCCGGCATCACGACGGACCGATCGGTCCTCGCCCGCTTCTCCTCCGAGCTCAAGCTGGCCCGCCAGGTCGTCCACAGGAACGTCGCCCGGATGTTCGACCTCAACGAGGAGGACCGCGTCCCGTTCATCACGATGGAGTACGTCCGGGGCGAGAACCTCAAGCGGCTCATCCGCAAGGTCGGCCGGCTCGCGCCCGGACAGGCCATCCCCATCGCCTGCCAGATCTGCGACGGCTTGGCCGAGGCCCACCGGCTCGGCATCGTCCACCGCGACCTCAAGCCGCAGAACGTCATGATCGACGAGGACGGACAGGCCAAGATCATGGACTTCGGCCTGGCCCTGCTGTTGACGTCCCCGGGATCGAAGGACGCCACGGGCTCGCGCAGCGGCACGCCGGCCTACATCTCCCCCGAGCAGGTCGGCGGATCGCCGGCCGACGGGCGGTCCGACCTGTATTCGCTGGGCGTCCTCATGTACGAGATGCTGACCGGTGAAACGCCCTTCAAGGCCGAGAGCGCCGGCGAGCTCGTCGCGAAACACCTCCACGAGATCCCGCGTGACCCGCGCGAACACAACCGGGGCCTATCGGCCGGGCTCGCACGCGTGGTCATGAAGTGCCTGGAGAAGGACCCGGCGAAGAGATATCAGAGCGCGGCGGAGGTCCAAGCCGACCTCGACCGGCTGCGGACGACGGCCCCCCACGAGATCGTCCGGGATTGGATCAGGCGCCACAGAGCTCTGTCGCTCGCGGCCGCCGCGGCGTTCCTCGGCCTCCTCATCTACCTGGGGATCATCCTCCCGCCCGGTCCGCCCTCCCTGACGAGCACGGTCGCCGTCCTCCGGCTCACCGAGCCATCCGGAGGAGGCGAGGAGCTCGCGAGCCACCTCCAGGACGTCCTCGCGACCGGGCTCGCCGGGATCCCGGAGCTCGTGGTCGTCCCGCCGATCACGGTGAACGTCCGGGAGACCGGAGGCAAGGACCCGAAGAAGATCGGCCGTCTTCTCCGGGCCGATTACCTCCTCGAACCGTCCTGCCGCGCCGAGGGCGGCGAGGCCCGTTTCACGGCCAGGCTCATCAATGCCCGGCGCGGCCTCACGGCCCGGACCTACGAGCTCTCCCGGCCCGCGGCCGAGGCCGCTTCCGCCGAGGGGGAATTCGCGCGGGGCGTCGCCACCGTCATCCGCTACGACATCGCCGAGGACAGGGTCCAGAGGTCGAACAAGGGGGTCTCGAGCGACCTCGACGCCCGCGTCCTCGTCCACGAGGGCATGACGCTCCTCGACGCGACCTATCCGATCAAGGACTACCCGGAGGTCTTCACGGAGGTCCTGGCGAAGTACGAACGGGCCCTGGCCCTCGATCCCGGATACGCCCTGGCCCTGTGGGCCATGGGCAACGCCTACGAAGCCCGCTACAACTCCTCTCCCCCGCCCCAGCGGGACCCCAAGGACGTCGACCGCATGTGCGAGTACTTCTCGCGGGCCTACGCCAAGAACCCTTACTCGCCCGAGACGAGCGTGGGACTCGGCTGGGCCAACTTCAACCGGGGCGATTTCGCCAAGTCGTACGAGTTCTTCGAGAAGGCCCTCCGCCTGGAGCCCGAGAGCGCGGTCGTCCGGCTGGACGTCGGGGCCTTCCTGAGGAGCGTCGGTCTCTACCGTCAGGCCATCCCCCATCTCGCCCACGCGGCCCGGCTCGCGCCCGCCGACCCGGAGCCGGTGGCCCAGATCTCCAACTGCCTCGCGGCCGTCGGGCGGTTCGGCGAGGCCGCCGCGCGATCCGTCCAGGCGGTGGCCTTGGACCCGAACGACCTCCGGGCCAGGCTCGCCCACGCCATTCATCTCGTCCTGGCCGGGCGGCTCGAGGACGGGGGGACCGAGATCGAAGCCATGCGACGGATCAGGCCGGACTTCCGCTACCTGCCGTTCACCGAGGGCCTGCTCGCCGCGGCCCGGGGCGAAAAAGAGCGGGCTCTGGCCCTCAAGGGACGGACGGAGGTCCTGACTATCCAGGGCACTTGCTTCTATCTCCTGCTGGGCATGACCGATGAGGCCCTCGACAACATCGAAACGGGCATCGCCCGGGGCTTCGAGACGGGCGGCGATTACCTCTACTCCTTCCCGTCGCTCGACGGGAACCCGGCGCTCGAGGGGCTGCGCGACCTGCCGCGGTTCAAGGAGATCGTGAGCAAGCAGAAAGCCCGGTACCTGAAGGAGCTCAAGAAGCTCGAAGACCTATAAAGCAAAAGGAGGGAATCATGAAGAACGGACGATCGATGAGGTTGGCGGTCCTCGCCCTGCTGGTCTCGGCGTCGGCGATCATGCTGGCGTCTTCGCTCGCTCGTCGGCCAGGACTACGAGAAGATCTGCCCGATCTCGTTCCGGCTCTATCCGGGCACGAAGCTCGAGTCGAGCTGCGCCGCGAAGGTCGAGAAGGACAACGTCAAGCTGTCGGGATTCCTGAGCGCGCTGCGGACGGATGAGAGGCTGGAAGGGTACCGGGCGAGCTTTCGAGCCATCATGGCCGACAAACGCCTGACCCCGGCCGAAAGGGACAAGCGGATCTTCGATCTCAGGCCCACTTCTGGGCGCCTGGCTCAGGGAGAAATACGAAGGCAATCCCTTCGCGGGCACGTACCTGGAGAATCCCAAGCTGACGACCGAGACGGGGGCCGTCGTCGAGGGCGTCGAGGCCGTCGTCGTCGAGCTCGCGCGGATCGTCCTGATCAGCACCTACGTCGACGCCCAGAGCGTCCGCGTCGAGCTGGAGTACCTGCCGTTCGGGAGCGAGGAATACCGGGCCGCCCAGATCGCTTACCCGGCGGCGAAGCCGGGCGACGAGCCCGTCGACATGATCGCGCACGTCACGACGGTCCTGGCCTACGCGCCCAACGACGACCCGGTGAGGATCGAAGGTCCCCTGCCGCACCGAAAAGTGTGTTTCGACATCTGACCGGCGGCCCGGTCAGCGGATGACCTCGGTCCAGAGCCAGTAGCCGAAGGCGACGAGGTAGACGACCAGGAGGACGGCGGCCAGGATATTCACGGTTTCGTTGATCCGTTTCAGGAGCGGGAACCGGTCCCGGCGCCCGCGCGCGCCGAGCTTCGGCAGGGCGAACAGGACCGCGATCGCCAGCAGCAGGACGAGCCACTTTCTCATCGACCGATATTATACCCGTTCCCCGCCGCGTTGACACGGTCCGGCGGGGAATGCTATCGTCGGCGGCAACGGCCGTCCCGTGAGACCGTCGAAGGAGGTCCCCCATGAAGAAATATCTCGCCGCTCTCCTCGTCCTGGCCCTGGTCGCGCCCCTGGCCGCCGGCCAGAAGCCGCCCAAGGGCGGCAAGACCCCGCCCGCCCCCGCCGCCAAGCAGGAGGCCCCCGCTCCCGCCAAGCCCGCCGAGGGCGAGCCCAAGCCTTACGACACGGTCGTCACGCCGGAGTTCGCGACCCAGTCGGGGCTGATCAAGGTCCATTCGCTCAAGTCCAAGGTCTATTTCGAGCTCCCCAAGGCCGTTCTCGACAAGGACCTCCTGCTCGTCGTGACGATCAAGCAGAGCCCCAGCGAGGCCAGCTTCCCCGGCGAGCCGGTTCAGAACATGGTCGTCCGCTGGGGGCTGCGCGAGAACAAGGTCCTGCTGCGGTCGGTCTCGTATTCGAATATCGCCGATCCCAGCCAGACCATCCACGCGGCCGTCGAGGCCATGAACACGGGCACGATCATGATGGCTTTCCCCGTCGAGGCTTTCGCCGCCGACGGGTCGCCGGTCATCGACCCGGTCAAGTTCTTCACCGGCGACGTCAACGAGATCCCGGTCAAGAAGATCCTCGGCGGCCAGTCGATCGATCCGTCCCGGACCTTCTTCGACAAGGCCCGGGTCTTCCCGATCAACCTCAACGTCGAGGCCATCCAGACCTTCAATCCCAAGCCGCCCCAGCTGCCGCCGGGCTTCCCGCCCCAGTACGCCGACCTCCTGCCGCCGACGCCCAGCCCGACCGCGGTCATCTATTATTCCTTCGTCCAGCTGCCGGAGAAGCCGATGATGGCCCGCCTGGCCGACGACCGCGTCGGCTATTTCACGACCGATCAGACCGACTACGGCCGGCCCGATCACGAGACGATCGTGCGCCATCTCGTCACCCGCTGGCGCCTCGAGAAGAAGGACCCGGCCGCCGCCAAGAGCGAGCCGGTCAAGCCGATCGTTTTCTACGTCGACCCGTCGACGCCGGCCAAATGGGCGTCCTACATCAAGCGCGGCATCGAGGCCTGGCAGCCCGCCTTCGAGGAGGCCGGCTTCCTTAACGCCATCCAGGCCAAGTCCGCCCCGACGCCCCAGGAAGATCCCGACTGGAGCCCCGACGACGCCCGCGTCTCCGAGCATCCGCTGGGTGCCCTCGACCGTGGCCAACGCCATGGGCCCGAGCATGGTCGACCCGCGCAGCGGCGAGATCCTCGAGGCGGACGTCATCATCTGGCACAACGTCCAGCAGCTGGCCCGCGACTGGTATTGGACGCAATCCGGCCCGCTCGATCCGCGCTCCAAGACCCTGCCCATCCCGGACGAGGTCATGGGCGACATCCTCCTGTATATCGTCACCCACGAGGTCGGCCACTCGCTGGGCCTGCCCCACAACTTCAAGGCCAGCGCCCTCTACCCGGTCGCCAAGATCCGGGACAAGGAGTGGGTCAAGACGAACAGCCATGTGCCGACCCTCATGGACTACGCCCGCTTCAACTACGTGGCCCAGCCCGAGGACGGCCTCGATCCGAAGGACCTCATCCCCAAGATCGGACCTTACGACGTCTTCTCGATCAAGTGGGGTTACACGCCCATCCCGTCCGCCAAGACCCCGGACGAAGAGAAGCCGGCTCTCAACGAGATGTGCAAGGTCCAGGAGACGACGCCGTGGCTGCGCTTCAGCACCGCCGGCACCCGCGGCACCGACCCCGGCGAGGAGTCCGAGGCGGTGGGCGACATCGATCCCGTCGAAGCCACCCGGCTCGGCATCCTGAACCTCAAGCGGGTCATGGACATGCTGCCCGCCGCCGTGCTCAAGCCCGGCGAGAACTATGACGATCTCGACCACATGTTCACGGCGGTGTGGAGCCAGCTCCGCCTCGAGCTCGGCCACGTCGCCAATCTCGTCGGCGGCTACGACAGCGAGCCCAAGGTCGGCCCCGTGGCCGGCGTCCGCTTCACCCCGGTCTCCGAGGCCCGGCAGAAGGCGGCCGTCAAATTCCTGAGCGACAACCTGTTCAGGACGCCGGCCTGGATGGAGCCGGCCGAGATCCTGCGCAAGGTCGAGCCGACGAGCGGCCAGGCTCGCCTGCTCACTCTGCAGCAGGCGATCCTCGCGAACGTGCTCAACCAGGCACGGACGGCCCGCCTGCAGGAGCATGAGGCCATCCTCGGCGGCAAAGCCTATACCGTGGCCGAGCTGCTCGGGGACCTGCGGGCCGGGATCTTCGGCGAGTTCGCGGCCGGCGCGTTCAAGGTCGATCCCTACCGCCGCAACCTCCAGCGGTCCTTCGTCACGGTGCTGGGGAATCGTCTCAATCCGCCGCCGGCGTCAGCCGGGGCCGCCTCCCCCGCCTTGGCCAACGACGACACGCGCGGCGCCATCCGGGCCGAGCTCAAGTCGCTCAGGGCCATGCTCGAGGCCAAGGCCGCGGGCGCGGCGGACACGCCGACGCGGAACCACGTCCAGGACCTCGTCGATCAGATCGGTCTCATCCTTGATCCTCGGGGGGTCGCGCGCTGAGCCGGCCCGCCGGGGTCTGAAAGAAGTCCAGGAGGACTCCCGGCCACAGGGCCGGGGAAAGGGGAGAGATCCATGAAGACCGCGTTCGTCCGCATGCTCCTGTGGGGCTTACTGGCCCTGGCGGCCGCCGCAACCGCGGCCGCGCCTCCGCGCGCCCAAGACCTCGACATCGCCGTTAAGGATGTCCAGGCCTTCACCTATTGCGCCATCCTTCATAAGGGCCCCTATTCGGATATGACCTCGGTCATCGGCCAGCTCGTCGGCGGCATGCAGGCCCAGGGCCTGTTCCCGCAGATCCGAGGCCCCATGGTCGGGGTCTATCACAACTGGCCGGGCGACACCAAGCCGGAGGACCTGTCCTGGGAGGCCGGCTTCATCATCTCCCCTCAGGCTTCGCCGACGCCGCCTCTCGTGAAGAAGGTCTGGGAGCACAAAACGGTCGCCATCGCCGTGCACGTCGGCCCCTACGACAAGGCCGGCCTCGCGATCGAAAAGATGATGGCTTGGCTGGCCGCCGAAGGCTACGAGGCCGGGGGTCCGGTCCTCGAGCGCTATCTCGACAGGAATCCCATGGCCGTCAAGCCGGAGGAGCTGCGGACCGAGATCTGGATCCCCTGCCACCGACCGAAGCGAACATAGCGAAGCTTTGAGAGGGACGTCGCTCTAGCGCTGGAACTTGTAGCCCAGCCAGGGCACCGTCACCAGGTGCTTCGGCGCGGACGGGTCGTCCTCGATCTTTCGCCTCAGGTTGTACATGAAGGTGTCGATCGTCCGCGTCGTGGGGAACTTCTCGTAGTCCCAGACCTTGTTGAGGATGGTCTCCCGGGAGACGACCTGGCCCTCGCACCCGGCCAGGAGCCGCAGCAGGCTGAACTCCCGGGCGGTCAGATGCAGGTCCCGCCCGGCCTTGCTGGCCGTCTTCTTCCGGAAGTCGACGGCCACGTCCCCGAAGGCGACGTCCTCGAGCTCCGGCACCTCGAGCTTCGACCGCCTCAGGACGGCGTGGACGCGGGCGATGAACTCGTCCGTGCCGAAGGGCTTGGTCAGGTAGTCGTCCCCGCCGAGCTCGAGCCCGAGAACCTTGTCCAATTCCTTTTTCTTCTTCCCGGAGCAGACGATCACGGGCACCTGGCGGCCGGCCTCGCGAAGCATGCGGCAGACCTCGAGCCCGCCGAGCGCGGGCATGACCACGTCGAGCACGACGAGGTCGAAGCCGCCCTTGAGCGCCTTGTTCAGGCCCTCGCGGCCGTCGCCGGCCTCGGCCACCGCGTAGCCTTCCGTTTCGAGGGCCGCGGCCAGCGTCTGCCTCAGGACCCGGTCGTCGTCGATGATGAGGATCTTCTTCATGTCCGTCGCCTCCTCGGGAATCTCAGGGTGAACGTCGACCCTCGGCCCGGCTCGCTCTCGATGCCGACGGCGCCGCCGTGGGCGTCCATGACGTGCTTGACGATCATCAGCCCCAGTCCGACGCCCTTGGGATCGTGGCGGACGGCTTCGGGGGACCTGTAGAACGCGTCGAAGAGCCGCTCGCGGTCCCCGGCCGCGATGCCGATGCCGTTGTCGCGGACGGCGATCTCCGCCCCGTCCGGGGTCGCCGCCAAGCTGACGGCGACGCGCTTCCGGCCGCGGCCGTACTTGACGGCGTTGTCGACCAGGTTGAGGACGGCCTGGCGGACGGCGTCGGCGTCGGCCTCGACCGCGAGCGGACCGTCCGGCATCGAGACCTCGAGCTCGAGCCCGTCCTCCGCCGCGGCCGACCGGACGATCTCGACGACGCCGGCGACGACCGGGACGAGGTCCGTCTCGCGGAGATCGTAGCTCTTGACGTCCTGCTCGATGCGGCCGAAGTCGAGGACGTTGTGGAGGTAGCGGCCCAGCCGGCCGCACTCCCCGGCCATCAGCTCGAGCAGCCGCTCCCGCCGGGCCGGGTCGGCGACCTTGCCCGACTTGAGGAGCTCCGAGATCGACTGCAGGGAGGTCATGGGCGTCCGCAGCTCGTGGGAGACGGCCGATATGAACTCCGTCTTCATCCGGCCGAGCTCCTCGGCTTTTTCGCGAGAGGCCCGCTCGTAAACGACCTCTTCCTGGAGCCGGACGCGCCGCAGGGCCTCGGTCGCCTCGACGGCCAGGGCCTCGAGCAGGGCCTGGTCCTCCTCGGTGAACTTCAGGCCCGACCGCTTGCGCCCGACGAAAAGCCAGCCCGGCCGGGCGCCTTCGCCGATCGGCAGCGGCAGGGCGATCTCGAATCCCAGGCGCGCGAGCCTGCCGGTGGCAAGCGGCGCCTGGCGCTCAGGCGGCGCGGCGAGGAGCGCGGCGACCGATCCGTCGTCGAGGCCGGTCCGCAGGGCGGTCCCGGGCGGGCCGGAGCCCGAGGAGGGGACGAAGGCGCCGACCCGCTCCACCGGAAGAGCCTCCGCCAGCGTGTCGGCGAAGCCGGCCAGGACGTCCCCGGCGCTCCAGGCCTTCTCCGCGGACCCGGTGAAGCCCTGGACGGCCTTCCGGTAGTTGTACCCCTTGCGGAAGAAGGCCCGGTCGACGGCCTTCTGGATCCAGGCCCGGGCCGGCGCGAAGGCCACGGCGGCGATGAAAGCCGCGCCCGCGGACAGCCACTTGCGCCCCGTCCCGGTCCGCACCTCGAAGACCTGCTTCAGGCCCTCGACCGAGAGCATGTAGACGCCGACCGTGACCATGGTCAGGAGCGAATAGACGACGCTCTTGTTGACGATCACGTGGACGTCCATGAGCTTGTACTTGAAGATGGCCAGGGCCAGGGCCTGCGGCAGGATGACGAAGAAGGCGCTGGCCGCCTCTTCGCTCAGGAGCGGCCCGACGCCGAGGGCCCGCGGGACCTGGTAGAGGAGCAGGAAGGGGCCGAGCCCGCCCAGGATGCCGACCAGGACCCAGCGGATCTGGTCGCGCCTCTCCCGCGAAGGCGCGGCCCCGAAGGCCCGGAAGAGCATGACGGCCCCGACCAGGAAGACCGTGATGAAGTAGACCCGAAAGATCCGGAAATAGCTCATCAAGCGGAAGATGGCGATCGAGGGGACGAGCAGGGAGGCGACGAGCGCCGCGCTGAAGAACGTCCCGAAGACGAGCGATGCTCCGAAGAGCAGCCGGCCGCCGGGCAGGTGCTCCCGGGCCGTGAAGGTCCAGACGAACCTCAGGAAAGCCGCCGGCGTCAGCGTGTAGGCGAAGACGTAAAGGACCCCCGGCACGAGGGCGAACAGCCGTCCCTGGAGGCCGTACCATTCGCCGTTGATCATCACGGCCGAGGAAAAGGCCACGCAAAGCCAAAAGAAGTAGCGGGCCCGCCGGTCGCCGGGCCGGAGGAGGAAGACGGCGAAGCCGACCAGGAAACCGAACGCCCCGGTCAGGAAGAAGATGATGGGGAAACCCTCGCCGGAATAGAACGGGACGAGGGCGGCCCGCACGGCCGTCTCCCGGCCGTCCTCGACGAAGACGAACTCGATCGTGTCGCCGACGCGATGGTGGGCGGTGACGAACTTGAAATCCTTGTCGCGGTCGGCGATCTCGAACCCGTCCGCGCGGAGGGCGGCGCCGGCCAGGAACTCGGCCGGGATGCCGGTCGTCTGGGCCAGCTCGTCCCAGGGGATGGCCGGGCGGTCGAGCATGCCGACGAACCCGAAGACGCTCAGGACGAAGATCAAGACCCCGGCGAATAGAGAGAGATAGAAGATCCGCTTGTCCCGGCCCACCTTTGACCTGCTGGGCCGATTATAAGCGAGCCGGCCCCGTCAAGACAAGCCGCCCCGCTCTTGAACGTCGCGGCGAAGCGTGTTACCTTGGGCCTTCCCCAGGAACTCAGGAGGCGCCATGACGGACCATGCGGACCCCTCTCCCATCATCACCATCGAACGCCACATCCTCGACGAGCAGGCCTTCCACCCCGAAGCCACGGGCGTCCTGACCAATATCCTCTACGACCTGGCCTTGGCCGGCAAGGTCATCGCCAGCAAGACGACCCGGGCCGGCCTGGCCGAGATCCTGGGCCGCACGGGCGACGTCAATGTCCAGGGCGAGACGGTCATGAAGCTCGACCGTTTCGCCGACCTGACCGTGACCCGCCTGACGGACCATACCGGCCGCTTGGCCGGCCTGGCCTCCGAGGAGAACGCCGAATTCCTGCCCATTCCCGACCGCTACCCGATGGGCAAGTACCTCCTCGTCTTCGACCCGCTCGACGGCTCGTCCAACGTCGACTTCAACATGCCGGTCGGCACGATCTTCGGCATCTACCGGCGCAAGAAGGACTCGGGCCCGCTCTCGGTCGACGAGTTCCTCCAGCCCGGCCGCAACCTCGTCGCCTCGGGCTATATCGCCTACGGGACGAGCACGATGTTCGTCTACACGGCCGGGCACGGCGTCCACGGCTTCACCCTCGACCCGTCGGTCGGCGAGTTCCTGCTGTCCCACCCCGACATCCGGATCCCCAAGGCCAAGTACTTCAGCGTCAACCTCGGCTACCAGCTGTACTGGAGCCGGGGCGTCCAGCTCTACACGGAATACCTGCAAGGCCACGGCGGCGGGGTCCGGGGGCTGTCGCTGCGCTACATCGGGACGCTCGTCTCCGACTTCCACCGCAACCTGCTCGCGGGCGGCGTCTTCTATTACCCGGCCGATACGAAAGACCCGAAAGCGCCGACGGGGAAGCTGCGGCTCCTCTACGAGGCCGGGCCGCTCGCCTACATCGCCGAGCAGGCCGGGGGCTACGCCTCGGACGGCAACGGTCCCATCCTCGACGTCAAACCGTCCTCGCTCCACCAGCGGACGCCCCTCTTCATCGGCGACAGGGAGCTCGTCGCCAAGGTCGAGGAGTTCATCCGCGACCAGAGCGCCTGATCCAAGGAGACGGAACGGACATGAAGATCACTCTCGCCCGAACCCTCGCCGCCCTGGCCGTCGCGGCGGCGGCCGCCGCGACCGGTTGCGCGAAGCGGGAGGCGCCCGCGCCCGGATCTCGCGCGACGGCCTCCGGCGGCGGCTGGGTCAGCCTGTTCAACGGCCGCGACCTCGAAGGCTGGATCCCGAAGTTCGCCGGCCGGCCGCTCGGCGAGAACTACCGGAACACCTTCCGGGTCGAGGACGGCGTCCTCAGGGTGTCCTACGACGGCTACGACAAGTTCGACGGCGAGTTCGGCCACCTCTTCTATAAGGAGCCGTTCGGGCGCTACGCCTTGAGGATCGAATACCGCTTCGTCGGCGGCCAGGCCCCCGGCGGCCCGGCCTGGGGCTTCCGCAACAGCGGGGTCATGATCCACTCGCAATCCCCCGAGAGCATGGGCCTCGCGCAGAGCTTTCCCGTCTCGATCGAGGTCCAGTTCCTGGGCGGGGACGGCCCCGAGGAGCGGCCGACGGCCAACCTCTGCACGCCCGGCACGAACGTGGTCATGGCCGGAGAGCTGGTCACCCGGCACTGCACGAATTCGGCTTCGCCGACCTTCCGCGGCGACGGCTGGGTCACGGTCGAGGTCGAGGTGGACGGCGCGGGGACCATCCGCCACGTCGTCGGGGGCCGGACGGTCCTCGAATACGAGAGGCCCCAGCTGGATCCCGCCGACGCCGACGGCGCCAGGCTCGTCGGGGCGGGCGGACTGCTCCTCGACAAGGGCTACATCGCCCTCCAGGCCGAAAGCCACCCCCTCGAATTCCGCCGGGTCGAGATCAAGCTCGTCAGGTAGCGTTCAGGATCTTGCGGATCCTCTCCGCGTAGGCCTCGCTGGCCTTGTCCGGCGTGTCGATGACGATGTCGGCCGGGGACGCGGCGCCGAGATCGAGCTGGACGGCCCAGGCGATCTGCTCCTGCTCGAAGACGGCCGGCTTCATGATGGCCTCGTTCGAGCCCAAGTCCTTGAGGATGGCCACCCCCACGGCGTCGACGGCCACGCGGTCCGTGCCGGCCAGGAAGACGCCGGCGTCCTTGCGCGGCCCGGTCATCGGTCCCTCGTCGACGAAGGCCTCGAGCCCGTCGAGGACGACCAGGGCCGGCCGGTAGGCGGAGTTGATCTCGGCGATCATCCGTCTCTGGTCGGGGGAGCCGTGGAGCTGGCGCATGAAGCCGTGCCCCTTGCGCGGCACGATCCCGACGGAGTTCTTGAGCGACATGCTGAAGACGCCGCCGAACTGATGCGTCTTCAGGCAGCAGGTCGAGACGACGCACTCCCCGTTGGCCACGGGACGGGCGACGAGGAAGCCGTCCTTCCAGTGCGAGGCCGGCGGATCGAACTTGACGTAACCGTCGTCGCCGAGCGCGTCGAAGTTGAGGAGCTTGGCGTCGAAAGACGCGGCGATGGCCCGGATCCCTTTCTTGTCGAAGACCTGCTCGGTGTCCTCCGGCCCGCTGCGGTCGCCGATGGCCAGGCTCTTCGCCCCCTCGTCCCGGATGCGGGCGAGGAGCGCCGTCAGGGTGTCGTTGTGGGTCGAACCGGGAGTGGGATCGGAGGTGTTGAAGTTCGGCTTGATCAGGACGTTCTTGGCCCGGAAAGGATCGATCGCGAGAAGGTCGAGACACTTCTTGACGCCGTCGGCGCGGGAATCGGTCTTGACCAGGACGACCCGCGACTTATGCGGCCCGGCCTGGGCGGCGCGTCCGAAAACTCCCGCTCCACCCCAAACCCGGCCGCCCCCCGACGCTTTCGCCGCGAATGCGGCAGCCCCGGTGAGGCCGGCCCCCGCGGCGAAGAATTCCCGTCTTGTCATTCCATTCCTTCGACTCATGATCGCCCTCCTGTCCTTGGATCCGGATGGCCCGTTTCCTCCAATCTAGCATATCCTCCCGTCCCTCGCCATCGCCGGCCCCGCTAATGAGAATCCGGCCGGCCGGCGGGCGTCCATCCAAATGGGCGCAGGCACGCTTGACAGGGCCAAGGAGAAATGATATGGCTAGCCATATGAAAACAACCATACATATTCTAGATAGTTTGTTCGACGAAGCCAAAAAGGTCGCGCATAGGGAGAAGACGACCCTGAAAGCCCTGGTCGAGGAAGGGCTCAGAAAGGTCGTAACGGAGCGGAGCGGCCGGGGGCAGAGCGAGTTCAGGCTCCGCCCGGCCTCCTTCAAAGGGCAGGGTCTCACTCCCGGCCTTGAGGGCCAGAATTGGGACCGTATTCTCGAAATCAGTTACGAGGGACGCGGGTGATGATCGCCGTCGATAGCAACATCCTGGTCTATGCCCACCGCGAGGATTCCCCCTGGCACGCCGCAGCCAGGGAATGCGTCCGGGGGCTGGCCGAGGGCCGGACGCCCTGGGCCATCCCCTGGCCCTGCATCCACGAATTCCTGGCGATCGCGACGCACCCCCGGATCTACCGTCCGCCGACACCGCTCGATCTGGCCGTTGGCCAGGTCGACGCCTGGATCGAATCGCCGAGCCTGGTCTTGCTTGCCGAGGACGCGTCGTATTGGCCGCGGCTCAAGGCCCTGGTCTCGGCCGGGAAGATCGCGGGACCCAAGGTCCACGACGCCCGCGTCGCCGCGATATGTCTTCAGAACGGCGTCGACGAGCTGTGGACGATCGACCGCGATTTCACCCGTTTCCCGTCGCTGCGGGCCCGAAACCCTCTCGAAGCCGTCTGAGCCGGCCGCTCAGGGCTTGGGGCCGCGGCAGTCGCGCACACAGATGCCGCAGATGAATTGGCTGGTGTAGCCCTTCCTGCGGAATTCCTTCAGGGTCTCGTAACAGGCCTTGTGGTCGAAATCCTCGCGGGCGTCCTTGATGGCCCCGGCCGGGCAGGCCGCGACGCAGGCCCGGCACCTGCCGCAGTCCCGGTCGAGGGGGGCGTCGGGCTCGAGCGGCATGTCCGTCAGCACCGTGACCAAGCGGAAGCGCGAGCCGAACTCGGGATTGACCAGGAGATTGTTGCGGCCGAACCAGCCCAGGCCGGCCGCGCGGCCGACGTGCTTGTGCGACAGGTGGGCCTTCTGGTTGTCCCAATCGACGATCTGCGAGGCCGCGACCGGGAGCGACCGGTGCCCAAGCCGTTGGATGCGGTCGGCGAGGAGGAGCGCGCCCCGGTCGAGGAAGCCGTTGGTTTGCCGGTAGTGGTGGAAGTAGATCGAGGTCGGGTGGTCGCGGATGTCCTCGAGGACCGCATCGCTCAGGCTCTTGCCCAGCGAGACGGCCAGCCCGAAGCGGTCGCGGGTCTCCGGCTCGAGCAGGAACTCGCCGCGCATCCCGCGAACATCGGCGACGCCGAAGAGATCGAAGCCGAGCTCCAGGGCGAATTCCCGCAGAGCGCTCTTCATCCCCGCGTTGTCCATGGCCGGGGGCATTGTATCGGCCAGACCGGGGGTCTGTCAAAAGTCGGGCCTCCGGCGCCCCCGATACGGACTATTGACAATCCCCGGCTACTGTTTGAACATGGTCGTAACGTCAGGGGGAATTCATGAAAAAGACCTCTCTTCTGCTCATCATTTCGGCGATGACCGCGCTGTTGGCTGGCCTGCCAACCGGCCTCTCGGCCAAGGTCAAGCATGGCGCCTCTCTGGTCGTCACGCGGGTCGACGGAAGCTCGGCCGCGGGCGAGCTCATCTCGGTCGGAAGCGACTCTTTCGTTCTCCGCCAGGGCGGGGATGACTGGACGATCCCCCGGGCTAAGATCCGCTCCGTACAGATCCTCCGGAGGTCCAAGAGGGGAAAGGGGACCTTTACCGGTTTCCTGGCCGGCGCTTTGCTCGGGGTCGAGTGGGGCGTCGCCCTCGGTCCTGATCGGATCCATGGGCACCCCATCCTCATCACCGCGCCCGTGTTGGGCGGACTGGGCGCTCTCATTGGCCAGTTGGTGAGCCGCGGGGGCGGGGTGGACTCGACCCTCGTTTTCGCGGGCACGTCGAGCCCGGCCGCGGACGAGAACTGGGACAAGCTCCGCGCCTATTCCCGCGAAAGCCGCATGAAATGAGCCGTCCTGCTCGGACCGGAGACAGGACAAGGGAGGCGTCCATGCGCTCGATTTCGATACGGTTCGTCTCGGGATCGGTCCTGGCCTTGCTCTTGTGTGCCGGGCCCGCCGGGATCGCGGCTGAAGAGCGCCGGGGCGCGGCCGTCCGCGTTCTCAAGTCCGACGGGCTCGAAGCTCCCGGGGGAGCTCATCTCGATCGGAAGCGACTCTCTCGTTCTTCGCCGTGGCGGGGCGGACTTAACGATCCCTCGCCTCAAGATCCGCTCCGTTCAGATCCTCCGGAGGTCCAAAAGGGGAACCGGGACGCTTGTCGGTTTCTTGGCCGGCGCTTCGGCCGGATTCATCGCGGGCTTGAGCTACGGGGACAGGAATGTCCATGGCATGCAGACTCCTCGTAAGGCGGCAATGGTCTTTGGCGGATTGGGCGCTCTCATCGGCTTATGCGTGAGCCACGGGGGCGGGGTGGACTCGACCCTCGTTTTCGCCGGCACGTCGGGCCCGGCCGCAGACGAGAACTGGGACAAGCTCCGCGCCTATTCCCGCGAGGCGCGACAGGCCAACGCGGTCCGCCGGCGCTGAGCCTTGACCCCCCGGGCGGGGGGCGGTATCATTCGGCTTCGACGATTCCCACATTCCCGCCTCAGGAGGTCGTCATGTCGAACCGGATCAGCCTCAGGACCGTCCTCATCGCGTCACTCGCCCTGGCCATCCTGGCATGCGGCCGTCCCACCCACGCCCCTCGCGGCGCAGGTCAAGGGCAAAGCCCCCGTGGCGAAGGACGCCGACCCCTACGCGGGTCTTTCCCTCGGCGCCTTCAAGCTCCGGCCGATCGGCCCGGCCCTGACCTCGGGCCGCATCTCGGACTTCGCCGTCCATCCGGGCAAAAAGTCCGAGTTCTTCGTGGCCTCCTCCTCGGGCGGCGTCTGGAAGACGGTGAACGCCGGCACGACCTTCGCGCCCGTCTTCGACGCCCAGGGCTCGTACTCCATCGGCTGCGTCGTCCTCGATCCCTCGAACCCGAACGTCGTCTGGGTCGGGACCGGCGAGAACAACAACCAGCGCAGCGTCGGCTACGGCGACGGCGTCTACAAGTCCGAGGACGGCGGCGCCTCCTGGACGAACGTCGGCCTCAAGGCCTCCGAGCATATCGGCATGATCGCCATCGATCCGCGGGCGACGGACGTCGTCTACGTCGCGGCCTACGGGCCGCTGTGGAGCGCGGGCGGCGACCGCGGCCTCTACAAGACGGCCGACGGCGGCAAGACCTGGGCGCCCGTCCTGACCGTCGACGAGCACACCGGCGTCAGCGAGGTCCATCTCGATCCGCGCAACCCCGACGTCCTCTACGCCACGGCCCACCAGCGCCGCCGCCACGTCTTCACCCAGATCAGCGGCGGACCGGGCTCGGCCGTCTACAAGTCGACCGACGCCGGCAAGACCTGGCGCAAGATCGTCGCCGGCCTCCCCGGCGGCGATCTCGGGCGCATCGGCTTGGCCCTCTCCCCCGTGGTCCCGAATCTCGTCTACGCCATCGTCGAAGCCCAGGAGGACCGGGGCGGCTTCTACCGCAGCGTCGACGGCGGCGCCTCCTGGGAGCGGCGAAGCGGCTACACCTCGAGCGGCAACTACTACCAGGAGCTCGTCTGCGATCCCAAGGACAAGGACCGCGTCTATTCCATGGACGTTTTCCTCCAGGTCACGGATGACGGCGGCGCCACTTGGAAGGCCCTCGGAGACGAAAGCAAACACTGGGACTCCCACGCCCTCTGGATCGATCCTGCGAACACCGACTATTACCTCAACGGCAACGACGGCGGCGTCTACGAGTCGTTCGACCGCGGCCGGACCTGGAAGTACATGCCCAACCTGCCGGTGACCCAGTTCTACAAGGTCGCGACCGACAACGACTCGCCCTTCTACAACGTCTACGGCGGGACCCAGGACAACTACAGCCTGGGCGGACCGTCGCGGACGACGAGCGCCCACGGCATCGTCAACGCCGACTGGATCACGACCGACACGGGAGACGGCTTCGAGTCGGCCGTCGATCCCGAGGACCCGAACATCGTCTACGCCCAGTCCCAGCACGGCTACCTGGCCCGCTTCGACCGCGCGAGCGGCGAGTCGACGGCCATCCAGCCCAAGCCGCGCAAGGGCGAGGCCGAGTACCGCTGGAACTGGGACTCCCCGCTCTTCGTCAGCCCGCATGCGCACACCCGGCTCTACTTCGCCGCGAACAAGGTCTTCCGCAGCGACGACCGCGGCGACTCGTGGGAGGTCATCAGCGAAGACCTGACCCGCCGCATCGACCGCAACCTGCTCGAGGTCATGGGCCGGGTCTGGCCGATGGACGCCGTGGCCAAGAACGCCTCGACCTCCCAGTACGGCAATATCGTAGCCCTCGACGAGTCGCCGGTCGCCGAAGGCGTCCTTTACGCCGGGACCGACGACGGCCTCATCCAGGTCACCGAGGACGGCGGCAAGAATTGGCGCAAGATCGACAAGTTCCCCGGCGTCCCCGACCTGACCTACGTCAACGACATCGTCGCCTCGCATCACGACCGGGCCACCGTCTACGCCGCCTTCAACAACCACAAGCGGGGCGACTTCAAGCCCTACGTCCTCAAGAGCGCGGACCTGGGCAAGACCTGGACGTCGATCGCCTCGGACCTGCCCGGGCGCGGCTCGGTCTACGCCCTGGCCGAGGACCCCGTCCGGCCCGACCTGCTGTTCGCCGGGACCGAGTTCGGCCTGTTCGCGACGCTCGACGGCGGCCGGCACTGGAAGAAGCTCGGCTCGGGCCTGCCGACGATCGCCGTCCGCGACATCGATATCCAGAAGCGCGAGAGCGATCTCGTCTTGGCCACGTTCGGGCGGGGCTTCTGGGTCCTCGACGACTACTCGCCCCTGCGCGACGTCAAGCCCGAGACGCTGGGAAAGGACGGCCACGTCTTCCCGCTCAAGAGCGCCTGGATGTTCGTCGAGAAGATGCCCCTCGGCGGCCTGGGCTCCCGCGAGAAGGGCTTTCAGGGCGAGAGCTATTTCTCCGCTCCCAACCCGCCGGTAGCCGCGGTCTTCACCTATCATCTGAAGGACGCGCCGAAGCCGCTCAAGGACCAAAGAAAGGACGAGGAGGCCGCGCTGATCAAGGCCGGCAAGCCCGTCCCCTACCCGAGCCGCGAGCGGCTGAAAGCGGAGCAGGACCAGGAACCCGCGGTCCTGCTCTTCACCGTCGCCGACGAGGACGGGCAGGTCGTCCGCGTCCTCCGCGAACCGGCCCGCAAGGGGCTCAACCGGGCGACGTGGGACCTCCGGTGCCCGGCCCTCGAGCCGACCAGCCCGGCGCAGGCGTCGCCGGCCTCTTCGGGCCCGTCCGGCACGTTCGTCGTCCCCGGCGCCTACTCGGTCTCCCTCGCTTCGAGCGTCGACGGCAAGATCACGGAACTCGCCGGGCCCGTGAAATTCGAGGTCAAGGCGCTGACCGCGGTCTCGCTTCCGGCCAAGGACCGGACGGAGCTCGCCGCCTTCCAGAAGAAGGTCCGCAAGCTCTCCAATTCCGTCAGCGCCGCTTCGAGCACGCTGCGCGAGCTCGGCACGCTCACCAGACACTATCGGGCCTCCCTCAAGAGCGTCACGGCGCCCGCACCAAGACATTCTCGATGCCATCAAGGCCCTCGAGACGAAGCTCGGAGGCCTGCAGCTCAAGATGTACGGCGACCGCGTCCTGTCGCGCCTCGACAAGGACACCTTCCCCGGGATCGCGAACCGCATCGGCGCCGTCGCCGGGGACACGGCCGGCTCGACCTCGGCCCCGACCCGGATGCAGCGCGACGGGTACGCCATCGCCGAGGAAGAGTTCCGGCCGGTCTACGAGGAACTCAAGAGGATCCTGGCCGAGGACGTCAAGGCCATCGAGAAGCGGCTCGACGCCGTGGGCGCGCCCTACACGCCGGGACGCTTGCCGGATTGGAAGTGAGCCCTGGGCGGGGCCGCCGGCATGGGGGCATGTACCCCGGGTACAGCCCCCCTGGCCAGTCCCGAGCTTCGAGGGACGTGTCCCCGGGATGGACGATAGGAGGAACAGCGTGAAAAGAACCAGCCCAGCCATTCTTCTCTTCTTTATCCTGGCCGTCGCCGGAACCGCCCTCGCCGCCCCAGCGCCCCGCCTGTCCCTCACCGTGTCTATGGACGCGCCCGCGAGCCACTACTATCACGTCGTCTTCCGGGCCGAGGGGCTCGAGGGCGAGACCCAGGACTTCAAGATGCCGGCCTGGACCCCGGGCTACTACCGCATCATGGACTACGCCAAGTTCGTCAAGGATTTCCGGGCCGAGGACGGCGCCGGGAAAGCCCTGGCCCACGAAAAGACGGCCAAGAACACCTGGCGCGTTCGCACCGGGAAAGCCGCGTCCGTCGTCATTAGCTACGACGTCTACGCCTTCACCCGCTTCGTCGCCGACAGCTATCTCGGCGACGACGGCGGCTTCATCACCCCGACCGGTTTGTTCATGCACGTCGCCGGCCGCCTCGAGGACCCGGTCACGCTCACGGTCGTCCCCTATGACGGGTGGAAACAGGTTTCGACGGGCCTCGATCCGGTCGCCGGGCGCCCGAACACCTTCAGCGCTCCCGACTTCGACACGCTCTACGACTGCCCCATCCTCGTCGGCAACCAGGAGATCCTGACGTTCGAGGCCGCGGGCCGCCCCCACACCGTGGCCGCCTACGACCTCGGCTCCTTCGACCGGGCGAAATTCACGGGCGATCTCGGGAAGATCGTCGAAGCCGCGGCCGCGCTCATGGGCGAGCTCCCCTACCGTCACTACACGTTCCTCATCATCGGCCCCGGGGGCGGCGGGCTCGAGCACCTCAACTCGACGGCCGTGACCCTCAACCCGGGCTCGCTCGCGGACGCCCGCGGCTACCAGGGCTGGCTCAGCTTCATCGCCCACGAGTACTTCCATCTCTTCAACGTCAAGTCCATCCGCCCGGTCGCCCTCGGCCCCTTCGACTACGACCGCGAGAATTACACGAACATGCTCTGGTTCTCCGAAGGCGTGACGGTCTACTACGAGTACCTGCTCCTCAACCGGGCCGGGCTGATGGCGCGGGAGGACGCCCTCGAGCGGCTCGGCTCGACCATCGCCACATACGAGAACGCTCCCGGGCGGCGACATCAATCGGCGACCCTTTCGAGCTTCGACACCTGGACGGGCTTTTTCGGCCGCAGCGAACACGCCGCCAACACCACTATCTCCTATTACGACATCGGCTGCGGGTTGGGGTTCCTCCTCGACCTCCGTATCCGCGAGGCTTCCGGCGGACGCTCCTCCCTCGACGACGTCATGCGCACCCTCTACCGGACCTTTTACAAAGAGAAGAAGCGCGGCTTCACCGACCGGGAGTTCCGCGACGTCTGCGAACGGGCGGCCGGCGTCCCTCTCGGCGAGATCTTCGACGTCTACGCCCGGACCGTCGAGCCGTGGGATTACGCCAAGTATTTGGGTTGGGCCGGGCTCGCGATCGATCTCGAGCCCAAGCCGGCCGCGGGACCCTGGTTCGGCGCCTCGACCCAGGACCAGGGCGGGAACCCGGTCGTCTCGGCGATCGAGGCGGCTTCACCCGCCGCCCTGGCCGGCCTCTGCGTCCAGGACGAGATCCTGGCGGTCGACGGGACGCGCGTCACGCCACGGTCGCTGGCCGGGGCGGTCAACGGCCGTAAACCGGAGGACAGGATCAAGGTGCTCTACTCGAGGCGCGGCACGGTCCGCGAAACGGAGGTCGCCCTGGGCCGGAAAGCCGAACCGACCTACCGGATCAGGCCTCTCGAGAATCCGACGCCGGCCCAAAAGGCCCTTCTCGACGCCCTGCTGAAACACCCTTAGCCGCCCGACCGGCGCCTCTTGGGGATCTCTCCCCCGGGGAAGAGGGTAATCCCTACTTATTTAATAGGATTCCGCAACTTTTCGCCGTCGGCTTCCGTCTATAGGTATGTGAACATCAAAGAACGCAAGCTCGTTGGAGGGTAACGATATGAAGATCAGAACGAAGATCGCCATTTTCCTGGTCGCGGCCGTATTGTCGGTCGCCGGTTTCGGCGTCCTGGCCGACGCCCTGTCCGCGGAGCACGTCATGGCCGCCGCCCAGCCCACGACCCAGGTCTCGGTCCACATCACGGGCTGAGCGCCACCGTCAGGGCTCGACCCCTCCACCCGGAGATCCCGATCTCCGGCGAAACAACTCCGTCGAGAACGGCCCGCGCCGCTCCTAAATGATGCGGCGGCCGGGGGCGTAAACCCTGCGAGGGCCAATTATGAAAAAAACCATTAGGATGACTCTGGCGCTGGCGTTGGGTTTCATCGTCCTCGGGCAGGTCGCCGAACCCCGCGGGGCCGCGCTCGCGGCGGCACAGAACGACGCCGCCACGCTGGCGGCGCTCATTCGCGCGCCGTCGTTCCAAGAAGCGGACACGCTCGCGGCGAAGCTCCTGGCCGATCCCGCCCTCGACGCCCAAACCAAGGCCCTATGCGGCCTGGCCGTCCTCAAGGCGGGCCGGATCGAGGACGCCGAGGCCCTCTTCAATGAGGTGATCGAGCGCTCGCCCGATTCTCCCGACGCGCATCTCGGCCTCGGCCGCATCGCCCGTATCCGCAACGACGAGGACCGGGCCATCGCCCACCTCCGCAGGGCCGTGCCGTCGGCCTCTTTCTTCGAAGAGGCCCTCCGTCAGCTTTGGCGGGCGGCCTGGACGCGCGGTCTCGTCGCCGACCTCGCCGAGGTCCGCGCCCTCGCCGAGGAGCGCTGCCGACTGGCATCCTTGCCCCTGCCTTCCTGGCTCGAAAACAATTTGGGCCAGCTCCGGGGGCTAGACGGCAAGCGGCTCTACGACATGGAGGGGAGCTTTGAACGCCTGAGGGTCCCGCTCGTCACAGCCAGTCCTCACCCGAGGATCCGGATGATCGCCCTAAAGCTCAACGGCCAGGCCGATCGTCTCTTCCACCTCGATTCGGCCTTGGCGGAGTTCATGACGATAAGCCCCCTATTGGCCGAGGAGCTGGGGCTCGCTCAGACCGGCAGCGCGTCGTCCACCGGCGTCGGAACGGCCTCCGTCGCGACCCGCTTCGCCGTGCTGGACAAGGTCGAGATGGGCGGGATCGCCTTCCGCAACGTGCCGGTCATGGTCTCCGACGTCCGGACGCTCCGGGGACTGAGAGAGGGCCTCGTCGGAACGGCTTTTCTCAAGCGCTTCAACGTCACGATCGACGTCGAGGCCAAGGTCATGGACTTTTTCCCGCTCGACCGTCCAGGCCTTCTCGCCGCCGGCATCGACCGGGCCGCCGTGGCGGCTGACGTTCCGCTCTATTGCTTCGAAGCGACGACGGTCGAGGCCGCGGTCGAGGGAGCGCCTCCCGCTCTCTACATCCTGGACTCGGCGGCGGCCACGAACCTCGTCGACCGGCCCTTCTTCGAGGCGCACATCAAGCCGAAGCTCGATCCGGCCCGCATCGTCCGGGCCGGCATCCGGGGCGCGGGCGGACCGCAAACCGTCAATCAGGTCGAGGGTCTGGCGACCCGGCTCGGTCCGCTCTTATTCGACAGCCTGCAGTTCAACGAATTCTCGATGGAGACGCTCAACGCCATCCCGGGCCGGTACACCGCGGGCCTTCTGGGCAACCCACTCCTCTGGCCCTACCGCGTCCACATGGATTTCAAGAACGGCCGGCTGATCCTGGAGAGATACTCGCGCTAAGGGCGCGGCCGCTTCAGGGGCTCGGGCATGGAGACGGCCCGCCCGTCGATGAGGACGCGGACGACCCGGGTCCGGTAGTCGAACGGATCGCCGCTGAGGACGACCACGTCGCCGTCCTTGCCCGGCTCGAGGCTGCCGACGCGCGCCGCGACGCCCAGGATCTCGGCCGCCGTCAGGGTCACCGCCCGGAGCGCGGCCGCCCGGTCGAGTCCCCCCTTGACGGCCAGGGCCGCCGACAGGGCCAGCTCCTCCTGGGCCCCGATGCCCAGGGCGTCCTCGGCCGCGACGGCGGTCTTGATCCCCGCGGCGACGAGAGCCGCGGCGTTCCCCAGGCTTACGTTCTTCGTCTCGACCCGTTTCGACCCGACGCCCATCACGCCGACGACGACCGGCAGTCCCCTCTTCGCGATCTCCGCGGCGGACTTGTACGCCTCGGTCGCCCCGACCAGCACGGCCCGGAAGCGGAACTCGTCGACGAGCCGCAGGGCCGTCTGGATGTCGTCGGCCCGGTGACACTCGACGAACGCCGTGAGCTTGCCGTCGAGGAGGTCGGCCAGCGGCTCGAGCTCGAGGCTGCGGGGCGGCGCCGGGGGCGGCTCCGCGCCCTTCTTGCCCTTGGCCGCGGCGACCACGGCTTGGTGGTCCTTGCGCTTGCGGGCGTATTCCGTCGCGTCGAGCAGCGCCTTGCGGACGACGTAGGCGCTGCCCATCCGCGTGCCGGGCAGGCGGCCCTTGGCGCCGAACGCGTTCTTGGGGCCCTCGCCCAGGGTCAACTTGATCCCGGCCGGTTCGAGGAGGACCATGTCCTCGGCCGTGGCGCCGCGGGGCTTGAGGACGACGGTGCGGGCGCCGATGACGTTGGACCGGCCCGGCGCGATCATCAGCGTCGTGACCCCGGCCCGCGCCGCCTGCGCGAAACGCTTGTCGTTGGGATTGATGGCGTCGAGGATGCGCAGCCCGGCCGTGACCGGGTCGGAAACCTCGTCGCCTTCGACGGCCCCGTACCGGTCGCCGAGGCCGATCGAGGCCAGGCATTCGACGAAGCCCGGCAGGATCCAGCCGCCGGCCGCTTCGACGATCTCCGCGCCGGCCGGGACGGCGATCTCGCCCGCTTTCCCGACCGCCTTGATCTTGCCGCCCTCGATGAGGACGGCCCCGTTCTCGATCTCCGGCCCGGAGACCGGCACGACCCGGCCGCCTCGGACGACGACCGTCTTCTCCGCCGCGCCGGCCGCCGGCGCGAGGGACACCGTTCCGGCCGCCAAGGCCATCGCCAGGATGACCGCTTCGGCTCGTTTCATCTTCGCACCGCCCTTCACTTCAGGTCCTGGCCGGCTTCGTAGACGATCCGGCCGTCGATGAACACCGCGACCGTCCGGGTGGCGACGTCGAACGGATCGCCGTCGAAGACCACCAGGTCGGCGTCCTTGCCCGGCTCGAGGCTGCCGATCCGGCCCTCGAGACCCATGGTCCTGGCCGGATTGAAGGTGATCGACTTGAGCGCCTCCTTCGGGTCCATCCCGTACTTGACGGCGATCGCCGCCTGATAGCGGAGGAACGACTCCTGGACGACGTCGGCGTCGGTCATGATGTCGACCGGAACGCCCTTGCCGGCCAGGTAGCCGGCCAGATCGACGAGGCGCCCCTCGTCGTCGTAGGCCGTCATCTGCGGGCCCACGACGACCACTACGCCGCGCCGGGCCAGCTCCCCGGCCACCTTGTAGGCCTCGACGGCGTGCCCGAGCGACAGCCGCAGGAACTTGAACTCCTCGGCCAGCCGGACGGCGGTCATGATGTCGTCGGAGGAGTCGACGTGGATGTGGACCGGGATCTCGCGGCGGACCACCTTGAGCAGGGCCTCCTTGCCGAGGTCCCGGGCGGGCGGCGCCGCCTTCGGGTTCTTGGCCTTCTCCTTGTCGTACCGCTCGAGGGCCTGGCCGTACTCCGCCGCCTCGACCAGGGCCTTGCGGACAAGGTAGGCCGCCCCCATCTTGGTCGTGGGCATGACGCCCTTGGAGGCGTAGGCGCCCTTGCGCCCGAGGGCCATCTTCATGTCCGCCGGGAAGAGGATGACCATGTCGTCGACCGTGCCGCCGCGGAGCTTGAGCACGGCCGACTGGCCGCCGATGACGTTGCCGCTCCCCGGCCGGGCCACGACGGCGGTCACGCCCTCGGCCAGGGCCCGGCGGAACTGGAGCTCGTCCGGCCCTTCGCCCTCGGGAT
>CAWDSL010000009.1:0-130515 GCA_963805015.1 uncultured bacterium
CTTGTGGATGGCGTTGGTGATCTTGTCCTGGTTGAAATCCGTGATCGTCCCGTCCCGTTTCTTGATCCTGCCGACCGCGCTGACCATCTGTGCCCTCCTCCTTCGAACGCGTGCCGCTCACAAGCCTGGGAATCCCGCAGGCGACGTGCTAAAATCAACCCTTCCCGAAACCATGGCAAAAACAAAAAGCCTTTCGGCTATATCCCATATCTTGTGTGGCTATTGCACGGAAAACACCAAATATTGTATTTTCCGAGGAGACTCTACACCTCGCCTCGGAGGCTTGTCAAGGCCTTTCTCGAGTTTTTTTTAAGTTGCTGAGGTGCCAATGAATACCATCGAGATCAGGACCGGAGAGCGGGAGGAGTTCGTCGATCTGACGGCCGAGATCGGCCGGCGGGTGGCGGCTTCGGGGATCAAGAGAGGCCTCTGCGTCGTCGCCGTGCCCCACACTACGGCCGGCGTCACCGTCAACGAGAACGCCGACCCCGACGTGCGGGCCGACCTGGCCCTGGCCCTGCGGCGGATGGTGCCCGACGCCCTCCCTTATGAGCACGCGGAGGGCAATTCGCCGGCCCACGTCAAGGCCGCGCTCGTCGGCTCGTCGGTGACGCTCCTGGTCGAGGACGGCCGGCTCCGGCTCGGCAGGTGGCAGGGCGTGTTCTTCTGCGAGTTCGACGGCCCGAGGACGCGCCAGGCCTGGGTGCAGATCGTCGGCTAGAAGACCAAGCCGAGCTTGCGGAGCTCCGCATCGAGGTCGGTCTCCGGCCGGTAGAGGATCCCCGAGAGGCCGGCCGCGACGGCGCCCGCGACGTTCTCCTCCATGTCGTCGATGAAGACGCATTCCGCCGGCGCCGAGCCGGCCAAGCGGGCCGCGGCGAGGTAGATGGCCGGGTCGGGCTTCAGGAGCTTGAGCTCGTAGGACAGGACGAAGCCGTCGAAGAGCCCGATCTCGGGGAAGCGGCGGCGGGCGAAGGCGAAGCGCTCCGGGTCGGTGTTGGAGAGGAGCAGGGTCCTGTAGCCCGCGGCCTTGACCCGGCCCAGCACCCCGATCGCCGGGGCGTTGGCGGTGAAGATGTCGTTGTACATGCCGTAGAAGGCCTCGTAGGAGAGCGTCGCTCCGACGGCCGAGGTCACCCGCTCGTGGAATCCCGCCGGCGTCACGGCCCCGCCGTCGAAGCTCCGGAGCAGCCCGAGGTCGCCGTGGACCGTCGCCTTGACCGCCTCGAACGGCCGGCCCGCGTGGTCGGCGAGCTTGCGGAGGAAGATGGCGTTGTCGAACCAGAGGACGACGCGGCCCAGGTCGGAGATGACGGTGCGGATCACGGGTCTTCGGGCCTCCTTCGGTCTCTCGGGATGAGCGGCCATTATAGCAGAATCCCGGCCATTGACATGCTGGAAACCCGGGGATAGACTGAGGGCGTCAGGCGGTTATGGGGACACATCACGCCGGTCTGCGGGAGGCAAGGGCTTCCCGGGACCGTATCTACGGCATCCGCCAAACATAAGAAGGAGGACCCATGCCTACCAAGAGGACCACTCACCGCAGCTCGAAAGGGACCAAGCTCTACGCCGTGCGCGACGCCAAGGGGCGCTTCGTCGACATCCAGACCTACAAGCGCGCCCATGCCGCGGACATGAGGCGGAAGAGCAAAGCCGAGCTGGCTAAGAAGCCCTGACGGCTCAACTCTTAGGCTTCTGCGGGCTCTCGAGCACGCCGCCCTCGCGCCGGTCGGCCCGCTTCAGCAGGAGCGCGAACGTCAGCCCGACCAGGCCCAGGCTGGCGAACATGATCTGGCTGGCGACGTAATCCCCCGTCTTGTCCCGGAGCAGGCCGTTGAGCAGCGGGAAGAGCCCCAGGCCGATGTTCTGGATGGCGGTCATCAGGCCGAAGGCGGTCCCCACGCGGTTGGATTTGACGATGAGCGGCACCGACGGCCACAGGGCGGCGGGGACGAGGACGAAGGCGAAACCGAGCAGGATCATCGGATAGGCCGGGTAGATCCCCGTCAAGCCCATGGCCAGGTGGCAGGGGATCAGGAGGAGCGAGCCGGCGATCATGAACTGGGCCCGCTTCCCGACCCGGTCGACGAGGCGCCCGGCGAACGGGGCCAGGACCATCGACGAGAAGATGATGATGCTGGTGACGCCTCCGGCCGTGCTGAAGAGGTGGAGGAGATTGTTGAAGACCTGGGCCAGGAATCCCCCTCCGGCCTCGGCCGCCCGGGCGATGCCCCACTTGGTGTGGAAGAAGTCGGTCGACAGGCTCTGGAAGGGGAAGATGGCCGCATAGAAGGTGAAACAGAGGCCCGTGACGAACCAGAAGGTCGGCTTGAACTCCTTGACGTCCTTGAAGACGATCTTGTCGCCGGCGCTCTCGTCGCGGAGGTTGAGAGGCTTCTCGCCGCGCTTGTCCATGATGATGTAGAAGATGTTCCCGACGAGCGATACGACACACGCGGCGGCCGCGGCCAGGAGAGCGTTGCGGAAGCTGCCGAAATACCTGGTGATGAGCTCCCCGTTGCTGAGGGCGAAGAGCGAACCGAGGCGGCTGACGGTCAAGGCCACACCGAAGGACAGGGCCAGCTCCCTGTTCTTGAACCAGCGGGCCAGCATGGCGCTCTGGGCGACGACCAGGGGCTCGGCGCCGGCCCCGAAGACGAACCGGCCGACGAACATCAGGGGAATGCTCTTGGCCTGCCAGACGATGACCGCGCCGGCGAGAACGAGGACGGAGAAGATGATGCCGGCCTTGCGCGTCCCCAGCCGGTCGATCAGGACGCCGGCGAAGAGCAGGACCAGGATGGCGGCGACGCTGTACATCGTGTTGAACGCCCCGACGGTCGCCCGGTTGGCCTTGAGGCTCTCGATGAGCGACGGGGCGATGGCCCCGATGATGTCGTAGGCGAAGTAGCTCCCGAACGTCAGGGACGCGATAAACAGCAGGTTGGTGAACCGGTAGATCGGCTTGGTCGGGTGGAAGAAGCCGACGGGCGCGGCGGTCGCGGCGTTGGTCATGGGCGAGGCCTCCGTTTGGCGATGGTCCGCTCGGGGACGGCCCCTATCTTCCGGAATCCGGCCGAAATAATCAAGCGCCTTTATCCGCCGCCCGGTGTGCTGGTATAATCCTCCCGCCGCAAGGGAGCCGCACATGGCCGCATCCGAGCATCGCATCCTCTGGTCCTTCGAACCGGGCCGCCTCGCCGCCGGGTTCGCCTCGACCGTCGCGGACCTCGAGCGGGAGTCCATCGTCCGCCGCGTCTGGGAGCGGGACTGGACCGTCTGGAAGCCCGAGGACCGGGAGATCTCGAACCGCCTCGGCTGGCTGGACGCCCCCGCTTCGGCCGCCGCGGACGTTCCGGACATGGCGTCCTTCGCGGCCGCCGTCCGCGGCGAGGGCCTGACCCGGGCCGTCGTCCTGGGCCTGGGCGGCTCGAGCCTGGCGCCGGAGGTCTTCGCCCGCTCGTTCCCCACGGCCCCCGGCGGGCTCGAGCTCGAGATCCTCGACACGACCGAGCCCGGCGCGGTGGCCGAGGCCGCCGCCCGGCTGGACCCCGGCCGGACGCTCTTCCTCGTTTCTTCGAAGTCGGGCTCGACCGCCGAGCTGGTCGCTCTTCTGTCCTTCTTCTACGACCGGGCCGTCCGGGCCCTCGGCGTGACCGCGGCCGGCCGCCGGTTCGTCGCGATCACCGATCCGGGGAGCCCCCTCGAGGCCTTGGCCGGTTCGCTCGGATTCCGGCGGATCTTCCACGGCCGCCCCGACATCGGCGGACGGTTCTCCGCTCTTTCGGCCTTCGGGCTGGTGCCGGCCGCCCTCAAGGGCGTCGACCTCCCGAGGCTCCTGGGCTCCGCCGCCGCCGCGGCCGACGAGTGCCGGTCCGGGTCCGTCGACCGGAATCCCGGCGCGTTCCTCGGAGCGGCCCTGGGCGCGGCGGCTCTCCAGGGGATGGACAAGCTCACCCTGCTCGTCCCGCCCCGGTTCGCGCCTCTCGCCGGATGGCTCGAGCAGCTGGTCGCCGAGAGCACGGGCAAGGAGGGTCGCGGCATCGTCCCGGTCGTCGAGGACCGCCCGGAACCCGCCGGCCTCTTCGGCGCCGACCGGTTCTTCGTCGAGCTCGGCGCGGGGATCGCGGGACGAACGGACGCCGGCGGACGCGTGATCTCCGAAGCGGGCCCTCCCCTGCTCCGGCTATCGCTGGACGATCCCTACGATCTCGGCGGGCATTTCTTCGTTTGGGAGTTCGCCACGGCCGTCGCCGGGCATGTCCTGGGCATCAATCCCTTCGATCAGCCCGACGTCGAATCGACCAAGAAGAAGACGCGTCAGGTCCTGGCGGGCGCCGCGGACGGGAACGCGGGGACGGCCGGCGCGGCCGCGGACCCGCGCCCCGGGAGCGCGCCTGTCCCGGTTCCTCGACGGCCGCCGTGACGGGGACTACCTCGCCATCCTCGCCTTCCTCCCGCGGCGGCGGGACGTCGAGGCGGGTCTCGCCGGGTTGGCCGGGCGGCCTGTCGTCCCGAACCCGTCTCCCCGTGACGGTCGGCTACGGGCCGCGCTATCTCCACTCGACGGGACAGCTGCACAAAGGCGACGGCAACCGGGGGCTCTTCCTCATGCTCGTCGCGGCCGGCCTGCCCGAGGTCGCGATCCCCGAGGTCCCGGGGATCGTCCGGCCCGCCCGCGATTTCGCCGGCCTTTTCCGGGCCCAAGCCCAGGGAGACGCAATGGCGCTCAGGGAGAAAGGAAGACGGGTCCTGGTCGTCGAGCTCCCGGAACCCGTCGAAAAGGGGCTCGCCGGGCTCCTCGCGGTCTCCGGATAAAAAAAAAGGACGGCTCCGAAGAGCCGTCCCTGATTCGTTCGTTCCCGATGGCTCAGAAGAGGCCGACGCCCAGGACGTCGGCGTGGAAGATCTCCTTGGTCCGCGGCCGGACCTTCTTGTCGACGCTGTCCTTGACGGTGAGGTAGAACCAGAACTTGTCGAACAGCCGCAGCTTCTGGATGTAGTAGTTCGAATAGGTGCTGACGGAGTCGACGATGATCTTGGCCATCTCCTTGCCCTTGTCGTCGGAGAGGACGAGCGTGTTGACGTCGCCCTTCAGGAGCTTGCCGTAGACCTTGACGTTGCCCTTGCCTTCCCACTCCTCGGGCTTGGCGATACCGGTGAGGGCCAGGGCGGGGACGGCCTCGCGGACCTTCATTTCGACGAAGTCCTCGGCCTGGAACTCCTGGCTGCGGGTGTAGACGCTGACGCCGGGAGAGGTCTCGACGGAATCGGCCAGGAAGACCGGCGGATGGTCGAGGAGCAGGTTGCCCTTGACCTTGACGGTCTTGCCGGCCAGGGTTGCGGCGTCGAATCCGGGCAGCACGATGTCGAAGCCCGAGGCCGTCGACAGGTACATGTACCGGCCGAGAGCCGCCCGGACCGTGCCCTCGAACTCGGTCACGCTCTTCTGGACCTCGGCGGCCGGGGTCTCGGCCTTCTTCTGACAGGCCACGGTGCCGGCGAAGGCGACCAGGATGGCCAAACTGAGGATCAGGATGCCTGTGCTCTTGGTGGAACGCATTGGACCTACCTCCATGTGTCGAACGAACGCCCGGAAGTCCCCTTCCGAACGAGGAGTAGTTTATACCACTCCGCCTCTAAAAAGTAAAGGAAAAAAAGGGCCGGGGCGGGGCGCCCCGGCCTATGGGAAAAGAGGGTTCGCGGTTCAGCCCTTCCTTTTCGCGCTCCCGGATTTGGACGAAGAGCCCGAGGACCGGGAGGACGAGGAACCGGACCGGGAAGACGAGGACGACCGCCCCGAAGACGAGCCGCTCGAGCGGGGCGAGCTCACCGACCGCCCGGAAGAGGAGCCGGAGGACCGGGGGGCGCTGTAGGAACGGCCGGAGGACCCGCTCGACCTGGGGGCGGCGTAGGAACGCCCCGAGGAGGAGCTCGAGCGCGGCGCGCTCACCGACCGACCGGAAGAGGAACTCGAGGACCGGGGGGCGCTGTAGGAACGGCCGGAGGACCCGCTCGACCTGGGAGCGGCGTAGGAACGCCCCGAGGACCCCGCCGAACGGGACGGGCTCGAATACGAGCTCCGGGCCCGGGAAGAGGAGGAACTCGGGGAGCTGGGCCGGGAATAGGAGGAGGAACTCGACCGGGCCGAGGCCGCGGGGGCGCTCAGCCTCGATGACGGACGCGAGACGCTGGAGCGGGCGGCGTAGGTGCGACTTTGGGACCTCCCGGAGGAGGATTCGGACCGGACGGCCGCCCGGTCCTTCTTGATGGTCTCGGTCTTGCGGGGCACGGTGCCCTCGGTCCGCTTCTCGGTCGCCCGGGACTTCGAAGCGTCCCGCTCGACGGTCGGCTTGGGGGCCGCCGAGGTCCGGTCCTGAGACCGGGAGACCCGGGCGGCGTCGCTCCCGCCTTCGGAGCCGTTCCGGCGGGCGGGCGAGGCGACGGAGCTCCGGCGATCGGAGGCGCCGTTGTCACCCCGGCCTCCGGAGACCCTCTGGCTCGGATAGGCCCGGATGGACCGTTCGCCGGACTCCCGTTCCCGGACGGCCGGACGGGCCACCGCGCCGCGGACCGCGGGGCCGTCCGTCGCCTGTCTCGACCGCGAGGGGGACAGGGAGCGGGACGGGGCGACCGACCGGACCTCGCTGCGGCTGCCGGGACGGACGCTCAGGGCCCGTTGGGCGGCCCGGGCCTCGGGCCCGGACCGGTCGATGGCCGGGCGGATCGTGGGCTGCTCGGCCCGGAGGGACACCCGGTCGATGCGGGCGAGATCGGCGTCGCCGACGTGACGGCGGCCGATGTCGCGGGCTTGGAGGTGGTCGCGGCGGACGACGGTCATGGCCCTGTTGCGGGCGGAGAAGGTGCGGTCGTCATAGCGGTCGTAGAAGCGGTTGTCGACGAAGTAGGCGGGCCGATTGTGCCAGGTCAGCGGGCACCAGCCGATGTAATCGCGGTCGTGCCACCAGTGCACCCAGGCGGGACCCCAGTGATTCCGGGGGATCCAGTACCAGCCGAGGCCGAATCGCCAGTGCCAGCGGCCGTAGTGGTAGACCGACCAGCCCCACGACTCGGAGGACACCCAGGTCCAGCCGATGACGGGGTACCAGACCCAGCGGCCGTGATAGTAGGGACGCCAGTCGTCGTAATAGGACACGTTCGGGACCCAGACGTTGCCGTAGGGCCGTTCGTAGACCCAGCGGCCGTTCTGGTCGAGCTCTTCCTCGTATTCCTCCATCTCGGACGGGAGATACTGCCGTTCGCTCCGCGCGGAGAGCTGCGCGTCGCGGGAGCCGTTCCACTCGTCGAAAGCGTCCTCGGCGGAGTTGGCATATTCCGGATCGCCGAGGAGCCGGCCGTCGGCGGCCGTCACGGCCTCGCCGTAGCGGACCATGACGGAGCCGTCCTCGGCCGCGACCTCGAGGCTGCCCTCGCGGACGTAGGCCCGGGTCTCGCGGTCGAGCGCGACGTCGAAACGGTACAAGCCCTCCTCGAGGACGTAGAATGACGCATCGGGGGTGTGAACCTCGAAGCCCTTTTCGAGCGCGAGCTGGCTCACCCGGACGAAAGCGCTGCCCTCGGTGAGGTGGAGCTTGATGAGCTCGTTGCCCTCGGTGGGCAGGATGGCGAACTCGACCTTGGTGTTGTCGGCGAGGCGCAGGTAATTGCGGCGGCCGAAGTGGATCTCGGCTTGGCCGGACTCGGTCCCCAGCTTGTCGCCCTGGACGAGGGCCAGGTTGACTTCGCCCTTCTCGTAGCCCAGGTCCCCCGTCCTCTGGACGTAGACCGAGCCGTTGACGAAGCTCAAGCGGGCAAAGCTGTTAGCGTAGTACCCATCGTCCTGGGCCATGAGGCCGAGGGGGATCGAAACGATGAGAGCGATCGCCAGCCGCGTCGCCTTGGTGGTCATCTTGTTCATCGTCTTTCTCCTTCCGACCTCATATAAAGCAACTATCATGCCAGCCTGTTCCCCAGGGGAAAAAGGGCCTGTTGTCCTCATATCAGGACATCGGGGGCGGATAAAATGAAAAGGGGGACAAATCCCTATGGACTTATCCCCCTCCCGAGACGCGTTACCGGTTCCACCGGCGGGGGCGGTACGGGCGGTGGCGAAAAGCCCTTGCCCGGGCCAGGCCCCGGAGCTCCGCGCGGCCGAAGCCCATGGCGCCCCGGCCCCGGAAGCCCCGCCCCTTCGCGTACCCTTCGCGGAAGGCCTTCAGCTTCTCCCGCTGTCCGGGGGTGAAGATCCTGTCCCGCTCGGCCCGGCTCCGAAAAGCCGTTTTCTGGTGCTCCGCCTTGAGCCGGGCGGCTTTGTCAATGAGGCCGTCGATCTTCGCCCGATCGGCGTCCGTGTCACCCGCGATCCCGCGCATCTCCTCTCGGATCCTGGACATCCCCTCGCGGAAGACCCGCCTCTCCTCCGCCCGGGTCCTGCGGAGCTCGGCCAGGGACTTCTCCTGCTCGGGGGTCAGGCCGAGCGCCTCCCTGGCCATGAGCCGGGCGGGCCGCTCGGGCCGGGCCGGGGTGACGGGCTTGGCCTCTTGGGCCGCGGCGAGGACGGGAAAGATCAAGGCGGCGGCCGCCGCGCCGACGATCGTTCGGACGGTTCGTGTTCTCATGGGAAACCTCCTTGGTCGTTACATCCCATTAGACCTCGGAGGATCGAGAACCTTTGAACCGCAGAGCGGCCGTCAGCGCCGCCGCGGGCCTACCGTTCCCGGTGCCTGAGCCGGTCCAAGGCGACGGCGATGACGATGATCGCCCCGATGATGATCTCCTGGATGTAGTTCGGCCAGCCCATCATCGTGCAGCCGTTGCGGAGGAACGACATGATCAGGACGCCGACCATGGTGCCGAGGATGCTCCCTTCCCCGCCGTTCAGGCTGCCGCCGCCGATGACGACGGCGGCGATGATGTCGAGCTCGAGGCCCACGGCCACGGTCGGGTCCCCGACCGTGAGCCGGGAGAACTCCATGACGCCGCTCAGGCCGCAGAAGAGCCCGGAGATGGTGTAGACCAGCACCTTGACCCGGTCCGTCCGGATGCCGCAGAGCCGGGCCGTCGACTCGCTCGATCCGACGGCGAAGATGTGCCGGCCGAAGACGGTGTACTTCAGGAGGACCGCCAGGGCCACGGCGAAGAGGATGACGATCCAAACGCCGGGGGCCAGCAGGAGCCACGGCGGGTGGGGCGACTTGGCCATGAGCTCGTTGACCCAGGTTATGGGGGCGTCGATCTTCTGGTTGCCGGCGATCCACTTGGCCGCCCCGCGGGCGATGCCCATCATGCCCATGGTCACGATGAACGGCACGAGCCGGAGGCGCGTCACCAGGCCGCCGTTGAGGAGCCCGACCAATCCGCCGGTCAGGACGCCGAGGACGACGGCGAGCAAGGGCGCGGCGCCGGCGTTGACGGCGTAGGCCGTGATGACGCTGGCCAGGGCGATGTTGGAGGCCGCGGAGAGGTCGATGCCGCCGCCGATGATGATCAGGGTCATGCCCAACGCGCCCAGGGCCACGATGACCGACTGGGTGGCGACGCTCTTGAAGTTCGCGGCCCTCAGGAACCGGCCCTGGACCTCCGGGATGAGGGCGAACAGGGCGATGACCAGCAGGAGCCCGATGAACGGGCCGAGGAAGTTGAGGGCCCGGCCGAGGCCGGCGCGACGCTGACGGCTCATATCGCGTTCCTTTGTTCCATCGGGATGACGGTCGAGGCCCGGCCCACGGTGGCCGCGGCCATCAGTCCGGCGGCGTCCCACGCGGAGGCCGGCCGGGCTTCGACGAGGGCCCCCCGGTGGAAGACCGCGATCCGGTCGCAGATGCCGAGGAGCTCGGGGAGGTAAGAGCTGACGAAGAGGACGGCCTGGCCCTCGCGGGCCAGCCCGCCGATCCATTCGTAGATCTGGCTCTTGCTGACGACGTCGATGCCCCGGGTCGGCTCGTCGAGGAGGAGCACCGAGGCCTTCTGGTGGAGGAGGCGGGCCAAAGCGACCTTCTGCTGGTTCCCGCCGGACAGGTCGCCGACCTTCTGGTCCGGCCCCTTGGCTTTGATCTTGAGCCGGCCGATCCAATCGGCGACGGCCTTCCCCCGCCGCCGGAGCTTCAGAAGGCCCCGACGCCGGTAAGGCGACAGGTCGCTCAAGGTCATGTTGTCGGCCACCGACAAGCCCAGGGCCAAGCCCTCGCCCTGGCGGTCCTCGCTGAGCAGGCCGAGGCCGCTCCGGATCCGGGTCCAGGGCTTCCGGCCGGAGAGCTCGATCCCGGAGACGACGATCGTACCGGCCTCGGCCTCGTCGAGGCCGAAGATCGTCCGCAGCAGCTCGGTCCGGCCCGAGCCGATGAGGCCGGCGATGCCCAGGATCTCGCCCTTGGCCAGGGACAGACGGACGGGCGCGGCCATGGCCGCGCTTCTCAGCCCGTCGACCACGAGCGCCGGCTCCCCGACGGCGTGTTCGATCCGCGGGAAGAGCTCGGTGAATTCCCGTCCGACCATGAGTTGGATGAGGCCCTCGAGGCGCGCCTCGGCCATCCGCCCGGACCCGACGCTCCGGCCGTCGCGCAGGACCGTATAAGTGTCGGCAACGCGCTGGATCTCCTCGAGGAAATGGCTGATGTAAACGACGCTGACGTCCTGGCCCCGGAGCCCGCGGATGATCTCGAACAGGCGCAGGCTGTCCTCGTGGGAAAGGGAGCTCGTCGGCTCGTCCATGACCAGGATGCGCGGCCGGCCGACCAGGGCCCGGGCGATCTCGACGAGCTGCCGCGCGCCCACGCTGAGCTCGCGCACGGGCACCGCGGGCGAGATCTCGGGATGGCGGACGAGCTCGAGGACCTCGCGGACCTTGCGCCCCATCGCGGCCCGGTCGAGCCAGCCGGCCGCGTGGGCCTCGCGGCCGAGACAGATGTTCTCCTCGACGGTCAGGTGCGGGGCCAGGTTGAGCTCCTGATAGATCATGGAGACGCCGCAGCGGATGCCGTCGCCCGGTCCGGCCGGGGCATAGGGCCGGCCGTCGATCTCCATGCGCCCGGCGTCGGGCGCGAGGGCGCCGCTGAGGATCTTCATCATGGTGCTCTTGCCGGCGCCGTTCTCGCCGATGAGCGCGTGGACCGCGCCCCGGTCGAGCTCGAAGGTGACGTCGTCGAGGGCCCGGGTCGCGCCGAAGCTCTTGCTCACGCCGGTCATGCGGAGGACGGGCGGGGCGGCCGGCGCGGGGCTCATCGGTCGTCGAGCGAAGAGAGGTCCGGCGAGAGCAGGGCCTTGATGTCCGCGGTATCCATGTTCTCCGCGGTGGCCAGGGCGACGCCGGTGTCGATGACCTTGGCGACGGTCTCGCCGCGGAGGTGGGCGACGATCGTCCGCACCCCCAGGTAGCCCATCTGGACCGGATTCTGGAGGACGAGGCCGCGGATGTGGCCGTCCCTCAGACCCTGGATGAGCTTGGGCGAGCTGTCGAACCCGACGAAGGGGACCTTGCCGGCCAGGCGGGATTCCTGGAGGGCCCGGAGCATGCCGAAGGTGCTCGATTCGTTCGGGGTGAAGACGCCCTCGACGTCGGGGAACCGGCTGAGGAGGTTCTCGGCCAATTGGTATGCGGTCTCGGTCGTCGCCCCGGCGTACTGGTCCTGGACGAGAAGAACGATCCCGGGGAACTCCTTCGTGACGGTGTCGAGGAACCCGGCCTCCCGCTGCATGGTGCTGGCCGAGCCCTCCTGGTAGCGGATGAGGAAGATCCGGCCCTGGCCGCCGACGAGCTCGCCCAGGCGGCGGGCGGCCAGGACGCCGCCCTTGTAGTTGTCCGTGGCGACGTAGCTCGCGTAATCGCTGCCCTGCAGGCCGGAGTCGATGACGACGACCGGGATGCCCTCCCGGACGGCGTCCGCGACCGGCCGCATGAGGGCCCGGTCGTCGAGGGGGGCCAGGACGATGCCGTCGACGCCGCGGCTGATAAAATCCTCGACCACGGTGATCTGCTGAGCCCGGTCGTCCTCCTTCTGCGGGCCTTTCCAGTAGATCTGGATGCCGAGCTCCTGGGCCGCGCGGGCCGCCCCGGCGTGGATCGACTTCCAGAACTCGTGGGTGGTGCCCTTGGGGATGACGGCGATCCGCAGGGTCTTCTCCCCCTGCGGGCCGGAGCCGTCGGAGGAGGTCCGGGTACAGGCCGAGAGGGCCAGGACCAGGCCAAGGCCCACTGTCAGGAGCTTGAGGAGGGCGCGTCTCATGGTCTCAGTATACCTTGGATGGGAGCGGACCGTCAAAGAGGCCGACCAATAAAACAGGGGGGAACCCCCTTCGGGGACAGCCGCGAAGGTGGTTCCCCGCCCCGGCCGGGAGGCGGTGCCCCCGGCTTTGCCTGCGCCGGAAGGGCCTACTTCTTCTTGAGGATGGGCATCCCGGTCTTGGTCGTCTCCTGGACCATGTAGGCGGCCGGGACCGCGTCCAGGGCGCCGGGACGAACATCGCGGGCGAAGTAGTAGATGACCTGTTTCCGCCCGCCCTTCAGCAACACTTCCTTGGAATGGAGGAAGTAGCTGACGCCCTTGGAGTTCTTGAATTCAAAAGCCATGTCCGTTACCTCCGATAAAGATTTTTATGCGTCGTCAGAACTTGTAGCCCAGGTTGATGCCGAAGAGGTGGGCCTGCGTGTTGAACGTCCCCTGGAAGATCTCGGGACGGGCGCTCGTCCTTTCGTGGAAGTTCTCGTATTGGTAGGCGAAGTCGAGCGTGATCTTCCCGATCTTGTAGCCCAAACCGGCCGTGAAGGTGGTCCGGTTGGCGTCGGGCAGGGAGGAGTCCATGGTCGAGGCGGGCTGGGGGCTCCGGTCGTAGGCGAACCCGGCCCTCAGGGCCAGCCGGTCGGTGGCCTGGTATTCCAGGCCGGTCCGGGCGATGTAGGAATCCTTCCAAAGCGTCGGCACGGTCAGGTCCTCCGTCAGCGCGAGGTCGGGGACCTCGATGTGGAAGGTGTAGGAGTCGTAATTGCTCCAGAGCATGTAGTGGAGGTCGACGGCCCAGACCAGCTTCTTGGTCAGGTCGAAGGACAGGCCCATCGTCAGGATATCGGGGAAGCCGAAACTGGTCTCCCCGGTGCCTTCGAAGGGGGTCTCATAGACCGGGACGTCGAGCGAGATCGTGCCGGAGTAATCCAACGTGAACCGGCTACGGTAGCTGAGGCCGAGGCGGAAGCCGTCGCCCTTATAGAGGGCCCCGGCGTTGAAGCCGAAGGCCGTGCCGTCGACGTCCACGTCGGACGGGACCTCGATGAGGGTTTCGCCCATGGGCATGAGTTGGACGATGGACTGGGTCAGCGTCGAGTAGACGAACGACACGCCGAGGCCGACGGAGAAACGCTTGGAGAGCTGGACGGCGACGGCCGGGTTGACGTTGAACGTGACCATGTCGCTCTTGGTCCCGAGGAAGCGCCAGGGAAAACTCTCGGGCTCGGGCCATTCGATGCCCAGGCCGAAGGGCGAGGTGACGCCCAGCCCGACGGCGACCCGGTCCGAGATCCGATGCGAGATATAGAAGTTGGGGGGATAGAAGATCTTGTGGACCTGATTGTAGGTGGGGGCCCCGGGATAGTCCGGGAACTGGACCGACCCGGAGGGGAAGATGATGGTCGCCCCGCCCATGATCTGCGTGCCCTCGAGGAAGGCCAATCCGGCCGGGTTGTGCCACAGCGCGGACGGGTCCTT
Organism: uncultured bacterium; assembly: GCA_963805015.1. Taxonomy (GTDB): domain Bacteria; phylum Acidobacteriota; class Aminicenantia; order Aminicenantales; family Saccharicenantaceae; genus RBG-16-66-30. Next base: position 13,698 of record CAWDSL010000009.1, read on the forward strand.
GGCCAGGCTCGTGAAGGCCCCGGCCATGGCCATGGCGGCGGCGCCGTGCTCGTAGATCAGGAAACCGGAGCTCCGGGCGGACGGCGCCAGCGCGAGGAGACAGACGGCCAGGAACGTCAAAACCTTCTTTCCGCTCATCTATACCTCCTCCCGACGATCGTTCCCGATGGACCTTTGCCGAGCGATGTTAAGCCCAAAGAGATGATAATACTCCTGTCGGTCTTGTTCAACTAATATAAAAATTCCCGCCTGATGTCAAGACCGCGCCAGGGAGGAACGGGGCGCGCCGTCACTGGATGAAGTCGACCGGAGGCGGCATGTCCGAGGGAATGATCGTCCCGTAAGCGTCCTCGTAGCGCTTGATGTTCGCTTGTAGGGCTTCGACGAAGCGCTTGGCGTGGGCCGGGCTGACGATGATGCGGGAGACGAGCTTGCCGAAGGGCCCGTCCGGAAAAAGGAAGGCGAAATCGAAGAGGAACTCCTCCCGCGAATGGCGAATGGCGGCGAGGCTGGCGTACTGGCCGAGGGCGACCGTTTCGTCGACCTTGATCTCGACCTTCTTCGGGTCCATCTTGGGGTCCATAGTGCCTCCAGGGTCCGGATATCCCCTCCATTCTGGTCCGAAGGAGATGGAAAATCAATAGGATGACGGGGAGCGGCGAGGCCTTGAAGAAAAAAAAATAAATATCGCTTTACAAAAGACCGCTGCATGATATAATGATCATGGCTTTCTTGAGCGGGCTGGGGAAAGCCCCCACCTTTTTGGTTCCCATCATCAACCCCCCTTTTGCTGACAACAGCCCGCACTTCCCCTCCCGGGGGGTGCCGCAAACAAAATATCAGGCGCGGGTGTCGTTCTGTCCGCGGACCGGAAAGCGCGGGGCCGAGGCGAGGGCGCCGGCGCCGCTCAGTCGGGCCGCACGATGCGCCCCGCGGTCTCTTTGACGATCTTGAAAGCGGCCGCGGCGGTGATGCCCGAGGGATCTCGCGAGGGATTGAGCTCGACGACGTCCAGGCCGACGATCCTCCCCTTCAGCGACTGGATGATCTGGACGGCTTGGCGCGTCGTGAGGCCGCCCGGCTCGTGATGGGAAACGCCGGGAGCGAAGGCCGGATCGAGCGCGTCCATGTCGAAAGAGACGTAGACCGGATTGGCAAAGCGCAGGTGGAGCGGGTCCTGGATGTCCTTCATCTCGACCATCCGGACGCCGCCCTTGAGGGCCCGGGCCCGGTGGGCGGCCGTGATGGCCCGGACGCCGACCTGGACGACGCTCGCCGCCAGGCCATCCTCGACGATGCGGGCGAAGGGGCAGGCGTGCGACAGCCGGTCGCCGTAGAGGTCGTCGTAGAGGTCCGGATGGGCGTCGAAATGAAGGACGTCGAGAGGCTTGAAACGGCGGGCGAAAGCCTTGAGCACGGGATAGGTGATGGAGTGGTCGCCGCCGAGCACGATGGGAACGGCCCCCTTGTCCAGGATGGCCGCGACGCCCTTCTCGATCAGAGTGAAGGACTTATCCATGTCGCCCGAAGTATCGACGTCGCCGAGGTCGACGAGAACGGTGTCCTCCTCGAGGTTGACCCCGAGCTCGGTCCAGCCACAGTAGCATTTTCCGGTGGAGACGGCCCGGACGGCGGCCGGCCCCTGGGCGGCCCCCCGGAGGTAGCTCGACTTCTCGTCGAACGGCACGCCCAGGACGGCGATCTTGTAGTCGGGATTCTCGGACAGCGGTTTCGCGGCCCCGCCGAAATCGGCCATCGTCGACCTCCTCGTCGGATGTTCCTCTGATTATACCCGAATCGAGACTCGTCCCCAAGGGGACGAGGGGGGAGAATGGAAGAAAAGCCGGGGAGAGAGATCCTCCCTCTCCCTTTTCATGAACCTTGGCACCGCCTCTTTCGAGGCCGTCGTGTCCGTGAGGACGCGACCGGGGCTATCGTCCCATGGGCCGATCCGGGGCACAATCGCCGGACGGGGTGATTCCAGGGATGAGAAACCGGCTCGGACCTCATCGCCGGAGGCTACTCTGTGACGCGCGTTGCCAAGGCCCGGCCCCTCCTCTATAATGTCCCATCAGCGACGTCTCAGGAGGCCCCATGGACCGCGTCAAGACCGTCAAGACCCGCGACGACGTCATCCGCCTGCTCTCGGCGGCCCTCGAGCACGAATGGGCCGTCAGCTTCGAGTATGTCGTCCACGCTTACTCCATGCCGAAGGGCAGGTTCCTCTACGACGACCCCGTCCTCAAGCAGAGGACCGACGCCCGGGCCCAGACGATCCAGATCGGCATCGACGAGATGTACCATGCCCTCCAGCTGGGCATCATCCTGAACCAGATGGGGGTCGCTCCCTCCTTCCGGACCGACGAGGTCCTCCGCTATCCCCGCATCATCGACAACCTCAAGCGCGACAAGATGACCGAGGAGACGGTCACCGACCTCTACCAGTCGGCCGAGATCGAGCCGGCCGCGTTCCCCAAGGTCGAGAACATGGTCTGGAACATCTCTTACGACGAGGTCCGCCACATCGGCCAGTTCGCGGCCATGATCGCCGCCATCGAGAACTCCGGCGAGGCCGAGGCCCTCTGCTTCCGGCCCCACCCCGACCGGGACCGGCGCGAAGACCTGACGCTCCTCCACGCCCTCTGCCGGCTCGAGAACGAGGCCACGCACCGATACCTGCGATACGTCATGATGTTCAGCGAGCACCAGGACCTCGGCCAGAGGCTGTTCAAGAACTCGGTCAACCACATGCGCCACTGGGACAAGCTGGCCGGCCTCCTGGTCAAGCTCGGCGACGTTGTCGCCCTCGAGAACGCGACAGCCGACGCCGCGGGCGTCGAGCGGAGCCTCGCGCCCATGCCGGCCGTCTACCCCGGGACCGACCGCGTCTCGGCCCTCGAGTCCTTGCCCGGCCTCGAGCGGGAGATCGTCTCGCGGTACGAGGCGGTCCTCGGCCTCGACCTGCCCGAGGAGGTCCGGGCCCAGCTCCGCCTGCACTTGGCCCTGACCCGCGAGCATGTCTTCACCCAGGACAAGCTCCTGGCCAACGCCAGGCGGATCCGGGGTATCGCCTGAGCGCGCGGCGGTTGACAATCCGGCGCCCTTCCATACAATAGGGAGCGATGGCCGACGCGATCCGCATCCAGGACCTCCATAAAACCTTCCGGCTCGGATTCATTCCCAAGGCCCGGCCCATCCTCAAGGGGATCACGTTCGCCGTCCGCGAGGGTGAGATCTTCGGCTACCTGGGCCCGAACGGGGCCGGCAAGACGACGACCATCAAGTGCCTGCTCGGCCTCATCCGTCCCGACGCCGGCACCGTCGACATCCTCGGCCGCTCCTCCCTCTCGCCGCGCTCCCGCGAGGCGCTCGGCTTTCTGCCCGAGAACCCCTACTTCTACGACTACCTGACGGCCCGCGAGTTCCTGGCCTTCACGGCCGACCTCTTCGGCCTGCCCCGGCGGGACAAGGAAGAGCGCATCGCCCGGCTGCTCGCGCTCGTCGGCCTCGAGAGGGCGGCCGACCTGCCGCTCCGCAAGTATTCCCGGGGCATGCTCCAGCGGGCCGGCCTGGCCCAGGCCCTGATCAACGAGCCCAAGCTGGTCATCCTCGACGAGCCCCTGGGCGGCATGGACCCGCTCGGCCGCAAGGAGATCCGGGACATCATCGTGCGCTTCAAGGACGAGGGCAAGACCGTCTTTTTCACCTCGCACATCCTGCAGGACATCGAGATGATCTGCGACCGCGTGGCCATCATCGTCGGCGGCCGCATCGTCAAGGAGGGCGCCCTGCGCGACCTCGTCTCGGAGAAGGTCCTGTTCACCGAGGTCACGGTCGCCGGCGTCGCCGCCGAGGCCTTCGGCGGCCTCGGCGAGAGCCTCTCGGTCCAGGGCGACCGGGTCCTGCTCAAAGTGTTCGAGGAGGCCAAGGTCGACGAGGTCCTCGAGCTCGTCCGCGACCGCAAGGGCCGGCTCGTCTCCCTCAGCCCCCGGACCGAGACCCTCGAGGACATCTTCGTCGAAACGGTGACACGGGCATGAAGATCGCGGCCATCGCCGGCATCACCTTCAAAGAGGCCAAGCGAGACCGGGTCCTCTACCTCCTCTTCTTCTTCGCCGCTCTCGGCATCGCCGCCTCCCGCGTCCTGGCCATCTTGACGGTCGGCGACCGGGTCAAGATCATCAAGGACGTCGGCCTGGCCTCGATCTCCGGCTTCGGCATCCTCATGGCCATTCTCATCGGGACCGGGCTCGTCTACAAGGAGATCGACAAGAAGACGATCTTCACCCTCCTCTCCAAGCCCCTGCACCGGGCCGAGTTCATCCTAGGCAAGTTCCTCGGCCTCGTCCTGACCCTCCTGGTCATGACCGCGGCCATGACGGTGATCTTCCTGGCGATCGTCTACGCCCACACGGCCACGATCGAGGCCTCCCTCCTCGTGGCCATCGGCTTCATCTTCCTCGAGCTCATCCTGATCACGGCCGTGGCCGTGCTCTTCTCGTCCTTCTCGACGCCCATCCTGAGCTCGCTCTTCGCCCTGGCCTTCACCCTCATCGGGCACCTGTCCTGGGGCCTCGAGCTCATCCTCCGCAAGATGGGGCCGGGCGCCGGGCGGACCCTGGTCCGGGCCCTCTACGCCGTCCTGCCGGACCTCGAGAACTTCAACTTCAAGACGGAGGTGGTCCACGGCCTGCCCATCCCGCCGGCGATCTACCTCACGTCGTTCCTCTACGGCGTCTGCTACACGGCTTTCATCCTCGGCCTGGCTGTCCTGATCTTCAGGCGCCGCGACTTCATCTGAGCATTCATGAAAACGCCGCCATTCTCCCAACGGCCAGAAAACCCCAGAGCGGCGTTTTCACCCTTCGGGCAAGCCGATCCGGCCGCATCTGCTTCGTTGCAAAGGGCTCGCAGTACTCCGAGTACAGCCTCACCCTTTGACGCCTCGCATCTGCAGCCGCCTCGGCTCGTGAATGCCCCGGGGCAGGGTTGGCGCGCGGATCCATGAAAATCCCGCTTTTCCGGAAGGGATCGACGGCCCCGCTCCTGGCCCTTCTCCTGGCCTCGGCGGCCGCGTTCACGGCCCTCAAGGGGGCGACCGACCGGATCGTCCGGGCGAAGGTCCCCGGTTCGTCCATCATCTACGTCCCCTCGGGCCAGTTCCTGAAGTACGCGACCTTCGGCTGCCGGGCCCTGGCCGCCGACCTGCTCTACCTCTGGGCCATCCAGTACTACAGCACGCCGACGATCGACGACCGCTTCGACCACCTCGACCACATCTTCGCCATCATCAACGAGCTCGATCCGCGCTACCAGGACCCCTACGAGGTCGGCGCGCTCATCGCCGTCCAGGAGGCCCGGATGGCGCGCGACCGCCGCCGCGACGACGCGCTCTCGGTCCGCCTCTTGCGGTCCGCCTTCGCCATCCTCGACCGCGGCGCCGCCAACAATCCGGACCAGTGGATCTATCCCTTCAACGCCGGCCACATCGCGCTGATGACCCTCGAGGACTACGCCCTGGCCGAGACCTACTTCGCGCGGACGATGAAGATCCCCGGCGCCCCGGAGTTCGTCGAGAGGCTCCGGGCCAACGCCATGTTCAAGAAGGGCGACCCCAAGACAGCCTGGGAGACCTGGCTCGACATCTACAGGCGGGCCCCCGACGCGCGGACCAAGAGGATCGCCTCGAACCACCTCTACAACGTCAAGGCGACCCTCGACGGCGCGGCCCTCGAGGCCGCCGCGGGCCGATACCGCGAGCGCTTCGGGCGCTTCCCGGCCGACCTCGCGACGCTCGTCCGTGAGGGCCTCGTCGGCGAGGTCCCCAAGGACCTCGACGGCCGCGACTACGTCTACGATCCGGCGGCGGGTCAGGTCCGGACGGCGATCAGCCCATGGAAACGGTGACGGTCGTTCTCGTCGCGGCCGCCGGGCTCGTGCTCGGCAGCTTCTTCAACGTCGTCATCTACCGCCTGCCGCGAGGGCTCAACCTGTCGCATCCCCCATCGGCCTGCCCCGGCTGCGGCGCGCGGATCAAGCCCTACGACAACGTCCCCGTACTGTCCTACCTCATCCTCCGCGGGAAATGCCGCCGTTGCCGCCGGCCCATCTCGGCCGTCTATCCGGCCGTCGAGGCCCTGACGGCGATCGGCTTCGTCCTCGTCTATCTCAACGCCGGGCGCGCGCTCGGCTGGCCCTTCTTCGCCGGCTGCCTGTTCACGAGCGCCCTCGTCGTCCTCGGCTTCATCGACGGCTTTCACCAGGTCCTGCCCGATGCCGTCACCATGCCCGGCCTCGTCCTGGCCCTCGCCTACGCGTTCGTCCGGGACGACCTGACCTTCCGCGGCGCGCTCCTCGGGGCGGTCCTGGGGTCCGGATTCCTTCTTCTCGTCTACGGGGCGTATTACCTCGTCCGGAAGAAGGAGGGGTTGGGCATGGGCGACGTGACCATGATGCTCATGGTCGGGGCCTTCCTCGGCCCGCTGCGGACGCTCCTCGTCCTCATCCTGGCCTCGTTCTCGGGCGCGATCGTCGGCCTCTACCTCGTCCGCCGGAAGGGCCGCGACTACCAGTTCGCCCTGCCGTTCGGGACCTTCATCGCCCCGGCGGCCTTCGTGGCCATGCTCTGGGGCGAACGGATCGTCCGGGCCTACCTGTCGCTCTACAAGCGCTAGGCGCCGGAAGACCGGCCCCGTCCCGGCCGTCCTTTCCTCACCCGGATGGCGAAGACCCGCTCCGTCGCCGCGGTGACCTTATAATCCTCGCCGACCGGGAGCCCCGGCACCCAGACGATGCCGCCGTCCGACAGTAAGACCGGCAGACGGTCGCGGTCCGCCCCCGGGACGGCCTTGGCCCGCAGGATCTCCTTGAGCTTCTTGCGGCCCGGCGCGCCGAGCGGCCGGTAGGCGTCGCCCGGCCGGCGGCTCCGGACGACGAGCGGGAAGGAAAGACGGCCGGCGTCGATCAGGGCGCCGGTCCGGTCGTCCCCCCGGAGGGACGGCCGGCCCGCCGCGGATCTTCCGAAGGATCCCGAGAGGACGAGCCCCGCCGCGGCGAGCGCGAGAGCGGAACGGCCGTCCCAGCGGACCTCGTAGGCGCGGGCCGCGGCGGCGCCCCGCTTGAGGCCGAGACGGCCCGCCTCTCGGCGGAGTACGAGGCCCTTGCCGAGGGCGATCTCCTTGCCTTCCCGTAACGCCAGGAGCGCGTCCACGTCGCCGAAGGAGACGTCCCGGAGGTCGCCGGCGAGCTCGCGGAGGAAGGCGCGGGCGACCCGCCGGGCCAGGGCGGGAAAGAGGAGCGGCAGGGTTTTCAGGTCGAGAGAGATATCCCTCCCCTTCCTCAGGATGAATTCGTCGAGGAGCTCGCGAACGAAGCCGTCGAGGAGCTCCTCGTCCTCGCGGGCCAGCGCCGCCAGCCGGGCCAGGTGCCCGGCGATCCGCGGCTCGTAGCGGCGCTCGAGCTCCGGCATGAGCTCGGCCCGGATCCGGTTGCGGAGGAACCGGAGGTCGCGGTTGGAGGCGTCTTCACGGAACGGGAGGCCTTCGGCCGAGAGCCAGGCGCGAAGGTCCGGACCGCCGATCCCCAGAAGAGGCCGGACGACGGGGCACGGCTCGCCCGCCACGACGGGGGCGATCCCGGCCAGCCCGAGGAGGCCCGTGCCGCGCATCAGGCGCATGAGGACGGTCTCGGCCTGGTCGGTCAGGGTGTGGCCGGTGGCGATCTTGGTCGCGCCGGACCGGGCCGCGGCCCGGCGCAGGAACCGGTAGCGCAGGTCGCGCCCGGCCTCCTCGAGGTTGAGCCTCTTTTTCGCGGCGAAGGCGCGGACGTCGGACGAGCCCGTCTCGAGCGGCACCACCCAGCGCCGGGCCAGTCCGTCGACGAAGCGGGCGTCCGCTCCGGACTCCGCCCTCAGCCGGTGGTCGAAGTGGGCCAGCCGGACCTCGATGGGCATCTCCTCGCGGAGCTTGAGAAGGAGGGCGGCCAGGGCGACGGAATCGGGGCCGCCGGACACGGCGGCCAGGACGCGGTCGCCGGCCACGATCAGGCCGCCGAGGGCCGTCTCTTTGAAGGCCCTGTAGACGAGGTCCGGCTTCTTCGGGGCTGGCATGGTCGCGTTCAGCTCATGGGGCGAAGGGTCCGGAGAAATGGCGGCGGAGGGATTTGAACCCCCGACACTGCGGATATGAGCCGCATGCTCTGACCAACTGAGCTACGCCGCCAGGGTGCAGAGATTCTAGCCGAATCGAACCCTCAAGTCAACGCACGGAAAGGTGCGGCCGCTCTATTGATAGAGGGCGGCCTGGTGTTCCTTCTTGAAGGCGAACCGGCCCTCGCGGAACACCTTGGCGCAGGCGTCGACGACGTGCGCGTCGTAGCGGACGCCCCGGCCTTTGCGGATCTCCTCGAGGCCCTTCTCCAGTCCGAGAGCCGGCCGGTAGGGCCGGAGCGAGCAGATGGCCTCGACGACGTCGGCCACGGCCAGGACGCGCGCCTCGACCAGGATGGCGTCGCCGACCAGGCCTTCCGGATAGCCCGAGCCGTCCATCCGCTCGTGGTGCTGGAGGATGATGTGAGCCACCGGCCAGGGGAAGGAGATGTCCTTGATCATTTCGTAGCCGACCCGGGGATGGTCCTTGATGAGCTGGAACTCCGACTTGGTCAGCCGGCAGGGCTTGGCCATGATCTCGACCGGGGCCGAGATCTTGCCGATGTCGTGGATGATGCCGGCGAAGCGGAGACCCTCGATCTTCTCCCAGGGCAGGTTCATCTCCTGGGCGATGGCCACGGCCAGGCCGGCGACCCGGTTCTGGTGGCCGGCCATGTAGGGGTCCCGCATCTCGAGCGTCATGGCCATGGCCCGGAACGTGCCCTCGAGGGAGCTTTCCATCCGGTCGAGGCTGCTCTGGAGGTAGTCCTCGGACCGGCGCGTCTCCAGGACCTTGCCGTGGAGCTCGTCATTGGCCCGGGAGAGCTCCTCGGTCCGCTTGTCGACGAACCGGTCGATCTCGATCCGGGCCGATCGCAGCTCCTTCTCGATGCGGAGCCGCTCGGCGGCGTCCTTCTCCATCCGGGCGGTCTTCTTGCCCGCTTCGTCCTCGAGGGCGCGAAGGCGGCCCTCGAGGTCCCGGCCGGCCCTCTCCAGGCCGTCGACCATGCCGTTGAAGGTCCGGGCCAGGACACCGGCCTCGTCCCGGCCGTAGACGGGGACCCTCTGTTTCAAGTCGCCCTCGGCGATCCTTTCGGCGGTCCGGGTCATCTGGACGAGGGGCCTGGTGATGAGGCGGGAGACGAGGTAGGCGAACAGGACGCCCAGGACGAGCGCGCCCGCGCTGACGGCGATCATGGCCCCGTGGCGTCCGTAGAGGAGGTGGGTCAGGCCGATAAAGCCCAGCATCAGCAGGCCGAAGAGCAGCAGCATCTTCGTCCGGATCTTGCGCGGCCCGAGGTTGGCGAGCGGGCCGGAGCCGGCTCGGCCAAGACCGGGGTCGTCCAGGTAGGTGCGATTCATCATGTCATCCGCGGATCGGTGCTCTTACCCGCACAGGATACGCCGGCCATCAGGCGGGACAATACCCTTTGGGGGTGATTTTGCGTGGTGACCCCTCACCCTCAAAGGGGGGAACGGGTGAGGGGGCCGGATGCGGCTCCGACGGTCACCAACGCCGGGCCTTGGCCGGTTCCATGCGGCGGAGGTCGAGGCCCCGTTCGACCGCCCCGATGCGGTAGAGGCAGATCTCGCGCAGGGAGGACGGGTGGTGGAGGACCTCGGAGAGCGACTGGGCCCCGACGGCCCAGACGCCCCCGCCCCGGATCACGACGACCTTGTAGTCGTGGAGCCGGCGGACCAGCTCGTCGGTCCCGGCGTCGGGCGGCAGGACGGGGATGACCAAGTAGAGGAACGATCCTTCCGCATCGATGGGGATAATGCGGTCGGCGGGCGCCTTCTCACCGGGATAGACGTAGTGGGCCGAAGCTTCGGCTTCCGCGACGTGACAGTGCATGACCGTCTGGAAATCGCTGGCCGCGTAGATGGCCTTGTGCCGCGCGACCTCCGCGTCGTCGGCCGGTCCGGCCGCGAGGGGAACGCGCAGGAGGGGGCCGCCCACGTCGCGGGGCATCGAGGCCTTGGGCGCGTAGAGCATGGCATCGACGCCGCGGACGGACATCGAGCCCGTATGGAAGGGCGAGAGCCGCGACTCGAAGACGCGGTGGCCGGCCTTGACGAACTCCCGGAGGATCTCTTCCTCCTCTCGGAAATCCGACCGGTCGTCGCCCTCGACTTCGTAGGGCGGCGGAGGGCCGGCGAAGGCCCGGCCGGGTTCGGCCGCGACAGCGCGGCGCACGGCGGCCACATCGACGCGGAGCTTCTCCATCGACCGGACGACCGTCCCCGCATAGTTGCCGACGCAGAGGCGGTGGAAGGCTTCGCGCAGGCTCCGCCCCTTGGCCATGGCCCCGTGACCGAAGATGATGGTCAGGGGGTGCGCGGCCAGGCGCTCGGGGATGACGCGGGCCAGCTCGGGCGAGCCGCTCGGCACGGCGAACCAGTCGACCGGCAGGGCCGGGCCGAGCTCATGGAAGGCGAGGGGGTCGACGGGGACGAAGTCCGGCGGTTTCGCCGGCTTGGGCCTGTCGTCGAGCGTGGCCAGGATGAGGTCCTTGAGGTGGGCGTGCATCGAGGCCCGGACGCCCGGCAGACCGAGGATGCGGGCGTGGATGTCGGTCTCGGAGGACGCCTTGTAGTAGCCGTAGTCGGTCTCCGTGGCCGAGAGGAAGCAGATCTGGCTGGGTTCGAGGTCGCCCTTCTGTGAGCCCGTGGCCGTGATGATGATCTCGTCCTCGCCGCGCTCGCCGGCTCGCCTGACGGCCATGTTGCCGCTGTGGCTGTCCTGGAGGTCGGCCAGGAGCGAGGCCCGCCCGAGGGCCTGGAACTCCCGGAAGAGATCGGCGTTCGCCAGCCACTTCGGGCCGCTCATCGCTTGGGCTCCCCGATCCGCAGGGCGCGGAGGAGCCCGGGCGTCGGCCGCCCGGACCCGTCCCAACCCCGGACCCGGTAATAGTCCAGCCTCATCCGCTCCTGGTCTTCCCGCGACACGGTCCGCTCCTTCCCCTCGACGACGATGGGGACGTCGGCGAAGCGGTCGGGCAGGGCGTCGTCCCCCGCCGTGGCGCCCGCCTCGACGTTGAACTGCCGCTCGAGCGTGGCGATCCGGTTCTCGATCTCCTCGAGCCGGGCGACGGAGAGGTCGCGGCCGGTGACGCCGCTGAGCATCCGGGCCCAGGGATCGGACCCGAACGCGTAGCCGGTGAAGCGGCAGACGCCCAGGCTGTCCTGGAGAATGCCGAGGTTCTGCATGTTCCGGATGGCGATCGGCGACTGCAGGAGGCTGAAGCGCGGGATCTCCTTGGCCCCGCCGAAGAAGGCCAGCGAAACGGCGTAGCCGCCGCGCAAGTGGCAGGCCCCGGTCGGTGAGGTCATGTAGCCGAGGGCCTGGGTGTAGGACGCCCGCGGGTCGTAGGCCGGGATCTCGAGCTTCTTGACCGTCATGGCGCATTCGGCGTGGCCGCGGCCGGCCGCCAGCCGCCAGGCGCCCTCCGCCAGCTCGGCGCCGAGCCCCTCGCGCCGGGCCGTCAGGGCCACAAAGGATTCGAGAGCCTCGTCATTGCCGAACGAAAGATCGATCCCGCCGGTCTCGGTCCTATCGATGAGGCCGCGCGTCCGGAGCTCCATGGCGCAGGCGAGCGTCCCGCCGTAGCTCATCGTGTCCAGGCCGAGTTCGTTGGCCCGGTAGTTGGCCCGGGTGATGGCGGGCAGGTCGTAGATGCCGCAGAGAGGCCCCATCAGGACCATGGTCTCGTATTCCGGGCCCTCGCCGCGCTGCTCCTTTCCGTCCCGCCCGGCGACGCGGGTATGCCGCTGACAGCCGATCGGGCAGAGGTAGCACGAGCCCGCCTTTTCGAGGAGCGTCCGGGCCAGGGTCTCTCCCGAGATGCGGTCGACGTCCTCGTCGCGGTGGGTACAGTCCTTGAAGTTCTCGTGGGGGAGCATAGCAATGAGGTTGATCAGCTCGACCAGGCCGGCCGTGCCCAGGTCGCGCATCAGGCGCTTGGTCACCGGCGCCTGCTTCATCAGGTAGAGGGCCTGGTCGAGGCCGGACTGGTACTTCTCCCTGTCGGCGATACCGATCTTTTCCCGGCCCCGGACGCGGACGGCTTTCAGCCTCTTGCTGCCCCAGACGGCGCCCGGGCCGCAGCGGCCGTAGACGCGGTTGCGGTCGTTGGCGACGTCGGCGAAGCGAACCAGGTTCTCCCCCGCCGGCCCGATGCACAGGATCCGGGCCGGGCTCCCGGGCTCGGAGACGGCGGCCAGCTCGTCGTTCGTTTCGGGGATGGTCTTGCCCCAGAGCCCGTCGGCCGGCAGGAGCTCCGCCTTCCCCGGCGAGATATCGAGCATCACCGGGCTGGGCGACGCGCCTTTGACGACGAGGACATCGTAGCCGGCGGCCTTGAAGCCCGCGCCCCAGGTCCCGCCGGAATTGGAGGTCCCCAGAAAGCCCGTCAGAGGCGACTTGAAGACCATGTGGCCGCGGCCGGCCGTCGGCGCGTTGGTGCCGACGAGCGGCGAGGCGGCGATGACGAAGGCGTTGCCGGGCCCGAGCGGGTCGCAGGCCGGATCGATCGTGTCGTAGAGGATGCGCGTGGCCAGGCCCCGGCCGCCCAGGTAGTCCAAGGCGACGTCCGGGTCGAGGGCCACGGTCCGGACCTCGCCCCGGGTGAGGTCGGCGACGAGGACGCGGCCGTGGTATCCGGAGATCGGGAAATCGCTCATGGTCAGCGCCTAAGATATCAGAACGACTATATCCCCGCAAGGAACGGGAATTTCGGCGATGTCTTCACGGAACTCGGGGATCGTCTCCGTTCGCTGGGCTGATTCTTCACGCCGTTCCGTTCGCCGGATTCGGCGCCAAAACAACTCGCTCGGCTTGCGCTAAGCCTCGCTCAAACACGTTTTGTCGGTTTCCGGGGAAACTCCCCTCATCCGTCTCCGGAACAGCTAAATCAGCCCAATGCTCACTCCGACGACCCCCTCGCTCCGTCCGACACCGCTCTCGAAAAAGCCTAAGAACGCGGGGACCTAGCCGCCACCCACCATCGGAAAGACGGCCAGGGTGTCGCCGTCCTGGAGCGGGGTCGCGAGGCCCTGAAGAGAGGACACGGGGGTGCCGTTGAGCATGACGACGAGGTGGGGCTTGAGGGCGTCGCCGGAGAAGAGCTCGCGGCGGCGCTCCGGCGTGTCGCCGAGGAGGTCCAGGACGTCGCCGACCGTGGCTCCGGCGGCTACGGCGAGCTCGCGCTCGCGGCCGCCGTAGAGCTCGCGGAAGTAGGCGAAGAACTTGATCCGGACCGTCATGCGACCCCCTCCCGGCCGAAAAGAAGCTCGTCCAGCCGCTCGCCGACGTCCGGTTCGCGGATGTCGAGGACGAACGGGACGGCGGGAGCGAGGGCGGCGACGAGGTCGGCCACGATCCCCTCCCGGGCGACGAGGAGAAGCTTCTCCGCGCGGTCGGCCGCTTCCCGGACAGCCGGCCAGAGGCCTCCCCCGCCGATCTCCAGGGGCCCGACCTCGTCGACGACGAGGAGGCCGCCCGGGCCGGCGCCGCGGACGATCGCGCGGGCCAGATCGAGGGTCCCGGGGACGAGGACGAAGGGGCCGATCCGTTCGTCCCGGGCCCCGCCCGCGCGCCGCAGGTAAGGATGCCGGCGCCCGCTGCCGATCTCGACGAGGTCGTAGACCTTGGCCCCGCCGGGATCCGTCGCGGCGACGCTGAGAAAACCGGCGCAGGCCAGGCCCCGGCCCGCCCATCGCGGGACGGCCTTTTCGAGGAAGGTCGTCTTGCCCCCGTGGACCGGTCCGGAGAGGACGAGGACCATGGGATCAGCGGATGTTGACGCTGGCCTCGCCCGTCTGCAGGAGGATGGCCTGGCCCATCGGGCCGCCGGCCGTCGCGCTGGTGAAGCCGAGCGACGCCTGGCCCGGGGCTATGGACGTGAAGACGAGGACGGCCACGACGCCGCGGCCCTTGAAGCCCCTTCCGCCGGGCGGGCTGGAGAAGCCGATGGTGCACGTCCCGCCGCTGATGTACTTGGAGAAAGGCGTCTTGTCGCCCATCTGCCTCAGGCCGCCCCCCTCGAGGACGTCCTTGAGCTTGAGGATGCGGGGATCGAAGGACAGGACGAGCGAGGCGTTGCCGATCTCGGCGTCGCTCGAAAGCTCGATGTTCATCCGGAATTCGCGGTCGCGGGGGGCCTCGAAGCTGGCCGGCGAGAGGAACACCGTGCTGGCCCCCGTGTCCTCCGGCTCGGCCGGCTCCACGGCTTCGCCCGCCGCGTCCCGGGCTTCCGTTTGGACAACGCCGGCGGCGCCGCCACCCCCGGTGACCCCGGACAGGTTGTCGGGATCGACCCACAGGGGCTTGGCGTCCTCCTCGCTGATCTCGATGGGCCGGATGATATGGGGCGTGATGGTCATGATCAGGTCGGTCTGCTCGATCTGCGTCTTGGTCGCGGAGAAGAGGCTCCCCAGGAGCGGGATGTCCTTGAGGAACGTGATGCCGCCGACCGACCGGCGCTCCTCGTCGCGGAGGAGGCCGGCCAGCAGGTTCGTCTCTCCGTCCTTGAGCCGGACGGTGTTCTTGACCGTCCGGTTGGCGATGATGGGGATGCCGGCCGTCCCTTCGCCCGCGATCGACGAGACCTCGAGCTCGATCTCCAGCGTCACTTCGCCCTCGAGGTGGATCCGGGGCGTCATCTTGATGGTGATGCCGATGTCCTGGAGGGTGTAGTTGACGATGGGCTGGGTCGAGAGTCCGCCGGCGGCGATGGCGGCGAAGGTCGAATTGACGATGGGCACCTTCTGGCCGACGATATACTCCATCTTCTCCCCGCCCAGGCCGCGGATCTTGGGCTGGGCGATGATCTTGGTGTCCGAATCGGCGGCCAGGATCGAGGCCATGGCCGTGGGCACGGTGATCTGGTAGTTGGCCAGGTTCCCGAGATCGAGGCCCTGGAGCTTGAAGAAGCCGTCGTCGTCGATGCCGCTCTCGGGGATGAGGGCGCCGGCCAGGGTCCCGTTGCTGAGGTCGATGCCCAGGTTCTTCTCCCGGATCCGGTCGACCTCCATGATCTCGATGTCGATGAGCACCTCACCCTTGGGCTTGTCCCACTGGCGGAGGATCTTCTCGGCCAGGGCCACGGCCTGCGGCGTGTCCCGGATGGTGACCGTGTTGAGGTTCTTGTCGACCTGGATGGTGGGGACCTTGTACTGGGTCTTGACGAGCGAGCTCAGGCGCATCTGGACGTCGCTCGCGTCGATGTTGGACAGGTAGAACGTGCGGATGGCGTTGAGCTCGTATTGCATCCGCTTCTGGACGTTGTCGGGAACGATGATGACCGTCCGCTCGTCGATGACGCGCGGGAAGTTCTTGCTGGCCACGCACAGGAAGTTGACGGCCTGCTGGAGGTCCTTGCCGGTCAGGTCGATGGCCAGGTTGGAGTCACGGAAGGTGTCGTCGTAGAGGAAATTGACGCCGGCGATGCGGCCCATGGTCTGGAAGATGGAGCGCAGGGAGACCTCGTTGCGGAAGCTCAGGTTGAGCGGCTCGCCCGAGCCCTTGAGCCGGACCGGGCCCTCGAGCTTCTCCCCGTTCTTGTCCTTCTTCTCGGGCGGGCTGAGGAGCGCCTGGAGCTCCCGGGCGGCCTGGAAGTTCTGGGGGTCGAAGAGCAGGACCTTGCGGTAGCTGACTTCGGCCTCCTTCTTCTTGTTCTGGACGACCAGGGTCCGGGCCGCCTGGAGGTAGTACAGCGCGGCCGAGGCCCGGGCCCGGAAGAGGGCCAGGCGGTAAGCCGAATCGTTGGGGTGGGACAGGGCCGCCTTCTGATAGGACTGGATGGCCTCGTCGTAGTTCTTGTTCATCTCGGCCCGGAGGCCTTGCTGGTAGTCGAGGCTGATCGTCCGGCACGCTCCGGCCGCGAGGGCCAGGGCCAGGATCAGGACGGCGGACTTCTTCATGGCCGATCTCCTTGTTTGGCGAACGTTTTCCTCTCGCCGTTCGGTCCTTCGACGACGATGGCCTCGGCCGTGACGCCGACGACCTTGTACCCTGGCGCGATCTCGTCCCCTTCGCCCACGTCCAGGGTCTGGCCGCCGCGCTGGACGAGGCCGATGATGCGGCCGCCGGCCTTGATCGATCCCAGGTAGGTGATGTTCAGGGTGAAGGCCGGGGCCGGGGCCGCGACCGGGCCGCCGACGGCGGGCTTGACGGCCGGGCCGCCGGGCCGGAAGGCGGCCGCGGGGGCCGCGGCGGTCCTGGGCCGGAAGATGTCCCGGACCGGCGGCGGGACCTCGCCGCCGCCAAAGACCAGCAGGTCCTTGCGGACCAGGGGCTTCGGGACCGGAGCGTCCTGGGCCGCCGCGAGGGCCAGCAGGCCCCCGCAGAGGACGGTCGCAACGAAGGCCTTATCCTTATATCCCATAATAACCCGCCAGCGTCAGCTTGGCGCTCAGGCGCTCGCCGCCCGAACCCGTCCGGGGGAAATCGACCTTCTCGATGACCAGGAACTTGGGGAAGGCCTCGAGGACGGCCAGGAGCTTCTTCAAGCCCGCGTAGGTCCCCGAGTAGGTGAAGGTGACCAGCGTCTTGCGGACCTTCTCCTTCTCCAGGTCCGAGTAGCCGTAGTTGAGGTCGGTGATGGTCGTCCCGGCTTGAGCGAAGAGCTTCTGGAGGTCCTGGCGCAGGACCTGGACGCCAGAGGCCTCGTCGTAGAAATAGCCCGTCCGCAGCTCGGCCAGGTCCCGCCCGGCATCCTCCCAGCGCTTCCATTCCGCCCGGGCTTCGTCGCGCAGCTTGACGGCCCGCTGGGCGGATTCCCGGCTGTGGACGGAAGCCGTGCGCTCCCTCCCCAGGCCGACCTTGAGCCGGACGAAGAGGACGAGCCCCAGGGCCAGGGCGACGACGGCGACGACGCCGAGGCGCGCGAGCCTCCGCCGCTCCGCGTCGTTGAACAGGTCAAAGAGGGCGTTCATGGGTCAGTGAGATCTCCGTGATGAGCCGGCCGTCCTCGCTCCGGGTCTCGCCGTAGACCTGGATGTCCTTGAAGCCGCGGGCGGTCAGGCTGTTGATGAAAGCCAGCAGGTCCTCGAGGCTGCGCGAGGTCACGCGCAGGCTCATGGCGACGGCGCCGTCGGGCTTGAAGCTCGGGCTGAGGGCCGTGATGAAGCTCGGGCCCGGGAGCGCGGTCTCGAGCTCCGTGAGGAGCCCGGTCCAGGAGTACGTCTTCTTCAGGATGATGCCGTTGACGAGCTCGACCTTGGCCTGGCTCGACCGCTCGGCCTGCCGGATGTCGGCCGTCAGGCGCTTGTCCTCCCGGCCGGCCTCCATCTGCAGCTTCGTGCTCTCGGCCCTGACCGCCCTGAGACGCGCGGCCTCCCCGCCGTATTTCAGGACGGCGTAGGCGACCAGGCCCGCGGCGACGACGAAGAGCCCGGCGAGCACGCGGAAAGCCGTCGCGTAGAGGCGGCGATTGCGGAGCGGCCGGGTGGCCAGGTTCAGATTGAGCGCGGCGCCGTTCATCACAGGACCTGTCCCACGAGGGGGGCGAGGACGGCCTTGTGAGCCTCCGTCCAGGCCTCGGGCGCTTCGTATTCCACCGGTTCGACCGGCAGGGCGATCCTCTCTTTCAAACGCGCGACGAGGGCCGGCCGTTCCGCGGCGACGGACGAGCGGAGCCAGATCCTCTCGATCCCCGCCTGCTCCTTGTCCTCGAGGAACCGGAGGGTGTTCTCCGCCTCCCGGACGATCGTATCGGCTCGCTCGTCCATCCCCGTCCCGTCCGGGGCGCCGACGTCCTTTTGGCGGTAGAGCGTCCAGCCGGGACCGGAGAGGGCCAGGAGGGTCAAGGTCTCGTCCTCGAGGTTGAGGAGGAGCCCCGAGGCCGGCCCGCCCCGACGGACCACGTTGACGAGGGCCAGCGAGGGCACGGTGACGACGACGGGCTTGAGCCCGGCCTTCTCGAACAGGGCTTCGTATTCCCAGACGACCATCTGCCGGGCCATGGCCACGATGACCTGGCGGGCGCCCCGCCCCGGAGTCGCGGCGTAGTCGATCCGCGCGTCGTCGGGGATGACGGGCATCATCTTGCCGATGCGCCAACGGATGAAGGCGTCCCGCTCCTTCCCGGCGCCGGGGAACGAGTCGACGGCGAGGACGAAGATCCGGACCGAGGCCTCGGGGATGAGCAGGGCGGCCGTTCCGGACGCGAGGCGGAGGCTCTTCTTGGCCTGGGCGATGGCCTCCTCGAGGGGGGCCGGATCGGTCACGTTGGGCCGGTCGAACGACGGGACGACGGGGCGCTCGCGGAACGGCAGGACGAAGCCGGCCTTGACGGTCCCCTCGGCGCGGGCCACGCGGACGCCGCTGAGGTGGCCCGGGGCGATCTGGAAGACCGCGTCGGCGAGGAGCCGCTCCGTGTAATGGGCCCGGATCCGTTCACCAAGCGTCACATCTCACTCCACGAACGTCACTTTGTTCAGGTCCTTGAGGCCGGTCACGCCGGCCAGGACCTTCTCCATGCCGACCTGCCGCAGGAACGCCATGCCCTCGGCTTTGGCCCGCTTCTTGACCTCGGACAGGGGCCGCTTCTCCAGGATGAGCTCGCGGATGGGGTCCGAGAGCTCCAGGATCTCGGCGATGGCCGTCCGGCCCTGGTAGCCGGTGGAGTTGCATTCGGGACAGCCCTTGGGCTCGTAGAAGACCGTCTCGGCGTGCCGGGCCGGGTCGAGCCCGGATTCGGCGAGCGTCGCGGCGCCGTAACGGACGGGGACCTTGCAGATCGGGCAGAGAATCCGGACCAGGCGCTGGGCCAGGATGCAGTTCAGGGCCGAGATGAAGCTGTAGGGATCGACCTGCATGTGGAGGAAACGCCCGATGACGTCGAAGACGTTGTTGGCGTGGACGGTCGTGAAGACCAGGTGCCCGGTCAGGGCGGACTGGATGGCGATCTGGGCCGTCTCGGTGTCGCGGATCTCGCCGACCATGATCTTGTCCGGGTCGTGGCGGAGGATGGAGCGCAGGCCCCGGGCGAAGGTCAGGCCCTTCTTCTCGTTGACCGGGATCTGGGTGATGCCGTCGACCTGGTACTCGACCGGGTCCTCGATGGTGACGATCTTGTCCTCGGGCGAGCGGATCTCGGTCAGCGCGGCGTAGAGGCTGGTCGTCTTGCCGCTGCCGGTCGGGCCCGTGACCAGGACCATGCCGTAGGGCTGGGCGATGTACTTGCGGAACTTCCGCAGGATCTCGTCGGAGAATCCCAGGACGTCGAGCCGGAGCTCGCGGATGGCCTGGGTGATCATCTCCTTGTCGAGGATGCGGATGACCGCGTCCTCGCCGTAGATGCAGGGCATGATGGAGACGCGGAAGTCGATGGTCTTGTCCTTGATCTTGAGCCGGAAGCGGCCGTCCTGGGGGACGCGGCGCTCGGCGATGTCGAGGTCCGACATGACCTTGATGCGGGAGATGATCGGCGATTGGAACTTCTTGTCGATGGCCTCCATGGCCTCGCCCAGCACGCCGTCGATGCGGAACTTGATCTTGACGTCGTCGTCCTTGGACTCGATGTGGACGTCGCTGGCCCGCTTTTGGACGGCGGTGAAGATGATCGTGTTGACGAGCTTGATGATCGAGCCGTCCTGATCGGCCAGCTTCTCGATCGAGATGACGTCCTCCTCCTCGCCGCTCTCGCGCTCGACGACCTGGGTGACGAAACCCTCGGTCGCGTCCCGGAGGACCTGCATGGCCGTCTCGCTCTTCCGCAGGGCCTCCAAAATGGCCCGCTTGGACGCGGCGTAGACCCTGACCTTCCGGCCGAGGAAGGCCTCGATGGCGTCGATGGAAGAGATGTCGGAGGGGTCGGCGACGGCGATCTTCATGACGCCGTTCGTCTCGCCGAGAGGGACGAACGAGAGGCGGTGGATGAACTCGACGGGGAAGGACTGGATGAGCTCGCGGTCGAGGTGCTCGGCCTCGAGGTCGATATAGGGCACGCGGTAGCGCTCGGCCAGGGCGCGGACGTCCCTGTCCTCGCCGCCGGCCCCCGCTCTGTCCTTGCCCATGTCCTTGGCCTCCCGCGCCCTCACCGGGCGATCCGGATGATATTGAAGATCGGTATGTACACCGACAGGAGCATCGCCGCCACCACCAAACCCATCACGATGATGACGATCGGCTCGATGAGGGTGACCAGTGTCTCGATTTTACCACGAACCCTCTCGTCGTAGAAATCGGCCATGTCGCCGAGCATGCCCTGCAGGTTGGCCGAGTTCTCGCCGATGCGGACCATGTCCAGGGCCAGCGGCGGAAAGGTCCCGGCCCGGGTCAGGGAGTCCGACAGGCCCTCGCCGTTGCGGATATGGTCGGGCACCTCCTGCATGTGCCGGACCATCCAGGCGTTGGGCACGGCCTGGATGGCGATGCCGATGGCCTGGAGGAGCGAGATGCCGGCCTCGAGCAGCAGGCCGAGGGTCCGGCTGAAGAGGCTGACGCCCGACTCGAGCCAGATCGTCCGGCCGAAGGGGACGCGGAGCTTGAGGCGGTCCACCCGGTAGCGGAAGTCCGGCTGCCGCCGCAGCCGGAAGAAGGCGACGACGGCCGCGGCGACGAGCGCCAGGATAACGAACCAGTAGCGCGACAGGGCCGTGGCCAGGCTCATGATGAACAGGGTGATCCCGGGCATCTCGGTCTGGTAGCTCTTGTAGAACTCGGCGAACTTGGGGATGACGAAGTTGATCAGGATGCCGACGAGGATGAAGGAGAAGACGATCAGGACCGTCGGGTAGGTCATGGCCGACTTGATCCGGGAGCGGGTCTGGGTGACCATCTTGGCGTACTGGATGTAGCGGCCGAGCGAGGCGGGCAGGTTGCCGCCCTTTTCCCCGGCCATCAGACTGGCCGTGTAGACCGGGGAGAAGGTCTTCTCATAGGGCTGGAAGGCCTCCGAGAGGGCCTTGCCCTTCTTGACCTCGCCGGAGACGTCGATGAGGATCTCCCGGAGGTGGACGTTCTTGACCCGGCCGCTGATGGACTCGAGGCTCTTGAGGATCGGGTAGCCCGCCTTGATCATGGCCACGAGCTCCTGGTTGAACAGGATGATGTCCCGGTCCTTGACCTTCCGCCCCAGTTTGAAGCCCAGGTTGCCGAGCCGGTTCCAGTCCCGCCGGACGGAAAGGACCAGCACGCCCTCGCCTTCGAAGGTCTTCCGGCACTCGGCCGCCGATTGGGCCAGGACGGATCGGATCTCGACGCGTCCGTCATCGCTGGCGGTCCGGCAAAGATAGTACGGCATAATGTCAAATTTCCGCTAGATTTAGTCGTTCCTAATCTATTCCAGGGCGCAAATATTGTCAACGCGGCTTCTGGCCTTCGGTCCCTCCCGCAGGCCGGAACTGTCGCCTTCGGAGCCTGCCCCGCCGGGACGGCCGAGCCCGTATTGACAAAGCCCCGGATAAGGGTTAACTAATAGGATCGTGACCAGAACCGGACGGGCCTTATCGGGAGCGCTGGCCGGAGCCGCGCTCGTCCTCCTCTTCGGCTCCCGCGCGGCGAGCCCCGGCCCCGCGCCGGCGGCCCAGGAGCCCCCGCCCCAGGAGGTCCAGAAGCCGAGCTACGACTACATGAGCACATTCCTATCCCGCAGCACCAATCCCCTGGGCATCAAGGAGGATCCCGCGGCGCGGCGGGTGCTCAGCCAGGGCCCGGTCCCATGGGCCGTGCGGGCCGGGTCGCGCCACATCCTCGACTAGGGATTTTTTTTTATGAGCCGGATTCAAATTTTTGGATGCCGATGAAGAAAACCTACGTCCTCATCCTGCTCCCGGTCCTTGTCGTGCTCGCCCTGGGAGGGGCCAACGTCTACCGGAAGGCAGCCTGGCGGGACGTGACTGACGGCATCACCTGGAAGGTCACGGAGAGCGGCCTGAGGGCCATCCGGGTCGACCCGGCGAGCGAGGCCTTCCTGCGCGCGGGCATCCGCAGAGGGGACATCCTCACGGCGATCAACAAGGTGCCGGTCCGGACGCAGATCGACGTCCTCAAGAGCCTCTGGCAGGCCGCGGCCACGGACCAGAGCGTCACCTACCAGATCAACAAGGAAGGGATGCAGATCTATCCGACCTTCTATCCCCGCAAGAAGGCCGTGAATCCCATCTATTACTATCTCGTCGTCGTAGGGGTCATGACCCTGGTCCTGGCCCTCATCGTCCTCATCAACTCGCGGGGACAGATGTCCCTGCCCTACGTCTTCTTCTACCTCCTGGCCCTGGCCTTCGCCGCCTTCATGGTGTTCTCGCCGACCGGCGAGATGCGCGGCCTCGATCTGGCCTTCTACGGCCTGGATAAGCTCGGATTCCTGGCCTTCCCCCCGCTGCTCCTGCACTTCTTCATGATCTTCCCGCTCCGCAAGGCGTTCCTGAAGCGCCGCTCCGAGGTCCTGCCCCTCCTCTACGCCCCGGCCGCGATCCTCCTCCTCGCCCGGATCCGCCTCCACATCCCCCTGCCGGCCGGGTGGAGCGAGGCCTCCGTCCTGCGCACCCACGACGGCCTCGAGCGCCTCGACCTCCTCCACTTCGCCGCCTTCGCCCTCGTCACGCTGATCATCCTGGCCCACAGCACCCGCCGGGCCCCGAACATCCTGGTCAAAAAACAGCTCCGGATCATCGTCTACGGACTGGCCTTCGGCGTCCTGCCCTCGACCGCCTTCTATATCGCGCCGTTCGTCCTCGGCGGGCGACCGTCCTCCGGCGCCGAGCTTACGGTCCTTCTGCAGGCCCTCATCCCCCTCGTCTTCTCTTATTCCATCTCCCGCTACCGGCTGGTCGACATCGAGGTCTTCCTCAAGAAGGCGGCGACCCTGACCTTCTCCTTCTTCGTCATCGCCTCCGTCTACCTGTTCGTCAGCTCCCGGACCCGGCTCTTCTCGGAGAACCGGCTCAACGCCGTGGTCCTCGGCGTCGTGGCCATCGTCCTCAGTGCGACGCTCTTCACGCCGCTCAAGCGGCTTTTCCAGGGCCTCCTCGACCGGGCCATCTATAAAAGGAGCTACGAGTACCGGAAGACGCTCTTGTCCATCACCCGCGACCTCAGCCGCGAGAGGAACCTGGAGAAGCTGGCCGGCTCCCTTCTCGAGGCCATCTCCAACGCCCTGAGCCTGAAGCGCCTGGCCCTCCTGCTGGCCGACGAGGCCGACCGGGCGACCTTCCGGATCCTCCAGGCGAAGGGGGACGGACCGGCGCTGCCCGACAGGATCCGGTTCGACGACTGGCTGGCCGGGGCCGTCCAGCACCGGGACACCCTGGCTTTCGTCTCGGCGTCCGAGTCGGAGCCGGCCCGGGCGGCCTGGGAGGGCCTGGCGGAGCTGGGCTTCGTCCATGTCCTGCCGCTCAAGGTGGAGGACAAGGTCATCGGCTTGCTGGCCATGGGCAAGAAGCCGGACGGATCGTTCTTCTCCCGCGAGGATTGGGAGCTCCTGACGACGATCTCCGGCTCGGCCGCGCTGGCCCTGGAGAACGCCGACCTCTACGGGCGGGAGATCGTCCGGGCCATGGAGATGCAGCGGCTCAAGGACTACAGCGAGAACATCATCGAGAGCCTGACCGTCGGCGTGTCCGTCATCGACGAGGAGGGCACCGTCACCGGCTGGAATCGCGTCCTCGAGGACCAGGTCATGGTCCGTCGCGAGGCCGCGCTCGGCCGCAAGCTCCGGGACGTCTTCGGCCCGACCACCTACGACGCCGTGTTCCCGCGGGAGGAGCAGACGGATTTCCGCCTCCTCACCGAGATCGCGGTCGAGGTCGGCGGCGGGCAGAAGAAGGTCTTCGACATCGCCCGGACGCCGCTTTTCGACAACGCCCTCAGGGCCTACGGGACCATCATCGTCTTCGAGGACGTCACCGACAAGATCCGCCTCCAGCAGCAGCTGCTGACCTCGGAGAAACTGGCCTCGATCGGCCTGCTCTCGGCCGGCGTCGCCCACGAGATCAACACCCCCCTGACGGGCATTTCGAGCTACATCCAGATGCTCCAGAAGAAGCTGACGGATTCCCATTACGCCCAGATCCTGGAGAAGGTCGAGGCCCAGACGGACCGGGTGGCCAAGATCATCAAGAACCTCCTGACCTTCGCCCGCAGCCCGTCGGACGCCTCCTTCCATCGCGTCGACCTGAAGCAGAACCTCGAGGAGATCCTGTCCCTCATCGACTACAAGCTCAAGAACATGAACATCCGCCTGGCCCTCGATCTCGCGGCCGTGCCCGGGGTCAGCGCCCAGGGCGAGCGGCTCCAGCAGGTCTTCATCAACATCATCCTCAACGCCCTCGATGCCATGCCGCAGGGCGGCGATCTCGGCATCCGTCTGGCCCTGGAGGACGGGGCCGCGGTCGTCCGCATCTCCGACACGGGGACGGGCATCCGGCCGGAGCACCTGTCGCGCATCTTCGACCCCTTCTTCACGACCAAGGGCGTCGGCAAGGGCACCGGGCTCGGCCTGTCCATCAGCTACGCCATCGTCAAGGAGCACGACGGTCACATCGAGGTTCACAGCGAGGTCGGGCGGGGCTCGACCTTCACCATTACCCTGCCGGTCGGCCGGGACGGCCCCCGCGAATCGGGCGCCCCGGCCCCGAGGACGTGATCCATGGACAGCAAGGGCATCATCCACGTCATCGACGACGAGCCTGTCATCCGCGACGTCCTGGCCCAGCTCCTGACGTCGGAGGGCTACGAGGTCGAGCTCTCCGCCTCGGGGGAGGAGGCCCTGGAGAAGTTCCCCTCCCGGTCCTTCGACACCATCCTGCTCGACCTGCTCATGCCCGGGCTGGACGGCATCGAGGTCCTGCGGCGCATCAAGCGGATCGATCCCCTGGCCCCGGTCATCATCATCACCGCTTACGGCTCGGTCGAGTCGGCCATCTCGGCCATGAAGATCGGCGCCCTGGACTACGTCCAGAAGCCGTTCAAGCACGACGACCTGCTCATGGCCATCGAGAAGGCCGTCGAGCGCAAGCGCCTTCAGGACGAGAACGTCCGGCTCAAGGACGAGCTCCGGCAGCGTTTCGACTTCGCCCGGATCATCGGCAAGAGCGAAGCCATGCGGCGGGTCTTCGACCTGGTGCGGGCCGCCGCGCCGACGCGGAGCACGATCCTCCTCCAGGGCGAGAGCGGCACCGGCAAGGAGCTCGTGGCCCGGGCCATCCACACCAATTCGAACCGGGCCGACGCCCCGTTCGTCACCGTCAACAGCGGGTCCCTGCCGCCGGACCTCCTCGAAAGCCACCTGTTCGGGCATGTCAAGGGGGCCTTCACCGGCGCGGTGGCCCTGAAGAAGGGCCTGTTCGAGGCCGCGGACAAGGGTACCATCTTCTTCGACGAGATCTCCTCCATCAGTCTCGAGACCCAGGCCAAGCTCCTGCGGGTCATGCAGGAGAAGGAGTTCATGCGCCTCGGCGGGACGCAGACGATCACGGTGGACGTCCGTATCCTGGCCGCCACGAACACCGACATCGAAGAGCTCATCGCGGAGAAGGCCTTCCGCAAGGACCTCTTCTACCGCCTCAACGTCATCAAGATCGAGATCCCGCCCCTGCGCGAGCGCAAGGAGGACATCCCCCTGCTCGTCCGGCACTTCATCGAAGTCTACGCCCGGGAGAACCACAAGGAGGTCCAGAGCGTGAGCGAGGACGTCTTCGGCATCCTCGACGCCCACTCCTGGCCGGGCAACGTCCGCGAGCTCGAGAACCTGGTCGAGCGGGCGGTCGTCCTGTCCAGCTCCCCGGTCATCACCCGCGAGGCCCTGCCCCCCTTCCTCCTGCGCGACCGCGGCGTCGACGACGAGGCCCTCATCGCCGCCGAGGAGTCGCTGGACCTCCGCGACCGGACCCAGGCCTTCCAGAAGAAGATCATCCTGGCGGCGCTCAAGAAGACCAAGGGCGTCCAGAACAAGGCCGCCCATCTGCTCGGGGTCAAGCCGACGACGCTCAACGAGATGATCAAGCGCCTGAAGATCGATACGGGCGCGTTCCCGTCCTAATCGAACTTGCCCGGCACGGCCCGGTCGGGATTGACGACGATCCGGTCCGGCTTGCGCGGCAAGGTGACGGAGAAGCGCTCGACGGGCTCGTCGACGACGACCATGGTCCGGCTCGTCTCCCCCCCGCGTCTCGTCTCGATCCAGAGAGGGAAGACGAAGCTCCCTTCGATCTGGGTGACGCGGAAGTCGACGCGGACGCCCTCGGGGACGACCGTCTCGGTCCAGACCGTCCGGACCTGGGGCAGCCGCCAGGACTCGAACCAGCCCCGGAAGAAAGGCTTGAGGTCGCGGCCGGAGGCGGATTCCATGGCCGCGACGAACTCGCCCGTCCGGGCCGGGCCGAACTTCTTCTTCTCGAAGAAGGACCGGAGGCCGGCCTCGAACGTCTCCCGGCCGAGGAGGTCCTGGAGCATGAACAGGGCCAGGGCGGCCTTGTCGTAGACGAGGGCCTGGTAGGCCTCGAAATCGAAGTAGCTCAGCCGCGAGCCCATGAGGATCGGGCCGCGGTCCGTCTTCCTGGCGGTCCAGCGGCTGAACTTCTTCAGGATGGAGGCATAGGCCGCTTCCCCGTAGCGGTGCCGCAGATAGGAGGCGGACGCGAATTGGGCCAGGCCCTCGCTCATCCACTGGTCCTTGTGGGTCTCGAACGACACGCCCTGGCCCCACCACTGGTGGGCGATCTCGTGGGCCAGGAAATACTCGTCCCAGCCCGACAGATCGACGGGCGTATCGACCGGCGCGGGGAAGCCCGCGTCGCCGAACCAGGGAGGCTGGTTGATGACGATGAACGAGGCCGGGCTGTGGCCCCCGGCGGCCGGCCAGAGCCGGAGGACGATGCCCAGCTTGTCGTAGGGGAACGGGCCGAAGGCCCGTCCGTAGAAATCGAGGATATCGGCGGCCTGGTCGAGCAACGCCGGCCGCGAATCCATGACCTCCGAAGAGACGTAGGCGGCCAGGGGCACCGGGCCGGGACGGTCCCTCTGGGCGGCGAACTTGCCGACGATGAACGACATGTACTTGATGGGTGAGCGGGAGACGAACGTGTAGACCGAGCTGCCGGCCTTCTCGACGGCCACGGCATCGTCCATGCCCTCCCGCCGTCCCCGGGACACCAGCTCCCCGTTGGCGATGCACCCGAAGCCGGGCGGGACAACGAGGGTCAGGCGGGCCAGGAAATAATCTTCCTCGACGGGGCCCGGGTACCAGTGGCCCGCGTGGGAGTAGAAATAGGTTTCATAGCGGGGCCGGACGCGGAAGCTTCCGCTCCCCGTCCCGCTCTGGGAGATGACGTCGGTCGTGGGGCTCGTCGGCTTCATCTGTCCCCGGTAGAACACCTCGATCGCGGTCGTCTCCCGTCCGGCGGGCGGCTCGACGAAGTGGACGTAGAGCGTCCGGCGGACCCGGTCCTGGGTGTAGAACAGCTCCCGGTCCAGGGCGTCCGTGATCTTGAGGATCTCGAAGTCGGGATTGAAGCGGAACTTGAGGGTCTCGAGCAGGTCGACCCGGGGGACGACCTCGATGCGGGCCCGGGCCGAGAGGTAGGTGTTCGAGGGAGAATAGCTCAGGTCGAGCGAGTAGGCCGTGACGTCGAACTTCTCCTCGAACGAGATGACCATCCTCCGGAGAGGCGGGTCCGACGGGGCGTCCGGGGTGTAGAGGCAGACGACCCGTTCCTTGTCGTGGTCGAAGAGACTGACCTCGTCGTCGGCGAACGGGGAATAGATGTAGGCCATCTCACCGGCTTTGCGGGCCTTGAAGCCCAGGCCGACCTCGTCACCCTGGGGCATGAAGGACAGCCGGCTCCCGTCGATGGAGCTCTCGATGGTGAAGGCCCGGGGATAATTGCGGGAGAAGACCGCGGCGGCCTTGTCCCGCTCGGCCGCCGAGACGGCCGCCCCGCCCTCCTCCACGTCGATGCGGACGCGGGAACCGAAGAAGCTCGGCGAGCAGCGGATGAACAGGGACTCGATCTCGTCTTCGATCCGGTCCCGCTTGTAGAGAAGCTCCAGCTGATGCTTCTCGTTGGCGTCGCCGGGCGTGAAGGCGACCCGGCCCCGTCCGACGACGACCAGGGCCGTATCGAGGTCCGGGATATTGTCGTAGAAGACGGCCGCGTCCTCGAAGACGAGGCGGATGTCCGCGTGAGTGACCTCGACGCGCCTGGCCCGCACGGCCCGCTCCCCGGGGATGCGGATCTTGAAGAGCCGGGTCGGATTGCCCGTGATCGCCAGCCGGACGACGACCCAGGCTTCGCCCCGCCGCTCGAGGGACAGGGTCCAGGCTTCGATGAGGGCGGCATAGTCGTTCTCGAAGTAGGCCTGGATGAAGGCCCGGGCGGAGGCGGGCGTGTCGGCCCGGACCCCGGCCGTCCGCAAGGTGAGGCCGGTCAGGCCGAGGTCGTCGAAGTACGAGGCCAACCGGGCTTCCTCGCCGGCCCGCGTCTCGGCGGGAAAGGCCTGGAGGTAGGCGGCGCGGTCGCCCGCCTGCAGGGAAGTCCGGAGGCGTTCGACGAAGGCCGGGGCGGTCTCTGGCGCACCGTCGGGGACCGCCTGTCCGGGTACAGGGCCGGCCAAGCCGACGAGGAGAAGGAGGATGCCAACGACCGTTGTTCTCACGGTTCTCCTTATAACAATATCATGGACTGTCCTTCACTCGATGATAAAGCCGATTTCATGCCAAGGGAGGGACGGCCTTCCCCCCGGAAGGAGGGACGGCCCGGGAGCCCCGGCGGGCGGGGCGTAAACAAGCTTTACGCGGCGGGAAGGCTATTTCTTGAGGGACCGGCCCAGAACGGTTTCGACGTCGCGGACCTTGCCGTCGATCCGGCCGGCCGCGGCGGGCCGGTCGTCGATGGCGATATGGGTCAGGACCCGGGTTCCCTCGCCGCGCATGGTCTCGTGGCACAGCCGGACGAGGCCGATGACCTCGTCCCAGCCCCCCTCGACGATGGTGCCCATGGCCGTCAGGCGGTAAGGCAGGCCCGACCGGTCGACGAGGTCGAGGATCCGGGCAACGGGGCCGGCCAGCTCCTCGCCGCGGCCGACGGGCACGACGCTGAACTCGACGATCACGGCCGCCCCCTAGTCCTTGTCCTTCTCGCGCTCTTTCTTGGCGCCGGGTTTCCTCAGCCGTTCCTCCCAGGTGATGAAGCTGTGGTAGAAGACGGCGTCGCCCTCGTCGATGCCGCGCGTGATCTCGGTGATGTGCGAGGTCTCGGCGCCGAACTCCTCGACGGCGTAGATGACGGCCTTGTCGGGCTTGGTGCCGGTCCCGCAGGTATAGATGTCCAGGGCGGCGTAGCCCTGCTCCGGCCAGGTGTGGGTCGAGATGTGGGACTCGGAGATGACGACGACCCCGCTGACCCCGGCGGGGGGGAACTTGCTGAAGGAGATGGACCAGACGTGGGCGCCGGCGATCTCCGCCGCCCGGACGAGGATCTGCTGGACCTTTTCGACGCTGCCGATGATCTTCGAGTCGCAGCCAGAGGCCTCGACGATGTAATGACGGCCGACGGGGGAATGGGCTGTCTTGACCATGGCCACCTCCTCTCCGGAATGGAAAGCCGATTATGGCACAACCGGCGATTCTGTCAAGGAACCCTCAGACGGGGACCCGGGGGTCCTCCTTGACCACGTTGAGGACGAGGTGGGTCACGGTGCGGTCGACGTGCGGGATGGCCAGAAGCCCCTTGACGAAACCGTCGAGGTCCTCGCGTCCCGTGAACCGCCCGACGATGAACGCGTCCCAGTCCCCCGTGACGTCGTAGACCGCGGCCACATGCGGGTCCTGGGCGATCCTCTTTTGGGTCTCGATGAGCCGGCCCTTGGAGACGCGGACCGCGACGACGGCCGCCAGGCCGAAGCCGAAGTACTCCGGATCGACGACGGGGACGTAGCCCTTGATCGCCCCGGCCGCTTCGAGTTTCTTGACGGTGTGGATGACCGCGGTGACCGAGGTCCCGACCTCCTTGGCCACCTCCCGGAAGCTTTTGCGGGCGTTGCCGTTGAGGACCCGGATGATCTTCCTGTCCAACTCGTCGATCATGGGCGATGCCTCCAATTATCGGGCAAATTATCACGAATGCAACCAAATGTAAATATAATTTTTTGATATATTGACATTTGTCTTGTTTTGGTCTTTATTAATTGACATTAATACCAGCCCGGCCGCCCGGGCGAACGAGGAGAGAGCGCATGGCCCCCAACAAGCCCGCCAGGACCTTCAAGGCCTTCGGCACCCGGGACGAGCAGGACGTCCTCTCGGTCATCCGGGAGCCGGCCAACGACATCCAGTTCATCCGGCTCATCTTCCCCGACATCCTGGGGCGCCAGATGGACTTCACCATCCCCGCCTCCGAGCTCGCCGCCGCCTTCAAGGAGGGCAAGGGATTCGACGGCTCCTCGATCGCCGGCTTCGTCCGCATCGAGGAATCCGACCTGGTCATCAAGCCCGACCCGAGGACCTTCCGGCTCCTGCCCTGGACCTACCAGGGCTTCGCCCCGGACATCCGCTGGCGCGAAGCGATCATGTTCGGGGACATCCTGATGCCCGACGGTTCCATCTACCAGGGCGACAGCCGGGCCGCGCTGAAGCGGGGGCTGGCCCGGGTCCGCAAGGAGATGGGGATCGACGACCTCAAGTGCGGTCCCGAGCTCGAGTTCTTCATCTTCCCCTCGAGCGAGGCGCCGGAGCTCACCGATGCGGGCGGCTATTTCTTCAGCGGCCGGCACGGCGAGGTCCGCAAGGAGATCCAGCTCCTCCTCCACCGCATGGGCATTGCCACGGAGTACGACCACCACGAGGCCGCCCACAGCCAGCACGAGATCGATCTCCGCTATCTCGACGCCGTCGACATGGCCGACACGGCCATGATCTTCCGCTACATGGTCAAGAAGGTCTGCCGGATGCACGGCCTCCACGCGACGTTCATGCCCAAGCCCGTCAACGGCCAGAACGGCAGCGGCATGCACGTCCACCAGTCGCTGTGGCGGGGCGGCCGGAACCTCTTCTTCGACAAGAACGGGCCGTACCACCTCTCGCTCCTGGCCCAGCGGTACATGGCCGGGCTGATGACCCACGCCCGGGAGATCTCGGCCGTCCTCAGCCAGTGGGTCAACTCCTACAAGCGGCTTATCGAGGGCTACGAGGCCCCGGTCTACGTGGCCTGGGGCCAGCGCAACCGGTCGGCCTACATCCGCGTCCCCGAGTACCAGCCGGGCAAGGAGCACGCCACGCGGATCGAGCTGCGGGCCGCCGACCCGGCCTGCAACATCTACCTGGCCTTCGCCGTCATGCTGGCCGCCGGGGCCGAGGGCATCCGGAAGAAGTACGAGCTCGTCGATCCCGTCGAGGAGAACATCTACCACATGAGCGGCACCCGGCAGAAGAAGTTCGAGATCCGCGTCCTGCCCCGGAACCTCGAGGAGGCCGTCCGCGTCATGGAGAAGAGCGCCGTGGTCAAGGAAGCCCTGGGCGACCACCTCTTCGCCAAGCTCGTCGCCAACAAGCTCAAGGAGGTCGAAGGGTACGGCCGGAACGTCTCCGGCGAGTTCGACAAGCAGGTCAGCGATTACGAGATCCGCCACTACCTCCCCGTGCTCTGATCCCGGGTCCCGCCTTGCGCCGGAGGGGTCGAAGGCATAAAATGCCGGAGTGCGGCCATCAGAGACCGAACTCGCGACCCTGACGCGGAAGTTCAAGGGCCAGAGACGGGCCCTCATCCGCGTCCTCCAGGACGTTCAGGAGCGCTACGGCTGGCTGCCGCCCGAGGCTCTCGAGCACGTCGCCGGGGCCCTCGGCGTCCCCCTGGTCCGGGTTTACGGCGTCGCGACCTTCTACCGGTCCTTCAGCCTCTCCCCCCGCGGCCGGCACATCTGCACCGTCTGCTTGGGCACGGCCTGCCACGTCCGCGGCGGCTCGGCCGTCCTGGACGAGTTCGAGCGCCGGCTCGGCGTCCCGGCCGGCCGAACGACGCCGGACGGGAAGTACACCCTCGAGCGGGTCAATTGCCTGGGCGCCTGCGCCCTGGCCCCCCTGGCCGTCGTCGACGGCCGGGCCCACGGGCGGATGGACGAAGGCAAGGTCGAAGCGATCCTGGCGGAGCTCGATAAGGACGAGGCCGCGTGACGACCGTCCGGACCCACCTCCTTGTCTGCGCCGGCACCGGCTGCGTCTCGTGCGGGGCCTTCGGGATCCGCCGCGACCTCGAAGCCGAGGTCCGGCGCCGCGGGCTCGCGGGCGAGGTCGAGATCGTCGCCACGGGCTGCAACGGGTTCTGCGAGCGGGGGCCGATCGTCGTCGTTCAGCCCGACGGCATATTCTACCAGCGCCTGGCGCCGGCCGACATCCCGGAGCTCGTCGAGGAGCACCTCATCAAGGGCCGCCCCGTCCGGCGGCTGATGTACGTCCCCCCGAAGGAGCGCGAGCCCGTCCCCCACATGAAGGACATCCCGTTCTTCAAGCACCAACGCCTGATCGTCCTCCGCAACCGGGGCCGGATCGATCCGGAGAGGATCGACGATTATATCGCCACCGACGGATACGAAGCCGCGGCCAAGGCGCTCGGGGAGATGACGCCGGAGGGGATCATCGCCGAGATCACCGCGGCGGGCCTGCGCGGCCGGGGCGGGGCGGGCTTCCCCACCGGCATCAAATGGGAGGCCGCCCGCCACGCCGCGGGGAGCCCCAAGTACGTCGTCTGCAACGGCGACGAGGGCGATCCGGGCGCGTTCATGGACCGCTCGGTGCTCGAGGCCGATCCCCACGCCGTCATCGAAGGCCTGATCATCGGGGCCAGGGCCGTCGGCGCGGACCGGGGCTTTCTCTACATCCGGAACGAGTACCCTCTGGCCATCGACCGTGTCGGCAAGGCCCTCGAGCAGGCGCGGTCCTACGGCCTCCTCGGCGCCGATATCCTGGGCACGGGCTTCGACCTCGACCTCGAGATCGTCCGCGGCGCGGGGGCCTTCGTCTCCGGCGAGGAGACCGCCCTCATGGCCTCCATCGAAGGCGGCCGGGCCTACCCCCGGCCGCGGCCGCCCTACCCCGCCCAGCGGGGCCTCTGGGGCCGGCCGACGGTGATCAACAACGTCGAGACCTGGGCCAACATCCCCTCGATCATCCGCCGCGGGGCCGCCTGGTTCGCGGGCCTCGGCACGGCCGGGAGCAAGGGCACGAAGATCTTCTCGCTCGTCGGCAAGATCGCCAACACCGGCCTGGTCGAAGTGCCCATGGGCATCACGCTGGGGGAGATCGTCCACGGCATCGGCGGCGGGGTCCCCGGCGGCCGCGACGTCAAGGCCGTCCAGGTCGGCGGCCCCTCGGGCGGCTGCATCCCCAAGTCCCTGTTCGACCTGCCGATCGACTACGAGAGCCTGAAGTCGGCCGGGAGCATGATGGGCTCGGGCGGCATGATCGTCATGGACGAGGACACCTGCATGGTGGATATCGCCCTCTACTTCCTTCGCTTCGCCGAGGAGGAATCCTGCGGCAAGTGCTCCCCCTGCCGGGTCGGGACGGGCGAGATGGCCCGGATCCTGGCCAAGATAACGGAGGGCCGCGGCGGGGCGAACGACGTCACCCGGCTCGAGGACCTGGCCGAGACGGTCCGGAGGGGCTCGCTCTGCGGGCTCGGCCAGACCGCGCCGAATCCCGTCCTGACGACGCTCCGCTATTTCCGGGACGAATACGAAGCCCACGTCCGGGACAAGCGCTGCCCGGCCCTCGTCTGCAAGAGCCTCATCTCGTTCGCCATCGATCCCGGGACATGCGTCGGCTGCCTTCTCTGCAAGAAGGCCTGCCCCGCCGGGGCCATCTCCGGGGAGCCGAAGAAGGTCCACGTCATCGACGACCGCGCTTGCATCAAGTGCGGCATCTGTCTGAACGTCTGCCCGCCCAAGGTCCGGGCCGTGCGCAAGACGACCCCCCCGGCTTCCGCCGGGGCTGCCGGATCAACGACAGCATCAGGCCGGGCTGCGGGCTCGAAGCCGACCGGAGAGGGACGATGAGGCTGACGATCGACGACCGCGAGGTCTCCTGCCGCGAGGGGCAGACGCTGCTCGAGGCCGCCCGCGGGGCCGGGATCGCCATCCCCTCCCTTTGCGACCATCGCGACCTCTCTCCCTTCGCCGGCTGCCGCATCTGCCTCGTCGAGATCGCCGGCCGCCGGGACTTCGCCCCGTCGTGCGCCACTCCGGCCGAGGAAGGCCTGGTCGTCTTCACCCGGACGCCGGCGATCCTCGCCCTGCGAAAGAAGATCCTGGAGCTCATCCTGGCCTCTCATCCCTACGCCTGCCTCGTCTGCGCCGAGAAGGCGACCTGCGACGACCTCAAGTCGACCATCCGCAAGGTCGGCGAGGTCACCGGATGCGTCCTCTGCCCCGTGAACGGCGACTGCGAGCTGCAGCGGGTGGTCGACGAGGTCGGCCTGGACCGGGTCGATCCCCCGGCCGTCTACAGGAACCGCGAGGTCCGGCGGGACGATCCTTTCATCGACCGGGACGACAACCTCTGCATCCTCTGCGGCCGGTGCGTCCGCGTCTGCGAAGAGGTCCGCGGGGCCGCGGTCCTGTCGTTCGTCCACCGGGGCGGGCGGACGCTCGTCGGCACCGCCTTCGACCGTCCGCTCCTCGACTCGGGCTGCCGCTTCTGCGGGGCCTGCGTCGACGTCTGTCCGACGGCGGCGCTCGTCGAACGGGCGATCCGTCCGATGCGGCGGCCCGACCGCTCGGCCGGGATCGTCTGCCCGTTCTGCGCGCAGGGCTGCGCGCTCGAACTCGGGATCCGGGAGGACCGCGTCCTTTCGTCCGGGCCGGCCGACGCGCCCCCCGATCGCGGCCAAGCCTGCGTCAAGGGCCGCTTTCTCGTCCGCGGGGCGCTCTCCGGCGACGGCCGCATCCGGGAGCCCCGCGTCCGCCGGAGCGGACGCCTCGTCGCCGCGACCTTCGAGCAGGCCCTCGACGCCGCGGCGGCCGGCTTGGGGGCGGCGGCCCCGGACCGGCGGGCGCTCGTCTATCCGGCCCAGGCGCCGCTCGAGGACGCCTTCCTGTTCCTCGAATTCGGCCGGTGCGTCTTCGGGACGGCGGCCATCGCCGCGACGCCGGAGCCGGCGCTCGAGCGCGCCCTCGACGCTTACGCCGTGAAGCACGGGGAACGCCTTCCCGTCGCCCGCGGCCTCGCCGGGATCGGGACCTGCGGCTCCGTCCTGGCCTGGGACGTCGACCTCGCCGCCGATCACCCGATCGCCTGGCTCGAGGTCGTCCGGACCGTTCGCCGGGGCGCCGGGCTCGTCGCCGCCGGCCGGGCGCCGGAAGGGCCCCTCGGGCAGGCGGCCCTGAAGCTGGACCTCGGACCCGGAGCCCTCGCCGCCGCCGCCGATCTCGCCGCCGCCCTTCTCCGCTCCCGGACTTCGCCCGCCGCGGGCGCGGAAGGATCCGAGGCGTTCCTGAGAGCGCTCGGGCGCCGCGCGGGCGGGACGCGGGACGCCCGGAGGCTCCTCGACGACGCGGCCGCGCGGCTGACCTCAGGCGAACCGGGGGTGATCCTGTTCGACGCCGGCGCCGTCGCGGGTCCCGGCGGCCTCGAAACGCTGGCCTGGCTCTGGAACATCGCGCTTCTTGCCGGCGGCCGGCTCGTCCCGCTGGCCCACGGAGGGAACGAGCGCGGGATCCACGAGCTCGAGCGGGCCCTCGGCCGGACCTCCTCCCTGCCGGCGCTCGAGGCCGGCGCGTTCGACGCCCTCTACCTCGCCGGACCCGTCCCCGACCTCGGGGACCGAAGGCCTCACTTCCTCGTCTGCCAGGACACGCACTGGGGACCGAACGCCGAGCGGGCCGACGTCGTCCTGCCGGCGGCGGCGTTCGCCGAGGCCGGCGGGACCTGGGTCAACACGGAGGGCCGCGTGCGGACCTATCCGCCGGCGGTCCCGCCGCCGGGCGCGGCCCGGACGGACGGCGATATCCTCGCGGCCCTGGCCGTCCGTTTGGGGCGGCCGGAGTTCGCCCGCCGCGACCGCGCCGCGGTCCTCGCCGAGATCCGCGGCCGGGTGCCCGCGCTCGCCGGCTACGACCCGGCCGCGTTCCCCGAAGGGGCGTTCGTCCTCCGTGAAGAGCCGCCCTCGAAGCCCCGCTTCGCCGCCGTCGGCCGCGTCCCGGTCCGGCGACCGGCGGAGCCGGCGTGCGCCGTCGTCGGGCCCGGGCCCGTCCCGGAGGTCCTCCGCGGCTACGATCCGGTCGCCGCGAACCGCGGCTACGCCCGGCTCAGGAGGGTCCGCTAATGCCCCGCGTCGTCCGCCGCGAGCGCCTGGTCCCCAACATCCACCTGCTCGAGGTCGAGGCCCCGGAGATCTCCCGCAAGTGCCGGCCGGGGCAGTTCGTCGTCGTCATGCCGGACGCCCGCGGCGAGCGCATCCCGCTGACCATCGCCGATTGGGACCGCGACCGCGGCACGGTCACCGTCGTGTTCATGACCGTGGGGACGTCGACGCGCAAGTTGGCCTTGCTCGGGAGCGGCGACACGGTCCCGATCGTCGCCGGGCCGCTCGGCCGGCCGTCGGAGACCGGGAACGCCGGGACGGTCGTCTGCGTCGGCGGCTGCTACGGCATCGCCTCGATCCACCCCCTCGCCCGCGCCTACAAGGAGGCCGGCAGCCGCGTCATCGTCGTGGTCGACGTCAAGGCCGACTACCTCTTCTATTGGCGGGACAGGCTCGAGGCCGTCGCCGACGAGCTCCTGGTCTCCTCGCGCGACGGGCTCTACGGCGATCCGGCCTACATCCCCCGCCGGGTCCGGACGATCCTCGAGCGGGAGAAGGTCGACCGGGTCGTCGCCGTCGGCTGCACCTACCTGATGTCGAGCGTCGCCGAGGCCACTCGCCCGGCCGGCATCAGGACCGTCGTCAGCCTCAATCCGGTCATGGTCGACGGGACCGGCATGTGCGGCGCCTGCCGCGTCACCGTGGGCGGCGAGACCCGCTTCGCCTGCGTCGACGGCCCGGACTTCGACGGCCACCTCGTCGACTGGGACGAGCTCTACGCGCGGCGGAAGGCCTACGTCGACGACGAGGTCAGGTCCCTATGCGCTTGGGAGGAGGAACGGTTCCCGTGAGCGACAAGCCGCCGATCCCCGCTTCCCTCGAAGCCGAGCTGCGGGCCGAATTCGAGAGGGACTGGCGCCTGGAGCTCCGCCGGACGGTCCCGGTCAAGGACCGGATGAAGATCGGCCGCCGGCCGATGCCCCAGAGGCAGGCCGGGGAGCGGAACCGCGATTTCGAAGAGGTCAACCTCGGCCTCGGGCCCGAGGACGCCGTGATCGAAGCCCGCCGTTGCCTGGACTGCGCGAAGCCGGCCTGCGTCACCGGCTGCCCCGTGCGGATCGACATCCCGACCTTCGTCAAGCTGGTCGAGAAGGGCGAGTTCGCGGCGGCCGCGGCCAAGATCCGCGAGGCCAACAGCCTGCCGGCGGTCTGCGGCCGGGTCTGCCCGCAGGAGACCCAATGCGAGGAGGTCTGCCACCTCCGGAAGGCCACCGGGGTCCCGGTGGCCAT
Source organism: uncultured bacterium (assembly GCA_963805015.1). Taxonomy (GTDB): domain Bacteria; phylum Acidobacteriota; class Aminicenantia; order Aminicenantales; family Saccharicenantaceae; genus RBG-16-66-30. Next base: position 51,373 of record CAWDSL010000009.1, read on the forward strand.
CGGCAACCTGGAGCGGTTCGTCTCCGACTTCGAGCGTTGCGAGGGCGGCGCGGTCTTCCCCGCGTGCGCCCCGCCCACCGGGCGCAAGGCCGCCGTCGTCGGCGCGGGGCCGGCCGGCCTGACCGTGGCCGGCGAGCTGGCCCGGCGCGGGCACGAGGTGACGGTCTTCGAGGCCCTCCACGAGGCCGGCGGCGTCCTCGTCTACGGCATCCCCGAGTTCCGCCTGCCCAAGAGCATCCTCGTCGCCGAAGTGGCCTATCTCGAGCGTCTGGGGGTCGAGTTCCGGATGAACTTCGTCGTCGGCCGGACGGCGACCGTGGACGACCTCATCGCCGAGGGCTACGGGGCCGTCTTCCTCGGGACCGGCGCCGGTCTGCCCAACTTCATGGGCATCCCGGGCGAGAACCTGGTCGGCGTCTATTCGGCCAACGAGTACCTGACCCGGGTCAACCTGATGCGCGCCTACGACTTCCCCCGATACGACACGCCCGTGTGGCCGGGACGGCGGGCGGCGGTCATCGGCGGCGGCAACGTGGCCATGGATTCGGTCCGCACGGCCAAGCGCCTGGGCGCCGAGGAGGCTCTCATCGTCTACCGGCGCTCCCGGGCCGAGATGCCGGCCCGGATCGAAGAGGTCCACCATGCCGAAGAGGAAGGCGTCGCCTTCCACTTCCTGACGGTGCCGACCCGCTACATCGGCGACGACCGCGGCCGCGTCAGGGCCATGGAATGCCTGCGCATGGAGCTCGGCGAGCCCGACGCCTCGGGCCGCCGCCGGCCCGTCCCCGTGCCCGGTTCGGAATTCACGACCGAAGTCGACCTGGTCGTCTGCGCCATCGGCCAGAGCCCGAATCCGCTCATCCCGCAGACGACCCCGGGCCTCCGTGTCGGGAAATGGGGCACGATCGAGGTCGACTGGGGGACCATGGCCACCTCCCTGCCGGACGTTTACTCCGGAGGCGACATCGTCCGGGGCGGGGCGACCGTCATCCTGGCCATGGGCGACGCCCGGATCGCCGCGGCGGCCATGGACCGCCGGCTGAGGGAAGGCCCGGTCCCGAAACCCGAGGCCGGACCGGAGGGAGAAGCATGAACAAGCGGTATTCCGCCGTCTTCACGTTCGCCGCGGCCGTCCTCGCCGCCGCGGCCTGTACAAGCCGGCCCGCGGCCGGTCCGGCCGACCTCATCCTGACGCACGCCGCGGTCCGCACGATGTCCGCGGCGACGCCCCGGGCGGAGGCGATCGCCTTGGCCGCCGGGAAGGTCCTCTATGTCGGGACGAACGAGAGGGCCCTGCGCCTGAGGGGCCAGGCGACGCGCGTCGTCGACCTCGGCGGCCGGACCGTCCTGCCGGCCTTCCAGGATTCCCACGTCCACCTGGTCACGGGAGGCGTCGAGCTGCTGGCCTGCAACCTCGCCGGCCTGGCGACGAAGGAGGAGGTCTTCGCCCGGATCCGCGCCTACGCCGCGGCCCACCCGGACCTCCCCTGGGTGACGGGAGGCGGCTGGGACCTGCCGCTCTTCCCCCAAGCGAACCCGCGGAAAGAGGACCTCGACGCCCTCGTCCCCGACCGCCCGGCCTTCATGGACTCGGCCGACGGCCACTCGGCCTGGGTCAATTCCAAAGCCCTGGCCCTGGCCGGCGTCACCCGGGCGACCCCCGACCCGGCCGGCGGGCGCATCGAGCGCGACCCGGAGACGGGCGAGCCGACCGGGACCCTGCGCGAGAGCGCCGCGGGCCTCGTCGAGAGGTTCGTCCCCGAGCTCGGACCGGAGGACTATATAAGAGGATTGGAGGCCGGGTTGGCGCTCGCCAATCGCTACGGCATCGCCTCGATCATCGAAGCCAGCGCCGGACCTTCCCTCCTCGACGCCTACGCCGCCCTGGACCGGGCCGGCCGGCTGACCGTCCGCGTGCTGGCTTCCCTCCACGTCGACACCGGCAAAGGCGTTTCGGAGGCCGCCCGGCTGGCCGGCCTGCGCCGGCGCTACGCGGGCCCCCGGCTCAAGTCGACCGCGGCCAAGATCTTCGCCGACGGCGTCATGGAACCCCACACGGCCGCCCTCCTCGAGCCCTATGTCGACCGGCCGGGGGACCGGGGCCGGCCGCTCCTCGAGCCCGAGGCGTTCGACGCCCTGGCCACGGCCCTCGACCGGGCCGGCTTCCAGATCCACGTCCACGCCATCGGCGACCGGGCCATCCGCATGTCGCTCGACGCCTTCGAAGCGGCCGGGCGGGCCAACGGCTTCCGGGACATGCGCCACCACATCGCCCATCTCGAGCTCATCGATCCCGCCGACATCCCGCGCTTCCGGAAGCTGGGGGCGACGGCCAACTTCCAGGCGCTCTGGGCCTACGCCGATCCCTACATCACGGACCTGACCCTGCCCATACTCGGGCCGGCCCGCTCGCGCTGGCTCTACCCGATCGCGAGCGTCGCCGCGGCCGGGGCGGTCATCGTCGGCGGGAGCGACTGGTCCGTGTCCTCCATGAACCCGCTCGAGGCCATCCAGGTGGCCCTGACCCGGCGGGGGCCCGATGCCCCGCCCGGCGAGCCTTGGATCCCCGAGGAGACGGTCGACCTCGCGACCATGCTCCGGGCCTACACGGCGAACGGCGCCTGGCTGGCCCGCGAGGAGAGGATGCGCGGCTCCCTCGAGCCCGGCAAGGCCGCCGATCTTATCGTCCTCGACCGCGACCTCTTCGCCGTCCCGCCTTCCGAGATCGCCCGGGTCCGCGTCCTGCTGACGCTCCTCGACGGCCGGGAGGTCTTCCGCGATGCCTCATTCGCGAATTGAGCCCGCAATCCCCGGCTGTTTACGGAAATCCCGTTCTGTGCTATAAAAGATGTTCTTTTACCAATGGATATCCGTCTGATCATCGTCCAAGCGTTCGTCATCCTTTTCGCCATCACGGTCCACGAGGCCGCCCACGCCTGGACCGCGGCGAAACTGGGCGACCCCACGGCCGCGGCCCTCGGCCGGGCCTCCCTCAATCCCCTGGTCCACATCGACCCCATCGGGACGGTCATCTTCCCCCTGATCCTCATCATCTTCAAGATGCCCGTGTTCGGCTGGGCCAAACCCGTCCCCTACAACCCCTATAATCTCCGGCACCCGAAGAAGGGCGGCCTGTGGATCTCGTTCGCCGGCCCGGTCGCCAACCTCCTGACCGCGGCCGCCGCCGTCCTCCTCTTCCGCTTCCTGACCCTCTTCGGCGCGCGGATCACCGACCTGTCCGCCCTCGCGAAGCCTCTCGAGGGGCTGAGCATCGTCCTGCTCTTCACGGCCCTGATCAATATCTCGCTCGCCGTCTTCAACCTCATCCCCGTCCCGCCCCTCGACGGCAGCGGCATTCTGGCCGGCCTCCTCTCCGGCCGGGCCGCTGCCCAGTACGAGCGGCTCCGGCCCTACGGCTTCCTCATCCTCCTCGTCGTTATGTACAGCGGCGTTTTGAACCTCATCTTCGCGCCCGTCCAGAATCTGATCCTCAGACTTTTCAGCTAGCATGTCCGAAACCGCCGCCGAGACCCTGCCGCTCGAGGACGCGGCCATCCCGCCCGTCCCGGCGCCCGCCGACTCGGCGGACGGCTACCAGGTCCGCCTGGACGTGTTCGAAGGCCCGCTCGACCTCCTCCTCTTCCTCATCCGCAAGAAGAAGATCGACATCCACGACATCCCCATCGCCACGATCACCCGGGACTACCTCGGCTACCTCGACCACAAGACCGAGATCAACCTCGACCGCGAGGCCGAATTCCTGTTCATCGCGGCGCTGCTCATCTATATCAAGTCGCAGATGCTCCTGCCCCGCGAGACCGACCTGGCCGAGGGCGAGGACCCGCGCCGGGTCCTGGTCGACCGCCTCGTCGAGTACGAGAAGGTCAAGGCCGCCTGTTCGCTGCTCCGGGAGCGGGAGGACGTCCAGATCCTCCAGTGGAAGCGGGACTTCATCCCGCCGCTCCCCGGCGAGAGCGAGCTCGAGCCGGTGGAGCTCTCCCTCTTCGACCTGGCCGAGTCCTTCTTCCGGATGATGAAGCGCCGCTCGGCCGACGACACCCGCGTCATCCGCGGCCGGGACGTCTCGGTCGAGGTCAAGATGAAGGAGCTCGTGGCGCTCCTCCACGACCGGCAGATGTTCGACTTCCTCGAATACTTCGAGGCCCACGAAACGCTCGAGGAGGCCCTGGTCTCCTTCTTCTGCATCCTCGAGCTGGTCAAGTCCCGGGTGGCCGTGGCCGTCCAGGACGAGCTCTTCCAGACGATCCGGGTCTGGCTCCGCAAGGACGCGCGCAGGACGGGTGCCCATGACTGACCTCAAGAACCTCATCGAAGCCCTCATCTTCGTCTCCCAGGAGCCGGTGACCCTGGAGCGCCTGGCGGCCGTCGCCGAGGGCGTGCCAGAAGCCGAGATCCAGGCCGCCGTCGAGGCCCTCGTCGCCGATTACTCCGCCGACGGACGGGGCATCCAGATCATCAGGACCGGCGGCGGCTGGCTCTTCGCGACCAAGCCGGCGCACGACCGCGAGGTCCGCAGGCTGCTCCAGATCGAGCGCAAGAACCGGCTGTCGTCGGCCGGCCTCGAGACGCTGGCCGCCATCGCCTACCGCCAGCCCGTGACCCAGTCCGAGATCTCGGCCATCCGGGGCGTCGACTCGACCGGGGCCCTGAAGACCCTGCTCGAGAAGAAGCTCATCAAGATCGTGGGGCGCAAGAAGGCCCCCGGCAATCCCCTCGTCTACCGGACCTCCGAGGAGTTCCTGCTCTACCTCGGGCTCGACAGCCTCGACGAGCTGCCCTCCGAGACGGAGATCGCCAAGATCCTCGAGGAGGAGAAGGCCGTCGACGCCTGACCGCTAAGTGTAGACGAGGCCTCGACTTAGAGTTGACACGGAAGATGAACTCGTATAGTATGAAGCGTCTTTTCCGGCCCTACGAGGACGGGACGTCTCCGATAATCCCTTTCAGGAGCATTGCGCCATGACCGAGCCGAACAAACAGCCCGAGCGCGACGACAGCAGGATGTCGTCCGAGGACTACGAGCAGCTGCTCGACCGCTACGAGTACAGCACCAAAGAGATCACGATGGGGAAACTCCTCAAGGGCCGCGTCATCAAGCGGACCCCGACCCATGTCCTCGTCGACGTCGGCTTCAAGACCGAGGGCATGATCCCCAACGAGGAGTTCACCGACCCCGAGGCCCTCGAGGCCCTGGAGCCGGGCAGCGAGATCGAGACCATGCTCGAGTCGACCGACATCAAGGACGGCTACCTCGTCCTGTCCAAGCGGCGGGCCGACGGCCTGCGGGCCATCGAGGACCTGGACCAGGCCTTCGCGAGCGGCCAGACGGTGACCGGCCGGGTCCTGGAGCGGACCAAGGGCGGCTTCAACGTCGACGTCGGCATCATGGCCTTCCTGCCCGAGTCCCACGTCGACATCCGTCCCGTCAGGGACGCCTCCGGGCTCATCGGCCAGATCCTGAAGTTCCGGGTCGTCAAGTTCGACCGCAAGACCGACAACGCGGTCCTGTCGCGCAAGCTCGTGCTCCAGGAGGAGCGGGAGAAGAAGAAAAAGCACGTCTTCGGCGGCCTCGCCAAGGGCGCCCGGCTCGCCGGCCACGTCAAGTCCCTGACCAACTTCGGCGCCTTCGTGGACATCGGCGGCATCGAGGGCCTGCTCCACGTCTCCGACATCTCCTGGGGCAAGAACGTCCACCCGTCCGAACACCTGGCCGTCGGCCAGGAGGTCGAGGTCGTCGTCCTCGACTTCAACGAACGGGACGAGAAGATCTCGCTCGGCCTCAAACAGCTGTCCGCCGACCCCTGGGCCAACATCGCCGAGAAGTACCAGGCCGGCCAGAAGATCACCGGCAAGGTCACCAGCCTGACCGACTTCGGCGCCTTCGTCGAGCTCGAGAAGGGCGTCGAAGGGCTCGTCCACATCTCCGACCTGACCTGGTCGCGCAAGCTCGTCCACCCGAAGAAGGTCCTCAGCGCGGGCCAGGAGGTCGTCGTCACCATCCTGGACGTCAACCCGACGACCAAGCGCATCTCCCTCGGCCTCAAGCAGGCCTCCGCCCATCCCCTCGAGACCTTCCGCCAGAAGCACGGCGTCGGCGCCCGGGTCAAGGGCGTCGTCACCAGCCTGACCGACTTCGGCGCCTTCGTCGAGGTCGAGAAGGGCATCGAGGGGCTCGTCCATATCTCCGACATCAGCTGGGAGAAGGTCAAGCACCCGTCCGAGAAGCTCCAGGTCGGCCAGGAGGTCGAGGTCCTCGTCCTCAACATCGACGTCGACAAACAGAAGGTCTCCCTGGGCATGAAGCAGCTCGAGGGCGACATCTGGGAGGAGTTCTTCACCCGGCAGAAGATCGGGGACGTGGTCAAGGTCAAGATCGTCCGGCTGACCGACTTCGGCGCCTTCGTCGAGATCGTCCCGGGCATCGAGGGCGTCGTCTTCACCGCCGAGCTCGACGAGAAGAAGCTCGAGAAGCCGTCCGACGCCTTCGCCGTCGGCGACGAGCGCAACGCCAAGATCGTCAAGATGAATCCCAAGGCCAAGAAGATCTCCCTGAGCTTCAAGCAGGCCGTCTACGACATGGAGAAGCAGGACTTCCAGCGCTTCATGGAATCGCAGAACGACCGGATGACCCTCGGCGACATCATGAAAGACCAGCTGAAGGGCTTCAAGGCCCCCAAGAAGGGAACCAAAAAGGAGGACCCCCGTGATTAAAGCCGACCTGATCAACAAGATCTCCCAGGAGCTGAGCATCCCGAAGCAGGAAGCCGAGGAAGGCGTGAACCTGTTCTTCGAGACCATCCGCGAGGCCATCCTCCGGGGCGAGGAGATCGAGATCCGCGGCTTCGGCAGCTTCCGTTTCCGCAAGAGGACCTCGCGGGCCGGACGCAATCCCCGGACGGGCGAGCCGGTCAAGGTCCCGCCGAAGAAGGTCCTCTATTTCAAGCCCAGCAAGCTCCTCAAGGAGCTGATCAACAAGTAATGCGCTACATCTCCGCCCCCTGGAGGGCCGACTACGTCCGACGGGGAGGATCCGTGGAACGCTGCGTCTTCTGCGAAGCCGTCAAGGGCCGCGACGACCGCCGCGCCGGCGTCCTCTTCCGCGGCCGCCACAACTTCGTCATGCTCAACAAGTACCCCTACACGCCGGGCCATCTGATGATCGCCCCGCGGCGCCACCTCGCCGACTTCGTCGCGGCCCGGCCCGGCGAACGGAGCGAGCTGGCCGATCTCCTCCAGGCCGCCCTGCGGATCCTCGGCGCGGCCTACGGCCCCCAGGGCTTCAACGCCGGCATGAACCTCGGCGCCAGCGCCGGGGCGGGCGTCGCCGGCCACTACCATCTCCACGTCGTCCCCCGCTGGACGGGGGATTCGAACTTCATGCCCCTCGTCGGGGCGACCCGGGTCTTCATCGAGGACCTGGACACGACCTACAACAGACTGCGTCCCCTTTTCGACGAAGAGCGGCGACGCCGTTCGAGGTGAACCCATGCTGAAAACCATGAGACGGAACGTCAAGTCGCTCAAGCCCGTCCTCTGGCTCATCGTCGCCACGTTCGTCGTCGCCATCTTCGCCATCTGGGGCGGCGCGGGCCGCCTGGGCGAGGCCAGCCGGTCCGATACCCTGGCCACGATCGGCGGGGACCGCATCCTGTCCGACGAGTACTACCAGGCCCTCCGGGACCGGCTCGAAGCCATCCGGAAGCAGTTCGGCGGCGAGCTCAACGCCAACCTCATCCAGCAGCTCGGCCTGCCCCAGCAGGTCCTGGAGCAGATCGTCCAGCGGCGGCTGCTCCTCAAGATCGCCGCGGACATGGGCCTGCGGGCGACCAACCCCGAGGTCCGGGCCAAGATCGTCTCCTATCCCGCGTTCCAGCGCGACGGCCAGTTCGTGGGCTTCGAGGACTACAAGCGGGTCTTGGATTACAACCGCATCCCCCTCGCGGACTTCGAGAAGGGATTGCGGCAGGACGTCGTCGTCGGCAAAGCCGTCCGGCTCCTGACGGCCGGCCTCTTCGTCACCGACGAGGAGGTCTGGGACAACTACCGGAAGCAGAACGACACGGCCAAGGTCGAGTACTTGGTCGCCGAGACGGCCAAGACCGAGGTCGCGGAGAAGCCTTCCGAGGCCGATCTCCGGGCCCATTTCGAAAAGGACCCCTCGGCCTACAAGATCCCCGAGAAGCGGACCGCCGACTACGTCCTGCTGAAGACCGAGGATATCAAAAAGGAAGTCGCGGTCAAGGACGGCGAAGTCGAAAAGTACTACCGCGACAACCAGGCCCAGTTCCAGGAGCCCGACAAGGTCCGGGCGAGCCGGATCTGGCTCCCCTACACCGCGGCCGACAAGGACGCCGTCCTGGCCGAGGCCCGCGACGTCCAGAAGCGGGCCGCCGGCGGCGAGGACTTCGCGGCCCTGGCCCGGGCGAGATCGAAGGACGACAAGGCCGCCACGGGCGGGGACTGGGGCCTGTTCGACTGGCGGTCCCTCACGGCTCCCGAGACGGAGGCCGTCGGTTCGCTCGAGGCGGGCGGCGTCTCCGACGTCGTCGAGACCGAGTCCGGCGCGGCCGTGTTCAAGGTCACCGAGAAGACCGCGGCCGTGACCAAGCCCTTGGCCGAGGTCAGCGCCACGATCAAGGGCCTGCTCACGGACGAGAAAGCCCGGGCCCTGGTCGCCGAGAGGATCCAGAGCCTGGAGAAGCTGGCCCGTAAGGAGAAGAGCCTCGACGTCGCCGCCCAGAAGCAGGGCCTCAAGCCGGCCTCGACGGGCGCCCTGAAGAGGGGCGACCCGCTGGGCACCGTCGACTCGTCCGGCGCCCTCGGCGAAGCCCTCTTCGGCCTCAAGGAGAAGGAGATCTCCGCGCCCGTCTACGTCCTCGCCGGCGAGGCCCTGGCCGAGCTCAAGGCCGTAGAGCCCGAGCGGCCGGCCTCATTCGAGGAGGTCCGGGCCGAGGTCGAGAAGGACGTCCTCGATGCTTTGAAGAAGGAGAGGGCCCGGGCCCGGCTGCGGGAAGTCGCGGCGTCGCTCAAGGACGACTGGAACGCCGAGGCTTCCAAGCTCGGGCTCGAGTATAAGCTGGTCGACGCCCACAAAAAGGAACAATATCTCAGCCTCGTCGGGGAGCGGCCCGGGATCGACACCCTCGTCTTCAGCCTGCCGCTCAAGCAGGTGAGCGAGCCCCAGGCCGTCGACGAGGGCTACGCCATCTTCCGCGTCCTCGAGCGGAAAGAGGTCATCCGCGAGGAGTACGAAAAGGTCAAAGCCGCGGAGCGGGACGGCCTGCTCGAGCAGAAACAGAACAAGTTCCTGAGCTCCTACATGGCCAAGGCCCGCGATGAGAAGAAGGTCCGGATCAACTACGACACCTTCGTCCGGCTGAACAACGACATCCTGGCGAGGTATTCGAAGACCCCCTGAGTCTCACAGCCCGAGTTCCGTACGATACGAACCGACTGAGAAAGGAGACTGCGATGGAGACGTCCCGGACATCCCTGCCGCCTGAAGCCTACCAGGAGCTCCCGCCCGGCGAGGCCTACAAGCCCTATGTCCCGGCCGGGGCCGATGTGCCCGAGGTCACCGTCCGCTCGGTGGTCTGGGGCCTGTTCATGTCCCTGTTCTTCACCTTCTCCATCGCCTATCTGGGCCTCAAGGTGGGCACGGTGCCCGAGGCGGCCATTCCCGTCGCCATCCTGGCCGTCGGCATCGGCTACATGTACAAGCGCAAGAGCACCATCCTGGAGAACGTCATCCTCCAGTCGATCGGCGCCGCCTCCGGGGCGCTCGTGGCCGGGGCCATCTTCACCATCCCGGCGCTCTACATCCTCGGGCTGCCCACGGACATCGTCAAGATCTTCCTGTCGACCTTCCTCGGCGGCTGCCTGGGCATCCTCTTCCTGACCCCGTTGCGCCGCTATTTCTGCGTCGAGCAGCACGGCAGGCTGCCCTTCCCGGAGGCCACGGCCACGACCGAGATCCTGGTCTCGGGCCAGTCCGGCGGCAAGCAGGCCATGGCCCTCATCCTGGGCGTCGCCGTCAGCGGCGTCTACGAGTTCCTGGCTATCGGCGTCCGGCTCTGGAACGAGCTCATCGACTTCCGCTTCCTGCCCTTCATGGACGGCCTGGCCGTCAAGACCAAGATGGTCCTCAAGCTCGACGCCCTGTCGGCCTTCCTCGGCCTCGGTTACGTCATCGGCCTGCGCTACAACGCGGTCATCGTCGCCGGCGGGCTGCTGTCGCACTTCGCCTTCATCCCGGCCATCTGGTTCCTCGGCCAGCACGTCCCCGGCGCGGTCTATCCGGGCACGGTGCCGATCGCCCAGATGAGCGAGACGCAGATCTTCAGCACCTACGTCCGCAATATCGGCATCGGCGCCATCTTCATGGCCGGGGTCCTGGGCATCATCAAGTCCATGCCGGTCATGGTCCGGTCGTTCTCGCTCGGCTTCCGCGAGATCTTCAAGGGCAAGCGCGGCGGCGCCGCGGCGACGCCGCGGACCGACCGCGACCTGAACATGAAGACCATCATCCTGGGCCTGCTGGCCACCTCCGCCGGCCTCTTCCTCTATTTCCTCTGGATCTCGAACGTCAAGCTGGCCGTCATCGGCGTCCTCGTCTGCCTGCTCCTGTCGTTCCTGTTCACGACGGTCGCCGCCAACGCCATCGCCATCGTCGGCACGAACCCCGTCTCGGGCATGACCCTGATCACGATCATCCTGTCGAGCGTCCTCCTGCTCGGCGCGGGCCTGTCCGGGAACGACGGCATGGCCGTGGCCTTGCTCATCGGGGCGGTCGTCTGCACGGCCCTGTCCATCTCGGGCAGCTTCGTCACCGACCTCAAGATCGGCTACTGGCTCGGGGCGACCCCGCGCAACCAGGAGCGCTTCAAGTTCGCCGGCGTCCTGGTCTCGGCCCTGACCGTGGGCGTCGCCATCTACATCCTCGACAAGGCCTTCTCCTTCCAGAGCGGCGCCTTGGCCGCTCCGCAGGCCAATCTGATGGCCACCGTCATCAAGTCGATGATGTCGCGGGAGCCCGTGACCTGGCTCCTCTACGCCATGGGCGCCTCGGTGGCCCTGACGGCCGAGCTGGCCAAGGTGCCGCCGCTGGCCTTCGCCCTGGGCATGTACCTGCCCCTGCCCCTGACGACGCCGCTCCTGGTCGGCGGCTTCCTCTCGCACCTCGTCCGGAAATCGACCAAGGACAAGGACTTGGCCGAGCGCCGGGTCAACCGCGGCACGCTCATCTCCTCCGGGTTCATCGCCGGCGGGGCGCTCATGGGCATCGTCCTGGCCGTCCTCAAGCTGGCCGGTCTCGACCGCTATATCAGCCTGGGCGTGTCCATGCTCCTGGAGAACGGGCGCTGGGTCGACGGCGCCCCGGCGGCCTGGTTCTCGGGCTTCGGGCAGATCGCCAGTCTCATCGCCTTCACCCTGCTCTGCGCGTTCGTCTATTTCGACGCGCGGCGGACGAAATAAGGACACCGGAGGGGATCCATGCGCGCGAACAAGCTCTACGCGGCGGCCGACCGGGCCGTCAACCAGGCGCTCCGGCTCAAGACCGGCGAGCCGTACCTGCTCGTCACCGACGTGCCGAAGCTCGAGATCGCCGAGGCCCTGGCCTTCCACGCCAAGAGAGCCGGCGCCGAGGTGACCACCTACCTGATGACCGAGACCCTGAGACCCATCACCGAGCCGACCCGGCAGTTCCGGGAGCTCATCCGCGGCGCCGCGGCCACGACCTACCTCCTCGAGGGCCGCTTCCCGGAGAAGCCCTTCCGCGGCTTCATGGTCGCCGAAGGCTCCAAGAACGGCCGCATCTGCATGATGCCGGGCATCACCCGGGACATGATGGAGAGGCTGGTGGCCATCGACTTCTCGGAGATGGCCGCGTTCACGAAGAAGGTGGTGCGGGCCGTCAAGGACGCCGACGAGATCGTCGTCGAGAACGCGGCCGGGACGCACATCGCCTTCAGCGTCAAAGGCCGGGCCTGGCATGAGGACGTCGGCAACATCTCCAAGAAGGGCGTGCACGGCAACCTCCCGGCCGGCGAGTGCTTCACCGCCCCGGTCGAGGAGACCTTCACCGGAACGATCGCCATCGGGCTCATCGACGACAAGCTCGGGCGCGGCACGATGACCTTCGAGAAGGGCCGGCTCGTCGCCTCCAAGGGCGCGGGCATCGCCGAGGTCCTCAAGACCGTGGGCGACGATCCGACGGCCCGCGTCATCGGCGAGTTCGGCATCGGCACCAACAAGGGCGCCCGGATATGCCCGAACATGCTCGAGGCCGAGAAGGCCTTCGGGACGGTCCACTTCGCCATCGGCGACTCCTACGGCATCGGCAAGAACAAGAGCAAGTTCCATTTCGACGCCCTGGTCGACAAGGTCACCCTCACGGTCCGGGGCAAGACCATCGCCAAGAACGGCAGGTTCCTCATTTAATGGGCATCACGTCCCCCTTCGACAAGGTCATCGACCGGACGGGGACCGAGTCCATGAAGTGGGTCCACCCCCGCCGGGACCTCGGCGTCCCCGACGCCATCCCCATGTGGGTGGCCGACATGGACTTCGAGGCCCCGCCGGCCGTCGTCGAGGCCCTGAAGCGCCGGGTCGAGCACGGCGTCTTCGGTTACCCGGAGACCCCCCCGTCGTTTTTCGAGGCCGCGGCGGGCTGGCTGCGGCGGCGGCACGGCTGGTCCGTCGAAACGGGCTGGCTGTCCATGACGCCGGGCCTGGTGCCGGCCTTGAACTATATCGTCAGGGCCTTCACGAAACCGGGCGATCCGGTCATCGTCCAGCCGCCGGTCTATCATCCCTTCTACTACGCCATCGAGAACAACGGCCGCCGCGTGGTCCGCAATCCGCTCCGGTTCGACGGCCGGCGCTACACGATGGACTTCGACGACCTCAGGACGAAGATCGACGCCGCCGGCCGGATGCTCATTCTCTGCTCCCCCCACAACCCGGTCGGCCGGGTCTGGGACGCGTCAGGAGCTCGAGGTCCTCGGCCGCATCGCCGTCGAACGCGACCTCCTCGTCGTTTCCGACGAGATCCACCACGACCTCGTCTACCGCGGCCACCGCCACCAGGTCTTCGCCGCGCTCGCGCCGGAGCTGGCCCAGCAGACGATCACCTGCGTCGCGCCGAGCAAGACCTTCAACATCGCCGGGCTGAGCACGGCCGTCGTGGCCGTCCCCAACCCCGATCTCCTGAAGAGGTTCGAGGACGAGAAGGAGCGGTCGGGCTTCGACCTGGGCAACGCCCTCGGCATCATCGGCTTCGAGGCGGCCTACCGCCACGGCGCGGCCTGGCTCGACGAGCTCCTGCCCTACCTCGAGGCCAACCTCGACCTCATGGCGGGCTTCCTGGCCGAACGCGTCCCGGAGATCGCTCTCATCCGGCCGGAAGGGACCTACCTCGCCCTGCTGGACTGCCGCGGCCTCGGCCTCGCGCCTGGGGCGCTCAACGATTTCTTCCTCGAAAAAGGCGCGCGTTTATTTCAGCGACGGACAGGATCTTCGGCGATGAGTCCGCGGGCTTCGTCCGCATCAATTTCGGCTGTCCCCGGTCCGTCCTCCGCGAAGCCCTGGAGCGGGTCGAACGCGCGGTCCGATCGCGATAGCGCCCGCCTTTCGTCCTTGACGGCCCGCGGCGGTTCTTCTATCATCCCCGGGGCCCCGTCTTGCCGTCCGAAGGATCGGCGGCAGAAGAAGAAGGCGCCAAGGAGACCGATGGACATCGGCGCGCATCCCTCATCCCGGGCGACGGCTCCCGACGCCGTCCGGCTGGCCCGCGAGCTCTACGGGCTCGAGGCGCGGGCCTGTCCCCTTCCGAGCGAATACGACGACAACTTCCTCGTAGAGACCCCGGACGGGGTTGTCCGCGTCCTCAAGGTCATGCACCCGATGCGGGATCCCGGTTTCGTCGACATGCAGTGCGCCGCTCTGAGGACGATCGCCGAACGCGACCCCGGACTGCCGGTCCCCCAGGTCATCCCCGACCTCTCCGGACGGGCCTGGTCGACGGGATCCGTCGGCGGCGGGCCGCCGCGGCTCGTCTGGATGCTCACCTACCTCGCGGGCCGGCCGATCGCCTCGGTCCGGCCAGTGACGCCGGCCCTCCTCGAGGAATTGGGCCGGACCCTGGCCCGCCTCGATCTCGCCCTCACGGGATTCTCCCATCCGGCAGCTCGACGGGAGCTCAAGTGGGACCTCGCCCGCGCCGGCTGGATCCGGGATCATCTCGGTCTCATCGCGGACCCAGGCCGCCGGTCCCTCGTCGGGAAGATCATGGACCGCTACGACGCCGAGGCCGCACCCGCCCTGCCGCGCCTGCGCCGGAGCGTCGTCTACGCCGACGCCAACGAACACAACGTCCTCGCGCAGGTCGAACCGGGCCGTCTGCCGGCGCTGGCCGGGCTCATCGACTTCGGCGACATGATCGAGACCGTGACCGTCGCGGAGGTCGCCGTGGCCGCCGCCTACGCCTCCTTCGGGGCGACCGACCCTCTTGCGGCCGTCCTGCCGCTCGTCGCCGGGTATCACCGCGCCTTCCCGCTCCGCGGAGAAGAGATCGCCGTCCTCGACATCCTCGTCCGCACCCGCCTCGCAGTGAGCGTCGTCAACTCCGCCTGCCGGGCCGCGGCCGAGCCCGGCGATCCCTATCTGACCGTGAGCGAAGCACCGGCCTGGGCCGCTCTCGAAGCCTTCGACAGGGTGCCGCCCCGGCTCGCCCATTACGCCTATCGCGACGCCTGCGGCCTCTCCCCGGCCCCGCACGGCCCGGCCGTCGTGCGCTGGCTCGAGAAGTCCGCGGGCTCGTTCGCACCGGTCCTGGATCATGACCTCCGCCGGAACCCGGTCGTCGTCCTGGACCTCTCCGTCGGCAGCCGGATGCTGGGTGCCGACCCGGCCGGGCTCGAGACGCCCCGTCTCACGGAGACCGTCGCGAAGGCGATGACGGAAGCCGGCGCGGTCGTGGGCGTAGGACGCTACAACGAGCCCCGGGCCATATATATTTCCGGTGCCTTCGCCGCCGGAGGAAGCCCGACCGCCCCGAGGAGGACCGTCCATCTCGGTATCGACCTGAGCGTCCCGCCGGGAAGCCCGGTCCAGGCCCCCCTCGACGGCACCGTCCACACCGTCGCCGACAACGACTCACCCAAGGACTACGGGCCGCTGGTCATCCTCCGCCACACCGTCCCCTCCGGAGAGGAATTCTTCACGCTTTACGGACATCTCGACCGGGATTCGGTCGCCGGCCTCGAGCCCGGAACGGCCCTCCGGGCCGGCCAAGCCTTTGCGGCCGTCGGCGCCCCGCCCGCGAACGGCGATTGGTGGCCGCACGTCCACGTCCAGATCATCCTGGACCTTCTCGGTCTCGACGGGGACTTCCCCGGAGTCGCCGCCCCGGCCCGGCGCTCGTTCTGGACCGGCCTCTCCCCGGACCCCAACCTGATCCTGGGCATCCCCGCCGACCGCTTTCCCGCCCGGGAACCGGAAAAATCCGAGACCCTGGCCGCCCGCCACAGGCTCCTCGGCCGGAACCTCAGCGTCTCTTACCGTGAACCCCTGAAGATCGTCCGCGGCTGGATGCAATATCTCTACGACGAGACCGGGCGGGCCTATCTCGACGCTTACAACAACGTCCCCCTCGTCGGCCACGGCCATCCCCGCGTCGTCGGCGCGGTTCAGGACCAGATGGCCCTCCTGAACACCAATACCCGCTATCTCCACGACAACCTCGTCCGCTACGCGGAACGGCTCACGGCCCTCATGCCAGCGCCGCTCCGGGCCTGCTACGTCCTCAATTCCGCGAGCGAAGCCAACGAGCTGGCCCTCCGCCTGGCCCGGACGCACACCGGCCGCGAGGACGTCATCGTCCTCGATTCGGCCTACCACGGCCACACGACCGGGCTCATCGACATCAGCCCTTACAAGTTCGACGGGCCGGGCGGCCGTGGCCGCAGGCCCTGGGTCCACGTCGCTCCCCTCCCCGACGACTACCGGGGACCCTTCAAGCGCCACGACCCCGAGGCCGGGGCGAAGTACGCCGCGGCCGTGGGCCGTCTCGCCGGGGAAGCGGCGGCGCGCGGCGGCCTGGCCGCGTTCATCGCCGAGACCCTGCCCAGCGTCGCCGGCCAGATCGTCCTGCCCCCCGGCTACCTTGCCGAAGCCTATCGCCACGTCCGGTCGGCCGGCGGCCTATGCATCGCCGACGAGGTGCAGGTCGGGTTCGGCCGGCTCGGCACGCATTTCTGGGGCTTCGAGACCCAGGGCGTCGTCCCGGACATCGTCGTCCTCGGCAAGCCCATCGGCAATGGCTTCCCGCTGGCCGCCGTCGTGACCACGGAGCCCATCGCCGATTCGTTCGCCAACGGCATGGAGTTCTTCAGCACCTTCGGCGGCAATCCCGTGGCCTGCGCCGCCGGGCTGGCCGTGCTCGACGTCATGAGGGACGAAAAGCTCCAGGCCCGCGCCCTGCGGGTCGGCAGTCACTTCATCGCCGGGCTGAAGCGTCTGGCCGAACGCCATCCTATCGTCGGCGACGTCCGCGGCTCGGGCCTTTTTCTCGGGATCGAGCTCGTCCGCGACCGCCGCAGCCTCGAGCCCGCCGGGCCCGAGGCGTCCTACGTCGTCGAGCGCCTGCGCGAATCCGGCGTCCTCGCCGGGACCGACGGGCCCTTCCACAACGTCATCAAGATCCGTCCGCCCTTGTGCTTCTCGGAAGCCGACGCCGACCTCTTCGTGACGACCCTCGACCGGATCCTGGGCGAGGACCCCGTCCAGATCGCCTGATATTCAAGCTATGATCCAGTATTAGATCTTATCCCGGCTCCCGGCTTCCCTCTCGAGGCGGCGAGGGAATTATCCTCGCAGATCCCCGTGGCGGAGGGGGGACCCGCGAAGCGGGGGGAACCGACCGCACTGGTTCCCGGGGGGCCGGGGAGCTAGAGGATATTCCCGAGCATAGCCGGAGAGAGGGATCTTCCAGAGCCGGAATTGGAATCTGATATTGCTTGTTAATCTAGGTTTCCTGGATAAAATGATTGCGAACGGAGGTCTCGTACATGAGCATCAAGGCGAAATTGACCACCTTCGACGCGACGATGATCGTCGTGAGCCTCATCATCGGCATCGGCATCTTCCGGACCCCGGCCATGGTCGCCGCCGCGGCCAAGACGCCCCTGCTCTTTTACGCGGCTTGGGCCCTCGGGGGCCTGATCAGCTTCATCGGCGCCCTGACCTTCGCCGAGATCGGCGGCCGCTTCGCCAAGCCGGGCAGCTACTACAAGGTCGTGGCCGAGAACTACGGCTCCGGCCTGGCCTTCATGCTCAACTGGACCAACGTCGTCATCCTCAACGGGGCCGGGGCGGCCGGCGTCGCCCTGATCGGCGCCGAATACCTGACGCCCATCGTCTTCCCGGGCGCCGCCCCGACGACGGCGACCGTCCAGGTCACGGCCGTCATCCTCATCCTCGCGCTCCTGGCCATCAACTATCTCGGCATCAAGACCGGCGCCTGGGCCCAGAACGTCCTGAGCATCCTCAAAGTGGTCATGATCGGCCTGCTGGCCGCGGCCGCCTTCCTGTCCAAGAAGGTCCCCGAAGGCCCGGCCGCCCTGCCGCTCGACCAGCCTTGGTTCCTGGCGCTCGGCGTCGCCTTCATCTACGTCTTCTACGCCTACGGCGGCTATCAGAACACCATCAACTTCGGCGCCGACGTCCACGACGCCCGGCGCAACGTCCCCCGGGCCGTCTTCTTCGGCATCCTCATCGTCCTAGCCTGCTACCTGACCATCAACGCCGCCTACGTCAAGGTCCTCGGCGTCCCCGGCATCGCCGGGGCCAAGCTCGTCGCGGCCGAAACGGCCCGGGTCACCCTGGGCGAGACCGGCAAGCTGGTCGTCTCGCTGGCCATCTTCCTCTCGGCCATGGGTTTCCTCAACGTCACCCTGATGCAGATCCCCCGGGTCTACTATTCGATGGCCGAGGACCGCACCCTGCCGGCGGTATTCCGGAAGGTCAACCCGAAGACCCAGACCCAGGAGTTCGGGCTCCTCTTCCTCGGCGGCATCATCCTGGTCTCGATCTTCCTCCTACAGAAATTCGAGAACATCGTCAATTACGTCATGTTCCTCGACACGATCACCCTGGCGGTCGTGTCGTCCTCCGTCTTCTTCCTGCGGCGCAAGGCCCGGCTCTCCGGGGAAGCCTACACGGGCTACCGCGTCCCCCTGTACCCCGTCCTGCCGCTCGTCTTCATCGTGACCATGCTGGCTGTCGCCGCCAACGTCCTGGCGACCCAGACCCGCGAGGCCCTCTACGGGACGATCTTCTTCGCCGTCGGCTTCCCGGTCTTCCTGCTCATGAGGCGGGTCAGCCGGCGCCGGCCGGACGAGCCGCCGGCCGCCGACTGATCGTCCCCATTCCCCTGCCCTCCCGTGGTAGAATGGATTTTTAGGGAGGGAGACATGGAAAAGACCCGCCGCATCAAGAAGGTCCTCGTCAGCCAGCCCACGCTCGAAGGGGCCGGCGTGCACCTGCGCCGCGGCTTCGGCTTCCGCGAGGTCCCGCTCTTCGATCCCTTCCTCATGTTCGACGACTTCCGCCAGGACGACCCGGCCAAATTCCTGCCGGGCTTCCCCTGGCACCCGCACCGCGGCATCGAGACGATCACCTACATGCTCCGGGGCACGGCCGAGCACGGGGACAGCATGGGCAACAGCGGTATCATCGGCCCGGGCGACGTCCAGTGGATGACGGCCGGTAGCGGCGTCGTCCACCAGGAGATGCCCAAGGGCGGGGCGGACGGCCGGATGGGCGGCTTCCAGCTCTGGGCCAACCTGCCCGCGTCCCAGAAGATGATGGATCCGCGCTACCGGGACGTGAAGACAGCGGACATCCCCGAGGTCGCCCTGCCGGGCGGCGCCGTCGCCCGGGTCATCTGCGGCGAGGTCGGCCAGGTCCGCGGCCCGGTCCGGGACATCGTCATCGACCCCGGATACCTCGACGTGGCCATGCCTCCCGGCGCCGAGTTCATCCATCCGACCAAGCCCGGCCACACGGTCATCGCTTACGTCTTCGAGGGCGAAGGCTGTTTCTCGGACGAGGCGGGCCTGTCGGCCTACGACATCGAGCCGGCCAGCTATTTCGACCTCGAGCGGAAGCCCGTTCAGGGCGATCATTGCCTGGTCCTGTTCGACGACGGCGGCCGGGTCAAGGTGACGACGACGGACTCCGGCGTCCGCTTCCTGCTCATCTCGGGCCGCCCTCTCGGCGAGCCCGTCGCCTGGCAAGGCCCCATCGTCATGAACACGCAGGAGGAGCTGCGGACCGCCTTCCGCGAGTACCGGGCGGGGACGTTCATCAAGCACCCTCAGGCCGGCTAGGTCCGATCGGGGACCCGGACCGGGGGATCCAAATCCCCGGTTGCCGCCGGCCGCGGCCCTTTATTGCAAACCGGGGCCGAAACGGGTAACCTTGGGGAAACCTCGAGGAGGCCCGCCATGACGATGACCGGCCGCGAACGCCTGGCCGCCGCTCTCAGCCACCGCCAGCCCGATCTAATCCCCGTCGACTTCAACGGCACCGCCGTCACGGGCATGCACGTCAAGTGCGTCATCGGCCTGCGCCGTCACTGCGGCCTGGAGGACCGCCTGGTCAAGGTCCACGAGCCCTACCAGATGCTGGGCTGGATCGACGACGATCTCCAGACGGTCCTCGGCATCGACGTCGAGGGCGTCTACGGGCCGGATACGATGTTCGGGTACCGCAACGAGAACTGGGTCCCCTGGCGAATGGACGACGGGACCGAGGTCCTCATGTCCGGGAACTTCCGGACGACCAAGGCCGAGAACGGCGACACGCTCGTCTTCCCCGGCGGCGACCGCTCGGCCCCGCCCTCCGGCCGGCTGCCGAAGAACGGGTTCTTCTTCGACACCATCATCCGCCAGGAGCCCATCGACGAGGCCAGGCTCGACCCCGCGGACAATCTCGAGGAATTCGGGCCGATCTCCGAGGAGACCCTCGACCATTTCGAGCGGGAGAGCCGCCGGGCCGGGGCCACCGGCCGGGGCCTCATCGCCAGCTTCGGCGGCACGGCCCTCGGCGACATCGCCCTGGTCCCCGCGCCGGGCCTCAAGCGCCCCAAGGGCATCCGGGACGTCGAGGAGTGGTACGTCTCGACCCTGACCCGCCGCGACTACGTCCACAAGGTCTTCGAGGGCCAGACCGAGATGGCCCTCCGCAACCTCGCCAAGATCCACGAACGGGTCGGCGACCAGGTCCAGGCCGTGTTCACCTGTGGCACGGACTTCGGCACCCAGCAGTCGACCTTCTGCTCCGTCGCCGCCTTCCGCGAGCTCTACCTGCCCTATTACCGGCGGATCAACGACTGGATCCACGGCCACACGGCCTGGAAGACCTTCAAGCACTCCTGCGGCGCCGTGGCCTCGCTCGTCCCGGCCTTCATCGAGAGCGGCTTCGACATCCTCAATCCCGTCCAACTCTCCGCCGCCGGCATGGACGCCCGCCGGCTCAAGGCGGAGTTCGGGAGGGACATCGTCTTCTGGGGCGGCGGCGTCGACACCCAGAAGACCCTGGCCTTCGGCACCCCGGCCGAGGTCCGGGCCCAGGTCCTGGAGCGCTGCGAGGTCCTCGGCCGCGACGGCGGCTTCGTCTTCAACTCCGTCCACAACATCCAGGCCAACGTCCCGATCCCGAATATCGTGGCCATGTTCGAGGCCGTGAACGAATTCAATGGCAGGGCTAGCCCTGGGCCCGGTCGAGGGAGACGGGACATTAAAGAGAGGGGGACATGTTCGGAAATCCCTTGAATTCCGTAAGTGTCCCCGCTTTGGGGGACGAATGAAAAGGACGACGATTTACGTCATTTCCGTTACGCTGGTCGCCGCGATCGGCGGTCTGATCTTCGGCTTCGACACGGCCATCGTCGCCGGCGCGACGCGCTATATGAAGGAGCAGTTCGCGCTCGACTCCCTCCAGGAGGGCTGGGCCGTCGGCGTCGTCCTCATCGGCTGCATGTTCGGGGCCGGCTTGGCCGGTCCTCTCAGCGACCGGATCGGGCGCCGCCGCTTCATGCGGGTCTCGGCCGTCCTGTTCCTCGTCTCGGCCGTCGGCTGCGCCCTGCCGCGGACGATCACCGAATTCGTCGTCTTCCGGTTCATCGGCGGCCTCGGCATCGGCTCGGCGGCCGTGCTCTCGCCCCTCTATATCGCCGAGCTCGCGCCGGCCCGGGTCCGGGGCGCCCTCGTCTCGGTCAACCAGCTGGCCATCGTCACCGGCATCCTCCTGGCCTATTTCGTCAATTGGCTGTTCGCCGGGGCCGGGCCGGCCAACTGGCGCTGGATGTACGGCATGGGCGCGGTGCCCTCGATCCTCTTCTTCCTGCTCCTCCTCGGCGTCCCGGAAAGTCCGCGCTGGCTCGTCAAGAACGGCCGCGAGGAGGAGGCCCGGGCGGTCCTGACCCGGGCCGACGGCGCCGAAGCCGCGGCCGCGGGCATCCGCGACATCCAGGGAGCGCTGGCCCTCGAACACGGCTCGTTCCGCGAGATCTTCCGGCCGGCCTTCCGGCGGCCGCTGCTCATCGCCGTCGTCCTGGCGGTCTTCCAGCAGGTGACCGGCATCAACGCCATCCTCTATTACGCGCCCCGGATCTTCGAGGGGGCCGGCTTCGGCCGCCTGTCGGCCATCGGCCAGTCGACGGTCGTCGGCCTGGTCAACATGCTCTTCACGGTCGTGGCCATCCTTCTCGCCGACCGGGTCGGCCGGCGGCCGCTGCTGCTCGTCGCCACGGGCGGGATGGGCGTCTCCCTCGTCCTCCTCGGCGCGGCCTTCCGCTTCCCGGTCCTGCCGGCTTCGGCCCTGCTGGTGATCATCCTGTTCTACATCGCCTTCTTCGCCTCGGCCATGGGCCCGCTCGTCTGGGTGGTCTTGGCCGAGATCTTCCCTATCAAGGTCCGCGGCGGGGCCATGGGGCTGGCCACGGTCGTTCTCTGGCTGGCCGACTTCGCCGTGACGCTGACCTTCCCGGTCATCTCCGACCGGTTCCATCCCTCGACGGCCTTCTGGCTCTACGCGGCGATGTGCGCGCTGGCCCTGGTCTTCATGCTGATCTATTTGCCGGAGACGAAAGGCCGGACGCTCGAGGAGATCGAGCGCCGTTGGCTGAGAGCGGCCTGAGAGGGCGGGCCCTATTTTTCGGCCAGGGCGGCGGCCAGCTTGCCGACGGCCACGTCCAGCTCATCGACGAGGAGGCTCGACAGGACGGCCGGCAGGAACTGGACCTTGCGCGCGCCGAGGGCCAGGCGCCGGTCGAAGGAGTGCTTGAGGATGCTCGTCCCCGTCTTGAACTCCAGGAACTCCAGGTCCATGGCCAGCCGGCCGAACCAGGCGTTGGGCTCGTCGATCTCCTCGAGCAGCCGGACGTTCGAGCGCAGGACGATCTGCGGGTCGCCCTGGAGGACGTCGATCATGACCCCGGGGAATCCTCCCTTGCGGCCGAGATAGTCGCTCATCGCCTCGCGGAAGAGGTCGTCGGGCTTCTTGGCCCAGAACGCGTGGGAGTAGTACTTCAGCTCGAAGGGCGAGACCCGGTAGATGACCCGGAAGTCGTCGTAGAGGGGATCGACGCGGACGGGCTCGACGTACAGGACCCGCGCGACGCGGGGATGCGGCGCCGGGCTCTTGTCGATGGGCATGATCTGGAAGTAGCGCTTGGCCGGCGTCGAGAAGCAGCCGGCGAGGAGGAGGATGGCCGCCAGGGCCAGGGCGTGTTTCCTCATCATTTCTTGTCCTTTCGTGTCCGCAGCATCGCGGACGGCTCCTCGGCGATCTCCCGGGAGAAGCGGGCCAGGTTGTCGATGGCCACGCCCAGGCTCGAGAAGGTCCGGGTGAGCTCGGTCTGCTGCTCGAGGAGGACGCCTTCGACCTTTTTCATGGTGACCGAGGCCGTGTCGAGGAAGGCCCGGACGTCCTTGAGGACCTGCCCCAGCTCTTCGGCCGAGAACCGGTCGGCGACGTTGTTCAAAGTCCGTTGCGAGTTGGCCTCGACCGTCCGGACGAGTCGGCTCAGGTCCTCGGTCATGGGCACGAACCTCTCCGTCGCCCGGGCGAACTCCGCCGAGGCCTTCTCCAAGCTGGCCAAAGTGTTCTCGAGCGAGGCCCGGCGGGATTCGAGGAGCCCGGAGACGGAAGCCGAGCCCTTCTCGGCGTTCTCGAGGAAGGCCGAGAAGCGCTCGACGTTCTCCGGGGCCAGGAGCTCGGTGATGCGCTTGGCCGTCGTCTCGATATTGGCGACGATGTCGTCGGCCCGCTCGCCGAGGCCCCGGCCGGTGGGGATGAGGCCGTGGGCCTTGAGGTTCTCGGCCGCCATGGAGCCGCCGCTGATCTCGATGTATTTCTGACCGGTCAGGCCGACGTAGGCCATGAGGGCGGTCATGTCCGTCTTGACGACCACCTCGTCCCGGATCTTGACGTCGACCAGGATGGAATCGAGGTCCGTGGGATTGACGCGAACGCGGACGACCCGGCCGACCTCGACGCCCCGGTACTTGACGAGAGAGCCGATGATCAGGCCCTGGACCGAGGTGTCGCGGAAGTCGATGACGTAGATCTCGCCCGTGTCGCGGAGCTTGGGGGCGATGAAGAAGCCGGCCAGCGCGATGAAGACGACCGTGGCCAGGGATAGGAAGATCCCGAGCCGGGTTTTTTGTTCATGCGTCATCATGCTTGTCCTTCCTGAGGAGGAATGTCCGGATGAAGGGGTCGTCCGACGCCGAGAGGTCGGCGTAGTCCCCCGAGAAGCGGAGGCCGCCGGAGTCGATGAGGAGGATCCGGTCGGCCACCCGCTCGATCGAGCGCAGCTCGTGGGTGACGACGACCAGGGTCATCCCGAAGGTCTCCTTCAGCCTGAGGAGGAGGTCGTCGAGAAGCGACGAGGTGATGGGGTCGAGCCCCGACGACGGCTCGTCGCAGAAGACGACCTCGGGATCGAGGACCAGGGCCCGGGCCAGGGCGCCCCGCTTGGTCATGCCGCCCGACAGCTCGGCCGGGAACTTGTCGGCGCTCCCCGCCATCTCGACCTGGGCCAGGCTGGCATGGACCATGTCCCGGACCATGTCCTCGGGCATCCGGGGATAGCGCATGCGGATCGGCAGGGCGACGTTCTCGAAGAGGCTCAGCCCGTTGAGGAGGGCCCCGCCCTGGTAGAGGACGCCGATCTGACCGTAGAGACAACGCAGGGAGGCCTCCGACCGGTAGTCGATCGGCGAACCGGCGAAGTCGAAGCCGCCGGAGAGGGGCGGCAGCAGGCCGGCCAGGGTCTTGAGGAGCGTGGATTTGCCCGACCCGCTGACGCCCGCGACCGCCGTGATGCGGCCCTCGGGGACGCCGAAGGAGAGCTCCCGGAGGATCTCGGTCGCTCCGTATCCGATGGTCAGGTCGCGGGCGGTGATGATGTCCATGGGTTCAATACAGGACGAGCGCGAAGATGCAATCGATGACGATGATCATGGTGACCGACAGGACGACCGATTCCGTCGTGGCCCGGCCGACCTCCTCGGCGCTCCGACCGACGGTCAGGCCCTTGAAGCCGGCCCCGATCACGACGGCCCAGCCGAAGACGACCGTCTTGACGAGCCCCCAGCCGAAATCCGTCCAATCGACGGAGGTCACCATCTCGGTGACGAAGGCCACCGGGGTCATCCCGAACTTGGCCCGGGCGACGACGATGCCGCCCATGATGCCGACCACGTCGGCCAGGGCCACCAGCAGCGGCACGGCCAGCGTGATGGCCAGGAGGCGGGGGACCATCAGGAACTTCTCCGGGACGACGCCCATGGTCTTCAGGGCGTCGACCTCCTCGAGGACGCTCATGCTGGCCAGCTCGGCGGTCACCGCGGCGCCGACCTTGCCGGCCAGGATGACCCCGGTCATCAGGGGCACGAGCTCCCGGAGCATGGCGTAGCCGATGAGGTCGGCCAGGTAGATCTCTCCCCCGAAGACCTCCAGCTGCTTGGCCGAGGCGATGGAGATGGTCACGCCGACGAGGAAGAGGAGCATGCAGACGATCGGGTAGGACCGGTAGCCCATGAAGAACAGCTGATTCCAGGTCTCCCCCGGGTAGACGCCCTTGCGCTCCTTGAGGTAGACGCCGATGTGGAAGATCTCGTCGCTGAACATGGACAGGAACCGTCCCAGGTTCCGGGCCTGGGCCAGGAAGCGTTCGGCGTAGGCCTGGAAGAACCGGCCGGGGCCGCCGGCGGTCGGCGCCGTCGCGGCGGCTTCCGCCCGGGGCATCCGGACGAAGCTCTCCTCGGCCCGGGACAGGCCTCCCCCGAGGTTGGCCACGACGATCTCGGCGTGATGGCCGCGCACGAAATGGAGGAAAGCCAACGTCGAGCTGTCGAACTCCTCGACCTCCTTGAAATCGAGGACGAAGGGGCCGGCTTCGCCGCGGTGACGAATGCCGTCGAGAACGGCGACGACCTCGGCGGCCCTGAGCCGCTTCGGCAGGAGGATCGTCTCCGGGACGGCGGCCTGGAGCTCGCTCATTTCACCTCCGGCAGGACGACGACGGTCTGGCTCAGGCCCGGGGCCGTGACCGGGAACCGCACGGTCCGGCCGTCGGCCGAGGCTTCGACATAGTACTCGATGTCGGCGGTCGGCGCCGGCAGTCCGACCGTGTAGACGCCGCGGGCCACGTGGGCGGCCGGGACCGGCTTGAACGCGCCCCGGCCCATCTCCCGCCAGAAGAGAACGACGCCTTCCGGCTTGGCGCGGGAGAGCACCAGGACCTTGAGCCCGAGCGCCTCGCCGGCCTCGAGCGAGGTCCGCACGGCCGGGACGAGGATGCGGGGCGGCCCGTCGTAGTCCCGGGCCAGCCGGGCCTCGGCCGGCACATCGTCGCCGAGCATCGCCGCAAGCTCCGTCTCGGGCCGCTCCCAGGCGCCGGGCAGGAGATGCTGCCCCCAATTGGCGATCGTCCCAAGCTCACCGGGGGTGCTCACGGTGGCCAGGAGCCCGGCGAAGATGCGCTTGAGGGCGGCGGCCATCTCGATCCGCGCCGGCAGCGCCTCGGCCGCCAGCACGGTCCGCCGGGCCGCCTCGTCCTGCGCCGCTTTGGCCTTGGCGACCGCTCCGTTGTAGACCGCCCAGAGGCAGTCGAACCGGGCGACCTCGCGCATATACCGGAAATTCGCCAGCCAGTACTCGAAGCGCTCCCGGTGGCCGGGACCGGCGACCTTGGGTCCGAGCGCGGCCAGCTCGTCGACGAAAGCGTAGGACGGGGCGACCTCGTCCCAGGGCCGGGGATCGGGCTGGACGTTGCCGGGCCCGCCGATCCAGGTGACAGGGACGGGGTGGCGGCCGTCGATGCGGGCGAAGACCGCGGCGGCCTCGGATGCCACCGCCGGCCCGAACTGGGCCCGGCACCAATCCTCGTAGAGGTCGAGCGCCGGGAGGTGGCGGGCCGTCGGTGGGGCGTCCGCCTCGTAGTCGAGGACGGCCGGGCCGCCGCAGTTGATCTTCCGGACGAATCCCCCGCCCTCGACGACGAGGCCGGCCAGCGCGGGGTAGTGGATGCGGTCGGCCAGGTCGATGATAAGGCGGCCGTCGGCGACGACGACGTCCTCGACCTTGTGCTCGAGGGCCCGGAGCTTCCCGACCCGGGCGAAAACGTCGAAATTCTCGAGAACCCGGCGGCCCTGGACGGAGACGTCGAAAACCCGGCCGCGGGGCCGGTCGATCGAGCCCTCGACGAATTGGAGGGTCACGGCGTAGGTCCCGTTCGGGACCGGGATGTGGTAGCCGAAGACGCGATCGCGGACGTCCTCGTAGACCGGGGCGAGCTTCCCGGCCCCCGCGACCGGGCGGCCCTTGAAGCTCACGGGCTCGCCGGTGATGGGGCCGACATCCTCGGCGACGCTCTTCGCGAGCGTGTTCCAACCCTGGTCCCAGGCGGCGCGGGCCAGGGCCAGGACGTTGGCCGAGAGGATGCGTGTCCGCCAGTGGATGCCGAGGAGCCCGTCGCAGCCGTAACGGAGCGCGTCGGCGGCGTCGCGGCGCATCCGGCCGGCCCAGAGCTGAGGTGAGGTCAGCGCGGGGTCGTCCTCCATCCAGGGGATGGCCCAGAGGGACCGGCCCTCGATGCGGGCGAAGCCCGGGTCGATCGGAGCCTTGCCGACCTCGCGGTTGATCGTGCTCATGGCCACGTCCTTGGGCAGGACCTGGTCGAAGAGAGTGCGGTTCGAGGGCGGGCCGAGGACCCAGCCGCAGGTGGCCAAACGGAATGGAGGGGAGACTTCCCGCCAGGCTTCGACGCCCATGTCGAGGTCGGTGGTCACGGCCTCGATGGCCTCGGGCGAGGCGTCGTCCCAGGTCCAGCCCTCGGTCGTCCAGAACCAGTAATAGTCGACGGGGTAGGCGGCGGCGATGCGCCCGAACATCGCCTTGTAGAGGTCCTTGACCACGGCCGGGTCCTTAGGGTCGAGGCCGGCGGCGGCGAGCCGCTCCCTGACGAGGGCGGGAACGGTGAGCGGCGTCTCCGTGCCGACGCAGGTCTTGACCCCCAGTCGACGGGCCAGGGTGAAAGCGTCCTTGAACACGGCGGCGGCCCGGTCGAAGACCGCGGCGGCGGCCTCGGCCGTGGCGGGATCGGGGGCGAAGCCCTCCATGACGTCGTTGCCGAAGTCGTCGCGTTCGAAGAGGAGGCTCGCGCCGAAGGGGAAGTCGGCGGTCTTCTTCGATTCGTACCCCCAGTTGCCGCGGGCCGTGTTCTGATAGCTGGCCGGGTAGGCGGCCCTGACCTTCCCGTCCGGGCCGGCGTCCTCGGCCCGGCCGATCCAGACGGTCGGCTCGGCGTTGGGCGTCGCGCCGTGCTCCCGGCTGGGGTTCTCGGGGTAGGTGTGGAGGCCGAAGAAGTTCATCCCCAGCTTGGGGAGCTGGCTCAGGACGGCCTTGTAGTTCTCGCGGGTCCACCAATCGGGGCCCTCGGGGAAATCGTGGAAGGGCTGGATGCCCCGGACGGCGAAGAGAGGGCGGCCCGTCTCGTCGAGGTCGATCGAGGGCGGCGCGATCGTCCCGTCGGGAACGACGTCGCCTTCGAGGGAGAAGCGGACGCCCAGCGTCTCGGCCAGGCGGTAGGCGCCGTAGAGGACGGCCGGGCCGCTCCCTCCGGCGACGAGGACGATGCGGCCGGAGCCGCGGGGGACCGTCTTCAGCCAATACTCTTCGGCGCCGAGGGCGCCGACCTTGGCGGCCAGCCCGTCCTCGCCGAGGCCGCGGGCGAACGGTCCCGATCTCTCGACGACGGCGATCGCTCCGTCCGGGACCCGGGAAAAAGAGCGGACCTCCCGCAGGACCGGGAGCTCGCCCGTCCGGAGGTAGAGGTAGCGGCGGACCTCGGCGGCTGCGGCCCGCTCGTGCCAGGTCGCATCGGCGCCGACGACGACGTCGGGAACGGCGCTCTTTCGGGCGCAGGCGACGGACAGGACGAGGGCGAAGAGCAGAGGGGCAAGGAACGCCCGACGGACCGATCGTCGTGTCATCACGTTCTCCTGAGGCCGGGTGCCCCCCATTCTAATACAGCCCCGGGCTCATTTCAACGCGAATCCGGCGACGGGTTGACGGGACGGGAAGTCCCGGGATATCATCTCGCCCATGATGACCGTCCGAGAGCGCTGGAACAGGGTCTTTAGCCGGCAGAAGCCGGACCGCGTGCCGGACATGGAGTTCGGCTATTGGGACAA
Organism: uncultured bacterium; assembly: GCA_963805015.1. GTDB lineage: Bacteria > Acidobacteriota > Aminicenantia > Aminicenantales > Saccharicenantaceae > RBG-16-66-30. The sequence continues at coordinate 80,163 of CAWDSL010000009.1, forward strand.
GACGATCGCCGTCTGGCACGATCAGGGCCTGCCCCGGGAATGCCGGACCAACCGGGACGTCGAACGGTACCTCGGTCTCGAGGGTCTGGAGATCATCCCCGAGGCGCCCATCCGGAAAGGGCTCTTCCCGGAGTTCGTGGAGCGGACCCTGGAGGTGCGCGACGGGCGGCGCGTCGTCCAGACCAGGGAAGGCGCGCTGACCGAGATGCTCGACTACGACTCGTCCATGCCCAAATTCCTCAAGTTCGCCGTCGAGACCCGGGCCGACTGGGAGAGGCTGCGGGACGAGCGGTTGGATCCGAACGCGCCGGGCCGGGCCGGCGACGTGAGGGCCGCCATCGACGCGGCCCACGCCGCCGGGATGCCCATCCTCTTCCACTGCGGCTCCCTCTACGGCTGGCTCCGGGACTGGATGGGGCTCGAGAACCTGTCCGTCGCCCTGATGACCGACCGGGACTGGGTCGAGGAGATGATGGAGCACGTCACCCGGATGGACCTGGAGCTCATCGAGCGCTGTATCCCGGGCGGCGGCGAGGTCGACGTCGCCTGGTGGTGGGAGGACATGTGCTACAATCACGGGCCGCTGATGTCCCCCCGGCTCTTCGAGGAGCTCATGGTGCCCCGTTACAGGAGGATCACGGACGCCCTTAAGGCCAAGGGGATCTTGGTCAATGTTCTCGATTGCGACGGCCGCATCTACGACCTCGTTCCGGGCTGGCTCAGGGGCGGCATCAACTGTATGTTCCCCATCGAGGCCCTGCACACGGACCCTTGGAGGCTCCGGGACGAATACGGCGACCGGGTGCTTTTGCTCGGGGGCGTCGACAAGATGGCCCTCATCTCCGGCAAGGAGGCCATCGACCGGGAGCTCGAGAAGCTCCATCCTCTCGTCGAGCGCGGCGGCTACCTGCCGTGCGTCGACCACCGCGTCCCGCCGGACGTCACCTACGAGAATTACCTCTACTACCTCGAGAGGAAGAAGGCCATCCTCTAGCGGAGCTCGGGGGGAACGGGCCGGGCCGCCGTCACGATCTCGTTAGTAGCCCCGGCGATGAGCCAACGTCCGTCCCGGCGGACAAGGAGCCAGCTGTCGATCCCCTGTTGCGGAGCCATGGGGAAGCCCGTGATCTGGGCTTCATACAGGACCAGGACGTGGGCCATGTCGCCGAATTCCCAGGCCTTCATGCGAACGACCTTCTCGGTGAAACCGCTCTCCTTGGGGACGACCGTCGCCTCCCCCCGCTTGAACGGCCGCTCGTAGAAATCGACGAAGTCCTTGATGAAGCCGTCCAGGTCGAAAGCCGTCAGGGTGGTCCGGCTCGTCCGCAGGACGATCACCGCCTCCTTGATAAAGAGAGCGCGGACCTTGTCCCAGTCCGGAAGCCGGCCTCCGGCCGAGCCGACGAGACCGTAGAGACCGGCGACGACATCGCCGACAGCCGGCGGGGCCGGGGCCACGGCCTGTTGTCCGAAGCCGGGAAGGGCGGCCAGGCCGAGAAGCAGCAATCCGGCCGCGAGCGTCATCGGGCACCTTGGTTTCATGGATCAGCCTCCTTTGCAAAGCCCGCCGAAGGCCGGGCATCGACCTCGACCAGCCCGGTCCTAGGCCTTGGCCACCTTCTCCAGCCGCTTCATGATGGAGAAGATGAAGGCGGCGGACAGGATGCAGGCGCCGGCCAGGATGGCCCAGACCACCGAGAGCGGCAGGCGCTCCCAGAAAAAGGCGGTCACCCCGACGAGCGAGTTGCCGATGGCCGTGGCCGCGAACCAGCCGCCCTGCATCAGGCCCTTGTATTTGGGCGGGGCGACCTTGGAGACGAACGAGATACCGATCGGGCTGAGGAAGAGCTCGGCGATGGTGAGCATGAAATAGGTCGAGATGAGCCACCAGACGGTGACTTGGGAATCGAGCGGCGCGACCTGACCGCCCAGGGCCTTCGGGCTCAGCAGGCTGAGGGAGCCGACGATCAGGATGGCGTAGGCCGCGGCCGTCGTCAGCATGCCGAAGCCGATCTTGCGCGGCGCCGAGGGCTCCTTGCCCTTGCGGTTGAGCCGGGCGAAGAGGGCCACAACGAGGGGCGTCAGGACGACGATGAAGAACGGGTTGAAGTGCTGGAACATCTGGGGCTGGAAGGGGTTCGTCGCGGCGTAGCCGCCGTAGCGGAGGTAGGTCAGGACGCCGAAACCGGCGAAGGAGGCCCCGCCCAGGAGGCGGGCCAGGCTGCTCGAGCCCTTCTTCACCAGGAAGACGAGACCGAGCAAAGACAGGAAAGCCGGCAGCAGCCCGATCATGTCGAAGAGCAGGAAGGTCGCCTTCCCGACGCTGGGCACGGTGTAGTCCCGGGCGAAATAGGTCAGGGTCACGGCGCTCTGGTGGAAGGCCATCCAGAAGAAGATGACGACGAAGAAGACCAGGCCGAGGCAGATCAGGCGCTCGCGCGTCTGCTCGCGGGTGAGCTCGACGACCTGGGACTTGAGGGCCTCGGACTTGGCCTTCTGGCGCTCGGTCAGGGCGGCCGTCTTGTAGTGCTTGCGGAAGCCCCAAAAGATGGCCATGGAGATGATCAGGCTGACGCAGGCGACGCCGAAGCCGAGGTGGTAGGACTTGCTCAAGGTGTTGATGTAGCGCGTGGCGAAGGCGCCCAGCGTATCCAAGGTGACCGAGCCGTCCTGCCCCTGGGCCAGGGCCAGGAACGACGAGGCGTCGGCCAGCTTGCCCTTGAGGAACTCGTTGGCCAGGGCCGGGATGCGGGCGCTGTAGGTGAGCCCGGCCTGGCCCATGATCCAATTGGTCATGGCCATGGACGCCGACGGGGCGAACATGGCCCCGATGTTGATGCCCATGTAAAAGATGTTGAAGGCCCGGTCGCGCGTGGCCGCGTATTTGGGATCGTCGTAGAGGTTGCCGACGACGGCCTGCAGGTTGCCCTTGAACAGGCCCGTGCCCAGGGCGACGATGATCAAGGCGACAACGACGAGCGCGAACCCGGTGTTCATCATCGTCGGCAGGGCCAGCAGGACATAGCCGATGAACATGACGATGAGTCCCAGGCTGATCGTCCGGCCGTAGCCGAGGAAGCGGTCGGCCAGGAAGCCGCCGAGCAGGGGGAAGGCGTAGACGCCGACCAGGAAGGTCGCGTACATGGAGCCCGCGGCGGCGGGGGACATGCCGTACTTCGCCTGCATGAACAGGACGAAGATGCTGACCATGGTGTAGAAGCCGAAACGTTCGCCCATGTTGGCGAAGAAGGCCACGAAGAGACCCTTGGGGTGTCCTTTAAACATGCGTCACCGTCCTTGGAGTATTGATGGCTTATCTATTTGCGGCGGCCGCCGCCGAGGATGGAACCGAGGACTCCGCGAAGGATCTGGCGGCCCAGGTTGCTGCCGACCGACCGGGCGGCGCTCTTGGCCATGGCCTCGATCAGGGTGTCCCTGGAGCGTCCGGCCGGGCGCCGGGGCGCCTGGGGCTGGGGATACGGCGCGCGGCCCTGACCCGTTGGGGCCGGGTATCCGTAGGGAGACGGCTGCCGGGCTTGGGCTTCGGCTTGCGCCTGGGCTTGGGCTTCGGCCGCCGCCTTCTCGGCCCGCGCCTTGAGCATCTCGTAGGCCGATTCGCGGTCGACGGCCTTCTCGTAGTGCCCGAAGATGACCGACCCCTGGACGATGGCCTGGCGCTCCGCCGGCGTCACCAGCCCGATGCGGCTGTGCGGCGGGAGGACGAAGGCCCGTTCGACCACACCCGGCTGGCCCTTCTCGTCGAGGAAGGACACCAACGCTTCGCCCGTGCCGAGCTGGGTGATCTCCGTCTCCACATCGACCTTGGGATTCTGGCGGAAGGTTTCGGCCGCGGCCCGGACGGCCCTCTGGTCCCGCGGCGTGAAGGCCCGCAGGGCGTGCTGGACGCGGTTGCCGAGCTGGCCGAGAATGACGTCGGGGATGTCGAGGGGATTCTGGGTGACGAAATAGATGCCCACGCCCTTCGACCGGATGAGCCGGACGACCTGCTCGATCTTCTCCATGAGGACCTGGGGCGCGTCGGTGAAAAGGAGATGGGCCTCGTCGAAGAAGAAGACGAGACGCGGCTTCTCCACGTCACCGACCTCGGGCAGGCGCTCGAAGAGCTCGGCCATGAGCCAGAGCAGGAACGTCGAATAAGCCCGGGGCAGGAGCATCAGCTTGTCGGCGGCCAGGATGTTGATCGTGCCCCGTCCGCTCGCGTCCGTCTGCATGAGGTCGTCGAGGTCGAGGTCCGGCTCGCCGAAGAACCTGTCGGCGCCCTGGTCCTCGAGCGTCAGAAGGTTCCTCTGGATCGTCCCGATGCTGGCCGGGGAAATCCGGCCGTATTCCGTCTCGAACTCCTCGGCGTGGTCCCCGGCATACTGGACCAGGGCCCGGAGGTCCTTGAAGTCGAGGAGGTGGAGGCCGGTATCGTCGGCGATGCGGAAGACGATGGACAGGACCCCGCTCTGGACGTCGTTGAGATTGAGCAGGCGCGAGAGGAGGAGCGGCCCCATGTCGGAAACGGTCGTCCGGACGGGGTGGCCCTGCTCGCCGAAGATGTCCCAGAAGGTCACGGGGCTGCCCTCGAAGGCGTAATCGCCGAGCTTGAGCTTGGCGACGCGCTCCTGGATCTTCGGGTTGGCCAGGCCCGGCTGGCTGACCCCGGCCAAATCGCCCTTGACGTCGGCCATGAAGACGGGCACGCCGAGGCGGCTGAAGCGCTCGGCCATGACCTGGAGGGTGACCGTCTTCCCCGTGCCCGTCGCGCCGGCCACGAGGCCGTGGCGATTGGCCATCTTCGGGAGAAGGAGCAGGTCCTTCTCGCCTTTTGCGATCAGCATGCCTTCGAGCGCCATGTTGCCCTCCTCGCCGGCACTCCGCCGGCTCACCAGCCCAGGCTCTCGAGCAGCAGCCCGGAGACGGTCCGCTCGAGGGTCGACCGGAACTTCTCGATGGTCGAGACCTCGTCGCCGGTCCAGTGGTCCTTGATGTATAGGGGCTTGCCGACATTGACCTTGACGGTCGCCGGCACGCCCCACATGATGTGCGTCCCGAAGATGGACAGAGGCGTCACGGGCACGGCCAGTCCGCTCTCTTTGTAGAGGTTGTAAGCCATGATCGAGACCCCGCGCCGGAATCCGGCGACGTATGGATGGGGGTCCTTGGGCTGGATCCGGCCGCGGCCCTGCAGGGCGACGATCGCCCGGCCCTTCCTCAGATAGTCCTGGCACCTGAGGATGGACGCCCTCTTGCTGCCGCGCAAGTCGACGGGGATGGAGCCTATCCTGGCGATGTGGCCGGAGACGAAAGCGACCATGTACGAGTAGAACGGGTTGAGGATGAAATGGACGACGCCGCCGAATTTTCCCATGTGCGTGTGGAGGTGGCGCAGGACGAGATCGCTCGCCTCCTGCCGCGTGAAGATCTCCTTGTTGGCCGTGAAGTAGGTCAGCCGGGGCCGGATCCGGACCAGGACGGAGACGTCCTGGTAGCTCCCGATATGGTTCCCGACGATGATGTTCGGTCCTTCCAGAACGAAGTTTTCGCGGCCGCGGACCTCGATCTTTTTGGGGAGGAGGAAGAACTTGGTGATGAAGTTGACGAACTTCTCGATCCGGCGGTATTCCTCTTCGAACGTGGGCATGGTCGGACAGGTATTCTACCCAATCCGCAGCCGGAATTCAAAACAGGCGCGGGAGCCGGCCCCGGGCGGCTTGCGGGGACCGGCCCGGCGTGTTAACTTAGGCCCTTCACCCGCTCGAGGAGGCGCCCATGTTCACCCTGATCCGCGACGGAGAGGTCTTCGCCCCCGAACCGCTCGGCCGGAAGGATGTCCTCCTGGCCGGTCCGATGGTCGCCGCCCTGGCCGAGCCGGGCCGCCTCCGCCTCGAAGGTCTCGAGGCCGAGGTCGTCGACGCGGCGGGGAAGCGCGTCCTGCCCGGCCTCATCGACCCCCACGTCCACATCCTCGGCGGCGGCGGCGAAGGCGGGCCGGCCACCCGGGCCCCGGAGATCCGGATCGAGGACATCGTCGCGAGCGGCGTCACGACCGTCATCGGCTGCCTGGGAACGGACGGCGTCACCCGCCACATGACGTCTCTCCTGGCCAAAGCCCGGGCCCTCGAGATCGAGGGCATCTCGACCTTCGTCTTCTCGGGCTCCTACGACGTCCCGGTCCGGACCCTGACCGGGAGCGTCCGCTCCGACCTCATCCTCATCGACAAGGTCGTCGGGGCCGGCGAGATCGCCGTCAGCGACCACCGGTCCTCCCAGCCGACGTTCGAGGAGCTCGCCCGGCTGGCGGCCGAGTGCCGGGTCGGGGGCCTGCTCGGCGGCAAGGCCGGCGTCCTGCACCTCCACCTCGGGGACGGAAAAAGAGGGCTCGACCCTCTCTTCCGGCTCGTCCGCGAGACGGAGATCCCCGCGAGCCAGGTCATCCCGACCCACATCACCCGCAATCCCCTGCTCTTCGAGCAGGGCCTCGATTGGGTAGCCGCCGGAGGCTCGGTCGACGTCACCGTCGGGCCCGACCCGGGCCCCGGCGATCCCGACGTCGCGTTCGAGGACGCCCTGGCCGCGTTCGAGAAGCGGGGCCTGTCGCTCACCCGGATCACCGCCAGCTCGGACAGCAACGGCAGCATGCCCGTCTTCGACGCCAGCGGCCGCCTCGTCCGGCTGACCATCGCCACGGAGACGGACCTCCTGCGGAAGCTCGGGGAGGTCGTTCTCAAGGGCCTTTTACCGCTCGAGACGGCGGTCCGGATCTTCTCGACCAACGCCGCGGACTTCTACAAGCTCGGCGGGAAGGGCCGCATCGAGCCGGGAGGGGACGCCGACCTCCTCGTCCTCGACGGCGACTTCCGCCCGAGCGAGGTCTTCGCCCGGGGCCGGCGGATGATGGCCGGCGGGCGGCTCGTGGCCCGCGGCACGTTCAGCGCCTAGGCCGGCCTCAAAGGAGAGAACCGATGGCCGCCGAGACATCCAAGACGGCGACTCCGCCGCCTCAAAACGATCCCCAGGTTCCCGCCGCCTCCCGCCGTCCGCCGTTCGGCGTCGCCCTCATCCCCCTCGTCGCCATGGCCCTCCTGCTCGGCGTCGGCTACGGGGTCTACAAGATCAAGGCCCAGGTCCTGCTCGTCGCGGCGGCCTCGCTCACGGCGTTCCTCGGCCTCGTCCTCGGCTTCAAGTGGAAGGACATGGAGCGGGGCATCGTCGAGAGCATCCACAAGGCCATGCCGGCCATCCTCATCATGCTCTCGGTCGGTATCCTGGTCGGCTCCTGGATGGCCAGCGGCACCATCCCCATGGTCATCTACTACGGCCTGAAGCTCATCTCGCCGCAGTTCTTCCTGCCCACGGCCTGCCTCGTCTCGTCGGTCGTGTCCCTCGCCTCGGGGACGTCGTGGGGGACGATCGGGACGATCGGCGTCGCCTTCATCGGCATCGCCATGGGTCTCGGCATCCCCCTCGGCCCGGCCGCGGGAGCGGTCGTCGCCGGGGCCTACTTCGGCGATAAGATGTCGCCCCTCTCCGACATCCCCAACCTGGCCACCGTCATCTCCGGATCGAACCTGTTCGACCACATCCGGCATATGCTGCCGTCGGCCGTGCCGGCCTGGCTGGCCGGGCTGGCCCTCTATTTCGTCGTCGGCCTGGGATACGGAACGTCGGCCGCCCGGTCGGAGACGCTGGACCTCATCCTGACGACGCTCCGGGCGAACTTCCGGTTCAGCCCGCTGCTGCTCCTGCCCATGGCCGTCATCTTCTACTTCGCCGTGGCCAAGAAACCGACCATCCCGGCCATGGTCCTGTCGTCGCTCGTCGCGGCGGCCCTGGCGGTCCTGGTCCAGAGGATCCCGCTGACGGACGTGGCGACGGCCATGAACTCCGGGCTCCCGGCCCGCACCGGCGTCGAGCTCGTGGACCGGCTGCTGGCCAAGGGCGGCATGATGAGCATGATGGAGACCCAGCTCATCGCCTTCACCGCCTTCGCCTACGGCGGCATCATGCAGGCGACCGGCTGCCTGGCCGTCATCCTGGACAAGGTCATGAGGTTCACCCGGCACGTCTGGAGCCTGGTGCTGACGACGGTCGGCGCGGCCATCCTCTCGGCCCTGATCACCGGCAGCTCCTACCTGTCGATGATCCTGCCGGCGGACCTCCTGGCCCCCATCTATAAGAAGAAGGGCCTGGCGGCCAAGAACCTGTCCCGCATCATCGAGGAGAGCGGCGGCATCATCGTCCCCCTCATTCCTTGGAGCATGGCCGGCGTCTACATCACTGGGACCCTGGGAGTTCCGACCTTCTCCTACCTGCCCTGGGCCTTCATGAACTATCTCTCGGTGGGCATGCTGGTCCTGTTCGGATTCACGGGCTGGACGATGTCGCCGCGTGTCAGGGAGGACGAGACCCAGGCCGGGAGCTGAGACGGGAGGGCGTCCTCCGTCACCCGTCAGCCCTCGTCCTCGTTTTCCCCTTTTTCGGCCTTCTCTAGCGCCTTCTTGAAGAGCTCGTCGGCCTTGACGTGCTTCTCCTTCTGGAGCTCGAAGGTGGCGTCGAACTTGCGGTCGAACTCGCTTTGCCGCTTGTGCTCGCTGACGACGAGGTCGTCGAGCGAGCCCTTCTTCTTCTTGGCCTTCTCGGAACGGAGGACCGCGCGGGTCTCCCCGTCGATCCAGACCGTGGCGTCGCAACAGGGGCAGACGACCGAAAAGACGTGACTGTCATCCTTGGGTTCGGCCATGCCGCGAATGTAGCACAACCCGCTCCCTCTATAAAGGGGGATGGGCCCGCGTCTCGATCTTGTGTTTTTTCAGCAGCTTGAACAGGCCCTGGCGGGTCAGACCGACCTCGGCCGCCGTCCGCGTCCGGTGGTAGCGGCAGCGGACCAGGGCCTCGCGCAGGAAGCGCCTCTCGAAGTCGGCCCGGGCCTCGGAGAAGCGGTGCGATTCCCGGCAGTAGGTCTCGCCGTCGGGATTGATCTTGGGCGAGAGGTACTCTTCGAGAACGAGATCTCCCCCGTCGGCCATGACCAGGCACCGCTGGATCTCGTTCTGGAGCTCGCGGACGTTGCCGGGCCAGGGATAGCGAAGGAGCATCTCGAGGGCGACGGGCGAGAGGAACGGCCGCGGCCGGGCCATCGACCGGGCGTACTCGTCGAGGAAATGGTTGAGGAGGAGCAGGACGTCCTCGGGACGGTCCCGGAGCGGCGGCAGGTCGATGGCGATGATCTTCAGCCGGAAATAGAGGTCCTGGCGGAAGCGGCCCCGCTCGACCTCGTGGTCGAGATCCTTGTTCGTGGCGCTGACGAAGCGGACGTCCACGGGCCGGGTCCGCGTTTCGCCGACGCGGCGGATCCTCTTCTCCTCGAGGACGCGCAGGAGCTTGGACTGGAGCGGGAGCGGCAGGTCGCCGATCTCGTCGAGGAAGAACGTCCCGCCCGAGGCCTCCTCGACGAGTCCGGGCTTGTCGCGCACGGCGCCGGTGAACGAGCCCCGGGCGTGGCCGAAGAGCTCCGACTCGAGCAGCGCCTCCGGGATGGCGGCGCAGTTGACGGCGATGAACGGCCCGCCGCGGCGGCGGCCCGTTTCATGGATGGTCCGGGCGGCCAGCTCCTTGCCGGTGCCGCTTTCACCGGAGATGAACACGGGCGCGTCCGTGTCGCGGACCTTCCCGATCATGGCCCGGACCCGGCGGACCGGGGTCGCCTCGCCCATGAACGCCGCGACGTCGGGCGGGCCGGGCGACGGATCCGCGCGGGGTCCGGGACCCGGCGCCGGGCCGCCGTTCCCGTTCTTTCGCAGGAGGTAGAGGACGGGCGCCATGGTCAGGGCCAGGAATTCCAGGTTGTCCCGGTCGAAGGGCCGCCCGGCCCCGTCGCGGGCGAAGAGGACGACGCCCGCGGGCCGGCCGTGGGCGGTCCAGGGATAGGAGAGGACGCTCCGCGGTGACCCGTCGGCGTCGAGCTCGAGATCGGCGAAGAGGGGTTCGCTGAGAACGTCGCGGACAAGGATCGGCCGGCCGATCTCGAGGGCCCGGCCGACCAGCGCTTCGTCGATCGCCCGGCCGGCCCCGGCCGCCCCCGGCTCCCGTTCCGCGCCTTTCGTGGCCTCGAAGATCTTGTTCCCTTTCCCGTCGAGGGCCCGGAACAGGGCCCTTTCCGCGGCGACGTGGTCGAAGACGACCTCGGCGATCCGGGAAAGGAAGAGATGCGTCATGGCCCTCGGGACCTCCGCTCCGTGCTCTCGTCTATTCGACGCTCGGCGCCGCCGGATATTCTCATTGCGCCCTTTCGGTGGAATCACCTAGAATGAGCGGCAGGAGGCATCCATGGCCAAGCTCTTGGCGATCCTGGGAGTCCTCGGCGTCGTATGCGGCGGTTTTGCCTCCGGGCCCAAGCCGACGGTGTCCGACGCCTTGAAGGCCGTCCGCGTCCTGGCCATCCCCGAGAACGGACGGCCCGTCGACCGGACGGTGGCCGAGGAGCTCCGGCGGGACCTGGCCCCTCAGGCGGAGATCAGGGCCCTCCGCCCCGGCGGGGGGAGGGAAAAGGGCGTTCTCCGTATCGCCATAGCCGACGAAAAGCTCGTCTCGGGCCCGGCGCCCGAAGCCCTCGGGAAGGCGGGCGGGAAGAGCTGGATGTTCCTCGAGCTCTCTCCGGACGGGACCGGAGAGCTCGCGACCTCCGCCCCGCACCTCCTGTACGCCCTCTATCGTCTGCTCAAGGACGATTGGCTCGGGCTCGACGCCGCCGTCTTCGGGAAGGGCCGGATGGTCGTCCCCCGGTTCGCGCGCCTCGAGGGCGGCGACAACTACCTCGCCAATCCCAAGCGCGTGGCCGCGGGCTACGACCCCGAGGCGTCCGTCCGCGAGCTGGCGCGCCTCGGCTTCAGCCACGTTCCCGTGAACGCCCTGGCCAAGGACATGCCGGCCGAGCAGGGGCCGCCGGGAGAGATCTACTACCGCTTCTACTATTTCAGCCCGGACCTCGACCAGTTCGTCGAGACGCCGCTCAACGCCGGGGCCTACTCGCCCGAATATCTCGAGGCCAATCTGGCCCTGCTCAAGGAGAACGCCCGCCTGGCCGTCAAGTACGGCCTGACGCCGGGCCTCAACATCAGCTCGCCCCGTTCGGTGCCCGACGCCGTCCTCGAGAAATACCCCTACCTGCGCGGCGCCCGCGTCGACCATCCCTTCCGCAGCTACCGGCCGCGCTTCACCCTGACGCTGTCCCATCCCGCCGTCCGCTGGCACTATGCCGAGCTCATGAGGCGGCTGATGCGCGAGGTGCCCGAGCTCGGCTACATCTACCTCTGGACGAACGACAGCGGCTCGGGCTTCGAGTACACGGCCAGCCTCTACGCCGGGCGCAACGGCGGCGCCTACCTCGTCCGCGAGTGGAAATCCCACGAAGCCGTCGCCAAGGCCGCGGCCGACAACGTGCTGCGCTACTTCCGGACCCTGCGCGACGCGGCCGCCGAGACCCGGCCCGGGTTCCGCCTGCTCTTCAACCTCTTCTCCTTCTCGAACGAGGAGGGATTCCTCCTCGACGGCTTGAGCGAAGGGCTCGACCTCTGGGTCTCCCCGAAAGAGCTCGACGATTCGCCGCGCGGCCGGCGCCTGAAAGCGCTGCCCGTCCGGGGCAGTGAGATCTTCACGACGACGCGTCTCCAGAACAACTACCTCCTGGGCATCCCCTCGCCCTGGCTCGCCGCCGAAGAGGTCCGGAGCTTGCAAGCGGCCGGCTTCGACAAGGCCCAGGTCACGGTCGATCCCGGCCCCGCTCGCGCCTTACGACGTCAACCGCGAGGTCCTGCGGGCGCTCAACTTCGATCCGGCCGCCGACGTCGACGCGGTCGTGGACGAGGCGGCCGGCCGCCTCGTCGGACGGGACGGCGCGCCCGCCCTCGTCACGGCCTGGAAGCTCTGCGACGCGGCCGTCCGCGGTTTCCCGTCGATCATGCTCTACGGCGACAACAACTGGGGCTTCCCCTGGTATCGTCTCCTCGTCCGGCCTTTCGCCCCGGACATCGGGAAGATCCCCGAGGCCGAGCGGGCCTACTACGAGAGGTACATGACCGTGACCTTCAACAATCCCAACCTCGTCGACCTGGGCACGGACATCCTCTGGACGCTCATGACCCGGGAACAGGCGGACGCGGCCGTGGCCCAGGCCGACCGGGACACGGGACCGCCACTGGAGCGGGCCATCGGCGTCCTGGGGGAGGCGCTCGAGGGAGCCAAGGGCGACGCGCGGGCCGTCTTCGCCGACCAGCTCGACCGGCTCAGGGCCCTGCGCTCCTACTTCCGGACCTTGCGCAACACCGCGGCCTGGGTGGCCGGGGTTCACGGCTACATCGAGGCCAAGGACCGGACGGAGAAGGACAGGCGGCTGGCCCAGGTGCGGGCCATGATCGACGACGAGGTCCGGAACGCCAGGGACCTGGCGGCGCTCGTCGAGGCCTCGGGCACGCGGTTCATGCCCATCGATCCGACGGGCGAGACCTTCAACATGTACGGCCCGAACCTCGCCGATCTCGCGCGAAGGAAGGCCGCCCTGATGGAAAAGCACAGGAACGACGAACCGGGGATCGACCCGGATTTCATGTGGCGCCTGCCGCCGGACGCCGGCCTCGATCCCAAGGTCTACCTCAAGCATTGAGGGGGACGCCATGAGCCCGCTTCTCGCCGGATACGGAGAAAGGACCGTCACCCCGCCCCTCGGCGTCGATCTCTGCGGCTACGGCTTCCATCTCGGACGCCGGGCCGAGTCCGTCCTCGACGACCTCAAGTGCCGGGCCGTCTATCTCGAAGGCGGCGGCCGGAGGCTCGTCCTGATCAGCTGCGACGTCATCGGCTTTACGATCGAGGAGGCCGACGTCCTCCGGGCCAAGATCGCCGCGGCCCTCGACCTGCCGGCGCCGGCGTCCTTCTGGCCGCGACGCATACGCATTGCGGGCCGGCGACCCAGCCCCTGCCCGGGCTTGGGGACACGGACGCCGGCACCATGAAGCGCCTCCGGGCGCTCGTCCTCGAAGCGGCCGCCGAGGCCGCGGCATCGCCCGCTCCGGCGAGGGCCTCCTACGCCCTCGAGGCCATCGAGCCCCTCGGCTACAATCGCCGCAAGGGGGATTTCTGCGGCGTCGATCCCGTCCTCAAGGCCGCGATCTTCCGGACCGCGGAGCGGACGATCTATCTCTTGAACTACGCCTGCCACGCCGTCGTCTTCGGCCGGAAGCGCCACGTCTCGGCCGACTGGCCGGGCGCCGTCGTCCGCGAGATCGAGAGGGCCGGCGACCGGGCCGTCTTCTTCCAAGGCTTCTGCGGCGACATCGATCCGGTCCTGCAGATGAACCGCTGGGGCGAAGGGACGGCGGACGACCTCGCCGACATCGCCGACCTGGTCGCGCGGCGGCTGCGCAAGGCCGAACGCTACGCCGTCGCCCAGCCGGAGCCGCGCCTGGCCGCGATCGAACGCCGCGTCGCGATCCCGCTCGAGGTCTACGACAAGCGGAAGATCGAGCGCGCGGCCGCGGCCTTCGCCGGGACCTACGCCCGCTTCCCGGGCGCCGACCGGTTCGCGGCGGATTGGAAAGCGCGCGCCCTGGCCGCGGCGCCCGCGATGCGCAGGTCCCCCTTCGTCCGGAACGTCCCCGTGCAGGCCCTGGCCGTCGGCGGGCTGAAGATCGCCGCCCTGCCCGGGGAGTTCTTCTGCGCGATCGGGCTCGAGCTGCAGCGGACGGATGCGCCACTTCTGCCCGTCGGCTACGCCAACGGCAACATCGGGTACGTCCCGACGGACCGGGACTACCGCGACGCCGCCGACTACGCCTGCTACTGCGCGCCGATGTTCTACCAGATCTTCCCGTTCGAGGCCGGCGTCGAGCGGACGTTCCTGCGGGAGGCCCGAAAGGCGCTCCGCGCGCTCTGAAGGAGGATCCCCATGGGCTGGATCTACCTGGGTCTGGTCGTGGCCGGCTTCGTGGCCATGAACTTCGTCATGAAGCTCGGCAGCCTCAGGGGCCACTCGTCCCCCGCCCTGACGGCGTCCCTCTTCGCGGCCGCGGCCCTGCTCTGCGGGGCGGTCCTCGTCGCTTCGGGGAAGCCGCTCTACCCCTCGACGCCTGTGATCCTGCTCGCCGCGGGCGGCGGGATCGGGGGCGCGGTCGCCTATTTCTTTTTTCTCAGCGCCCTCGGAATGGGGCCCTATGCCCTGACCATTTCCATCTATACGATGTCCTTCCTCATCCCTGTCGCCTTCTCCATCGTCGTCTGGGCCAGGCCGCTCGGAGCGGCCACGGCCGCCGGCATCCTCCTCATCGTAGCCGGCATGGCCCTGATCACGGCGTCGACGGCGTCCGGCCAAGGGCAAACGAAGGCGGCCCGGGCCAGGTGGCTGGTCCTGCTCGGGGTGGCCTTTCTCCTGACCGGCATCCCCCAAGTCTCCCAGGCCGCCGCGGCCCGGCTCGGGGCCATCAACCTCTGGTTCTATCTCTTTCTGACTTTCTCGGCCGGGGCCGTTGCGCTCTGGCTCTTCATCCTGCTGAAGGGGACGATGCCCCGCCGCGGGGTCCTTTCCTACGGCGCGCTGGCCGCGGTCGGAAGCGTCGCCGGCAACTTCTTCACGCTGAAAGCCTTGGCCAAGTTGCCGGAACCCGTGGTCTTCCCCGTCTCGCTGGCCGGGCCGGTGATCGCCGCGGTCCTGCTGTCCCTTCTCTACTTCAAGGAGAAGATCAAGCCGCTGGGATACCTGGGGATCCTGGCGGGCCTGGCCGGGATCGTGCTTCTCGCCCTGACCTGATCAAGGCCGGGGCCGGCGCGCCCGGGGCCCGGCGTTGACAGCCCCCGAGACGGAGGATAATCTTAGGGCACCCCGGCCGAAGGAGACGCCCGACCATGAGCCAACGGAAAGCCTATGCCCTCGTATCGTGCCTGTTCTTATCGACCATCCTGGCCGTCGCCGTGCCGCCGGGCGCGGCCCAGGCCCCGGCGAATGTCCCCGACCGGCTGCAGTGGTTCCGCGAGGCCAAGTTCGGCCTGTTCATCCACTGGGGCGCCTATGCGATCGTCGGCCGCGAGGAGTGGGCCCGCCAGCTCCTCCAGATCCCGCGCGAGGAGTATCGGACGATGGCCCTGGCTTTCGATCCCGTCGCCTTCGATCCCGACGCGTGGGCCGGGCTGGCCAAGGATGCGGGCGTCAGGTACGTCGTCATCACCTCCAAGCACCACGACGGTTTCGCCATCTACGACAGCGCCTGCTCCGATTTCGACGTCATGGCCGCCAAGTACGGGAAGGATATCCTGGGGCCGCTGTCGGCCTCGATGAAGAAGGCGGGCATCCCACTAGGTTTCTATTATTCGATCATGGACTGGCACCATCCCGATTACCTGCCCAGGCGGCCGTGGGAGACGAAACGGACGACGAAGGGCGCCGACTTCGGCCGCTATATGGACTTCGCCGCGAAGCAGCTCAAGGAACTCGTCGCCAAGTACGACCCGGCCGTGCTCTGGTTCGACGGCGAGTGGGAGCACTCGAACGAGGAGCAGCGGGCCTTCGCGATCGGAAAGATGCTGGCGGAGATGAAGCCGGCCCTTCTCGTCAACGACCGGCTCTACCGGCGCGAGCCCGGCTTCGGCGATTTCGGGACCCCGGAGAACTACGTCCCGGCGACGGGCGTCCGCAATCCGGACGGAAGCCCCCGCCTCTGGGAGGCCTGCGTCACGATGAACTGGAACGGCTGGGGCTACAACCGGACGGAGACCGAGTTCCGTAGCGCGGGCCAGCTCATCCGCCAACTGATCGAGATCGTCAGCAAGGGCGGCAACCTCCTGCTCAATGTCGGGCCCCAATCCGACGGCCGGATCCAGGCCGAGTTCGTCGCCCGGCTCCGGCGCATCGGGGAATGGCTCGAGGCGAACGGCGAGGCCATCTACGGCACGACGGCCAGCGTCTTCGAGCGCCTGCCCTTCTTCGGCCGGGCCACGGTCAAGGGCTCGACGCTCTACGTCCACGTCATGGGCTGGCCGGCGGACGGGAAGATCCGCCTGCCCGGGCTGAGGACCGAGGTCAAGAGAGCCTACCTCCTGGCCGACCGGTCGAAGGCCCTGCCCTGCCGGCGGTCCGGCCGGGACGTCGTCGTGAGCCTGCCGGCGCGGGCGGTCGATCCCGACGCGACGGTCGTCGCCCTCGAGCTCGAGGGGCCTCCGGTCGCCGAGCCTTACCGGATCGTCCCGGAGAAGGACGGGCGGGTCGAGCTGCCGGTGACTCTCGCCGACCTGCAGTCGGAGATGGGCCAGCGCGCCTACCTCGACCACTTCTACCGGACGACCATGCTGGCCAACTGGCAGAACGTCAACGACTATCCCGAATGGACGTTCACGACGCCGAAGGCCGGGACCTACGAGGTCGGGGCCTCCTATGCCAGCATGTGGGGCGGGCCGGCCGGCTACGAGGTCGAGGTCGACGGGGCGAAGCTCGCGGCCAGGACCGAGGCCTCCCCCAGCGTCTACTTTCCGGCGACCTTCCCGGTGGGCCGGGTGGACCTGGGGGCGGGGGAGCACAAGCTTCGCGTCAGGATCACCTCGGTCGTCAACAACCACGCCATGAACCTGGAGAAGGTCGTCCTCGTCCCTACAGTGAAGTAGCGCGAAGGGCGAGGGCGGCGGGTTCGGCCGCCGCTCCTACAGCTGGAAGCCGTAGGAGAACTTGACCAGGAAGACGTTCTGGGGGTGGACGTCGAAAAGACTGCCCAAGTCGCGACCCAGGCTGAAATCGCCCATCGAGTCGTAGCCCGTTCGGCCCTGGGACCAGACTAGGAACAGCACTGAGCCCGGCCGGTATTCCCAGCGGACGACCAGGTTCGAGCGGAACTCGAGGAAATTGAAGTCGGGCCGGGCGAAGACGTAGTCTACGACGCCGTCGAGGCCTTCGTCCACGGAGTAGGAGCCCTCCGCCTCGTCGTAGGCGATCTCGCCCTCTCCGAAGACGTGGTAGCGGTCCGGCCAGGTCCGGCTCTTCGGGTCGGCGATCCTCTTGTACCGGGAATAGCCGCCGGCCGCGACGAACGGCTGGCCGTAGAGCTGGACGCTGAGGTCGGGCGTCAGGCTGTAGTTGAGGCGGACGGTCAGGCCGGCCGTCCTCTGCTCGAGGCGGCCGAAGACGTAACGGGGCTCGCCGCCGGCCTCGGGCGTCGCGAGGTATTGGAGCTCGTTCCTGTTGAGGCCGAAGGTCGGCAGGAGCGACACACTGAACGCCCGGCTGGGGTTGACGATGATGCCGGCGCTCAAGCTGAGGTTCTCGGTCTCGCCGCTGTCGCGGCGGTAGGACTGGCCCATCAGCGTGAACCGGACCTTCCGGCGCATGTCGGTCTGGATGTTCCCCCAGAAGTTCCAGGCTCCGGGCATGCGCATGGAGGGGCCGCCCCGCAGCATCGCGGCCGACAGGCCGATGAAGTTCCGGGTGATCCCGAAGCCGCCGTTCCAATAGTTCTTGAGCTGGAAGTTGAGGTTGACGTTCCCGCCGGCGAAGATGTTCGTCCCGCCGAAGTTCCAGCCCGTCCACTGGTTGAAGTTGACGTTGAGGGTGCGGAAGATCGCGAACGGCTTCCAGACCCGATAGCCGGCCCAGGTCCATTGCATGATCTCGTCGGCGCCGCCGAGGAAGCCCATATCGTTGAGCTCGAAGCCGGGCGACCTCCAGGTCGCGCCGACCGAGTACATCACGTGGCCGCCGCCCTGCTTGCCGAACTCGACGGTGCCGCCGTGGCCGGAGAGCGACGTCCGGGCCGGGTCGAGCTCGACGTGGCCGGCGTCGGGCCTCTGGATAGTAGCGGAGGGGCGAGGTCTGGGTCCGCAGGAGGGCCTCCGGCGAGCCGTGAACGGTGCTCCCCAGAAGCTTGAGGGAGAAGTAATAGGTCTTCTTCTTCCAGCTGTGGTAGAGGTCCAGGCCGCCCGTGAAGGCCCGGTCGTGGAGGAAGTCGAGCTGGGCCGCGCCGAGCCGGCGGTTGACGGCCGTGACCATGCCGCCGATCGTCGTCCCGCCCTCGTTGAAGTCCTTCTGCAGGCGCAGGCCGAAATAATTGGTCAGAGGCTCGACGGCGACGCGATCGGTGACGCCGCCGGCGAAGACGCTGGCGCTCTCCGCGCCCGTGAGGCTCTCGATGACGCCGACCGACAGGCCGGAGCGCGTCTTGCCGGTCAGCTTGAACGCGCCGATGATGGTCGTCGCCTCGGGCGTTCGGACGAAGCCGTCGGTCTCGGGATAGTACTGCGGCGACCGGCCGATGCGGCGGGTATAGAAGAGGTTGTCGCTGGCCATATCGCCGTCCCCGCCCATCAGCCTGAAGCTGAGGATGTTCCGGCCCTCGATGAAGAACGGCCGCTTCTCCTCGTAATAGGTCTCGAAGGCGGTCAGGTTGACGACGGACGGGTCGGCCTCGACCTGGCCGAAGTCCGGATTGAGGGTGAAATTGAGGGTCAGGTCGCCGGTGACGCCGACCTTGCCGTCCAGGCCGCCGTAGAGCGAACGGGACCGGCCGGTGGCGAAGGGATTGCCCGGCTCGGCGGCGAAGCTCCGGAGCTTGCCGACCGTATAGGGGAAGAGCTCGACCTGGCGCGGCGGCTTGATCCCGCTGAGGCCGCGGAGCTCGCCGAAGAACGAGACCCAGCCGGCCGCGTCCTTGGGGATGTGCTGCCAGAGCGAGCGCTCGTTCTTGCGGAAGAGGCGCCGGGCCACCTGGAATCCCCAGGCGGCGTCCGGGACAGCGGCGAAGCGGAGCTGGGTGAAGGGGATGCGCATCTCGGCCGTCCAGCCGTCGGCGCCGATCGAGGTCTTGACCTCCCAGATGGGGTCCCAGTCGAGGTCGGTGTTGTCGTCCCAGTTGCTGTCGTTGACGGCCATGGCGTCGCGCTTGACCCCGGCGGCGTTGACGCCGAAGCAGAAGGCGGTGCGGTGGTCGTGGAAGCTGTCGATGGCCACCTCGATCCAGTCGCCCTCGATGTCGTCCCGACGGGACATACGCCGCTCGATCCGGTCCGGCTCGGCGTCGCGGGCCTTGATGGCGACGTACAGGTTCGCGTCGTCGTAGAGGACCTTGAACTCCGTCGTCTGGCTCGGGGCCTGTCCCTCGTACGGCTCACGCTGGACGAAGTCGCCTTCCCAGGCAACCTGGTCCCAGGCGGGATCGTCGACCCGGCCGTCGATCTTGGGGGAATGGGGATTGACGTGCTTCGTCTGGTAGACCTTGAGCGCGGGCGGCGCGGTCGCGGCGGCGAAGACCGCTGAAGTCAGCAGGGCGAGCGCGAGCCCGGTTATCGGCAGCATAAGCGTGTTCCTTCTCAAATCTCACCTCGGGCCAACGGTGGGGGTGCGGCGCGGGCCATCCGTATATACTCGCCGGCCCGGGAAAAGGTTGTCGGGAGAAAGGGGTGGGCGGGCGGGAGGGCCCGCCCGCCCCGGAAGATCGGGCGCGCCGGCGGTTCGGAAGGGGCCGGTCCGGTCAGTCGAGGACGACGTCGCACTCGCCCGTGAGCGCGGGATTCTTCGCGTCGCGGACCTTGATCGTCAGCCGGTCCCCCTTGGCGAAGCCGGGATTCTTGAAGTAGAGCGGCGTCATGAACCCGTTGAGCCCGAGCATGTAGGCTTCCCTGACCGCGAGCGGCGAGTTGAGGGTGAGCGGGGGGAAGAAGCTCGACGGTTCGGGGAAGTCGTAGAGGCGCACCCAGGAAGAGATGATCCCCTCCTTGCCCAGCTTGCGGTAGAAGCTCATGTCCCGGATCTCGCCGCGGTACTTGTCCCGGAGCTCGGGCAGGGACAGCATGGGGTATTCCTGCCCCTTGTAGACCATGACCACGTCCTTGGCCGCGACCCTTATGGCTACGTTCGGGTCCTTGGAGGCCAGGAAGCCGTAGAACATGACGTACGGCTCCTTGACGTCCCGGTTGACCAGGGCGGCGTCCACGGCCATGAGGATGGCCCCGCTCTCGTTGGAGAAGGCGCCCATGCCGTGGTCGACGGTCTGGGGGTAGGCCAGGCCGGCGAGGACCAGGATGACCAAAGCGTATCTCATGAGTTTCATCGGAATCTCCTTTCTGGCTTGCTTCCTGCTTGCCGATAGAGCTAATTGCATACATCGTGCCAAGCGCGCCGGGAGCAGGCTCGGGGGGCCGGCCGGGGAACCGGGCCACCGGATGTCCGCCCGAGAGGACGGACTGTCCTCTATTCCTATGATTTAAGTAGTGTTTCAGGCCCCTGGGACGGGAAAGGGCCGATCCCTCCCCGGCCGGGGGGAAGCAGAAAAAGCGGGAACGGGTATCATGTCCCCCATTTAGGAGGGCTGGAGAGTCTTCTTGATCTTGGTGGTGTCGTAGCCCTTGGCGGCGGCCCGGCGGATGAGCTCGTCGTAGAGGGCCGGGTCCATCTGGGGCGTCCGGCTGAGGATCCAGTAGTAGGTCCGCTCGGGATGGCCGACGACGGCCCACTGGTACCCCTCGTCGAGCTCGATGATCCAGTAGGCCCCCGTGAAGGGCCAGAAGAAGCGGACCTTGAGCTTGGCGTTGGTCATCCGGTCGACGATCCAGGCCTTGCCCCGGGCCGAGCGCTCCTTGCCGTCGAGGGTGTCCTTGCGGCAGACGTTGACGACGTCGATGGCCCCGTCGTCCCGGAGCGAGTAGTGGGCCGTGACGCCGACGCAGCCCCGTTGGAACCTCTGCGGGATGGTGGCGATCTCGTACCAGGTCCCGAGGTAGCGCGGGACGTCGACGCGGGGCACGACATCGAGCGGCTTCGAGGCGGCCGCGGCCTTGGCGACGGCGCCGGCGGCGGCGAGCACGAGGAGGACGATCATCCAGGGCTTCATGGCTCTTCTCCTTGGGACCTCACCGATTCTAGGGGACCCGGCCTCCCCCGTCAAATGGGCCGGTCCGGGCGCGGGTTGAAATGCCCCTCCTCTTTCTAATAGAATCCCCCTGTCGTGGGCGTTCCAAGGACTCTCCGCCAGCCGCGTCTTCCCTCCCCGGGAAGGATGGCCCTTCCGTCGATCTGAACAGGCTCTCGGAGTCCGTCCTTCGGTCGGCCCCTCATCTCGACGAGGAGGGTGAACGTGGCGAAACGCGGATCGACGTCGACCAGGCGGGATTTCATCAAGGCGGCCGGATGGGGAGCGGCGGCCGCGTCCCTCGCGCCGCTCGGCGCGGCCGGGGGCCCGGCCCAAGCCGCGCCGGCGTCCGGGAAGGCCGGCGGCTTCAAGCTCAAGTACGCCCCCGGGATCGGCACGTTCGAGGCGAGCGCCGGGAAGGCCGCCGCCGACCAGCTCAAGTTCATGGCCGACCAGGGCTTCACGGCTTGGTTCGACAACGGCCTGATGGCCCGGCCCGCGACGGAGCAGGAGGCGCTGGCCAAGGAGTCGAAGCGGCTCGGCCTGACCATCGGCCCGTTCGTCGTCTACGCCGACTTCGCCGTCGAGTCCTTCGTCACCAGGGACGCGGCCGTACGCGACATGCTGGCGGCGCGCTTCAGGACGGCCGTCGAGACCGGCCAGCGCACCGGGTGCCGGTGGACGCTGGCCGTGCCCGGCCGGTTCAACCTGAGCCTGGACTGGGACTATCAGACGGCCAACGTCGTCGAGAACCTCAAAAGGATGGCCGGGATCTGCGAGCCCTCGGGCCTGGTCATCGTGCTCGAGCCCCTCAATCCCAAGGACCACCCCGGGCTCTTCCTGACCAAGATGGCCCAGACCTACCAGATCGTGAAGGCCGTCGCCAGCCCCTCGGTCAAGATCCTCGACGACATGTACCATCAGCAGATCACCGAGGGCAACATCATCCCCAACATCGACGCCTGCTGGGACGAGCTGGCCGCCTTCCATGTCGGGGACTCGCCGGGGCGGAAGGAGCCGGGCACGGGCGAGATGAACTACCGCAACATCTTCAAGCACATCCACGGCAAGGGCTACACGGGCGTCCTCTGCCTCGAGCACGGCAAGAGCCAAAAAGGACTCGAGGGGGAGAAGGCCCTGCTCGCGGCCTACCGGGCCGTCGACAACTTCTAAAGGAGACGAACCATGGACGAAAAGAATGACAACGAGCTGACGCGCAGGGACTTCATCAAGACCGCTTCCACGGCGTCCATGGCCGCGCTCGCGGCCGCCGTGGCCGGCACGGCCGGACGCTGCGCCGGCGGGTCCGACGCCATCCGCATCGGCGTCATCGGCGCGGGCGGCCGCGGCACGGGCGCGGCCATCGACGCCGTGAACGCGGCCCCGGGGGTGGAGATCGTCGCCCTCTACGACCCGTTCCAGGACCGCGTCGACAAGTCGCTCCAGACGCTCCGGGAGAAGGTCCCGGCCGCGGTCAAGGTCACGCCGGAGACCTGCTTCACCGGCCTCGACGGCTACAAGAAGCTCTTGGCCATCAAGAAGATCAACTACATCGTCACGGCCGCCCCGCCCGGTTTCCGGCCCCTCCATCTGAAGGCCGCGGTCGAGGCGGGCAAGAACGTCTTCATGGAGAAGCCCGTGGCCGTCGATCCCGTCGGCGTGCGCTCCGTCATCGCCAGCTCGGAGCTGGCCGCCAAGAAGGGGCTGGGCCTCGTCGCCGGCACCCAGCGTCGCCACCAGATCCGCTACCTGGAGACCCTGAAGCGCATCCATGACGGGGCCATCGGCGAGATCGTCGGCGGCCAGTGCTACTGGAACCAGGGCGAGCTCTGGGTCATCAAGCAGGCGCCCGGGATGAGCGACATGGAATGGCAGTGCCGCAACTGGCTCTATTTCTCCTGGACCTCGGGCGACCACATCGTCGAGCAGCACGTCCACAACATCGACGTCATGAACTGGGCCTTCGGCGCGACGCCCGTCAAGGTCATGGCCATGGGCGGGCGCCAGGTCCGGACGGCTCCCGAGTACGGCAACATCTTCGACCACTTCGCCGTCGAGTTCGAGTATCCCAACGGCGTCCGGGTGGCCAGCCAGTGCCGCCAGACGCCGGGCTGCGCCGACCGGGTCGAGGAGAAGATCGTCGGCACCAAGGGCCACGCCTTCGGCTACGGCGAGATCGCCGGGCCGAACGCCTGGAAGTTCGAGGCCGACGAGCCCAATCCCTACGTCGTCGAGCACACCGACCTCATCGAGAGCATCCGGTCCGGCAAGCCGCTCAATGAGGGCAAGCGCATCGCCGAGAGCACGATGTGCGCCATCATGGGCCGCATGAGCGCCTATACGGGCCGGGCCATTTCCTGGGATTGGGCCATGAACGCCTCGAAGCTCGACCTCTTCCCGAAGACGCTCGCGTTCGGTCCGAACCCGGTCGACCCGGTCGCCGTGCCCGGCGTATCGCCGCTCGTCTGAGGGCCATGATCGACCCGAAGCTCGCCGGCCGCGTCGTCCTGGTCACGGGCGCTAATAATCCGTTGGGGATCGGCGCCGCGACGGCCCGGGCTTTCGCCGGCCAGGGAGCCGCTGTCTTTATCACCTCGTTCCGGCGGCCGCCGGCTATGAGCCCGGGCGAGCTGAAGAAGGCCCGGCAGGCGGGAACGGGCGGCCCGGCGTTCTACGAGGCGGTGGGCCAGGAGCCGCCCGAGACGATCGTCCGGGCCATCGAGTCCGGCGGCGGCCAAGCCGCCTGTCTCGAGGCCGACCTGGCCGATCCGGCCTCCGTGCCCTGTCTGTTCGACGCCTGCGAGAAGGGGCTCGGACCCGTCGACGTCCTCGTCAACAACCATGCCTACTGGGTCCCGGAAACGTTCGACCCTGCGATCGTCACGTGTGAGGGCTACGGTATGCGCCTGGCCGACGCGGCCACCATGGACGCCCATTACGCCGTCATCGCCCGGGCCTCGGCGCTGATGATGGCGGAGTATGTTCGTCGCTATCTCGCCCGCGGCGCGACTTGGGGACGGATCGTCAACGTCAGCACGGACGCGGCCGACGCTCACGCCGGGGCCCTCAGCTACGCCGCGGCGAAACATGCCGCTCGAGTCCTACAGCCGGTCGGCGGCGCATGAGCTCGGCAAGTACGGCCTCACGGTCAACATCGTCGCCCCGGGGCCGGTCCAAACAGGCTGGCTCAGCCCCGACGAGGAAAAGGCCATCGGCGCCAAGACGCCCTTGGGCCGGGTCGGGAAGCCGGAGGACATCGCCGACGTCGTCGTATTCCTGGCGACCGAACAGGCCCGTTGGCTGACCGGACAGCTGCTTTATGTCGGCGGCGGCTGGAAGATGCATCAATGAATCGAGAGGAGTGAAGGATGAGCGAGAAACGCATGAAAATGGACCGCCGCGAGTTCATCCGGAAGGCCGCCGTCGGCGGCGCCGCCGCCGTAGCCGGGGCCGCCGGGTTCCCGACGATCGTCAAGGCCGCGGCCTTGGGCAAGGACGGCGCCGTCGCGCCGTCCGACCGCATCGTCATGGCCGGTATCGGCTTCGGCATGATGGGGCCGGGCAACATGGAGAGCTTCCTCGAAAAGCCCGAGGTCCAGTGGGTGGCCGTCTGCGACCTCGACAAGGAGCCCCTGGCCATGGCCAAGGGCATGGTGGACAAGAAATACGGCAACAAGGCCTGCGCCACCTACCACGACTTTCGCGAGCTCTACCTCCGCAAGGACCTCGACGCCGTTTCGATCGCCGTGCCGGACCATTGGCACGCCATCCTGGCGATCTCGGCCCTGCGGTCCGGCCTGGACGTCTACGGCGAAAAACCCCTGACCCACAACTTGCGCGAGGGGCGGGCCCTCTGCGACGCGGTCAAGCGGTACGGACGGGTCTGGCAGACGGGGTCGTGGCAGCGCTCGGTCGAGAACTTCCACCAAGCCTCGGAGCTCGTCCGCAACGGGCGCATTGGGAAGATCAAGCGCATCGAGGTCGGGCTGCCCGCGGGGCATTACGACTTCGCCGGGACGTTCGGCCAGGAGGCGCTCGTCGCGCCGCCCGCCAACCTCGACTACGAGACCTGGGTCGGCCCGGCGCCCTGGTGGCCCTACTGCAAGGCCCGGGTCCACATGAACTGGCGCTGGAACATGGACTTCGGCGGCGGACAGTACATGGACTGGATCGGACACCACCTCGATATCGCCCATTGGGGCATGGGCTGGGACGAGACCGGGCCCGTCGAGATCGAGGCCACGGGCGAATACCCGACGTCGGGCATCTACAACAGCCCGACGCGCTATTACGTCAAGGCCAAGTACGCGGACGGGACGCCCATGGTCCTGGCCGGCGGCCACGACGAGATCTGGGGCGGCACGAAATGGATCGGCGAGTACGGCTGGATCTGGGTCGACCGCGGCCAGTTCGAGACGGAGCCGGCCAGCCTCAAGCGCGAGGTCGTCGGGCCGGAGGAGGTGCGCCTGTACAAGAGCCGCGACCACCACCAGAACTTCCTCGACTGCGTCCGCAGCCGGGCCAAGACCATCACCCCGGCCGAGACGGCCCACCGCTCGGCGAGCGTCGGCCACCTGGGCGTCATCGCCATGGAGGTCGGCCGGAAGATCAAATGGGACCCGGCCACCGAGACCATCATCGGCGATCCCGAGGCGGAACGGCTGCTGGGGCACTCGTACCGCAAGCCCTGGCAGCTGCCGGAATGAGGAGAGCGACCATGAAAAGAACCAACATGACGATCGCCGTCGCGGCTCTCGTCGTCTCCGCATCGCTGGCGCTTCTGGCCGCTCCCGCGGCCGGGCAGATGGACGATCGGGTAAAGCAGGGAATGGGCCTGACCTACGATTCGCTCGAAGCGATCCTGAAGGACCTTCAAACCTACGACACGTCCGACGTCGGCCCCGCCATGCGCCTTCGGGCTTATGTCTTCTCCCAAAAGGACAACGCCCAAGCCCGGAAAGACACCGAGGTCGCGCTCCTGAAATTCGTCCAGGGCTCGCCCGCTCCGGCGGGGCTCGTCGCGGCCTGCCGGGCGCTCCGGCTCGTCGGCGGACCGGACTCCGTCCCCGTGCTCGCGGCCCTCGCGCTCAAGCCGGAGACGACCGACGCGGCCCGCTATGCGCTCGAGCGGATCCCCGGAGGCGAGGCCGACCAGGCCCTCGTCGAAGTCCTGGGCAAGACGCAAGCCGGCATCAGGCGCGGCGTCGTCTTTTCTCTCGGCGAGAGGAAGACGGCCGCGGCGGTCCCGGCCCTGGCCGGCCTGGCCGGAGGGAAGGACGCGGCCCTGGCGGCGGACGCCGTCAAGGCCTTGGGCAAGATCGGCGGCCCGGAAGCCGTCAAGGCCCTCGTCGCCGCGCTCGGCAAAGGCGGCGCCGCGCTCAAGTCCGAGGCCGCTTCGGCCCTGCTCCTCGCGGCCGAGGGAGCTTTCAAATCGGGAGACAAGCCCGGGGCGGCGGCGGCATACGAGAGAGTCTTCGCGGCCAACGTCTCCCCCGTCTCGCGGCAAGCCGCGTTCAAGGGCCGGCTCGCCGTCGCGGACGACGCCAAGGGCCTGATCCTCAAGACCCTGGCCGGCAGCGATACGCTCCTCTACGGGACGGCCCTGGCGGCGGTCCCGGCGAATTTCGGAGCCGGCGACATCCCGCAGATCGGCGATCTCATGTCGCGTTGGCCCGAGGACGCCAAGATCCAGCTGACCGCGCTTCTCGCTCGATATCCCGCCGAGACCGTCCGCCCCTACCTGCTGTCCGCCGCGGAGAACGCGTCACTCGAAGTCCGGCTGGCCGCGCTGCGGGCGATCACGTCGGCCGGCGACGGCAAGTCGGTCGTCTTCCTGGCCACCAAGGCGGCCCGCACGGCCGGGGCCGAGCAGGACGCCGCCCGCGAGGCCCTGGCCCGGCTCAAGGGCCGGGACGTCGACGAGGCGGTCCTCGCCCATCTCGCCAAGACCTCGGACGACGCCATCAAGGCCGAGCTCGTTCAGGCGGCCAGCGCCCGCGAGATCGCCGGGGCCGAGCCGGCGCTCATGGACATGGTCAAAGCCGGACCGGCCGCGCTAAAGGCCAAAGCGGCGGCCGCGCTGCGCGCGTTGGCCGGCGAGGAGGACATCCCGGCCCTGCTCGATCTCGTCGCCGGACTCGACGACGAGGCGGCCCGCGAGGCCATGCAAGATACCGTTGCGGCGGTCGCCCGGACGAACCCGAGGGAGCTTCAGCGCGCGGGCGCGGTCAAGGCGCGCTACGCCGCCGAGAAGGACCTCCGGACGCGGGCCGATCTGCTCCGCGTCCTGGGCAAGATCGGCGACGACTCGGCGCTGCCGCTCGTGCGGGCGGCCCGGGCCGACGCTCAAGAGACCATCGTCGACGCGGCCGTACGGGCCCTGGCCGACTGGCCGACGGTCGCCGCCAGGGACGACGTCTTCGACGTCGCCCGGACCTCGTTCGTCCTCAACCACCGGGTCCTGGGCATGCGGGCCGCCATACGCCTGATCGGGCTCGAGCCCAACCGGTCGCCCGAGGGCGCCGCGGCCGATGTCTTGAAGCTCCTGGCCCTCTCGCCGCGTCCGGAGGAGAAGAAGCTCATCCTGGGGCTCCTCGGCCGCTTCCCCTGCGTCACGTCGCTCAAGACGGCAGAGTCGCTCGTGTCCGACCCGACGGTCGCGGCCGAGGCCAAGCTGGCCGCCGACCGCATCCGCAAAGCCTTGAAATAAGAGAAGGGACCAGGTCTTCGCAAACGCGAATTCCTGCCTGATCTGCGAAGACCTGGTCCCTTCTTGTTCGAACGGTCCGACTCCCGTCGGGAGGTATAGCATGATCGAAGGACAGGCATCGGGCGCGAGAACGCCGAAGCTGCGCTACGGCATGATCGGCGGCGGCCAGGGGGCGTTCATCGGCGACGTCCACCGCAAGTCGATCGCCCTGGACGGACGGGCCGAGCTCGTCTGCGCCGTGTTCTCGCAGAGCTACGACAACACCCTGGCCACGGGCGACGCGCTGGGCCTCCCCCGCGAGCGGCTCTACCGCACCTTCGACGAGATGATCCGGGCCGAAGCTCGACGGCCCGACAGGCCGGACTTCATCAGCGTCGTCACGCCCAACAGCACCCACTACCCCGCCGCCAAGCTGGCCCTCGAGCACGGCTTCTCCGTCGTCTGCGAGAAGCCGCTGGCCACGAGCGCCCGCGAAGCCTCCGAGCTGGCCTGCCTCGTCCGGGAGACGGGCTTGCTCTTCTGTGTCGCTTACGCCTATTCGGGCTATCCCCTCGTCAAGCACCTCCGCGACCTCATCGCCGCGGGCGAGATCGGCGACGTCCGCTTCGTCAACGGCGAATACCCGCAAGAGTGGCTGATGACCAGGCTCGAGGACACGGGCCAGAAGCAGGCCGCCTGGCGGACCGATCCCATGCTGGCCGGCGCCTCCAACTGCGTCGGCGACATCGGCAGTCACATCGAGTTCATGGCCGCCTACTTGACCGGCTTGGAGATCGAGTCGCTCTGCGCGCGCCTGGACCGCTTCGGGCCGGGGCGCCCCCTCGACGACAACGCGACCATCCTCGTCGATTACAAGGGCGGCGCCAAGGGCGTCTACTGGAGCTCGCAGATCGCCGCCGGCCACGACAACGCCCTGCGCCTGCGCGTCTACGGCACCAAGGGCGCGGTCGAGTGGTTCCAGGAGACGCCCAACACGGCCCGGGTTTCCTTGCCCGGCCGCCCGTCGGGGACGATCTCGCGCGGACGCGACCCGATGTCGCCCCGGGCCCAGTCGCTCTCCCGCCTTCCCTCGGGCCACCCCGAGGGCTACTTCGAGAGCTTCGCCAACGTCTATTCGACCTTCCTCGCCGCCCTGGCCAAGAAGCTCCGCGGCGAGCCGCTCGCCGCCGCCGACCTCGACTTCCCGAGCGTCGACGACGGCGTCCGCGGCGTCCGCTACATCGAGACCTGCGTCGAGAGCTCGGCCAAGGGCGCGGTCTGGATGAAACTCTAAGGAGGACTCATGGCCCGACCCGTCACGATCTTCACCGGCCAGTGGGCCGACCTGCCGTTCGAAGAGGTCTGCAAGAAGGCGAGCGCCTGGGGCTACGACGGCCTCGAGATCGCCTGCTGGGGCGACCACATGGACGTCCGCAAGGCCGCCGCCGACCCGGCCTACGTCCGCGAGAAGAAGCGCGTCCTCGAAAAGCACGGCCTCAAGTGCTGGGCCCTCGGGGCGCACCTCGCCGGCCAGTGCGTCGGCGACGACTACGACCCGCGCCTCGACGGCTTCGCCCCCGACGCCGTGAAAGGCAAGCCCGAGGCCCTGCGCAAGTGGGCCATCGAAGAGATGAAGGCCGCGGCCCGGGCCGCCCGCGCCATGGGCTGCTACGTGGTCAACGGCTTCATGGGCTCGCCTATCTGGAAGGCCTGGTACTCCTTTCCCACGACGACCGAGGAGATGGTCGAGGCCGCCTTCCAGCGCGTCCTGGAGCTCTGGTCGCCCATCCTCGACACGTTCGACGAGCAGGGCGTCAAGTTCGCCCTCGAGGTCCATCCGACCGAGATCGCCTTCGACCTCTACACGACGCGGCGCCTGCTCGACACCTTCAACGGCCGGCTGGCCCTGGGCCTCAACTTCGATCCCAGCCACCTCGTCTGGCAGGGTATCGACCCGGAGCTCTTCATCCGCGACTTCGCCGACCGCGTCTATCACGTCCACATGAAGGACGTGGCCGTGACCCTCGACGGCCGGGCCGGCATCCTCGGCTCGTTCCTGCCCTTCGGCGACACGCGCCGCGGCTGGAACTTCCGCTCGCTCGGCCACGGCGACGTCGACTTCGACGCCATCATCCGCGAGCTCAACGCCGCCGGCTACGACGGCCCGCTCTCGGTCGAGTGGGAGGACAACGCCATGGACCGCGAGTTCGGGGCGAAAGAAGCCCTCGAGTTCGTCCGTCAGATGAATTTCGCCCCGTCCAAGGTGGCTTTCGACAAGGATATGAAGACCTAGCGGGGCCGGGCGTCAGCGGTCGCCGCGGCGCGGCGGACTGACCACCTGGAAGGCCCGCTCCAATCGCCGGCCCTGGTCGTCCGTCAGCACCAGCCGGTGCTCGCCCGGGGCGGGGTTGGCCGCGATCTGGTGGAAGACCCGCGTCGAGGCGAGGTAGCGCTCGTCGAGGTGCCAGTGGATGGTCGCGCCGCCCTCTTTGTGGACGGCCTCGAAAACCACTTCGCCGGCGCGCCCGTCGAGCCCGACCGGGACATAGACGGAAGTGTCCGGCTCGGGATAGACGAGGCTCATCACCCGCGAGCCCCGCTCTCCCGCCGGCCCGCCTCCGCAATCGCTCCGGAAGGGCGGCAGCGTCCGGTACTCCGGGTGCTCGGCCCGGTAGAAGTATTCCTGGACGGGCGGCAGGACGAACCAGGACTCGTGCCGCATCCGGTCGACGGGCTCGCAGCGGCTGTCGACCCTGAACCTCCCCGTGGCGTCGAGATGCACGGTCTGGTGAAAGGCGCACATCCGGTCGAAGCGGCTCTCCGCGGGCACCAGCACGGTCTCCGCCGGGCACAGCTCCGTCGCCAGAAAGCCCGAATCGCGGCAGACCCGGACTTCCTTGAGCCCCGACGGCGGCCGGACGATCGAGCCGCCGCCGTCGACGAGCCCGAGGAGGTCGAAGAGAACGGGAGCCGCGGCCCCGAGCCCGGTCAGCCCCGGCTGGCCCTCCCCATCCGCGTTCCCGGCCCAGACGCCGATCGTGTAGCGGGGGGTCACGCCGACGGCCCAGGCGTCCCTCAGCCCGAAGCTCGTGCCCGTCTTCCAGGCCATCCACTTCGACGAGCTGAAGTTGCGCCAGAAGCCCTCCTCGTCGGGCCGGTTGACCGCGGTCAAGGCCTGGAGCGTGAGGTAGGCCGCGGCCGCCCCGAGGTCCCTCATCTTCGACGGCTCCTCTCGCGCGTCGCGAAGCACCCGCACCTCCCGGCCGCCGCCGGGCGCGCCCGACGCGAGCTGGGCCAGCTTGGCGTAGAGCCCGGCGATCTCGATGAGGCGCCCCTCGGCCCCGCCGAGCACCAGCGTCAATCCGTAGTCCTCGGGCGAGCGGTCGAGGGTCGTCATCCCCCACCGCCGCAGACGGTTCTCGAACTTCGGGATGCCGTAGTCCCGGAGCTCGCGCACGGCCGGGATGTTGAGCGACCAGGCCAGGGCGGCCCGGGCCGGGACCGCGCCCCGGAAACGGCGGTCGTAGTTCTCCGGCCGGAAGCCCTCGAAGCGGACGGGCGTGTCGGGGACCAGGGTGACCGGCGTCAGGCCGCCTTCCTGGAGCAGGGCCGCGTAGAGGAACGGCTTGAGGATGCTGCCGGTGCTCCGCCGGCTCACGAGGATGTCGACGCTCTGACCCTCTTCCCCGCGTCGCTCCAGACCGACATTCCCGACGTAGGCGACGACGGCCGCCTGGCGGTTGTCGATGACGACCGCGGCCAGGTTCCGGACATGCCGCTCGCCGAGGCGCGCCCCGTGTTGCTCGGCGACGCGCCGGACCGACCTCTGCAGCCCGGCGTCGATGAAAGCGAGGAACGGCGACGCCGCTCCCGGCCCCTCGGCCAGCGTGTCGAGCAGGTGCGGCGCCTCGCGCGGCACGGACCGGACCCGGACGGGCATCCCTTCGGCCCGGGCCAGACGGCACTCGAGCTCCGGCAGGATCCCCTTGGCCTCGAGCCGCCGGAGAAGACGGTCGCGCTTGCCGTGAAGCCGGGCCCGCCCCTCGGCCGAAGCCAGCAGCCCGGGATCGTTGGGCAGGACGGCCAGGAACGCGGCCTCGGCCCAGCTCAGCCGCTCCGGGCTCCGGCCGAAATAAAGCCAAGAGGCGGCGTCGATGCCGACGACGTTGCCGCCGAAGGGCGCGTGGGCGGCGAAGAGGGCCAGGATCTCCCGCTTCGAGCGGCGCGTCTCGAGCCTCAGGGCCAGCACCGCCTCTTTGATCTTCTCGAGATAGGTCCGCGGCCGGTTCTTGCGGGCCAGCCGGACGACCTGCATGGTGATGGTGCTGGCCCCGCTCTCGACCTTCCGGGAGCGGAGGTTCTGGCGCACGGCCCGGGCGAGCGCCAGCGGGTCGACGCCGGGATGGGCGAAGAAGCGCTTGTCCTCGAACCGGACGAGGACCTCGTAGAACCGCTCGGGGACCTTTTCGCCCGGAGGAAAGCGCCATTGCCCGTCGGCGGCCGGTCGCGCGCCCAGCAGCTCGCCGCCCGCGCCGAAGAGCACCGGTGAAACGGGGTCCTTGAAACGGACGACAGGGACGGCGAACCAAAGGAGCGCCAGGACAGCCAGGGCCAGGCCGCAAACGATGAGCCTTGACGGTACGTGAGGCCGGGCGTTTCCTCGGGGCGTCCCCGTCCGGCCTCCGCTCCACCCATCCCCCCGAGGGTTTGAGGCTAGGTCCCCCTTTCGCGTCGGGCGGACGGGGACTGGCCCCTCGACACCCGGCCTCACGAATCCTTTAAATAGGCTCACCGACCATCCTCACCAGGAAGAGGTCCACAGCCGGACCCGGACCGGGACGCCCCGCGAGGAAACGCGCCCTCACGACCTTATTCACCGGACGATCTCGATCCATTGTCCCTTCGTGTTGGCGTGGACGGACGCGTCGTACATGGCCTCGACGGCCACGCCCGGCTGGTAGTAGCGCCCGCGGTAGGACGCGTTCATGACCACGTGGAAGATCTTCACCTCCCCCGCGCCCAGCTCGAAGTACGTGTAAACGCGGTCGTCGCGGATGTCCTGGTAATCGACCTCGGCCGGCTGCCCCTCCGCCCCGCCGAACCGCGGGTTCTTGACCTGGAAGCCGGCCGCGACGAGGTGGGTCAGCACGAGGTTCTTATGCCGGTTGAGGGTTCGGTTATGGATCCGGACCTCGGCCACGACGTCGAGACCCTGCCCGATCTTATCGATGGCCATGGTATTCCATTTCAGATCCCGATAGGCGACTTCGATCGACAGCCCTTCGGACGAGGCCGCTTCGACCCCGGCCGGGGGCACGCCCCGGCGGTAGATATTGACGTAGAGCGGCCCCGGTTCGGGATTCGTCAGCTCGACCGTCCGGCCCTTGACCGGGAAGCCGGGATATTCGCGCCGGTCGAAGGGCGTCTCCGACGAGACGTCGACCGGCTTCTCGCCGTCCCATGCGAAGCGGTAGCGGAACGGCTTGATCTCGGAGCTGCCGTAGTACGCCGCGACGGCCATCAGGCCCCACGCGGTCTCCTGGGTGGACAACCATAGGTCGGAGGCTAGCGTCTTCGAGATGTCCAGGACGAGGTCCTTGACCTTCGCCGACCGGCCCGCCTGAACGGAGGCCCGGACGGCCAGGCCCCGGTCGCGGAACTCCGAGCCGAACGTATCGCTGTCGTCGCGATACGGCTTGAAATCGGGACTGGAGCGCTCGGCCAGGTCGGCCGCCGCGTCCGTCTGTCCCGTCATCTGGAAGGCCGCGGCCAGCATCATCCCGGCCAGGCCGGGAAGCTCGGCGCTCTCGCGGAGCCGGTTCATGGCCCCGAGGTCCGGATCGCGGGCCAGGGCCAGCCCGAACAGCCGGAAAGCCTGGGTGAGCTTGCCCGAAGCGCCGCCGGTGACGAAAGCGTTGGCGAGCTGTTTCTGATTGGCCCGCCAGCCGTCGAGCATGGCCTGGGGCACGTGGTAGCCGAACCTGGCCGCCTCGAGCAGGAAGTAGCCGGCGTAGGCGGTCGTCCACTCGTGCCCTTCCCTCTCTCCCGGCCAGTACGAGAAGGCGCCATTGGTCATCTGGAACACGGTCAGCTTCCGGACCGCCGCCTTGACGTTCTCCTCGACCTCGCGCTTCTCCGCGTCGTCGAGCTTGACCAGGCTCTTGAGGTAGAGCTGAGGGAAGGCCGCCGAGAGCGTCTGCTCGAGGCAGCCGTGCGGATACTGGATGAGATAATCGAGCCGCTTCTCGAGATTGAGCGGCGGCAGGGACGAGGCCTCCATCGTGACGTCGTTCGTGTTCTCCAGCCCGAACGGCACGACCGCCTGGTTGACGCGTCTTGCCCGGGCCGATCTCGAGATGCGTCGTCTGGGTGATGAGGGCGTTCGAGGCCAGGACCGGGATGCTGATCGCGTCTTCGATCCGTTCGTCGCCACCCGTGGCGCGGTAGCGGACCTCGCCCGTCCCGATGCCGCCCGTCGATTTGAGGGCGAAGGTGACGATCTGGTCGCCCGGCTTGGCGAAGGCGACGGTCTTCGTACGCTCGCCGACGACCTCGAACAGGCCGTTGGTCTCGACGGCGAGCGTGACCTCCTTGACCTTGGACCCGTCGACGAAGACCGTGACCGGCATGACCACGTCCTCGCCGGGCCGCACGACCCGCGGCAGCGTGGCCAGGGCCATCAGGTCACGGCGGACCGGCACGGACCTCTCCGCCCAGCCGAATGCGCCTCCCCGTCCGGCCACGACCATGACCCGGACCGCCCCAAAGTACTGCGGCATCGTCAATTCGTGGACGCCGCTCCCGCCGGCCTTGAGCTCGAACGGGCCATCGAACAGGACGACCGGCGGGAACCGGCGCGGCTGTTTGGCCTTGTCCTTGGAATCGGCGCTCTCGTCGCCGCCGATAGCCAGGATGCGGGCCATCTCGGCCCCGTAGGCCTCGGCCACGAGATCGAAGAGGTCCCAGGTCCGGACGCCGAGGGCCTCGCGACTGTAGAAGCCCTTGCGCAGGTCGGGCGTCGCGAACCGGGTCAGGCCGAGCAGGCCCTCGTCGACGACGGCCAGCG
The DNA here is from genome assembly GCA_963805015.1 of uncultured bacterium. Lineage (GTDB taxonomy): Bacteria > Acidobacteriota > Aminicenantia > Aminicenantales > Saccharicenantaceae > RBG-16-66-30. Next base: position 114,793 of record CAWDSL010000009.1, read on the forward strand.
TGTAGGACATCGGCCGGCCGCCGCTCTCCCGGACCTCGACCTTGAATCTTTCCCTGGGTTTGATCTCGTCGGCCATCTTGATCGCCGGCTCGAGCTTCGTCGCCGGGTCCTCGACGAGGAGCGGGATGACGCCGTAGAGCCGGATGGGCGCGTCGCTCGTCTTGTCCCGGTGCGGCTGGAGGAGCGTGACGTGGACATAGACGTTGGGCGCCATGGCCGCCGTGAGCGGGATCTCGAAGCGGTTCTCGCCCTTGACCGTGGGCACCCACATCATGTCGAGGACCGAGGTCCCGCTCTCGATGGAGACCAGGGCCCGGCCCTGGACGGCCTCGGGCAGGAAGATGACGGCCTTCTCGCCGACCTTGTAGGACGGCTTGTCGGCGGTAAAGGAGAGCGCGGTCGCCCCGGGGCCGCCTTCCTCGCGGGCCCGTCCGGCCCAGCCCGGCCAGTCGACGTAGACGATCTGGCCCGTGGCGTGGCCGCTCACGGGGTCCTCGGCCCGGACCAGGAACCGGCCCCAGCCGGGATAGCGGATCTTGAACGTCCAGCGCCCGGCGCCGTCCCGGGTCGAGACCGTGGACTCGGCGATCGGCCGGGTCTGGACGTTGGAGACGTACTGGGCGAGCGACTCGCCGCTCCGCTCCCACCACCACCGCCACTCGATCTGGTAGAGGGAGACGACGACCTTGTCGCGGGAGACGGGCCGGCCCGAGGGATCGACGGTGACGATGTCGACCTGGTGGTCCTTGTCGGTCACGAGCAGGCCCCGATCCCGGTCGCCCTGCGGTACGCGGACGCCGACATAGGAATCGTAGGGATGGAAGGGCAGGGAGAAGGTGTCGACGCTGAAGTCGCCGCTCTCCTCGAAGACGCGGCTGGTGAAGGCGGCGTCGAGCAGGCCCGGGCTGGGCTGCTGCGGCTTGATGTCGATCCGGGCCCGGGCCTTGCCGCCGGCGTCGAGGACGCCCTCGGCCGCCTCGACCGTGCCGCCCTCGAAGTCGCGGGCCGGGTCGTCGAAGGCGTAGTCCGGGTAGCGGTCGAACCGGGTCGCCCGCCGCGACAGGCGGACCGACACGTCGTATTTCAGGTTCGCCGCCGGCGCGCCGTGGAGCCACTGGGCCGTGACGGCGGCCTCGAAGGGCATGTCCTTGCGGACGAGCGTTTCCCGCCCGGCGTCGAGGGCGATCTTGAGCCGGTTGGGCACGACCGTCTCGATCTTGAGGGTCTTCTCGAAGGTCAGGCCGCCGACGAGGACGCGGGCCCGCCAGTTGCCGGTGGGGGCCGCCTCGTCCGTCTCGGCGCGGAAGGCGTAGAACGGCTCGACGATCTTCTCGGGCTTGAGGGTCCCGACGAGCTGTCCCTGCGGCGAATAGAGCTCCATGAGCACGGGGTGGCCTTCGGGCAGGACCTCGTCCCGGTCGAACAGGGCGAAGGTCAGGTGGAGCGTGTCGCCCGGCCGCCAGACGCCGCGCTCGCCGTAGACGATGCCCTTGACGCCCTTCTGGGTGATCTCGCCGCCGACGTCGAAATGACTGAGGGCCAGGACGCCCTCGCTGCTGACCCGCAGGTAGCCGATGTCGCCGCCGCCCTCCGCCGAAACGTAGAAGGGCCGGTCCTCGAGCGCGAGCACGGCGAAGCCGTTGCCGTCGGAGGCCGTCTCGCCGAGCAGGCGGTTCTGGTAGTTGTAGGCCCGGACCTTCAGGCCCGAGAGCGGCCGGGCCGTCCCGATGTCGGTGGTCACGACCCGCAGGGTGCCGCCGGCCTCGAGCTTGGCCACGAGGCCGATGTCGGAGGCGAAGAAGTTGCGGCCGGCCACGGCCTCGCGGTTGTACCGGGGCAGGAAATAGGCGTCCGAACAGGGGTTGTCGCGGTTGCGCCATTCGCCCCAGCCGTAGTCGTAGCCCTCGTCGTCGTAATCCCAGTTCGCCCAGCGTCCGTAGCCGAGGTCGTCCATGTTCTTCACGGGGGGCTCGACCACGACCGGCGCGTCCGACGGGGGGCAGGGATAGGTCGAATTGCCCCGGTTCATCGACAGGACGATGCGGAAGAGGCTGCCCGGGTTCTCCTTGAAGAGCGGTGTCACGTCGAGGTCGTAGCGCGACCACTTGCCGGTGACGGCCTGGTCGTCGGAGAGCGGGACCGTCTTGCGCCAGAGGTAGCGCCCGACCCGAGCCAGCTCCTCCCCGCCCTCGAGGCTGTTGACCTGGAAGAACTGGGCCATGTTGCCGGGATAGATCTGGAAGGCCGCGACCTGGACGCTCTTCAGGTTGACGGCCTCGATAGGCACGGTCAGCCGGTCCCGGCGCGGCAGGACGAGGCCCCGGCCCACGAAACGGACCTGAGGACGGATGGACTCGAAGGTGATCTGCCGGTCCAGCCCCTCGGCCAGGCGGCGGTCGAGCAGGTTGCGGATGCCGGAGAGGACCTGGACGTCGACGGTCCCGACGAGCTCCCGGCTCGAATAGGCGCGGACGACGTTGCCCTCGATCTCGAAGGTGAGCGGGTGGTCCTCGACGACGAGGAGCCCTTTGAGGCTCTGGTCCGCGGCCAAGGCGTCGGAGAAGCGCACCAGGACGTGACGGGTCTCGCCGAGCACCGGCTCGATGGACACGACCTTGAACTCGCCCTTGGCCGGGACCTCGTAAGCCCGACGGCCGCGATTATCGATCCGAATGGGCCCGCCGTCCCATTCCAGGGCGACCGCCGAGGCCTCCTCGCCGCGCTCGATGCCGCGGACGGCGAACGCATGGACGAGCCCCAGGGGGGCATGGCTCCACTCGATGGTCAGGGTCCGGCCGCCCTGCTCGGCCCCGAGGACCTTCTCGACGAGGATACTCTCCTCGGCGTCGGCCGTGACGACGTGGCCGCGCAGGACCTGGGACTGCGGCCGGTCCGGGTCTTCGGCGAAGAGCCCGTCGACGTCGACTTCCAGGTTCGGCCGGATGACGCTGAAGCCGAAAGCGAAGCGGGCGTAGGCCTTGGGCAGGTCGAGGACCTTGCCGACGCGAAGGACCGCCTTGTAGTCCTGCCCGGGCTTCATCTCGTCCCGGGGCGTGAAGACGAGCTCGCGGGGGCTCCGCCATTCGGCCTTCCCGGCCAGAGCCGGCGAGAACTCGAGCAGGCCCGCGGCGGCCGGTCCCGGCGCCGCCGCGTCGTCGACGAAGAGCACCCGGACGGAGGACTTGCGCGAGACCGCCCCCGAGGTGAAGGCGCTGATGTAGCGGTACCATTCCTCCCCGGCCTGGGCCGCGCCGGCGGGCTTCTTCGGCTTGCAGGCGGCGAGCCCGAAGACGCAGACGGCGAGAAGAAGGCCGGATACGGTTCTCTTAATCATGGTGATCTCTCCCCTCGGTGGCAGTGATCGGTCATACCGGGAACGGCGAACGACCCTATGGGGGGAAGGGTATTCGGGAGGACGGGGAATGTCAATATGACGGCTTCATCTCGGACCCCCATTTATTGTATGATGGGGCGGCCTCAACCGAGGCAGGAGAGAGCCCATGGGCACTGCGTTCAAGACACCGGCGGATGACCGCATCAGCCGCCGCGATTTCCTCAAATCCTCGGCCACGGCCGGGCTCGGCGTCGCCCTGGCCGGAACGGCCTTCGGCCAGGCCGCGCCGCAGGCTGCCGCCGCGAAGAACCCCGACGAGCTCCGGGTCGCCGTCATCGGCTGCGGGGCCCAGGGCCGGGTCCTCGTCGAGGCCATGCTGCGCATCCCCTCGGTCCGCATCGCGGCCATCTGCGATATCTGGTCCTACAGCCGCCAGTACACGGGCAACTACCTCAAGAAATACGGTCACGTCGCGAACGTCTACGAGGACTACCGGGAGCTCCTGGCCGCCGAGAAGGACCTCGACGCGGCCGTCGTCGCGACGCCCGACTGGGTCCACGCCGAACACGCCAACGCCTGTCTCCGCAGGGGCCTCCCCGTCTACTGCGAAAAGGAGATGGCCAACACGCTCGAGAAGGCCCGGTCCATGGTCCTGACGGCGCGCGAGACCGGCCGGCTCCTCCAGATCGGCCACCAGCGCCGCTCCAATCCCCGCTACATCCACGCCATCGAGAAGCTCATCCGCGAAAAGAGCCTGCTCGGCCGGGTGACCGTCGCCTACGCCCAGTGGAACCGGGCCAAGGCCGACCTCCTGGGCTGGCCGGAGAAGTACGCCATCGACCAGGCCAGCCTCGACAAATACGGCTACGCCAACATGACGGAGTTCCGCAACTGGCGCCTTTTCAAGAAGTTCGGAGGCGGCCCCATGGTCGACCTGGGCTCCCACCAGATCGACCTCTTCAGCTGGGTCTACGGCACGCACCCCAAGGCGGTCGTGGCCAGCGGCGGTCTCGACTACTACAAGAACTGGGAGTGGTACGACAACGTCATGGCCATTTACGAGTTCGAGACGAAGGAGGGTACGGCCCGGGCCTTCTACCAGGTCCAGACGACGACCCAGCACGGCGGTTTCTACGAGACCTTCATGGGCGAGAACGGCTCGCTCGTCCTGTCCGAGATCCCCGAGCGCGGCAATTGGGCCATGCGCGAGCCCCACGCCCCCGAGTGGGATTCGCTGGCCAAGGCCGGCTTCCTCCAATCCGAGGCGGTGCCGATCCAGAAATCGGCGACCAAGAACGTCTACGTCGACGTCCGGGTGACGGCCGAAGCGGGCCGCTGGCCCCTGCCGGTCGAGCTGGCCAAGCCGGCCCACCAGCCGCACCTCGAGAACTTCTTCGACGCCGTGAGGAGCGGCACGCCGCTCAACTGCCCGGCCGAGCTGGCCTACGAGTCCTGCGTGGCCGTGCTCAAGGCCAACGAAGCGGTCAAGGCCCGGCGGGTCGTGGACTTCCGGCCGGAGCAGTTCAAGGCATGAGCCGCCCCGGACGGACCCTCTTCTCCATCGCGGCCGTCGTCGCGTTCGCCTTCGCCGCCGCGAGCCTCACCGCCCAGACCGCGGCCCCGGCGGACAAGCACGCCGTTTGGGACGGCGCCCGGACGACGCCCGTCCACCTCATCCCCCTGCGCGACGAGAACGACGAGCCGATCATCCCGACCGAGACCGATCCCCTGCCGTACTCGGCCCGCTTCACCTGCGGGCCGTGCCACGATTACGCGACGGTCCGCGGCGGCTGGCACTTCGGCGGGCAGGCGGCGGGGACGGACGGACGGACGGGCGAGCCGTGGCTCCAGGTCGACCCGGGGACGGGGACGGTCCTGCCGCTCTCCTATCGGAAATGGCCCGGGACCTACGATCCCGCGGCCGTCGATCTGACGGCCTGGGATTTCACGCTCCTCTTCGGCCGGCACATGCCCGGCGGCGGCCCGGCCGAACCCTCCGACGAGGAGGTCCTGGCCCATCCCGAGGCCCGCTGGAACGTCTCCGGCAAAGCGGAGGCCGACTGCCTGGCCTGCCACAGCGCGTCGGGCCGCCAGGATCCGAGCGAGTGGGCCAAGCAGATCCTGCGCGAGAACCTGCGCTGGGCCGCCACCGCGGCCGGCGGGCTCGGCGAGGTCGGCGGCATGGCCTCGCGGCTCGGGGGGACCTGGGACGTCGCCGACGGGCCCAACCTCGACGACCATCAGTGGGCCGTCGCCCCCTCGGTCAGGTACCGGGGGTCCGACTTCGATTCGAAGCACCGCTATCTTCTTCGACCTCGGCCACAAGCCGGCCGACGACCGCTGCCTGGCCTGCCACGCGGTGTCGCCGACGGGCGAAGCCCAGTGGAACGCCGACGGCGACGTCCACTCCGCGGCCGGCCTGAAATGCGCCGACTGCCACCGGAACGACCTCGGCCACGCCATGGTCCGCGGCTACCCGGGCGAAGCGGCCGAGACGGGGAACCGGGCCGCCGGGTCTTTCACCTGCCGCGGCTGTCATCTCGGGGAGAACGAGAAGGGCCAAAAGACGGTCGTCCCTGGCCGCCTGGGAGCCCCCTATCCCAAGCACACGGGCATCCCGCTCGTCCACTTCAAGCGGCTCGCCTGCACGGTCTGTCACTCGGGCCCGAAGCCGAAGGACGGCTTCACCCGGGTCCGGACGTCGCGGGCGAACAGGCTCGGCATCTACGGCGTCGCGACCTGGTCGACGGACGCGCCCGTCATCGTCGAGCCCGTCTATCAAAAGGACGCGGGGGACCGGATCGCGCCGCAACGCCTGGTCTGGCCGGCCTTCTGGGCCAAAAAGACCGGCAAGGATATCGTCCCCCTCCAGCCGAAGGCCGTCGAAGCCGCGGCGGCCGGCGTCCTGAAGCCCGAAGAGAGGATCTCGCAGACGCTCATCGCCCTCAGCCAGGTCATGGCCGAGGACGAGACCCCGGTCCTCGTCTCTGGCGGCTTCGTCATCGCCCCGAACGTGGACATCGGCCTCGACGCGTCGGCGCGAACGGGGGCTGCCGCGGACGCGCCCGCGTTCTGGGGCATCCGCAAGGGCGGAGAGATCGCACCCCTCGTTCCTGATTTCGATCCGGCCTCGCCGGACAAGGACCCGGACCTCGAAGCTCGCTTCCAGGAGTTCCTGCAGGCGCTCGGCACGACCGCCGGGAAGCCGGGCCAGCCCGCCATCCTCGTCAGGAAGACCCTCTATAGGATCGTCGAGGGCTTTCTCGACGCGTCCGAGGCTCCGGCCGAGCTCGGCGGAGCGCCGGGTCCGGGTTGGATCGTCGAGGGCCGGCTCCAGCCGCTGGCGCCGGACTTCGACGTCCGGACCGTCACCGCCAAGGCCGGGACCGAAAAGACCCTGACCGAGGAGCAGGTCGGGCTGGTCCTCGCGGCCCTGAAGAAGACGGACGACAAGGTCGAATTCGTCTACGTCTCGGGCGGGAGGCTCTTCCGGCTCGACAAGCGGGGCCGGCTCGCGAGCGCCAGGGATAAGGCGGCCGCCCCCGTGACCTGGCCGCTGGCCCATGACGTCCGGCCGGCCCAGCAGTCGCTCGGCTGGAACGGCTGCACGGACTGCCATAGCGGCGGCTCCGACTTCTTCTTCACCCGGCTCGAGGGCACGGGACCCCTGCTGACCGGGTCCGTCGAGAAACGCTCGGCTTCGTCGTTCATGGGGCTCGGCGGTCTCTTCCAGCGCGTCTTCGGGCTGTCGTTCATCGTCCGGCCGGTGCTCAAGGTCGTGCTGGCCCTCTGCGCGTTCGTCGCCGGATCGCTCCTCTTCCTGGCCGGCCTGGTCGCCCTCGGCCGGGTGGCCGGCTTCCTCGAGAAAAGGTGAGCGCCATGCTGTTCACGATCGTTTCCCTCCTCGCCGCAGCCGGGACGTTGCTCGGCCTCGCCTTCCACCGCTTCTGGACGACCCGCGAAGAAGCCCGGTCGACCATCCTCTACGTGGAGATCCTCAAGAAATTCCTGGCCTGGCTGATCCTCAGGACCGTCCAGATGTCGAGGAAGACGTCGCCGCGGGCCTGGTGGGAATACATCAAGCGGCTGCCGCTCTGGGGATGGCCCGTCCTGGAGAGATGGCTCCACATCGGGCTCTACGCGAGCTTCCTCTACCTCGCGGCGAGCGGCTTCGTCTTCGGGATCTTCGTCCCCCGCGGGCTGTTCGGCTTCCCCCTCGTCGGACATGTCATGGCCGGTGGTCTGTTCGCGGTCTCGCTGACCATCCTGGTCGTCTTCAAGGGCCGGCATTTCATCGCGGTGCCGAAGCCGGCCAGCCTGAGCCTCGCGCTCCTCGATCCGCGGAAGATGGGCATCACGGCCGCCCGGGTCAAGCTTTGGGCCTTCTGGCTCTTCGTCTTCGCCGGGTTCCTGCTGACGCTCTCGGCCCTCCTGCCCATGCTGCCGCTGCTCCGGACGGCAGGCCAGGAGTTCATGTTCGAGTTCCACCGCTACAGCGCCGTCCTCTCGGCCGTCGCCGCCGCGGTCTTCCTCGGCCTCGAGGTCTTCGCCGGGGCCCGGCCGCCCGCGGCCTGACGGCGCCTACTTCGTCCGCGGCGAGACGTCGCGGTTCCCGTTGTCGTAGAACCCGACCAGCCCGACCGTCTTCCCGTCCTTGACCGTGAACTCGATCCGGAAGGTACTCGAGCCCGTCGAGGGCGAAGAGCGTCGCGGTCATGGGGATGAGCCGGTATTTCGGCCCGGTCCGCTGGTAGAAGAGGGCCCCGTTCTCGAAGGTGACCCGGCGCTCGCCGTAGACGCCGGCGTAGGTCTTCAGGGTCTTCGCGTCGACGCGCGCCGGATCCCCCTTGGCCTTCTGTCCGGCCAGGATCCATTCGAACTCGCCCTTGGCCTGCGGGTCGGTCGCCTTGGCCGCCAGCTTCTCGACGGCCAGCGCATAGGCTTTGTCGAACGCCTCGGCCGCGGAACAGGCGATATCGGGCTTGACGCCCGTCCCCTCCCAGTTGGTCTTGGAGACGGGATTGATGGCCCGGGCGAAGGGCACCCGGAGGATGAAGTCGTGTTGGACGATCATGGCGTTGGTCGGATGGGCGCCGCCGCCCGTCGTCTCGCCGATGATGGTCGCTCGCTTGAGGTTCTGCAGGTTGTAAGAGAACTCTTCGGCCCCGGAAAAGGTCCGGGCGCTCGTCAGGACATACACGTCGGCCTGGGACGCACGAGCCCCGGGGACGAAGGGCAGGGTCCAGTAATTCTCGGTCGTGTCCGTGGCCCGGGCGTAGAGATCATTGAGGTGGACCGGCTCCTCGAAGAGATAGGAGCTGATGAGCTGGATCTGGGCCGGGTCGCCGCCGCCGTTCTGGCGCAGGTCGACGATGATGGCGTCGCAGTAGGCCAGGAAGTTCATGGCCGCGACGGCCGTCGGGCCCGCGTCGGCGGGCGACTCGAAAACGCGGAAGTCGAGGTAGCCGATGTTCCCGGGCAGGCGCTCGACCTTGCGGAAGCCGAAATTGTCCCGCCGGGATTCCTCGAGCTGGCGCTCCCGGACCTTCCTGGCCTCCTCCTCGCTGCGCCCCGCGAGGCGCCTGAGGTCCTCGGCCATGGCGGGGTTGAAGGCGAAGCCGGTGTGCCGGTCCTTGCTGACCTCGAGGATGGTCGCGGCCACGGCCCGGGCGAAGTCGGGGGAGGCCGCGAGCTTGTCGAAGTCGCCGGCCCTGAGCTTGGCCCGGAGCGCCTCCTCCACCTTCTTGGCGGTCTCGGCGAAGATGTAGTTCTTGTTGAAAAGCGTCGCGATCTCGTCGACGACGGCCTGTTTCTTGGCCGCGTCGAGGGTCGGCGTTTGAGCGTCCTGGCCGACGGCCGGCAAGGCCCAGAGGGCCAGGATCGCGGCGATGATGACCATTCCCCGGATCGTCTTGGACATTTTGAACCTCCTCAAAGGATCAGGACCGGGGCTTCACCCGGGCCAGGATGCTCCCGATCCTGTTGGCCAGGGGCGAGGCGCCGTTGTCGGTATTGGCCATCGCGGCGACGATGTAGCCCGAGTCGACATAGATGTCGAGCTGGGAATTGATGCCGTCGAAGCCGCCGCTGTGGCCGACGGCCTTCCCTCCGGGGCTTTGGACGACCGCGAACCCGAAGCCGTAGTTCGCGCCCTTGAAGTCCGCCCACATTAAGTCGCGCATCTTCCTCGAAATGAGCTTGTCCGCCAGGAGGGCCAGGGCGAACCGGTGGAGGTCTTTGACCGTCGAGAATCCGCCTCCGGCCGGCCCGCCCTTGATGACGTGCTTATAGAGGTTGTTCTGCCACTTGTAGGGGCTCTTGAAGTCGGGGCTGTACCCGATGGCCAGGTTCTCGACGGGGTAGTCCATCTCGAAGCTGTCGGAGTCCTTCATGCCGGACGGCGCGTAGATCGTCTTGCGGATGTGCTCGAAGTAATCCTCGCCCGTGACCTTCTCGATGACGACGCCGAGCAGGAACATCCCGGTGTTGCTGTACTGGAAGCGCTCTCCCGGGTTGAATGCGGGCTTCTCGTCCTTGATGAGCGGCTTGTAGTCGTCCAGCTTGCGAAAGAGGGCCCGCGAGCTCTTCATATAGGTCTCGTTGAAGTAGCTGCCCAGGCCGCTGGTGTGGGTGATCAGGTGGCGGACGGTGATCTTGTCGGTGACGTCCTTGGGCAGCCAGGTCTCGTCGATCCATTTCCCGATAGGGTCGTCGAACGCGAGCTTCCCGGCCTCGACCAGCCGGGCGACCGCGACGGACGTGAACATCTTGTTCATCGAGCCCAGGTTGAACTTGGTGTCGATGGTGTTGGGGACGTGGAAGGCCTTGCTGGCCTCCCCCGCGAAGTCCGTCAGGAGGATATTCGATCCCTTGGCGACGAGCACGGTCCCGGAGTACCAGTCTTTCTCCTTGAGCTTGGCCAGGAGGGCCCGGATCTCGCCGACGGCTTCTTGCTCGGTCAGGGGCGGCTCGGCGATCCCGGCGGGGGGACGGGCCGAATTGATGCCCAGGCCGTTGACGAGGAACTTCGGCGCTTCACCGAAACGGAAGGAGAGGCCCCACCAGCCGCCGAGGATGCGGTCCTTGACGATGACCACGGTCGCGCCCGGGCGCTCGGGGGAATAGGTGCGGACGGAATGGAAATCGATGCCGCCCGTATCCCGATGGAACCCGAGGGCCATCGAGACATGGTCGTCGATCGGCACCGCTTCCCGGAACTCCTTGGCGCATTCCTCGCTCAGGAACCGCTTGACGCGCTCCGCGCTCCCGGAGTTCATGACCTCGATCAGGGAGCGGATACGCGCCCCCGCCGGGCCCTCCGGAAGGGCCGTCGTGTCCTTGAACGACGGGACTGGCGACTGGCCGGGGACGGCCGGCGCGAGGAATGACAGGGCCAGGCCGAGAATGAGGATCGGTCGAAGGGAACGGTATGACATGATGCGCCTCCTCGATACGGTCATGATCACGGCCTCAGCGCGTCCAGCTGGCCGGGCGCGACGGGCACGGAAGAAGTCCCTTGACGAGCAGCTCGGCGATGCGGCCGACCTGGTCCTCCAGCTCCTCCCGCCGGCCGAGCTCGCGGGCCGACAGGTTGAACGGGAGGTGGGAGTTGGTGCTCTGGATGAGGACGAGCGAGGCCGTCCGGGGATCGGCGCAGTCGAGCGATCCGAGCCTGGCGCCTTCGCGCAGGACGCCCTCGAAGACGGCGGCCTCTTTCTCGAAATAGGCCTGCCGCCGCGCGAGCAGCGGGGCCCGGACCGACGACAGGAGATCGCCCAGGCTCCGGGAGTAGTGGGCGACGCTGTCGAAACGATGGAGGACGCGAATGACGAGCATGCGCCGGAGCCGCCGGTCGATGGGATCAGGGGACGCGGCGATCTCCTCGAGCTTCCTCACCACGGCCTCCGCGATGCGGTCGATGTGGGCCAGCACCAGCTCTTCTTTGGACGGGAAATGGAGGTAGATCGTGCCTTTGCCGATGCCGACCTGCCGGGCCACGTCCTCCATGGTCATCTTGCCGTATCCATAGGTGGCCAGGAGGCCGTCGACGGCATCGAGAATGAGGTCCCTGATATCCTCTCTCTTGGCTATCTTACCCATATTATGACCTTTGACCATTATTGTATTCCGGTCATTTCATTCTGTCAAGCCCCGTCGAACGAAGCTCCGGCGACCGGCCGAGACGGACCCGCTGGCAGCCTCTTCCCCGCCGGGCCGGAGCTTCGCCGCGGCGGTCGGATCGAGCTTCGCCCGTCGACCGCGGGCCGCCGGTCCGACACGGCCCGCCGCGACCCCCGTTCTCGCCTCCGCGCGGCTTGATATTTCCCCTCTTATGGGCTATGATTTGCTGTCGCGCGAACCGCGACAATGAGGCATCCGAGGATGCCATCATCACTTCACATCCGATAGGAGCTTATCAATGGCCGTAAAAGGGTTCAATGCCTTCGAGATGGCCCAGAAGCAGTTCGACTCTGTGGCCGACCTTCTCGAGCTCGACCAACCCACCCGGGACCTCCTGCGGCAGCCGCTGCGGGAGTACCATTTCTCCATCCCCGTCCGCATGGACGACGGCAGCGTTCGCGTGTTCAAGGGCTTCCGCTGCCAGCACAACGACGCCCGCGGGCCCTGCAAGGGCGGCATCCGGTTCCACCCCCAGGAGACGATCGACACGGTCCGCGCCCTGTCGATGTGGATGACCTGGAAGTGCTCCGTCGTGGACATCCCGCTCGGCGGCGGCAAGGGCGGCGTCATCTGCGACCCGCACGACCTCAGCCCGCGCGAGCAGGAACGGCTTTGCCGCGGCTGGATCCGGGTCCTGGCCCACGACGTCGGCAACCTCCGCGACGTCCCGGCCCCCGACGTCATGACCAACCCCCAGCACATGCTCTGGATGCTCGACGAGTTCGAGACCATCCACGGCCAGAAGTTCCCCGGCTTCATCACCGGCAAGCCCGTGGGCATGGGCGGCTCGCTCGGCCGGACGGAAGCGACCGGCTACGGCCTCATCTACACCGTCCGCGAGGCCCTCAAGGAGATGGGGATCAAGCCCGAGGGCACCACCGCCTCCGTCCAGGGCTTCGGCAACGTCGCCCAGTACGCCATCCAGCTCTTCACCAAGCTCGGCGGCAAGGTCGTCGCGGTCGCCTGCTGGGACCAGAACGACCAGGCCTCCTACACCTACCGCAAGAAAAGCGGCGTCAACCTCGAGGAGCTCCTGGCCATCACCGACCGCTTCGGCGGGATCGACAAGGCCAAGGCCGAAGCTCTCGAATACGAGCGCCTGCCCGGCGACGCCTGGATCGAACAGGACGTCGACATCCTCCTGCCCTGCGCCCTGGAGAACCAGGTCAACGCCGAGACCGTGAAGAAGATCCAGCCCCGGGTCAAGATCATCGCCGAGGGCGCCAACGGCCCGACCACCCCCGAGGCCGACGCGGTCATCAAGAGCCGCGGCATCTTCGTCATCCCCGACTTCCTGGCCAACGCCGGCGGGGTCACCTGCAGCTACTTCGAGCAGGTCCAGTGCAACATGAACTACTTCTGGACCAAGGAAGAGGTCCTGACCCGGCTCGACGAGAAGATGACGGCCGCCTTCAAGGCCGTCAGCGAGCTGGCCCGGACGCGGAAGCTCTACATGCGCGACGCCGCCTACGTCATTTCCGTCAGCCGCGTCGCCAACGCCTGCAAGGACCGCGGCTGGGTCTGAGCCCTATCGACGCTGTGTTCGCCCGTCCGCCCCTCCCGGCTGATCCGGGAGGGGCGGGCGTTATTTGACACCCGGCCCCGGGCCGGATGAGGAGAGGGCCGCGCCGGCGGCCGAGGAGGGACGCAGCGACATGTCCAATCCGCGCACGCCCACGGCCGTCAACACCCTGTTCTCGACCCTCCACGAGCGGGCCAAGGAGCTCAGCTGCCTCTACCGCATCGAGGAGATCCTCAGCCTCTACGACGTCGCCCTCGAGGACGTCTTCCGCCAGGTCATCGAGGCCATCCCGCCCGGCTGGCAGTTCCCGGAGTGCTGCCAGGCCCAGATCACCTACGGCTCGGACAACTTCGAATCCCCCGAATTCGAGGAGACGCCCCACGTCCAATGCGCCGAGATCCGGGTCCAGGACGCGTCGGTCGGCCGCCTCTGCGTGTCCTACAAGAAGCCGACGCCGGAGAGCGACTGCGGCCCGTTCATGAAGGGCGAGGTCAAGCTCATCCAAACGGTGGCCGAGCGCCTGGGGCACTTCATCCTGCACCAGAGGCTGCGGGGGATGTACGAGAAGATGAGCGACGACCGCCGCGAGCCGGGCGGGGCGAAACAGGGCTGGCGGATCGCCCTCGACCTCCTCCGCAACACCAATCCCAGCCTGCTCATCCGGGTGTCGCGCAAGATGATGAACTACCTCGGCTGGCGCGGCGTCACCGAGGCCCGCGACCTCCTCCTGCGCTTCAGCGGCGGCCGGATGACGGAGGGGCTCTTCGGCGAATCCAACCTGCCCCAGAGCCGGGAGTCGATGGACCGCTTCTTCGAGCTGACCGAGGAGACGTTCAAGATCGCCTCGGCCAACCTGACCGACGACGACATCCTCGACCGGATCCAGCGCTGGATCAACGAGGACCGCTCGAGCTCGGCCGTCCAGAACCTGGAGAACGTCTACGCCGACCTGGCCGAGGTCCTCGACAGCATGCGGCGGATCAAGCTCCTGGCCCCGGAGGGCATCTCGATGCCCCGCTCGACGGCCAACAGCGTCCGCGTGGCCCTCATCCGCCGCTTCTTCACGGAGCAGCTCGAGTTCATCAACGTCGCCAAGAAGTATGTCGACCTCGAGGACTTCTTCGGCCTCATGGAGCGGATCGTCTTCCCGCCCGGCAGCCACGGCAAGCTCGGCGGCAAGAGCGCCGGGCTGTTCCTGGCCACCCGCATCCTCAAGCAGGCGGCCCGCCGCAACAAGATCATCGGCACGGTCAAGAAGCCCAAGACCTGGTACATCACCTCGGACGGCCTGATCGCCTTCACGACCTACAACAACCTCGACGACGTCATCGAGCAGAAGTACAAGGACATCGAGGTCGTCCGTCAGGAATACCCCCACCTCGTCCAGGTCTTCAAGAACTCGACCTTCCCGCCCGAGGTGGTCAAGGGCCTGTCGGTCGCCCTGGACGATTTCGGCGAGGTCCCGCTCATCGTCCGCAGCTCCAGCCTCCTCGAGGACCGGCTGGGCACGGCCTTCGCCGGCAAGTACAAGAGCCTGTTCCTGGCCAACCAGGGCGACAAACAGCAGCGCCTCGAGGCCCTGCTCGACGCCGTCGCCGAGGTCTACGCCTCGATCTTCAGCCCCGACCCCATCCAGTACCGGGCCGAGAGGGGCCTCCTCGACTTCTACGAGGAGATGGGCGTCATGATCCAGGAGGTCGTCGGGAGCCGGGCCGGCAAGTACTTCTTCCCGGCCTTCGCCGGCGTCGCCTTCAGCCGGAACGAGTTCCGCTGGTCGCCGCGGATCAAGCGCGAGGACGGCCTCCTCCGGCTGGTTCCCGGCCTGGGGACCCGGGCCGTCGACCGGGTCAGCGACGACTATCCCGTCCTGGTCGCCCCGAGCCAGCCGAACCTCCGGGTCAACGTCTCGACCGACGAAGCCGTCCGCTATTCGCCCAAGAAGATCGACGTCATCGACCTCGAGGAGAACCGGTTCGTCACCAAGGACATCAAGGAGCTGCTCGGGGAGATCGGGCACGAATACCCGGCCCTGACCAAGGTCTTCTCCGTCTACCGGGACGAGATCCTGCAGCGGCCGATGGGCTTGGCCACGGACATCGCCAAGGAGGACGCCGTCGTCACCTTCGAAGGCCTCATCGCCGGATCGCCGTTCATGCTCCAGATCGAGGCCATCCTCAAGACGCTTTCGTCGGCCATGGGCCTGCCCGTCGATATCGAGTTCGCCTCGACGGGCACGGACTTCTACCTCCTCCAGTGCCGGCCCCAGAGCCAGGCCTCCGAGGAGGTGGCCATGGAGATCCCCTCGAACCTGCCCGACGCCTCCGTCCTCTTCACGGCCAACAGGTTCGTCTCCAACGGCCGCGTCGCGGACATCACCCACGTCGTCTATGTCGATCCGGACCGCTACGGCGAGCTGGCCGAATACGCCGACCTCGTGGCCGTCGGCGAAGCCGTCGGCAAGCTCAACAAGCTCCTGCCGCGCCGCCAGTTCATTCTCATGGGCCCGGGCCGGTGGGGCAGCCGCGGCGACATCAAGCTCGGCGTCCGCGTCACCTATTCCGAGATCAACAACTCGGCCATGCTCATCGAGGTCGCCCGCAAGAAGGGCAACTACGTCCCCGACGTGTCCTTCGGGACCCACTTCTTCCAGGACCTGGTCGAGGCGGGCATCCGCTACCTGCCCCTC
>CAWDSL010000010.1:0-12196 GCA_963805015.1 uncultured bacterium
TGAGGGTTATCAGGGGGGCGATGGTTTTCATGGATGGGTCCTCTCGTGGTGCGGCATTATACCAGATTGACGGCGGCGGTGAAGGCCCCGGCTTATCTGCGCGCCCCGTCCGTCAGGCGATGGAGACGCAGGAGGAAGAGGAAGGCGACGACGTTGAGCCCGACCGCCGCCAGCGCGACGGCCGCGAACCCAAGGCCGTAGAGCCGTACGGAGACGAGCGAGCCGACGGCCCGGCCGATGGAGAACGAGGCCGCGTAGAAGGCCAGGAGGGTGGCCCGGGCCCGGGGCAGGATCTCGCTCATGACCGGGAGCATCGAGACGACCGTGTATTCGAAGGTCAGATAGAAGAAAGCCAGTCCGGCCAGCGCCCCGGCCGTCGTCCGGCCGGCGAGCGGCAGGACCAAAGCGGCGACGGTATTCCCGGCCAGGCCGAGCATCAGCGCCTTGGTCTTGCCGAGGCGGTCGACCGTGGCCACGACCAGGCTTTCGCCGCCGAACTCGGCGGCGCCGATGACCGCCGCGGCGGCGCCCAGGGCGGCGACCTTGAGGCCGAACGAGTCCTCGAGCCAGACGCCGAAGACGAGGTTGACGATCTCGTTGGACATGCTCACGCCCAGGATGACGGCCAGGCCGGTCAGGGCGGCCGGTGAGCGAAGGACGGCCTTGTAGCTTTCCCGGTGCCCGGAGTTCCCGGCGGCCGTCGGATCCTGCGCCGCCCGGGGCGCGGCCAAGCTCTTGTCACCGGAGAGGAACGCGCGCACGGCGAAGAGGCCCGCCAGTCCCAAACCGGCCAGGACCGCGAAGGGGAGCCGTCCGCCGAACCGGCCGAGAAGATAACCGACCGAGGGAACGCCGAGGATGAAAGCCAGGGACCAGCTGAGCTCGGTCACGGCTAGGGCCCGGCCGCGCCTGGCGTAGGGCACCTCGTCGCTCAAGCGGGCCAGGATGGCCGGATCGATGACGTACTTGCCGACGGTCATCAGGACCAGGGCCGCGGCGAACAGGAGGAAGCCGGAGCCGACGGCGCCGAGCAGGGCCCCGGCCGTGAACAGGCCGAGGCCGAGCGTCAGGCCGAACCGGCGGCCGCGGCGGTCCGTGAACGGCGCGAGCAGAGGCCCCAGGGCCCCGGCCGCGGAGCGGGCCGAAAGGGCCAGCGACATCGTGCCCAGGTCGACCCCCAGCAGCCGCCCGAACACGGGCAGGAAGGGGTAGACCATCCGGTAGGCCGTGTTGGAGACCGTCCGGACGGCGACGAACAGGGCGATCAGGCCGTGGCCCCTTTCTTCTTGCCGAAGCTCAGCTTCATGGTCAGGATCTTGTCCGTCGAAAAGATCCGGGCCGCCAGGACGACCAAGACGCCGAACACGACGAGCATGTAGGCGAGCCCGGCGGCGATCATGGCGTAGTTGCCGAGGTAGAGGTTCTGCGACACCAGGAACGGGTGCGAGAACGGGATGATCAGGATGAGGATCTTGACCGGGAGTGATACGGAGTTGATGTCCGCGAAGAGCGAAATGAAGTAGGGGATCATGACCATGAACATCAGCGGCATGATCATGTTCTGGGCGCTGCGGAAGTCCTCGGCCAGCACCCCGAGGATCATGGCCAGGGCCAGGGCTACCAGGATGGCCAGGAAGAGCGACAGGCCGAGAACGATGTACCCGGTCGTGTCGAAGTAGAGCCCCAGCTGGCGCATGATGGCGGGGCCGCCGACTTGGGCCCCGGCCTTGGCGGCCTCCTCGCCGATGCCGCCCATGAAGCCCTGGAAGCCCAGCATGTAGACCGCGGCCGAGATCAGGCCGACGAGGCCGGCGGCGAGCATCTTGGCCGTGATGATCGAGGTTCGCTTGATGGGCACGGTCAGGAGCGTCTCAAGGGTCTTGTTCTGCTTCTCCATGGCCACGGCCGAGATGACCATCTGCGAGGAGTAGATGACGATCATCATCAGGACGACGGGGATGAGCAGGGACTGCTGGGAGATGAGCCCGGCGACCATGTTGGCCGAGCCCTCGGCCATCTTGTCCTGGACGACGACGAAGTCCTTGCTCTTGATCGGACGCTTGAGGCTTTGGGGATCGAAGTCCGGCAGCCGCTGTTTCAGGAAGTTGTTGGACAGGGCCTCGTTGAGGGCCGAGATGACGCTCTGGACGACCACCTGGCCCCGGGTGCCGATGAGCGAGAAGCTGCGCATGAACGAGTAGGTCTCGATCTCGCTCGGCTTGAGCCCGGCCAGCGAATCGCCGAAGCCCTTGGGGATGACGAGGAGGAGCTTTGATTCCCCGGCCTTGGCCGTGGCCAGAGCCTCCTCTTTGGTCTTGCCCGACTGGTCGAGGACCTTGAAGCGGGCCGACTCGAGGCCCTGGATCAGGGCCTTGGAAGCCACGGTGCCGTCCTGGTCGAGGGCCGAGATGGTCTGGACGCCGACGGCTTTCTGGACTTCCTTCTTGCTGACCTGCCCGATGAACTGGAACAGGATGACCGTGAAGGCCAGCGAGATGATGAGCTGCTTGGTGACCAGCTCCTTGATCTCTTTCTTGAGAAGGTTGGCGAATCGTTTCATCTGAGGGAACTCCTGAAGACCTCTTCCAGATTCTTGGCCTGGTGCTTGTCCTTGAGCTCGTCCGGCGTGCCGGTGTCGAGGATCAGGCCCTTGTTGATGAGGGCCACCCGGTCGGACAGGAACTCGATCTCGAGCATGTTGTGCGACGAGAGGAGGACCGAGGTCCCCTCCTTGACGTAGCGCCGGACGATCTCGCGGACCTCCAGGGCGTTGAGGACGTCCAGGCCCGAGGTCGGCTCGTCGAGGATGGCCAGCACGGGCTTGGTCATCAGGGCCCGGGCCAGGAGGAGCTTGCGGGTCATGCCCTTGCTGTAAGTGCCGACCTTGGTCTTGAGCCGGTCGCCGAGCTCGGTGATGGCCACGGCCCGGTCGACGAACTCCTTCTCCTCCTCCGGGGTCCGGGCGTAGAAGGCGGCCATGAAGTGGAGGTAATCCAGGCCCTTCATGTCCTTGTAGGCCCCGGCCTCCTCGGGCAGGTAGCTGATCTTCTCCCGGACGAAGTCGGGTTCCTTGCAATGGTCGTGGTCGAGGAAAGCGATCTCCCCGGCGGTCGAGGTCAGGAGGGTGGCGACGATACGGAGCGTCGTCGTCTTGCCGGCCCCGTTCGGGCCGATCAGGGCGAAGACCTCCCCGGCGCGGACCTCGAAGTCGATGCCGGCCAGGGCATGCTGGGCGCCGTAGGATTTCTTCAATCCTCGCACGGTCAAGACATTGGACATGGGCGACTCCCTTGTGATGCGCGAAAATATCCCGGTTATTCTAGTTGATACGGAAGGGGAAGTAAACGGTTCTACTCGAGGCTGATGTCCTCGCGGTAATCCACCGTGACCTTGGCCCGCGAGCCGGGGCGGGGCTTGAGCAGGGCGGCGACGCGGAGGAAGGTCCGGTTGCGCTTCTTCCAGGTCCGGTCGAGGTTGCGGGCGTAATGGGCGATGGCCACGGCGATCCACTGGCCGGCCAGGAGCTTACGGGCCTCTTGCTTCAGCGAGTAGAACTTGCGGTGGGCGAAGCTCTGGGCCTTCTGGAGGTCGGGCAGCGAGAAGCGGGCCGGCTGGAAGACGGCGTGGTGGGCGTCGTAGAGGGCCCAGTCGTGGAAGCGCAGGCGCTTCTCGGCCTTCATCTGGTCGTAGAAGGCCGAGCCGGGCAGCGGCGTCAGGATGAGGAACTGGGTCGAGGTCAGGCGGGCCCGCTTGGCCCAGCGGACCGTCTTGCGGATCGTCTTCCAGTCGTCCTGGTCGAAGCCCAGGACGAACATGCCGTGGATGTGGATGCGGCTGCGGCGGAAGACCTTGACCGCCCGGCCGATCTCGGCCACGGTCTGCTTCTTCTTCATGTCCTCGAGGGCCTCGGGGTTGACCGACTCGAAGCCGATGTAGACGGTGTGGCAGCCGGCCTGCTTCATCAGCCGGACGAGATCGGGATCGCGGGTGACGTCGGCCCGGACCTGGGTCGTCCACTTGAGCTTGAGGCCTTCGCGGATCATGGCCTCGCAGAGCTCGCGGGTCCGCTTCGGGTCGGCGGCGAAATTGTCGTCGTAGAAGAAGATGAGGGACTTGGCCCCGTCGTAGCGGCGCAGCTCCTCGATGATGTTTGCCGTGGAGCGGAAGCGGTACTTGCGCCCGAACATGCCGGTCACCGAGCAGAAGGAGCAGTCGAAGGGACAGCCGCGCGACGTCAGGACGGGGATCGACGACATGTGCTTGAGCCCTTTGGCCTCGGGCCGCAGGAGCGAGAAATCGGGGAAGGGGATGCGGTCGAGGTCCGCGGCCCGCGGGGCCAGGGGATTGTGGACGATCGCCCCGGGCTCGTCCCGGAAGGAGAGATTGGGGACGTCGGCGTATCCGGCGCCGCGCTCCCAGGCGTCGACGAAGGCCGCCAGGGCCGCCTCGCCTTCGCCGCGGACGACGAAGTCGGCGTGCTCCAGCGCCTCGTCGGTGAGGTAGGTTACGTGGGGACCGCCCATGATGACGGTCTTGCCCATCGCCCGGACCCGGTCGGCGATGGCGTAGGCCCGGGGCGCGGTCGAGGTGATGGTCGAGATGCCGACGAGGTCGGCCGAAGCGATGACGTCGAAATCGACCTTGCGGAAGTCCTCGACGAAGAGCTCGACCGCCCAGCCGCGCTTCTTCATCATGGTGCCCAGGATGAGGGTGCCGAGGCGGGGCAAGGGGAACTGGGAGAAGATGTGAAGATTGGGGGCCTTCGGTTCGATGAAGACGATCTTAGGCATGTTTCTTGTCCTTGGCCGCTCCCTCCCGCTTCTTGTTCCGGGCCCGTAGGGCGGCGATGTCCTTCCTCTTCTTCTTGAGCAGGTCCTTCCAGCGCTCGACGCCCTCCTCGAGGAGCTTCATCTTGGCGAAGAGGGCCTCGATGGCCTCGAGCAGGGCCGTGAGGCGCTTTTCAACCTCGGCCGGGGGGAATTCCTCGGGCCCGGCCTCGATGGCCACGAGCGTCCGGACGTCGTCCGAGACGGCCTTGATCTCCTCGAGGCTGTAGCCGAAGAGCTGGAGGTCGCGGATGAGCTGGCAGAGGACGACGTAGGACTCCGAGTAGAGGCGGAAGCCGCCCTCCGTCCGCATGTCGGGCTCGATGATCCCCTTGTCCTCCCAGTGCTTGATCGTCCGCGGGCTGACGCCGGAGCGCTCGGCCAGGTTGCCGACCGTCAGGAACTTGGCTTTTTCGGCCTCCTTCTTCCGGCCGCGCTCTTCCCGGGGGAGGCCGACCTTCTTGACGATCTTGGTGATCTCTTCGGTCGCGTAGCCGAGGTCGGCCAAGCGCTGGATGAGGGCGACGCGCTCGAGACCGGCGGGGGCGAAGAGCGGGGTCTTATCGTCGGCGAAGCCGTCGGGCTTGAGGAGCTTGGCCTTGGACCATTCGGCCAGCCGTTCGGCGGGAACGCCGGCCCGGGCGGCCAGCTCTTCGAGGGGGAGGATGTCTTTGTTCATAATATACCTATGCGTTCAAGTAATTAGTGATATTTAACAACATGTACGCACAGGAATATATTATGCCGCAACAGGCCTGTCAAGCCCTTTTTTCGGCTGGCCCCGCCCGCCTTGACCCGCCCCGCCGTCTCCTGTAGAGTGGGGCGCAACCGGGGAAAATGAAAGACACGGCGGACTTCACCTTCGACTATCTCGTCGTCGGGTCCGGCTTCGGCGGCAGCGTCGCCGCCATGCGCCTGGCCCAGAAGGGCTACGCGGTCGGCGTCGTCGAGGCCGGCAAGCGCTGGCACGCCGACGACTTCGCCCGGCGGAACTGGAATCTCCGCAAGTTCCTCTGGCTTCCCTCACTCGGCCTCTACGGGACTTGGCGTCTGCGCCTCCTCAACGGCGTCTTCATCCTGGCCGGTTCCGGCGTCGGCGGCGGCAGCCTCAACTACGCCAACACGCTCTACGTCCCGCCCGACGTCTTCTTCGAGCGACCGAGCGTCCGGCGCCTGGGCGGCCGGGACGAGCTCGTCCCGTATTACGACCTGGCCGCGCGCATGCTCGGGGTGGTCGTCAATCCCGTGGAGACGGTCCAGGACGGGCTGATGCGGGAGACGGCGGCCGAGATCGGCCGCGAGGGGACCTATCGCCCGACGCCGGTCGGCGTCTACTTCGGGAAAGAAGGACAACCGGCCGCCGATCCCTATTTCGAGGGCGAGGGCCCGGACCGCGTCGGCTGCGAGCTCTGCGGCGAGTGCATGACCGGCTGCCGCAAGGACGCCAAGAACAGCCTGGACAAGAACTACCTCTACTTCGCCGAGAAGTTCGGCGCCCGCGTCTTCGCCGAGAACCGCGTCGCCGACATCGTCCCCCTGTCGTCCGACGGCGCCGAGGGCTACCTCGTCCGGACCCGGAAGACGACCGGGCTTTTCCGTGGCCGGCGCGGCCTCGTCTTCCGGACCAAAGGCCTGGTCATCGCCGCGGGGACCCTGGGCACCAACGCCCTTCTTCTCGACCTGAAACGGCGGGGCCGCCTGCCGAACCTTCCCGATCATGTCGGGCGCTATACCCGGACCAACAGCGAGACCCTGCTCGGCGTCCGGAGCTTCGCGCCCGGGACCGATTACACCCGGGGCGTGGCTATCTCCTCGAGCGTCCATCCCGACGCCGACACCCACCTCGAGCCGGTCCGCTTCGGCAAGGGCCACGACGCCATGTGCGCGCTCGTTGCCGCGCTGACCGACGGCGACAAACGGATCCCGCGCGTCCTCCGCTGGCTGGGGAATGAGCTCCGCCATCCGGTCCGGAACCTGAGGCTGCGCAACCCCTCCGATTGGGCCAAAGAGACCATCATTCTCCTGGGCATGCAGACCCTCGACAACTTCTTCGATCTCAGGTTGGCCCGGCCCTGGTTCTTCCCCTTCGTCCGGGTCCTGGCGGCCCGGCGCGGGGCCGAGCGCACGCACCCGACCTGGCTGCCGGCCGGCAACGACTTCGGCCGACGCCTGGCCAAGAGGACCGGGGGCGTCGCCGCCAACGTCGTCACCGAAGTGACCGTGAACGCGCCCATCACGGCCCACATCCTGGGCGGGTGCTCCTTCGGGCCGACGCCCGAGGAGGGGGTGATCGACGAGCGCAACCGCGTCCGCGGCTACGAGGGGATGATCGTCTGCGACGGCTCCCAGATCCCGGAGAACCTGGGCGTCAATCCGGCCCTGTCCATCACCGCGTTCGCCGAAAGGGCCATGTCGTTCGTTCCGTCGAAGAAGCCGGTGCGCTATCTGACGGCGGAGCGGACGTGGGGTCTCGACGGCCTGCTTACGAGAGGGACCGTTCCCGCTCGAGAGCCCGGCCGGCCAGGTTCATGAGGCGGCGGGCCCCGTCGACGGGCGGGTCCGGCCAACCGACGGCGGCCGCGCGGGCGGCGGCCGCGTTCGAATCCGTCACGGGGGGAGGGAAGGGCCGGCGGCCGTCCGCCCATTCGTCCCATTGGCCGAGGAGCGCTTCGAGGTCGCGCAGGGCGAGCTCGCAGGCCCCGATGGCCTCGCCCGCGGCCGCCGTGAAGCGGGCAGAGTCGCCTTCGAGGGCCGCCAGGGGCCCTTCGACATCCTCGGGCGCCCGGCCCCGGACGTAGTCCTGCCGGAGACTCGTGAGGAGCCCTTCCGCGCGCCGGGCCGACTGCCAGATCTCGCGCATCCTTAGGCGTCGGAGCGCGATCTCGACCCCGATCCCGGCCCGGATGCCTTCGAAAGCGGCCCGGTCCGGTCCGGGGCGGAGGCGCGGTCGTTTCCGGAGCGATTCGAGCTGGCGGAGAAGCCCGGCCGTCCGGCTCCGGCCGGCGCCGAGGTCGGCCGCGGCCCAGTCGCAGTAGATCCCGTGGTAGACGATCTCGGCCATGAAGGCCCTCATCTCGTCCCACTGGACGGGCCGGCCCCCTGCCTTATACTCGGACTGGATCCGGGCGACGAGAATGTCATCGAGGCCCGCGTGCACGCCTTCGTGCATGAGCCCGCCGGCCAGCATGTGATAGTCTTCCTCCCGGAGGGCCCGGAGGAAGCCGTCGTACCGGTCTTCGCCGAGCGCCATCCGCAGGGCCCGATGCGCGTCCTCGTCGCGGAATGAGGGCTCGAGCCGGCCCGTCTTCTCGCGGAAGACCGAGGCCTCCCGGCCGTCGGCCTCGCCGCGCATCCCGGCGTAGGCGGCGACGACGGAGCCGGGCGTGAAGGTCCTCCGGTTCCCGACGCAAAGCGCGAGGAAGGCGGACTCGTGGACCTCCATGAACAGCTTCCCTTCCGGATCGAAGCCGTGCGCCATGAAATGGGTCCCCGGGACGACGAGCCAGGTCTTCGCCGGGAAATAGGTCCGGGCCCGCTCCCAGGCGTCGCGGAAACCGTCCGCCGCCCAGGACTTGGCGGTGAAGCCCTCACGCATGGAATAGAAGGGGGAAGCGAGGACCGTCCGGACGATCTCGCGGGCCGGATCGGTCGCGGGGAGGTCTTTGAAGAGGGTCCGCTCGGCTCCTGTGCCGGCGGGGAGCGCGGCCGAGGCGGCCAACACCAGCAGGAGCGCCAGGACCCGCCCCACGGGGCATACGACGTCCCTCATCGGTCGTTCTTGGAGAGGGCCGGCCCCGGCGAAGGCCCACGGACGGGGCTTGGGGCCGGCTGAGAGTGATCCCGTCGGTCGGTCGTCGGGGTCAGGTCGTTTCCTGCCCGGGATCGTCCGGGTTGGGCGGAGCGGCCGGCGCTTCGTCGGGCGAGAAGACCTCGGGCTCGTCGGGGTTGGCGAGCTTGGCCAGCTTCCGCTGCCGCTTTTCTTCCTGTTTCTTCAGACGCTTCAGCTCTTTGGTCCTTTTTTCGCTCTTAAAGGCTCTGTTTCCTCTAGCCACCAGACCTCCTAATCACGGATTTTGCCCTATCATACAGAGAATGGCCCCCCCGTTCAAGCGGCGGTCCTTCCAACCGGCGCCGGCCCTCTGTTATAATCCGGCCATGCAGGAACTCCAAGGGACAGACTTTCTCTACCGCCGCTGGGACGCCGAGCCCTCCGAGAGCTCCCCCAAGGCCGTCTTCCTCCTCGTCCACGGGCTCGGGGCCCACACGGCCCGCTGGGACTTCCTGGCCGGCCACCTGGCCCGCCGCGGCTTCGCCTCGTACGCGATCGAGCTCCGCGGCTTCGGCCGGACGCTGGAGCGCCCGCGCGGGCACATCGACTCGTTCCGGACCTGGTACCGGGACATCCTCGGCCTCCGGGAGGTCATCGGACGGGACTTCCCCGGACGAAAGGTCTTCCTCCTCGGCGAGAGCATGGGCGGGCTCATCGCCTACGACCTGGCCGGCGCGCATCCGGAGGTTTTCGCGGGACAGGTGCTCATCGCCCCGGCTTTCAAGAACGGGATGAAATTCCCCTTCAGCGCCTACCTCAAGCTCGTCCTGTTCGGGCTCTTCAATCCGAAGCTCACGGTCGACGTCCCGTTCACCTCGGATATGGTGACGCGCGATCCCGACTACATCCGGATCATGGACGCCTCGCCGGACGAGATCCGGGTGGCCAGCCTGGGGCTTCTAGGGTCGTTCCTGCCGGTCCAGGCCCGGGCCGGGCGGCTGGCCCGGACCTCCGCGGTCCCGTCGCTCTTTCTCATCCCCGGCGACGACCGCCTCGTCGACGAGCGGGGCGGCCGGAAGATCTTCGCGACGATCGCCCTCGCCGACAAGACGCTCATTGAGTACCCGGGGATGCTCCACGCCCTATCCATCGACCTGGGCCGGGAGAAGGTCTTCGAGGACATCGTCGCCTGGGCCGCGCCGAGGGTTTGACGTGAACCTCGTACTGGCCATCGACCAGGGGACGACCGGCAGCCGGGCCATCGTCTTCGACCGGAACGGCCGGGCCGTCGCCTCCGCCTACGAGGAGTTCCCCCAATATTTCCCGCGCCCCGGCTGGGTCGAGCACGATCCGAACGAGATCTGGCGCAGCGTCCACCGGACCGTCCAGAAGGTCCTTGAAACGGTGCCGGGCCGGTCGATCGCCGCCGTCGGCATCACCAACCAGCGCGAGACGACCATCCTCTGGGACCGGAGGTCGGGCCGGCCCGCCGCCAAAGCCATCGTCTGGCAGTGCCGCCGCACGGCCGACCGCTGCCGCGAGCTCGCGGCGAGGCCCGGCCTCTCCCGCGCCGTCCGCCGCAAGACGGGACTGCCCATCGACGCCTACTTCTCGGCGACCAAGGCGGAGTGGCTCCTCGACCGGGGCGGGCTGCGGGAGCGGGCCAAGAAAGGCCGCCTGGCCTTCGGCACGCCCGATTCCTGGGTCCTGTGGCAGCTCACCGGCGGGAAGAGCCACGCCACCGACCCGACCAACGCCTCGCGGACCATGCTCTTCAACATCCGGCGGCTGGCCTGGGACGAGGACCTGCTCGACCTCTTCGGCGTCCCCGCCGCGGCCCTGCCCGAGGTCCGGCCGTCTTCCGGCGAGTTCGGGCGGACCGTCCGGATCGGGAGGCTCCCCGCCGGCATCCCCATCATGGGCATCGCTGGGGACCAGCAGGCCGCGCTCTTCGGCCAGGCCGGGTTCCGGCCGGGCGCGATCAAGAACACCTACGGCACGGGCGCCTTCATCCTCCTCAACACCGGCCGCGAGGCCGTGGCCTCGAGGCACGGGCTGATCACCACGGTCGCCTGCGGCCCGGCCGGCAAGCCCGCCTACGCCCTCGAGGGCTCCGTGTTCGTCGCCGGAGCGGCCATCCAGTGGCTGCGCGACGAGCTGGGGCTCGTCGGCACGGCGGCCGAATCGGAGGCCGCGGCGACGGCCGTCCCGGACACGGCCGGCGTCTACTTCGTCCCGGCCTTCGTCGGGCTCGGCGCGCCCTACTGGGACGCCGAGGCCCGGGGCGTCCTGGCCGGATTGACGCGCGGCACCAAACGCCAGCACATCGTGCGGGCGGCCGTCGAGGCCATGGCCTATTCGACCCGCGACGTGCTCGAGACCATGCGCAAGGATTCGGGACTGAGGATCCGGGAGCTCCGGGTCGACGGCGGCGCTTCGGCCAACGACTTCCTTTGCCGTTTCCAGGCCGATATCCTCGGCGTCCCGGTCGTCCGGCCGAAGACGGTGGAGACGACCTCGCTCGGGGCGGCCTATCTGGCCGGCCTCGGCGCGGGCGTCTGGGAGTCGACGGCGGCCATCGAGCGGCTGGCCGTCGACGAACGGAAGTTCACACCGTCCATGACCCGCGGCCAGGCCGACCGGCTCTACGCGGGTTGGCAGGCGGCCGTTCGAAAAGCCCGGGCCGTCTAAGTGTTTCTTCTTTTCGATGGAGCA
Source organism: uncultured bacterium (assembly GCA_963805015.1). Classification (GTDB taxonomy): domain Bacteria; phylum Acidobacteriota; class Aminicenantia; order Aminicenantales; family Saccharicenantaceae; genus RBG-16-66-30. The sequence continues at coordinate 11,311 of CAWDSL010000010.1, forward strand.
GTTGCCTTATGATGATAGCCCCGAGCGCGGCGCGACAAGGCTATCTATGTTAAGGCTATGAGATGGGATCTATCCGCAGATCCGGAATTCCCTCTCGAGGCGGCGAGGGGTGTCGCCCGAAGATCCCCGTGGCGGAGGGGGGACCGGCAGGGAGCGGAGTCTACGGAGCGACCATCAGCGCCGTTCCGGAGCGACTCGGAGGAGCGGCGCTGGGAGATATCTCGAGAAAGTGCCCTGTCCGGATATACCGCAGGATCGGATCTGCGAGCCCAAAGCAGAGGAGGTTTCGATGAAACGCTCAGGCCATAAGCTGATCGTCTTTGCTTTGCTCGTCGAGATCGCCGTCGTCTCAGCGCCCGCCGCGGACATCTGGCGGCCGGACTGGCCCGTTCTGAGAACCTACGACCGCGACCACGTCGAGAGGATCGCGCTGCCCCTCGGCGGCATTGGGACGGGCACGGTCTCGCTCGGCGGCCGCGGCAACCTCATCGACTGGGAGATCATGAACCGGCCGGCCAAGGGCTACGTCCCTTGGAGCGGCCAGCAGACCGGCCCGTTCTTCGCCGTGCGCGTGGCCGACGGGGAGGCCGTGTTCACCCGGGCCCTCGAAGGGCCCTTGCCCCTCGCCGTCTATGAGGCCTCGCACGGTTCGACGGCCGTCAACCACGGACTGCCCAGGTTCCGGGAGGTCGACTTCGCGGCCGCCTACCCGTTCGGCCAGGTCCGGCTCTCGGATCCCGACGCGCCGGTGGACGTCCGCCTCGAGGCCTGGAACCCGCTCGTCCCGGGCGATGCCGAAACCAGCGGTATCCCGGTCGCCGTCCTCCGTTACGTCCTGGTCAACAAGACCTCCCGGCCGCTCCGGGCCTCCGTCTGCGGCTCGCTC
>CAWDSL010000011.1:0-18893 GCA_963805015.1 uncultured bacterium
ACCGCGACAGAGAGGTTCGGTGTGATCTTCCTCAGAAAGCCGCTCTTGGGATAGAAGCGCGGCAAGACGGAGGCGGCGAGACCGGCCACGCCCTGGCGGGTCAGGTAGCCGGCCTCGGTTCCAAAATCCTCGGAAATATCGTAGATCGAGATATTTACACCGAGGTTGCGGGTGTCGTAGAGATAGCTCGCGCCCAGCGCGATCCCGGGATCCGTTCCCGTCTCCCCGGCGGTCCGCGTCCAGGAGCCCAGGGCATGGAAGGCCAGCTGGCTCGACTTCGTCAGCCGGAGCTGCCCGTCCGCGCCGGCCACCTGGTTCGCCCCCCCGCCGTACTCGCGGCCGGTGGTGATCGCGCCGAGGTAGCCGTCGGCGCCGACCGCCCGCTTGTAGCGGAGTACGGCAAAGCCCGCGTAACGATCGTCGCCGGGCGCGTACAGGGGATCCGCCGACGGCGACTCGTCCAGGGCCAGGATGGAGGCCACCGTGTCCTTCTTCCCGACCTTGCCCGACAGCTTGAAGCCGAAGAGAGGATCGACGATCGTCCGGGTGTGGACGGCGGCGACCAGCGGGCTGGAGCCCGAGGCCGCAGCCAGGTTGAACATCTCGCTGCCCTCCAGGAAGAAAGGCCGCTTCTCGGGGAAATAGAGATCGTAGCGGAGGTTGACGTCGACCTGTCCGGCGTCGGCCTCGACCTGGCTGAAATCGGGATTGACCGTCGCGTCGAGGATGAGCTGGGAGGTGATGCCGTACTTCGCGGTCAGGTGGCCGTCGGCGGCGCCGCGCGCGCCGACGAGGGCCCCCTCGACGCGCTCGGCCCCGTCCCGGTAGGTGACGGCCGGCAGGACCTCGAGCAGGGTGTAATGCTCGATGTCCTCGAGCTCGAGCGGCATCATCTGGGTCAGGAAGAAGTAGCCGCGGGCCGGGTCGAGGGCCGGATAGGAGGTGTGCTCGGACCGGCGCGAAATGTAGCGCTCGAAGAAGAGGGACATCTCGACCCGCTTCTTTCCGGCGTAGCGGATGCTCTTGAAGGGCACGGCCAGCTCGACCGTGTAGCCGTCGGCATCGAGCCTCCCGGCGCTCGACCAGACCAGGTCGACGCTGAAGTCCTCGACGTTGCTGGCGAAGCGGCTGTCGGTCTGGATGCCGAGCGGATTGACGTAGAAGGCGTAGAGGGACTGGCGGTCGTTGAAGGTGTCGAGGTTGATGCAGATCCAATCGTCCGGCCGGATAGTGTCGCGGTTGGCCACGGAGGCCTTGATCTTGTCCGGCTCCCGGTCGTAGCACTTGAAGGCGAAGTAGAGGTTCTCGGCGTCGTAGGCCATGAAAGCCGCCGTCCGCTCGCTGGCCTCCCGGCCGAAGTCGGGCATGAAGGTCTTGTCCAGGACGACCGAAGGGGCGTCGCGCCAGGCCGCCTCGTCGAGACGGCCGTCGATCGACGGCGGCCGGTCGATCCGGAGCGGCCGGAAAAAGCCCCCGGCCGGGGCGGCGCCGGAAGCGCGGCCGGCGGCCTGCGGGGCGGCCGCGGCGAGGACGGCGAGAAAAAGAAGGGAAGCGGTCGTTCGGTACATGGGAGAGACTCTACACGGGACGCCGGGTCTTTTCAAGGCCGTTTCTGCTACAATGGGCCCATCGGGAGGTGCCCATGTCGCGCAGAACCGACCTCGCCCGCGTTGCCGTCCTCGTCGCCCTGATCGCCGCCGTCCTGCCCTTCGCGGATTGCCGACGCGGGCCGGAACCCCCGGCCCCGGCCGCGGCGACGGCCGCCGATCTCGACCTCAAGGAGACGACCCTCCGCAACGTCACCGGCCGCTCGATCGCCTACCGGATCTACCCGTCCGGCAAGCCCGAGGCCGTCGAGACCCGCGAGATCGCCCCGAACGCCGTCGACCGCTTCCCGACCGCCGTCCCGCTCGAGGTCGAGTTCCCCACGGGGCAGAGGGACGCCGTCTACTCGCTCGACCCGGGCAGTCCCTACTCCTTCCGCTACGACGAGGGCGAGACGATCGATCTCTTCCTCGGCTCGCACGGCCGGGACGACGCCGTCGACCTCGCTCCCTGGGTCCCGACGCCGGCGCCGGTCGTCGACCGGATGCTCGAGCTGGCCGCCCTGACCGACAAGGACGTCCTCTACGACATCGGTTGCGGGGACGGCCGCATCGTCATCACGGCCGCCCGCCGTTACGGGATCCGGGGCGTCGGCATCGACATCGACCAGGCCATGGTCGAGGAGTCGGAGCGGAACGCTTCGGCGGCGGGGGTCGGGGACAAGGTCCGCTTCCTCCGCATGGACGCCACCAAGGCCGACATCTCCGAGGCCACCGTCGTCAGCCTCTATCTGCTGCCCGAGTCGAACGCCCTGATGCGGCCCATCCTCGAGAGCCAGCTGCGGCCGAAGAGCCGCGTCGTCTGCCACAACTACGCCATCCCGGGTTGGGAGTCCAAGCAGTCCCTGGTCGAGACGGTCAAGGACGAGGAAGGCGTCAACCACTACGTCTATCTGTACATCCGCTGAGCGCGGTCGTCCCTCCCGTCCCTTCAGGGCAAAAAAAACGGCGCTTCCGCGCGGGCGGAAGCGCCGTCGTCGATGCGAATGTACTAGCGGCGGTCAGAAGGCGATGCCGATGGTGGCCGACCAGACGCCGTTCTTGAAGTCCGGTTCGAGCTCGCCCTCGATCGTATTGATGACCTTCTGCAGGCCCAGGCTGTAGCGGACGTCGACCATGAAGTTCCGCCCCAGGTTCAGGCCGGCCCCGAAGATGGCGCCGTAGTCGTTGTTCTTCAGGATGGCCTCGTCGAGGGGGATCTCCACGCCGTCGGACTCCAGCTTTTCCTTGAGCTTGAAGCCCACGGACGGGCCGGCGAAGACGAACGGCTGGACGACCGGCAACGGGATCTTCAGCTTGAGGAGCAGGGGGATCTCGATGTAGTCGGCGGAGAGCTTGTCCGTGTACGTGTCGTCGAGGGCCACATACGTGGCGCCCTTCATCGTGTACAGGACCTCGGACTGGATGCTGACGACGCGGCCGAAGTTGAAAGCCAGGAAGATGCCGCCCGTGAAGCCCACCCTGGACTTCAGGGTCGCCAACGGGTCGTCGGCGTCGGCGCCGGTCGGCTTGGCCATGTTGCCGCCGGCCTTGAGCCCGAACTGGACGCTGGCGGCGGCGGGCTGGGGCAGGACCAGAAGCCCGGCGAAGGCCGCGGCCAGAAGGATCGTCGTGAGTCTTTTCATGGTGCCTCCTCGATCATGCGCGAATATCCGGACGCGGTCGGGGGACGCGCATCCGCCTTACACTATGGGGGAACGAGGCCGGTCCCGCAATCCCCGCAAGGGAGGAATTCAGCCGGTCAGCCCTCCCCCCCTCGAGGGGTGAGGGGCGGGCCGTTTTCTCATCCCCGGGGCGGAAGCCCCCGGGGCGATCAGAGCTCGACCAGCTTGAACGCGGCCTTGTCCTTGAGGGCCTTCAGGGTGTCCTGGACGAGCGTGCCTTGCTTGGCCTGCAGGAGCTTGGTCTCGATCCCGGCCTTGACCTCCTCGAACGGACGCGTCTCCTTCTTGCGGTCGACGACCTTGATGATGTGGTAGCCGAAGCTCGTCTCGACGAGCCCGCTCAGCCCGCCCACGGGGAGCGAGAAGGAGGCGTCCTCGAACGGCTTGACCATCTGCCCCTTCGGGAAATTCTCGTAGAGGCCGCCGTTGTCTTTGGACCCGGGATCCTCGGAATACTGCTTGGCCAGCTCCGCGAAATCCTGGCCGGTCTGGGCCTTGGCCAGGACCTCCTCGGCCTTCTTGCGGGCCGCGGCTTTCTCGTCGTCGGTCTTGCCCTGGGTCACGATGAGGATGTGCCGCACCGTAGCGGTCTGGTCGGTCTGCGTCGCTTCGTCGTAGGCCTTGCGGAGCTCCTCCTCCGGCACCTTGATCCCGGCCTGGACGATGCCCTTGAGGTAGGCGTTGATGAGCAGGGTCTCGCCGACGCTCGTCTTGACGTGGTCGATCGCGATCTCGGCCTTCTTCAGCTCCTCCAGGAAATTGGCCTCGCCGCCGGCCTGGGCGTACTCGGACTGGAGGGCCGTGTCGAGCTCCCCGGCCGGGAGCACGGTCTTGGCCGCTTTCGCGGCGGCCAGCAGGAGCTTGCGCTCACCCAGGGTGTTGGCGCCCTGTTCGAGGACCCTCTTCAGCTGCCCGGCGTCGAGCTGCTTGAGGCCCTCGGTCCTCGTGCCCAGATTGTCCCGGACGGCCTGAACGACCTCGGCGGCCGTGATGGTGAAATCCTTGGACTGGACCATGACGGTCGTCTTGTCGGGGGCCAGGGCGGGCATGGTCTTGGCCAGCTCGACGGCCAGGGCGTAGGCGGGGGTGCCCGCCTTCAGGGTGAATTCCCCGGCCTTCGACGAACAACCGGTGACGGTCAGGGCCGAGACCAGGAAAATGGCGGTGACGTGCTTCATGTCGTACTCCTTGGACCGTGGGGACGGCCGCACTAGTAAAGCACAGTCGGCCGGGCAACGCAAAGGAATTCTGGGCCGGTTCTCAGCCGGGGACGATCCGGTGGACCTTCTTCTTGCCGGCCTTGAGGATGATGTCGCCGCCCGGCCCGAGGTCCTTGACCGTGACCAGGCGCTCGACCGAGTCGACGCGCTCGTCGTTGACGTAGAGGCCGCCCTGCTCGATCATCCGCTTGGCCTCCTTGCGCGAGGGCGTCAGGCCGACCTCGGTGAACAGGCCCGCCGGCGAGACGCCCTCCACGAGCCGCGAACGGGGCACGGCCGTCGTCGGCAGGACGGTGATGTCGCCGGCGACGCCATAGGAGTCCCCGGAGCCGCCCGGGCCGGGCTTTCCGCCGAACGCGGCGGCCGCGGCCTGGCGGGCCTTGTCCGCCTCGAGCTCGCCGTGGGTGATCTTGGTCGCTTCGTAGGCCAGGATCCTCTTGGCCTCGTTGATGCCTCTGTCCCGCAAGGCCTCCAGGCGACGGATGTCGTCGAGGGGCAGGAGGGTGAAGATGCGCAGGAAGCGGCCGACGTCCCGGTCGTCGCAGCTGACCCAATACTGGTAGAAATCGTAGGGACTGAATTGCCCGGCGTCGAGCCACACGGCGCCCTGGGCGGTCTTGCCCATCTTGGCCCCCGAGGCCGTGGTCAGCAGGGGGAAGGTCAGGGCCTCGGCCGTCCCGCCTTCGACCCGGCGAATGAGGTCGACCCCGGCCAGGATGTTCCCCCACTGGTCGTCCCCGCCCATCTGCAGGGTGCAGTGGTGCTTGCGGTAGAGGGTCAGATAGTCGTAGGCCTGCAGGAGCTGGTAGTTGAACTCGATGAAGGACAGGCCCTTCTCCAGGCGCAGCCTGTAAGCCTCGGCGGCCAGCATGCGGTTGACGCTGAAATGCCGGCCGATGTCGCGCAGGAAGGCGATGTAGTTGAGCGGCAGGAGCCAGTCGGCGTTGTCCACGGCGATGGCCGAGGATCCGTCGAAGCGGAGGTAGCGGGAGAGCTGGATGTGGATGGCCTGGCCCTGGGCCCGGATGGTCGCCTCGTCGAGCATGGGGCGCATCTCGGTCTTGCCGCTGGGATCGCCGACCATGGTCGTGCCGCTGCCGACGACGGCGATGGCCCGGTGGCCGGCGCGCCGGAGGTGGACCATGGCCATGATCGGCACCAGGCTGCCGGCGTGCAGGCTCGTGGCCGTGCTGTCGAAGCCGATGTAGAACGTGACGGAGTTCCCGCCGAGCATCTTGCGGACGGCCTCCTCGTCGGAGACCTGGGCGACGAAGCCGCGCTCCTTGAGCTCGTCGTAGACGTTGCCGTTCATGGCCTTCTCCCGATCGACTTATACCACGGCGGGGACGCCCCGTCCAATCCCCTCTTCCTGCCGCAGGCCGCGACGGCGCGGAGGGACGGAAACGCGGCGAGGGCGGCCCCGTTCATGACGGGCGCCCCGGTCACTTCTTGAGGGCGAGCTCGACGACGTCCGAGTTCCCCTCGACGTCGAACCAGAAGCCCTTGAGGACCTCGTTCTCGAGGGTGAGCTCGATCTTGATGAACATCGCGTCGCCGCCCATGTCCAGGTCGAACGCGAAGGTCAGCTTGTTGTCCTTGAAGACGATCTCCTGGAGCGGGGTTTCGGCGATCATGCCCGCCGCGTCGCTGAGCTTGCCTGTATACCCGGTCCCGGCCTTGTCGAAGACGGCGGTCAGCTCGAATCTCGTGCCCGGCGAGATGGCGTACCCGACCCAAGTGCCGATGATATCGGGCTTTTTCGGGGCCTGGAAGGCGGCGGGGGCCAGCATGACGAGGGCCAGAAGGGCGATGGCGATGACCAGCAGGGATCTCTTCATAGCGGGGCTCCTTTCGAGCGCGACGAGAGAACGAAATGTACCAGATGCGGCCGCCTCCTGTCCAGCCTCGCCGGGAGGGGTGAGGCTCCCCTCTCCCCGGCGAGGGCCCCCCGGCCCATAAAATCACCCTCCCTTTCCCCGCAGCCAGCGATGGGCGGGACCGGGATCCCGGCGCAGACTGGTCCAGGCGCGGGGTAGTCCGGTCCGCCCGCTTCGGAGGGAAGGCCTCGCCGGAGGGACCGGGGCGCCGCGCCGGAAGAAAGGACACCGTGCCCGAAAAAGCCGGAGCGGAAAAGGTCTTGCGGGACATCGAGGAAGTCGTCCGCCGCATCGCGCAACACCGGGCGATGCTCGACGATCTCCTCTCCGCCCAGGTCCGGGCGCTACTCGATCTCAAGGACCTCGCGGCCAAGTCCGGCGGAGATATGCTTCCGGGCACGAGCCTGCCCGACGCCGACGCGGCGCTCGGCCGGGCCGCGCTCGCGCGCGAGCTCCTCTCGGCGGACCACGGCGCCTCGAGGGGGGCCACGCCCAAGGTCCTGCTGGTCGACGACGACCCGACGGTCCGCAACATCATCTCCCATTTCTTGCGCAAAGAAGGGTTCGTCGTCGAAAAGGCCGGCAACGGGGGGGACGGCCTGGCCGGCGCCAAGGCCGGGAGGCCCGACCTGATCATCCTCGACGCCGTCGTGCCCGGGATGGACGGCTTCGAGCTCCTTTCGCTTCTCAAGAAGGACCCCGATACGTTCTCCATTCCGGTCCTCATGCTGTCCGCGCTCGGCGAGGAAACGGCGATCGTCAAGGGCCTCGAGGAGGGGGCCGATTACATCCTCAAGCCGTTCTCGCCCCAGGTCCTGGTGGCCGAGGTCAAGAAGATCCTCAAGGAGAGGCGCGACCATGCTGTCGATCGTCGTCCTCTATAGCTTCGGCTACCTTCTCCTGGTGTCCACCTCTCTCTTCCTGTTCATCTTCTGCCGGCGCCTGCTCATCGAAGCCCGGGAGAGGAAGGACCGCGGGACCTACGACGAGATGGAAACGGACCTCCTCGAGCTCCTGACCGCGCCCGACGACAGGCGCGCGGCCTTCGCCTTCGCTTCGAAGTACCGGTCGCGGCCGCGCGTCCTCAAGCGGCTGCTCGTCGCCTACCGCGAGGCCCTCGCCGGCCGTTCTCTCGAACCGCTCAAGGTCGTTTTCGAGCGGACGATCCGCCGCCGGTGTCTCCGGGACCTGAGATCGCCCTGGCTGGCGACCCGGCTCCAGAACGTCCGGCTCTTCGTCGACTTCTCACGGCCCGAAGAGGCCGTCCATCTGGTCAAGCTCCTCCACGACAAGCCGGTCGTCCGGCTGGCCGCGCTCAACGCCCTGTCGGGCATCGCTTCGCGGGAAACGCTCGCCCACATCTTCGACCTGTTCGAGAAGGACCCCGAACCGAACCTTTACGCGTACTCGAACATCCTCTTCAGCCTGGGCCCGCGCATCGAGCCCTTCATCAGGATCTCCCTGGAGAAGCCGCTCCCCGCGGAAAAGGCGGGCGTGCTCGTCGAGATGGCCGGCCGTCTCCGCCTGCGCGGCCTCTATCCGCAGGTCGTCGGCTTCGCCCGCCACCCCGACAAGGAGCTCCGTATCCGTTCGGCCCGGGCCTTGGGGCACCTGCTCGTCCCGGACTCGGCCCGGACGCTGTGCGCCCTCGCCGCCGATCCGGATTGGGCGGTCCAGGCCCAGGCCGTCCGGAGCCTGGGCACCCTCCAGGAATGGAACACGCTTCCCGTCCTGGCCAAAGCCCTCTTCTCCCCGAACTGGCACGTCCGCTACAACGCCGGCTACGGGCTGGCCGCCTTCGGCCTCGTCGGCGTTCTCCAGCTCCAGGAGATATCCCGCCAGAAGCAGGACCGGTTCGCCGCCGACATGGCCGCGATGGTGCTGGACTCCGTCATCCTGACGGGAGGCGCGTCGTGACCCACGTCCTGAGCGTCTTCGAAACCGGTTTGGAGCACCTCATCCTGACGTATTTCCTGCTCATCAACACCTTCTACTTCCTGTTCAACCTCCTCTCCCTGGCCGGCATCCTCCGCTACCGCCGGATGGTTACGTTCGTCCGCTTCGCCGAGATCTTCCGCATGCCCATCGTCAAGCCCGTCTCCGTCATCGTCCCCGCCTACAACGAGGGCCACGGGATCGTGGAGAGCGTCCGCTCGCTCCTGTCCCTCCGCTATCCCGTCTTCGAGGTCATCGTCGTGAACGACGGCTCGACCGACGACACGCTCGCCCGGCTGACCGAGGCCTTCGAACTCCGGACCTCCAAGGCCGTCTTCCGGAGGATCCTTCCGAGCCAGCCGATCCGGGGCCTCTACCGGTCGGCCGTCCAGCCCAAGCTCATCGTCGTCGACAAGATGAACGGGAAGAAGGCCGACGCCATGAACGCCGGCTTGAACGTCTCCCGCTACCCGTTGTTCTGCGCCGTGGACGGGGATTCCATCATGGAAAAGGACGCCCTGCTCAAGGTCGTCCGCCCTTTTCTCGAGGACCCCGAGAGGACCATCGGCGCCGGCGGGATCATCCGTCTCAGCAACGGCTGCGTCGTCCGGGACGGCCAGGTCGAGACGGTCGGCCTGCCCCGGAACTGGATCGCCCGCTTCCAGATCCTGGAGTATCTCCGGGCCTTCCTCGGCGGCCGCCTGGGAATGAGCATGATGAGGAGCACGCTCATCGTGTCCGGCGCCTTCGGCATCTTCCGCAAGGACATCGCCATGGCCTGCGGCGGCTACCGGACGGCCTCCATCACCGAGGACATGGACCTCGTCGTCCGCATGCAGAAGCACATGCACGAAAGAAGGAAGCCCTTCCGGATCCAATACATCCCCGATCCCATCTGCTGGACGGAGGCCCCGGAAAGTCTCAGGGTCCTGGCCCGGCAAAGGAGCCGCTGGCACCGCGGCCTCATCCAGACGCTGGTGTGTTACCGGCGGATGCTCTTCAATCCGCGCTACGGGGTCGCCGGCCTCTTCGCCCTGCCCTTCTATGCGTTCTTCGAGATGGCCGGGCCCTACATCGAATGCCTGGGCTACGCCCTGTTCGTGGGCCACGTCCTGCGCGGGCAGGTCGACTATCCGTTCGCGGTGACCTTCTTCTTCGTGGCCGTTTTTTACGGCACCTTCGTTTCCCTCCTGGCCATCCTCCTCGAGGAGCTCTCCTCGCATCGCTATCCGAGGCCGCGCGACATCCTCATCCTGACCGCGGCCGGCGTCGCCGAGAACCTCTTCTACCGTCAGTACCTGTCCGTCGTCCGGGCCTGGAGCCTCCTGGGCTACCTGAAGGGCAAGAACGAATGGGGGGCGATGGAAAAGCGGGGTTTCGCCAAAGCGGGGCAGACGCCATGAACGCGGGACGCCGGAGCTGGCGCGCGGCCGGCCTCGGGCTCTGGCTGATCGTCTCGCTGGCGGCGTCCGCCACCGAGTCGTGGGCCCAGGACCGCGACGCCATCCGGCGGGCCCTCGCGGCCGGCGAGCACGACAAGGCCGTTGCCCTGGCCCTCGAAGCTCTCCGGAGCGATCCCGGGAACGCCGAGGTCCGCTTCCTCCTGGCCCGCGCCCACGCCTATGCGGGAAGATGGGACGAGGGCGAGGCCGTCCTCGACGCCTTGCTCGCCGAGCACCCGGCCGATGCCGACCTCGTCGTCTTCAAGGCCCGCATCCTCTCGTGGCGGGGGGATCTCGACGGCGCCGAAAAGACCTTCCGGCGGGCCCTGGAAGTCCAACCGCGCTCGGCCGATGCCCTCGCCGGCTTGGCCGACCTGGCCTCCTGGCGGGGCGAATACGACGCGGCCCTCGTCCTCTGCCGGCGGGCGCTCGACCTCGACGCGAACCACGCCGGGGCGCTCCACCGCGTCGGCGCCGTCCTCCTGGGACAGGGCGATTACGGGCGGGCCCGCGGGTACCTGGCCCGGGCCGTCGAGCTCGAGCCGGGGAACGCGGACTTCCGGCATTCGTTCGACCGGGCCGTGCCGCTCTTCGTCCGCAAGCCCGAGGCCTGGCTCTCCGGAAGGAGCGAGCACTGGAGCGACGGCCGGGAGGACGCCCGGGACATCGGCCTGTCGGTCCTCTTCGGCCTCTTCGGCGACCGGGCCCGGTTCGTAGCCAAGGCGGGACGGTCCTGGCGGGCCGGCGGCCATGACGACACCCTCGGCCTCGAGGCCTATCCCCTGCTCTGGAAAGGGGCCTACGGATACTTCGACCTGAGCCTGGCCCCGAAGGCCGAGTTCGTTCCGACGTCGTCCGTCCACGCCGAGGTCTATCAGTCCTTCCTGACCAGGTACGAGGTCTCTCTCGGGGTCCGCCGGATCGGCCTCGCCGGCGGGTCCGTCCTCATCATGGTCGCCTCGGGAGCGGCCTACTGGGGCTCCTGGTACCCGAACGTCCGCGTCTATCGGGCCGACACCGGCGAGGACACCGGGTTCACCTGGATCGCCGGCCTGCGGCGCTACTTCGCGGGGACGAGCTACGTTTGGGCGAGCGTCGGGCGGGGCGCCCGGTCGCTCGAGACCGGGTCCGTCGAGGAGATCCTGGCCGGGCCGGCGTGGCTCTTCGAGGCCGGCTTCGACGTCATCGTTCTCCGCGACGTCAGGCTCCGCGGCTACGTATCGAGGCGGGAGGGCCCCGGCGGGGCCGACAGCACGGCCCTCTCTCTCGTGGCCGGTTACCGCTTCTGACGCGCTTGGTCGGCCTGACGTATTCACGAATCGAGGCGGTCCCAGATGCGAGGCCCGAGGGGTGAAGCTGTACTCTTTGGTACTGCGAACCCCGAGAACGAAGCAGATGGGGCCGGATCGGTTCGCCCGCAGGGTAAAAAACGCCCCTAAAAAAAGAGAAGAAAACAGGGCGTTTTTTATGAATACTAGAGCTGCCAGGCGTAGCCGATCTTGAGGAAGAAGGTCCGGTCGGTCCGGGTGAGGCCGACGCGGTCCGGGCCGAGCCAGCTGTCGAAGACGCCGCCCAGCGAATTGTCCGAATAGCCGAGGAAAAGGACCGTTCGCGGATTGAGCTTGTAAGAGAACAGGAACTGGGTGAAGAGCCCGCGGCTCCGCGAGTCGACGGGGAAGGTGTAGGCGGCGGGATTCTGCTCCTGGTCGCTGTACTGGAGGATGGCCCGGACGAAGGACCGGACGCTGAAGTTCCAGACGAGCTTGAGCTGGCTCAGGTTGGCGATGTAGATGGTGTCGCCGTGGAGGAACAGCCGCTCGTAGGCGTGCGAGGCCACGAGGTTGAGCCGGCGGAAGATGTTGAGCGAGAGGTTGGGCCCGACCGACAGCCCCTGGGCCAGGCGTGAGTTGGCGTAGTCGATGGTCTGGCCGGCCATGGCCTGGACGCCGACCTCGGCCCCGCTGAAGGGACGGATGCGGCCGATGGCTTGGCCGAAGGCGGTGTCGTAATACTGCCCGTTGTAGAAGGTCCGCAGGAAATTGGCGTGGAGATTGACCAGGGACTCCAGGTTCCCCTGGTAGGCCAGGCCGAGGGTCAGGCCGCGGTCGGTCAGGGTGCCGGCGTGGTCCCAGACCGCCTCCCCCATGACCCCGAGCCGGATGAGGTTGAACCAGCTCTTGGGCTTGCCCCAGAACTGGCGGAAGACGGTCGCCGTGGCCGTCCGGGTGTCGACGCGCGGCACGAAGCCGTAGTCGGCCCGGAAGCCCGGGGACAGGTCTTCGTACATCGCGTTGACGATCCAATACCGGGAGAAGTGCTGGAACTGCAGGCTGACGGCGTTGCCGCCAAAGCGGCCCTCGCTCTGGCCGTAGGCCGAGGCGACCGCGTCCGGGTACTCCGTCTCCGAGTGGAGGAACTGGACGATGACGGAGTTCTTCTGGTCGAGCCGGAAGAAGCCGTCCGCACCGGCGACATGGTTGCCGTAGTCGTTCCCCATCCGCCCCGTGTAGAGGACGCCGAGCGTCGACATCCGGCCGATGTCCTGGCGGAGCCGGAACACGCCGCCCGTGGTCGACTGGTCGAGCGAGCCCTGCATCGAGCCTTGGTTCGACGGGAAGATGAGGTTGGTCATCTCGTCCTGGGCGGCGAAGACGCCCATGGCCGTGCGGCCGGATTTGCCGGTCAGCTTGGTCCCCCAGAGCGGATCGGCGACCGTCCGGGTGAAGACCGCCTGGAGCGGCGTCAGGAAGAAATCCCCGCCCTCGAGGAAAAAGGGGCGCTTTTCGGGGTAGAACAGGGCGAAGCGCCGGTTGATCTGGAGCTGGGCGACGTCGGCCTCGACCTGCGAGAAATCGGGATTGACCGTGCCGTTGAGGATGAGGTTGGGCGTGATGCCCCACTTGGCGGTCAGCCCGTAGTCGTCCTTGATGTCGCCGCGCTCGAGGGCGGCATCCGGATATCCTTCAAAGGGCATGGCGTCGGTCCGGACCGCGGTGACGGTCGGCGTCAGCTCGATGTTCTGGCCGGGCGTGACCCCCTCGAAACCGGTGAGCTTGTTGAACTGGCAGATGATGCAGTTGACGTTCCGGGAGCGGACGTGGGAGGTCATGCGATGGCGGGCGTCGCGGGGCCAGGACCGCTCGGCCGAGAGTCCCCAAGTCTGCGGCCCGGCCGTCTTGCGGAAGCGGAGCTGGCCGAGCGGGATGGCCACCTCGACGGCCCAGCCCCAGTCGGTGATCTTCGCGGCCGCTTTCCAGATGGCGTCCCAGGAGAAATCCTCGTAGCCCTCGAGCTCGCTGAAGTTGGCGTCGGCCTGGACGCCCATGGGATTGACCCGGAACTGGAAGCCCCGGCGCTCGTCGTTGAAGGAATCGATCATGAAGCTGACGTGATCGTCCATGATGAGCGTGTCGGTGTCGTCCCGGTCCATGAGATGGGCCCGGATCTTCTTCGGCTCGGGGTCGAAACAGCGGAACCCGATGTAGAGGTTGTGGAGGTCGTAGGTGACGCGGCAATCGGTATCGACGGGCGCGGGGACGTTGTCCCCGGGCTGCCACTCGAAGGGCAAGGGGATCTTCGGGGCGGCGGCCCAGGCTTCCTCGTCGAGGACGCCATCGATCCGCAGGGGGACGGCGGCCTTGGGGATGTCGAAGCGGGCCGACTCGACCCGCTCCGGCTTGGCCGGGGCCTGGTCCTGGATGGACGAGGCGGAAGCGGAGGGGACGGAGGCCAAGAGCGCAACGAGAGACAGGGCCAGGACGGTCCGGGGGAAGCTGTTCATGGAAACTCCTTGCAGTTCCTTCCTAAAGGAATACTCCGGCGGGCGGCGAAAGGTTGGCGTGCCGCCCGTCAGACGCGGGTCCGCGTGATCTTGGCCACGAGGGCCGAGGTCGGGTCGGGGCAGCGGACATATTCCGTCGTCACGCCGTCCGGATCGATGACCTTCTCGTAAGGCGTGCCCTCGTAGCGCCACGGCAGGGTGACGCCGTTCTCGAGCAAACGAACGAACTCGTTGAGGCTGGCCCGGAGCCAGGGGCAGAGCTTGCCCCAGTCGGCCGGATAGGCGAACGTATCGCCTTTCTTGTGGCACCAGGTGTCCTCGCGGGCCTCGAAGATCTCGATGTCGAGGCGGTACCTCTTGCGCGACGGCGGCGGAGGAGGCGGCGGCGGAGCGGCTTGGGTGACCTTCTTCTCCTGTCCGCCACCCAGGTCCCCGGCCGCGATGAGGGCTGCGGCGGCGCAGCCGGCTTTGCCCATGAAATCCCTTCGGTCCATGCGTCCGGTCTCCTTTCTTGCTGATATAAGCTCATTATTGCATGGAACATGCCAGCCGGCCCAGCCCGGGGCCCTTCCCCGCGGCCGTAAAGGATATTACAATGGCGTCAACGAACTTTACCCGGCCGGCCGCCTAAACGCCGGCCGCGGCCGGGGCGAATTCTCGGGTGAGAGGGGCCCGGGGGTGAGGGCCGGCCGGCGCCGGCGGAGGTGAGAGCATGACGAGACGCGGCGGCACCGCCGGGTTGGCCGTCGTCCTATGCCTCGCGGCGGCCTGCGCGACCGCCGGCAGGAAGGTCGCCCCCGTCCCTCCGGCCATCGACGCCGCGGCCCGATTGGCCGAGGCCGACGCGCTCTACGCCGCCGGTCACTACAACGCCCTGCGGGACGCGCGCCGGATCTATGCCGAGGTCGCGGCCGCGGCGCCGGGGACGTCCGGCGCCGCCGAGAAGCTCGTCCGGGCCACGATCGCCCTCGGCCTGCGGGCCAAGGAGCTGGGCGTCCTCTCCCCCGCTCCCACCCTCGATCTCGGCGCCCCGCCCGCCTCCGGCCCGTCCCTTTCCCGCTTCGCGCCCTGGCTCGAGCTCTTGGCCGGGCTCCCCGAAAAGATCAAGGGCTGCCCGGGCCTCGAACGGAACGGCGGGAGGGACCTCGACGCCCAGCTCGACTGGATCAACTCCCGGATCGCGGATCTCGACCGGGAGCTCGGCGAGGCCATGATGGTCGACGACCTCGCGGCCTCCTTGCGGTTGGCCCTGCGGACGGTGTTTTACTATAAGTTCGAAGAAAAGCTCGATCCGAAGACGGTCATCGCCCTCCACCCCGGCTCGCGGCTCGTCGCCTTCCAGGCAGCCCTCTCCCCGGCCTTCGACATCGAGGCCCTCGAAAAGCTCCTCGCGCAGGACCCGGCGTTCGCCGAGGTCCGCTATTACCTCGGAGAGACGGCCCTGCTCGCCGGCAGGCTGCTGACCGCCGAGAAGCACTACCTCGCCGCGGACGAGAGGATCCCGGGCTCGCTCTCCGTCCTCATCTCCCTGGCCAAGGTTGCCTTCCAAATGGAGGAGCCGGAGAGCTGTCTCGAATGGAACGAGAAGGCCCTGGCCCTCCTGCCGGCCTACCGCGACGCGCTGCTCGGCAAGGGGCTGGCCCTCGGCTACCTCGGCCGGAGCGAGGAGGCGCTCGCCGTCCTCGGCCGGCTCCTCGAGCTCGGCACCTACTATATGGGCGAGGGCCACTACTGGTCGGCCTGGAACCTCCACGAGCTCGGCCGCCTGGAAGAGGCGCGGCGGGAGATCGAGGCGGCCAAGGTCTTTCTCGTCGGCGTCGCCGATGTCGCGACGCTCTCCGGCATCGTCGCCTACAAGCAGGGCCGCCTCGACGACGCCGAGCGGGACCTCCGCCAGGCCCTCGACCTCGACCCCGCGGCGAGCGACGCGGCCTTCCACCTGGGGAAGCTCTATGCCGACCGCAAGGACTGGCTGAATTCGGCGATCTATTTCTCCGGGGCGGCCGGGACGCTCGAGGACCGGGAGCGGGGCCTGGAGAAGAAGATCGAGGAGATCGAGGCCTCCGAGATGACCCAGGACCGGCGGATCCGCCTGGTCGTCCGCAAGAAGGTCCAGATCATGGCCGTCCAGGCGACCAAGGCCACCGCCCAATACAACGGCGCCGCCGGCTATCACAACGCGGGATCCTTTGAGCGGGCCCTCGATCTGGCCCGCCTCGCGGCCGGCCATCCCGCGTTCGCCGACAAGGCCGCCGAGCTGATCAAGCTCATCCGCGAACGCTGACGTCCGGTCCTGCTTTTTCCCCGCGGTTTCTCCCCGCCGGAGCGGAATGTTGTATAATATCGCCTCGAGAACGAAGGGAGCCGCCATGCCGGACGCCGAAGTCACCACTCTCAGCCGACTCTTCCTCCATTCCTGCCAAACCCACAAGAAGCCCGACCGGATGATCGTCAAGCGGGACGGGGTTTGGACGAAGATCTCCACGGATGAGGTCGAAGCGACGGTCCGGCGCCTGTCGCTCGGCTTCCAGGCCCTCGGCCTGAAAGCCGGAGACCGGGTCGCCCTGCTTTCCGAGAATAGGCCCGAGTGGGTCATGGCCGACTTCGCCGCGCTCTCGGCCGGGGCCGTCACCGTTCCCATCTACACCTCGCTCCCGGCCGACCAGATCCGCTTCATCCTCGAGGACTCGGGGGCCAAGATCGTCGTCTGTTCGGACCTCGACTTGTACGGCAAGGTCGAAGCCGTCCGAAGCCGGCTCCCGGCCCTCGAGCGGGTCATCGTCATCGAAGGCGATCCCCCGGCCGGGACACAGGCCCTGTCGGATATCGTGGACATGGGCCGTCGCGTCGAGGCCGAGGAGCCCGGGCGCTTCGAGAGATCGGCCGAAGCGATCCGGCCCGGCGACCTGGCCTCCATCATCTACACCTCCGGGACGACCGGCGTGCCCAAGGGCGTCATGCTCAGCCACGCCAACTTCGTCAGCAACGTCAGGTCCCTGACCGAGTTCATCGACTTCAATGACGCCGACACCGGCCTGTCCTTCCTGCCCCTGTCCCACGTCCTCGAACGGACGGCCACCTTCCTCCTCTTTCACGTCGGGGCGGCCATGGCCTATGCCGAAAGCGTCGAGGCCCTGGCCGCGAACATGGTCGAGGTCCGCCCGACCATCGTCGTCAGCGTCCCCCGGGTCTTCGAGAAGATCTACGCCCGGGTGATGGACCAGGTCATGGGCGGCTCGCGCCTCAAAAGGGCGATCTTCGTCTGGGGCCTGGCCACGGGAAAAAAACACGTGGCCAAGACGATCGCCGGCGAGCCGGTTCCGGCGCACCTGGCCGTCAAGCACGGTCTGGCGAAGAAGCTCGTCTTCTCCAAGATCACGGCCCGGACCGGCGGCCGGATCCGGTACTTCATCTGCGGCGGGGCCCCGCTCTCCAGGGACATCGCCGAGTTCTTCCACGCCGTGGGTCTCAAGGTCATGCCGGGATACGGGCTGACGGAGACCGCTCCCGTCCTCACGGGCAGCGCCGACGGCAAGGTCCGCTTCGGGACCGCGGGCCAGACCATCCCCCGGGTCGAGCTGCGGATCGCCGAGGACGGAGAGATCCTGGCCCGCGGACCCAACGTCATGATGGGCTACTACAAGAACGAAGCCGACACGCGGGAGGCCCTGAAGGACGGCTGGCTCCATACCGGCGACATCGGCCGGTTCGACGAGGACGGCTTCCTGATCATCACCGACCGCAAGAAGGACATCATCGTCACGTCGGGCGGCAAGAACGTCGCCCCCCAGCCCATCGAAAGCCTCATCCTGGCCAGCCCCTTGATCGCGGGCGCGGTGGTGGTGGGCAGCAGCCGCAAGTTCATCTCGGCCCTGGTCGTGCCGGACTTCGAGAAGCTCGAAAAGATCGCCAGGGCCAGGGGCTGGAGCTTCGGGGACCGGACCGGGCTCAGCCGCCGGCCGGAGGTCGCCGCGTTCCTCCTCGACGAGGTCAACCGGATGACGCCCAACTTGGCGTCCTACGAGCGGGTGAAAAAGATCGCCGTCCTCGACCGCGATTTCGACATCGGCGCGGGCGAGGTCACGCCGACCCTCAAGATCAAGCGGAACATCGTCGAGCAGAAGTACGCCGATCTCATCGACGCCCTCTACCGGGAGTGACGGCGGCGGGGAGCGAACCCGCCCGCCGCTTTGGAGGAATCAGCTCATGAGACATCGAGCGCTGACCTGGTCGACGGCATTCGTTCTGACCACGGTCCTCATGGTCCCTCGGCCCGTTCCGGGCGCGTCACAGGACGTGCTCGATACGTTCATTCGCCTGTCCGGGCCCGGCCCGGCGGACGCGGCCGGCCCGGCGCCTGTCGAATACCGGGGCCGGTTCAGCGGCTATACGAATTTCTGGCAGACGAGCGCCTGGAGCTGGCAGCAGCACGGCAGCCTCTTCCTCGTCGGCCAGCCGGACGTCGGGCGGGCCATCGCCCAGAACAAGGCCGACATCGCCGAAGAGCTGGGCCTCCCCGGTCTCGTCGTCGACGAGGGCTTCTTCAAAGCCTGGCTCGAAAGGCCCGCGGCCGAGATCGAGGACCCGGGAGAGAGGGACCTGGACGCGGCCCTGGCGAAAGGGGACGTCCTCGTCTGGGCCAAGCCCTCGAGCCCGCTGGGCATCAAGCTCCGGGCCAAGGTCCGCGGCCTCGCCGACGCGCGGGCCGTCCCCGGCAGCCACCAAGCCCGGGCCGCGGGCTATCGCGAGACACTGGCCTTCGCCCTGTCCGCCGGGAACGGCAGGCTCCTGGCGGTCCTGGCCGAGGAGGCCGGGGACCGGCGCCGTCTCAAGGAGCTCCTCACCGGATTGAGGGATGTCGTGGACCGATACGCCTTCCATCGCGGCTGGTTCGGCACCGGGACGCTGCTCCACAGCGTCACCTGCCACCCCGGACACCCGCTCGAGGTCGTCGGCCAGGGTCTCGGCCAGGGCAACGACTGGTTCACGTTCAGCGGCTATATGGACTTCACGATGCGTGAGCAGCTGCCGGCCTGGCTGGAGAAGGTCGGGCTCCGCGACGTCGCGGTCGACGTCGGCACGGGCAAGGCCACCCACAGCCTGGGTTCGGTCGCCTATGGCTTGAGGAGCTACGACGGGCTCAAGATCCAGGACATGCCGACCGAGGAGGAGTGGCTCCGCTTCGTCAAGGACCGCGGCGGGTATGTCTTCCGGCCGGTCTACGCGACCGGAGTGCGATACGTTCAAGTACGATGGGCAGATCGCCATCGACGGCAACAAGAAGCAGATCGATGCGGAGGACGTGCCGTTCATCCTGCAGACGGGCCTCATAAAAGACGAGCCTCCGGCGGCAATGGTCCTCTTCTCCGA
>CAWDSL010000012.1:0-66311 GCA_963805015.1 uncultured bacterium
CTGCCAGATCTCTTCGTCGCTGGCCTGGGCTCGGGCCGGCGCTTGCGTCTGCGGCGGGGCCTGGGGAACGAGGGCCGCGGCGCCGACAGCCAACACGACGATCGCCGCGAGGATCCGGAGGAAGCGGAGTGAGGATCGGGTGGGGGTCATATCGCGTCTCCTTGTCCTCCCATTATCGGGAACCGGGCCCGGCTTGTCCATCCGCCGCGAGTCCCCTTATGGGATCCCGCCCGGCCCGGCTCAGAAGACATGGCCGAAGTTGAAGTAGAGCCCCATCCCCTCCCGGCTCCAGGCGACGTCGACGCGGACGACGAAGTCGGGCATGTAGAAGCGCAAGCCCAGGCCGGCGTCGAAGGCTGTCTCCCCGAGGTCGATCGTCCGCAGCGAATTCCAGACCGTGCCGGCGTCGGTGAAGACGTTGCCGCCGAGGCGCCAAATGATGGGGAAGCGGTACTCGGCATTGACCAGGAACTTGCCCCGGTCGAGGAAGCGGTTCTGCGGGAAGCCGCGCATGGCCGTCAGGATGTTGCCGCCGCCGAGCGAGGCGTGGTCGAAGACCGGGATCGCGTCGCCGCCGACGTACTGGGCCAGGGCCCGGACGGCGAAGACGTCCTTCTCGCCGAAGACGCGCAGGTATTTGCGGAAGTCGACCGTCAGGCGATTGAAGGAGGCGTCCCGGCTGCCCATGAAGCTCCCGGCCAGGTCCTCCTGGAGGATGAAGCGGAAGCCGCGCGTCGGATGGATCTGGCTGTCCGAGGTGTCGTACTTCAGGGCGAGCGAGAGGTAGGGGGCGAAGAGCCGGCCGGCGCCGGCGAGAGCCGCGAGCTCGTCGACGAGCGGGCCCTCCCGCGGCTCGGTATAGCGCAGCCAGCGGACGACATAGGCCGCCTCGGCGACCAAATGCGGGGTGAAGCCGCGGCTGAACAGGAACGACAGGCTCGTCGTGGCGTGGGTCAGGACGGTCTCGTTCGCCTCGGGCGTCCCGGCGCCGAAGCCATAGAAGCTGTAATTGAGGAATTTGTCGTATTCGGCCTTGAGGTCGAAGGCCAGGCCGTAGCGCTTGCCCTGCCGGATCTCCGGATCGGCGACCGAGAAGGTGAAGACGTACCAGCGCTCGCCCTTGGTCGAGTTGAAGAGGATGAGGTCGAGGGACTCCCTCTTCTTGAGATAGTCGATGAACTTGACCCGGCCGCCGTAGCCGAAACCGATGTCGGTGTCGTACATGACGATCGGGAACGGGCTGAAGGAGCGGTACGAGCCCGGCGCGCCGACGTCGGGCGGCGGCGGCGCTTCCTGCGCCGCTTCCTGCGCCGCGTCCTGCGCCGCGGCCGGCCCGGCGGCGAACGCCAAGGCCACGAAACTCAAGGCAACGACACCGAGGACCGAAAGCTTCTTGCCGTTCATCGCCCCCTCCTGCCGATCTTCATTATACAGGACTTCCCTCGCCCCAGGGAAGACCCTGGCCGGGCATGCCCGGGAGGGAGGCTCAATAGCGCCTGATCGTCAGGTTCTTCGGCGGCGCCATCCAATAACCCGTGTAGCCGGCCGCGTCTAGCCCGGTCTTCTGGGCTTTGACCGCCAACTGCGCCGCGACGAATTTCTTCGAACACGCCTGGATCGAGATGATCGCCGCAAATATCAGCACGACCGCGCCGGGCACCCCCGCGATGAACAACGAGGGATGATCCGCCACAAGAAGGTGACGGTGGGGTCCCCAGAGGAATCCGACCACGCCAGGATGAAAACGACGATGCTGGCGACGGCCGCGACGGCCAGGGAAACGAGCCAGTAACGCCGGACCCTCCTCGACGTCCTCTCTTTGACGCACTCATCGCAGATGGGTGTCTCGAACCGGTAGATCGGAACGACGCCGACCTTCATCTCGCTGGACTTGGCGCAATAGAACGGGACGGCGCTCTGAGCGATCCGCGTCCCGCAGACGCGGCAGATCCCGACCATCCCCGAAGTCGCGTCACTGGTGTTCATGATCGGCGCTCCTCTTTGTCTTCCCATCCCCAGCGGACGCCGCAATGCGGACAATGCTCGCCGACCTTGGACGAAGCCGGGACCTCGGCCTTGCACGCGCCGCAGCGTTTGACGATCCGGGGCGGCAGACCGGTCCCCTGGCGCATCCGGAAGGCGTCTTCGGTCAGCGTGTCGATCCGGAACCGCTCTCCGGGGTGTTCCTTACTGAGGGCGGCCGAATGCTCCCGCTTGATGCGGCGGACGAGCCGCTGGACCGGCAGGAAACGGGAATTGGCCAACATGTAGGCGAACAGGACGGCCAAGCCGATCATGGGAAAGAGCGGGCTTCGGCTCTCGATCGCCAGCCAGATCCAGCCCGCCAACATCCCCAGCGAGATACCCAGGAAGACCGCCCGCCGGCGTTCGCAGCGAGCGCAGACGCGGTAGTCCTCCGGCCGGAAATCGTGCGCTTGCTTGATCGCGGCCGTGTCCAGAGTCGTGAAGTCGAGCCCTTTGTCCGCCAGGGGCACGTCGCGGACGAAGATCCGATAAAGCTTCGGATGGTCGGTGACGAGGCGGCAGAGATCGCAGCGAACGCTCTCGGGCTCCCGCCCGTTCGGAGCGGATGGCATGGGCCCTCCTGAACTCGACAATTGCGCCCGATGATAGCCGCGCGAGGGACCGAAGTCAAGGCAAGGCCGGAACGCGCTTGTGTCCGTCCCCGCAAACGGGGTATGCTCGCTGGCAAACGTCCGGACAGAAAGGCTTTCGCGCCGAAGGAGGGAGGAACGCCATGATCCGAGCGAACGCGGTGATCTCGAGGGCCCGCCGGGACATCTGGGATTGGCTGATGGAGCCGGCCCACTGGAAGCTCTGGGGACAGGGCGATCTCGTGGAGGTGACGCCCGGCTGGCAGGCCGGCGCTTCGATGAAATGGGCCATCGGGCCGCCCTCGAAGCTCGCCGCCTTCCAGGAAGAAACCGTCATCGGCATCGAAAGCGAGTTCCTGCTATCGACGATCGGCCTCAAGGCCGTGGGGCCCGGAGAGACCGAGGTCGAGATCGTCGAAGCGCCTCTGCGCGGGGCGTCGTTCTCCGACGCGGGCCAAGGGCGGCTCGCCCAGCTCGATAAAAGCCTCCGCGATCTCAAACGGCTGATGGAAACCCGTCCGGCCTTCCTGGCCCCTTTGAGCGCCCAGGAGAAGCTCGCGGCGGGGAATTTCCCGCTGGACGTTTACGAATCCATCATCCTCGAAAAGACCCCGGGCGTTCCCAACATGGTCATGGCCTCGCCGGGCCCCGATGCCTTCGCCCGCCTTCAGGACCAGCAGGACATCCTCCGCAAGCTGGAGGCCGGTGATATCAGGCGTCTCAAAGAGTCCGTCGCCCAGGTGATGGAGGCCGACCTCGTGGCCCGGGGAGCGAAACCCGTCGGGCCCGTGATCGTGGCCAGGGGCGGGAGCGCCCAGGACCTCGTTCGCGGCGCGGAGATCTACGGTCTGGCCGCCCGATGGAACCCCTACAACGCCCTGGCCCTGATGAGCTGCGGTGTCGCCCTGGCCAAGGCGGGATATCTGCGAGAGGCCTTGCCTTGGCTCGAGCGGGCCCGCGAGGTCGATCCCGAAAGCCAGCGGATCAAGACCAATATCGAGGCCATCCGGGCCGACGTCGCCAAAAGCATGCGATCGCGGACTCTTCCGCCGGATCTTCCCGGCGTCCTCCCGGCCAGCTTGGCGGCGGGGGCCATCCCGCCGTTCGACCTCGTCTGGCCGCCCGTACGACAGGCGGCTCCCGAGGCCGCGAAGGGCCGTATCGCGCCCCGGCCCCAGGCCCAGCCCCTTCCGCCGACGGAAACGTCCTACGCCTCGCCGGGCACGCGCCTCGCGGCGGCTCTCCTCGATGGGCTGATCGTCTCGCTGGCCACGATGCCGCTCCAGGTGGCGGCGGTGATCGGAAGCTCGGGACCTGCGGGCCGCGGCCCCAAGCCCGGGTGGATGCTGGCGGTGATCGCCGTCTGGTGGCTCTACTGTGCGCTCCTCGAATCCTCGGCGAGAGGCGCGACCTTGGGCAAACGGATCCTCGGCTTGAGGGTCGTCGATCTGGACGGCCGTCGCCTCGGCTTCGGCCGCGCGACGTGGCGCTTCTTCGCCAAGCTCTTGGGCCTCCTGACCTTCATGATCGGCTACGCCATGGCCGTCTTTACGCCGAAGAACCAGGCCCTCCACGACTATCTGGCCAAAACCCTGGTCATCAAGAACTCCTGAGAGGTTCCGCCATGTCAAGATCCAGCTCAAGGCCGACAAGAAGATCGCGGAAAGTCCCGATCCTCGGAGGGATCGCGCTCCTCGGGCTCGTTCTCACGGCCGCGTTCCTGGCCGGAACTAAAAGCCTGGCTGCCCAAACGGACCCATCCCCAAGCCCCCAAACGCGCGAGCGCCGGCAACTTCCGGACGAGCAGGTCCCGTTCGTCGTCATCGGGGTCCTGGCGTTGACCATCACTCCAGTCATTCTCGGGATCAAGGCGGCGAAGCGAAAGGGCGTCTCGCCGCACTGGATGTGGTTCGGGCTTCATCCCCTCGGCGGCTGGATCGCCTATCTGGTCATCCGCAGCCGGCCGGATCGGAGGCCGGCTCCTTTGCCTCGAGCGAGGCACGCGGATAGGATCGTCCCGACGGAGCGCTCCGGCGCTCCGGCCGGGTCGGTCGTCCAGGCCGCGAGGGCCGTAGAGAAAGCCGTCCCGGCCCCCCCGGCACCCCCGGCCAAAGGTCTGGTCAATCGGGGGGACCGGCAGGATGATCTACAGCAGGCGATGGCCTACTGGATCGAGCGCTTTTCCTCGCCGGTGAAGGACCCGTTCGTCATGTATTTTTTCGACACCGGGAAAGAGGCCCGCGAGGCGCTTCTGGACCTCCCCTGCATCCACGAAGGACCGGACGGGAAGCTCATCTGCACCGAGCCCCTGATCTTCGGTTATTACCGGCAGTCGGACGGTCTTTACGAGGCGGTCATCTGCGGGGACAAGCTGACTCACGACCTGTGGGAACGGGCCAAGGCCAGTTTCGAAAGTCACGGCGGCCGGAGGAAGAACGATCTCGAGCCCGTGGTGGCCGGCCCTACCGCTCCCCCGGCCGGTCCTCCCGCTTCGCCCGAGGACGTCGTCTTCGTGAAGGAAGAGCGAAAACCCACCAAGTTGGGATCGGGGATCGCGACCTACCGGATCCATAAGGGGCCTGACGAGGCTTCGGCCCGGGCCTTCTTGGAGCGCCATCCCGTCACCAAGGAATTCCATTATCTGGTCGTCGAGACTCCCGAAGGCAGCTTCGGGCGCGATATCCAGGGGATCTATGAGGAGACCGGCGGCCGGCCGGCCGTCGCCGGGTCCGGCGGACCGCCCGCCTCCGCGCCGATGAGCGACTCGGCTATGTTCAAGGCCCTCGCGGACCTCTGTTATGCCTATCAGCAGAACGACCGGGCGGCGATCGACCGGCTCGAGCCCGTGGCCACGGCCATCGGCCAAGAGCTCAACCGCCGGGGAGGCAAAGGGGCCATGCTCGCGATGTGGGAGAGCTTGGGGAACAGGCCCGGTGCCAGGACCTTGGATATGCATTGGAGCGGCATCGGGGAGTGGCTGGGCTAGGGCCCAACCCCGGTCCGTCCGGCCCTACGCGGCCGGGCGGAGGCGCTTGCGGAACCAGGGCTGAAGGGCCTTCATCTTGGCGATCTGCGAGGCCGGGGCCCGGCGTCGGGCGGTCGCGAGCTCCGCGCTCCCCGCAGGCGCTCCCCAGCGGATCTCGATGCTGTCGTTGGGGTTGTAGCCCGTCTCGAAGGCCTCCTGCCGCCGGAAGATCTCCTCGAGGGTCAAGACGCGCGAAGAGCCGTCCGAGCCGGCGTAGGTGATCGAGAGTTCCGCCGCACGCTTTCTCAGCACGGCCTCGAGCTTGCGCAGGATCCCGTCGGCCGTCCCCTTTCCGTCCATCCCGTAGGCCGCGGGGTCCCGGGCGACCTTCTCCGGGAACTCGAGGACGGTGTCGATGGCGATGAGCAGGCGCAAGTCGCGGTTCGGCGTCGAGTAATCCTCCCACAGGCCCAGGGTCTGGAAGACGCCCTTGCCCGACGGCATGGGGACGACCGTGCCGGGATGGGCCCGCATATACGCTTCGCCGTTGGCCACCGAGTCGACGCGGACGAGGAGCTGCTCGTGGAGGGCCCGGAAGAGGTCCGCGAAGGCGGCTTCGGCGTCGAGCGGCTCGGGATTGATGAGCTTCTCCATGGCCGCGTAGAAATCGGCCATCGCCATATGCTCCTGGGCGAGCGAGTAGTCGCCATAGTCGGGGCTGGCCGCGATCTCCGCGTTCGACAGGAGCCGCGGCCGGCCCGACTCGACGGCGATGGGCCGGAAGACCTTGAAGCCCGGCTCGCCGACGACGTCCTCGGTGGTGAAGAGGAAGTTGCCCTTCCAAAAGCGCTTGACGCCGATCGTCCCGTCGGGCTGGGCGTCGACGCCGAGGAGCAGGCCGGGCTTACCGCGCGTCTGGGGGACCCAGCGGACGAGGGTGTAGGTGTGCCCGTAGGGATCGGCGTAGACGGTCCCGGGCCGCAGGGCCCGGCGGGTGAGCGCCAGCGGGTAGTAGTCGGTCCCGTCGGCCCGGAGCGCAGTCCGGCCGTTGCCGGCGTGGACGACGTTCTTGACCTGATTGAGCAGACGCGCCATGGCCGAGACCGGCGACGGGGCGCCGGTCGGGGAAGGAGTCTCGGCGGCGATGAAGCGCCCGGCTTGCGGCGGCGATTCGACGGTGCCCCAGCTCGTCTCGTGGAAGCCGAAGGGCAGGCCGGTCTTCCAGGCGAAGTAAGCCCGCAGGAAGTAGGGGTTGTCGGCGCAGTCGGGGGTCATCCCCAGCGCGCTCTTTCCGGACGGCTCGTCCTCTCCAAGGCCGAGGTGGCCGTGGAGGAGGTTCCTGCTGCTGTCGCGCGTGACCTCGTGGAGGGCCTTCCAGGAAGAGCGTTCGTCGGCGCCGGCGAAGAGGGCTTCGATCCAGGCCGAGTAGAGGATCTCGGCGGCCCGGGACCAACCGCCGCCGGCGGAGAGGCGCGCGTCAGGGCCGATCTCGATCTCGGCGCGGCCGGAGCGGAGGAGGACGACGGGATCGGTCGAGGGAGAGGCGGTGAATTCCGCGGCCACCCAGAACGGAGGCCCCCCTCCCCTTCTTATTCGCGAGGGCTCGACGGCGCCGTCCGGGCCGCGGAGGGCGATCCCGACCTTGGAGGCCTCCGTTTCGAAAGCGGCCAGGACGCAGAGCGGTTCACCCGCGCGCGGGGAACGGGGCGAGACGAGGACGGCCGGAGCGGCGGGAACGGCGGTCGAGGCCTCGAGAGAGGGATTGCCGGGCGATTCCTCAGACCGGCAGGCGACGGCGGCCGCGATGAGAAGCCCGGCCGCGAGCGCGGCGGCGAATAATCCCCTCGCTGGGCCCGGCGGGCCTTGGAGAGGCGAGGCGGTCATCGGAGCGGCGCCGGGCGTTTCGGACAGACCCGGATCAGAAGTAATACCGGAAGCCCACCGCGCCGCCCATGCCCACTTCGGTCGAGGGGATGAGGTCGAGCATGGGCACGATCTCGAGGAAGAGCTCCACGGGCGTCTTCTCGAACTCGTAGGAGAGGCCGACGGGCACGCGCAGGCTGACGATGGTGTCGGTGGCGAACCAGACCCGGGCGCCGATGCCGTAGTAGAGGGCCATGCGGCCGGTCTCGACCCGGAAGAGGCCGAAATTGTGGAAGAGCAGGTCGCCGTGGACCTGGAAGTGCTTCTCGTCGACGATCGACCAGGCCGCGCCGGCGTCGAAGGCCACGGTCTGGCGGTTCCAGATCTTGAAGCTGATGCCGGTCGGCTCGCCGAGGATGATGCCGAGGCCGATATTGTGGTTGCTCTCGGCGAACGACAGTCCGGCGAGGCAGCCGAAGATGACGAGGGCGAAGGCGACTTTCTTCATCGTGTTGACTCCTTGTTCCCAAGCGGATCGCTAAAAACGATACCACCAAAGCGCTGGCCGGTCAAACCCGAAAGGGGGTATTTTAGGTCATTGACACGGCCTGCGGCCCGGTATATCGTCCTGCCATCCAATGCTCGAAAAGGGGAACGAAATGACCATTCAAGGATCTTGGCAGGGGATGACGCTGCGCAAGCTTCTGGGCTGTGACGGCGCGCGGATCGATTGGCGGTTCCCGGTTGTTTTTATGGTCGCCCAGCTTCTGTCCAACCTGCCGGGGATGATCCGAAGTGTGGCGGTCTGGAACGTCATACCCAAGGACTTTCGCCTTTGGATCATATTGGCCCCGTTCATCGGGCCGCTTCTCCTGACCGCGGCCGCGGTCTTGGCGTTCCGCGCCGTCCGGAACGTCTGGCTCGCCGCCGCGGTGGGCGCTTCGGCGTATGCGCTGGCCATGGTCCCCGTCCGGATCGCGTTCGCTCCGGGGTTCCAGGCCTTAAACATCTTCTACAGCTGGCTGTGGATGTTCTTGTTCTTCGTCGGCTTGGCTCTGGCGTTGCGGCTGATCTCCGTTCTTCCTCTGGCGCTCGCGGTCGGGGCCGCCGCGGCGGACCTGTTGAATTCGGCGATAAACACCGCCATCAACGTTTTGACCCATCCGGGCATCCGGTTGAGTTTTTCGGGCGAGCTGAGCAATGCCGTGATGACCCTGGTCGCGTCCGCGGTCTTCGGGCTCGCGGTTTGGGGAGGGTTGCATCTTGTCGGCGCCCGTTTCGAATCCGCCGACGCCCAGGCCCCGCCCCTGACGGCGGAAGCGGCCGGCACGGATGCCTGGCTGCGGAAAGCCCTGACGTTCTATGGTCTGCGACGGCAGCTGCGCGCCGCGGGTATCGGCAGCCTGCTGTTCGGCGTTATCGCGTTCTTCTTGGGAGCCTCCACGATGGGCCAGGTCCCGCTCAATGGCATGCTCGCGCTTTTGGGCCTCCTCCTGATCGTCGAGGGCGTCTGGGTCATTGCCGCGCCTTCCGCCTCCGGCATCATCGTCGACGGCCTTTTCGTGACCGCCATAGGCGTCTGGAACATCGTTGTCAGCCTGGTGGAGATCGGCGGGAATTCCGGGGGCTCGCTAACGGGGCGTTTCCTGATATTCGGCATCTTCCAGATCGGTTGGGGGATCGGGCGGATCGCCCAATACAAGCGCTACGCCTATCTCCGGGGCTTCACCCTGGACCCCGCCGGCCGGGCCCGGATCGAGCAGGAGATCGCTTCCGTCCGATCCGATACGATCCGTCCGGACGTCGTGGCGTTCAAGACACGGTCGCTCAGTCCCGTGGAGGGACGCCTTCGACTCATTGAGGGCTCCGCGGCCTTCTTCCTCCGCGGCAAGATCGTCGAGGTGCTCTCTCGGGATGAGATCGCCTGCGAGGCGGCTGTCGCCAAGGACCCTGGCGGTCCGCTCAAGGCTTCGCTTCGCGCGGGAAAGCGAAAGCTCTCCGTGACCATCTCCCCCGACGCCTGCGAACGCCTGAGACGCTGGGCCACTGCCCAGCCGGCGGGGGTTCCTTCATCTAAATAAAAACGTCCCCATTATCGACATGGGAGGGACGGGATGAGGCTGGCCGAGCTGCTGAGGAGACACCGCCCCCGTCTGGAGGCGCCGGCTTTCCTGCGCTACATTGGCCCGGGCCTGCTGGTCACCGTCGGCTTCATCGACCCGGGCAACTGGGCCTCGAACATCGCCGCCGGCGCCTCTCACGGCTACACCCTGCTCTGGATGGTCACCCTGGCCACGGTTATGCTGATCGTCCTCCAGCACAACGTCGCCCATCTCGGTATCGCCACGGGCCTGTGCCTGTCCGAAGCGGCGACCAAGCACATGCGCCCGGCCGCGTCGCGCCTCGTCCTTTCGAGCGCGGTCCTGGCCGCGGTCTCCACGGCCATGGCCGAGATCCTGGGCGCGGCCATCGGCCTGGCCATGCTCTTCCCCTGGCTCCCGCTCCGGGCCGCGGCCGTCCTCGTGCTCGGCGTCGTCCTGGCGCTCCTTTTCTCGAACTCCTACCCGCGCCTCGAAAAATGGATCATCGCCTTCGTCTCCCTCATCGGGCTGTCGTTCCTGTTCGAGCTCACGATGGTCGACGTCTCGTGGGGCAAGGCGGCGGCCGCCTGGGTCGTGCCCGCGATCCCGGCCGGCTCCCTGCCCATCGTCATGGCCGTCCTCGGCGCCGTGGTCATGCCCCACAACATCTTCCTCCACTCCGAGGTCATTCAGAGCCGGCAATGGAACCTCGGCGAGGAGAAGGTCATCCGGCGCCAGCTCAAGTACGAGTTCGCCGACACGCTCGTCTCCATGGTCGTCGGCTGGGGCATCAACAGCGCCATGATCCTGGTCGCCGCGGCGGCCTTCTTCGGCCGGTCCCCGGTTACCGAGCTCGGCCAGGCCCAAAAGATGCTGGGGCCGCTCGTCGGGCCGGCGGCCGCCGTGGTCTTCGCCCTGGCCTTGCTCCTCTCGGGGCTGTCCTCGTCGATCACGGCCGGGATGTCCGGGGCGACCATCTTCGCCGGCATCTTCGGCGAGTCCTACGACATCAAGGACCTGCATTCGCGGGTCGGCGCGGCCGGGACGCTGGTGGCCGCGACCGCGGTCATCTTCCTCATCGGGGACCCTTCCGGGGGCTGGTCGTCTCGCAGATGCTGCTCAGCATGCAGCTGCCGTTCACCATCGTCACCCAGATCCGCCTGACCTCGTCGCCCAAGGTCATGGGCAAGTACGCCAACGGCACGGGGCTCAAGGTGCTGCTGTGGACGGTCGCCGCCGTCGTGATCGGCCTCAACGTCCTGCTGCTGAAGGCGCTGGTATTCGGCTAGGGCTTCTCGAGGGTCACGGCGCGGGGCGGTATGGCCAGCTTGATCCCTCCGGCGATAGCGCTGGTGGAGCTTCTCGAGGAAGATCGTACCGAGGCGGTACATCTCCCGGAACTCCTTGACCGGGAGATGACCGAAAGCGGACGCCGAGCTCGGTGAAGGGCGTGAAGCGGAAGGCGGGCTCGAAGGGGATGCGCTCCGGCCAGCCAGGACCTCGCGGGCGACCTCGACGGTGACCCGCTCGACCAGGGCCAGGTCGCTGTCGAAGGCCACGACGACGGGGAGGAAGAGCCCCATCTCCTGCTCCGGCAGATGGGTGTTGGTGTAGATAGCCGCGGCCAGCTTGGCGTTGGGGACGACGACCATGTTGTCCTCGGGGGCCCGGATGGTCGTGTTGCGCCAGGTGATGTCGCAGACCTCGCCCTCCTCCCCCGTGTCCAGGCGAATGTAGTCGCCCGGCCGGATCTTGCGGGTCATCAGGATGTTCAGCCCGGCGAAGAGGTTGGAGAGCGTGTCCTGCAGGGCCAGGGCCACGGCCAGGCCGCTGACGCCGAGGGCCGTGAGGAGCGGCGCGATGGAGACGCCGAGATAGTCGAGGACGAGCACGAAGCCGATGAGATAGATGAGGCCCGCGGCGAAGTTCTTGAAGATCGACGAGGGCACCTCGATCTTGCGGTCGATGTAGACGTGGATGGCCTTGCGGGCCATCCGGGTGAAGAAGACGGCCGCCGACAGGATGCCCAGGACGCCGATCGTGCGGCGGACGACGAGCCCGATCTCGGGGCGGAGCGGGACGAAGCGCAGGACGACGGCCAGGCCGATGAGCAGGAACCAGGGCACGACCAGGCCCTTCATCGAATCGACGAGGATGTCGTCCCATTCGGAGGCCGAGCGCTTGGCCCAGGCGTGGATCGTCGAGGCGAAGACCTTCTGGACGACCAGGCCGAGGACGACGGCCAGGACCAGGATGCCGGCCATGAGGAGAAGACGGAAGAGATCGAAGGCCGGGATGGCGGCGACGGCGGCCGCGGGGTCCTGGACGTTCACGCGCACTTGCTCCAGCCGCAGTTGTTGCAGACGGGGCACTTCTCGTCGGGCAGGAGCGCGCCGCAGATCTTGCAGCGGACGGTGTAGAAGTCCTTGGCGTTGTGCTTGACCTCGCCGAAGTGCTTCTCGAGGACCTTGGCGATGGCGTCGGGGATGCTCTGGATGAGCCCGCCCTCGGTGAAGATGGGCTCCGAGCCGCCGATGCCCTTGAGCTGGGCGATGACCTCCTCGGCCTCGACGCCGCTGCGCAGGGCGGTCGAGATGAGGCGGCCGAGGGCCTCGGCGTCGGCCATGGTCGAGTACCCGCTCTTCCCGATCGAGGCGAAGACCTCGAAAGGCTTCTGGTTGTGGAACGAGATGGTCACGTAGAGGTTGCCGAAGCCGGTCTTGATCTTGTCCGTGACGGAGGGCAGGGAGTCGGGCCGGCCGACGGGGTGCTTGATCTCGGTGCCGTTCTTGTAGAGGACCTGGCTCTCGCGGCAGCCGTCGCGGTAGATGGTGATGCCCTTGGTGCCCAGGTCCCAGGCCAGCCGGTAGGCCTTCTCGACGTCGTCGACCGCGGCCTCGTGGGGGAAGTTGATGGTCTTGGAGACGGAGTTGTCGACGTGCTTCTGGAAGGCGGCCTGGGTCTTGATGTGCCATTCGGGCGCGATCTCGTGGGCGGCCTTGAACCACTCCGGCAGGGGCTTGCCGGGGTTCTTCTCCTTCCACTCGGCGTAGATGGGGTGGACGTCCTTGAGCTCGGAGTCGATGATCTTCGAGGTCACCTCGAAGGCGAAGACGGGCTCGATCGAGGACGAGCAGCCGGCGATCCGCGAGATGGTCCCGGTCGGGGCGATGGTGAAGACCGTGGCGTTGCGCATCTTGCCGCCCTTGTAGGCCGACTGGGCGATGGCCGGGAACGAGCCGCGCTCGCCGGCCAGGTCGCGCGAGGCGGCCGTGGCCTCGGTCCTGAGGAAGGCGGCGACCTTGTCGGCCAGGGCCAGGGCCTTGGGCGAGTCGTAGCGGACCTTCAGGAGCAGGAGCAGGTCGGCCCAGCCCATGACGCCGAGGCCGATGCGGCGCGAGGCCCGGGTCGTCTTGTCGATCTCGGGCAGCGGGTAGCGGTTGACGTCGATGACGTCGTCGAGGAAGCGGACGCCGAGCCGGATGACGGCGCGGAAGCGGTCCCAGTCGAAATGGTCCTTGGCCTTGGCGGCGAAGAAGTTGGCCAGGTTGATCGAGCCGAGGTTGCACGACTCGTAGTCGTGGAGGGGCTGCTCGCCGCAGGGATTGGTGGCCCGGATGGGGCCGAGCCCGGCGGTCGGGTTGCCGGCGTTGATGCGGTCGATGAAGATCAGGCCGGGGTCGCCGATGGCCCAGGCCGACTCGACGATGAGCTGGAAGACCTTGCGGGCGTCCTTCTGGCCGGCGGGGGTGCCGAGGTGGGGGTCGACGAGGTCGTAGGACGTGCCGGCGGCGAGGGCGGCCATGAAAGCGTCGGTGACGGCGACGGAGATGTTGAAGTTCGCGACCGAGGCGCCGTCGAGCTTCATCTGGACGAATTCCTCGATGTCCGGGTGGTCGACGCGGAGGATGCCCATGTTGGCGCCGCGGCGGGTGCCGCCCTGCTTGACCGCTTCGGTGGCGGCGTCGATGACCTTGAGGAACGAGACCGGGCCGGAGGCGACGCCCTGGGTCTTGCGGACGAAGCTGCCCTTGGGACGGAGGAGGCTGAAGTCGAAGCCCGTGCCGCCCCCTTCTTTGTGGACGAGGGCGGCGTTCTTGACCGTCTCGAAGATGGAGTCGAGGGAGTCCTCGATGGGCAGGACGAAGCAGGCGGACAGGCACATGCCGCGGCCGGCGCCCGTGAGGGTCGGGCTGTTGGGCAGGAAGTCGCGGCCGTTCATGGCCTGGAGGAAGAGGTCGGCCCATTTCTTGCGGTCGGCCTTGGACCTCTCGGCCGAGGCGACGTAGGTCGCGACGCGGCGGAAGAGGTCCTCGGGCGACTTGTCGAGGAGCTCGCCTTTCTCGTTCTTCAGGAAGTAGCGGGCCTTCAGGATCTTCAGGGCGTTGTCGGAAAAACCGCCGGACGCGGGCATCGGGACCTCCAAGTATCGACGAATTCCCACCCGAGGAAAATTAATCCTAGTGGAATGCTAGGATTATAAGCGGACGCGGGCCGGATTGCAACATTTTTTTTAATTCGGGGACACAATACCTATTCACCAATTTAATTGGGGGACCTGGTCCATTCTTAAAATAGGTGAATAGGTACTGTGTCCCCGATTTTTTAACAGGGGATTGTGTCCCCGGTTTTCTGGTACAATCGATGTCCGTCGCAGGGAGTGGAACAATGAGCGAATACGGCGTCATGGACAAGCTGGAGCGGCCCGAGATCGACGAGGGCGCCTGGGTGGCCCCCGGCGCGGTCCTCGTCGGGAAGATCGCCCTCCGCCGGGGCGCCAGCGTCTGGTACGGCTGCGTCCTGCGCTCCGACATGGCGGGCGCGGCGATCGTGATCGGCGAGGACTCTAACCTCCAGGACGGCTCGGTCGTCCACGTCGACGAGAACCTCCCCTGCCTCATCGGGGCCCGGGTGACCATCGGCCACGGCGCCATCCTGCACGCCTGCGTCGTCGAGGACGAGGCCATGATCGCCATGGGCGCCACGGTCCTGTCCGGGGCGAGGATCGGCCGCGGCTCGGTCGTCGCCGCCGGGGCCGTCGTCCCCGAGGGCATGGACGTCCCGCCCGGGGTCATCGTCGCCGGCGTCCCGGCCAAGGTCCGCCGCGAAACGACCGAGGCCGACCGGGCCCGCCTCGAGCACGGCTGGAAGGCCTACGCCCGCCTCCGCGACCTCCATAGATCGGGGACATGATACCAATTTTCCAGGAGGAACATGAGGAAACTGGTGAATGGCACTGTCCCCCATTTTAGCGGTGATATTCGACCTCGACGGGACGCTGCTCGACACCATCGAGGACATCACCACGGCCTCCAACCGCGTCTACGAGCCCCGCGGACTGGCGCCCTGCAGCCTCGAAGAGATGAAAGCCCTCGTCGGCGACGGCGCCGAGGAGCTCATCCGCCGGGTGTTCGCCTCTCGCGGCAGGCCGGCGCCCGGCGATGCCGAGGTCACCGATATCCTGAAGGAATACCGCCGGGAGTACGAGGCGTGCTGGCGCTCCCACAGCCGCCCCTACGACGGCGTCCCCGAGCTGCTCGGCGAATTGAGCCCGCCGCGGCATCAGGACGGCCGTCCTCTCCAACAAGGCCCAGATGTTCACGGCCCTGATGGCCGAGGAGCTCCTGGCCCCGCACCGTTTCGACATCGTGCGCGGCGCCCGGCCCGGCGTCGCGCTCAAGCCCGACCCGGCGCCGGCCCTGGCCCTCGCCGCCGACCTCGGGGTCTCCCCCGCCGACTGCGCCTTCGTCGGCGACACCAACGTCGACATGGCCACGGCCCGCTCGGCCGGCATGTTCGCCGTCGGGGCGCTCTGGGGCTTCCGCACCGCGGCCGAGCTCACCGCGAACGGCGCCGACGCCCTGATCGCCTCGCCGGACGATCTGCTCGATCTTATTTAAAGGACGCGCGACGCGTCCCGGAGGTCGCCGATGAAACACACCGCCAAGCTCGCCCTCGGCCTCGTTGCCGCCCTGGCCGCCGGCTGGATCGCCGGGACCTTCCTGCCCTTGCCCTACCATCTGGCCCTCAACTCCGGGCTCGCTCCCGCCGCACCCCTCCCGCTCGCGGCCTCTCTCCCCTCTCCCCTCTCCGCCTTCGCCGCGATCCCCGACGTCCGCCAGAGCACCGGCTATACCTGCGGCGTCTCCGCCCTCCAGGCCGTCCTCGCCTACTGGGGCATTTCCGAGCGCGAGGACCGCCTGGCCGTCCGCCTCCGCAGCACGCCCGAGAACGGCACCCATCCCCTCGACATCCTGCGGGTCGCCCGCGAGTTCGGCCTCACGGCCGAGCTCCGCGAAGGGCTCGCGCTCGCCGACCTCGAGTCCGCCCTCGGCTCCGGGACGACCGTCATCGTCGACCTCCAGGCCTGGCGCGAGCGCACGGACGCGCCCTGGACCGAGACCTGGGACGACGGCCACTACATGGTCCTCCTGGCCATGGACGCCGACGCCCTCTACTTCGAGGACCCCTCCCTCCTCGGGGCCCGCGGCGTCATCCCCCGGGCCGAGTTCGTCGACCGCTGGCACGATTACGAGGGCGACGCGCCCCTGGACCCGACCGACCGGACGTACGTCCACATGGCCATCTTCCTCAAGGGCGGCAAGCCCCCGGTCGCCTCAGCCTCGACCGTCGAACGGGTTTACTGACCCGCTCGCCCTTCCCCCCGGGGACACGTCCCGAGCCTCGAGGGGCAAGTCCCCCCTTCGGCGGCCTCCCTCTCGGGGGGCACTCTCTCCTGGGGTCAGGGGAGGTGAGGGACATTCCCCCCCCCTTTCACCCCCAGCGGCTATGGACGCCCCATGGGGGTGGCTTAAAATCGGTGCGTCGAACGCGATAGCCGTGCTCAGCCGAGCGCCCTTCGCGTATCGATAGGATAGAAAAGAGGGCGCGTGATGCGCGAGAACAGAAAAGACAAACGGATCGCCGAGGAGAACCGGGTGGTCATCGAGCTGCCCGGGCCCTCCCCCGCGGACGATCCCCGTCTTGTCAACGCCCTGACCAAGGACATCTCGCTCGGCGGCGCGCGCGTCGTCACGGATCGCGTGTTCGAGGTCGGCGCCTCGCTCCGCATGACCCTCTATCTCTCGAAATCCAAGCAGATCGTCAAGGCCCGGGGCGATGTTCGTTGGTGCCGCATGGTCGAAGAAGGCCTCTACGAGATCGGGGTCGAGTTCGAGCACGGCATCCCCACCGGCGTCCTGGTCCTCATCAATCATCTCTACGGAAAAGGCCAGGGCGCGCCGACGTCCGTCCAACCTTGAAGGAGGTCCCCATGAGTCCCAACCCCGAACTCAACATCGAGCCCACGGCATTCCTCGACGACATCGAGAAGCGCGTCGGCGAGATCTTCTCGGCCCAGAAGAACGAGGTCGAGCAGTCCCTGATGGAGAAGATCAACCGCGAGAAGGAAGAGGCCCAGAAGCGCATCGAGGACGTCAATCGGGAATTCGCCCAGGTCCGCGGCTTCCTCGAAGAGCACAAGCAGGCCATGGCCGAGCTCCAGACGTCCGAGACCTACCTCCGGGGCGAGATCCGCGGACACTTCGAGCGGGCCTCCAACTACCAGAAGATGATGGAGAACGCCGCGGCCCTGGCCGGCGACGAGCTCGAAAAGATCGGCGGCCTCAACCGCGAGCTGGAGAAGGTCCGGGTCAAGGCCGAAGAGGAATACGCCAGCCTCAAGAAGAGCCTGGGCGGCTACGCCGGCATCATCGCCAAGCTGCCCGCCCCGCCCGCGAGCGCGGACACGGACCAGGTCGACTGGAACGAGGAGCTGGGCAAGCTCCGCAGGGTCCGCGACCTGCTCGCGACGCTCCACCAGCCCGAATCCTCCCCGTCGGTCCCGGCCGCCAACGGCGCGGAGACGACCGCCCCCGCGGCCCATGAAGCCGAGGAGCTGGCCGCCTCACTGGGTCTCATCGACGAAGATGAAGACGCCGTCCGCGACGACGCCGAATTCGTCCTGGGCACGCCCGCGCCCGCTCCCGAGCTCGCCGCCGAGGCCTTCCCGGAGATCGCCGACCTCACGGCCGAGATCGAGATCGAGGCCGCCCCCGAGCCCGAGCCTGTCGCCGCCCCCAAGGTCGATCCCGCCTTCGAGGCCCTGGCCCGCTACCGTCGGACCGAGCCCGTCAACAACGGCATCGAGATCGGCTTCTATACCGGCGAGACGGTCGCCGTCCTCGACGTCGACGGCTTCATGGCCTCTGTCGGCAAGGTCGTCGACAACGCCGGCCAGCTCCACTCCCAGCTCTCGCAGACGTCTTCGGTCAAGGACCTGTTCCTGCTCAAGCAGGAGATCCTCAACCAGCAGGAGATCCTGAGGAAGCTCTTCTTCCGCGTCGTCCGGTTCTGCGAGAGGGAGAACGGGCGCCTGCCCGATACGCTCGGCGAGTTCCTGGGCTCCCAGGGCATGAAGGACCTGATCGAGCGGCTGACCATGGCCAACTGGAGCGATCCCTCGGACTTCAAGCCGTTCCAGAACGAGCTCAAGGCCCTCAAGCGGGCCTTCGAGACCCGCGCCGCGGCCAATCCGCACTATCTCCAGTCGGTCCTCGACCAGGTCGAGGGCAGAGAGAACTGACCCCAGCGATCGAAGCCGAAGGGGCTGTTCCCAGCGGGAACAGCCCCTTTTTATCTCTTAAATAATCTCTAAGTAGTCCTTGTCCGGGAGCTTGGGGAACTTGGCGTGCGGCTCCTGCTGGTACCAGAACGCCACCGAAGCGATGTCGTCCTGGAGCGGCAGGTAGCGCCCGCCCGTCCGCCAGCCCAGCGCCTGGATGGTCACCTTCAGGTCCTTCTCGAACCGGATGGGGTCCATGATGTGCCAGCGGTACAGCCCGAACCTCTGCATGACCTGGTAGTGGCCGTCGCCCCGGATGACCTGCGGCAGGCCCGCGTAGGGCGTCGTGAACTCGTGGTACTGGATCGAGCCGTCCGGCGCCTTGGCGTCGAAATCGTACGAGCCGCAGAAGTAATCTTCCGTGCCCGTGCCCGCGATCGTCGGGAACTTGCCAGTCGCCGTCCATGAAGAACTTGATCTCGCCCTCGCCCCACCAGCCGTTGTTGTGGACGCCCCAGGCCATGTAGGTGCCGACGTAGTGGCCCCAGCCCTTGACGCCGTCGAGGATGGTGTAGACGTCTTTGTACGGCAGCGGGTTGACGCGCCGGAACTGGGCGTGGAAGTAGGCCGCGTCGTCCGGCACGTCGGTCAGCGTGTAGTTGATCTGGTAGTAGACGGTGAACTGGTTGGTCGTCGGCGCCTCGTTCGGCCGCGGCTTGGCGCCGATGTTCTCGAGGGTCATCTTGAAGCCCTTGCGGAAGGGCATCTCCCAGTAGCAGTTGAAGGCGCTGCCGGGATTGACGCAGACGGGGAGCGACGTGACCTGGGCGTACTGGCCCCAGCCGCTGGCGAAGAAATCGCCGACGGGGCACTCGACCGAGGGCTCGGTCTCGCCGTCCCAATAGATGCGCAGGATGGCGTGGCGCCAGGTGCCGGCGGGCGTCAGCCAGATCTGCTGGATGGCCCCCTCGCCCTTGACGTCGGCCATGACGAAGGTCTCCCCGGCCGGGACCCGGACGTAGGGCGAGACCTTCCAGCCCTGCCCGAGGTCGCGGGCCGCGCTCATGGCCGGCCCGTCGGTCGACATGGCGGCCTTGCCCTTCTCGCCCGTGAAGTTCTCCGGGCTGATGGACCGGGTCTGCGCCTTCGACAGGCGCGACAGGTTGCCCAGGCCCATGCCCAGTCCGTTGAAGCTCTTGTCCTTGTCGCTCTGCGGGGCCGCGGCCGCCGCGAAGACCGCGAACATCAGCACGGCCAGCCCGGCCTTGATCAGGATCGCTTTGTTCATGCCTGCCCTCCTGTGGATTTCGGGCCCATTTTATTCCGGATAATTCGGGGACACAATACCTATTCACCAATTAAAATGGGGGACATGATACCTATTTCCGATTTATTGCCATGCCCGGCGAGGTTAGAGGGAGCTTAAATGGGAAATAGGTATCATGTCCCCCATTTTTTGATTCGCGCCCAAACCCGGGGATGACGAAAGAAAATTGGAAACGGGTATCATGTCCCCCATTTTCGCGGTATGATTAATTTTCCCCAGGGGGATTTTTTTCGCTGGCCGGCTGTATCAAAAAAGAGCGCGGCTGAGCCGACTAATTTACGAGTCCGATCCGGGAGGAACGCATGACCAGCCAGGAGCCGAATATGGAAACACGCGACGCCGAAAACGCCCGGAAGAGCAAGGACCGCCCATAGCCGTATTGGCCGTCCTCCTGGCCGTCCTCGGCGCGGGGCTCTACGCCGTCGTCGCCGATAACTCCTGCCCGCTCGCCGCGGGCCCCGCTAACGCGGGACTCGTCGCTAGCGATCCCGGAGCCGCGGGCCCCGCTGACGCGGGACTCGTCGCTGGCCCGATCCGGAACCGCGTCGCCCCAAGCTTCCGCCCAGTCCGCCAAGGCCGCCCGCGAGGCCGTCGATAAACTCGTCAACGAACAGAAGTTCGAGGCCGCGGCCGCTGAGTGCGCCCGGATCCGCGAAGAGGCCCGCAAGTCGCACGCCGTCCCCCTCTGGACCTGGGCCCTGATCAAGGAAGGCCAGCTCCGCTCGGCCCTCCACGGCTACGAGACCGCCGTCCGCTTCTTCAAGGAACAGCCCTGGCCGGACTCCCCCGTCGAGCGCGACATGCTCGACCTCTTCTACGCCCAGTCGCTCGTCACCTACTACCGGGCCTACTCCTGGGAGATCAACACCCGCGAGAAGGTCGAGGCCAAGGGCCCGATCGACCTCAAGTCCTGGACGCGCGACCAGATCTTCGACGAGGCCTGGCAGTCGCTCCTCCGCGTCTGGAAGGACCGCGACCGCCTGGCCAACCACAAGGCCGTCCAATACCCCGACTTCTGGAGCGCCGGCGACTACCCCGCCGGCGTCCGCGACAATCTCCGCGACGGTGTCGTCTACCTCCTCGCGCAACTCCTCGGCGACACCTCCTTCTGGACGCCGCGCCAGTCGAACGAGACCTGGCTCCTCGACCTCGCCAAGATCCTCGCGAGCGCCGGCAAGACCAGCTCCGCCGACGCCGCCGCCGTCCTCGCCGACGCCTCCCGCCACCCCGTCGAAAGGATCGCCGCCCTTCTCGGCGAGCACGAGTCCTGGAGCCGCCGCAACGAGCGCCCCGCCGCCGCCCTCGAAGCCCGCTTCGAGCTCGTCCAAGCCCTCCACGAAGCGTTCAGCGACGAGGACGGCCGGGCCCTCCTCCGCAAGCACCTGACCGCTTTCCTCGCCGCCAACCGCAAGAACTCCTGGTGGGCCGTCGGGCAAGCCCTCCTGGCCGAGTACACCCGCTCCGAGGACGCCCCG
Source organism: uncultured bacterium (assembly GCA_963805015.1). Classification (GTDB taxonomy): domain Bacteria; phylum Acidobacteriota; class Aminicenantia; order Aminicenantales; family Saccharicenantaceae; genus RBG-16-66-30. The sequence goes on from CAWDSL010000012.1 coordinate 20,890, forward strand.
GACGCCCTCGTCCGGGCCCGCAAGATCGCCCTCGAGGGCGTCGAGCGCTTCCCGGACACTCCCGGCGGCGACCGCTGCCGGCACATCGTCGCCTCGATCGAGGCGCCCGATTATTCCTGGAAGCCATGCGCCTCGACGCGCCCGGCCGCCGCTCCGTCCGCCTCACGCACCGCAACTTGGATCGCGTCTTTTTCCGCGCCTACGCCCTCGACCTCGAGGCCGAGGTCAAGGCGGCCAAAGACTACAACCTCTTCCCGCAGGGCGACGAAGCTCGCCGCTTGGTCACCGAGCGCAAGCCCGACGCCGCGTGGAAGACCGACCTCGCCCCTACGCCGGATTACCGCGACCACCGGACCTACGCCAACCTCCCCGACACCCTGGCGCCGAGCGCTCTATCTCGTCGTCGCCTCGGCCCGGGAGGATTTCGCCGAAGCCGGCAATCAGACGATCGGCGCCGGCGTCATCGTCGGCGACCTCGTCCTAGTCAAGCGCGAGAACGCCGGGCCCGTCGCCGGCGCCGCCGGATCCGGCGGAGGGATGGAAGCCCTTGTCCTCTCCGGCGCTACGGGCCGGCCCGTCGCCGGCGTCACGGTCGACCTCTACGCCTACAACTGGCGCCGCGGCCACACTAAACTCGAGTCCAAGACGACCGACGCGCAAGGCCGCGTCTTCTTCGCTCCGCGCGGCCGTGGCGGCTCGTTCTTTGTTATCGCCAAGAAAGGCCGCGACGTGGTCATCGACACTTCCGGCTTCAACCTCGAAAGGGATAGCGACCTCAGCGACGACCAGGCCGCGCTCGTCTACACCGACCGCTCCATCTACCGCCCCGGCCAGAAGATCTACTGGAAGGTCCTGGCCTATAAGGGCCGCTACGACCTCGGCCGATTCTCACCCGAGGCCAACCGCCCAGTCTCCGTCCGGCTCGAGGACATCAACAATGAGCCCGTGGCCGAAGCCACCGTCACGACGAACGCCTTCGGCACGGCCAGCGGCGAATTCGTCATCCCGGCCGCCGGGCGGCCCCTCGGGGCTTGGAGCCTGGTGGTCTCGCCCGACGGCGAAGCCGACATCCGCGTCGAGGAGTACAAACGGCCGACCTTCGAAGTCTCGGTCAAGGACCCGGAAAAGCCCCTGCGACTCAACAAGCCCGCTTCCCTCAAGGGCGAAGCCCGCTACTACTTCGGCCTGCCCGTCACGGGCGGCGAAGCCGATCTGGCAGGTCCGGCGCGAGCCCGTCTACCCGAGATGGTGGTGGTGGTGGGGCGACGGCGGCGGCTCCCGCAGCCAAAAGATCGCCGGCGGCCGGGCCAAGATCGACGCCGACGGCGCCTTCGCCGTCGCGTTCACTCCGATCGCCGACGAGAAGAAGGACGGCGGCGCGTCGTCGGGCCTGACCTACCGCTACACGCTCTCGGTCGACGTCACGGACGAGGGCGGCGAGACCCGCTCCGCCGAGCGCTCGTTCCGCCTCGGCTTCGTCAGCGTCGAGGCCAGGGCCGCGTCGGAGACCGAGTTCCTGACCGCGGATTCCAAACCCAAGTTCACCGTGTTGCGCACCGATCTCAACGGCACGCCGAAGGCCGGCAAGGGCGCGTATCGCGTCGTCCGGCTCGTCCAGCCGGAGAAGACCCTCCTCCCCGCCGACCAGCCTCTCCCCGTCCGGCCGGGCACGGCCGAGGACCGCCTCTATCCGCCGACCCCCGGCGACCTCCTCCGGGCCCGCTGGGAAACGGTGGACCCCGCGACCATCGTCCGGATGTGGAAGGAAGGCGCGGAAGCGGCCAAGGGCGCCGTCGAACATGACGCCAAGGGCGTCGCCTCGATCTCGCTTCCCGCGCTCGGCGCCGGGGCCTATCGCCTGCTCTACGAGACCAAGGACGACTTCGGGGCCGTCTGCAAGGACAGCCTCGATTTCCTGGTCGCAGGCGGTGCCAAGCCCGCCTTCAAGCTGCCGCTCCTCCTCAAAGCGGAGAAGGGCGTCGTGCCGGTCGGCGGCAAGGCCCGCATTCTCCTCGACAGCGGCTGGAGCGGCCAGCCCGTCCTCTTCGAGACGTTCAAGGGCGGCACGCTCTGGGAACGGCGCTGGCTCGAGGCCGGCAAGGACAGCGGCATCGTCGAGATCCCGGTCGGCGAGGACCTGCGGGGCGGGTTCGGCGTCCGGCTGACGGCCGTCCGCGACCACCAGTTCATGAGCGAGGAAGCGCTCGTCTTCGTCCCCTGGGACAACAAGGAGCTCGGCGTTTCGTTCGCGACGTTCCGGGACAAGCTCACGCCCGGCGGCCGCGAGACCTGGCGCGTCACGGTCAAGACCCCGGCCGGCAAACCGGCCGAAAAGGGCGCGGCCGAGCTCCTGGCCTACATGTACGACCGCAGCCTCGACATCTTCGCTCCGCACCGGCCGCCGCGCCGATCTCGGGGCTCTATCCCTACCGCGCCGGCACGGAGGCGTGGGACCCGGTCCTGGGCACGGCCGAGATCATGCTCTCCTACGGCGACGGCTGGCACCACATCCCCGGCTATGTCACGTTCCGCGCGGACGAGCTCTTCTCGCTCGGCGGCTACGGCATCGGCGGGCCAGGGCGGCGCTACAAGGGCGGGATCGTCGGCGGCGTGCTCGGAGGCGTCGAGCGGGCCGACGCGGTGGTCGAGGCCGCCGCGCCGATGATCGATGTCAAGATGACTCAGGTGGCCGGCAAGGCGCCCAAAGAGGAGGCCCTTAACGAACAAGTGACGATCATCGAGCGCGGCGATCAGGGCCCCGCCCTGCGCTCGAATTTCTCCGAGACCGCCTTCTGGCAGCCGCATCTTCTGACCGGGGCCGACGGCACGGCCACCATCGAGTTCACCGTGCCCGATTCGGTCACCGGCTGGCGCGTCTTCGTCCACGGCGTCACCCGCGACCTGGCCGGCGGCACGCTCGAGGCCGAGGCCAAGTCGGTCAAGGACCTCATGGTCCGGCCCTACCTGCCGCGCTTCTTCCGCGAGGGCGACCAGGCCGAGCTCAAGGTCGTCGTCAACAACGCTGGCGAAAAGGAAGCTTCGGGCGAGGTCGCGCTCGAGATCACCGATCCCGCGACGGGCGAGAACCTGGCCCCGGCCTTCGGGCTGCCGGCCTCGGTCCCGCCGCGCCCGTTCACGGTCGCCGCCGGCGGCGGAGCGACCGTCGTCTTCCCGTTGGCCGCGCCGGCCCGCGTGGGCACCGTGGCCTTCAAGGTCACGGCCAAGTCGGGCGCGCTCTCCGACGGCGAGCTGCGGCCGCTCCCGGTCCTGCCGGGCCGGATGCACCTCGTCCAGTCGCGCTTCGCCACGCTTAAAGAAGGAAAGACGCGCGAGCTCCGGTTCGAGGACATGGCCAAGTCCGGCGACCCGACGCTCCTCCACGAGCAGCTGGTCGTCACCGTCGACGCCCAGCTCTTCTACGGCCTGCTCGAAGCCCTGCCCTACCTCGTCAATTACCCCTACGAGTGCACCGAGCAGACCCTCAACCGCTTCCTTTCGACGGGCATCCTCACGAGCCTCTACGCCAAATATCCCTCGGTCGGGCGCATGGCCCAGGAGATGAGCAAGCGCGAGACGGTCTACGAGTCGTTCGACGCGGCCGACGCCAACCGCAAGATGGCCCTCGAGGAGACGCCCTGGCTGCAGGAGGCGCAGGGCGGCAAGACCGACGGCCTCGACGTCGCCAAGGTCCTCGATCCGCGGGTGGCCCGGGCACAGCGGGAGTCGTCGCTGGCCAAGCTCCTCAAGGCCCAGACCTCGCTCGGGGCCTTCCCCTGGTGGGCCGGCGGGCCGCCGTCGCCCTACATGACCCTCTACATCGTCCACGGCTTCTCCAAGGCGCTCGAGTTCGGCGTCGACGTGCCGAAGGACGCCGTGGTCAAGGCCTTCGCCTACCTCCATCGCCATTACCTCGACGAGGTCGTGGCCGAGATGATGTCCCACGACATAGGCTGGGAGTTCGTCACGTTCCTCGGCTATACGCTCTCGAACTTCCCCGACGCCTCGTGGACGGGCGGCGTCTTCACCGACGCCGAACGGAAGCAGATGCTCGACTTCTCGTTCAAGCACTGGAAGGACCACGCCCCTTATCTCAAGGGCTATCTGGCGCTGACGCTCAAGCGGGCGAACCGCCCCAAGGACGCGTCGCTCGTCTGGGCCAGCGTCATGGACAGCGCCAAGACGACCGAGGACGGCGGCACGAGCTGGGCGCCCGAGGACCGCGGCTGGCTGTGGTACAACGACACCATCGAGACCCACGCCTTCGCCCTGCGGACGCTCATGGAGCTCCAGCCGGCCGACAAGCGCGGCGAGGGGCTCGTCCAGTGGCTCTTCCTCAACAAGAAGCTCAACCACTGGAAGTCCACCCGGGCCACGTCCGAGGTCCTCTACTCGGTGGCCTGGTACCTGAACAAGACCGCGGCCCTCGGCGCGCGCGAGACGGTCACGGCCGAGACCTGCGGCCAGACGACGACGTTCACCTTCGAGCCCGACAAGTACACGGGCAAGAAGAACCAGCTGGTCGTCCCCGGGACGAAGCTCGGCCCGGAGTGCGCGACGGTCAAGGTGACCAAGGGCGGCAAGGGCCTGGCCTTCGCCAGCGCCACCTGGCACTTCTCGACCGACCGGATGCCCGAGAAGGGCGACGGCGACCTGTTCTCGGTCGAACGGACCTATTTCAAGCGCGAGAAGAAGGGCGAGGAAGTCGTGCTGAAGCCGCTCGCCGAGGGCACGCCTCTCGCCGTGGGCGACGAGATCGAGGTCCAGCTCTCGATCCGGGCCAAGCACCAGGCCGAGTACGTCCACCTGAGGGACCCGCGGCCGTCGGGATGCGAGCCGGTGGCGCTGACCTCGGGCTACAAATGGGACCTGGGCCTCGGCCGCTACGAGGAGATCCGGGACAGCGGCACGAACTTCTTCGTCGAGTGGCTGCCCGAGGGCCAGTACACGCTGAAGCACCGCATCCGCTGCACGATGGCCGGGACGTTCAAGGCCGCGCCGGCGACCCTGCAGTCGATGTACGCGCCGGAGTTCGCGGCCTATTCGGCGGGGACGCTGATCACGATCAAGTAACGAATCGGTGAGCGGAAAATCGGGGACATGATCCCATTTCTCCGTGAAATTGGATCGGGTCCCCTGATATCCCCTTCGAAAAGAAATCGGTGATTCAGGTATTGCTGTCCCCGATTTTCAATTGACACCCGCGCGCCGCCGATCTACCATCCCTTCACCATGAAAAAAACAACCGCCCTTCTCGCGCTCGTTCTCACGATAGCCCTCGCCGGCGCCTCTCCCCTTCTCGCGGCGGCGCCGCAAGCCTCCGCCAAACCCGCCGCTCCCGCCAAGGCCGCCCTCAAGCCCGCCGCGGTCCTGCCGCCGGGCTTCGACGCCCTGGTGGCCAAGTCCCTGAAAACATTCGGCGTCCCGGGCATGGGCATCGCCGTGGTCAAGGACGGCCAGGTCGTCCTGGCCAAGGGCTACGGCGTCCGCAAGCTCGGCGAGCCGGCGCCGGTCGACGCCCAGACCCTCTTCGGCATCGCCTCGAACACCAAGGTCTTCACGGCCACGGCCCTGGCCCTGCTCGTCGAGGAAGGCAAGCTCGCCTGGGACGCCCCCGTCACGCGCTACCTGCGCTGGTTCCAGATGTCCGATCCCTACGTCACGCGCGAGATGACCGTCCGCGACCTCCTCGTCCACAGGAGCGGGCTCGGCCTCGGCGCGGGCGACCTCATCCTCTTCCCCGAGTCGACCTACAGCCGCCGCGAGATCGTCGAACGCCTCCGCACTATCCCGCTGGCGACGAGCTTCCGCAGCGCCTACGCCTACGACAACATCCTCTACGTGGCCGCCGGCGAGCTCATCGAGGCCGTGAGCGGCATGACCTGGGAGGACTTCATCTCGAAGCGCATCCTCGCGCGCGTCGGCATGGCCTCGAGCCGGCCGCGCCATTCGGCCGACACCGCGGGGATGAACGTGGCCATCCCCCACGCCGACCTCGAGACGGGCGTCATCCCCCAGCCCATCGACGAGAACGACAACATGAACGCGGCCGGCGGCATCCTCTCCTGCGCCGAGGACATGGCCCGCTGGATGCTCGTCCATCTCGGCGAGGGTCAACTCGCCGACGGTTCGCGCCTCATCTCGGAGCGGACGGAGCGGGAGCTGGCCACGATCGTCACCCCGATCCCGATCGGGACGCCCGCGCCGGAGCTCGCCGCCCAGCGCATGAACTTCAACGGCTACGCCCTGGGCCTGCGGATCAACGACTACCGCGGCAAGAAGATCGTCAACCACACGGGCGGGCTGACCGGCTACGTCTCGCGGGTCTTCATGGTCCCCGAGCTCGAGCTCGGCATCGCCGTGCTGACCAACCAGGAGTCGGACGCCGCCTACAACTCGCTCATCTACGCGGTCGTCGATCAGGCTTTGGGCGTCCCCCCGACCGATTGGATGGCCGCCTATCTCAAGGTCGCGGCCCGCTCGCAGGCCTCGACGGACGATGTCCTCAAGAAGGCCGCCGCCAAGCGCGACGCCTCGCTCAAGCCCTCGCTCCCGCTCGACGCCTACGCCCGGACCTACGAGGACGCCTGGTACGGCCCCATCCTCATCATGAACGAGGGCGGCCGGCTGGCCATGAGCTTCGCCAAGACGCCGGGCATGGTCGGCGACCTGGAGCACTGGAGCCGGGAGACCTTCGTCGTCAGGTGGCGCGACCGGGCCCTGCGGGCCGACGCCTACGTCACCTTCGCCATCGATCCCGACGGCGAGATCGTCGAAGCCCGGATGAAGGCCGTGTCGCCCGCGACCGACTTCAGCTACGACTTCCACGACCTGCTGCTGAAGCCGGCGAAGAAGTAGCGGGACGGACGGAGATCCCGATGATGACCCGCAGACAGTTCGTCGGGAACGCGGCCGGCCTGGCCGGCGGCGTCGCCCTGCTCGGCGGCTCGTGGGCCTGCCGCGGCGCGAAGACCGCGGCCGCCGCGAAGAGCCGGGTCGTCTCGGTCGCCGCCGAGGACATGCTCGCCGACCTCGACTACAACCCGGCGGCCGTCCACCGGGCGTTCGAGACCGGGCTCAAGGAGCTCACGGGCGAGAAGTCGCTCGCCGGCGCCTGGTCCTCCCTCGTCTCGCCCGACGACGTCGTGGGCATCAAGATCAACTGCATCGGCGCGCCGCGGATCTCGTCCTCGCTCGCCTCCATCAACGAGACGATCGCCGGGCTCAAGAGCGCGGGCGTCAAGGAGAACGCCGTCGTCGTCTGGGACCGGATGGACCGGGACTTCCGCCGGACGGGCCTGGCCATCAACCGGGGCGCCGAGGGCGTCCGGGTCATGGGCTGCTCGGCCGAGTGGGAGGGCGTGGTGCCCTGGGTCTCGGGCTACGACCCGAAGGTCTTCGTGTCGTTCGACGACGGGACCCTGAAGAAGTTCCGCGAGCTCGTCGGGCGCGGCTTCACCCGGGAGGGCTCGCACCGCGAGATCTTCAACTCCGTCTCCTGGCTCTGGACGCTGGCCCAGCAGGGGAACGCCGAGGCCCGCCGCTACGAACAGGAGCTGCGCCGGCTCTACACGGACTACGACGACCGCGAGGGCATCAAGAGGATCGCCGAGGAGGTGGCCAACGCCTTCGACGGCGTCGCCATCGAGAACGAGGAGCGGTCCTGCTTCGCCGACATCGTGACCAAGGACATCACCAAGCTGGTCAACATCGCCGTTCTCAAGCACAACGAGGACAGCGGCGTCACCTGGGCGGCCAAGAACATCGCCCTGGGGGTGACGACGAACAAGGTCCGCTTCCACATCGACTTCTGCGAGAAGGCCATCCCGGAGATCCTGGCCGCGCCGTGCATCAGGGACAAGACCGTGCTCCACATCGGCGAGGCCGCCAAGATCTCGACGGTCAGCGTGGCCGGGGCCCAGATCGCCCGCGACAACCGCATCTTCTTCAGCCGCGACCCCGTGGCCATGGACCGCATCGGCCTCGACATCCTCGAGGAGAAGCGGGCGGCCCAGGGGCTCGGATCGATCCGCGACATCGCGACGCACGTCGCGGCCTGCGCGCGGAAGGGGCTGGGCACGGACGATCTGGCGCGGATCGACCTCCGCGAGCTCCGGGCCTAGGTCCGGAGCCATCCGGTTTCCGTTGCCTATTTGGACTGCAGATAGTTAACGAGAAAATGCAGGATCTGCCAGCTTTGATCAGGTTGCCGCTGCCAAACGATGCCACATCTTGCAAGAGCACGAACGGGCGGCTGACTACCCTCTTGTTCCAGCTCATTGATCGTAACGAACGTGTAGGCCTTCGAGCCGACGACATCACAATGAATGAGAGTGAATGTCATCTCGAGAACCTTCATTGCCGGCATCCCTTTTGCGAATAGCTCTTGAAGGCTATCACGGCCCCTGAGCTCGGGCATGTCGGGGTAGATCAGAACGGCATCCTTCGTGAACCAACCGGCACATTTGTCTGGCTGCAAGGTCTTGACAGTCTCGATATAGTCGGTCAAGAGGCGCGTGCAGAGTTCCTTTGCAGCAACGGCATTCATGGCCACTTCACCCTTCTGTCGGCAGCCAATGCCGAAAACAAGGAGTGATACCATGAAGACGGCGGTTAAAAAGACAGGGCGGCATCTCGACGTTCTATTCATTGGCATATCCTCCCCCCTTGGGTCCAAAATCATCCCTATTTCTTTATGGCCTCTTTAGGCTTGAGCTCCATGCCGAGCTGCTGCATCCATCCCATAACGTCAAATTCTTCCTTGGCGTTAGCGATCTTTCCGTCGATGACCTGGCCGATCCACATTCCGCTGGCCTCAACCTTCTTTCCGGTAGGGGGGATCCCTTGGTACTCTCCGGTATGTGTGCCTCCTGTGACAAATCGCACCATGACCTTGTCGACGTGGGCGACCATTTCTTTGATATCGTAACGCATATCGGGGAATCCGGCCCAAAGCATCTTGGAGAATCCCTCTTCCTCTTCGCGGGTAAGGCCCTTAGGATTATTCGAAGGGAAGTGCCAGCCGTAATCGGGAGCATACAGTTCTTGATAAACTCCGGTGTTCTTCTTGTTCAGTTCGTCAAAAACCTTCGTAACAAGGGCCATGTTCTGCTGCTCGATCGCCGCCTGGGCCTTATACTTTTCCAGCTCCGCCAAGGCCGTCTTGTCCTGGCAAGCGATAGTGAAACAAAACAGAACGATCAACGGAACCGCACAAAGATACTTTTTCATTTTCCCCTCCTTCATAGCCCGTGCCGAATTCTATTTCTTTGCCGCTATCGGCTTAAGCTCCATGCCGAGCTGTTGATACAGGCCCAAGCTATCCTCAATCACATACGCCCGCTTGATTTTCCCGTTAACGACGACGAAGGAGTATAGGCCCGGCTCTATCACTTTCGTTTCAGTGGGGGGTATTCCTTCGTACGGAGCTTTATGGGTCCCTTTCTGGACAATCTTCATAACCACGTTGTTCCCTTCTGCGACAGTGTCTTCAATCGTATGCTGCCAATCGGGGAACGCCGAATAATGAGCCTTGATGACCTCAATGAGAGTATCGACGTTCACTGGTTCAGGTAAACCCGGCGCACTGAGCGCAAAATCAGCGGCGCCTAGCTCCTTGATCATCGCGAAATCGTTCCTGTCGATGGCGGCGATTAAATTGCGGGCCACGTCCTTATTCTGGTCCTCAAGCTTTGCCTGGGCTTTGAACTTCTCCAGCTCCGCCATTGCCGCCTTGTCCTGGCAGGCGATAGTGAAACAGAACACAAGGACCAACGGAACGACATAAAGGCATTTTTTCATTTTCCCCCTCCTTCATAACCCGCGCTGATTTTTATTTCTTGAGCTCTTTCGGCCTGAGCTCCATGCCGAGCTGCTCAAGTAAGCCCATACCGTCAAACTCTTCCCACATCTCCACGACCTTTCCATTCTTGATCCGGAAGACGAGAATTCCACTTCGGCCTTAAACTTGTTCCCAGTCGGCGGGATCCCAAGAAATTCTCCTTGGTGAATTCCGCTCATCACATATCGGCTTGTGACCATGTCTCCATCAGCGCATGGTTCGACCAAGTGGATCGTAAAATCGGAGACACCTCGATGGATCATCTTTATATGCTCTACAAATTCTGCCAGGGAACGCATAGCAATAGTTGTCGACGGTGTATATTCAATGAAATTCGGAGAGACCAATTCTTCGACAACGGCAAGGTCCGCTGCGCCTATAGCTGCCATGACACGCCCTACGAGTGCCTTATTCTGCTGCTCGATCGCCGTTTGGGCCCTGTACTCCTCCAGCTCGACGATCGCCGCCTTGTCCCGACAAGCAATCGAGTAACATAAGCACAACACGAGCCCCGACAAAGCCAGAAGGGAACCTTTTCTCATGCTGCTTTTTCATGATCCCCCCTTATTAGAATCTATCAGGAACCCGGTCCGTTCACACCTCAAAATGCTCCCACTCGTATTTCACCCGCTCCATGAGCTTCTTGAATCGCTCCTCGCCGCGGATGCTTGCCAGAAACGGGTCGTGTTCCATGAGGAATGGATAGTGAATAAAACCCCAATTGACTGCGTTTTCCATCAATTCGATAGCTGCGCCTGTCTCGCCTAGCAAGGCATAGCTCTCCGCCAACCAAATGGGGAATCCCTCGTCGTCCCTAACTAAATTCATGAATTCTGGTGTGACCGTTTGAAGAGCTATCTATTTTCTTGTTCTCTAAAGCATATCGGTGAAAAGAAGCGAGGCCAGCCCAGACGGTCCCCGGAGCCTTCTTTTCGATAAGGGCCGAAAGATCGTGAGCTTGCCCCAGATGTTGCGCATAACTGAAAGCCCGAGAGAGCCAGAACTGAATAAAGGGATTTTGCTCATCCATCCGGGTGGCCTTATCGAGCTCCTTGATCCCATCCTCGAATTTGCCGTCAAAGACCTCGACACTTCCGCTCAAGAAATAAGTCAGCGAATTCAGCGGGTCGATCTTGAGGAGTATATCTACGAGCTGCCTTGCCTCCGAAATCCTTCCAGAATGGACATAGACCCAGGTCAGCCACAATAGAGCATCTGGATGATTCGGATCTATGGCCAGCGATCTCTTGAATTCTCTTACCGCCTGCTGGGGATTCCTTCTTTTTCTTTGGATCATTCCCCTCAGGTAGTGTCCATAAGCAGATTCGGGATTCAGGGAAAAGACTTTTTGAATGAATTGCTCAGCTTCAACAAGAACACTCTCATCCTTTCTAATGCCGGAATCGATGTACATAAGATTTATGGAACTCAAATCTGCATATAGGATTTCGTTATCTCCAATGAGATCGAGTCCCTTCTTGGCAAGCCGAGAGGCACGCTCCAATCCTTGTTCTGTCGCTTGCCAATATTCATGGCGCGCCATGATATGAAGATTATAGGCTTCAGGGCTGGCGATGGGCCTTGCGACCATCTGCTTTTTCTCTTCCGGCGTCAGCTTCAGTTTCAGGGCATTGCCAATGGAGCGGGAAACCTTGTCTTGAATATCGAAAATGTCATCAAGAGTCCCGTCGTACTTTTCGGCCCAGAGATGGGCATCATTCAAGGCATCGATCAGCTGGGCGGTGATCCTCAGGCTGTTCCCCGCCTTGCGTACGCTCCCCTCCAGAACGTAGCGTACGTTGACGTCTCTCGCGATCTCCGGGATCATCTTCTTCGTGCCCTTGAATGTCATCGCCGAGCTTCGCGAGATGACCAGGAGGCTTCGGACATGAGACAGGTCGGTGATGATCTCCTCGGTCATGCCGTCGCAGAAGTACTCCTGGTCTTTCTGTGGGCTGAGGTCGGCGAAGGGGAGGACGATGATGGATTTATCGGGGACGGCCAGGGTGGGAGCAAGGGGCTCGGCAGCAGCCTTGACGCGCTCTATGGACGATGAGGACGGGGCAGCCGCCCATTGCGACAGCTTGAGGATCATCCAGACGATCCCCAGACTCAGGGCGACGATCCCGATCAACAGCGCCTTGCCGGTGATGCCCGCGATCTGGAGGACGAGGTTCAGATCTGTGGCGGCGGTGGCCAGAATGATAAGGGGGACCAGGAGGACCTCGATCTTGACGTTTCCCGGCCGTTTCTCCGAGCTCCGGAACCATCGCCAGACCAGGGTCGCGAGGAGAGCCCCGATGACCGAAACGACCGTGATATCGATCGCCTCGTCAGGGAACTTGTAGTGGCCGACAAGGAGCCGCTCGACGACCTCGACGAGCAGCCAGCCGCCTGCGATGAACGCGGCCAGGGTCTCGATAATACGGCGCCGTCTGAGCTTGGTGAGAATAGCCCTGAGCCCGGATCCCTTGACCTCGGGGAGCGCATCGGGGCTCCGCAGAGGTGTCTTCCCCTCGCCTTCCGGCATTCCTGATACCCCTTTCTTCTCAGGAAACTGACGTTTGAGGCGTTTCCAGGACTATAACCCAATGCCGGAGCCATTTCAATAAGAGCTGACTTCGAAACATGGGGCCTTCGTTCCTTGACACTGTTCTCATCGCGGGCTACCATCAATCCGCCTGAGGGAGGACAGAATGAACAAAGCCGGTCTTTCGGTCTCAGTTCTAGCCGCGGCATTTCTTCTCGCCGCCATCTCCCCGGCGCCGGGCGCGGCCCCGTCCTCGCCTTCCAAGACGGGTCCGGAGGGCTTGCCCCAGAGCGATCCGAGCGAGGCCGACCTGGCCCGCTGGGATAAGCAGCTCACGCTGCCGCCCCACGTCGCGGCACGTCTCGACTGGGCGCGCAGGTCCTTCGTCCCCTCGGGCTACCGGAAGCTCGAAAGCCTGGCCCAGCGCCAAGGCCTCCGCCATCGCCGCGGGGAAGGACTTCGCGACCTTGGAGAAGGAAACGGCCTCGGACCGCATCTTCAGCGCCGCCGGGATCTCCGGCATGGATGCTTCGGAAGCCGCCTTTCTCGTCCTGGCCATGGCCACGAAGGACATGGACGACGACCTCCGTATGATCATGGCCGAGATCAAGGCCGCCAATGCCGCCAAGAAGAAGCTCCGCGACCTGATCAAAGACCTCAACGATTGGATCTCCGAGGCGATGGCCAAGGCCGGCGACCGCTCCAAGTCCTCCGACATCGACAATCCAAGGTCTCCGGGAAGCCACCGGCCACGGCGGCGAGGACTCAGCCCGCGAGAGTCCCTCCGATCCGTTCCGCCGCCCTCCAGAAGGCCTCTTCTCCTGTCATCCACCTCGAATACGTCAAGGCCCCCGCGATCCGGCCGCTTCCGCCCAGGAATGCGGACGTCTCCGTGTCGAGCCTGAAGGCCCTTCTCGACGAGAACAAGGACCGGCTCGACAGCCTGAACGAGCTCTCTGAGATGACCATGCTGCGGCTCCAGAAGACCATGGACCGGCGCTCGAAGTTCATCTCGACTCTCTCCCAGATGATGAAGAAAACGAGCACAACGCAGGACACCCTGGTCCAGAACATCAAGTGAACCGGTCAGGCCGAGAACCACGGCCCGCGGGAGGGTGAAGAATCCGGTGATACCTCCGGACTTCAAAACCCCGTTATGGGGAATCCGGCGCCTACGGCTTCTCCCCTGTTGGATTGTAACTTATTTGTTTTTCTTGCGTTAACCGATCTTGATGGTTGAATCACGTTTACGTTAGACTGAGCCATTTTGTGCATTTGTAAACACAATCACTGCCCATATTCGCCAGGGGCATAATGAACTCCAAGTAGACTGCTTTCACGCCGGGCTGATCTAGCCTTGCGCAGGCACCGAAGGCATAAGGATGTCCGGGCCCGCGTTGACATTTGCCGGCTCTGCGCGGAGAATGAAGGATTGAAGGGTGGTGTTCATGAAAAGCAACCGATGGATTAGCCTGTCTGGCATCTTGTTGGCTCTTGCCTTCGCGTTCGGCCCAGCCCTCCTGGCGGCCCAAAGCCTGGAGGAAAAGGTCACAGCGCACACCCTCAAGAACGGCATGACTGTCCTCTTCGCCGAGCGCCACGGCGCGCCGGTCTTCAGCACCTTGTACGGGTTCAAGGTCGGGTCGGCCGACGAATACCCCGGCATCACAGGGACCGCCCACCTCTTCGAGCACATGGCGTTCAAGGGCACGCCGAGGATTGGCACCAAAGACTACGGGAAAGAAAAAGTCCTCATGGACAAGATCGCCCAAATCGGCCGGGAATGGAGCATTGAGCTGGCCAAGGGCGAGCAGGGCGACAAGGAAAAGATCGCTCGCCTGCGGGCCGAGCTCACCAACCTCGAAGGTGAGCAAAACACCCTTATCGTCAAGGACGAGATCGACTACATCTACAGCAACGCCGGCGGCACCGGCCTCAACGCGGGGACCGGCACAGATCTGACGATGTATCTGATCAGCCTGCCGGCCAACCGGTTCGAGCTCTTCTGCCTCATAGAATCCGAGCGCATCCGGAACGCGGTCCTACGTGAGTTCTACGTCGAGCGGAGCGTCATCCAAGAGGAGCGCAAGCAGACGACCGATGCGGTCCCGACTCAGCTTCTCAGCGAGATGTTCATGGGCGCGGCTTTTATCGCCCACCCCTACAAAAATCCTGTCGTCGGCTGGGCCTCGGATATCAACTCGGTCACTCTCGAGGAGGCCCAGGCCTTCAAGCAAAGGTACTATACGCCGAACAACTGCGTCTTGGCCATCGTCGGGGACATCCATCCGGAGACGGCCATCCCGCTCGTCGATAAATACTTCGGCGACATCCCCCGCGGCGACGACCCCCCGGTCTTCCGGACGGTCGAGCCCAAACAGCTCGGCGAGCGCCAGGTCCGCTTCGAGTTCGACGCCGAGCCCCAGCTGATGATGGGCTACCACAAGCCGAACTTCCCGTCGAAAGAGGACGCCGCAGCCAACGTCCTAGCCTATATCCTGACGAGGGGCCGGACATCACGCATCTACAAGGACCTCATCCAGGACAAACAACTCGCCGTTTCGGTGTCCGCCCTCCCTGCGTTCCCCGGCGATCGCTATCCGAACCTTTTCGGCTTCAACGCCGCACCTCGGTTCCCCCACACTGTCGAGGAAGTCGAGAAGGGTATCCTCGAGCACGTCGAGAGGGTCAAGACCGAGCCGGTCTCGGAGCGGGAGCTCCAAAAGGTCAAGAACAATATCGACGCCCAGAATATCCGCTCGATGAGCTCGAACTTCGGCATCGCCATGACTCTCGTGGAGAACCAGCTGCTGTTCGGCGACTGGAAGCTGTTCAGGACATATCGGGAGCTCATCGCGGCGGTCACGGCGGCCGACGTCATGAACTTCGCCAAGACCTATCTCACGCCGGAAAACCGGACCGTGGCCTACCTTGTCAAGAAGGCCAAGGCGTCCTGAGGAAGGAGGAACGACCATGAAACGTACCGCAACACAAGTCATCACGGCCGCTGCGTTCGCCCTCCTCATCCTGGCCCTGCCCGTTCTCGGCCAGAGGCACCCCAGCGAGCTTTCGACTCCCCCTCCCCTGTCGTTCAAGATGCCGAAGCCCGTCATGTTCACCCTGGCCAACGGCGTCCGCGTCGCCTATATCCAGGACAACGAGTTGCCTCTTGTCTGGGTGCTCGGCTACTTCAATGGCGGCTCCCTCTTCGAACCAGGCGACAAAGCCGGGCTGGCCCAGATTACAGCTACCGTGCTACGGACCGGAGGAACGAAGACCAGCAACGGCGACCAGATCAACGAAGAGCTCGAGTTCATCGCGGCCACGATCGAGGCCAGGGGCGGCGCCGAGTTCATGACCGTGACCGGCAGTGCCCTTAAAAAGGACTTCGCCAAGCTCATGGAGGTCTACGCCGACCTGATCATAAACCCGGCCTTCCCGCAAGATAAGCTCGACCTGGCACGAAACCAGTCTCTGGAGGCCATGCGCCGGCAATGGGACCGGCCTACCCAGGTCTCCAAAATGCTCTTTCAGGAAAAGCTCTACGGCGCTGACTCCCCCTACGGCCGGCGCGCGACGCCGGCTACACTCACGGCCATCGTCCGCGAAGACCTGGCAGCCCTGCACAAACGCTTCTTCTCCCCCTCCAACCTCATGCTCGGAATCGCCGGCGACGTCTCCGCCGACGAGGTCAAAGCGACCCTCAACCGGGTCTTCAAGGGCTGGGCCAAGACTAAGATCAACCTGCCCGAGCCTGCGCCATTGACGGAGCGGGCCGATGGGACGATCTATTACGCCTACAAGGACACGCCCCAAGCCAACATGTATCTCGGCCACCTAGGCGTCCGCCGCAACACCCCCGACCAATACAAACTCGAAGTCCTGAACAACATCTTCGGGGGCGGCGGATTCACAGCCCGATTGATGAAAGAACTCCGCTCCAACCGCGGCCTGACCTACGGCATCTACGGGGGGATTATGGACGGCCGGGACCGCGGACAGTTCATGGTCACCTCCCAGCTGAAGGCGTCCCAGTTCGTCGAGGCCCTCGGGATCATCAAGGGCATCATCCGCGACCTCCAAACGAACCTGGTATCCGACGAGGAGATCGAGACGGCCAAGAACTCCATCATCAACAGCTTCGTCTTCAACTTCGAACAGAAGAACCAGGTAATGTCCCAGGTTATGACTCTCAAGCTCCAGGGCTTCGCCGACAACTATCTCGACACTTACATCGACAACATCCGTAAGGTCACAAAGCAGGACCTCCTCGACGCCGCCAAGCGGTACATGGATCCTGACAAGATGATCATTGTGGTCGTCGGCGACGAGAAGCGCTTCGATAAACCGCTAGCGAGCCTCGGCACAGTGAGATCGATCGACCTCAAGGCTCTCCTGGAGGCGGAGCGAGGGCCTCAAAAGTAGGCCCTTACGTGAAATTGAATACTCGGCTCAATACAGTCGCGACGGCCCCTTACTCACCGAGCCGGTCTCCACAGCGGAGAATAATCGACACCTGGAACATTTGTGAGCCGCTTGACATGACTCCCGTCCGCATTCATGACGTGGATCTCCTCATCGCCTCCATGCGGCGAGTCGCCTGAACCCGGAACGACGCGCACAAAAGCGATACGTTGCCCGTCCGGTGCCCATTGCGGGACGAAATCCCAGGCTGGATCGCGGGTGAGGTTCGCCTCTCCGGTCCCGTCTGCATATAGCACATAGACCTCTCGCGGTCGTCCCCGTTCGAACATGATCTTCCTGCCGTCGGGCGACCAAGTGGGGCCACGGTCCTCATCGGCGTTGTGCGTGAGGTTCGTCTGTCCCGAGCCGTCAGAATTCATGACATAGATCTCGAAATTCCCGTCCCGTTGGCTCTCGAAAGCTATTTTGCGGCCATCGGGAGACCACACCGGCAAGCCATCGAAGGCGCTGTTATAAGTGGTCCTGGTCTGCTCGGCCCCGTCGGATCTCATGATCCATATTTCGAGCCTGCCGGAAATCTCTTGTTCTCCCTCCCAACTTCTCACGAACGCGATCCTCTTGCCGTCCGGAGCCCAACGCGGTGTGGCATCGATGCCGGGATCATTCGTGAGCCGGCGTTTATTCCCTCCGTCCGCATTCATGACATAGAGATCGATGTTGCCGTTTCCGGAATCCATATAGGCGATCTTGGTTCCGTCCGGCGACCACACGGGGGAGAAGCTCTCGGACGGACCTGCGGTGAGTCTTGCTTTCCGGGTTCCATCCGCGTTCATGACCACGATCCCTCGGATTCCCGCCAGAACGTTTACGAACGCGATCCTCTTTCCGTCGGGGGACCAGGCCAGGTCGCCGTCCCATTCCTTATTATCGGTGAGGGCAAGCTGGCCGCTGCCGTCTGAATTCATGATATAGATCTCTGTGTCGCCGTCTCGCCTGCTGACAAAAGCGAGCTGAGGCTCGCCCGTATTCTTGCAGGAGATCTCTCCGCAGAGGCAGGCCGCGACGAGGATGACGAGCAGACGCACTCGAGTTCTCAGGCACCAGGTCATCGCCAGAAAGCCCTTTCGTTCCCGATCGGATGATAGGACGGAACATGGCTTCGCGTCAATCATCCGAGCTTGTTCTCGCCTTGACACCCTTTCGAGACGAGATTCCATCATTCAACCCGAGGGCGGGATCGAGACAGGAGGGCTACTGAACGGGCGGGAGCTCGGCCAGGACGGCGTCGAGCCGCTCGGCCGAGCCGTAGCTCTGGGTCCAGCGGGCCCGGAGCTTGGCGGGATATGAGGGATCGCGGGCAAGCCTGGCCCTATAGAGCCCGGCCGCGTACGCCTTCTCGGCCTCCTCGAGGGTCGGCCACCACGAGAAGTAGAGGAAGGCGACGTTGAGGTTCATCGTCTCGTCGGCCGGCTTGAGGCCGAGCGCCTCCCGGAAGTACGACTTGGCCCGGTCCTGGAAGGTCATCAGGGGGTAATTGTAGAGGAGATAGGCCAGCCCCGTTTCGTAGTGGACGGCGGCGTCGATGGGATTGGCGGCGATGGCCCGTCCGTAGCGGGCCACGGCCTTGTCGCAGAAGCCGTCGCGCTCCTCGTCGCGGCCCGCGTCGTTCGAGACCCGGGCCATCTCCAGGTAGAGGCGGGCCATCTCGGCCTCGAAAACGGCGCGGGGCGAAGCGGCGGACGCCCGCGAAAGGCGGGACTCGAGGGCCGGGAAAGCGCTCTCGACGCTGCGGGCCCGGGCGCGCTCCGCCCGGTAGGCGGCCAGATGCCGGAAGCCGATGAAGTCGCGGACGGCCGGGACGAAGAGGACGGCGGCCAGGATCAGGGCTCCGATCAGCCTTTAATGGGGACAAATACTCCGGGCGCAGGTCCCCGATCTTGTTCTTATTCTTGGGCTTACCCAGTACGACCACCCCCAGCATCGCCAGCGTCATGAAATAGACCGCGTTGGCCGTGATCTGGAGGTTGAAGTCGGTGAAGCCGTGGACGAGGAGGGCCGCGACGGCGAGACCGGCGCCCAGGCCGATGCCCTTGGCGAACGAGCTCCGGCGCCGCCGCCACATCGCGCCCAGCCAGAAGGCCAGCCCGAGGCCGGCGGCGATGATCGCTCCACCGGCGACGACACCGTTCTCGGCCGCGTATTCGAGATAGTCGTTGTGGGCGAAGGACAGCCGCATCCGGTCGTCGACCTTCTCGTACATCGGATAGGCGTTGACGTAGGTCCCCTTGCCCGTCCCGGCCAGCGGGAAATCGCCGATGAGCTCGAGGGTGTTCTCGTAGAAGGTCCGGCGGGCGTCGGCCGTGACGTCGACCTCGGAGAACCGGGAGATGACGGGACCGACGCCGAGCCACACCGCCGCGGCCACGACCACGGTGGCCACGACGCGGACGATCCGCCCGAAGCGGCGCCGGCCGCCCTGCCCCGCCCCCTCGCCGCGCCCGCTCCCCTCCCCGCCCCGTCCTCGTCCGAGAACTCCCGCCACGAGGACGCCGCCGCGGCGGCCAACACGGTCGTCAGGACGAGCACCAGGATGCCGGACCTCGACTTGGAGAAGACGAGGCCGAGCGCGATGAACACCGGGACGAGCCCGAGGAGAAGCGTCCACTGCAGGCTCTCCTGGCCGAACCAGACGATCTTCCGCCGCAGGGACATGCCCCTTCTCCATGGCGAAGTAGCGGGCCTTGACCAGCAGGAAGCCCAGGCTCAGGGGGAAGGCCATCTCCAGGAAGCCGGCCAGATGGTTGCGGTTGACGAAGGTGCCCGTGACCGAGCCCACCCCGTAGCGCTTCGGGCGCCCCAGCAGATGCTCGTGGCCGCTGAAGACCTCCACCATGCCGAACAGGGACTGGAAGAGGGCCGAGGCCAGGATGACCACGACCAGGATCTCGACCTGTCGACGGCTGCGGACCGTCCTCAGGACCAGGTAGCCGAAGAGGGCGTAGCAGGAGAGGAGGATGAGCTCCGAGACCGTCGCGCTCGGCGTGAGCGACAGCGTCAGCCAGGGCGAGGGCGCCGCGATGCCGTCCCGGACGAGGCCCGCGTATATGGCGAAGGCCCGGGGCGAGAGGACCTGGACGAACCCGGCCGGAAGGGGGACGATCTGGAGGACGGAGAACGCGGCGAAAGCCCCGATCAAGTACTTTGACGAAGCGAGGCAGCCGACCTGGGACGAGACGCCCGCCGTTAGCGCCGTCGCCGTCAAGAGGGCCGCGACCCGGGCTCCAGGCCTCATGTGATGCCCCGCCCGCCCGGTCGGCCCGGTTCTCCAAGCCTCTGCCGGGGCGCCGCTTGGCGAAGGCCCGCCCGCCGATATGGAGCAGGAAGAGGCCCACGGTCGCGGCCTCGAAGGCGAAGATCGCCCACTCCTCGACCGCGCCGATGGGCAGGGGCAGAAAGACCAGGACCGCGCACAGGCCCCAAAAGACGATTTGGTCGATCACGCTATTCCCGCTTGGTTATTGTACCCGATATTGACAAGACAGGACCAGAACAAGAAAGGACCAGGTCTTCACGCCGAACAGCAAGATAGGACCAGGTCTTCACGCTGAATCGGCGTACAGACAATACGCGTGAAGACCAGGTCCTATCTTGCTCGCCATCTCCCCGATCAACGGATCGGGGAGGATTCCTGGCCGGGGACGAGCAGGAAATACAGGCCGACGCCGATCGCGGCGATCACCAGGACCCGGCCCGCGACGCTGCTGAAGAAGCCCACCTTCTTCAAGGACGCCTCGCCCGACTCCTGGCCCGCCGCGCCGGGCGCGAGGGACATCGACAGCTTGCCCAGCTCGCCTTCCTTCACCAGGAGCGTGTAGTCCAGGTTGAAATCGCCCGCCACGGAGGTCACGCCCAGAAGGTAGCGGCCTTCGGGCACGGCGGCGACGGTATACATCCCGTTGGCGTCCGTCGGCCCCGAGAGGAGCTCCTTCTGGTCGGCGACGTTCCGGAGCTTGACCACCGCCCCCGCGACCGGCGTCTTCATGTCCTTGGCGAAGATGAAACCGGAGAGCGTCCCGCTTCCCGGCGCGGCCGCGCCCGCTGCCGCGTACGGCCCCGCGGGGAAGACGAGCAGCGCGAACGCCGCCAGCACCGCGCAAACCAAGCCCTTGGATCTTCCGATGGATTTGACGCTCATGGGCACGCCCCTTCCGGAGGAACCTCACGGTTCCCGAAATAGCGCCCCACTTCTCTAGGATATCGATGCCGGCTCTCGGCCGGCCCATCCGCGTGTCAGTCGATGATCGGAGAGGTCTCGTTCTCGAGGAGAACGATGGCGAACAGGGTGGCCTCGACGACGCTCAACAGGGTCACGATGCCCGCCGGGGACTTGAAGAACTCGCCGATACCCGATTTCTTCTTCTCGGCGAACCCCGACTGGACCATGACCGGCGTTTCGCCGGCCTTCATGGCCACGGACAGCTTGGCCAGCGCGTCCGACTTGATCATGATGCTGTAGTGGAAGTTGTAGGCTCCGTTGGGGGCCTGAACGCCCATGACGTAGCGCCCTTCCTCGATCCCCGGTATCCGGTACAACCCTTCGGGATCGGTCGGCTCGCTCCAGTACTCCTTGAGCGTCTCCACGTTGCGGAGCTTGACCACGGCGTTGCGGACCGGCGTCCGCATGTCCTCGTTGTAGATGTGCCCGGCCAGCGCCCCGTTGCCCTTGGGCGCGGCGGCGATCTGCGCCACCGGGAGGGTCATCAGAACGAAGGCCACCGTCAGCAATACCACCAGGATCTTTTTCATTTAGTGACCTCCCCACCAAACGCCATATAATAATGGGCTTACGGAGATGGGCTTGTCAAGAAGAATTTTAGCCCCTGGCCCCTTCCCAGGGGAAAATCGCGGAAAAACCGCCTTTTTTCGGAAAAATCGCCCCTTACCTGATGGGCGAAGCTTCTTCTTCCTTCTTCGTCAGCTCGTAGATGCCGAAACCGGCCCCGGCCACGGCGACGACGATGACCAGGATGCCCCCGGGCGTCGAGAAAAAGCTCTTCCCGCCGTTCCCCCCGCTGCTGCCCTTGCCCTCGAGCATGCCCCCGGGCAGCATCTCGACGGAGAGCTTGGCGGTCTCGCCGGCCTTGATGTAGACGCCGTAGTTGAGGTTGAAGTCCCCCGCGGCCGTGGTCACGCCCAGCGTATACCAGCCTTCCTCGATCATCAGGATCTTATAGTTCCCCTTGGCGTCGGTCGGCT
Source organism: uncultured bacterium (assembly GCA_963805015.1). GTDB lineage: Bacteria > Acidobacteriota > Aminicenantia > Aminicenantales > Saccharicenantaceae > RBG-16-66-30. The sequence goes on from CAWDSL010000012.1 coordinate 42,939, forward strand.
GGCTCGTGTATTCCTTCTGGTTGTTGAGGTTGCGGATCTTGACGAGGGCGTTGGCGACGCGCGCTCTCATCCCCTCCGAAAAGACCGACCCCTGCAGCGTCCCCTGCCGGGCAAAGGATTGCTGCGGCTCCGCCGGACTTTGCGCGGCTCCGGTGATCGGCGTAACGAGCAGGAGGAATGAGGCGATCAGGCCGTAAGCCAGAAACCTAGACCTGGATGCGGTTACACTCACCATTGGGGACTCCTTGACCTCATTATACAACATATATTGGTCGGTCAAGCATTATTTTAATTGATTTTTAGGATCGTCGTCGGCCCCGAACCGGGTCTCCGCCCGCCCTTCGCCGGGCGCTTCGGCATCCCCAGGAGACGCTGGGTCCAGGTCTTTTGCCGCAGGGGATTCTCGGGCTCCCCCCAGTCGGGCAGGGCCTTGTTGTCGAGGATGGCCCGGGGGATCTCGGTGACCATGGCCCGGGCCTTGCTCTCCCCGACGATCTTGGCCGCGGCCTCGACGGCCCGGCTGAGGCCCGGCGGCCGGCCCATCGTCCCGTGGGCGTCGCTGGCGATGACGTGGACGAGGTTGTGCGACATGAACAGCCCGGCCGTCGACCGGACCTCTCTGCCCAGCTCTCCCGTCAGGCTGGCCGCGGTCACCTGGGCCGCGCAGCCCATCGAGACGAATTCGTACAGAAGCTCGGGCCTGGCCGCGAATCCCCTGTTCCGCTCCGGGTGGCTGATGACGGGCACGAAGCCCTTGCTCATGAGCTGGGCCAGCATGTTGGCCGCGCCGACCGGCACGCCCTCCGAGGCGAACTCGAGGAAGACGTAGCTCGTCTGGTCGACCGTGAAGCGGTACTTCTCGACGGCCCGGACGACCTCCGCGTGGACGAAGACCTCGGCGCCGTAGTGGAACTCGAGGCCGATCTCCGCCTCGCGCATCTCGCGGCCGAAATCGACCATCCGCTGCCTCAGGATCCCCAGGTCGTCCTGGTGGCGGGTCATCCGGAAGACGTGGGGCGTCAGGCAGATGGCCTTGGTCCCGTCCTTCTCGGCCAGGCGGCACATGGCCCGGGCCTGGTAGAGGTCGTCGGGCCCGTCGTCCCAGTCCCACAGCAGGTGCGTGTGCAGGTCTATCATCGGCTAGGACTTATGGTACCCGTGGTAATAGTCTTTGTAATAATACGCCCCGTGCCGCGGCACGCTGACGTTGTTGATGATGACGCCGATCGTCCGGACCTTGAGCAGGTCCAGCTTCTCGCGGGCCTTCTTCAGCGCCTCGCGCGAGGTCGTGTCGCCGTGGACGACGAGCACCAGGCCGTCGACCTTGGCCCCCAGCACCAGCGCGTCGCTGATCTCGAGCATGGGCGGCAGGTCGAACAGGACGTGGTCGCACTCCTCGCTCATCATCCGGATGAAGCGGGTCATCTTGTCCGAGCCCAGGAGCTCGGCCGGGTTGGGCGGCACGGGCCCGGCGTTGATCAGGAATAGGTTGGGGATCACCGTCGACTTGACGACCGTCTTGAGCTCGATCGAGTCGGTCAGGTAGGTGGTCAGCCCGAAGGTGTTCTTGACCTTGAACAGCCGGTGCTGGCGGGGCCGCCTCAGGTCGGCGTCGACGATGAGCACGGTCTTCCCGGACTGGGCCAGGGTGATGGCCAGGTTGGCCACCGTCACCGTCTTCCCCTCCCCGGGCAGGGCCGAGGTCACGGCCACGGTCTTGACGGGGCTATCGGCCGAGGACAGCAGGAGCGCCGTGCGCAGGGACCGGTAGCTCTCGGCCAGCCGCGAGTTCGGGAAGTAGTGCGGCACGAGCTCGATGCTGCCCGGGCGCTCGGCCGGCTCGATCTCCGCGACGAAGGGCGCGGCCGCGACGGCCGGCGCCGCTTGGTCCGTTCCCGCCGCACCCGCCGTATCCGCCCCGGTCGACGTCCCCGCCTCGAGGCGGGCCGGCTCCTTGCCGCTCTTGAGCCTCCGCCCGTAGCTATAGTTCTTGTCGGCGCCCGCCAGGCTGAACTTGGGCACGACGCCCAGGGTCGGCAGCCCCGCGTAGCGCTCGACGTCCTCGCTCGTCTTGACGCTGTTGTCGAGGAAGTCGAACAGGAACGCCAGCCCCACTCCCCCGCCGAGACCGAGCAGGAGCGCCAGGATGAGGTTCCTCTTCTTGTTCGGGCTCGAGGGCCGCACCGGCACCCGGGCCCGGTCGACGACCCGGATATTGGACGTTCTCAAGCCCTTGAGCCGGGCCTCGACCCCCGTCTCGCTCTCGCGCCGCAGCAGCGAGTCGAGCAGGGTCTTCTTGTTCTGGATCTCGACCTTGAGCCCGTTATACAGCACGGCGCTCGAGTTCATCTTGAAGGCCGCGGTCTTCTGCTCGTTGAACTCGGACTCGAGCGACCGTTCCCGGTTGAGGGCCGTCTGGAATTCCGAGTAGGCCCCCTTGACCAGGTTCTGGGTCTCGTCGTCGAGCGACTTGCGGGCCGACTCCATCTCCACCTTCATCCGCTGCAGCTCGGGGTAATCGGGCTGGAAGCGCTCCTCCATCTTCTGGGTCTCGCGCTTGAGCCGGACGTAATCCTCGCGCAGCCGCTGGATGAGCGGATTGTTGATGGCCTCGGGCACGTAATCCGCGCTGACGTTCTTGAGGCCGTTCCAGGTGGCCTGCTTCTGCGAGCGCTCGATCTGGGCCTCGGTCAGGGCCTTGTTGAGCTGGCTCAGGCGGTCGATGACCGTGGTCTCGTTGTCGCTCAGGGCGACGATGTTGGCCTCGGCCTCGAAGCCCTGGAGCTGGTTCTCCTTCTGCTCGATCTCGGTCTGCAGCCCCTTGATCTGCTCCGAGAGGAAGGTGGTCGCCTGCTCGGTCGCGGCGTACTTCATGTTGATGTTGAGGTCGATGAAGGCGGCCGCGAGATCGTTGACGCAGTCGGCGGCCAGCTTGGGGTCCCGGGCCTCGAAGGCGACGTCGACGAGCCGGGTCAGCCGCACGGGCCTGACCGAGAGCCGCCCCAGGAAGCCGTCGATGAGCCCCTCGCGGAAGACGTGGTCGGTCGGGTCGACGGGCTTCGTCCGTTTCTCCGGCCGGCCCACGAACTCGGGGTTCTCATAGAGCTTGAGCCTCTCGATGACCGTGTCGGCCAGGCCCCGCCCGCTCAGCAGCCGGTACTGGGTCTGGTAGAAATCGTCCCGCATCGACTCGATCTGCAGGACCTGCTCGAACGACAGGATATTGGGCTCCTTCTCGATGAGGAGCTGGGATTTGGCGGTGTAGACGGGCTTCTGGATGAAGGTCCAGAACGCCCCGAGGATGAAAACGCCCAGGGTCACCGCGATGACGGTGCTCTTGCGGCGCAGGAGCCTGTCCCAGTAATCGCGAAGGTCGATCTGCTGAGGCTCCGCGACCTCGTAATCCGCCAGCTGTATCTCGTTCTGATTCTTCATCTTATTCCCTGGGGACATGCAATGTCCCCCATCTTCTCTTCTCTTTCTCTTTACCAAAAACTCTCCGGCACATACACCACATCGCCCTCTTGCAGCACGATGTCCTTCTTCCGGCCCTTGATGATGTCCTTCAGGTTGACCTTGATCTTCTGCTCTTTGCCGGCCTTATCCTTCCGGGTGATGGTGATGGCGCTCTCTTTGGCTCCCTCGGCCAGGCCGCCCGCGTCGGCGATGGCCTGGAAGAGCGTGATCCCCTCGGACAGCTTGGCCTTGACCGCCCCGGGCCTCGTGACCCGGCCCATGACGAACACCCGGATCTCCCGGTCGACCGGCACGTTGATGACGTCGTTCGGCTCGACGGGGACGTTTAGCGTTTGGTTGCCGTTGACGATCAGGTCCTTGAGGTCGATGGAGAGGGTCGAGGTCTTCCCGTCCGGCCCCTCGCGCAGGATGAAGACCTCGTTGCCGGCCGTCTCGCTGAAGCCGCCGGCCATGGAGATGATCTGGAGCAGGTTCTTGCGGCCGACGAGCTCGTAGCTCCCGGCGTTCTCGACCGCCCCGATGACGGCCACCTGCTGGTTCTTGTACTCCTTGATGAAGATCGTCACCTGGGGGTTCTTGACGTACTTGGCCTGGAGGAGGCCCGTGAGCTTCTGGACGACGCCTTCCTGGGTCAGGCCCTCGACGACGACGCGCCCGAGGAGCGGCAGGGTGATCGACCCGTCCTCGGACACCCGGACGACCTGGCTGAGCTCTTCCACCTGGAAGACCTTGAGCTCGAGCAGATCCCCCGGGCCGATCCGGTAGGCCCTGACGAACGCGTCCTTGGCATCCTGCGGGGTGATCGCCGGCGGGGTCTTGGCCTGGGGCACGGCCTGGGAGCCGCAAGGCCGGCAACCGCCAGCACGGCGGACATGGCGAACAGGGCAATCTTCCTCATCGTCCTCTCCAAGTAAATCGGCGAAATCGCTTGAAATCGGGACATGTAACAATTCTCCTGAATCGGTACGTGTCCCCTGATTTCGACCGGTATCCCAATCCAAGGCTAGAACTCGTACGTCAAGTTTACCCCAAAGAACGTCCTCTTGTCATCTTCGCCCGCCAGGTTGGAGTCCCTGGTCCACCAACTGGCGATAAAACCGAGGGCCACGGTCTTCCTGATCCGGAAATAGACGCCTCCCGAGTGGATCGTGAATTCGTCGAGCCGTTTCTCGTCCGGCCCGCCGCCTCCGACTACGGGATAGCGGTTCCTGCCCTTCGAAAAATCGTAGTCGAAGCGCAGGAATCTCACCGGATAGAGGGACGCCCCGACGCCCGGCCGGCTCTCGATATAGTAGGGATTCCCGTACCAGAGCGAGAAGCGCACGTCCCTGACGTACGATCCCCGGATGACGAACGGCTTCGCCAGCCGGACGGAGAGCTGGGAGTCGCCGACGAGCCCCTTGTAGTCCGGCCCGTCCACGGCCCGGACGTCGTATTGCTTGTAGCCGAGGCGGACGCGCCCCCGCACCCGCCTGCCCAGCCGCGAGAATTCGATCCCGGCGTAGGCCGCCCCGCTCCGGGCGTCGCCGACGGCCGCCTGGCTCGCGAACTCGAAATCGTACTGCCCGTACTCGAAGTCCAGGAAAAAGCGCCTCTGCGTCGAGGCCTGGTAGAAAAGCGACAGATTGGCGTAGCTCTCCCGGCGGTTCATCCGTTCCCTGACATCGAAGTCGTCACCATAAACGACGCTCGCATAATCGTACTTGACCGTCCGCCCGCCCAGGGAGAAGGAGGTCCGATGGGCCAGGTTGACCAGCATGGAACCGCCGTAGGCCGTCTCCTTCCGTCTCGGCCGGATGTCGATCTCCGTGTTCCACCGCTCGCGGGCGTCCGAGTAGGCCCCCTCGAGCGCTGAAGAAAACGTTCTTGAGGCTCAGCTGGGCCGCCCCGGCCGAGTAGTAGTTCCAGGTCCGTTCTCTCTCGGTCTTGCTGTACCAGACGTATTGGGGCGAACCGTAGGCCGTCAGGACGAACTTCCGGTGGATGGGCAGGTAGATCGTGGCCGCCGGTCCGGCCGTGACCGTGAAGTCCTTGACCGGCTCGGCCGGCGAATAGAAGACGTTCGAATCGACGCCCGCGTTCGATGATGACGAGCGAGGGCTGGATCTTGAACGGCCCGAAATGCCACGGGGCATCCGCCATCCGGCGCTGGAGCTCGAGGCCCTTCCAGGTTTCGGCGTTTGCCGGCAGGACGGCGGCCGCCGCCGTTATGAGCAGGAGGAGACGGGAGAGCGCGCCGTCCGGTCGGACCTCATGCCCGGTCCTCCCGATGGAATCCGATCCCCATGTCCGACAGGACCCGCACGATCCTTTCGGCGTCCCCCGCCCCGGCCGCCTCGAGAATGTCCTGGACGCCCCGGAGCGCCTTCCCGTTCGAGTTCTCCATCGGCGGGGCGACGAAGATCTTCTCGAACTTGGTCGACCTCGTCCTCTCCTCGTCGATCAGGATCTCCTCGTAGAGCTTCTCGCCCGGCCTTATGCCCACGTAGCGGATCTCGATGTCCTCTTCCTTGATGCCCCGAGAGCCGGATCAGGGTCTTGACCATGTCGACGATCTTGATGGGCTCGCCCATGTCGAGGACGAAGATCTCGCCCTTCTCCCCCAGCGTCCCGGCCTGGATGATGAGGTGGACGGCCTCGGCGATCGACATGAAGTAGCGCCTCATCTCCGGGTGGGTGACGGTGACCGGCCCGCCCCGCTCGATCTGCTTGCGGAAGAGCGGCACGACGCTGCCCCGGCTGCCCAGGACGTTGCCGAACCGGACGCACGAGAACTTCGTGCCGTTCCGCTTGGCGCAGTTCTGGACGATGATCTCGCCGAGCTTCTTGGTCGCCCCCATGACGCTCGTCGGGTTGACGGCCTTGTCGGTCGAGATGAAGATGAACCGCTCGACGCCGGACGCGGCCGCCGTCTCGACGACGTTGATCGTCCCCAGCACGTTGTTCAGGATCGCCTCGGAGACGTTGAGCTCCATCAGCGGCACGTGCTTGTGGGCCGCGGCGTGGAAGACGATCTCGGGCCGGTACTTCTCGAAGATGAGCTTCAGCCGGTCGCCGTTCTTGATGTTGGCGATGACCGGATGGACGATGACCCCGTCTCTCCGCTGCGCCTTGAGGTCGTTGTCGATGTCGAAGATGCTGTTCTCGTCCTTGTCCAGGAGGACGATCTCCGCGGGTCTCATGGCCGCGAGCTGGCGGCAGAGCTCCGAGCCGATCGATCCGCCCGCGCCCGTGACCAGGATGCGCTTGCCGCCGTAGACCTTCGAGACCTCGGGCAGATGCTTCTCGATCTGGAAAACACTCCGGCCCAGGAGGTCGTCGATGTTGACCTCCCTGACCTTGGTGATCTTGACCTTGTCGTCGAGCATCTCGAAGATGCCGGGGACGATCCGGACCTTGAGGCCGGCCCCCTGGCAGATCTCGACGATCCGCCGGATGTCCTTGGAGGAGGCGTTGGCGATGGTGATGATGGCCTCGTTGATGCCGTAGGCCTGGGCGAACTCGGGGATGCGCGAGGTGTCGCCGAGGACCCGGACGCCCTGGATATTCTTCCCCTTCTTTTCCGGGTCATCGTCGACGAATCCGGCGACGGACATGCCCAGGTCGGACCTGTTCTGGAGCTCCTTGAGAACGGCGTTGCCGCCATCGCCGGCGCCGATGAGCAGGACGATCTTCCTGGGCGTTCCGTTCTGTGCCCTGGCCCTCGCGGTCCTTCGTTTCGGCCGATATCCGACGGAGCATCCTGATCCCGGAGGTCGCCCAGGATCACCAGGAGGAACTCGATGACGATGACGCTGGACGGCACCCGCAGGATCGGGATGCTTCAAGGGCGCAAGATATCTTAAAGCCAATAAGAGCATCGTCAAAGGAACAGACGCCTTGACCAGGAGGAGCGCATCTCGAATAGAGACATATCGCCAAACGATCGTATAGACCGCGAAGAGGTAAAAAAGCAGGATTCTCGCCGCGATGATGTACAGCGCCAGAAAAAGCATCTGGCTGAGATATCCACCCGGAGGCAGCCCCTCGAACCTAACGAAATAGGCCGCAACCCAGGAGAAGCCGAAGATGACAATGTCGATCAGGACCTGACTCATCTTGTTGAAAAGCAGCTTGCGAAAAGAAGTCATAGTTCAGTCCCTACAAGATCCTCTGAGAGGATAACGAATTCATCCGATTTCGGCAACCTTGAACTCTCGGTGGAGGCTACAATCTCAAGACCGTGCCCCTCGAGCCGCCCCACGTTCTCTCGATAGGACCAATAAAAGAGGAACAACCAGGATCATCGCCAGCGCGAGTATGGAGACGAAATCCGCGATCAGCCTATCCCTCAAGAAGACGAATGAAACAGCGGCCGCGCTGCCGGTTAATCCGAGGAACATATAGATCAGGGCGACAGCTCTGTGGCTGAGACCCGTGAGAACCAGCCGCTGGTAGAGATGGGAACGATGAGCTTGTGAGAGCCGTTCTCTTCTCATCAGACGGCGGATGAGGGTGAACGCCGTATCGGCGATGAAAGGAGAGAGCATCAACACGCCGGCCATGGGCAGCCTTTCGGCCTCATGCCCGATGGCCGATCGCTGCGCATAGAGCGGCAATACCGCGAACGTATAACCCAGGAACGCGCTCCCGACATCTCCCATAAAGACGCTCGCAGGCGGCCAATTGTGCACAAGAAAACCAAGAACAGCGGATCCGATCACGATCGCAACGAGAGAAACGATCAACCTGCCTGATAGGAGCCCGACCAGGAGCCAGCCCGCGGCCGCAGTCAGGGCCTGGACACCAGCGATCCCGTCGATACCATCCATGAAGTTGTAAGCGTTTATCAGCCCCACGATCCAGACGAGGGCGGCAATAGTCCCCAACCATCCCAACTCGATCACTCCAAGAAAAGGCGTCTGGAGCGAACTCCATCCTCCCAGTGCCCAGATGGCTAGACCGGCCGCCGCGATATGGACGGCCAGGCGGATCGCCGGCGATAGTCCGTCCCGGACATCATCGAGCCAGCTTGTGATGATCACCAGGAGCGCTCCCGCATAAACGGGGAGTATTATGCCTATCGAATGTTCGGGATACCCGATACCGCCGAAAAAAAACAGCCTTTCCGAAACGATGAAGATCAAAGCCACCAGGATTATCCCGATCCCACCGCCTCGTGGCGTCGGCCTCGTATGCAAGCTTCGGTCATTCGGGTTATCCAATAATTTGTTTTTTTCGGTCGCCCACCGACGGAAAAACAGGATAATCGCCCAGCTCAGAACAGCCGAAATGACTCCAACGCCGATCAACTCCATGTTCTTCAGATATCCCCCGCTAGATTTCCCCGGTTCTCCGCATCTCGGCAATGACCTCGGACCAGCCGCGAATCAGATCGAATCGGGGCACGAAGCCCAACTCGCTCGCGATACGTTTAGAGCTTACGGGCAGGTCCTCCAGATATTTGTTTACGGTCTTTCGGGATAGAGGCAAAGGTCTTCCCGTTATTCTCCCTCCGAGCTCGACCGCGCCAGCCGCAAAGAGCGCGACTCCGGATGGAACCGATATCCGGGGGGGCCTTCGCCCTAAGAGCTCCGAAAGCGTCCGGACGATCTCGGCCAAGGAGTAGATGCGTCCGTCCGTGACATTGAAGATCCGGCCCGCTGCCGCAGGATGTACCGCGGCAAGGACGGCCGCTGAGGCCGCGTCTTGATCGTAGACCAGCGTCCTTCTATTTTCGCCTCTGCCGACGGCGACGAACCGCCTTCGCGCCAAGCCACGCACAAGGCGCCTATAGTTCCCTTTGACTCGCGTCCCATAGACGGCACTCATACGAAGCACCGTACCCAGGGCTTGACCCGACGACGCCCCGGCTCCCAGTACAAGTCCCTCCGCGGCGAGCTTCGTCCTAGCATACTCGGTGTCCGGATGCGGCAGATCCTCCTCAGAAAAAATTTGGCCCTGGCCGGGACCGTAGACGGCAGACGTACTGAAGAAGACGAGTCTCCTGACATTCTCTTTGAGGCAGGCCCTGACGATATTCGAAGTGCCCTGAACGTTGATGAGATCGTATTTGGGATCTAAAGATCGAGGCGGATCTTCTTTATGAAGGAGGGCCGCCATATGCACGACATAATCCACATCCTTCGCGGCCGAATCGATATCGTTGCGACTCGTGATATCCCCTATCCGATTCTCGACCGCATCGGGAAACATGCCTTGTTCGGGTGGATCGATCGAAAAAGTCCTTACGGAAAAACCCTCTTTCAGGAAGGCATGGACGACGCTGGGCCCGACGGCGCCCGTGGCCCCCGTTATCAAGACGCGTCCGGCCGTAGAATTCATTCCGTGCTGTCAGGGTTTACGATGAAGTGAGTTCTCGGATGAGATGATCGTAACGATCGGTAACCGCTTTCCTCGAGTATTGCCTTTGGACGTGATCACGGCCCGCTATCCCGAATTTCTCCCATCCTTCCTTGTCTTTAGAGGCCCGGAGAATCGCGTCTGCGAGGTCCCGGCTGGATCCCGGCTGGACGACGATCCCGCACTCGGCCTCCAGCACCAACTTAGCCAAGTCGGATGTCGATTCCGTGACGGCGATCACGGGGCGGGCGCAAGCCATGATCCGATACACCTTCGAGGGGATCGCATCGAACCCGGCTTCGGAGGTTTGAGGGACGAGGTTAAGGTTAGAGGTGGCGTAGATCTGCGGGACGAGGGAGTACGGCTGATGAGGCAAGAAGATGAGATTTTTAAGGCCCAAGGCCGCGGCCCTCTTCCGGAGTGCCGCTGTCTTCATGCCTTCGCCGATCATCATGAACACTATCTCCCCTCTTTCTTTCAGCAGGAAGGCCGCGTCGAGGAACGTTTCGAGGCCTTGGGGAACCCCCATATTCCCCGCATAGCTGATCACAAATCTATCCTGGACCCCATAAGCACGGCTAAATGTATTGTGCTTTTCCATAGGACGGAATTCGGCAAGGTCAACGAAGTTGGGGATGATCCTGACCTTACCATCCGGGACGCCCTTCCTGATGAGGTTCGTTCGCATGCTGGGGGTAATTACGCTGATCCTAGCCGCCTTTCGATAAACAAATCTCTCGAGACGGTATAAAAAGCTGATCGCCGTCCGGCTCCGAAGCGCGCCCAGACGAATGGCGATATCCGGATAGATCTCCTGGACGTTATAAACGAAGCGCGATCCGCGCACCGCCCCAATCATCCAAGCACTGAGCCCGATTGTAAGAGGCGGCGATGGCACGAGGATCACATCAGGCTTCGGGATCACCACGATCCCGGCGAACGTGCTCATCACGTGAAAGCTCAGCCAAGCGGTCAGTCTGAGGGCCACGTTGCTGCCCTTCCTGGGCATCATTGTATGGAATACGGGAATTCCCTGATAGCTGCTCGTTGCCAGGAGAGGACCCCAGACGGGTCGCCGGGGTTGCCTTAGCTCTTCCTCTTCGTCACGATTGTAATGAGGGGTGGTCGTTAGGACAGTAACCGAGTGGCCACGATCCCGCAGGTCACTCGCCAGATCGCCCATGATATGGGCCGTCGAAACATTATCGGGAGGGAAAACCAAGCTCAGGATCAGGATGTTTGCCACAGGAGTAAAAAGCTCAGGAATAGGTTAATTGGATTGTTTATGCCAGACCGAACGATTCACGTAATCCGTGTAGCTCAAAATGATCCTCAAGACCTTCTCGGAAACGTTCGGAGCTTGATAATCGGACACGATCCGTATCAACCGGTCCTGACCGCGAGGTTGAGAAGCCAAAACGGCGAGCCCCCTCTGGACATTGCCGTAATCCATGCCCACAAACATTACGGCGCCTTCTTCCATTCCCTCGGGACGTTCGTGAGCTTCCCGGATGTTCAGTGCCGGAAAGTTCAGGATATTCGATTCCTCGGTCAGGGTCCCGCTGTCGGAAAGCACGGCCTTGGCCCCCAACTGGAGCTTGAGGTAGTCGCTAAAACTGAAGGGCTTGGCCAGAAACACGCGAGGCGACAGGTCCGGCGCCTCGGTTTCTATCTTCTTGCGGGTTCGTGGATGGGTCGTAACGATGACCCGGCAGCCCTGTTCTTCCGCCAGTCCATTCAGGATCCGGATCAGTCCCTGAAAACGAGCGGGCGAGTCAATGTTCTCTTCCCTATGAGAGCTCACAAGAAAATATTCGTTTGGCGTAATCGCCATTCGAGCGAGCACATCTGAAGTTCGAGCCTTCGGCAGATAGTGCTGAATGACCTCGAAGAGCGGACTTCCCGTCTTGATGATACGGTCCGGAGGCAGGCCCTCTTTCAGCAGGTACTCTCTCGAGATATCGCTGTACGGCAGGTTGATATCGGCTAGATGGTCAATGATCCGTCTGTTGATCTCCTCCGGCACTCGCTCGTCGAAGCACCGGTTGCCCGCTTCCATATGGAAGATGGGGATCTTCCTCCGTTTGGCGCTGTATGCGGCCAAACAAGAATTGGTATCCCCCAGCACTAAAAAAGCATCCGGCCCAAACCGATCGAGAACGCCGTCCATGTTCGAGATGATCTTCCCTACCGTCGCACTGGCCGTTTCCCCCGCGGCTCCGAGGAAACTGTCAGGCGGGCGGATCCCGAGGTCCTCGAAGAAGATCTGATTGAGCTCGTAATCATAATTCTGCCCGGTATGAACAAGGATATGCTCACATTCCCGATCAAGAACCGCGATGACGCGCGACAAGCGGATGATCTCGGGCCGCGTCCCAACGACCGTCATGACCTTGAGCCTCTTCATTTCTTCACCTCTGCGGGATACGTATCGGGTTTGTCGGGATCGAAGACCTCGCTGGCCCAAAAGAGAACGATCATCTCTGACTGGCCGACGTTTTCTATGGAATGCGTCCAACCGGGCGGAATATCGACGATTCGCGTATCGCGTCCCGTCAAGGGGTACTCGACCAGTTCGTCCGTATCCATCTTACGGAAACGGATGATCGCCTCCCCTTCGAGAACGATGAACTTCTCGACTTTCAGGTCATGATAGTGATTCCCGCGCGTGATCCCCGGCAGGGTTCGAGAGACAAAAAGCTGTCCATATCCATCGAACTTGAGGAGCTCGGCCAAGCTGCCCCGAGTCATCGGTCTTCAGAGATGGCTCATAATCGAATCCATCGTCCGGAAGATACGAGATGTAGGTGCCATAAAGCCTTCGCTCTAAAGGATCTTGCAGGTCCGGTTGAACTAGGCTGATCCGACCCGCCCGAAACCGCCGAATCCTGATCTGCCAGTTCGCCCAACTTGACTCTATAGGTCGGTTTGGCCTGTTCGAATTCAATCCCTTTGCGGTCCGTTCCCTCGTTGACCGAGTTGATCAGGGCTCCTACCACATCGTCGACATGGACGATCTCGATCTCTCGGGCCGGATCTGAGATCTGGATCGGCATGTCTCGAGCGATGTTGTGACAGAATGTTGCCACAACCGAGTTGTAATTGGGCCTGCACCATTTACCGAAGACTCCAGGAAAACGAAAGATCCTCACTGAAGTTTTTGTCCGGCGGGCGTATTCGATAAGCAGGTCTTCAGCCCGTTTTTTCGATCGACCATAGGGTGTATCGATCAAGGCTTGGGCGGAAGAGGAAAGGATGATCAATGGATGCCGGCCCCGCCGTTCTAGACCAGAGAGCAACGTAGCCAGGTAATCTACGTTTGCTGCTTCAAACTCGGCGACCCGTTCCGGCCTATTGACTCCGGCTAAATGGACGAGCGCATCGCATGAATCCAGCGCCTCCTCCTGAAAAGACGAGGAAGAATCGATATCAATCGAAGAGATCCTGACCTCCGGAAACCGCTTGAGCGCCAAGACGTAATTCTTCCCGATAAATCCCGAGGCGCCGGTCACCATTACATGCTTTAGCATGGCTATCCTGCCAGTTCCTGCTTAATAAAATCCTGTTTCGAGAGGAGATCCACTAATTCATCCAGCCCAAGCCGGCGAGTCGAGTGCGAAGTATAGTCTCGTTCTTCGGAAACGCGTTTTTCGCCCTGTGTGAAGTATGGATCATAACTGAGGTCCCGGTTATCATACGGGATACGATAATATGCGCCTAGATCCTCGCTCCGGAACATTTCCTCCCTGGTAAGTAGTGTTTCGTAGAGCTTTTCGCCGTGCCTGGTACCTATTATGTTTATGGGATTATTGGCCCTAAAAACGGCTTTTAGAGCATCAGCCAGCGTCCCGATCGTCGCCGCCGGGGATTTCTGGACAAAGATGTCGCCAGGGCGGGCGTTTTCAAACGCGTAGATGACCAGGTCCAGGGCGTCGTCGACAGACATCATGAATCTCGTCATTTCCGGGTCTGTGACCGTGAGAGGTCTTCCTTCCTTTATCTGCTGCATGAATAGCGGGATTACAGAACCGCGTGAAGCCATGACATTTCCGTAGCGGGTCCCGCATAATACGGTTCCTTCATTACCAAGCACCCGGGCCTTTGCCACCATCAACTTCTCCATCATGGCTTTGGATATGCCCATCGCATTGATCGGATAAACGGCCTTATCCGTCGATAAGACGATCAGCTTCTTTACTCTCGCGTCGATTGCCGCGTTCAGCACGTTCTCGGCCCCGAGTAGCGTTCGTCCGGATCGCCTCCATCGGATAGAATTCACACGATGGGACCTGTTTGAGTGCCGCAGCATGGAAGACGATATCTACCCCGTTCGACCGGCCCATCGATGCTGTCGAATATCCCGAACGTCTCCAATGTAGAACTTCAATCTTGGGATCGGAATAGAATACGCGCATATCATCCTGCTTCTTTTCATCGCGAGAGAAAATCCTGTATCTCGTGGATCTCAGTCCTTAAAAACCGCCTTAGGACGGCATTGCCAAATGTGCCTGTGCCGCCGGTGATCAGCGTTCCTTTTTTTCGAACATGCTTCTTCTTCCTTTAGACTCCGCATGGCCATTTTTCGCATTAGCATTGCGAGCAGAGCTAGACTTAACGAGGCTTCTTTTTGGCCTCTGTTCGGATAATTGATGAGGACAGCGCGATAAATCCCCTTAAAGACGAATAAGCTCCCCGCCGCAGCCCCTATGACTCCGAACCGATCGATAAGCATTTTGATATCATCAAGAGAGCCAGCGCCCCCAAGAACTGTCATGGGAATACTCAAGGCTTGCGCATTCTTCCGACAAGGTCCAATGTCATATCCCTTCATCGTACCATCTCTGTCGACAGAATTGATGATTATTTCGCCGGCCCCGTAACCTTTCCAGGAGTCCGGCAGAATCCGATGGGTCCTTACCAGTATTCCTTTCCGCATTGTGCGTCCATACCTCATAATTGCCCTTATTTTGGTTTTTTTTAATGTCCAGGACAACGACCACGCTCTGACTGCCTACGCATTCGGCGAGCTCTGCTACAAGTTCGGGCCTTTCAATGGCCGCGGTACTGATCGCGACTTTTTCAACTCCCAATCCAAATATCCTCCTGGCTTGCTCAGCTCTTAAAATGCCTCCGCCATAACACAAGGGCATCCGGCATTCCTCTGCCAGATGTATCGATCATAGCGTAATCAGGCTCTCGCCTCTCTTTTGTGGCGTCGATATCGAGCACAACGAGTTCATCGACTTCTTTTTCGTTGAATATCCGAACCGCATTGATCGGATCGCCGACGTATTTGCCGTCCTGAAATTGACGGTTTTCGTAAGCCCTCCGTTCTTGATTAGAAGGCACGGGATTATCCTCGGATATAACATTGTTATAGCTCAGCAAAATTCTTTAGAAGTCGGATCCCCCATTGGTGACTTTTTTCCGGATGGAACTGAACACCAAAGATATTCGCAGGAGTTCACAGCGCAGCAAACTCGCCGCCATAATCTGCGACGGCAATGACATCTTCGGCTTTTTGACAAGACAGATAATACGAATGCAAAAAATAAAAGCGCGCGCCACGCTCCAGATCTTGAAACAGCCTATTTTCGCCCTTCGGGCTGACTTCATTCCAACCCATATGCGGTACTTTCATTAGATCCCGTTGAGTGGAGGCTTCGATTTTCTTAACTGTACCGTCGATCCAGCCGAGCCCGGGCAGTCTTCCCTCCTCACTGGAACAGGCAAGCATTTGCATGCCTACGCAAACTCCTAGATGGGCACCTTACGGAGTCTCGACGATTTCGTCAAGGGCAGGTCGGAGGCCGGATTTATTCAGTTGCTTCATCGCATAATCAAAAGCGCCAACTCCCGGAAGGATGATCTTATTGGCTGCCTCGAGATCAATCTGCTTATTAGTGACAACGGCAGGGACGCGCAGCTTACTAAACACGTGAGCAAAGGCCCTGACATTCCCAAGACCATAATCGATGATCGCGATCACCGGATGATCACCTTCTGTACGCCTACCGCACGCAAGGCACTCGTCGCGATGCTGATCAAGGCCATACGAGATTTGTAATCTCTAAAGCTTTTATTTTCACCATCCATTATTGTTAGTAGCTCGGAGACAGACAAGTCAAGCTTTTTTGCCACATATTCAAAATCCTGCGACATAGTTAGTTCATCGTAAGCAGGTTCAGAGATTCGCTTTAGAGCCCCCTCTCGAGTCATTTGATGTGTCAATATCAAGCTCGAAAAATGAGCCCTACGCTTGTCGTAGCCGAACTTTCGCGGAAGCCAATAGCCTTCATAGAATCTTCGTAAATCGCGATTCATAGTGCTTATGAGAATACTTTTGCCACCCGAATTTCTCTGAGAGTTCTTCCATCGCTCGTTCTTTTATATAGGGCACATAATCCAATATCTTGACTATCCTTACGCCTTTTATATAACGATAAAACAGTTTATATTTAAAAATATCAGCCTGGGGGAACGTACGTAATGGGCGTTGCCCGAAACGGCGATGGATATCGCGCAATTGACGTAGATCTGAAGCATGATAATGCCATTCGAGAGGCTCCCTCACGCACTCTGTCGAATAGTTTGCTCCCGTTATTATGTACTTAAATCTGTTCTTGGCCGCGAAGTTATAGAGCGCGGCGAAAAAGGCGTGGTCTTGAGGAGTATCGACATGCGGTACTTGGGCTTTAAAGAAAGCTAATTGTAAATCCTTCATCTCCTCCCAGTCGACGACTTCGGTATAGAGGTCGAGCCCCAGTTTGTCCACGAGCTTCTCAATATTATTGACTGCCTCTTGGGAATTCCATCCAGCATCAACATGAAATAGCATTGGCCTTAAGCCATATATTTCTTTGGCAACATATGTTGCATACGAACTATCGACCCCGCCACTTATCCCGATCAAGCAGTCGTGTCTCCGATTACGACCTTCTCCCTTGATGCTCGAGATAATCCTCTTAAACTTCTCCCCTCCGATCGAACTGGGATGCCAAATTGGCTGTATATTCTTTTTATAATTCCGACAATAATCGCACCGCCCTTCCTCGTCAAAGTGAATATTCGGATCGCTAGTATCCATTATGCATTCTGAACAAATTCGGTAAATACGCTGATGCCTATGGGCTGTGTCAACTGACGTTCGCGACATCGGGGCCATCTAAACCTCTTCAGTTAGCCGCTTGAGTGGTCAGCTCATGGAGCCTTGCCAAGGACCCAAGGTCCTTGTCCTCCCGGATGTAACGGCGTTCACTCGCCCAGTCCTTGGGGTAATCGAAGAGGCAGCAGATCGTCTGCCGGACGTAGCTTTCGACCGAGGGAGAGACCCCCACGAACCGGCTGCGCCGGCGGATTTCCATGATAAGCCGCTCCTGGCCGTTGGACGAGGAGATCCGATTCTTGTCGACCTCGGGGAAGTCGCAGAACGCCCGCGATTCCTCAAGGCCCTCTTCCAGGTAGCGGATGGCCTGAGGGAACCGCTTCTCGTAGTCGTCGATGAGAGCTGCGGCAGCTCGCCGGGCACACTTCTTGTCCGGCTCGAGCCAGATCTGCTTCAGATGGGCCGCGAAGCGGACCTTTTGCTTGTGCGAGACCTTAGCCAGGGAGTGATTCACAGAACTACTCTTAAGAAGTGATGTTCCGCATGAAGTGCACCTTGCAGCACTGCCACAAGACACCCAGCCACTCCTTCATGACCGCGGCATGGATGTCGGAGATGCATAGCGCGGTCCTTTTCATGCCTCGGGTTTTAGGTTTCCGGAAGAAGACGCGCCACGGGTCCTCCGACTCGTCGAGCATCGGCTCACGGCCAGGATCTCCCGAGAGTCGGCAGGATTAGCACCACAGGCGATCATGACGGCCACCGAAACAATCCTCCCTTCAAGACGGAACTTCTAATACAGGGCATCGATCTAGAGGAAGGGATACTCCCTCGGCCAAGGGGCAAGCCCTAAAAGCGGCTACCTACGAGTCGAGTTCTTTATTGAACTCCGAGACTTGAGAAGCAGATATATTTTCGATGCCCATCGCCCGTGCCAGGCGTTCGATATTAACGGTCGATACGCCGTAGATGAAGGCTTCCTGGACGATGGCGATCAGCGCTTGTTCGGATCGGCGCCTCTCCGAGACGAAAAACGGGATATAGCCGCCCTTCTGGACCTTGGGCACGAGCAAATAGACTGTTCCCAGCTTGGTATTCACCTTCCGGGCCCCAATCTCCGGAGAAGTAGGTTGTGCGGTCCTGAGCATGCTTTCCCTTGACCGACCCGACCTTGGCTTCGGCTTCGATCCTCATCATATCTGTCATCACCCACCTGAGCATACCCAGGAAAGGCTCTTACTCCGTGATTAACTGCAATAGCGCCCTATTTAAGGGTGTCCTATAATGCTGCCGGGCCATCGAGCTAAAAGTCCCCCTCTCATTTGTTTTTGCACCTGAAGAGAGTGTATTATAGCCCATCTACTGTGCCATATTGCAAACGTCTCCGTCCACCAGCTAATCTTTTTCGCAATTATTTCAATAAACCTTTATACAATTCAAAATATTCATATAAACGCTCTTCCTTGTTGAAGAACTTCACGACTCTTTCCCTGCAAGATTTGCTGAAAGATGCCTTACCAATCATCTTAATGACATCTATTGCTTTCAACAACGATTCCATGTTTTGCCTTTCAACTACCAAGCCAGTTTGCACATCGACAATTTCTGGACCAGCTGTCGAATTATATACAATAGCAGGTGTACCACACGCCAATGCTTCAGCAGTTGTCAGGCCGAATGATTCCTCAACTGAAAGATTAAGAAATATATCAGCGGCTTCATAGTAATCTCGTAGTTGTTTTTGGCTTTCAGTTTTGTTAAGTCCTATAATATTTTTTGGCAACCCTTTAATCTGACTATTGCTTAATCCAATGAGCACGATTACAGTATCTTCTTCAATATTTTTGCTTAATTCAATAAACTCATTATAACCTTTACGCGTGCTCCACTTGTTTGCCACACCTAATAAAACAAACCTATTATCTTTTTTGAATTTATCCTTAATAATATTTATGCTATTTTCAGGCTTAAATACATCTATATCGATACCATTGTAAATAACTCTTCTTTTGATATTACCTAAAAATGATTCCCTTATTACGCTATCAAGCCATTTCGATACTGCTACAATAGTCATATCCTTGACCGAATTAAATAATCTCTTTTTTAGATAATAATTTTCTTTAGACCTATCGAAAAAGAGGCTAGCCGGATATTCTCTTTTTTGAGGACAATGATTGCATTCCGTTTTCCATTTCTGACATCCAACGAACTCAGAATGACAGCAATGACCTGTCATTGACCAACAGTCATGAAAAGTCCAGACCACAGGAATGGAGGCACTAGCCAAATATTCGAACAATATTTCAATGTTAATATAATACCCATGTAGATGGTGTAATTGTATTATTCCAGGTTTGGTTTCTTTAATCTTTTTAATTAATTTTATGGTAGCTGCTTTAGACCCTAAACAATGCCTGTCAAGAATGCGTGTTCGTAATCCATGCATAAAAACGCTACTTTTACGGCCAATATGAATCAGGTTTGATCTGCTCTGTCTTTGGAACCTAGCAAATGCTATATAACTTTCCCAGCCCTGTTCTAACGCAACTACACCCAACGATTCTGCAATTCTTCCAGCCGATCCAGTATTCCCTTCAACACAAATCTGTAATAAGCTATCCAAGTTACTTAATCGTAACCTATTAATCAGTTAATATTGATAGAAAGTTGAAAGCAGACATTTCCGCGGTAATTTTTTGCCCCATTAAGTGACTCTTTTCGGCCATCCATATTAATTCATAATTAGTTGAGTTAATTATGTTCAGCATCTTATTTTCTAAATCTTCTATACTTCCAGATCTAAATATATAACCATTATATTTATTTATTACAAACACTACTGCCGCTCCGCAGACATCAGAACAGATTATTGGAAAACCAGCCGCCGATAACTCGTGTATTGCCAGTGACCATTGCTCTTTTCTGCTAGCAAGAACAAAGCAACCATATTCTGTAATCCTATCTGCAAGATCCTCGGGCTGCAAATAGTCAACGATTTCTATATCGGGATAATTGGAAATATAGCTGTATAGAGATCCATTTCCAATAACGCACAGTTTCCAATCCTTTGTTAAAGCCCTGGTTTTTAGCCTATCCCACGCTTGAACAAGAATATCCACACCTTTTACATATTCAAATCTACCGATATATAGAAAACGGTGCGGGTAACAATCTTTCTTTTTATTGCAGATCGATAATACGCAGAATTAAATAGTTCCGTATCTGCACTCAAGCAATTAAATATAATTTCCTTGTTTTTAAAACCCAATCTTTTAGCAAACTCATATTGAAATGGACCGGCAACCCATGCATGGCTAAAGAATCTTGATTTAACATATGGAAATAGCAAAGAAGCTATTCTCTGCCTAGGAGTTTTCCACCAAATATCGTCAAACCCAGCAACTACCGGAATTCCTCGATTGCGAAGTAACCGGGCTGCTGTAAATAGCCTTTGTCCATCCAGCCGGATATATATACTATCTGTGGACCAAGTTCATTAACAAATTCCTTAAGGTGCTTTACCGAATAGTTGGATCTCTTGTAATAATATACGCCGCTAATCGCAGGCGGCCTATATAGATTAGACATAGAATAATCCCAATGTATTACGTGGACCTCAACCCCAGGTTTCTTAACATATTCCCGAAATATTGGAATCTGATATCCCATAAGCTCCGTATATAAATACAATATTTTCATCCTAATTCTTCCATCCTTGATACGAAGCAGGAATAAAATCTACTTGCTTGGAGTTTATTGTTATTTCTATTTAATATAAATTTATTTGCTCGTGCACCGAATTCTAACAGTTCTTCTCTGGGCTTATTTAAAATGGACTTCATCGCGCGTCTATAACCGTCAACAGACTCCTTTTCGATCAAAAACACATAATCATAGTATTCTTCTGGCATACCTAGAATTTTTGTAGTCAGCAGAGGGGTCCCTGAAGCCATATATTCGATAATTTTTGATGGAAAAGAATATTTGGTATATTCCTCATGACTAAACCGGGGATTCACTAACACAGTCGCTTCAAGTTGCGCATTAATTATAATAGAATTATTTACATATCCGAAGAACGTTATCCTAGGGTCTTTAAGTGCGTATTCTCTAATTTTATTAACTAGCTTGCCGTTTCCATAGATCCATAGCCTATATTCTCCCCCAGACAATCCGGAAAATGCCTCAATTAATTCTTTTATGCCATCTTTTTCGTTCAATCCTCCACTATATAATATGGTCTTATGTCTAGATTCATTCAGCTTATGATCTTTCTTTTCGGACATGCAAATATCGGCCAGCCCTTCCATTATTATGAACGGTTTGTTCCTATAATTAATTCGTTTATTCATTGCGCTCGTTAAAAACACGAATCCATCAACTCTACTCATTATAGAATTACCAAGATATATAATTATCTTGTCCTTAATACTCAGCTTGCTTTTATGTATGTATACCAGTTCCGGCAGATCCGTAACGATCGTTATCAATCTGACTTTTAAGAACCTTGAATAAAGGGCCGTAAAAAACGCGATATCGTATTTAATATATCAAATACAACAAACCTTTCTTTACCAGCATTCAATAGAGCCCATGAAGATATCTTCAATAATAGATTAAATGCAATAGCGAGGTATCTGACGACGGGCAGGAGTATTATCGGAACGTAAGAATACGCCACTCCTTTTTCTATTTCCGGCCTAAACCGATATACAGTATTTTGAGCGCTTCTTTTGTGAACTTCCGGGACTCCGATAACATGCAAATCAAACAATTCACGATTCAGCGCCATCCCCTGTGCCAACAATCTGTGGTACTTTTGAGCTGCGATATTCGGCAGAGATAACCTGCTCCCAAGTAATTTTTCTGATAGATATTCCGAACAGAGAGAATTGCTAATGTATAATACGCTAACTTTTTTGGTCATATGGATATCGGCGAATCTAGTACATTATTATTCTGTTTGAAGTAGCAAGGGTCCGCAGTTAGGAACGCCTCATAACTAGAATGAATTCATGTGCTGTTCCTGCGACAATTTCGTCAGCAGCACCAATTTGCCTTGCTATTTGGGCAATTGAACGAATTGCTCCCCTCAATCCATCAGGCAGGATTTCTACAATCGCTCTATGCCTCTTGTTTTAACGGCTGTCCGGTAGATATGATTACTGGCAGGCTCGGGAGGGCCTGCAACTGCGCTGTTTGCTATTGATACTTTTGCTCTTCCTGTCAGTGTGCTCGATGGACAATATTTTTTACATATTAGCCTTAATTCATGAGCTTCGAATATTCTTGTTAACTGAGTGGGTCTAAAATAGTTAAGATGTTCCCTATCAACATGAAGCCCGAAAGCTTTTTCGCCGTATGCGGCAATAGCGTCACCGTTGGGAGCTTGTATTGCTAATAAGCCCTTTGGTTTGACAAGGTCCGCCAGAGCCTTGATAGCCGCCAGCGGCTCTCCTAGGTGCTCGATTACGTCCATACAAACGACCCAGTCATATCGTCGTCCAGTAGCAAGAAAATCGATTAAGGAGCTATGGAGAAACTTCCAGTCCTTCACGCACCAACTGGTCCACGATGTTCTTGCTGACTTCGATTCCTACTGCATTATATTTTTCTTTGAGACACCTCCTTAGGATTTCACCGAGTCCGCACCCAACATCGAGTACACTAATTTCTTTTCGAGGATCAAGCCTTTTCATAAGGCTAATAACCTGGTTGTCAAATAAAGCAGTGCCCAACTTCTTTGTGACGACCTGTGCACTTTCGGAATATTTCATCTGGATTGTTTTTTCATCAGGCTGTGGCCACAAAGAAAAGTGCCCACATCTTACACATTCCGCAATCCGGCCGCCTATCTCTCTAGGAATTGTTCTTGTCCAGCTAGGATTATTACACATAGGACATCGATAATTATCCATTCCTCCTCCGCTTTTTCGCCGGTTATTCTAACGCTAGACCTTGTGCCACAATAACGCATCAGAATTAATCCATTCATAATCAGGCAATGGAGGCCACAAACTGACACCTGCGATTAGGCGATCATATTTGCATCATGCATTCTTCCTAGACTCGATGGGGAAAGACCCTGTCCATCGACCTCATCAGCCAATTCGTTTATCAAGCCTCATTCGGCCACCGCTGATAGCTTAATATGATTCATAACCTATCTGAAAGCCTGCTCATCAAATTGTTTACAAAGAGGAGCAAAACGTTGTTCATCCAGCTAGCGGCTTGACCACAACACTCATTTGTTAACCTGTATCATTCTACGAAGGGATTATCGTTTTTAAACCAGGGCATATCGGACATTAGCCATTTCCTAGGGCCTTTAAATGCAATCATTGTTATGGCTTCTGTGCTTCTATGACAATTGTTTCTATTCTTCTGACTTCTTGTTCTTTTATTAACCGCTTATCAGTTCCTCCGAATCCTAACTCTACTTTTCG
>CAWDSL010000013.1:0-59455 GCA_963805015.1 uncultured bacterium
GTGGTCCGAGCATTGCGGCTACAAGAGCTCTCGGGTCCACCTGAAGCGGCTCCCGACCGAGGGCCGGCACGTCGTCCAGGGCCCCGGCGAGAACGCCGGCGTCCTCGATATCGGCGGCGGCCAGGTCGTCGTCTTCAAGATCGAGTCCCACAACCACCCCACCTTCATCGAGCCCTACCAGGGCGCGGCTACGGGCGTCGGCGGCATTCTCCGCGACATCTTCACCATGGGTGCCCGGCCTCATCGCGGTCATGGACTCGCTGCGTTTCGGCCCGCTCGACGACCCGCAAGAATCGGTCGGTCATGGAGGGCGTCGTCTCCGGCATTTCCGACTACGGCAACTGCTTCGGCGTGCCGACCATCGGCGGCGAGGTCTACTTCGAGCCCTGTTACAACCTCAATCCGCTGGTCAACGTCTTCGCCTGGGCCTGTCCGACAAGGACGAGATCTTCTACGCCAAGGCCGAAGGCGTCGGCAACCGGTGATCTACGTCGGGGCCAAGACCGGGCGCGACGGCATCCACGGCGCGACGATGGCCTCGGCCGAGTTCGGCAAGGACACCGAGCACAAGCGGCCGAATGTCCAGGTCGGCGACCCGTTCAAGGAGAAGCTCCTGCTCGAGGCCTGTCTCGAGGTGATGGACCGCGGCCTCATCGTCGGCATCCAGGACATGGGCGCCGCCGGCCTGACCTGCTCGACGACGGAGATGGCGGCCAAGGGCGGCATGGGCATCGAGATCGACCTCGACAAGGTGCCGCAGCGCGAAGCCGGCATGACCCCGTACGAGATCCTGCTCTCGGAGTCGCAGGAGCGCATGCTCCTCGTGGCCGAGCCCGGGAAGGTGGCCGAGGTCCAGGCGATCTTCGCCAAGTGGGACCTCGACGCGCCGGTCATCGGCGAGGTCGTCCCGGGCGGCCGGGCCCGCATCTCGTTCAAGGGCCAGGTCGTCGTCGACATCCCGGTCGACGCCGTCGTCAACCTCTGCCCCGCGTACAATCGCCCGATCGCCGCGCCGGCCCCTCCCCCGCCGGCCCCGGCCCTCGAGGACCTGCCCCTGCCCGCCGACCTTGGCGAAGCGTTCCTCGCGATCCTCGCCTCGCCGACGATCGCCGACAAGGAGTGGGTCTTCCGCCAGTACGACCATATGGTCCAGGTGAACACGGCCCTCCTCCCCGGCGCGGACGCGGCCCTGCTGCGGATCAAGGGATCGAAGCGGGCCCTGGCCATGACGCTGGACTGCAACGGCCTCTATACCCGCCTCGACCCGCGGACCGGGGCCCGGATCGCCGTGGCCGAAGCCTGCCGCAACCTGGCCTGCGTCGGCGCCCGGCCGATCGGCGTCACCAATTGCCTCAACTTCGGGAACCCCGAAAAGCCCGAGGTCATGGGCCAGTTCGAGCAGGCCGTCACGGGGCTGTCCGAGGCCTGCCGGACGTTCGGCATCCCGGTCACGGGCGGAAACGTCAGCTTCTACAACGACACGGAAGGATTGTCCATCCACCCGACGCCGGTCATCGGCATCGTCGGTCTGATGGAGGACATCGGCCAGGCCGTCACTCCCGGCTTCAAGGCCGCCGGGGACGCGGTCGTCCTCATAGGCGAGAGCTTCGAGGAGCTCGGCGGAACGGAGTATCTCAAGGTCGTCCACGGTCTCGAGGCCGGCGCGCCGCCGACGATCGACCTCGAACAAGAGAAGCGCAACCAGGAATTGCTCCTCGAGGCGATCGAGGCCGGCCTCGTCCGCTCCGCCCACGACCTCTCGGAGGGCGGATTGGCCGTGGCCCTGGCCGAGAGCGCTTTCCACGGCGCCCGGAAGCGCGGTTGCGAGATCGACTTCGAAGGAGCGATGCGCGCCGACGCCCTGCTCTTCGGCGAGTCCCAGTCGCGCGTCCTCGTCACCTGCCGACGCAAGGACGCCGGCCGGCTCGCGAAGCTGGCCGCCTCACGGGGCGTGCCGCTCCGGGTCATCGGCCGCGTGGCCGGCGCCGACGTCGCCGTCAAGCGGGCCGGCCGCGAGATCCTGCGGGTCCCGGTCGAGACGGCTTACCGGGCCTGGAAGGACAGCCTGCCGGCCTATTTCAAGATCCGTTCCTAGGGGGTCCCATGGACGAGGTCGCCTTTCGCAGTCCGAAAAAGAAGGGACGGATCGCCGTCTTCCTGTCCGGACGCGGCTCCAACTTTTCGGTCCTCTGGGATGGCGTCAGGGCCGGCCGCATCGACGCTGAGATCGGCCTCGTCCTGAGCAACAAGGCCGACGCGCCAGGCCTCCTCAAGGCCCGGGAGGGCGGCCTCGAGACCGTCTTCCTCGACCCGAAGCTCCACGCTTCGCGCGAGGACTACGACCGGGCGATCGGGAGCGCCGTCGAGGCGAGGCGGATCGACCTCATCTGCCTGGCCGGCTACATGAAGGTCCTGACACCCGGCCTCTGCGACGCCTACAAGTACCGCATCGTCAACATCCATCCGGCGCTCCTGCCCGCCTTCCCCGGCCTCCACGTCCAGCAGAAGGCCATCGACTGGGGCGTTCGTTTCTCCGGATGCACGGTCCACTTCGTCGCCGCCGAGGTCGACATGGGACCGATCATTCTCCAAGCCGCCGTCCCCGTCTTTCAGGACGACACCGAGGACGCCCTCGCGGCCCGCATCCTCGTCGAGGAGCACCGCATCTACCCCGAAGCCGTCAAGCTCTATTTCGAGGGGCGCCTCGAGGTCCGGGGACGGCGCGTCTTCATCCTCGGATAAAGGCCTTGAGATGGGCTCCGGCCTGAGCGGGGCCGGAGGGCGACGGCCTACTTGAGGATCGTCGGCGGGGCCATCTTCGGCGCCCGGCCGAAGATCTTGGCGTAGACTTCGGGATAGGCGTCCTTCCCGCCGAGAAGCAGGCAGGAGAGCGGCATCGCCCGCCGGGCCAGCCGGGACATCTCCGCGGCCGCCCGGCGGATCTCCCATTGGGCCGTGGCGTCTTCGCGCAGTCGCGAGATGTGATAGAGCTCGCGGACGTTGAGCTTGAGCAGGGCCCGCCGCCGGTGGGCGTTGGTCAGAACGTAGTCGGCGGCGGGGCCGATGTCCTTTGCGAGCGCGACGTGGGCCTCCTCGGTCCTCGCGACGATCTCCAGGAACTCCTTCTCGACGCCCGCCTCGCGGAAGGAGGGCGGCACGGTGACGCCGAGCGCGGGATCGTAGCGCTGCCAGGTCAAGGTGGCCATCCGGTGCCGTTTGAGCTGGGCGAAGCCCGAAGCGGACAGGACCAGGTCGAAGACGAGGTCGGCGTGCTCGAACTCCCGCGGGGGGAAATCATAGAACTCCATCCGTTCGAAGGCCCGGCGGACGAGGTCGCGGCGCGCGGCCGGAGCGGCCGTTGACGCGCGGGCGAGACACTCCTTATAAGGAAGGCGCGTCACGGTGTGGAGCAGGGCGGCGAGCGTCCGCGAATCCCCGTCCGGCGTGGCCCCGGCCAACGAGACGCCCGAAGTCCCGCGGCCATTCGGCCGGCGGCCGTCCCTCGGCCCCGGCCATCGTTCCGCGGCGGCGGCCAGGTCGGGATAGGTCTCGGCGTCGAACGGGCTCGGGTCGGTGAAGAGGATGATGGACGGGGCGACCGATCGGGCCAGCTCGTAGAGACGGGCGTTGAGGGCCCGGACCTCCTCGAGGCCTTTGGCGGCGAAGCGGCGGATGAGGAGCTCGAGGTTGCGGGCGTTGGCCGTCATCCCCAGCTGTCCTTCGGTCGCCAGGCTGACGACATAGCGGGCGTCCTCTTTCGCCCAGCCGTCGAGGACGGCGTGGTTGCGGGGATCGGCCGCGGCCTCGGCGTATTTCGAGAAGACGTGCGGCTTCAGCCGGGCGTAGAGCCGGTGGTAGAGCGCGTTCTGGGCCTTGACCGTCCGGACGAAGAGGGCCTCGTGCCCCGCCCGCTTCACTTCCGCCGGCACGACGAAGTCCTCGCCGAGCGTGATGTACCGCTGCGATTTCTCGGTGAAGGAGACGAGCCGGAAGCGCTCGATCTCCTCGATGGCCAGGCGGCTGACGCCGATGAGATCGAAGTTGAAGACGGCGTGCTCGGCGACCGAGTGGTGGCCCATCTTGAAGATGATGGACTGGTTGGACCGCCGGGCCCGGTCGACCTCGGCCCGGGCGGCGGCCCGGAGCTCGTCGACCGGCCGCGGGTCGCGCGAGATGCGGGCGTAAGACGCCGAGAGCGTCTCGGGCGTCGCGTCCTCGCGGGGCGGCGAATGGCGCTTGAGCTCTTCGATAACGGCGCTGTCGACGTTGTATCCGGCCAGCAGGACCCTCATGGTTTCTCTACCTTAGAGGCCCCGGCCGGAATTGTCAACGGGAAACGCGAGCCGCCATGTGGCTTCTCCGGCTCTGGAGCTTCACTCCAGACTCGATCGGGATGAAAGTTATGAAGGAACGCCGTTGAACTCGCGCCTCGCGCCAGGCCCCTGGGACATGTACCTTGGTGCTTGACTCGCGGAAGCCCTCGGACTGGCCACCGAGATCTTCTGAATGGCGACTTCGAGCTTCCCGCCACGCTTCTCGGTCGCCGCAGACTCTGCTTCCAAAGCGGCGAGGTCGCCGGTCGATCATCGTTCGTGATTTCCGGGAACGCGAACAGGCCATCGATCCGATCATGCCGACTAAGGCGATAATCCCGCCAAGACACGTGTTTTCGACTGTTCCCTCCCGCTATCATCAACAACGCGTGCAAGCCGCCTTGGAAAGTTGCATGGGTCATCGAATCGGCTCCCGACGAGTATCCGAAGCGCTTCCCTGGCAGGGGCCTTTGAGCGGTAACCTATCCTTGACGGCACGGACGATGAAGAACCAGGAGATCGCGGAGCTGTTCGACCGGATCGCCGACGCCCTCGAGATCAAGGGCGAGACCGGCTTCAAGGTCGTCGCCTACCGCAAGGCCTCGCGCGTCCTCCAGGACATGACCGAGGACGTCGCCAAGGCGGCCGCGGAGGGCCGGCTCGAGACGATCCCCGGGATCGGCGAGGGGCTGGCCAAGAAGATCGACGAGTACGTCCGGACCGGCCGCATGGCCAAGTACGCCGAGGTCATGTCCGGCGTCCCGGAGACGCTCCTCGGCCTCCTCGAGATCCAGGGCCTCGGCGGCAAGACCGTCCACCTGATGCACGACAAGCTCGGGATCGAGGACCTCGACGGGCTCAAGAGAGCCATCGCCGACGGCTCGCTGGCCGGGCTCCCGGGGATGGGCGCGAAGAAGGTCGAGAACATCCGCAAGGGCATCGAGACGCGCGAGCGGGTCGCCGAGCGCATCTCCGTCCGCGACGCCGCCGCGATCGCCGACGAGGTCGTCGCCTACCTCTCCGGAGCGCCCGGCGTCGGCCGGATCTCCGCGGCCGGGTCCCTGCGAAGGATGAAGGAGACGGTCGGGGACATCGACGTCCTGGCCGCCGGCAAGGACGGCGCGGCGATCGTCCGCCACTTCGTCCGCCATCCCGGGACCGTCCGCGTCCTGGCCGAGGGCGACACCAAGGGTTCGATCGTCGTCCGGGCCGGAGAGACCGAGCGCCAGGTCGACCTGCGGGTCGTCTCGGCCTCGGAATACGGGGCCGCCCTGCTCTACTTCACCGGCTCCAAGGCCCACAACATCAAGCTCCGCGGCCTGGCCAAGGACCGCGGCCTCAAGATCTCCGAGTACGGCGTCTTCCGCGGCGCCAAGCGCCTGGCGTCCCGCGACGAGGAGGACTGCTACCGGGTGCTGGGCATGCCCTGGATCCCGCCGGAGATGCGCGAGGACCGGGGCGAGATCGAGCTGGCCCTCGAAGCCCGCCTGCCCCGCCTCGTCGAGGCGGCGGACATCAAGGGCGACCTCCACGTCCATACGCGGGCGAGCGACGGACACCTGTCGCTCGGAGAGGTCGTCGCCCTGGCCCGCGAGATGGGCTACGCCTACATCGCCATCTGCGATCACTCGCAGGCGGCCAAGTACGCCCACGGCCTGGCCGCCGACCGCCTGGCCGCGGAGATGGAGGAGATCGAAGCCTTCAACCGGACGCTCTCGGGTTTCCGCGTCCTCAAGGGCAGCGAGGTCGACATCCTGTCCGACGGCACGCTCGATTTCCCCGACGAGCTCCTGGCCCGCCTCGACTTCGTCGTCGCCGCCGTCCACTCGGGTTTCAAGAAGGACGTCACCGGGCGCATGCTCAAGGCCCTCGAGAACCCCTACGTCCGGACGATCGCCCATCCGACGGGCCGGCTGATCTCCGGGCGCGAAGGCTATGACGTCGACATCGACCAGGTCATCGCGGCCGCGGCGAAGCGGGGCAAAGCCCTCGAGCTCAATGCCTATTACGACCGCCTCGACCTCGACGAGCTCAACCTCAAGAAAGCGAAGGAGCGGGGCGTCCGGATCACGATCGGGACCGATACCCATTACGCCGACGGCCTGGCCATGATGCGCTTCGGGCTCGGCATCGCCCGCCGGGCTTGGCTTGGCAAGGACGACATCCTGAACTGCCTCGGAGCCGGGGCCTCCTCGGGAAAGACGCCCGCCGCGAAGAGCCGGGCCCGGAAGAAGAAGACCTGACATCGGGAGGGAACACCATGAGGATCGGACGAGCGAAGCGAGGGACGGCGGCCGCGATCGCCTTGACGGCGATGCTCGCGGCGGCCGCCCCGGGGCCGGCGGAGGACGCGGTCGACCGGGGCCTGGCCGTAGCCTCGCTCGTCGAAGCGGAGCGCTCGTTCTCCCGCGCGTCGGAGGGCAAGGGCATCCGCGAGGCCTTCCTGGCCTTCCTCTCCCGCGACGCCGTCGTCTTTCGTCCGGGGCCCGTCGCCGGGCGGCCGGTCTATGAAAGAATGGCCGCGGACGACCCCGCCGTCCTGACCTGGGAGCCCGAAGTCGCGGAGGTCGCCGCTTCGGGCGAGCTCGGATACACCTCGGGTCCGTACGTCCTGAGGCCGGCCCGCGGCGCGGAGCCGACGGCCTTCGGGCGCTACGTCTCGGTCTGGGGACGCGAGGCGGACGGAACTTGGAAGGTCCTCATCGACGCCGGCATCGCACACGGCCGACAGGCCGCTCCCCCCGGCCCCGGGGGCGTCTCGTCGCCGGCCGGGCTCCCCGCCCTCCCGCCGCTCTCGTCCGAGGAACTTCGCAACGAGGAATACGCGTTCGGCCTCCGGGCCGGGGCGTTCGAGGACGCCGCCGCACGCAAAGGGACGCGCAAAGCCCTGTCGGAATTCGCGACGGAGGACGTGCGCATCTACCGGCCCGGCCGCGCCCCGGCCGTCGGCCTCGCCGCCGCGAAGGCGTTCCTCACGGCGGACGAAGGGAAGGTCAGCCGGGCCGGCCGCTACCCGAAATCGAGGGAGACCTCCTACAAGGTCGGGCTGGCCTGGTCCGGGGACCTGGCCTGGAGCTACGGGACGATCCGAACGGCCGGCAACCCGCCTCCCGAGGGCACGGCCTATCTCAGGATCTGGCGCCGCATCCCGCCCGGCCCCTGGAAGGTCTGCCTGGAATTGGTGCTTCCGGTCCCTCAGCGGCCCGAGCCGTGACGCTCAGCCCTTCATGACACCGATGGGCACGACCCGGGCGACCAGGCGCCCCAATCCGACCTCGTTCGAGACGCGCACGACCTCCTCGACGTCCTTGTAGGCCTCGGCCGCTTCTTCCGCGACGCCCTTCCAGCTCGTCGACCGGAGCTCGATGCCCCGGCGGGCCAGGTCGTCCCGGATCTTCTCGCCCCGGAAGCGGCGCAGGGCCTCGTGGCGCGACATCACCCGGCCGGCGCCGTGGGCGGTCGAGCCGAAGCTCAGGGCTTCGGCCTCGGCCGTGCCGGCCAGGATGAAGGAAGCCGTGCCCATGCTGCCCGGGATGATGACCGGCTGGCCGACGGCCCGGTAGCAGGCCGGGATCTCGGGCCGCCCCGGCCCGAAGCTGCGGGTCGCGCCCTTGCGATGGACGACGAGCCGGGTCGACCGCCCGCCGACGTCGTGCTCCTCGACCTTGGCCACGTTGTGGCAGACGTCGTAGACCTGGTCCATGCCCTTCGAGCCGCCCAGGACCCGGGCGAAGACGTCGCGGACCCAATGGGCGATCATCTGGCGGTTGGCGAAGGCGTAGTTGACCGCCGCGCACATCGCCCGGTAATAGCGCC
This sequence comes from uncultured bacterium, assembly GCA_963805015.1. GTDB lineage: Bacteria > Acidobacteriota > Aminicenantia > Aminicenantales > Saccharicenantaceae > RBG-16-66-30. The sequence goes on from CAWDSL010000013.1 coordinate 8,130, forward strand.
GGCCCTCCGGCGACGCGAACGGGGCGTGGACGAGCTCGCGGTCCGGCAGGCCCCCGACGCCGAAGGCGTTCTCCATGGCTTCGATGGCGTCGGTCGCCACCTGGTGGCCGAAGCCGCGGCTGCCGCAGTGGATCATGACCAGGACCTGGCCGGGACCGGTCAGCCCGAAGGCCCGGGCCGCCGCCGCGTCGAAGATCTCGTCGACCTTCTGGATCTCCAGGAAATGGTTGCCGGAGCCGAGCGTTCCCAGCTGGGGCAGGCCCCGCTCCATGGCCCGTTCGGAGACGCCTTCGCAGGCCGCCTCCCTCATCCGCCCGTTCTCCTCCGTCCGCTCCAGGTCCTCCTTGCGGCCGTAGCCGTTCGCGACGGCCCATTCCGCGCCTTGGACCAGGATCTCGCGGAGGACGCTCCGGCTGAGCTTGGTGACGCCCCCCTTGCCCACCCCGGCCGGGACCTCGGCGAAGATCGCGGCCAGGAGCTCCTTGCGCCGGGCGGTCACGTCCGCTTCGGTGTAATCGGTGCGCAGGAGGCGGACGCCGCAGTTGATGTCGTAGCCGACCCCGCCCGGCGAGACGATGCCGCCGTCGAGATCGAAAGCGGCGACCCCGCCGATCGGGAACCCGTAGCCCTGGTGCGCATCGGGCATGGCGTAGGAGGCCCGCACGATGCCCGGCAGGCAGGCCACGTTCCGGGCTTGGGCGAGCGTCTGGTCGCGGCGGATGTCGTCGAGGAGCCGGCTCGACGCGTAGACGACGGCCGGCACCCGCATGTCGCCCTGCTTGGGGATGCGCCAGACGTTCTCGCCGATCCTTTCGAGGTCCATGGTCTCCCTCACATGTCGACGACGACCTGGACGGTGAACCCGTCGCACTCCTCGATCTTGAGCTCGTGATAGGTCACGGCCTTGACGTCGCCGTGGAGCTCGTGGGCGTCCGCGAGGTCGTCCCCGACGAACAGGGCCTCGAGAATGAGGCCGTCGGGATCGGCTCGGATCCGGAGTCCGTCCACCCGGCCGAGCAGGAAGCGCCGGGTCTCGAAGAGGTAGATGACCTCGGTCAGGAACTTCACCAGGAGCTGTTCGCGGTCGAAGCCCCGGACGAGGACGGCATGGGAGGCCCTCGGCTCGATCGCCGTCCAGTCCCAGACGAGCGAGGCGGTGGCCAGGGCGGCGTTGGCGAAGGCCTCCTCGAGCGTTCCCCCGAAAGCCTGGAACTTGCCGTCGGCCGTGTGGGGCAGGAACCGGTACTTGTCCATGCCGGGTGGTCTCCCCTCCCCCGTCATGCTAATCCATCCGCGGCGAAATGTCAGCCGGCGGATTATTTGACGTCGGCGACGACCGCGTTGAGGACCTTGCCCGAGGCCTTTTCCTGGACGAAGTAGACGACCTTGAGGCCGCGCCGGGAGATGGCGTTCCTCCGGACCTCCCACTTGAAGCCCGGGACCCTCGTATAGGTCTTTTCGAACTCGGTCAGGTAGGCGTCGGCGGCCTTCTCCGAGGCGGCCAGGTCGAACGCCGCGGTCTTCGGTCCGGCCGGGTCGACGACGCGCAAGTCGCGGACGACCATCCGGTGGTACTCGACGCCGTTGCCCCCTTTGTGCTCCTGCTCCTCCTGGGCCAGGACGAGGAGGTACTCGGCCCCCGCGATAGCCTGGTCGTGGTCGTACGAGACCTTGACCGTATCGCCCGCCAGGGAAGCTTGGGCCTTCAGGGCGATCCCCGGGGCGGCCGCGAGGAGCGGTTCGATAGCCGCCCGGAACTGGGCGAATTTCCCCTCGGCCGCGCCGCGGGCCCCGCCCCCCGTGGTCTTGTTCGTGCCGTCGATGACGACGGTCGGCGTGCTCGTCACCGCGTAGGCCTTCTGTCGGACCTCGCTCGCCGGGTTCATCATCGGATCGGGCCGCGGGATGGGCAGGTGGTAAACGAGCACGGCCAGGTACTTGGACGGGAAAGTCTCGAGGAGCCCGTCGAAGGCCAGGTCGGCGCCGACGCAGGGCGGGCACTCCGAGCCGGTAAAGAGCTCGGCCAGCACGGCCTTCCCCTTCCAGCCGGCCGGAGCCTTGAAGGGCTCGGGGTGGAACGGCAGGGCCTTGACCTTGGCCGCGAGGGCGGCCTCGAAGCCGTCCGCCCCGCCGTGGACCTTCGCGTAGAGCGACTTGGCCCGATCGGCCGCGTCCAAGTATTCCTCGACGGCCGCCGCCAGGTAGGAGTCCAGGGCTTCGGCGTTCCGGCCCTGCTTCTCCGCGACGCCCGCGACGACATAGTGATAGTTGCCGCCCGTCGCCCCGCCGGCCTTGCGGTAGGCGTCGAGCGAGGCCTGGGCCTTGGCGACGTCGCCGGCGCTGAGATGGGCCTTGGCGGCCACGAGCTCGACCGCGGACAGGGCGTAGGTCTTCAGATATTCCCGCTGCTCGTCGGGGACGCCGGCGAAGGACGCTTCGTCCGCGGCCGCCTTGTGCGCCCGCTCCCGGTAGTCGATCACGGCGGCCAGGACCGCCTTGGGATCGAACGCGGCGACGTTGGGGTGATTGACGAGCTGGACCGCCATGGTGCTCGGATTGAGGAGCCGGGACGGGCCCTGGGCCTTGGCCATGAACTCTTCCTGCAGGGCCAGGACGCCCTCGAGCGAACCCGAGAGCTCGACCTTGGCCTGCATGATGCTGGCGTCGATCGCCTCCATGAACCGGGTGTCCGGGAAGGCGGCCTTGATCCTCTCGAACTCCCTGAGCCGGATGGCCGGGTCGCGGATCTCGGACGCCGCGACGAGCTCCTTGTATTCGGTCGGGGGAGCCTGACGGCCCTGGGCGGCGAGGTCGGACGAGAGCGAAAGGACGAGGACCGCGAGAAGGGCGGCGGCCGCCCGGGCGAGCGTCTTGGTGTTCATGGAGCCTCCTGACGGAAAGGTCATTATAGCGGAATCCGGGGGACTCCTCTATAAAGCCCGGCGCCCGGCCTAGGCGAATCGACCGGCGAGGACGGCGCCGCAGGAGGGACAGCGGGAATCCCGGAGGAGGTTGGCGACGACGGCGAAGCCCCGCCGCCGGATGAGGGCCGCGCCGCACGAGGCGCAGAGCGTGTCCTCCCCTTCCCCGGGGACGTTGCCGACATAGACGTGCCGGAGGCCTTCCCGCCGGCCGGCCGCCGCGGCGGCGCGCAGGGTCGCGATCGGGGTCGGCGGCGCCTGGTCGTATTCGAAGTCGGGGTGGTAGCGGCTGATGTGCCAGGGGATCTCCGGACCGACCGAGGCGATGAACCGGGCCATCGCCGCCAGCTCGTCCGGCCCGTCGTTGAGCCCCGGCACGACGAGCGTCGTCACCTCGACCCAAATGCCGAGCTTCCGCATCAGACGGATGGACTCGAGGACGGGCGCGAGGCGCGCGCCGCAGACCTTTCGATACGTCTCATCCTTGAACGCCTTGAGATCGACGTTGGCGGCGTCGAGGACGGGCACGATCGTCTCCAGGGCCTCGGCGGTCATATAGCCGTTGGTGACGAAGCTGTTGCCGAGCCCCGCGGCGCGGGCCAGGCGGGCCGCGTCGTACGCGTATTCGAAGAAGATGGTCGGCTCGGTGTAGGTGTAGGAGATGCTCCGGCAGCCTTGGTCGAGGGCCGCCCGGACGACCGCGTCCGGCGGAAAGGGCTCGCCCGCGATCGCGCCGCCGTCGCGGCGCGGCGCCTGGGAGATCTGCCAGTTCTGGCAGAAGCCGCAGCGGAAGTTGCAGCCGGCCGTGGCCACGGACAGGGCCTTCGATCCGGGCAGGAAATGGTACAGCGGCTTCTTCTCGATGGGATCGACGTGGACGGCCACGACCTCGCCGTAGACGAGCGTCTCCAGCCGGCCGTCCCGGTTCTCCCGGACGGCGCAGACGCCCCGCCCGCCCGGGGCGATCGCGCAGCGGTGGGCGCAGAGGCGGCAGGCGACCCGGCCGCCTTCGAGCGGCTCCCAGAGCATGGCCTCCCGGCGGCTCATCGTTTCTTCTTCCCGGAGGGGGCGGCGGTCACGGCCGACGGGCAGAGCGACTTCAAGAAGCACTCCGGGCACTTCGGGTTGCGGGCCGTGCAGAGGGCCCGGCCGTGCTCGACGAGGAGGACATTGAAGTCGAGCCAGTCCTTCCGGGGCAGGAGCGCCATGAGGTCGCGCTCGACCTTGACCGGGTCCTCCTCGCGGCTCAAGCCGAGCCGGCGGGCCAGGCGCCCGGCGTGAGTGTCGACGGCGATCCCCTCGGCCTTGCCGTAGCCCGCGGAGAGGACGATGTTGGCCGTCTTGCGGGCGACGCCGGGCAGGGTGACGAGCTCGGCCATGGAATCCGGCACGACCCCGCCGTAGGTCTCGACGATCCGGGAAGCGGCCCCGACGATGGCCTTGGCCTTGTTCCGGAAAAAGCCGGCCGGGCGGATGATCCCTTCGAGCTCCGTCCGGTCGGCCCGGGCCAGGGCTTCGGCCGTCGGGAACCGGCGGAAGAGCCCGGGCGTGATGGTGTTGACCCGTTCATCCGTGCACTGCGCGGCCAGGATGGTGGCCACGAGGATCTCGAGCGGGCTGGCGAAATCGAGGGATGTCCGGGCCTGGGCATAGTGGCGCCGCAGGAGCCGGACGATGGCCCCGATGCGCCGCCGGGCGCTCTCCATGTGAGCCTCCTTCGCGGCCCGCTCAGGGGCCGACGTGGAAGAGGTCCTCGCCGATGTGGAAATCCTCGACGCTGTAATAGTCGGGGAACTTGCGGATGAGGTCGAGCTCGGATCTGATCATGGCCTGGTGGCTGCGCTCGACGCGCCCGAGGTAGGCCAGGATGCGGCGGCCGGATTCGTCCTCGACCCTTTCGGCGGCGTCGTTGTAATAGGCCTCGGCGATCTCCTCGGCCTTGAGGGCGGCCTCGAAGAGCTCGGGGACGGCCGGCTCGGCCGGAAGCGTGACGCCGATCGGAGGCATGAGCGAGGCTTCGGGGACGTCCTTGGGCTTGTCGGGATACCTCTGCCCGAGGAGGCGCTCGAGGATCTTCCGGTGATGGTCCTCCTCGAGGGCCAGGAACTTGAGCTTCTGGACGAGCAGGATGTTCTTCACCCGCCCCTGGAGCCGCGTGTAGAACGCGGCGGCGTCGATCTCGGACCGGATGGCCACGCCGAGGACCTGCCAAGCCGCGAGATTCTTGTCGATGGCCATGGAAACCTCCTTCGGCCCTGTCGGCCGTCAGAACGTGACGAACTTGTCTTTCGGAGCGCCGCACACGGGGCATTTGTCCGGGGCGTCGCCTTCCATGGTGAAGCCGCAGACCGAACATACGTGGATGGGCTTGAAGTCGATGTCGCCCCCCTTCTCCACGGCGGCCCGGGCGTTCCGGTAAATGCCGGCATGGACCTTCTCGGCGGCCAAAGCCGCATTGAGGAACGTCACGGCCGTCTTCTCGCCCTGGGACTGGGCCACGAGGATGTACGCGGGGTACATCTCCTCGATCTCGAAGGATTCGCCGCCGACGGCCGCGTCGAGGTTGTCCTTGGTCGTGCCCAGGGCGCCGAGGGTCTTGACGTAGTTGGTGGCGTGGACCTGCTCGGCGAAGGAGTTGGCCTTGAAGGCCCGGGCGACGTTGGGAAGCTTCTCGGCGGCGGCCTTCTCGGCGAAAGCGGCGTACTTGACATGGGCCTGGCTCTCGCCGGCGAGGGCGGCCTTGACGTTCTCTTCGGTCATCTTCTTCATGGTTCCGTCTCCTTGGATATATTATCAGTTGATCTTGAGCATGGCTTCGATGGCGCCCCGAGCCCGGTCGGCGACGGCCGGCGGGACGGTCACCCGGTAGGTGTCCGTCTCGAGGGCCCTCAGGACCTTGGACAGGGTGGTCATCTTCATATGGACGCAGACCGCGCTCTCCCGGACCGGGAAGAAGGCCGCGGCCGGGTTCTCCTTCGCCAGGCGATAGATGATCCCCTTCTCGGTGCCGATGAGGACCTCCCGCTTCTTCGTCGCCCGGGCCTCGAGGACCATCTTGCCCGTCGACAGCACCTTGTCGGCGAGGTCGATGACGGCCAGGGGGCATTCCGGATGGACCCAGACCTCGGCCTGCGGATGGCGGGCCCGGGCGTCCCGGACGTCCTGGGGCGTGAACCGGTGGTGGACGTGGCAATAGCCGTCCCAGGCGACGAGCTCGACGCCCGATTCCCGGGCGGCGTAGGCGGCCAGGTTCTTGTCGGGGACGAAGAGGGCCTTGGGGACGCCGAGCGAGCGGACGACGGCCACGGCGTTGCTCGAGGTGCAGCAGATGTCGCTCTCGGCCTTGACCTCGGCGCTGGTGTTGACGTAACAGACGACCTTGAGCCCGGGGTGGCTCTCTTTCCATTTCCGGAGCTCGCGGCCGTTGATCATGTCGGCCATGGGGCAGCCCGCCTCGAGCTCGGGCAGGAGCACGGTCTTCCCCGGCGCGAGGACGGCGGCGGTCTCGGCCATGAAATGGACGCCGCAGAAGACGATCGTGGCGGCCTCGAGGCCGGCGGCCTTACGGCTGAGCTCGAGCGAGTCGCCGACGAAATCGGCCGCGTCCTGGACCTCGGGGAGCTGGTAGTTGTGGGCCAGGATGACGGCGTTCTTCCTTATCTTGAGCTCGCCGATCCGGGCGAGGATCTCCGCGGTCGTCATGCCTTCCCCCCTCCCTCGTTCCTCGTCAGGCGCTCAGCCCTTCGCCCCGAGGGCCGCCCCGCAGTGGACGCACTTCGCGTCGCCCTTCTTGGTGATGCCGCCGCAGGCGGGGCACTCTTCGAACTCCACCCGGCAGGCCCGGCAGAAGGTCTTGTCCTCCTCCTCGAGGGCCGAGTCGCAGTAGGGACAGGCGCAGCTCTCGTGCTCGTGGTCGTGCGCCTTCGGCTTGGCTTCGGGGGCCTTGCCCGCCTTCCTGTCCCGATAGTTCTTGATGGCCTCGTGGAGCGCGTCGGCCCCGAGGTTCGAGCAGTGCATCTTGTTCTTCGGCAGGCCGCCGAGCTCCTCGGCGACGAGGTCGTTGGTGATGGCCATGGCCTCGTCGATCGTCTTGCCCTTGGCCATCTCGCTGACCATGCTGGAAACGGCGATGGCCGCCCCGCAGCCGAAGGTCTGGAACTTGACGTCGGCCAGCCGGTCGCCGTCGACCTTGATGTAGAACGTCATCATGTCGCCGCAGACGGGATTGCCGACCTCGCCGACGCCGTCGGCGTCGGCCAGGACGCCCACGTTGCGGGGATTGGCGAAATGGTCCATGACCTTGTCGCTGTACATCATGATCCTCTCTCTTTCAGGAACGCCGTATAGAGCGGCGACATTGCCCTCAGCTTGGCGACGATCGGCGGGAAGACCTCGAGGAGCGTCTCCACGTCCGCGCCGGTCGTCTCCCCGACCAGGCTGAAGACGAGCGAGCCCTGGGCGGTGGCGTGGTCGAGCCCCATGGCCAGCAGGACGTGCGAGGCCTTGAGCGCCTTGGAGGTGCAGGCCGAACCGCTCGAGGCGGCGACGCCGTTCATGTCGAGGAAGAGAAGCATGGCCTCGCCCTCGACGAACTCGACGCAGAAGCTGGCCTGGTGGGGCAGGCGGTCGGTCCGGGAGCCGGTCACGACGACATGCTCGATCCGCCGCGGCAGCTCCTCGAGGAGCCGGTCCCGGAGGGGGACGAGCGCGGCGGCCCTCGCGGCCATGTCCCTCGCCGCCGACCGGGCGGCCGCGCCGAGGCCGGCGATGGCCGGGACGTTCTCCGTCCCGCCCCGGCGCCCGCCTTCCTGGATGCCGCCGTCGACGAGCGGCAGGATGCGGACGCCCTTGCGGACGAAGAGGGCCGCCGAGCCCTTGGGCCCGTAGAACTGATCGCCGGCCAGGCTCAGGGCGTCGACGCCGAGGGCTTTGACGTCGAGCGGGACGCTGCCCGCGGCGGCCACGGCGTCGGTGTGGACGAGGACGCCCCTGTCGCGGCAGAGGGCGGCGATCTCGGCGACGGGCTCGATCGTCCCGACCTCGCTGTTGGCCGTCATGACCGAGACGAGGACCGTGTCCTTGGTCAGGGCCTTGGCGACGTCGGCCGGGTCCACGCGCCCGGCCCGGTCGACGGGGACGAGGGTCGCGCTGAAGCCCTGGCGCTCGAGGGCCTTGACCGAGTTGAGGACGGAGGAGTGCTCGATGGCCGAGACGACGAGGTGGCGGCCCTTGGCCTGCTGCCCCAGGGCCAGGCCCTTGAGGGCGAAGTTGTTGGCCTCGGTGCCGCTCGCGGTGAAGTAGATCTCGTCCGCGCGGGCGCCGACCAGGGCGGCGACGTCGCCGCGGGCGGCTTCGACGGCCTCCTGGGCCTCGCGGCCGGCCGCGTGAAGGCTCTGAGGATTGCCGAACGCCTCCTCGAGATAGGGCCGCATGGCCTCCCGGACCTCGGGCAGGAGCGGCGTCGCCGCGATGTGATCGAGATAGACCTTGGTCATGGCCTGTTCCGGGGCCTTCGCGGGGCCGCGCGGGAGAACGAGTCCCCGCTCAGACGGCCTCGACCGACTGGACCTCGGGGACCTCTTTCTTCAGGATGCGCTCGATGCCCATCTTCAGGGTCAGCTGGGACATCGGGCAGCCGCCGCAGGCCCCCTTGAGCCTGACCTTGACCACGCCGTTCGCGCCGACCTCGACGAGCTCGACGTCGCCGCCGTCGGCCTGGAGGGCGGGACGGACCTTGTTCAAAGCCTGTTCGACTTTTTCTTTCATCGAAGACTCCTCTGTGTTCCGGACGCCGGTCCCTTTATATTACGCTCCGGGAACGGGCCTGACAAGCCCGTCCCGATCCTCGTCCCCGTCGAGCAGGCGCTTCTCCCCGCGGAGCGCCCGGATGGCGGTCACGTCCTGGGTGACCTCGAGCGCGCCGCGGTAGGCGCCCCTCCGGTCCCTCATCGCGAAATAGCGGATATGGATGAACCGTCCCCGCGACTCGATCCAGAACTCGGCCTCGTCGCGCTCGCCCGACCGGAAGGCCGCGAGGATGCGTTCGACGACGTCGAGGCTCTTCGGCGGGTGGCAATTCTGGACCTTGCGCCCGATGACGCCGGGGGTCCGCGGGAAGATGCGGTCCGCTGTCGCCGAGTAGTAGCGGACCGTGTCGGTCTCGTCGACGAAAGAGATGTCCACGGGCAGGCGCGTCAGCATGAGGTCGATCTGCTCGGCCGTGAGGATGCCCGTGTCGAGGACGAACCCCGCTCCGGTCGCGGGGGCCTCGGGAGCCGCCGCGGCCGCGCCCCAGGCCGGGGCCGGAGCGATCCAGGCGTAGCCGATCTCCTCCTCCCCATTCTTGACCCGGGCCCAGTCGGCATCCGTGAGCATCTCGAGGCACATCGGGAAAAGGACCTTCTCCTCCTTGCCGATCATGCCCGCGATCTCTTGCAGGACCCAGGAGCCGGCGTTCAGGACGAGCGCCGCATCGCCCAGGTCGACGGCCTTCCGGAACTCCTTGAGATGGGCCCGGATGTCGTCGTGGACCGCCCACATGACCTTGGACGGTCCGCTGATGCCCTTCTCCTCGAGCCGCGGGAAGAGCTGGTTCTCCTTCTTGAGGTAATGCTTCTCGATCTCGGCGAGCGATCCGGCGAACGCGGCGAGGCGCGCCCGGTCGGCCGCCCAGTCCCGGTGCTCCGGCTCGTTGCGGACATGGTCGAGCACGGCGCGGGTTTCGGACACGAGCGTCTCCAGGGCGCGGTTCTCGTCGGCCAGCGTGCGCAGCGGATGGCCCGGGGCGGCCTCCATGACGGGCTGTGCGGAGAGCGACTCCTCGAAGACCTTGACGTGGACGTCGCAGAGCTTCCGGACCTCTTCTTCGGGCAGGCCTTCCGTGATGAGCTCCTGCTCCATCGCGCCGATCTCCGCGCCGGACACGTCGTGGACCAGCTCGGCGAAGCGCTTCTTCAGGGCTTCGACGTCGCCGCCGCGGTGGAGGTCGCGGATGATGTCCTTGAGGATCTCCTTTTTCGTCTTCAATACCGTATTCATGGTCCTCTCCTCACCTCACGCGGACATCATACAACAATTCCTACCAATTTTGTAGTATTTTTATTTTTTCATCGAATCCGCCTCGTCTCGCGGGTCGAGTATGGCCAGAGGAACGCATGGAGCTTGAGGAGGCCGCGATCACGGGGTCGAGTGCGTCATCAGAGCGAGCATAAGCCGTGTTTTAGCCGTTCCGGAGACGGACGAGGGGAGTTTCCCTGCGGCGGGGAGTGGAGTCCGCGGCTCCGAGTCGCTCCACCGCACTTCTGATGGTCGCTCGCCGAGCGAGTCGCTTCCTGCCGGCCGAGTCCGTCGAACGGAGCGGCGTGAAAAATCAGCCCAGCGAACGGAGATGATCCCCGAGGACTTGCCGCGGCGGACGGCTGGCTCGCCTAGGTGCCCCCTAGACGACGATGCGGGGGATGAGCGGATTGATGCGGGCCAGGATCTCGTAGCTGATCGTCCCAGCCAGCGCGGCCAAGTCCTCGGCCGTGATCCGCTCGCGGCCGTCGGCCCCGAGGAGCGTGACCTCGTCCTCGAGCCCGACCCCGGGGACGTCGGTGACGTCGGCCATGAAGAAGTCCATGGCCACCCTCCCCCGCACCGGGGCCCGCCGGCCCTTGACGAGGACATGGGCCGCGTTCGTGAGGCCGCGATCGTAGCCGTCGTAATACCCGACCGGGACGACGGCGAGGACTGTCGGGCGGGTCGTGCGGTAGGTGCCGCCGTAACCGATATCGGCCCCGGCGGGGACCTTCTTGACCTGGGCGATCCGGGCCTTCCAGGAGAGGACGGGCTCGAGAGCGAGCAGCTCCTTGCGGTCGAGAAGGCAGGACAGGTAGGTCTCCTTCGACGGCCACAGCCCATAGAGGCCGATCCCCACCCGGGCCAGGTTGAAGCCGGGCTCCGGGAAGAGCACGGTCGAGGCCGTGCAGGACATGTGCTTGATCGGGATGCGCGGGCCGCCGGCCTCGAGCTCCCGGACGGCCGAACGATAGGCCGCCAGCTGACGGCGGGGATAGTCGTGCTTGGTCGTGTCCTCGATGTTGGCGAAATGCGACGACAACCCCTCGACGGCGAGGCCGGGCCGGCGGCGGATGTCGCCGACGAACGCGGCCAGCTGCTTGGGATCGACGCCCTGGCGCCAGGTCCCCGTCTCGACCTTGACGTGGAGGCGGACGGTCCGGCCCAGCCGGCCGGCCAGCTCCGAGAGCCGCTGGACCGTCTCCCGGTTATAGACGGTCAGGCGCAGGTCGCGGCGGACGGCCTCCTCGAGCGCGCCGAGGGGCGCGTAACCCAGGACGAGGACGGGCGCGGCGATACCGGCCGCGCGGAGCGCGACGCCTTCGTCGACGGAGTTGACGCCGAGCCAATCGACGCCTTCGGCGACGGCGATCCGGGCGACCTCGAGGAGCCCGTGGCCGTAGGCGTTGGCCTTGACCACGGCCAAAAACTTCCGCCGGCGCCCGATGAGCCGGCGGAACTCCCCGATGTTGCGAACGAGGGAGGCCCGCGAGATCTCGATGCGCTCGACCGGTGCCCGGTCCATCCCTCTCTCCTAGGCCGCTCCGCCGACCCGCATGCGGGCCAGGTCGACGAAGTCCCGGATCTCGGATTCGATGAACAGCGTCTCCTCGCGCTCGACGCCCGTCGAGACGACGGCCACGCGCGTCTCGACCAGGTCCTCGAGGGCCCGGACGTAGGCGATAAAAGCCGGCGGCAGGTCTTCGAGCCCGGCGGCCCGGCGCGGGAACTCGGGCCAGCCCGCGAACGTCCGGTACTCGGGGACGACCTTCTCGAGGATCCAGGGCTCGGACGGGAAGCTCTTCAGGAGCTCCCCCTTGTAGCGGTAGCCCGTGCACACCGGGATGGCGCCGAGCCCGGCCAGGACGTCGGGCTTGGTCAGCGCGATGCGGTCGACGCCGTTGATCCGGCAGGCGTAGCGCACGGCCAGGGCGTCGAACCACCCGCAGCGGCGGGGCCGTCCCGTCGAGGCCCCGAACTCGTCGCCTTTGGCCGCGATCTTCTTCCCCGTCTCGTCGAAGAGCTCGGTCGGGAACGGCCCGCTGCCGACCCGCGTCGTATAGGCCTTGGTGATGCCGAGGACGCCGTGGATCGTCCGGGGCCCGACGCCGAGCCCGGTCGCGGCCCCGCCGGCCGTCGAGCTCGACGAGGTGACGAAGGGATAGGTGCCGTGGTCGAGGTCGAGGAGGGTGCCCTGGGCGCCTTCGAAGAGGACGCGCTCGCCGGCCTTCATCCGCTCGTGGAGCAGCTCCGAGACGTCGCGGAGATAGGGCCCCAGCTTCTGCGCCCATTCCGCGTATTCGCGATAGACCGCCTCGGCGTCGAGCGGCGGCATCCCCGCCGCCGCGAAGGCCTCGGCCTTGGCCGCGACGTTCTCGGCGATCTTCTCGCGCAGGACGGCGAGGTCGGCCAGGTCGCCGGCCCGAACGCCCAGGCGGGCGGCCTTGTCCTCGTAGGCCGGCCCGATGCCGCGACAGGTCGTGCCGATCCTCTTCTCGCCGCGCTTCTCCTCGGAGATCCGCTCGACGAGCGGATGCCAGGGCATGATCAGGTGCGCGCCCCGGCTGACGGCCAGGCGCGTCGGGTCGACATGGACGCCCCGGCCCTCGAGGTCCGCGGTCTCCTGGAAGAACGCGGCGGGCGAGATGACGACGCCGTTGCCGATGACGCAGAACGTGGCGGGCCGGAGGATGCCCGAGGGAATGAGGTGGAGGACGATCTTGCGCCCGCCGACGTAGACCGTGTGGCCGGCGTTATGGCCGCCCTGGTAGCGGGCGACGACGTCGAAGGCCGGGGTCAGCAGATCGACGATCTTGCCCTTGCCTTCGTCCCCCCACTGGGTGCCGAGAACGAGCAGATTGGCCATGCCGCGTCCTTTCCCTCAGAAGCTCGCGCCGAGCTGGACCTGGACTTGGTTGTTCTTGAGGGCCGTCCCCTTCTCCTTGTTCCAGTCGTACTCGGCCTTGATGAAGAGCGTCCGGCTCAGGACGAAGCGCAGGCCCGCGGCCCAGCGGTTGCGGTCGAGGTCGATGCCTCCGCCGTGGTAGCCGTCGGTATACTTGACCTTCTGGAAGCTGCCGAAAGGCTGGAGCCCCTTGAAGCTCATCACCATCATGACGTACCAGCCCTCCGACTCGCCCCGCTCGAACGGATCGGGATTGTCGACGAGGGCCTTGGTGTATTCGCCGTGGACCTCCCACTGAGCGGTGACCCAGGACAGGTCGACGCCCTCGAGGACGAGGCCCCTCAGCTTCTGATCGTCCATCTTGCCGGAGTAATAGGACACGCCGGCCCGGATCTCCTGGCTGAAGACCAAGCCCAGCCGGCCTCCCTTGGCCCAATCGTTGTTGTTGTCCTCGAACTGCTGTCCGCCGCCGAGCTGGTCCGCTTCCGCCAGGCCGCTGCCCAGGTAGGCCGTGTAGGTCAGGACGCCGACCTGCCCCTCGACGACCACGCCGATGTCCCGCCAGCTCTCCGGATAGAGGTATTCGAGGTTGAGCGGCGTCCGGATGAAGACCGTCTCGTGAGGCCGGCTGGCCCGGTTCCAGGTGCCGAAGGGCACCAGGAAGAGCCCGGCCTTGACCGTGAAGGTCTCGGCCGGAAGGAAACCGGCCCAGGCCTGGAGCAGGCCGAAGGAGGACACGCCCTGGGTCCGGCCCTCCACCGCGAAGCCGAACTTCTGGCCGGCCTGGCCGGCGGCCAGGAAGCCCGCCAGGAGGTTGGCCGTGTTGCCCTTGGGATAGGCGCTTTCGGCCTGCCCCTTGATGTACTCCAGCGACAGGTAGCCGCCCACCTGGACCTGGACCTGGGCCTGGCTCCGGGCGGGGAGCGCGAGGGCCAGGATGACGGCCGGGAGGAGGAAGATAGCCGCGAGTGTGTTTTTCATGCGAGCTCCGAGAGATCGAAAGAATCTTCGAGCAGGTCGGCTTTGCGGGCGTCGACCGCTTTCCCGAGCGCGACGAGCCGGGCCACGTCCAAGGCGCCCTTGCTCGTGCCCATCCAGATCGCGCCGACGGCGCGGCCGTCCCGCAGGACGATCTTCTTATAAACGCCTCGATCGGGATCGGACCGGACGAGCGACTCGACGCCCGGTCCTTCGGCGCCGAACTCGCCGACCGAGGTCACGGCCAGCCCCGCGACCTTCAGGGTGTTGGAAGGGACCGTGCCCGCGTAGGGCACGTCCTGGCCGAGCATGTTGCGGGCGGCCGCCCGGGCCTGGTCGAAGGCCGCCGGGATGATGCCGTAGACGCGGCCGCGGTGCTCGGCGGCGTCGCCGGCGGCGTAAATGGCGGGATCGGACGTGCGCATGCGGTCGTCGACGACGATGCCGCGGCCGACGAGGAGGCCGGCCTCTTTGGCCGGGCCGATCTCGGGCTTGATGCCCGCGGCGACGACGACGCCGTCGGCTTCGATCTCGGCACCGCCCTCGAGCCTGAGGCCTCGGACGGCCCCGTCCCCGAGGATCTCCTTGGTGACGGCGCCGAGGACGACGGGAACGTCCATCCGTTCGAACTGGATCTTGAGGATCGCGGCCGCGGCCGGGTCGAGCTGGCGCGGCAGGAGCCGGTCGAAGAACTCGACGATCCGGACCTCGCCGCCGCGGCTGCGGACGGCCCGGGCGATCTCCAGCCCGAGCAGCCCGCCGCCCAGGACGACCGTCCGTCGATGGTCCTGGAGATGGTCGGCCAGGGCCAGCGCGTCGTCGAGGGTCCGCAGGACGAAAACGCCCTTCCGGTCCGTCCCGGGGACGGGAGGCAGGGACGCCCGGGCTCCGGTCGCCAGGAGCAGGGCGTCGTAGGGGAGGGACTCCCCCGCCGCGGTCTCGACCGTCCGGCCGGCGGGACGCAGGCGCGCGACCGTCTCGCCGAGGCGGAGCCGGATCCTCTGCCTCTCGGCCCAGCCTTCGGGGAAGGCGAAGACCTTTTCGTAAGGCAGCCGGCCGGCCAGGAACTCGATGAGGTTGGGCCGCGGATAGTAGGGCTGCCTCTCCTCCGCGAGGACCGTGATCCCGACCTCCGGGTCGAGCTCGCGGAGGGCCTTGGCGGCCAGGGTGCCGGCCAGGCCACCGCCGGCGATGAGGATGTTCACGTCAGGTTGGGCCCGGGTCCCGGTTCAGTCGAGCTTGGAGAAGAGCTCTTTGCCGACGCCGCACTGGGGGCAGACCCAGTCGTCCGGCAGGTCCTCGAACTTCGTTCCCGGCGCGACGCCGTTGTCGGGGTCGCCGACGGCGGGATCGTAGATGTAACCGCAGGCCGTGCATTCATACTTGTCCATGCGCTCTCCTTTCGTGCGTTCGGGTCCGGGGAAAGAGAAATGTACCATCTTAAGGGGAATCGAGTCAAACGGCCGATGCCGCCGGGCCCAGCCGCACGAGCTTGTCCTTGAGCAGGGAGTTCCGCTTGACCGGGTCGTCGTTCTTGATGGCGATATAGAGCGCCTTGTAGGAGCCGATGACGACGCTCAGCTTCTTGGCCCGGGTCAGGGCGGTGTAGAAGAGGTTGCGCTGGAGCATGATGAAGTGCTGGGTCAGGAGGGGCATGATGACGGCCTGGTACTCGCTGCCCTGGGCCTTGTGGACGGAGACGGCGTAGGCCAGGGTGACGTCGTTGAGCTCGTCCTTCTCGTAGCAGACGGCCCGGCCGTCGAAATCGACGACCAGCCGGTACTTGGCCTTGTCGGCGTGCAGGACCGACCCGATGTCGCCGTTGAAGACGTCCTTGTCGTAGTCGTTGCGGACCTGCATGACCTTGTCGCGGGCCCGGAAGACGCGCGCGCCGACCTGCAGGCCCTCCCCGCCGGGATTGAGCTTTTTCTGGAGCTCGGTGTTGAGGTTGTCGACGCCGACGATGCCCTTGTACATCGGGCTGATGACCTGGATCTGCGGCGACAGCGGGCTCAGGCCGAGCTTGGCGGGGATGCTCGACGAGCACATTTTGAGGATGGTCTGGAAGGCCTTGGCCGCGTCCTCCTGGCGGATGAAATAGAAATCGGCGTTCGTGTCGCCCCGGGGGGCGTGGAGGAGGGATTGGCCCTGGTTGATGCGGTGGGCGTTGGCGACGATGAGGCTCTCTTTCTCCTGCCGGAAGATCTGGTCGAGCCGGACGACGTCGACGGTCCCCGATTCGATGATGTCGTGCAGGAGGTTGCCCGGCCCGACCGACGGCAGCTGGTCCTTGTCGCCGACGAGGACGAGCCGCATCCAGGGCGGGATGGCCTTGAGCAGGTGGTACATGAGCGGCAGGTCGACCATCGAGAATTCGTCGACGACCAGGGCCTCGCCCCGCAGGGGGTTGGACTCGTTCCGCTTGAAGGTCCCCTTCTTGGGCTGGAACTCGAGGACGCGGTGGATCGTCCGGGCCTCCTGCCCCGTCGCCTCCGCCAGCCTCTTGGCCGCGCGGCCCGTCGGCGCGGCCAGCAGAACGTCCTTGCCCCATTTGCGGAAGACGTCGACGACACCTTTGATGATGGTCGTCTTGCCCGTCCCCGGCCCGCCGGTGATGACCAGGATCTTGCGCTCGATGCTCTCGCGGACGGCCCGGCGCTGGAGGGGCGAGAACTCCATGGCCAGGTCCTTCTCGGTCGCGCTTATGGCCTGGTCGAGGTCGAAGTCCGGGGCCTTGCAGGGGAAACCCGCCAGATTGTGGATGGACCGGACGACCTCCTCCTGAGCCTGGTGGAAGAAAGGCAGGTAGAGGGCGCGCCCGACGGGTTCGTCCTCGGCGACGATCCTGTTGCCCTTGATAAGGCCGGCCAGGGCCCGCTCGGCCTTGTCGGCCTCGACCTCCAGGTCGGCGGCGCAGCGCTCGACGACGTCGGCCGCGAGCGAGAACACGTGGCCCTGCTCGTTGTCCTTCTCGAGGATATAGAGGATGTAGGCCTTGACCCGCTCGAGCGATCCCGGGTCCATCCCCAGCTTGAGGGCCAGCTGATCGGCCGTCTTGAACCCGACGCCGAAGATATCGAGGCTGAGCTGGTAGGGATTCGACTTGAGCACGGTGAAGGACCGGTCGCCGTACTGCCGGTAGATCTTGGTGGCCAGGCCGGTCGAGACGCCGTGCTCCTGCAGGAACATGATCAGGTCGCGGATGTCCCGGTGCTCGGCCCAGGAGCGTTTGATCTCCTTCAGCTTGACGGCGCCGACGCCGCCGACCTCGCGGAGGCGCTCCGGCTCGCGGTTCAGGACGTCGATCGTCCCGGCCCCGAACGCGGCGACGATGCGGGCGGCCAGCACCGGGCCGATGCCCTTGACCAGGCCCGAGCCCAGGAACTTCTCGATGCCCGTGGCCGAAGCCGGCAGGGTCATGGTGAAGCGGTCGACCTTGAACTGCCGCCCGAAGCGCGGGTTGAGCTCCCAGCCGCCGTGGACGCGCAGGACCTCGCCCGGCGAGAGCGGCGGGAAGGCCCCGACGACGGTCATCGGCTCGCCGGACTCGGGCAGGAACTTGGCGACCGTGTAGCCGTTGTCGGGATTGTAGAAGACGATCTCGTCGACGGCGCCCTCGACGAACTCCTCGCCCGTGACGAGCGCCGCCGCCTTCTTCATGACCCCATGTTATGCGTTTCCCCCAAGGCCCGTCAACTTGGCTACGGGACCCGCTTCGTTCCCGCTTCCGAAATTTGGATCAGCATTCGAGGACAGGCCCGGTTATGCGCAGTGTTAGACACCGCGCTCCCGCGGGGAGGCTGCGTACGAGCGGCGAAGAGGGCGGTCGAACCCGACATCGGAAAAGTTCAGCCGGGCCGCGTGACGGCAACACTGCATCTTAAGGCGAGCCCGAAGGACATCCCCGGAGTGAGCATCAAGACCAGGGCTCAAGGGCAGTGCCCGGAGTCGGGGTGCGATGAGGCCCCGAGGGGTATCGTCGGAGTGAGCATTGCGGTGATTTAGCCGTTCCGGAGACGGACGAGGGTAGTTTCCCTGGAAACCGCCAAAACGTGTCTGAGGGAGGCGTAGCGCACGCCGACCGAGTTGTTTTGGCGCCGAAGTCCGTCGAACGGACCGGCGTTAAGAATCACCGCAGCGAACGGAGATGATCGGCCCGAGGGGACTCCGCGACCCGACGAAGCGGCATGTCCCAAGCGCGAAAAGTCCGTTTTTGCGAACGGAGAGGATATCCCGAGGCTCAGTTGATGATGCGGAGCATGCGGCCCCAGCGGGCCTTGGGGATGAAACTCACCAGCTTCTTGAGACGGTCGCGCACCCCCGTCTTCTGCCAGGCGTCGCGCTCGGCCTTATAAGAGAAGTAGATGAGCCAGGGCCGGCCCTTGATCGAGTCCATCGAGAGGAAGCCCCAGTAGCGGCTGTCCATGCTGTTGTCGCGGTTGTCGCCCATGACGAAGCAGTGCCCCGGCGGCACCGTGACCGGCCCGTAATTGTCGCGGATGACGTCGTCGTAGTTGTAGACGTCGGTCTTGGAATTGATCTGGCTGTCGATGTGGACCTTGTAGGCCTCGTCGAGCGGCTGGTCGTTGACGAAGACCTGCTTGTCCCGGACCTCGACCTTCTCCCCCTCCAGGGCGATGACCCGCTTGACGAAATCCTGGGTCAGGTTCTTGGGGTACTTGAAGACGACGATGTTGCCCCTCTCGATGGGCTTGCGGGGCAGGATGGCCCCCTCGAGCGGCAGGACCGGCCGGGTGTAGGCCAGCTTGTTGACCAGCAGGAAATCGCCCACGAGGAGGGTCGGCTCCATCGAGCCGGTGGGGATCTGGAAGGCCTGGACGACGAAGGTCATGACGAAAAAGACGAAGACCGCCGTCTCGGCAATGAGCTCGAAATACTCCCGGAAGAGGCTCTTGTCCTTCTTTTTCTTCTCTGTGTCCATGTCGTTCTCGGCGCGCGTGAAAGGCTATATTAAAGGAAAACCCCGCCGACATCAAGAACGTTCCTCTGTTCTTGACACTCCCTCCCATTCCCGCTTTACTAGTCCCGTGAACGTCACCCTCTTCGGCTACCCCAAAACCGGCAAGACGACGCTCTTCAACCTCCTCGCCGGCGCCCATGCGGCCGTCAAGGCCTACGACGACGGCCGGCGCGAGCCGAACGTGCGGTCCGTTCCCCTGCCCGATCCCCGCCTGGACCGCATCGCGGCCGCCTACCCCGACAAGCGCAAGGTCGCCGCGGCGATGGACCTGACCGACCTCGTCGGCATCTCCTTCGGCGAGGTCAAGGCCAGCCTCTTCCTCGGCCATCTGAGGAAGGCCGACGGCCTCCTCCACGTCGTCCGCGCCTTCGCCGACCCCGACCTCCCGCCCGCCCGCGGCCGGCTGGATCCCGCCGCCGACGTCCGGAGCATGGAGGAGGAGCTCGTCCTGGCCGACCTCGTGCTGGTCGACACGCGTCTCGAACGCCTCGACAAGGACCTCAAGAAGATGAAGGACCCCGAGGGCGAGAAGGAGCGCGATCTCCTCCGGAGGCTCCGTCCCGAGCTCGAATCGGGCCGGGGCCTGAGGGGCCTGCCCCTCTCGCCGGCCGAAGAGAAGCTCATCCGCAGCTTCGCCTTCCTCAGCCTCAAGCCCCTCCTCCACTTCATCAACGTCGACGAGAAGGACCTGCCCTCGGTCCGGAGGCCCGAGATCCTCTTCCCCGGGCTGGCGGCTTCCCCGGCCCGGACCGGGGACATATCCCCGGCCGGCGAGGGCCGTCGCGTCCTGGCCTTCTGCGGCCGGATCGAAGCCGACCTGGCCGAGCTCGAAGAGGCCGAGCGGGCCTCTTTCATGGCCGAGTACGGGCTCGAGGCCATGAGCGCGCCGCTCTTCGCCGGGCAGGCGGCCGCGTTCCTCGGCCGCATCTCGTTCTTCACCGTCGGCAAGGACGAGGTCCGGGCCTGGACGGTGAAGAAGGAGGCCACGGCCGCCGAGGCCGCCGGGGCCATCCATTCCGATATCGCCAAGGGCTTCATCCGGGCCGAGGTCGTCGCCGCCGAGGAGCTCCTGCGCCACGGAACGCTCGCCCACGCCAAAGAAGCCGGGGCCATTCGCCTCGAAGGCAGGGATTACGCCGTCCGGGACGGGGACGTCGTCTACTTCCGGTTCGCCCCATGAACGGCGCTTTCCGGATCACGGCCCAGGACCCGCTTTCGGCGGCCCGGACGGGCGTCCTCGAGACCCCCCACGGGGCCGTCGAGACGCCGGCCTTCATGCCGGTCGCCAGCCAGGGCACGGTCAAGGCCCTGACCCACGCCCAGGTCGAGAGCCTCGGCGCGGACATCATCCTGCTCAACTCCTACCACCTGTACTTACGGCCCGGGGTCGAGGACATCGAGGCCCTGGGCGGCCTGCACCGCTTCATCTCCTGGCCCAAGCCCATCCTGACCGACAGCGGCGGCTTCCAGATCTACAGCCTCTCGCCGCTCGTCCGGATCACCGACGAGGGCGTCCGCTTCGCCTCCCACCTCGACGGGACCAAGATCCTGCTCCGGCCCGAGGACGTCGTCGACCTCCAGGTCCGGATGGGGACGGATGTCCTGATGTGCCTGGACCACTTCCCTCCTTATCCTTATAGCGACGAGACCCTGAAGGAGTCCGTCCGCCTGACCGGGCTGTGGGCCCGGCGCTCGAAGGCGGCCTTCGCCCGCCACGACACGCGGCAACAGCTCTGGGGCATCACCCAGGGCGGCGTCCACGCCGACCTCCGGAAGCGGTCGATCGAGGAGGTCACGGAACAGGACTTCGACGGCTACGCCTACGGCGGCCTGGGCATCGGCGAGCCGAAGACGCGGCTCTTCGAGACGCTCGAGCTCGGCCACGGGCTCCTGCCGGCCGACCGGCCCCGTTACCTCATGGGCATGGGCTACGTCGAGGACGTGGTCGAGGCCGTCGCCCGCGGCGTCGATCTCTTCGACTGCGTCCTGCCGACGCGCAACGCCCGCAACGGCACCCTGTTCACGAGCGCGGGCCGGGTGGCCATCAAGAACCGCAAGTACGCGCGGGACGAGAGGCCCGTCGACGAGGCCTGCGGCTGCCCCACCTGCCGCCGCTACTCCCGGGCCTACCTCCGCCACCTCTACGAGCGCGACGAGATCTCGGCGGCCGTCCTCAACACCGTCCACAACCTCCATTTCTATCTTGACATCTTCCGGAAAATACGCCATTCTATTGCGTCTGACTCCTTCAATTCCCTGAAGAAGAGTTTGATCTCGAACGCCATATAAAAGGAAGAAAAGACATGATGTTAGGAGCATTCGCGGCAGGCATGCAGCCGGCGGGCGCCGGCCAAGGCGGCGGTTCGCCTATGATCGGGCTGGTCATGATGATGATGGTCTTCGCCATCTTCTACGTCCTGATCATCATGCCCCAGAGGAAGAAGCAGAAGAAGCACCAGGAAGAGGTCCAGAAGCTCGCGGCCGGGACCCAGATCGTCACCGCCGGCGGCATCGTCGGCACGGTGGTCGGCTTCAGAAAGGACGACCGGCTGGGAGACCTGATCGAGCTGAAGATCGCCTCGAACACCAACATCGCGATCACCAAGGGCGCCGTGGGTTCGATCGTCAAGGCGTCCGATCAGATCGTGGCCAAGTGATCCCCCGGACCGCGGGGGGCTCGACCCCCGCCCGTCCCAATCCCTTTCGAGAGTGAAGGTCCCATGAAAAAGAACCTGCAATGGAAGGTCATCCTGGCGCTGGCCGTCGTCGCCGGGGCTTTCCTTCTGGCCTACCCGTTCAACGACGCCAAGATCAAGCGCGGCCTCGACCTCAAGGGCGGCATCCACCTCGTCCTCAAGGTCCGGACCGACGACTCCATCAACATGGAGACGGACCAGGAGATCGCCCGGCTCGACGATCTTCTCAAGCGGAACTCCATCACCTTCGAGAAGATCACCAAGGAGGGCCTGGGCCGCATCGCCGTCCAGGGCGTCCTGGCCGACCAGGAGGGCAAGACCCGCGACCTGTTCGACGAGTACACCCGGGACTGGGACTACGGCTTCGTCGGGGACAAGGCCAACCTGACCCTCAAGCCGCTGGCCGTCCAGTTCCTCCGCGACCAATCCGTCGACCAGGCCCAGCAGACGATCGACAACCGCATCAATACGTTCGGCGTCTCCGAACCGCTGATCCAGAGGCAGGGCTCCGACCAGATCGTGGTCGAGCTGCCCGGCGTCGACGACCCCGACCGCGTCAAGGAGCTCATCAAGGTCACCGCCGTCCTGGAATGGAAGCTGGTCAAGGCCGGCCCGGCGGCCGACGAGGCCACCCTGCTCCAGGCGACCGAGGGGCGGGTCCCCGACGACGCCGAGGTCGTCAAGGGCGATCCCAAGCGGGGCGAGGGCGGTTTCTACCTGGTCGACAAGGTCGCCGTGGTCACCGGCAAGGACCTGCGGACGATCCGGCAGACGACCGACGAGTGGAACAATCCGGCCGTCTCCTTCAGCCTCAACGCCGACGGCGGCGCCCGCTTCGAGCAGGCCACCGCCGAGAACATCGGCAAGCAGATCGCCATCATCCTCGACAACAAGGTCCAGTCGTCCCCGGTCGTCGAGACCAAGATCCTGCGGGCCCAGGGCGGCGTCATCCGCGGCCGGTTCACGGCCCAGGCGGCCGAGGACCTGGTCATCGTGCTCAAGGCCGGCGCCCTGCCGGCCGGCATCGACTACCTCGAGGAACGGACGATCGGCCCGGCCCTCGGCGCCGACTCCATCCGCCAGGGGCTCGTGGCCGGCCTGGTGGCCGTCGTGGCCGTCATGACCTTCATGATCGTCTTCTACAAGCTGTCGGGCTTGAACGCCGTCTTCGCCATGCTCCTCAACGTGCTCATCCTCTTCGGCGCCCTGGCCTACTTCAAGGCCGCCCTGACCTTGCCGGGCATCGCGGGCATCATCCTGGCGATCGGCATGGCCGTCGACGCCAACGTCCTCATCTTCGAGAGGATAAAGGAGGAGCTGGCCCTGGGCAAGGGCGTCGTGAGCGCGGTCTCCCAGGGCTTCTCCCGGGCCTTCACGGCCATCTTCGACTCCAACCTGACGACCATCATCTCGGCCGTCTTCCTGTTCCAGTTCGGGACGGGCCCCATCCGGGGATACGCCGTGACCCTGACCATCAGCCTGGTGGCCAACCTGTTCACGGCCGTCTTCGTCTCCCACCTCCTCTTCGACCTGATGGTCAAGAAATCCGCCAAGACACTGAGTATCTGACATGCAACTCTTCAAAACCCCCAACATCCGGTTCCTGAAATACAAGTACATCGCGTTGGCCGCTACCGGCTTCATCGTGCTGGCCGGCATCGTCAACATCGCGGCCTTCAAGGGCCTCAAGCTCGGCGTCGACTTCGGCGAAGGGACGCTCCTGCGGGTCGAGATGCGCACGCCGACGAACGAGGGCGCCATCCGCGACCTGCTCGGCCAGGTCGGCCTGGCCAAGAGCCAGGTCCAGAGCTCGGGCGACACCGGCCGCGAGTTCCAGATCCGGGCCATGGAATCGCTCAACACCAAGGCCACGGAGGCGGAGCAGCTCGAAGCCCATGAAGCCCTGGCCGACAAGATCATCACCGCCCTCCGGGGCGACGACGGCAAGGCGGAGAAGGCCCGCGGTCTGGTCGACCTCAATACGCTCGACGAGAGGTCGTTGACGGCGCTCCTCGAGGGCGCCTTCCCGGGCTCCGGGCCCGACGCGGCCCGGACTGTCCTGGCCCACCGCATCAAGACGGGGATCTTCGCCGACATCGGCGAGCTCGACGGCCTGGGGCTCAAGCCCGAGATCCTGAGCTTCCTGAAGGAGAAGACCTATCTCGGCAAGATGGCCATCCTCAGCCGCGAGACGGTCGGTCCCCAGGTCGGGGCCGACCTGCGGCGCAAGGCCGTCCAGGCCACCATCTGGTCCCTGCTGGGCATGCTCGTCTACATCGCCCTGCGCTTCAAGCTCGAGTACGGCGTCGCGGCCGTCTTCACCCTGTTCCAGGACGTCCTCATCACGATGACCTTCTACTCGTTCACCAACCGCGAGATCAACCTGCCCATCATCGCCGGCATCCTGACCATCGTCGGCTTCTCGATCAACGACACCATCGTCATCTTCGACCGCGTCCGGGAGAACCAAAAATTGATGCGGGGCAAGGGCCTCGAGGAGGTCATGAACGCCAGCCTCAACCAGTGCCTGGGCCGGACGATCATCACCTCGGGCACGGTCTTCCTGACGGTCGGCGCCCTGTTCTTCTTCGGCGGCGAGGTCATCAACGACTTCGCCTTCCTGATGCTCATCGGCACGATCGAGGGCGTCTATTCGACCATCTACCTGTCCTGCCCGGTGGTCCTTTTCTGGCAGAAATGGTTCAAGCCGAAAAATGCGCGGAGGCGCTAAATTTCCCTTGTCAAACGGGTGTTTTTCTTCTATACTAACTTTTGTGTGATTCTGTAATATCACGAGCATGAGGTAAGCATCATGGCGGAAGCTAGAAAGCCGATCAACAAACCAGATGTGCCCGCGCTCTTCAAGGACTCATTCTTCAGGGGCGAAAAGGGCACCGCGCGGAAAGCCCTCGTCTTTCCCATCGCCCTGATCCTCCATGTGGTCCTGATCGTCACGGCCATCGTCCTCCCCCTTCTCTCGACGGGCGAACTGCCCACGGTCGAGGTCTATAGCGCGTTCCTGGCGCCCCCGCCGCCGCCCCCTCCGCCCCCGCCGCCGCCGGCCAAGCGGAAAGCGGCCGCGACCAGCGCCCGGATCAAGCGGGTCCAGGCCACCGCTCCGGTCGAAGCCGGCCGGCTGGTCGCCCCCGTCGAGATCCCCGAACAGATCGCCGAAGAAACGCTCTCTGACATCGGCGTCGAGGGCGGCGTCGAAGGCGGCGTCGAGGGCGGCGTCGTCGGAGGCGTCCTCGGTGGCGTCGTGGGCGGCGTCCTCGGCGGCGTCGTCGGCGAGGTCGAGGCCCCGGTCCGGGCCATCGGCGACGTCAAGCCCCCCAAGCTCGTCCGCGAGGTCGCGCCGATCTATCCCGAGATCGCCCGGCAGGCCCGCGTCGAGGGCATCGTCATCGTCGAAGCGACGACCGACGTCTACGGGCGGGTCACCGGCGTCAAGATCCTGCGGTCCATCCCCCTGCTCGACCAGGCGGCCGTCGACGCCGTCCGGCAGTGGGTCTACGAGCCGATGGTCATCAACGGCCGCCCCCGGCCCGTGGTGTTCACGGTCACCGTCAGGTTCCAGCTGAAATAGGTCAGTAAAGTCAGTCAATGGCTTTCGATATCTTACAGGAGGTATAACCCATGCAATTCGGTCTCATCGAAATGTGGCAGGCCATGGGAGCCGTGGCCAAGACCGTCGCGATCATCTTGATCGGGCTGTCCATCATCACGATCTACATGTTCATCGAGCGCCTGCTCGTCTTCTCGCGCGCGAAGAAGACGTCCCGCGCCATGGCGCCCAAGCTGGCCGACCTGCTCAAGGCCGGGAACCTCAAGGACGCCCTGTCGCTGTCCTCCAAGAAGGACAACAAGGGCAGCCACCTGGCCCGCGTCACCGCGGCCGGCATCCAGTCCTTCATCGAGGGCAAGGAAGCCAAGCTCGGCTTCGATGAGCAGATCGAATCAGCGGCCCGCGGCTGCAAACGGGCCGAGTCCTTGTTCAGCCAGGAGCTCCGGCGCGGCCTGCCGATCCTGGCCACCATCGCCACGTCCTCCCCCTTCATCGGGCTGTTCGGGACGATCTTCGGCATCATGAACGCGTTCAAGTCCATGCAGGCGACGGGCTCGGGCGGCATCGGTTCCGTGGCCGGCGGCATCTCCGAGGCCCTCGTCACGACGGCTGTCGGCATCGGCGTCGCGGTCCTGGCCCTGTGGGTCTTCAACACGCTGAATTCGAAGATCGAGATCTACGACGCGGAGATGGCCAACACATCGTCCCAGGTCGTCGACTTCTTCATCAAGTCCGGCGAAGCCCGCTAAGGAACGAGGTCCCGGCCTTCTTTAGGCCGGATCGAGAGAGAGGCATACAATGGGATTTTCAGTATCGATGGGCGGCAAAGAGACCGTCCGATCCGAACCGAATGTCGTCCCTCTCTGTGATGTCCTGCTCGTCCTTCTGATCATCTTCATGATCGTCACGCCCCTCATCCAAAAGGGCGTCGACGTCAAGCTTCCGAACGCCCAGTTCACCGTCAACATGCCGGAGAACCCGGACGTCGTCCTGGCCGTGAAGAAGGACGCGCGCGACCCCAAGGGTTACCTCCTTTATGTCAATCAGGAGAAGGTGACGCTGGAGACATTACAGAACGCTCTCGAAGAGGCCTTCCTGACCGTATCGGAAAAGAAGCTCTATCTGAAGGCGGACCAGGAGATCGAGTACGGCGTCTTCGCGGAGTTCCTCTGGGATACGATCCGCGCGGCGGGCATCGAGTCCGTCGGCATCATCACGGAGAAGAAAACGGAAAAGGGCGACTGAGCGCGACGCACTCTACGTGCACCTTCCACTCTGACCGCTAACGTCACGGGGGAAGGGGGCGAGCGATCGCTTCCTTCCCCCGTTTTTTTATCTCCCGAGTTATGGATGTCCCTCTCTCCGGCTGTGTTCGGGAATCACCTCTAGCTCCCCGGCCCCCCGGGCAGCGGGGAGCGAACCCCGGTGAGCGGACCAGGCAGGATCGGGACGGAGCACCCGGAGGCCCGATCCTGCGAAATCTCTAAAAAAAGCGCTCTTTCCCGATATTTCCCAGCGCCGCCCCTCTGAGTCACTCCGGGACAGCGCTGATGGTCGTTCCGGGGACTCCGCTCCCTGCCGGTCCCCCCTCCACCACGGGGATCTGCGAGGCGATTTCCCTCACCGCCTCGAGAGGGACTCCTTCCAAATGGGAGAAGACCATCTGTCTTCTGCAGGAATCTAATTACGTTCGGGGTCGGAAGCGAGTTTTAGAACCTCAGAAATGAGCGCTTGGGCCATCTTCGACGCCGGGACCTTCCTCAGGACCCGGCCCTTGCGGAAGAGGACCCCGCCCCCCCGGCCGCAGGCCAGCCCCACGTCGGCCTCTTTGGCCTCTCCGGGGCCGTTGACGGTGCAGCCCATGACCGCCACGGTCAGCGGCGCGCGCACCCCCGAGATCGCCCGCTCCACCTCGGCGGCCGCCGTCATCAGGTCGACCTCGCAGCGTCCGCACGTGGGGCAGGACACGAACTCCACTCCCCGCCTCCGGATCCCCAGGGCCTGAAGGATCTGCCAGGCGACGAGGACCTCCTTCTCCGGCGGGGCCGTCAAGGAGACCCGGACGGTGTCGGCCAGCCCTTCCGCCAGAAGGAGGGCCAGCCCGGCCGAGGACTTGACGCTCCCCGCGAGGAGCCTCCCGGCCTCGGTGATCCCGGCGTGGAAGGGATAGTCCACCTTCCCGGCCAGGATCCGGTAGGCCTCGAGCGTGCGCGGCACGTCGGAAGCCTTGAGCGAGATCTTGATCAGCCGGAAATCGAGGTCCTCGAGCAGGCGGACGTGCCGCAGGGCGCTTTCGGCCATGGCCGCCGCCGTCGCCCCCCCCGCCCGGGCCAGGAGGTCCTTCTCGAGGGAGCCGGAGTTGACCCCGATACGGATGGGGGCTTTCCGCTCCGCCGCCGCCCGGACGACCTCGCGGACCTTGTCCGCCGGGCCGATGTTGCCCGGATTGAGGCGCAGGCCGTCGACCCCCGCGTCGAGGGCGGCCAAGGCCAGACGGTGATCGAAGTGGATGTCGGCGATGAGCGGGACGCGGACCCGCTTCCGGATCTCCCGGAGCGCGATGGCGGCCTCGCGATCGGGCACGGCCAAGCGGACGATCTCGGCCCCGGCCTTTTCCAGCCGGCGGACCTGGGCCACGGTCGCGCGGACGTCCCGGGTGTCCGTCTTGGTCATGGCCTGAACGGCGACGGGGGCTCCCCCGCCGACGATGACGCCCCCGACGGGGACGGGAAGGGTCTTACGACGCGGGAACATCCGCTCCTCCTCCGGCCTAGAACGGCAGGACGCTGCCCCAGCCGTTCGGCAGCTTCTTGACGATATCGTTGAGGATGACGAAAGCCGTCAGGGCCATCATCATGGCCCATCCCACATAGGTGTAGGCCAGCCGGAATTTCAGGCTCACGTCCCGGCGGAAGAGGGCTTCCAAGGCCAGGACCACGATCTGGGGCCCGTCGACGATCGGGATGGGAAAGATCAGGTTGATGACGCCGAGCTGGAGGCTCAGGAACGCGATCCAGGTGATGAGGGACAGCCAGCCCTCCCGGAAGAACACGTAGGACGCGTCGGCGATCGCCAGCGGTCCGCCGAGCTGGCTGGCCGGGGTCTCGCCCGTGAACAGCCCCTTGATGATGCGGACGATGAGGAGGGCGTTATACGCGTTCTCTTTCAGGCTGTTCCCGATCGCGGCGAAAAAGCCGAATTGCTTCGTCACCGACTCGGCGTCCTGCTGGATGCCGATCCGGCCGATCTTCCCTTCGAGCCGGGGAGTCACCGGGATCTCGAGGAGGCGCCCTTCCCGCTCGACCGTGAAACGGAGCTCAATGTCCGGATGGCCGCGGACGACCTCGAGGAAGCCCGAGAGGAAGACCGGCTTTCCGTCGATGGCCCGGATGACGTCCCCCGCCTTGAGCCCCGCCTTCTCGGCGGGCATGTGCGACTGGACCATCCGGACCTGGGTGAGGATCTTCGGATTGAACCCGGCGTAGCCGACATCGGTCTTCTTGTCGGACCCGGTCTGCAGGTCGAGGCTCAGGGCGGATCCGTCCCGCAGGACCTCGACGCCGACCCGGCGATCGGGCGCGATGCCGATGGCGACCTGGACGTCCTTCCAGGTCCTGACCTCCCGCCCGGCGATGCGGACGATCCGATCGTCCGCTTTCAGGCCGGCCCGTTCGGCCGGCGATCCGGCATCGATCCAGCCGATGACGGGCGCGTCGTCGATATACTTGACGACCCTCGTCCCGATCCCGCTGACCACCGACATCAGGATCACGGCTAGGAGCAGGTTCATGACGGATCCCATGACCATGATCAGGAATCTTTGCCCCCGCGGCTTGGCCATCATGTCGTCGGGCGGGATGGGCCGGTCCTTCTCGAACACGCCCTCCCCCTCCATCTGGACGTAGCAGATGACCGGGAACAGGCTGAGCTTGTAGTCGGTGCCGGTCCCGCCGGCGGGCGCCTTCCCGAAAGAGAGCTTTCCGTCCCGGACACCGAATATCCTCGGGCCGATGCCGAACGAGAAGGCCTTGACGCGCACGCCGAAGCGCTTGGCCATGATGAAGTGGCCGAACTCGTGGACGAACGTGACGATGAAGAAGACGATCGCGAACGACAGTATGGTGCCGAGTATAGGACCCATTTCTGCTACCTCTGCGGGACGAGCCGGCGGGCTACGCGCCGCGCCTCTCGGTCGATGTCAAGGATCTCTTCGACGGTGCCGGCCGGACGGACCCGATGGCCCTCCACGACCCCGGCGACGACCGCGCGGAGGCCGGAGAACGGGATCCGTTTCTCGAGGAAGGCGGCCACGGCCACCTCGTTGGCCGCGTTGAGGGCCACGGGCAGGCTCGCGCCGGCCGCCAGGGCCAGGCGGGCCAGGGTGAAGAGCGGATAGCGCCGCTCGTCGACCTCGAGGAACTCGAGGCGCCCGAGCCCCGCCAGGTCGAGGGCGGGCAGTCCGGTGTCGCGGCGGGCCGGCCAGGTCAGGGCGTACTGGATGGGCAGGCGCATGTCGGTCGCGCCGAGCTGGGCCAGGACGGAGCCGTCCTCCATCTCGACCAGGGCGTGGACGGCGCTCTGGGGGTGGATGAGAACGCCGAGCCGTTCCGGCTCGAGGTCGAAGAGCCAGCGGGCCTCGATCAGCTCGAGCCCCTTGTTCATGAGCGTCGCCGAGTCGACCGTGACCTTCCGGCCCATGACCCAGCGGGGATGGCGGAGCGCCTCCTCGACCGTCTTGCGGGCCAGTTCCTTCAGGGGAGTTTTGAGGAACGGGCCGCCGGAAGCGGTCAGGACGACCTTGCGGACGCGCCGCCGGTCCCGGCCCAGGCACTGGAAGACGCCGCTGTGCTCGCTGTCGACGGGGATGATCCGGGCCCCGGACCGGGCCGCCTCGCGCCTGATGATGGCCCCGCCCACGACCATGGATTCCTTGTTGGCCAGGGCCACGCGCCGGCCGGTCCGGACCGCCGCGAGGGTCGGCCCGAAGCCGTCCATGCCGGTGATGGCCGAGAGAACGATGTCGGCCCCCTCGGCCCGGGCCACCTCGACGGCCCCCTCCGGTCCGTGGACGACGCGCATCCGCCAGCGCCGCCCCAGCCCGCGGAGCCTCTCCGCGTCCCGTTTCGCGCCGACGGAGACGAGGGCGGGACGGTATTTCTCGATCTGGGCGGCCAGCAGCGCCGCGTTGGAGCCGGCGGCCAGGGCGACCACGCGGAAGCGCCCGTCCAGCCGGTCGACGACGTCGAGCGCGCTCCGGCCGATGGAGCCCGTCGAGCCGAGGATGGCGAGGCCGCGCGGCGTCTGTCCCAAGGCCTACTTCCAGAGGTACCGGACGATGAAATAGAAGAGCGGGCCGGCCAGGATGAGACTGTCGATGCGGTCGAAGAAGCCGCCGTGCCCGGGCAACGCGTTGGACGAATCCTTCACGCCGACGGCCCTCTTGAAGAGGGACTCCAGCGGATCGCTGACCTGGGCCGCCGCGTGGACGACGACCGCCGTCAGAAGAGCCGTGGCCAGGGGGATCTCGGGCAGGATGAGCGCGCGGGTCAAGGCGGCCGCGCCCAGGGCGAAGAGGATGCCGCCGGCGCTCCCCTCCCAGGACTTGTTCGGGCTGGCGACCGGCGTCATCTTGTGGCGCCCGAAGGGTTTGCCGATGAAGAAGGCGCCCGTGTCGCCGAGGAAGATGACGGCGAAGAGGAAATAGAGATAGAACGGTCCCATCTCCAGGCGGATCCGGTATAGGAAATTCAGGGGGAACCCGATGTAGATCACGCCGAGCATGGTGATGGCGAAGGCCGCGGGGAAAGCGGTCAGCTTCTCGGCCGTGTTGACGCTCGCCACGAAGTAGATGCCGGCGATGACGAGCCCGGCGAAGGGCGCCGCCTCGAGCGGGAGAGAACGGAAATAGAACGTCAGGCTGATGAGGACGGTGAGCGCGATCCCCAGGATCGTGCGGGGCTTGAGGCCGTTCTTCGCGGCCAGGCCGTAGAATTCGATCAGGGCCGCGATAATGAAGGCCTGCCCGAACAGGAAGAAGGCCCAATCCGGCGCGTACTGAACGAGGACGAAAAGGGCCCCGAGCAGGACCGCGGCCGTGGCCGTGCGCTTGACGAGGTTCATGTCAGCTCATCTCCTCCCCCGGGGACTTTGGCCGTCCGGACGGACGTCGCCGAACCGGCGCTCGCGTTTCTGATACTCGAGGATGGCCTCGAGAAGGTGCCGTCTCCGGAATTCCGGCCACAGCACCGGCGTCACGTAGATCTCGGCATAGGCGATCTGCCAGAGCAGGAAGTTCGAGACCCGGAGCTCGCCGCTCGTCCGGACGAGCAGGTCCGGATCGGGGAGGCCCGAGGTCGCCAGGTGCTCGGCGAAGGACTTCTCGTCGAGGCGGGCCGGGGCGATCCGGCCCTCCGCCATGATCCGGCGGGCCGCGTCCACGATCTCGTCCCGGCCGCCGTAGTTCAGGGCGACGACGACGGTCATGTGCGAGTTCGCCCGGGTCAGGGCTTCGACCCGCTCGATCTCCTTGAGAACGGGGGCCGGGATCCCCTGCCGCCGGCCGATGATCCGGAGCCGGAGGTCGTTCTTGACGAGCAGCCCGTCGTCCCTGATCAGGTTCTCCCGGAGGAGCCGCCAGAGCCGGGCGACCTCCGCCCGAGGCCTCTTCCAGTTCTCGCTCGAGAAGGCGAAGAGGGTCAGGACGTCGAGGCCCAGGCGGGCCGCGGCCTCGACGATCTCGCGGACCGAGGCCGCCCCGGCCTTATGCCCCTCGACCCGGGGCAGGCCGCGGCCGGCCGCCCAACGGCCGTTGCCGTCCATGATCACGGCGACGTGACGGGGCAGGCGGGCGCGGTCGATCTGGGTGAGAAGCCGATGGTCCTCCGTCCCGGGCGGGAAAAATTCCTCGAGATGCTTCTCCATCGGCCCCCCATTATAACACAAGGTGGACCGGGCCGTTCGAATCTGCTAAAGTGGGTGTCCCGAAGAGAGATCACCATGTGCCTGGCCGTTCCCGCCAAGATCACCCGCCTGGACGAGTCGGGCCACGGCACGGCCTCGTACCTGGGGAGCGAGGTCGCGGCCAATTTCAGCCTTGTCCCCCAGGCCAAGCCCGGCGACTGGGTCATCATCCACGCCGGCTTCGCCATCTCGGTCATGGACGAAAAAGAGGCCCGGGAGACGCTCCGCCTCTTCCGGGACATGGCCGCCGCCGACCGCCGATGAAGGAACTGAGGAACCCCGCCGCCCTGCGCCGGCTCCTCGAGGACATCGGGGAGAAGGCCCGGGCTTTGGGCCGGAAGCCGCGCCTGATGGAGGTCTGCGGCACCCACACCATGGCCCTCTTCAAGCACGGCCTGACGCCCCTCCTGGCCGAGGCCGGGGTCGAGATGGTCTCGGGGCCGGGCTGTCCGGTCTGCATCACCCCTAACGGCATCCACGAGGCCGCCATCGCCGCCGTCACGGAGACCGAGGGCCTGACCCTGGCCGCCTTCGGCGACATGACCCGCGTGCCCACCCGGAAGGGGTCCCTGCAGACGGCCGTGCCGGCCCGGCGCTCGCGCCTGCGCATCGTCTACTCCCCCGAGGAAGCCCTGGACGAGGCCCGCCGCGAGGCCGGCCGGGAGGTCGTCTTCTTCGGGGCCGGCTTCGAAACGACCATCCCCGCGATCGCCTATACGGCCAAGCGCGCGGCGGCGGAGGGATTGCGCAACTTCAGCATCCTCCCGGCCCTGTGGCTCGTGCCGCCGGCCCTCCGGGCCGTTCTGGCCGCGGGCGAGGTCGCGGTCGACGGCTTCATCTATCCCGGACACGTCAGCGCCGTCATCGGCGCCGGGCCCTACGAGTTCGTGGCCCGGGAACACGGCATCCCCGGGGCCATCGCCGGGTTCGAGCCGGGCGATATCCTCCTCGCCGTCCGCTCCGTCCTCGAGCAGGCGGTCGAGGGCCGGCCCCGCGTCGCGCTCGAGTACGCGCGGGCCATCGGCAGGGACGGGAATCCCGTGGCCCGGGCGCTCATGGAAGAGGTCTTCGAGCCGTTCGACGCCGTCTGGCGCGGCCTCGGCCGGATCCCGGCGAGCGGCCTCCGCTTCCGGAAGGCCTTCGCGGCGCTCGACGCCGGGACGAGGTTCGGGCCCGGGCCGGCCGACGAGGGCCGGGACCTGCCCGGTTGCCGGTGCGGCGACGTCCTGCGCGGCGTCCTGCGCCCCGAGGGCTGCAGGTTGTTCGGGACGAAGTGCCGGCCCGACTCCCCTCTCGGCCCCTGCATGGTGTCATATGAAGGCGCCTGCCTCATCCACCTCAAGTACGGACTCGCCCGGGAGGACCGTGTCTTGAGCGACAAGAGGATCAGCCTGGAGCTCGGGGGCGGGGGGCGCCTGATGCGGGAGTTCATCGCCGGGACGATCGTGCCCGCTTTCCGCGATCCCCTGCTCGGCGAGCTCTCCGACGCGGTCCACCTGCCCGGCGGCGTGGCCTTCACGACCGACAGCTATGTCGTCGATCCCCTCTTCTTCCCCGGCGGCGACATCGGCCGGCTGGCCGTCAACGGGACGGTCAACGATCTCGTCGTGTCGGGCGCCGAGCCGCGGTTCCTCTCCCTGGCCCTGATCATCGAGGAGGGCCTGGAGGCCGCGGTCCTCGAGCGGGTCATCGGCTCGATCCGGACGGCGGCCAGGGCGGCGCGCGTCCGCATCGTCACCGGCGATACCAAGGTCGTCCGACGCGGGCAGGGGGACAAGGTCTACGTCAACACGGCCGGCGTGGGCCGGTCGATCGCCCGGCCGAAGCCCGGCGGCATCCGCCGCGGCGACAAGATCGTCCTGACCGGGACGCTCGGCGACCACAGCCTGGCCGTCATGCTCGCCCGGGGCGATTTCGGGCTCCGTTCATCGGCCAAGAGCGACTGCGCGCCGCTCCTCTTCCTGCTGCCCTTCTGGAAGGCGGGGGCGAAATGGATGCGCGACGTCACCCGGGGAGGGCTGGCCACGGTCCTTTATGAGCTGGCCGAACGTCTCCCCTATCCTGTTCTCCTCGAAGAAGATAAGATCCCGCTGTCGCGGCCGGTCCGGGCGGCCGGCGAGCTCCTCGGCATCGATCCGCTGTTCATGGCCTGCGAAGGGAAAGCGGTCGTCGTCGCGCCGGCGAGAAAAGCCGACGAGTTCGTGCGCCGGATGCGGCGCCACCCGCTCGGCCGCCGGGCCGCGATCATCGGCGAGGTCCAGGACCGCGTGGGCCGGCCGGGCGAGCTTCTCCTGCGGACCGCCGCCGGCGGCCTTCGCCTCCTCGAGCCCCTGACCTCCGAGCTCCTCCCCCGCATCTGCTAGCAAGGCCTTTCCAGGCTTCGCCTCGTTTTCCTCGACGCTCCTCATGGAGTGATGGGTCCTGTCCCGTGGCGTCCCTGTCCGGCCGTACGGCAGGGAGCGAACTCTTGGAAGCGACCGTCAGAAGTGCGGCGGAGCAGCTCGAAGCCGCACTTCTGAGAAATATCTTAGGTAAGCTCTTCTCTTGCCACCCATCACCGGGTCATTCGTCGCGTCCGAAAAACGAGTCGTATTCCTATCCTTGATTTCTCTCTGCTTCTCTCGTCATAGCCTATGCGGCGGGAAGGCTGCGGGAATAGGGGTCGAGGGGTATCGCGGAGTGAGCATGAAGCGGTGATCTAGCCGGCATCGGGACGGAGACGGACACGTCGGCTCCGGACCGGGACGGCGTGAAGGATCACCGCAGCGAACGGAGACGATCCCCGAAACCCCTCCGCAGCCGGCGATGCTTAGGCTTTTACGACGTTCTTTCTGCGGCGCTTGACGGCGTTGCGCGTGTCGACGACGAGCGGCGCGCTCCCGACGATCAGGTCGTAATCGTAGGCCGTGTGGTCGGTCGAGATGACGACGGCGTCGCACGTCCGGAGCCGGGCCTTCGTGACGGGGACGGACCTGAGCTCGAGGCCGGGGTACTCGCGGTGGCCGACGAGATGGGGGATGTAGGGATCGTTGTAGGAGACCTTGGCCCCCTTCTCCCGCAACAGGCTGATGATCTTGAGAGAGGGCGATTCGCGGGGGTCGTCGATGTCCTTCTTGTAGGCCAGGCCGAGGACCAGGATCTTGGCGTTCTTGATCGACCGGCCCCGCCCGTTCAAGGCCTCGATCGTCTTCTGCAGGACGTAATAGGGCATGAAGGTGTTGATCTCGCCGGCGAGCTCGATGAACTTGGTCTGGTAGCCGACCTCCTTGGCCTTCCAGGTCAGGTAGAACGGGTCGATGGGGATGCAGTGCCCGCCGAGTCCCGGGCCCGGATAGAAGGGCATGAAGCCGAAGGGCTTGGACGAGGCGGCCCGGATGACCTCCCAGACATCGATGCCCATGCGCTCGAAGATCATCTTGAGCTCGTTGACCAGGGCGATGTTGACCGAGCGGAAGATGTTCTCCAGAAGCTTGGTCGATTCGGCCGCCTTGGTCGAGGACACGGGCACGGTCCGGACGATGATCTGGTCGTAGAGGGCTTTGGCCAGCTTGAGGCAGTCGGGCGTCAGGCCGCCCACGACCTTGGGCGTCGTGGCCGTCGAGAAGTCCTTGTTGCCGGGGTCTTCGCGTTCGGGCGAATAGGCCAGGAAGAAGTCCCTGCCGCCCTTGAGGCCGCCGGCCTCGAGGATGGGCAGCATCTCCTCGTCGGTCGTGCCCGGATAGGTCGTGCTCTCCAGGATGACGAGCTGGCCTTTGCGCAGGTTCTCGGCCACGGTGACGGTCGAGTTGATGACGTAGGACAGATCGGGGCTGCCGTGCCCGTCGAGCGGGGTCGGGACGCAGATGAGGACGGCGTCGACGCCGCGCAGGCCCTTGAAGTCCGCCGAGGCCTCGAACCTTTTGCGGGCCAGGAAGTCCTTGAGCTCGGCCGCCGAGATGTGGCGGACATAGCTCTTGCCGCGGTTGAGCAGGTCGACCTTCTTGGGGTCGACATCGAAGCCCTTGACCCGGAAACCCTTCTGGAGGAAGGTCTTGACCAGGGGCAGGCCGACATAGCCGAGGCCGATGACCCCGACGACGGCTTTCTTCTCTTCGATCCTCTTCAGCAGCTTGGCCGCTTCGGCGTTCATCCGGTCAGCTCTTGTTCTTGTACCATTCGACGGTCCTCCGGAGGCCTACGAGAAAGGGGACGCGCGGCTCGAAGCCCAGGACGCGCCGGGCCTTGCCGAAATCGGCCGTCGAGTGCTTGATGTCCCCGGGGCGCGGCTCGGCGTGGACGGCCTCGACGCTCGTTCCCAGGACGCCGTTGACCGCCGCGAGCAGGGCGTTGACGGTCAGCCGCTCGCCGCAGGCCACGTTGAAGGCCTCTCCCCCGCCCTGGCCGGAGGTCGCGGCCAGGATGTTGCCCTGGACGACGTTGTCGATGTAGGTGAAATCGCGGGACTGTTCGCCGTCGCCGAAGATGGTCGGCGATTCCCCCCTGAGGACCAGGGTGATGAACAGGGGGATGACGGCGGCATACTGGGAGAAAGGGTCTTGACGCGGCCCGAAGAC
The DNA here is from genome assembly GCA_963805015.1 of uncultured bacterium. Lineage (GTDB taxonomy): Bacteria > Acidobacteriota > Aminicenantia > Aminicenantales > Saccharicenantaceae > RBG-16-66-30. The sequence goes on from CAWDSL010000013.1 coordinate 44,748, forward strand.
GTTGAAATACCTGAGCGAGATCGCCCGGAACCCGAACAGGTCGTGGAAGACCTGGGCATACTTTTCGTTGACGAGCTTGCTGATGGCGTAGGGCGACAGGGGCTTGCCCTCCCGGCCCTCGACCTTTTCGGGAGCCGTGTCGTCGCCGTAGACCGACGAGGACGAGGCCTGGACGAAGCTCCGGACGCCGGCGTCCCGGGCGGCCAGCATCATGTTGAGGGTGCCGGTGATGTTGATGGCGTTCGTCAGGAGCGGCTCCTCGACCGAGCGCGGGACCGAGGGCAGGGCGGCCTGGTGGAGGACATAGTCCATCCCGGCGACGGCCCGGCGGCAGGTCTCGAGGTCGCGGATGTCGCCTTCGACGAACTCGACGCCGCCCGCGAACGAGGCCAGGTTCTCCTTCTTCCCGGTCGAGAGGTTGTCGAGCACCCGGACGGTCTCGCCGCGCCCCACTAGCGTCTCGGCGATGTGCGAGCCGATGAAGCCCGCGCCGCCGGTGACCAGGTACTTGGCCATATTCTCGTTCCCTAAGGCCTTGATTATAATAAAATAGTCAGTCTGTCAATCCGAAAAAAGGGACGCTCCCGTCACAGAAGCCCGAGCTCCCCGAGGCGCCTGAGGACCTTCTGGACGCTCTCGTCGACCGTCTCCTTGTCCGTCTCGATGACGATCTCGGCGTTCGACGGGCTCTTCGTAAGGGTCGGACACGCCCGTGAATTCCTTGATCTCGCCCCGCAGGGCCTTCTGGTACATGCCCTTGACGTCGCGCTGGATGCAGACCTCGACCGGGCACTTCGTGTAGATCTCGACGAAGTGGGTCGTCTCCTTGCGGGCCCGGTCGCGCATCTCCCGGTAAGGCGAGATGAACGAGGTCAGGACGGCGACGCCGTTGCGCGACAGGAGCTTGGCCACGAACGTGACCCGGCGGATGTTCTCGTCCCGGTCCTTCTTGGAGAAGCCCAGGTCGCGGGTCAGGTCCTGGCGGACGACGTCCCCGTCGAGCCTCTCGACGCGGTGCCCTTTTTCCTTGAGGATCTCGGCGACCCGGTCGCCGACGGCCGATTTCCCGGAGCACGGGAGTCCCGTGAACCAGAGGGTGAAGCCTTCATGTTCTCCGCACATGCGTTGCCGTTCCTTTCATTCCGGCCGGAGGACCCGGCCTTTCATGGTATTCGGGATCCCGAGGCCCAGGACGTCGAGGACGGTCGGGGCGATGTCGAGGATGTCGCCATCGCGCCGGCCCGTCCGGCCGCTCTTCGGGTCGCTCAGGATATAGATGCCGTGCTGGGCGTGGACGGCGTCGTCCGGCCCGGTGTCGTTCTCGGCGAGGTACATCGTTCCGTGCCCGAGCGTCCCCGCCGACCGCCAATAGAGGTCGTCGAAGTAGACCATCAGGTCGGGGTACTCGCCCTCGAGCTCCTCGAAGTATTCCTGGGGCTTGATGACCTTGGTCGCCCAGGCCTCCCCCGCCGGCCCGCGGACGCCCTCGAGCTCGGCCAGGAGCTCCTCGCGGACCTTCTCGTAGTCCTCCGCGGGGATGATGCCCTTGGGCTCGCGCCCCTCGACGTTGAAGAAGACGCGGGCGTAGTAGCCTCCCCAGGCCCAGGCCCGGGTCTTCGCCCAGTCGATAGCCAGGTCGTCGATGCTCGTCGGCTTCGCCGGCCGCTCCTTGACCGCGAGCCAGCCTCTGTCGATGAGCCACTCGTTGACGCAGAAGGCGCCCTTCATCCTCTTCGCGCCGTGGTCCGAGACGACCAACACGGCCGTGTCGGCCCCGGCCTTGGCCAGGAGCCGGCCGATCTTCGCGTCGAGGTGCTTGTAATAGTCGATGATGGCCGTCTCGAAGCGGTTCCCCGGCTCGTAGAGATGGTGGTCGTGGTCCATGTACTTCCAGAACGCGTGGTGGACCCGGTCGACCCCGATCTCGACGAACCAGAACAGGTTCCAGGGCTTGGCCTCCATGAGCCATTCCATGACCTCGAAGCGCTTGTCGGTCATGGCGTAGATCTGGCGCAGGATCTCGTCGCGGTCCTCGGTCCGGAAGACGACGTCGAAGATGTAGGGCCCGAACCGGTCCTCGATCTCGGCCTTGAGCCCGGCCGGCCAGGTGGTCTCCTTGCCCGGCCCGGGCGGCGTGATGAAGCAGGAGATGAGGTTCCCGGCGACGGGATAGGGCGGGTAGCTCGGCGGCACGCTGACCAGGGTGCTCGTGCCCCCCGCCTCGCCGATGTAGTCCCAGAGCCGCTTCTCCTTGACCGCCTTGGAGTTGGCGATCCACATCTGATCGTAGGAGTAGCCCTTGCGGTGGCGGAAGCCGTAGAGCCCGAGCCGCCCGGGATCGAGGCCGCTGGCCATGACCATCCAGGCCGGGATGGTGATCGGCGGGTCGGAGCTCCGGAGCTTGCCCCAGAGCCCTTTCTCCATCAGGCCTTTGAGGACCGGCAGCTCGTCGCGCCGGTCGAAGACGATCTCGGGCGGGGCGCAGTCGAGCCCCACGACGAGGACCTTGCGGTCATTCATTGAAAGGGTCCTTGAAGCGCATGATGACGTCGGCCACCTCGGGCCGCATCAGCTCGGCCGGGGGGCACTCGCCGTTGACCAGGAGGTCGCGGATCTTGGTGCCGCTGAACTGGATGTGCTCGGCCGGCGGGTGCGGGCAGATCTTCTCGTTGACGACCGCCCCGCAGGTCCGGCACCACGAGAAGGACCGGAAGAACATCGGGGCGATGCCCAGGTCGGGGAAGGCCTCGAAGATGTCCTGGGCGGCGAACGGCGCGTAATAGGACCCGACGCCGGCGTGGTCCCGGCCGATGATGATGTGGGTGCAGCCGAAGTTCTTGCGCAGGATGGCGTGGTGGATGGCCTCCCGCGGCCCGGCGTAGCGCATCTCCATCTGGAGGATGGCCATGGCCGTCCTGTCCTTGACGTAATAGCGCCGGATGGCCTCCTCGTAGGACGCCAGGATGACCTCGTCCTTGAAATCGCCCTTTTTCTTCCGGCCGATGACGGGGTTGATGAACAGGCCGTCGGTGAAGGTCAGGGCGGCCTTCTGGACGTATTCGTGCCCGAGGTGGGGCGTGTTGCGGGTCTGGAAGCCGACGACCGTCTTCCAGCCCTTGGCCTCGAACAGGACCCGGGTCTCCTTGGGCGCGAGCTTCCAGCGGTCGAACGGCGTCGGGGTGATCTCGATGAGGTCGATGGGCCCGGCCAGGAGCCTGTCCTTCATGCCCAGGACCTTGGCGACGCCCGGGTGGGCCGGGTCGCGGGTCCCGAAGACCTTCTCGGCCGTCTCGCCCTTGTCGAAACCGTACTTCTCCTCGAGGTGGAGGATGGCCACGGGCCGTCCGTCCTCGGTCGCGAGCAGGACGTCGTCGCCGATCTTGAGCCGGCCGGCCGTGGCCTCGTCCGTGTCGAGGACGATGGGCACGGTCCAGGCGACGTCCGAGCGCAGGCGGCTCCCGGCCAGAACGCTCCGGAAGTCGGCCTCGCCGAGGAAGCCCTCCAGGGGGCTGTAGACGCCGGTGGCGATGTTCTCGAGGTCCGAGACGATCTCGGCGTCGACCGTCAGGCGCGGCCAGACGCCCGGCCGAGGCCAGGGCCGCGTCCTTCTTCTTGCCTTCGAGGGCCCTGTCGACGAGCTTTCCGCCGTGAGGTTGGATCATGGTACTCTCCTTGTTCCGCTGCCGGGGAATGGGGCGTTCGGGGGGCCGGACGGGTCAGTCGATGTAGCCCAAGGCCTTCAGGCGTTCCTTGACCTTCTCTTCCTCGTCCTTGGTGAAGACCTCGGCCGCGGGCTCCGCCTTGGACAGGCTTTCCCTGAGGACCTTGGCCGCGTAGCTCGAAACGGAGGCGAATTCCGTGCCCTTGATGAACTCCTCGATCTTCTTGTGGAGCGAGGTGGGTATCGAAACCGTCGTGAATTCTTTGTCCATGAAAGATTTATACCCCAGACAGCCCGGATTTTCAAGGCTCTTCTCCCCATTCCGGGAGGTCCCTCTCTGGGCGGTCGGCTTGACAATGGGCTCGGCCTTATGGGTATAATTGACCGGTCATGACCGACACCGAAGCCCCATGGGCTCCCCGCCCCTGAGAATGGAAAAGATCACCCTGCCCCTGGTGAACGAATCCGCCCTGTCCGGCGTCCAGGGGAAAACCCTGAAAAAGCTGGAATCCCGCCTGGGCGTCAGCCTGGCCTTGCGCGGCGACCAGCTCCTTATCGACGGGGACGCCCACCGGATCGCCTTCGCCAAGAGCTACTTCGAGCGCCTCCGCGAGCTCAGCGACCGGGGCCACCAGCTCCGCGAAGAGGACCTGCTCATCGCCCTGGACATGGTCGAGCAGGGCTCCCCGTCCGCCCTCGACGACTACGCCCCCGCCGAGCCCCTCGCCCTGTCCCGGAAATCCGTCTCCCCCAGGAGCCTGAACCAGCAGGCCTACCTCCAGGCCATCAAGAGCCACGACCTGGTCTTCGGCATCGGCCCGGCCGGCACCGGCAAGACCTACCTGGCCATGGCCATGGCCCTGGCCTTCCTCCAGAACAAGGCCGTCAACCGCATCATCCTGACCCGGCCGGCCGTCGAAGCGGGGGAAAAGCTCGGCTTCCTGCCCGGCGACCTCATCCAGAAGATCAATCCCTACCTGCGGCCCCTCTACGACGCCCTCTTCGACCTCGCCCAGTACGACCAGGCCAACCGCCTGATCGAGCGGGGCGTCATCGAGATCGCGCCCCTGGCCTTCATGCGCGGCCGGACCCTCAACAGCGCCTTCATCATCCTCGACGAGGCCCAGAACACGACCCGGGAGCAGATGAAGATGATCCTGACCCGGGCCGGCTTCGACTCCAAGCTGGTCATCACCGCCGACATCACCCAGATCGACCTGCCCCAGCCCCGCAAGTCGGGCGTCCTCCAGGCCATGAAGATCCTCATCTCCCTGCCCGAGATCGCCTTCATCCAGTTCAACGACAAGGATGTCGTCCGCCATCCGCTCGTTCAGAAGATCATCAAGGCCTACCAGAAGGCCGAGACCCGGGAAGGCTGAGGCGCCATGCCCGACCGCTTCTTCGACAAGATCAAGCTCTTCAAAGGCTCCGAGATCCAGCCCGGGCGACCCCCCGCCGAGCCCGGGGAGGAGGACAAGGCCCAACCCCCGGGCCGAAGGTTCCTCTCGAGCCCCTGGTTCTTCCTGACCGTCGTCTCCGTCGTCGCCGCCCTGTTCCTGACCCGGTTCCCGGCGCGGAGCCTCTCGGGCCTGGCCCTGGGCGACGTCGCCCCGACCGACATCGTCGCCCCGTTCGACCTGATCATCGAGGACGCCGAGGCCACCCGCCAAAAAAAAGCAGAGGCCGCGGAAGCCGTTCTCCCCGTCTACACCTACGACGCCAACGTCTACGCCAATACCGAGGACAACGTCCGCCGCCTCTTCGCCGAAGGCCGCGCCTGGATCGCCCAAACCCCGGGGATCCAGCGCTCCGAAGGGCTCCGGGCGCTCTTCCTCGACAAGCTCGGCGTCGACCTCGAGCCGGCCGAAGTCGTCACCCTGATCCGCCTGAAGTTCCCGGCCGAGCTCGAGGAGATCCTGGTCAACCTGCTGACCAAGACCTCCGCCCCGGGCATCCTCGTGGCCAAGAACCTCTTCATCCACGGCGAGACGGAGCACGGCCTGACCCTCCTCGACGGGCAGGGCGGCGAGCGGACGGTCCGCGTCGGCGACCTTCTCGACATTCGCGAGAGCGAGGACCGCTTCGCCTCCGACCTGGCCAAGATCGAGCTCCCGGAAAAGGGCCGGGCCCTGCTGCAGAGCCTGGGCCAGATCTACCTGACCTCCAACGTCACCTACAACAAGATCGAGTCCGACAAGCGGAAGGCCCTGGCCCGGGACGCGGTCGGGACGGTCTCGGTCACCGTGAAGAAGGACCGGATCATCGTCCGCAAGGGGGACGAGGTCACGGCCGATACGCTCAAGATCCTGGATCCGTACAACGAGAGGATCCGCCGCCACGCCAACGTCTTGCCGCACTTCGCCGGCATCTTCCTCCTCTACGCCATCCTCTTTATCGCCCTCTTGAGCTATCTCCGGTCGAGCCTCAAACCCCGGGAGGCCGAGCGCCGCTTCCGGATGACCGGGGTATCGCTCGTCGCCAGCCTCGTCCTCTACGAGGCCTTCGTCATCCTGACGGCCGCGGTCTCCGGGGCCTTCCAGGCCCCCGCCTTCGCGCGGATCGAGGCCTATTACTTCGCCTTCCCCTTTCAGGCGGCCGTGCTCATCTTCGCCTTTCTGGTCGACGCCCCGATGACCATCCTCTACATCGTCCTGAACAGCGTGACCGTCGGGATCCTGCTGGGCGGCGACTTCTTCCTGACCATGTTCTGCTTCCTTGGCGGACTCGCCGCGGGCTACGGCGTCAAGCTCTACAAGGGGCGCTACCGGGCCGCTACGCTCCGGGCCGGCTTCATCGTCCTGCCGGCGGCCAACGCCTTCATCATCGTCGTGTTCTCCCTCATCCTGAAGCGCGCGGGCCTGGCCCAGATACCGGCCGAGATCGCCCTGGGCCTGTTCGGCGGGGCGGCCAGCGCCGTGCTGGCCTACACGCTCCTGCCCGTCATCGAGTCGGCCTTCGGCTTCATCACCGGCTCCAAGCTCCTGGAGCTCACCAACTCGGACCTGCCCATCTTCCGGCAGCTCTCCGAGGAGGCGCCCGGCTCCTATCACCATTCCCTCGTCGTCGCCTCGCTGGCCGAGAAAGCGGCCGAGGAGCTCGGCCTGGACACCCAGCTGGCCAAGGCCGGGGCCCTCTACCACGACATCGGCAAGACCAAGATGCCCGAGTACTTCATCGAGAACCGGACCCGGGAGTTCGACCTCCACAAGGACCTGACCCCCTCGATGAGCACCCTGGTCATCAAGAACCACGTCAAGGAGGGCGTCGAGCTGGCCCGCAAGCTCAGGCTGCCCCGGCCGCTGCGGGAGATCATCGAGCAGCACCACGGCAACTCGCTCGTGCGCTTCTTCTACGCCAAGGCCAAGCAGATCTATGAGCCGATGGACCAGCCCGTGGGCGAGGAGTCGTTCCGTTACCCCGGGCCGCCCCCCCAGTCGAAGGAGGCCGGGCTGGTCATGCTGGCCGACGCCATCGAGGCCGCCTCGCGGAGCCTCAAGTCGCCGACCAAGGACAACCTCAAGCGGGTCATCACCGACATCATCAACGGCACGCTCCAGGACGGCCAGCTCGACGCCTGCGACTTCTCGCTGCGGGAGCTCCGCGTCGTCGCCGCCGCCTTCCTGACCATCCTCTACGCCATCTACCACCCCCGCATCGAGTACCCGGGCTTCGGCTTCAACGGCCGGACGCCCCGGAAGAACGGCGCGGGCGCGAACAAGAAAAAGGACCATGATCGAGATCATCAACCGCCAGAAAAAGCACCCGATCCGGATTAAGGCCTTCGAGCGCCTGCTCGGGGACCTGGGCCGGCGATACAGGCGCGCCCAGGCCGAGGTCACCCTGGCCTTCGTCGGCGACCGGGCCATCCGGACGCTCAACCGCAAGTGGATGAAGAAGGACAAGCCGACCGACGTCCTGAGCTTCCCGCTCGGCGAGACGGGCCCGGACGGCAAGTACTACCTGGGCGACATCGTCATCTCCGTGCCGGTCGCCGCGCGCCAGGCCCGGGACAAGGGCCACGGCCTCGACCGCGAGCTGCGCCTGCTCGCCATCCACGGCTACCTCCACCTGCTCGGCTACGACCACTTCGCCGGTATCGAGGAGGAGGAGCGCAAGGCGCACGGGCTCTACCTCGCATGACCATGTCGGCCGTCGGCTGGATCGGCTTGGGCCTGGCCCTGCTGGCCGCGTTCAAGTTGTCGCTCCTGCACATCGTCCTCGGCGGCTATTCGAAGATCTCCCTCAGCCGGTTCCTCGAGAACCGGGACAAGGCCGAGCGGACGCGGATCCTGGCCTCGTTCGAAGAGACGGTCCTGGCCGTCGAGTTCCTGAGGATGGTCGTCATCCTGGCCCTGGTCGTCTACGGCTTCATGGCCTTCCAGAGCGCCGGCCTCAAGCCCTTCGCGGTCTTCCTGGCCGCCCTGGCCGTCTACGGCGTCGTCCTCGACCTCGTGCCGCGCCTGCTCGTCTTCATCGGCAAGCCGGTCCTCCTGAAGATGTTCCTGCCCGCCTTCGGGGCGGTCCGGATCATCGCCTCTCCCCTGCTCGTCCTCTCCCGCCACCTGCTCGCGCGGGAAGAGCAGCGGGAGGAGAGCGAGGAGGACCGGGAGGCCTCCGACGAGGAGATCGAGACCTTCATCGACGAGGCCACCGAGGAAGGCATCATCGACGAGGGCGAGGACGAGCTCCTGCGCAGCGTCGTCGAGTTCGGCGACACCCTGGTGCGGGAGGTCATGACGCCCCGGGTCAACATGGTCTGCATCCGGCGGGACGCCACCATCGACAACCTCAAGGACCTGATCATCAAGGAGAAGTATTCGCGGATCCCCGTCTACAAGGACCGGCTCGACAACATGGACGGGATCGTCATGGCCAAGGACATCCTCGAGTACTCCGACGACAAGCACAAGGCCCAGCCCATCGAAGCGCTCATCCGGCCGGTTGCCTACGTCCCCGAGTCCATGCCGGTCCAGGACCTGCTGCGGGAGTTCCAGAAGGTCAAGCAGAAGCTGGCCATCGTCGTCGACGAGCACGGCGGGGTCTCGGGCCTGGTGACCATGGAGGACGTGGTCGAGGAGATCGTCGGCGAGATCCAGGACGAGTACGACACCGAGGAAGCCCAGATCTTCGAGAACGCGCCCCTCGACTTCACGGTCACGGGCGCGACCGAGGTCGAGGAGCTCGAGGAGCTGTTCGACGTCGAGCTGGCCGAGGACGACTTCATCACCGTCGGGGGGCTCATCACCCACGACCTGGGGCGCCTGCCCCACAAGGGCGAATCGCTGAACATCAAGGGCCTCGTGCTCGAGGTCCTCGAGGTCGACCAGAAGAAGGTCAAGAAGCTGAGGATCCGGAAGGCCTGACACGGGCCGAGGGGGACAGATGGCGACGAAGAAGAAAACCGAGACGTCCGCGACGGCCGCGAAGCCCGCGGCCAAGAAGCGCGCGCCGGCCCGTAAGAAAGCGGCCCCGAAACCGGTCTTCAAGGTCGGGTACGTGGCCCTGATCGGGCGGCCGAACACGGGCAAATCGACCCTGCTCAACACCCTGCTCGGCCAGAAGGTGGCCATCGTCTCCGACAAGCCGCAGACGACGCGCATCAGCATCCTGGGCATCAAGACCACGGACAAGGGCCAGACGGTCTTCGTCGACAATCCGGGCATCCACAAGCCGCTCCACACCCTCAACAAGAGGATGATGAACTTCGTCTACTCGGCCCTGGAGACCGCGGACGTCGTCTGCCTGCTCATCGACGCGACCGAGAAGTTCGGCCACGGCGACGAGTACGTCCTGGAGACCCTGCGCAGGGTCAAGACGCCGGTCTTCCTGCTCATCAACAAGGTCGACATCACCCGCAAGGACAAGGTCCTGCCGATCATCGACCGCTACAAGGACCTCTTCCCCTTCAAGGAGATCGTGCCCATCTCGGCCCTCAAGGGCGTCAACCTCGACGTCCTGGAGAAGCTCATCACCGAGGCCCTGCCGGAGGCGCCCAAGCTCTACTCCGACGAGGAGATCTCCGACCAGTCGGAGAAGTTCCTGTTCGCCGAGATCGTCCGGGAGAAGATCCTCAAGTACGTCACCGAGGAGCTGCCCTTCGTCACGGCCGTCTACATCGAGTCCATCGAGAAGAAGGAGCAGTCCGACTGGAAGAAGCCCGGCGAGACGCGGCCCCTGACCCACATCCGGGCCTCGATCTTCGTCGAGAAGGACAACCACCGCAAGATCATCATCGGCCGCCACGGCTCGCTCGTCAAGCAGATCGGCATCGAGGCCCGCCAGGAGATCGCCGAGTACATCGGCCACAAGGTCTATCTCGAGCTCCAGGTGAGGGTCCGGGAGGGCTGGCGCGACTCCGAGGACGTCCTCGACCTCATCGAGGGCCAAAAGGGTAGGAGCGGGGACACGGAAAATGGGGACATGACCGATTTCTCCTGAAATGGGATCGTGTCCCCCATTTTCCAAAGTGTCCCCGATTTTCTGATAGATTGTGTCCCCCATTTTCCGTAGTGTCCCTGATTTTTCGTTCTGTGTCCGATATTCCGTACTGTCCCCTGATTTTCCGTTAGATCGTGCCCCCGCCCCCTGATTTGACACCTTTTTCCTCAAATGCGATAATCTAGCGCCAACCTTACGGTGAGTGTAGCTCAACGGTTAGAGCATCGGACTGTGGATCCGAAGGTTGGGGGTTCGATTCCCCTCACTCACCCCACACGCCCTATTTTTAAAAAACCTCGTTGATCTCGAACGGATAAGAAAAGGGCTCGTTCCAGTTGATGAACAACTCCCCTCCCCTGACATGGCCGCCTTTTATGAGGACCTTGAGTATCTCGGTTTTTGCCTCCCACGGTTGGGAGTGGTAGGCTTCCTTGAAGCCCGACATGAGGGCAACCTGGAACTTGGGCTCTTGAAACGATTCGTCGTCAAGACCCGTCGACTCAGCCTTCAACTCATCAAGGTATTTCTCTATTTCGGCTTGAAGGAGTTTCCTATCCTTCTCAACTTCAGGATTTTTTAACCTGGCTGCTTTCCTTTTCACAGGGCTAATTTACAGCGTTTTGTTATAAAGGCACACGATTTTGTTTGGGCCTGTCCTGGTGCTGGGGAAGGCAGAGAAAACGCCCGAGGAGACGCGAGAGGGGCAAGGTAGGGCGTCTCGATGGAGCGTTGTCAGGCTCGGAAAGCGTTAGGGTAGGCTTTAATGATCCGGTTAGAATCGTCCCCGTCTATTACGCCATAATAAACCGTCGAGCCTTCAGTGGCTGACTTGGCTTCGGCAAACGCAATCATCTGTTCTATTACTGATTCGTCGATTTGTCCCCAATATTGCAAAATGAACACTTGTGCGGCGCTCTTAAAAAGTCGCTGAATCTGGTCGCCCTTCTTTCCCATCTTCTTCGGCGTCAAAATGCCCGTTGTGCCTTTTCCCTTGAAGGCGAATGCTGTTAGCATGCGGCCATTGAACAGGCGTAATCTTGTCGAATAGAGGTCATTCCGTTCGCCTCCCCAGTCCTGAAAATCGCCAGTTTCCCCTAAGATTGTTTTTATGCCCTTTTTAAAGTGGAGTTCGGGCATCGGAACATAGACTCCACGTTCAATGCGCACGCCGATTACTTTGCTAAATGAGTCAATATCCTCGACAGTAATAGGACGGACATGAACACGATCTTTTTCAAAACGAATTACAACATTCCCGTCCCTATCTATCTTTGGACGGATTTTAGTAGGGAGTTTGGCGAATGCCTTCGGATTTCTGACATACCTTAGTATTTCGTCCTTTCGCCCCACATAGAAGCGGTCCTTCTCGTAGCCCGTCTGACCAGCTCGCCTGATTTGCTTTACGATATCGTTGTCCGCGAGAATTCTTCCTTCATCCAGAACGCGCTTCTTGGTCATGCCGGTGGCTTGGGAGATTTCATAAACGAACTTGATCGTTTTTTTGCCTCGATAAATCGCCTTGAATACCTTCAACCGCTGCAGGGATTTCCCAAGGACTTTAACAGCATGGGCAACTTGGTCGTTGCTATTCGACCTTGCGTCCGAAACGCTTATCGCCATTTATTTCTTTTTTGCAGCCCGCTTTTTGCTCTTGCCAACGAGGCGACTGACTACACTCTCATGGACACCCAAAACAGAAGCGACGTCTCTGTTCGTGATTCCTGACGTTACGAGTTGGAGAATGAGAAGGCGCTTGATATGTTTCAAGAACATCAGTTGTCGGTTCTCCCCTTGCCCTTTTTTGGCTTCTTTGTTTCGCCATCTTTTTTGCCTCCTTTTGGAATAATCTTAGAAATTCATTGACCCATAATTTTTGTCTTCCCACTGCCTTTCCAATCTTGTCTTGTGGGACGCTCAGTGAATAAAGCTGCAATACAAGCAACTTGGCCAGAAGGTTCACGATTTCCTTATTTTCGTCGATAACTTTTTTCGGCATTCGCTCCTCCTCAGATATTCAGATCAAATCCCTTTTTAGCCTCAACAAACTAACCCAATCCGCGAAATATAGTTCTATTCTTTTTGTATCATCTTTTCCGAGAGGATTGTTGTGAGCTATAACATTTCGAGGGTGTTCCAACTCATCAAGTTTTTGGAAGATCCACTGCTGAGAAGGGAATACGTTTTTAAAATCTTCCCAGTTTTTGGAGATAATATTTTTTAGGTCGGTAAAATCTGAATAATATATCTCATGTTGGCCTCGCCTTCCGTGCCATGGTTGTTTTGCCCTCTTTTTCCTTTTTCTGCCCTTGACAATACCTTTAGTCCCCTCATTGACCTTGTCTTCCCACCATCCCGCTCCATATCTTTTCTCGAGCACACGCTGGATTACTACTCGTAATGAATTTTCAAGCATATATTGGAGAGGATATAGCTGCGCCATCTTTTTCATATCCTCCGCAAGAGAAGTCGATAGCATTACGTCAACTTCAGGGATATGCGAATTAATTTTTACTTATCACAGTCCTCTCGCCCGCAAGTTTTACTTTTACGGGCGATTTGCCGACCGCCCCCTTATGATGTATCAGTCCCCGGACTCTATCAACAATTTCATTTTTAAGATACTTCGATAGATCAATTCCCTCATTATGAGCAATCAGATAAACTGCATCCTCTGTGGACATAGGGCCGTATTTCTTCTTTTGTATATTGACGCGCTGAGAGAGAGCTTGCGGCGAGCAACCCAGTCGAGAAAGTAGTGCGGCCTTTATTTTGCAGTTTGTGGCCATAAACTACTCCTACTTCTTCAGGCAGATCTTCTCGATTTCTATGTCCTTAAACCACTTGCTAATCGTGGTTCTGTCGAGTTGAAGGGCTCCGCCGATTTCCTCTTGTTTTGTTCCTATCTTTAGCAATAACAGCACAAGGAGTTTTTTTATGGCCATTAGCTCCCTTGCATTCGAATCATTAACCTTATTGTTGTCTGACACCTTTCCAGAACTTTTCATTTTTGCCTCCGTCTCGTTCTTGATAAAAACACTCGCACAGCGTTAGGCGTAGTGCCAATAAGCTCAGCAATGGTTTTCGGTTGAAAGCCCGCCTTACTTAGCAGGGATATTTGATCGTTCTGAGACTTGTCGATGGTCAAAGAAGCGATCTGCAGCCGAATAAGTATCCAACTTGTCACCGATGAGCTTCAATTGGGGGTCGGACATGGCTTTGCTTTCCTTGCCTTAATTTTCTTCCGTTGCGAGAGGGTTGAAGTTACATAATTTAAAGGCTTTCCGACTATATCGGCTATTTCAGCTGCCTGAAGCCCCTCTCTCTTTTAGCCAAGAGATTTTATCGGCAACACGCATCCCCTCAGGCCCACCAATCCCATCAAGTCCAAGTGAAATAAGCACATCCAGGCGCCTGATCATCTTTTTTTCATCAGCAAGGAATCTTCCATTACCCACCTCCCATAATTGTGTTGCTAATGCACATTACAAGTCTATCTCTTTTAACTAGTGTTAATTATAAAACGACCATTACGCAATGTCAAGATGTAGAATAAATAAATGTAATAATTACAGAATATCCCGAAAATCCCCTGCCCCTTCTTCCCTGTGTCCTTAAACCGGACCTGCTCGAAGTAGCGTTCTGACGAGTTTACCCGTTTGTGCCTGAGCCATGTCTTGATACGGATCGGCGAAGCGCCCCCTTACCGCCATTATGATCGCCGTCGTGTGACGAAAGGAATGGACAGAAAAAGCCTTCGGCAGCCCGGCCCGCCTGGCGACTTCCTTGAAAAGGGCCTTTAGCCGGTCGGTCGATATGGGCCGCCCTAGCAGCCGACCTGGAAAGAGCAATTCCCCATCGTCCCTTTTCTTCAGCCATGCCTCCAGTTTCCTCCAAACATCGGCCGGGATGTCATCGGTCCCCGTGAGCCCTCCCTTGGCCGCTTCAACTCGCAATTGACGGCCTCGCAGATCTATGTCGGCCATTTTCAATCGGGCCAATTCGCAAACGCGCAGCCCATAGAACACGATTACGCTGAATATGAGATCGTCCATCGTCTTCCTCACGGCATCCTTCATTTTCCTGCTAGCCTGGAAAAAGGCCTCAGCTGCCCCTCGTCCAGATATTTGAGCCCGCCCTTGGTCGTTCCCTTGGGTCGTCCCCGCTTTTTTACCTGTCTCCTTTCGCCTATAAAAGAAGAGGGCCGGCCAGGAAAGCCCGGCCGGCCCCATGGTCAACGTCAGCCCTCGCGCCCGTCGCGCCCTTCCCCGTCGATGCAAATCTCCACGATCTGCAAGCAGTGGGCGAGCTCGTTCACCCTGCAGCCGTGACGCCCAAGGCCTCGGCTATCTCGGCTTTCGTTTTGCCCTCGGCAAACGACTTGGCCAGATGGTCCCTGAGTTTGCCGTAGGTCTTGAAGGCCAGAAGCTTAGGCGCCCTCGCCCGGATCTCAGCGTTGGCCGAGAAGTTGCCTTTGAACCGCGCGTAGCTGCCGGGCAGCTTCGCCTCGGCCTTGCCGTTGGCCTTGGTCTGGCCATTCGCCTTGCCCTTGCCCTGGGCCGCCATCGGCCCGCCCTTGGTGCCCTTTGTTTTTCTTTGGCATGTTGCCTCC
>CAWDSL010000014.1:0-31647 GCA_963805015.1 uncultured bacterium
TACGCCCTCGGCGTCGATTACGGCACCAATAGCGTCCGGGCCCTGGTCGTCGACGTCGCCGACGGCGACGAGGTCGCGACGGCCGTCTACAACTATCCGAGCGGCGCGGCCGGCATCCTGCTCGATCCGAAGGACCCCAACCTGGCCCGCCAGAACCCGGCCGACTACATCGACGGCTTCGAGAAGTCCGTGCCCGCGGCCCTGGCCGAGGCCAAAAAGAAGGTCAGGGGCTTCGACGCCGGACGACGTCGTCGGCATCGGCGTCGACACGACCGGCTCGACGCCCATGCCGGTCGACCGGGACGGCATGCCGCTGGCCCTCTGCAAGGAGTTCAAGAAGAACCTGGCCGCCCAGGCCTGGCTCTGGAAGGACCACACCGGCCACGCCGAGGCCGCCGAGATCACCGCCCAGGCCGCCGCCGAGCACCCCGACTACCTGGCCAAGTGCGGCGGGACCTACTGCTCCGAGTGGTTCTGGTCCAAGATCCTCCACTGCCAGCGGACCGCCCCCAAGGTCTTCTCGGCCGCCTACTCCTGGGTCGAGCTGGCCGACTTCATCCCCGGCCTCCTCACCGGCAACGCCGATCCCCGACAGATGCCGCGGAGCCTCTGCGCCGCCGGCCACAAGGCCATGTACAACGACCACTGGGGCGGCCTGCCCGGCCAAGGAGTTCCTCGCCGAAGCTCGACCCCGCCTGGGCGAGCTCCGCGACCGCCTCTACGCCAAGACCTACGCCTCGGCCGATCCGCAAGGCCGGCGGCCTGACCGGCGAGTGGCGAAGAAGCTCGGCCTGCCGCCGGCATCCCCGTGGCCGTCGGCGCCTTCGACGCCCACCTGGGCGCGGTCGGCGCGGGCATCAAGACCGGGCACGCTCGTCAAGATCATCGGCACCAGCACCTGCGACATGATGGTCGGCCGGCCTCGAAGCCGCTGCCCGACATCCCCGGCCTGTGCGGCATCGTGCCCGGCTCGATCCTGCCCGGCATGTACGGCCTCGAGGCCGGCCAGTCGGCCGTCGGCGACATCTTCAACTGGTTCGTCAACGCCGTCGCCCCGGCGGCCCAACGAAGGGCTCGCACGCCACCCTGACCCGCCAGGCCGCCGCCCTCGAGCCCGGCGAGACGGGCCTCCTCGCCCTCGACTGGAACAACGGCAACCGCACCATCCTCGTCGATCCGCGCCTGACCGGCCTGCTGGTCGGCCAGACCCTGCACACCACCCCGGGGAGATCTATCGGGCCCTGGTCGAGGCCACCGCCTTCGGCGCCCTGACGATCATCAACCGCTTCGAGGAATACGGCGTCGAGGTCAGCGAGGTCGTCAACTGCGGCGGCATCGCCGAGAAGAACCCCTTCGTGATGCAGATCTACGCCGACGTCACCGGACGGCCCATGAAGGTCGCCGCTCCGCCCAGACCTGCGCCCTGGGCGCGGCCATCTTCGGGGCCGTGGCCGCCGGGCGCAAGGGCGGCGGGCACGCCACATTCGCCGAGGCCCAGGCGGCCATGACCGGCGTCAAAAAGACCGTCTTCAAGCCGAACGCCGCGCGCCACAAGGTCTACCTCGAGCTTTACGCCCTTTACCGGGAGCTCCACGACGCCTTCGGTACCAAGGCTTGGAGCGGCAACCTCCACCACGTCATGAAGGACCTCCTGTCCATCAAGGACCGGCAGAGGAGCCGATAGCCATGCTCAACGAGCTCAAGGAAGCCGTCTTCAAGGCCAACCTGGACCTGGCCAAGTCCGGATTGGTCATCCTGACCTTCGGCAACGTCAGCGGCATCGACCGCGACCGCGGCATCGTGGCCATCAAGCCGAGCGGTGTCGCTTACGACGCCCTGAAGGCCGACGACATCGTGCTCGTCGACCTCGAGGGCAACGTCATCGAGGGCTGGCTGAACCCGTCCTCGGACACGCCGACCCACGTCGAGCTCTACAAGGCCTTCCCGGAGGTAGGCGGCGTCGCCCACGCCCACAGCGCGTATGCCACGATGTTCGCCCAGGCCCGGCTCGAGATCCCCTGCTTCGGGACGACGCACGCCGATCACTTTCACGGCCCCGTTCCCCTGACGCGCCTCCTCCACGAGGCCGAGATCGCGGCCGACTACGAGCGGAACACCGGCAAGGTCGTCGTCGAACGCTTCCGGGGCGTCGAGCCGCTCGAGCTCCCGGCGGTCCTCGTCGCCGGGCACGGACCGTTCACCTGGGGCCGGACCCCGGGCGAGGCCGTCGAGACGGCCCTCGTCCTCGAGCAGGTGGCCCGGATGGCCTACGGCTCGAGGATCCTCGAGCCCCGTCTCGCGCCGCTCGACCGGGCCGTCCAAGAGAAGCATTTCCACAGAAAACACGGCCCGGACGCCTATTACGGTCAGAAGAAGGAGAAGGACCATGACTAATATGCCCAAGGTCCGGCTCGGCCTGGTCGCCGTCAGCCGCGACTGCTTCCCCATCGAGCTCTCGCGCAAGCGCTCGCTCCGGGTCGCCGAAGAATGCCGCAAGGCAGGCGTTCCGATCACCCGGATCGCAACCGTCGTCGAGAACGAAGCCGACGCCCTGCAAGCCCTCGAGGAGCTGCGGGCGAAGAAGGTCAACGCCCTGGTCCTCTACCTCGGCAACTTCGGCCCGGAGACGCCGACGACCCTGCTGGCCCAGAAGTTCGACGGGCCGGTCATGGTCGCGGCGGCCGCCGAGGAGTCCGGCCGGGACCTCGTCGACGGCCGCGGCGACGCCTACTGCGGGATGCTCAACAACTCCTACAACATGGGCCTGCGCAAGCTCCGCCCGCACGTCCCCGAGTACCCCGTGGGCACGCCCGACGAGGTGGCCCGGATGATCGCCGAATTCGTGCCCGTCGCGCGCGTCCTCCTGGGCCTCCGGAAGCTCAAGATCTTCTCCTTCGGGCCCCGGCCGCAGGACTTCCTGGCCTGCAACGCGCCGATCAAGCCCCTGTACGACCTGGGCGTCGAGATCATGGAGAACAGCGAGCTCGACCTCTACGACATCTTCCGCAAGGCCGAGGGCGATCCCAAGGTCAAGGCCGTCGCCGCCGACATGGCCAAGGAACTGGGAGCCGGCAACAACTACCCCGACATCCTCAACCGCCTGGCCCAGTTCGAGGTGGCCCTGCTCAAGTTCATGGAGGCCAACCTGGGGGCTTCGCAGTACGCCGCCTTCGCCGACAAGTGCTGGCCGGCTTTCGAGAGCTATTTCGGCTTCGTCCCCTGCTACGTCAACTCGCGCCTGGCCGCGCGCGGCATCCCGGTCGCCTGCGAGGTCGACATCTACGGCGCCCTGAGCGAGTACATCTGCGGTTGCGCCACCGAGCTGCCGACGACCATCCTCGACATCAACAACACCGTCCCCTACGATATGATCGCCGGGGCCAAGAAGACCCTCAAGGGCTATAAGCCGACGGACCTGTTCATGGGCTTCCACTGCGGCAACACGCCGGCGCCCTGTATGCTCGACCCGGCCATGCGCTACCAGCTCATCATGCACCGCCTCCAGGAGCCCGGGAAAGAACCGAACGTCACCCGCGGCACGCTGGAGGGGCGGATCCGGACGGGCGGCGTCACGATCTTCCGCCTTCAATCGACGGCCGACACGGTCCTCCGGTCCTATATCGCCGAGGGCGAGGTGCTCGACGTCGATCCGAAGTCCTTCGGGGGGATCGGCGTCATCGGCATCAAGGAGATGGGCCGGTTCTACCGGCACGTCCTCATCGAGAAGCGCTTCCCCCACCACACGGCCGTGGCCTTCGCCCCCGCGGGCAAGACGCTCTGGGCGGTCCTACGGATGCTTGGCGTCGAGGATATCGGCTTCAACCGGCCGGCGGGAATGCGGTATCCGACGGAGAACCCGTTTTAAAAATGGGGGACATGATCCCCTGCGAATGGATCGGGGACACAGTACCTATTTCCTATTTTTCCCATAGCCGATAATAGGGAAACGGGTATCATGTCCCCCATTTTCTAATTCCCGCGGCGCTGGGGCGCCGGGGCGTTTGCGTCAAAGAACTTCCGCGGCAGCTTCTCGTCGCGCATGGCCGCGTTGTAGACGAACCAGGCCATGACCGTGGCCGCCTGCATCAGGTCTCCCCGCGACAGGTGGTCGTAGACGTCCATGTTCGAGTGGTGGGTCAGCGTGTCGTACTCGAGGTCGTCCTGGATGAACTGGAAGCCGGGCAGCCCGACGCCGTCGAACGGCAGGTGGTCCGTGCCGCCCGTGTTCCGCAGGGTCACGGTCCCGGCGCCGAGATCGCGCACGGGCCCGAGCCAGGTCTCGAAGATGGGCACAACGGCGCTGTTCCCCTGGGCGTAAATGCCGCGGATCTTGCCGCTGCCGTTGTCGAAGTTGAAGTAGGCCGAGAGCGCGTCGTATTCCGGCTTTTTCTCTTTCTTTGTCCGGTCGAAGAAATGGTTCGTGACATAGCCGCGCGAACCGACGAAGCCCTGCTCCTCGGCGTCCCACAGGGCCATGCGGATCGTGCGCCGAGGCTGGACGCCCAGGGCCTTGAGGATCCTCATGGCCTCGAAAGCGACGGCGCAGCCGGCCCCGTCGTCCGTGGCGCCCGTGCCGGCATGCCAGGTATCGAAATGGCCGCCGAGCATGACCAGCTCCGACTTGAGCTTCTTGTCCACGCCGGGGATCTCGGCGACGATGTTCGTGCCCGGCAGGTCGTCGGCCGTGAAGCGGGCCTGGACCTCGACCTCGAGCATGACCGGGACGTTCTTCTGGAGGATGCGGACGATGCGGTTGTAGTGCTCCGTGGCGATGGCGATGGCCGGCGCCGGCATCTCCGCCGTCTTGGCGCGCGATCCGCCGCTCGAGACGAAGACCGTGCCGAACTTGCCGCGGCCTGGCTCGACGACGACGCCGACGCCCTCGGCCTTGAGCAGCTTGGCCATGGCCTGCTGGACCTGCTGGCGGGCCATCAGGTCCTGCGCCTGGGGAGGCTGGGGACGGCGGACGAAAGGATCGGGGGCCAGCAGGAGCTTCCCGAGATCCTCCTCGGCGAGCCGCGAGGCCATCGGATCGAACGAGATCGGCAGGTCCTGTTCGCCCTGCATCAAGACGATGGCGTCCTTGAGCTTGCCCTTGTACGGCTCGAGGTCGGCGACGGTCTTGGCCGTGAGCAGGACGGCCGGGCCCTTGAGCACGCCGTTCGTCCCCGGCGTCCAGGCCTTGGGATAGCCGATGATGGGCATGTACTGGGGCTCGGTCATGGCGGCATAATACTTCAGGAGCTCCCAGCTGCGGCCGAACGTGCCGTAGGGCTCCATCGCGGCGTTGACCAAGCCGATCTTCTGGGCCTGGCCCACGACCCATTCGCCGGCCTTGACGTACTGGGGCGAATCCGGCAGCCGCGGGGCGTAGATATCGCACAGGTAGACCAGAAGATCGGTGATCTTGGAGTTCGACAGGCCTTCGGCCCGGATGCGGTCGAGCATCGGAAGGTCGAGCTTCTCCTGGGCGAACGCGCCGAGCGAGAAGCAGACGGCCAGGAAGGCGATCGCGAGCGGGCGGAGCGATGGTTGTCTTCTCATGGGAGCCTCCTCTCGAAGAATCTCCCGGACTATACGCCGCCGCGGCGAACGTGTCAAAAATATGGCCCGGCGGCCGCCCGAGCGCTTCCCCATCCGGCCGACCTGAATTATAATGAGGGGACCATGAGAGCCGCGTTCCTCACCGGAGTACGGACGATCGAGATCCGCGAGGCCCCGGCGCCCCGCATCGCCCGGGACGACGACGTCATCGTCCGCAGCAAGGCCGTCGGCGTCTGCGGCAGCGACCTCCATTACTACGTTTCCGACACCGTCGGCAGCGACAAGGTCAAGTACCCATTCATCCCCGGGCACGAGTGCGCCGGCGTCGTCGCGGATGTCGGCCGGGCGGTCACCAAGGTCAAGCCGGGCGACCTGGTCGTCGTCGAACCAGCCGTCTCCTGCGGCGTCTGCGACCAGTGCCGGACGGGCCGGCCCCACACCTGCCGCTGGCTGCTCTTCCTGGGGCACTACGGCGAGCTCACCGGCGGGATGGCCGAGTTCGTCCTGGCCCCCGAGCGCAACTGCGTCCCCCTGCCCGCGCGCATGACGGCCGTTCAGGGCGCCCTGGCCGAGCCGCTGTCGATCGGGATCTACGCCGCCGGGATGGCCGGGTCGGTGCGCGGCAAGTCCGCGGCCGTCCTCGGGACCGGCCCGATCGGGCTGTGCACGCTCATGGCCCTCAGGGCGGAGGGCGCGGTCGCGATCTACGCGACCGAGAAGATCGAGGCCCGGGAGAGGGCGGCCATGCCGGCCGGGGCCCAGTGGGCGGGAAATCCCGACCGCGAAGACGTCGTTGGATCGATCCTCGCGCACGAACAGCACGGCCTCGACGTCGTCTTCGAGTGTTGCGGCGAGCAGTCCGCGCTCGACCAGGCCGTCGCCCTGCTCAAGCCCGGCGGGACCCTGGTCGTCGTCGGCATCCCGCTCGAGCGCCGCGTCTCCTTCGACAGCTCCAAGGCGCGGCGTAAGGAGATCCGCGTCCAGAACGTCCGGCGCCAGAACCGGTGCCTGGAGAAGGCCGTCGGCATGATCCACGCCGGGCGGGTCAAGGTCGATTTCCTGGCCACGCACTTTTTCGGGCTCGAGCTGGCCCGCGAGGCCTACGAGACGGCCGCGGCCCGCAAGGACGGGGTCATCAAGGCCATCGTCACGCCGTGACGGGCGGGGATCTCCGGAACGGCAAGCCCGTCCGGTTAAGCCCCGTTCATGGACCGGAGGACATGATGAACGAGCATCTCAAGGACGACTTCGGCAGCTCGTTCGAGCGCGTCTTCGTCGGTGCCATCGCCATCGCGACCGCGCTCATCCTGGCCTACCTGGCCGTCCAAGGCCCGCTCATCCGCGGCATCATCGCCTACAAGACCGCGCCCGGCATCATCGGCCAGCTCATGGGTCAGGACGCCGTCAACCTGGTCCTGATGAGCCCGATCCTGCTGGCCGGCGGCATCCTGCTCCTGCTCCGCAGGCCCTTGGCCAAGCTCCTCCTCATCGCCACCCCGCTCTTCCTCATCTACTACGCCCTGAGCTACACCATCGGCTGGGAATGGAGCTCGCCGGCCTATTCGGGCAATAGCGAGCGCTGGTTCTTCCTTTATCTCTTCGTCCTCGTCGCGGCGGTCATCGTCCTGCTCTACACGCTGGCGGTCTTCCCCAAGGACGTCGAGAGCCGGTTCCGGAGGAGCGGCCTGGCGGCCTATTCCGCCGTCTTCGTCCTGTTCCTCCTCGTCTTCGCCGGCATGTGGCTGAAGGAGGTCCGGGAGGTCGTGGCCACGGGAACGAGCCGCGGCTACGACATCGCCCCGGCGGCTTTCTGGCTGGTCCGGGTCTTCGACCTCGGCTTCTCCATTCCCCTGGGCCTCATCAGCGTCTATCTCCTGTGGGCCCGGCCGAACCAGGCTTATGCCGTCGTCTGCCTGTTCTACGGGTTCTTTTTCACCCAGATCGCGGCCGTGCTGGCCATGGGCGTCACGATGTTCCTCACCAAGGACCCGACCTTCCTCTGGCGCGACCTCGTCGTCTTCGCCGTCCTGGCCGCGTCATCGCCTTCGGCTTCTTCTACGTCCGGAGGAATTACCGCCAGCCCGTCCTGACTCCCGAAGAGGAGACGGACCTCGTCAAGATCCTGGCCGAGGGCGATTTCGTTCCCTTCGAAGAAGCGAAGAGAACGCTCGAGAAGAAGCCCTGAACGGCGATTATTTCATCCTGTCCCGCATCTTGGCCTCGTTCTCCGAGGGCCAGTAGCCGCAGTCGAGCTCCAGGAAGACCGATGTGTAGGGCACGGCCAGGGTCGTCTTGACCATGACGATCTTGAAGGCCTTGCCGGCCTGGTCGAGCTTGGCGATGAGCTCTTCGTGGAGGACGGGCGCCGCGCCCCGGCCCTCGAGCGCTTCGTCCAGGCGCCGCCGGGCCTCGTCCGCCCCCGGCGCCAGGTCCTCGGTGACGAATCCCAGCTCCCGGTCGAGCCAGATCTTCGGGCGGATGTGCTTGGCCCGGTCCACGGCCTTGAGCACCTTCTCCAGGACGGCGAAGTGGTCCTCTCCGGTCACGATCGTCTCGATCCCCGGACTGACCTGGAGGGGGAAGGCCGAGTCGGCGACGACGATCCAGTTGCGGTGGCCCAGGGCCGGCAGATAGCCGGCGAGCGTATCCATCCAGGCCGGGGCCCCGGCGGCTTGAGCGTTGGTCATGGCCTGTCCCTCCTCTTCCGCTTCGTCCTCTCGATCGCAGGCGACGAACGCCGCGAGCAGGACCGCCAGTCCGACGATCGGGATAGTGGCGCGCATGGTGGGTCTCCCTTCGCCCCATTCTAAGCGGCTTCGCCCCCGGACGCAACGGGGAGGATTTGCTTTCCGACAGCGATTGGGTTAAGCATAGGGCATCCCGACAAAAGAAGGAGAGAACCATGGCAGAGGAAAAGACGGAATTCAAGGTCGACAAGACGAACCTGATCAAGGCCGGGAGGATCCCGGTCATCGCGGCGGCCGTCGGCGGCGCGTTGTGGCTGCTGGGCTTCCTTGGCGGCCTCATGGGGATCCTCTTTTGGGCCGTCGCCGCGTTCGCGGGCTATTGGTACGTGAATCTGGTCTTGAAATCGGGCGCCAAGCCGTCGATCCTCGAAGTCGCCATCAACGGCGCCATCCTGGGCGCGGTCGTCGGCCTGGTCTATGCCGTCGTTACGTGGATCGCTATCAGCATCCGCTATCCCGGACTGGCCGGCGGCCTGGTGAGGTTCAGTTACAGTTGGGGATTCGGCTCCATCGTCCGCACTTTCCTGGAGGGCGCCATCGGTGGCGCGGTCGGCGCGGCCGCCTGGTACGCTTATAAATCGGGGATGATCAAGACCAAGTAATTCCTGCGATCTCGGACATCGGCCGGAGGGTCGGAAAGGACCCGGGCTTCCGGCTCAACGCCACAGAGCGAGAATGATCCCCGCGACGGCCTGATACGCGATCTGGTAGCCCGAGACGATCAGCCAGAGCCCGGCGGGCTTGTGTTCGAAGAGATGGGTCGTGGCGAAGGCCATGGCCGCGAACCCGATCCCGGTCCAGAGGCCGAGCATCAGGCCCTGAGTGACGGATCTGGCGTCGACGGCCCAACCGATCACGTCCAGAACGAAGGCCGTGACCAGCGCCGCCAGGAACGTCAGAAAATAGGTCCGGGCCATGCGCGAGCCGGCGACCGTCTTGATCTTCTCCTCGGTCCATCCGGTGTAACCCGCCCAGGCTTTGCCGAACAGGGGTCCATACCAGACGAACCCGATGACCAGCGACGCGACGCCGCAGGCCAAGATGGCCGAGACATTGGCGTGATAGCCGATGTCGAGCATCATGCAAACCTCCTCCTCGAGGGGATGTCAACCGGCCAGGAGCCGGTACGTCGCCTTGATGGGCGCCGCCGTCTTGAGCATCGCCCAGACGGGGCAAAAGCGCTCCTCGGACAGGGCTAAGGCCTTCTCGACCGAAGCCGGGTCGAGCGTCCCGCCGCGGAACTCGAATTCGAGCTCGATCGCGGTGAAAACGGCCGGGTGGATCTCCTTCTTCGGGCCGCGGGCGTGGACGGTCAGGTCCTTGACCTCTTGACCCATCCGCTTGAGGAGCCCGACCGTGACCTGGCCGCTGCACCCGGCCAGGCTCGTGAGCAGGAGCTCCATGGGGGTGTACCCGCCGATCGGCTCCCCTTCGGCGGCGAAGTCGAGGGTCACGGCCGTCCCGGCCCGTCCCGACCTCCCCTCGAATTCCATGCCAGCCTTGAAGACGACGTCCGCGCGGGATTCCTTGGCCATGGGAGGGCTCCTTTCGCCGTCCTGTCCGACGGTCGTTCGGAGGTAGTATCCAACGGCGGGCCGGGATCCGTCAATACGGGAGGACCGTCAGGCGGCGGGCGCGGCGACCGGCTCGCCGCTCGCGGCCGGCAGGGCGACGAAGAACTCGACCCAATGCCCCGGCTCCGACTCGACCCAGATGCGACCCTTGTGCTTGTCGACGACGGTCTTGCAGATGTAGAGGCCGAGGCCGGAGCCCTTGACGCCCTCGGTGCCCTTCTGTTTGAGGCGCTCGAAGCGCTTGAAAAGCCGCGGCTGGCCCTCTTTCGGGATGCCGACGCCCTCGTTCCGGACCGAGAAGCGGAGCTCGCCGTCCTTCATGCCCAGCCTGACCCGGACCGGCGTGCCTTCGGCGCCATACTTGACGGCGTTGTTGACCAGGTTGCCGACGAGGATCTTGAGCAGGGCCGGATCGCCGTCGATGACCGGGTCGCCATCGAGCTCGGTCACGATCTCGATCTTCCGGACGTTGTCCCGGACGCCGGGCATTTCGAGGGCGGGCCCGACGACGGCCGAAGCGAAGGGCACCCGCTCCTTGAACGCGGCCAGGCCGTCGAGCTCCATCTTCGACAGGTCGATGTAGCTGCGGATGATGTCCTCGAGGTAGGAGCAGTTGCGGATGATAGTCTCGACGATCTTCTGCTGCTCCGGCTCGAGCTTGCCGAAGTAGCCCCGGTGGAGCGTCGTCGCCGTCGTCTGGACGGCAACCAGCGGGCTCTTGAGCTCGTGGGAGACGATGGCCATGAGGTCGAGCATCCTGGCCCCGGCCGCGTCCTTGCGGGCCTCGACGGCGTTGGCCACGACGCTCCGCAGCTCGTCGGGGGTGAAGGGCTTGGGGACGTAGTCGAAGGCCCCGTTCTTGAGGGCCTCGCGGGCCGTGTCGACGCTGCTGAACCCGGTGAATATAACGACCGTCGTCTTCGGCCGGTCCCGGCGCAGGGCCTTGAGGACCTCCATGCCGCCGAGCCCGGGCATCTTCAGGTCGGTAACGACGATGTCGTAGTCCTTGGCCATGGCCATGGCCAGGCCCTGGTCGCCCGACGGGGCGGTCTCGATCTCGTAGTCCGAGCCCGCGAAGATGCGCTTCGAGCTCCTGAGGACGATGTCCTCGTCGTCGATGAAGAGCAGCTTGACGCCCATGGTGTGTCTCCCGCGCCGCCCGCTCAGCGGGCCGGCAGCTTGATGATGAACTCCGTGCCCACGCCGACCTTGCTCTGGACGTCGATCTGGCCGCCGTGCCTCTGGATGGCCCCGTAGACCATGGGCAGGCCCAGCCCCGTCCCCTGGCCCCGGTCCTTGGTCGTGAAGAAAGGCTCGAAGATCTTGTTGAGGTTCTCCTCCGCGATGCCGACGCCCGTGTCGGCCACCCGGACGACGACCATCCCGGTCCCCGGCTCGACGGAGGTGGCGATGGTCAGCCGGCCGCCCCGAGGCATGGCGTCGGCCGCGTTGACCGCCAGGTTGTTGATGACCGACCGGATCTCCCCGGCGTCGACGTTGACGGCGGGCAGCTCCGGGTCCAGCTCCTTGAGGATCTTGACGTCCTGGAAGGTGACGTGCTTCTCCAAGATGCGCAGGGCGTCCTCGATGATGGCGTTGAGGTCGGAGAGCGTCCGCTCGGATTTGGTGTCGCGGGCGAAGTCGAGGATGCCCCGGACGATGCCCCGGCAGCGCAGGGTCTCATCCCGGATGACCTTGAGATCCTCCTCGTACGGCGTCCCCTTCATGTCCTCGAGCAAAAGGCTGCTGTAGGTCAGGACCCCGGTCAGCGGATTGTTGATCTCGTGGGCGATGCCCGAGGCCATACGCCCGATGGAGGCCAGCTTCTCCGACTTGAGGATGGTCCGGTCGGCCAGGTCGGTGAGCTGGCGGTCCCGCTCCTCGATGGCGTCGACCATGCCGTTGAAGGCCTGGGCCAAGGCCCGGGCGTCCTCGTCGTCGTGGGGATCGGTCTCGATACGGTGGTAGAAGCCCAGGGCCATCTCGGTCGAGGCGTCGATGATCCGCTTGACCGGCTTGGTATAGAGGTTGATGAGGTAGCCCGAGAGGGCCAGGGCCAGGACCGTGGCCAATAGGATGACCAGGAGGTAGGAGATGGTCGTGTTCCGGACGACGACGTCGAACTTCTTCTTCAGGACGCCGACGTAGAGCATGCCGAGGACCTTGTGGTCGAAGTCGTAGAGCGGCGTGTAGCCGGAGATGTACCAATCGTCGACGACGAAGGCCCGCCCGACCCAGGTCTCGCCCTTCTCGAAGACCTTGCGGTAGACCTCCTCAGAGACCTGGGTCCCGATGGCCCGCCGGCCGGAGGCGTCGACGACGTTCGTCGCCACCCGGACGTCGCCGAGGAAGATGGTCGTCGTCCCGGCGTCCTTGCCGTTGATCTTCTCGTCCTTGAAGACGAGCCGCTTGAAGCGGTCGACGAAGGCGTCGTTGTTGTTGAGCAGGACGGCGCCGTAGAGGATGCCCGCCAGCTTCTCCCCGTCGAGGATGGGCGCGGCGATCTTGATGATCAGGCCCCGGTCCTCGGCCGGCGACGGCCGCTCGCGGCCGTGGGAGGTCGGGACGACCGGGATGACCGTCCGCCGGGCCAGATCGTCGCCTTCGCGGGCGATGTCCTCGTAGTCGAGCAGGCCCGTCCCGGCGATCGGCGCGTGGGTCCGCAGGACCTCCTGGATGGTCCGGTAGCCGGTCATGGGGTCGCCGAAGGCCCCGAAGTTGTTGGCCCGGACGAGCATCGTGCCGTCGGCGTTGACGACGTCGACGATGTCGAAGCCGAACTCGCGCTTGATCTGGACGAGCTTCTCGAACAGGAAGGCCCGGTCCCGGGCGGCCGCCGCCCGGACGATCTCCGGGGTCCGGGCCATGTACTGGATGGTCCGGGAGCGGTTGTCGATCTCCTCCCGGTAGAGCTCGCTCGTAGAGGCCAAGTTGGTCCGCACGGTGGCGTAGGCATCGCGGACGAGGTTGGTGTTGAGGGCGCTCAGCCCGACGATGATCGACAGGATGCCGGCCAAAAAGACGATGGCCAGCAGGCTGACGACGAGCTTGAAGCGGATATTCGAGCGCGCGATCGTCTTGATCATCGCAGGGCGCGGCCGATCCGGGCCAGGAGCTCGTCGAGGTCGACGGGTTTGGTCAGGAACTCGTTCCGCCCGGCGAGGAAGCTGTCGGACGGGTCCATGGAGAACCGGGAGTTCGTCACCTGGTCGATGGCCGTCAGGATGACGATGGGCACGTCCCGGAACTCCCGGTACTTCGACGTCTCGCGGCGGCTGCGGATGACGCCGGCCGCCTCGAAGCCGGCCGTGTCGGTCTCCATCATGACGTCGAGGACGACCAGGTCGGGCCGCTCCGCGAGCAGGGCTTTCAGGCCTTCCGTCCCGCTGTGCGCGGCGGCGACGTCGTAGCCGTTCGCCCGGAGGACCTGGGCCAGGCTGGCCACGAGGTCCTTGTCGTCGTCGACGATGAGGATCTTCTTACTCATGGTTCAAGACCTCATAGATGACGTTCCGCTCCTCCCAGGCCTTGTTCCGCTCGTACGTGTCGATGGGGAACTCGACCTGCTTGAGCTCCACGGGAGCGACTTTCTTGTCGACCAGGCCGAGGGCCAGGGCGACGCCGTAGATGATGGCCTCCGGGCGCGGCGGGCAGCCGGGGATGTAGTAGTTAACCGGGACGGCCGTGGCCGCGCCGCCGGTGACGTTGTAGGTGTCGAACCAGCAGCCGCCGCCCACGGCGCAGGAGCCGATGCCGAAGACGAGCTTCGGGGCGGGCATGGCCGCCCAGGCCTTCTTGACGAGCGGCAGGGTCGGCCGGGTGACGGCGCCCGACAGGAGCATGACGTCGGCATGGCGCGGCGAGCCGACCAGCTTGATGCCGAACCGCTCGACGTCGTAGTACGGGGTCAGGATGTTGAGGATCTCGATGTCGCAGCCGTTGCAGGCGCCGCTGTTGCAATGGTAGACCCAGAGCGAGCGGGGAAAGCATTTTTTAGCGAGCTTGGCGAGCATGTCAGCCTCCCGTCTTTCCCGGCCGCTCGTAGAGCTCGGTCGCGGCGAGCTCCTTCGGCCGGAAGGTGTCCGTGGCCCGGCGGACGACCGTCCGGGCCTCCAGGCTGTCATAGCGATAGCCGGTCAGGCCGAGCTTGTCGAGGGCGTTCGCGGTCTCCATGTCGTAGCAGCGGCCGCAGCGCTGGCAGGTCAGCATGAACAGCTCGAGCGTCTCGGTGACGTCGTTCCGGTCGCCCGTGGCCAGCTCGAAAGCGGTCGGTCATGGCGATGGCCTTCTCGGGACAGACGTCGGCGCACCGGCCGCAGTAGGTGCATCGGGAGCCGTCGTAGAGAAGCACCCGGAGTTCCTGGCAGAGGTCGCGGACGAGGATCGTCCGGGCCGGGCAGTGGTTGGAGCAACCGCCGCAGCCGATGCACTTGGTGTGGTCCCAGTGCGGGGCGCCGCGGAAGTTCTCCGGGGCCGGCCGGGGCTCGAACGGGTACTTCAGGGTCACGACGCCGGGCTTCGCGACCATCAGCACCTGCTTGATCTTGCTTATCAGCCACATGGTTGTTCTCCCGATGTCCCTCAGATCCCCGCGACGGCCAGTCCGACCGCGACGAGGGCGACGACGATGAGCCCGGCGTAGATCTTGACGGCCTGGTCGATCCTCAGGCGCGGGTTGGTCGATCCGACCAGGGCGATCACGGCGAAGACGAGGAGCGTCCCGAGGAGCTGGGTCAGGATGTTCCCGGCGTAGGAGCCCGTCCGCAGGAAGGGCAGGAAGACGGCGGCGAAGAGCCAGGCATAGACCATCTGCTTCATCATCATATAGTAGCGGAACAGGGCGTAATCCGGCCCGCTGTACTCGATGAACGGCCCCTCGAGGACCTCGATCTCGGCCTCGGCGATGTCGAACGGCTGCTTGGCCACGAAGGCCTGCAGGGCGGCGAGGTAGGCGACGAGCATGACCGCGGTCGAGACCCCGTACCCCAGCGCGGAGGTGCTGAAGACCGCCGCGCCCAGCCCCAGGCTGCGGCCCCGGACGGCGCCCATGATCAGGGTCATGGCCAGGACGGGCTCGACCATGATCATGGTCACCATCTCCCGGCTGGCCCCGATCGCGGCGAACGTGTTGCGGCTGGCCAGGGCGCCGAGGAGGACCGAGACGCCGCCGAGCGTGAGCAGGTAGACCAGGGTGAGCACGTCGACCCGGCCGGCCAGGCCGTTGCCTGGAGCCGAGGGGAACGAGGGCGGCGACGGCCAGGATCGAGGCGAAGGCGACCGGCGGGGCCAGCCTGAACGGCCAGGTCCCGGCCGATCGACACGCTCCTTTCCGAGCAGCTTGAGGAGGTCGTAGTACGGCTGGACGAGCGGCGGTCCCTGGCGCGACTGGACGCGGGCCGTGATCTTCCGGATGACCCCGTCGAAAAGCGGCGCGAGCAGGAGGAACAGGAGGACGTTGACGAAGACGGCGACGAGGCTCATGGTCACTCCTTCCCGCCCGCGGGCCGGCGCGACATCCCCTCGAGCTCGGCCCGGCCGAGGACGCGCGTCGCGCCCGACCGCGGCGTCGACGACCGCCACCCGGTCGGTGCAGGAGAAGCAGGGATCGATGCTGCCCACGATGATCGGGAAGTCGGCGAACTGGTTGTTGAGCAGCATCGACGGCACGCCCTGGAGGTTCGGATAGGTCGGGGCCCGGACGCGCCACCGCTCCGGCCGGTTCTCCTCGCCGGTGATGACGTAGTGGACCGACTCGCCGCGCGGCGCCTCGACCATGGACACGGCGTGGCGGAGCGGCGGCAGGGCCTCGGGGACCTCGATCAGGAGCGGGCCGTCGGCGGCATCCTGTCCAGCGCCTGGCGGAGGATGCTTGATCGACTCGAAGATCTCGAGCGACCCGGACGACGACCGTTCCCCAGACGTCGCAGCCGTCGACGACCGGGACGTCGAACGGCCATGTCGTCGTAGGCGGCGTAGGGATGGTCGCGTGCGGGCGTCGATGTCGCACGCCGCGGGCCCGGGCCACGGGGCCGACGCAGGCTCCAGAGGACCGTCTCCTCCTTCGACAGGTCCCGACGCCCTTGGTCCGGCGGTGGATCGCGGTGTCCCCGATGATCGACGTTCTTGAGGACCAGCGACCTCTTTTCGAGGCTGTCCAGGACCCCTCGATATCGGCCCGGATCTCCGGCGTGATGTCGCGGCGGACGCCGCCGACGACGATCATGCCGTAGGTCTTGCGGTTGCCGGTGATCCGCTCGCGCGAGCCACATGATCTGCTCGCGGACCCGCCAGGCCTGCATGAACACCGTGTCGAAGCCGATGAGGTGACCGGCGACGCCGAGCCAGAGCAGGTGCGAGTGGAGCCGCTCGATCTCGAGCATGACCGTCCGGATGTACTCGGCCCGGCGCGAGATCTTGAGGCCGGCCGCCAGCTCGACGGCCTGGGAGTAGCGACGGCGTGGACGCGAGCCGCAGATGCCGCAGATGCGCTCGGCGATGAAGGGCACCTCGTTGTAGCTGACCTGGGTCTGGCAGAGCTTTTCGATGCCGCGGTGGGCCATGAAGCCGCGGTAGTCGCAGCCCTTGATGGTCTCGCCGTCGACGTAGACGGCGAAGTGCGCCGGCTCGTGGAGGTCGAGATGGAACGGGCCGACCGGCACGATGGTCGTCCCGGGCGGGGCCTCGTCGAGCTCGGTAGGCCACGTCCTCGGCCGCCGGCGGCACGAGGTTGTGCGGCACCTCCTTGCGCAGGGGATAGATCCCGGCCGGCCAGTCGTCGGCCAGGATGAGCTTCTTCGGCTTCGGGTGGCCGGTGAACTTCATGCCGAGCAGGTCCATGTATTCGCGCTCGGACCAGCCGGCGTTCGGGATGTCGGGCGTGATGGAGTCGAAGGTCGGATCGCGACCGGGGCCGAGGTCCGCAGGCAGACGAAGACATGGTCCGGTCGAAGGCGAAGGTGTGGATGAGCCCCAGCGTCCCGTCCCGGGCGATGTTGTCGTAGCCGATGCCCACCAGGTAGCGGCCGCCGAGCTCGATGAGGGCGTTCGACGGCGGCCCGCAGCGCCCGGCGGTCGACGTCGACGAAGAGCCGGTTCGCTCGCGGGCGACTCCGTCGCCGCACGAGGTCGGCGCCGAACGCGGCCCTGAGCTCGGTCTCGATCAGTTGGCTGTCATGGACCTCTCATCGCCCATCTCCCGTACTTGCCGCGTCTTTCCGCCGCGCGACACTTGAACAGGCCCCGCAGGGCGGCGAACATGCCCCGGTCGGTGTACCGGTTGGCGTCGTTCAGGTCCTGGTAGCCGCAGAGCCAGGTCGGGGCTTCGACCTCCTTCGAGCCGCCCGCCCTCCGGAGCAGCGCCCGCGAGGGCCAGGGCCAGGCCGAGGACGAGCAGGACGACGAGCGGCGCGGCGGCCGCGCCGAACGCCGGCCAGCCGGAGGCCCAGGAGCGTCGCCGAGACCGAAGCCCGCCGGAGGCGGCGACGCCAGCCGGCGAGGAGGAAGCCCTCGGACCGCCCGAGGGCGGCCAGGACGAGCCCGACCGAACAGGGCCGGGAAGAGGCCCTGGACGAGGCACGGCCGTCAGGACGAGTTTGGGGGCCAGCATCGAGGCCGGGACCTCGCGGACGGTCTTCGGCCGACGTTCCACTCCGAGCCCGGCCGAAGTGAAAGCCATGCCGAAGAACTTGACGTAGCAGGCCAGCGTGACGGCGCTCGTGAACAGGGCGACGATGCCGAAGAGGACCAGGCGAAGGTCGCCTCCCCGGCCAGGAGCGAGCTGGCGATGATCGTCCACTTGCTCGACGAACCCGCTGAAGGGCGGCATCCCCGAGATCGACAGCGAGGCGATCGCCGGCGACGGCGGCGCTCACCGGCATCAGGCGGATGAGGCCGCCGAGCTTGTTGAGGTCCTTCGTCCCGGTGGCGTAGAGGATGCTGCCGCTCGTGAGGAAGAGCAGACGCCTTGAAGATGGCGTGGTTGAGGACGTGGAAGAGAGCGCCGATCGCGGCGACGACGGCCAGGGCCCGCAGGGCCGGGGTCGCCCGTCGTCCCCAGGAAGAGGACGGCGCCCGTGGCCAGGACGATGTAGCCGATCTGGCCGATCGAGCTGTAGGCCAGCAGCCGCTTGGCGTCGCTCTGCTTCATCGACTGGACCGTGCCGATGAACGAGCGTCACCGCGCCCGATCGCGGCGACGAGCAGGCCCCAGGTCCGGCCGTCGAAGGCCGAGTTCACCCGCGGGGACCATGAACAGGAACGTCCGCATCAGCCCGTAGACGCCGGTCTTGAGCATGACCCCGCTCAGCAGGGCGCTCACCGGCGACGGGGCGATCGAATGGGCGTCGGGCAGCCAGAGCTGGCCGAGGGGAAAGACGCCGGCCTTCATCCCGAAGCCGACGAGGAGGAAGGCGAAGAAGCCGAGCGAGCGGCAGGCCGGCGGTCGCGCCGAGCTTCGCGGCGACCCCGGCCAGGGGCTCCGCCGAACCGGTAGCCGTCGACGAAGAAGGCCCCGGCGACGACCAGGAGCCAGGCGAGCTCCATCAGGACGAGGTACTTCGCGGCGTTGCGGACGTTCTCCCTCTTCCGGTGCTCGAACCGGATCAGGACGAACGAAGCGACCGTCATGACCTGCCAGGCCAGGGTAAAGCCGGCGGCCAGGTCGTCGACGGTGACCAGGCCGGCCATCCCCAGGATGAACAGCGGGTAGCACAGGTAGTAACCGGCCAGGCCGTACTCCGGGTAGTGGCCCATATAGCGGATGGAGTAGAGGGCGCTGGCCACGGCCACGAAGGCGATGATCGCCAGGAAGACCGCGGAGAAGCCGTCGACCAGGAACGGCACGGCGAGCGGCCCGAGCGGAACCGTCCGCGCGGCGTGCCCGGCGTGGCCGAACAGGGCTTCGGCGCTGACCGTGAGCAGGAGGACCGCCGCGACCGAGACCAGGCCGAGGTTGACGATCCCGGCCAGGGTCCGTTTGCGGGCGACGAACGGCGCCGCCGCGGCCGCGACGAGGAGGAGGCCGAAGGCGGCGAACAGTCGGGTGAAGAGGTCAGCGTTCATGACGGTTCTCCAGGCGGATGGGGGGCCAGGGCGCCGAGGATGGCGTCGCGGACGGAGGCGGCGGCCCGCTCGACCGCGGGCGTCAGCCCCTCGCCGAACTCGAGGTCGGCGGGAACGATGCCGAGCAGGAAGGCTTTCTTCCCGGCGGCCTCGAGGAACTTGCCGCTGAGCGAGAGGGCCAGCTTGTGGGTCGAGAAGCTCTCGGCCTCGCCGAGATCGGCCAGGGGACCGAATACGACGGTCCCGGGCTCGCCGGCGGCGGCCACGGCGTCGATGAAGACGACGTTGCGGGCTTCGCCGCGGGCGATCGCCGGGACGAAGTTCTCGGGCACGTCCTGGGCGTCGACCAGGGTCAGCCCGGTCCTGGCGGCGGCCTGGCGGAGGGCGGCGACGATCCAGGGCCCGACGCCGTCGTCGCGGCGCAGCGGATTGCCGACGCCGACGAGGCAGGCGCCGCCTTGGAGGACGTCGATGAGCCCGTTCATGGCCTTCCCTAGATCTGCTCCCCAAGGGTCTTGATCTGCTTGTAGGTGTAGACCGGGCCGTCCGTGCAGACGAGCGTCCGGCCGATGGCGCAGTGCTGGCACTTGCCGATGCCGCACTTCATGTGCCGCTCGAGCGTCGAGACGATGGCCTCGTCCTTGAGCCCTGCGGCCAGCAGCTCCTTGATGACCGAATTGAACATGAGCGGCGGGCCGCAGACGAAGGCGACCGTGTTCTCGACCGGGACCTGGGCCGGGCCGACCAGGGTGTGGACGAACCCGACGGGTCCCGTCCAGTCCGGCTCGGGCCGGTCGATGGTGAAATAGGTCTCGAAGCCTTCGGTGGCCCGCCACTCGGCGATCATGTCGCGGTACATCAGCTCCTTCGACGAACGCGAGCCGTAGATGAGGATGATGCGGCCGAAGTCCGGCCGGTGCTGGAGGACGTGGACGATCGACGACCGCAGCGGGATGAGCCCGATGCCGCCGGCGACATAGACGATGTTCTTGCCCTTGATGGCCTCGAACGGGAAGCCGTTGCCGAAGGGCCCGCGGATGCCGATCTTGTCCCCGGCCTTGAGCTCGTGGAGGGCCCGGGTGACCTTGCCGACCTGGCGGACCGACAGGTGAAGCCGGTCGTTCTCGGGGCTGAACGGCAGGGACACGGCGAACTCGCCTGAGCCGAAGACCGTGCACATGACGAATTGGCCGGACTTGACCCGGAAGTCCCTGGCGACCTCCGGCCTCTCGAAGGAAAAGAAGAACGTGCGGACGTCCTCGATCTCCTCCCGGACCTCGTCGATGACGGCGATCTCGGGGACGGTGACGATGACGCCGGGGTTCGGAGCGCTCATTTCGCACCCGCCTTGGTGATCTCGCGCCGGATATAGGTGACGACGTTGGACATGCCGATGTCGCCCGGACAGACCCGGACGCACCGGCCGCAGCCCACGCAGCCCGGCCGGAGGTATTTCTTGGACTGGGAGTAGGACAGCTTGCAGAAGAAGCGCTTGTTCCTCCGGTCCTCCACGGGCTTGCGGGGATTGTGGTCGCCGGCCATCCGCGTGTAGCCCTCGAAGGAACAGGAGTCCCAGGACCTCATCCGGTCGGTCCGGTCCCCGCCCGCCGCGACGTCCTCGATGTTGAAGCAGGAGCAGGTCGGACAGACGAAGGAACAGGCCCCGCACTCGAAGCACTGGTCACCGATGTATTCCCAGACGTCGTTGGAGATGAAGCCCATGGTGATGCGGTTCATGACCCGGGAGATCCAGGCCTTGTTGTCCGTAGCCTCGGCGTCGAAGCGGGCGATCGAAGCGTCGACGACGGCGCGCTTGACGGCCGCGGAGTCGGCCGCGGCCTCCGCGAGGCCGAGCGCGCGGGCCAGGGCCTCGCCCTTCCCGCTCCCGGCCTCGAACAGGTAGTGGTCGCCGACGGCGGTCAGGGCCACGTCGTAGCCCTCCCGGGGCGCCGGGCCGCTATCGGTGCAGACGCAGAAGCACTGGGGGAACGGCCGGACGCAGGTGACGGCGACGATGAACATCTTCTTGCGGTGGTCGCGGTAGACGTCGTCGACGTACTCCTGGCCGAGGAAGAAGCGGTCGAGGCACAGGAGCCCCGTCAGGTCGCAGGACCGGATGCCGACCAGGGCCTTGGGCCGGACCAGGTCGTCGCGGACGACCGAAGCTTCGCGGGTCTCCCGGTCGTAGCGGGCGGACATGATCCTTTCGGTCTGGGGGAAGACGGCGCGCTTCGGCGGATCGTAGGTGATGGCCGCGTCGATGCGGAGCGCGGCCGGATCGTCGACCCGCTCGAACATCGGATCGCCGCCGTCGGCGCGGACGACGGGGCCGTAGAGCTCGTAGTCGGCGGCGAGGGCGGCCAGGAGCGCCGGGACCTGGGTTTTGGGCAGGATGTACATGGTCACCCCTTCTCGATCCGCACCGGGATCGCCGAATCCTGGTCCTCGTCGATCGAGGTTCCGGCGGCGTTGAGGAAGCCGGGGACCATGTCCTCGATGAAATAGGGCACGTAGATCGTTCCCGGCTTGACGTCCCCGGAGATCCGGACGGCCACCCGCATCGAGCCGCCGGCCGCGACGACGTTGACGGGGGCGCGATCGCGGACGCCGAGGGTCTTCGCGTCGGCCGGGGCGATCTCGACGAATCCCTGGGGATACGGGAGGAGCAGGGCGTTGTATTCCCGCTTGGGGATCAGGGTCTTCTTCATGATGTTGTTGCGGTGCCAGAAGTAGTTGGCTTTGCCGGCCATGAGCAGGAAGGGGAAGTCCGCCGTCGGGGCCGGGGCGGCGAAACCGGCGGAGGCGCCGACGAACCGGAGCCGGCGGCCCACGTCCCCGGCGTCGAGCCGGACGGTGCCCTCCGGGTGCCGGGCGTCGCACGGCCACTGCAGACCGTGCCCCTTCTCGAGCTTGGCATAGGTGACGCCGGCGTAGGAGGGCAGGGAGGAGGCGATCTCGGCCATGATGCTCTCGGAGGAGGTGTAGGCCCAGGAGGCGTCGAGCCGGGCGGCGATGTCGGCGTAGATGCGCCAGGCCGGAAGAACGCCGGCGGGCGGGTCGACCTTCCTGCGATTGAGCTGGATGCGGCGCTCGGCGTTGGTATAGGTCCCGTCGGTCTCCGCGGAAGTGGCCGCGGGCAGGACGATGTGGGCGAAATCGACGAAGGGATTGTTGTAAGCGCCGACGTAGACCACGCACTCGAGGCCCTTGAGCTTGTCCGCGTGCCGGAGGATCTCCTCGTCGCGATCGGCCACGACCAGGGCTTTGAGCGGAGACGGCGAAGCGGCCAGGAGCTGCCGCGGCGTGCGTCCGGCGGCCGGTCCCTCGGCCCGCCGGGGGCCCGGAAGGAACAGGTTCGAAGCGCCCACGTCGTAGCTCCCGACGATGTTGCAGATCCCGGTAATGGCATTGACGCCGCTCCCCTCCCGGCCGATCTTTCCGGCCGCCAGGAACAGGTCGAAGAGCAGGGCCACGGACCCGCGGTCGAGGCCGGAGATGCCCGAGGAGAAGAAAGCCATGGCGCTCGGGGCCCGGGACAGGCGGAGGGCCAGGTCCTCGATCTCGGCCGGGTCCAGGCCGGCCGCGGCCGTGAGCTCCCCGAGATCGAGGCCGGAGAGATAGCGGGCGAATTCCGCGAAACCTTCGGTCCGGTCACGGAGAAAGGCCTCGTCGTGCCGGCCGCGATCGACCAGGACCTTGGCCGTGGCCGCGAGGGCGTGCCGCAGGGTTCCCGGCCTGGTCCAAAGGTGTGTACGGCTGAGCTTGGCCATCTGGGTCGACCGGGGGCTGAGGGTGACCAGGTCGGCCCCGCCGCGGGCGGCCATGTGGATCTCGCTCCCGACGATCGGATTCAGCTTGGCGATGTCCCCTCCGACGAGGAGGATGAACTCGGCCTTGCGGATCTCGGTCAGTGCGCCGAGCATGGCCGGCAGGCCCGCGCCCTCGAGCAGGACATCGGCCGCGTCGGCGTGACCCTGGTCCGAGGCCAGGCCGATGTTCGGGGAGCGAAAGACCGTCCGGGCCAGCTTGGCCAGGACGTAGTTGTCCTCGTTCGAGGCGCGCGGCGAGGCCAGGAAGGCGATCTCGTCGCCGGAGTAGCGGGACAGCCGCCCGGCGGCGGCGCCGATCGCCTCCTCGTAGGGAACGGCTTCGAGCCGGCCGCACGCGCGGGGAAGCTGGGGCGCGACGATCCTGTCCCGGGTCGCCAGGAGCTCGTGGATGTGCCAGCCCCGGACGCACAGCCGTCCCCGGCTGACGGGGTGGCCGGGCGAGGCGAACACGCCCCGGACGGCGCCGTCGCCGACTTCGAGCAAATGGCCGCAGCCGGTCCCGCAGAAGTTGCAGACTCCCGTGTGAGTGCTCATGCCGTTGGCTCCTGAGACTGGTGGCCCGGATCTTCCCAGCCGGCGGGCCTGCGCCGGACGGATGCGCGGTCGACGAGGCGCGAACCGCTCTCCGGGACCCCCGGGGTTCGACAGAGAGCTCAACCCGCCAGCCGCACAGGGAATTCTATAGAAAATAAGATACCAGAACGGCCCCTCAAAGTAAAGGGCCGCGGAGCTTCATGTCGATGACATACATGATGTTGAATAAATTGGAGATACCCCCGACGAAACGCTCCTTGATCAGGCCCTTGGGGATCTCGTCGATCGTGGCTTTCAGAGCGGTCAAAACGGCGGAGAACGCTTGGTGATCGGCCCGGAGGGCGGCCCGGCCGCATGAGGCGATCAGGGCCTCCAGGCTCGGGCCCACCGAGAGGACGTCCTCGAACATGGTCCGATAGGCGTCGCGGCGGGCCGGATCGACGGCCAGGACGGCCTTCTCGACGATGGCCACGCGGGCCAGGGCGTAGCCGAGGCGGACCTCGGCGGCGTCGCGGTCCCGGGTCCGGTCGGGGTAGCGCTCGAAATAGGCCGCGCCGAGCTCGATCATGTCGGCGCTCCCGAACGGGAAATCGCCTCCGAGCGCCAGGACGGCCCGGCGGTAGGATGCGAGGTCGCTCTCGCGGCTGAAGAGGTCGGCCAGGGAGGGGCTCATGGGCCTGTCGGGACCGGTCGGCGGGGGCGCGGCGGGACGCGGAGCTACGCGGCCTTGGCGTAGCGGCCGATGACGGCCAGCAGCAGGTCGAAGTTGACGGGTTTCTGGAAGACGCCGCTGAATCCGAACTCGGCCAGGCCGACGGTCGAGGCCGTGGCGTCGCCGATCGTGCTCAGCAGAAAGACGGGCGTCCCGGGGCGCTCGGTCTTCATGATCTTGGTCACCTGCCCGCCCGCGTCGATGTCCTCCATCATCATGTCGCAGAGGACGATGTCGGGGTTGGTCTTGCGGAAGGCCTCGAGGCCCTCCTTGCCGCTCAAGGCGTAGGCGCTGTCGAAGCCGCTGGCGTCGAGGATGGCCTTCACGGATTCGCAGATGGCCGGGTCGTCGTCGATGATGAGCACCTTCTTCTTGTCGCTCATGGTGTCCTCCGGGCGTCGTTCGGGAAGGTCATTTATACCACAATCCCGGGGGAGGTGTATAGGCGGCCTAGAGCTCCTGGTGCTCGGTCCTGTGGATGATCTCGTTCTGGAGCTCGAAGCTACAGTCGACGAAGTAATCGCTGTATCCGGCCACGCGGACGATGAGGTCGCGGTACTTCTCCGGGTGGGCTTGGGCCGTCCGCAGCAGGTCGGCCGTGACGACGTTGAACTGGATGTGGTGGCCCATCAGCCGGAAGTAGGACCGGACCAGGTCCTTGAGCCCGGCCAGGCCCGTGTCGTCCGCGAGCAGCTGCGGCGCGAATTTCTGGTTGAGGAGCGTGCCGCCCGTCCGGACGTGGTCCATCTTGCCGAGCGACTTGACGACCGCCGTGGGGCCCTTGCGGTCGGCGCCCTGGACCGGCGAGACGCCTTCGGACACCGCGTCGCCCGCCAGCCGCCCGTCGGCCGTGGCCCCGGTCATCTTGCCGAAGTAGATGTGGGCCGTCGTCGGCAGGAGGTTGATGCGGTAAGTGCCGCCGCGGGGCGTCGGCCGGCCGTCGACGGCCTCGAAGTAGGCCTCGAAGACGCGGGTCATCAGGCCGTCGGCGTAGTCGTCGTCGTTGCCGAACTTGGGCGTCCGGTTGAGGACGCGCTGGCGGAGCTCCGCGTGACCCTCGAAGTTGGCCGCCAGGGCCGCCATGAGCTCCTTCATGGTGAAGTGCTTGTGGTCGAAGACGTTCCAGCGCACGGCGCTCAGGACGTCGGTGATCGTGCCGACGCCGACGCCCTGGATATAGTTCGTGTTGTAGCGGGCGCCGCCGGCGTGGTAGTCCTTGCCGGTCTTGACGCAGTCGTCGACGAGGACCGACAGGAAGGGCGCGGGCAGATAGGTCGCATAGAGCTTTTCGATGACGTTGCTGCCGCGGACCTTGATGTCGACGAAGTGGCGGACCTGCTTCCGGAAGGCCTCGAAGAGCTCGTCGAAGGTCGCGAACCCCGCCGGGTCGCCCGTCTCGAGGCCGATCCTCTTCCCCGTCCGCGGATCGACGCCGTTCCCGAGCGTGATCTCGAAGACCTTGGGCAGGTTGAAGTAGCCGGTCAGGATGTAGGCTTCCTTCCCGAAGGCCCCGGCCTCGACGCAGCCGCTGCACCCCCCGTTCCTGGCGTCGACGACCGACTTGCCCTGCCGGACGAGCTCCTGGACGATGGCGTCCGTGTTGAAGATCGACGGCTGGCCGAAACCGGTCCGGACGATCTTGAGGGCCCGCAGCAGGAAGGAATCCGGCCCCTTGGCGCTGATCTGGACCATCGAGCTCGGCTGGAGGATGCGCATCTCCTCGATGACGTCGAGGATGAGGTAGCTCAGCTCGTTGACGCCGTCGGTCCCGTCCTCCTTGAGGCCGCCGACGTTGATGAGGGCGAAATCGGTGTAGGTGCCGCTCTCCTCGGCCGTGACGCCGACTTTGGGCGGGGCGGGTTGGTTGTTGAACTTGACCCAGAAGGCCTGGAGGAGCTCGCGGGCGCCCTCCTTGGTCAGGCTTCCGTCGGCCAGGCCCTTTTCGTAAAAGGGCCGGAGGTGCTGGTCGAGACGGCCCGGGTTGAACGAGTCCCAGGTGTTGTACTCGGTGATGACGCCCAGGTGGACGAACCAGTACATCTGGAGCGCTTCCCAGAAGTCGCGCGGCGCCTCGGCCGGGACCCGGTCGCAGACCTCGGCGATCCTCTCCAGCTCCTTCCGGCGGGCGGTGTCCTTCTCCCCCGCCGCCAGCTCGCGGGCCTTCGCGGCGTGGCGCCGGCCGAAGGCGACCAGGGCGTCGCAGCTCGCGGCCATGGCCTTGAGCTCCTCCTGCCTGTCGTAGGCGGCCGGATCGGCCATGAAGTCGAGGGCGGCCAGGGCGCCCTCGATGTCCTTCTTGAATCCGTTCATGCCCTTCGTGTAGATCTTGCCGTCGAGGACGGTGTGGCCCGGGGCGCGCTGCTCCATGAACTCGGTGAAGACACCGGCCTCGTAGGCCTCGATCCAGTCCTTGGTCATCTCGGCGAAGATGCGGTCGCGCTGCGAGCGGCCCTGCCAGAACGGGATGATCTCCTCGGCGTAGACGCGGCGGGTCTCCTCGTCGGAGCCGAAGGCGGTCTTGGTCCGGTCGTTGAGGTAGCGGAGGTCCTGGACGGAGTGGATGCAGACTTCGGGGTAGGTCGGCGTCGCCTTGGGGGCCGGGCCGCGCTCCCCGACGATGAGCTCGCCGTCGTTGAAGACGATGCTCTTGTTCTCCATGATGTGCTTGAAGGCCAGGGCGTGCTGCATCGGCGTCGACAGGCCGCGCGTCCCGGGACGCTTGTAGAACTCGGTGAGGAGCCGGGCCCGCTCGGCGCTGATCGTCGGCTTGGCTTCGAGCGTTTGCGTCCTGAGCTTCTTGATGCGTTCGTTCATGGTCATCCTCCGCGCCGGACCTCGAACCCGGCCTCCCGGAAGGCGGCCTCGACGGCCGCGAGGCGCTCCTCGGAAGGCGGTTCGAATCTCCGGAAATCCTTTTCTTTTCCGATCCGGCGGGCCTTCTCCAGCCCTCCGGAATGGTAGGGCAGAAGGCCGACCCGCTTGACGGTCCGGAGCGAGCTCAAAAAGGCGACCGTCCGCCGGATGTTGTCGTCGTCGTCATTGACGCCCCGGACGAGCGGGATACGGACCCAGACCTCCGTCCCGCGGGCGGCCAGGCGCTTCAGGTTCTCCAGGATCGGCGCGTTCGAGACCCCGGTCATCTCCCGGTGGCGGCCCTCGTCCATGACCTTGAGGTCGTAGAGGACGAGGTCGGTCTTGGCCGCCAACCGGTCGAGGATCCCGTCCGAAGACATCCCGGCCGTGTCGACGGCCGTCCGCAGGCCGCGCGCGCGGCAGGCGGCGAGCAGGGCCTCGGCGAACTCCGCCTGGACGAAGGGATCGCCGCCGGAGAGCGTCACGCCGCCCCCGGACTGCTCGTAGAAGATCTTGTCCTTCTCGACCTCGGCCAGGACCTCTTCGACCGTCATCTCCCGGCCGACCATCTGCATCGCGTCGTAGAGGCAGGCCTCGGCGCACCGGCCGCAGAGATCGCACTTGGCCCGGTCGATGACGACGGCGCCGGCGGCATCCTTGGAGATCGCGCCGAGAGGGCAGGCCCCGACGCAGGCGTAACAGCGGCTGCACCGCGCCGGCCAGAGCATGAGCTCCGGTCCGGGATCGACGCTCTCGGGATTGTGGCACCAGAGACAGCGCAGGGCGCACCCCTTGAGGAAGACGGTCGTCCGGATGCCCGGCCCGTCGTGGATCGAGTAGCGTTTGATGTCGAAGATCCGTCCCGTCACGTCGCTCATGCCCTATGGTCCCTATTCATACAGAGGTCTTCTACCCTGTATTTAGTCGTAATATATCAGATATCAGGACAGCAAGCAAATGCTTTTTTATCGATCTCCCTACCTTTTTCCCCTGATTTGTTATAAAAAGACCGTCTGGAGCCGTTATGACTGCCTCCCGACCCTACAATATGCGCTTCGTCTGGACGACGACCCTCGTCTCGGCTATGGGCGGCC
This sequence comes from uncultured bacterium, assembly GCA_963805015.1. Taxonomy (GTDB): domain Bacteria; phylum Acidobacteriota; class Aminicenantia; order Aminicenantales; family Saccharicenantaceae; genus RBG-16-66-30. The sequence goes on from CAWDSL010000014.1 coordinate 27,949, forward strand.
TCCTCTTCGGCTACGACTGGGTGGTCATCGGCGGGGCCAAGCCCTTCTACGAGAAATTCTTCGATCTGACGACGCCGTCGCAGATCGGCTGGGCCATGTCGAGCGCCCTCGTCGGCTGCCTCATCGGCGCGCTCGTCTCCGGGGGCCTCTCCGACCGCTTCGGCCGCAAGAGGCTTCTCATCCTGGCCGGGGCGTTCTTCACCGTCTCGGCCGTCTGGACCGCTCTGGCCCCGGACTTCACAGTCTTCGTCGTCTTCCGCCTCGTCGGCGGCATCGGCATCGGCCTGGCCTCGAACCTCTCCCCCATGTACATCGCCGAGGTCGCGCCCGCGGAGATCCGCGGCAAGCTCGTCTCGGTCAACCAGCTGACCATCGTCATCGGCATCCTGGCCGCCCAGTTCGTCAACTGGCTCATCGCCCGGCCGGTCGCCGCGGGCGCCACGGCCGCGGAGATCCTGGCCTCCTGGAACGGACAGACCGGCTGGCGCTGGATGTTCGGCGCCGAGACCGTGCCGGCCCTGCTCTTCTTCGTCCTGATGTTCCTCGTGCCGGAGAGCCCGCGCTGGCTGGTCAAGAACGGCCGACCCGAGCGGGCCGCGAAGGTCCTCGCGCGGATCGGCGGACCGGCCTACGCCGGACGGGCCATGGCCGAGATCCAGGCGACGCTGGCGCAGACGAGATCGGCGGGTCCACTTCCGCGACCTGCTCGAGCCCAGGCTGGCGCGGGTCCTCGTGCTCGGCGTCGTCCTGGCCGTCTTCCAGCAGTGGTGCGGCATCAACGTCATCTTCAACTACGCCGAGGAGATCTTCACGGCCGCCGGCTACGACGTGAGCGACGTCCTGTTCAACATCGTCGTCACCGGCACCGTCAACCTGGTCTTCACCTTCGTGGCCATCTGCACCGTCGACCGCTTCGGCCGCAAGCCCCTGATGCTCGTCGGCGTCGGCCGGCCTGGCCGTGATCTACGGGCTGATCGGGGCGAGCTATCGCCCTGCACAGCCGCGGCCTCCAGATCCTGCTCCTGGTCCTCGTCGGCCATCGCCCTCTACGCCATGTCCCTGGCCCCGGTCACCTGGGTGCTGCTCTCCGAGATCTTCCCCAACCGCATCCGCGGCGCGGCCATGTCGGTCTCGACCGTCTCCCTCTGGATCGGCCTGCTTCGTCCTGACCTACACCTTCCCCATCCTCAACAAGGGGCTCGGCCCGGCCGGGACCTTCTGGATCTACGCCGGGATCTGCGTCGTCGGCTTCGTCTTCATCAAGTCCCGGCGTCCGGGAGACCAAGGGCAAGACCCTCGAACAGATCGAACGGGAGCTCGTCGGCGGATGAGGATCGGGAGGACCGATGAGCGACTTCAGATCCGCCGGTGGGAGACCGGAAACCCTCCCGGTCGAGCGCGGCCGGACCGGCCGTCCGGATCGAAGCCTCTTCCGCGAGGAGCGGGACGCCTGGCGCCAGCACTACAGGAAGTACTTCAAGCACGCGGCGCGGGCCCTCGGCCTGGGCTTCGTCGTCGGCTTCCTCTATTTCCTGCTCTGGCCGGACCAGGAACAGAAGGCCCTGGAATTCGTGATCAACGCGCTCAAGGACATCCGCCTCGAAGGTTCGCCGCTGGTCCTGGCCATGACCCTTTTCTACCACAACGCCCGGGCTTCGGTCCTCGCGGTCGCGGCCGGCGCGGTCCCCTTCCTGTTCCTGCCCATCCTCGACCCGCTCCTCAACGGGGCGGTCCTGGGGCTTCTGGTCTCGGTCACCAAGCATCAAGGGCCTCGACGTCCCCCGGATCGTCCTGACCAAGATCCTGCCGCACGGCGTCTTCGAGCTCACCGCCGTCTGCTACGCGACGAGCCTCGGGCTGTATCTCTCGGCCGGCATGGGGAAAAGGCCGCGGCCGCATGGCGAGAGAAGAAAGCCCGGAGGCCGGCGGCCAGCCGCCCGGCTCAGGAGCCGCTCCGGGGGACCCGCTGGAGATCCCGGAGATCCGCCCGGACCGGACGGAGGCCCGAGACCGAAAGCCTGGCCCGGAACGTCGTCCGCTCGTTCGTGCTGGTCGTCCTGCCGCTCCTCCTCGTCGCCGCGCTCATCGAGGGCTTCATCACGCCTCATTGCTGCTGACGGACGGCTCGACAGCGCCACGGGCTTTCGGCTATTCTCGGTCGGGAGGTCCCATGAAGTTCACCTTCGCCCACAACAACATCAACGTCCTCGACCTCGCGAAAGAGCCTGGTCTTCTACAAGACGGCGCTCGGCCTCGAGGAGGTCCGCCGGCACGAGGCCAAGGACGGGAGCTTCATCCTCGTCTTCCTCGGCGACGGCCGGACGCCCCACCGCCTCGAGCTGACCTGGCTCCGCGACCGCAAGGAGCCCTACAACCTCGGCGACAACGAGATCCACCTGGCCTTCACGCGTCGACGACTACGCCGCCGCCTACGCCCGGCACAAGAAGATGGGCGTCGTCTGCTACGAGAATCCCGGCGATGGGGATCTACTTCATCGAGGACCCCGACGGCTACTGGGTCGAGATCGTCCCGGAGAAGCGCTGAATTTCGGTCGATTTATTTCGCGAGAACTTGTGGACCGTGACGGTGCGGTACTTCTCCCCCGGCTCGAGGATGGTCGAGGGGAAGTTCGGCTGGTTCGGCGAGTCGGGGAAGTGCTGGGTCTCGAGGCAGAAGGCGTAGTGCTTCCGGTAGGCCTTGCCGCCCTTGCCGACGACCGTGCCGTCGAGGAAATTGCCCGTGTAGAACTGGATGCCCGGCTGGTCGGTGTAGACCTCCATCACCCGCCCGCTTGCCGGCTCCTCGACTCGCGCGGCCAGGGCCAGCGTCCCGCCGCCGCCGCGGAGGACGAAGTTGTGGTCGTAGCCGTCGCCTCGACCTGGGCGATCCGCTCGCCGATCGCGTCGTGGGCGCGCGTGAAGTCGAACGGCGTGCCCGCGACGCGGCCGCGATCTCGCCGGTCGGGATCAGGCGTCGCGTCGACCGGCGTGAACCGGTCGGCGTCGAGCATGCAGCTCGTGGCCGAGGATGTCGCCGTCGCCCGCCCGCGAGGTTGAAGTAGCGTGGTTCGTCAGGTTGACCGGCGTCGGCTTGTCGGTCGTCGGCCTCGTAGTCGATCCGCAGCTCGTTGTCGTTCGTCAGCGTGTAGACGACCGTGACCGTCGAGGTTGCCCGGGATAGCCTTCCTCGCCGTCCTTGCTGAGGTAGGTGAGCTTGACGCCGACGGCCGCTCGGTCGCCTGGACCGGCTCGGCCGTTCCAGACGACCTTGTCGAAGCCCTTGAGCCCGCCGTGCAGGTGGTTGGCGCCGTTGTTGGCGGCCAGCTTGTACTCGACGCCGTCGAGCGTGAACCGGCCCTTGGCGATGCGGTTGCCGTAGCGGCCGACGATGGCCCCGAAGTACGGGATGGTCCCGAGGTAGCCCGTCGAGGTCGTCGAAGCCGAGGATGACGTCGGCCGAACACGCCGTTTCGGTCGGGCACCTTGAGCGAAACCAGGATCGCCCCGTAGGTCGTGACGCGGGCCTCGATCCCGGACCTGTTGGTAAGTGTGTAGATATCCACGGCCGTGCCGTCGGCGAGACGCCCGAACAGCTCTCTTTTGACTTCCATAGTCCGCCCTCCTTTCTTAGCCGCGTTCCCCCGCGGTACCTCGGTCCCGTTCTTGCAGGCAGGGACGAGGGACACCAGGACGACGGCG